>NC_020514.1:0-1353422 GCF_000347635.1 Paraglaciecola psychrophila 170 | reverse complement strand
GTGAATTATGGCGCCATTGGCGCGGTAATTGGCCACGAAATTGGCCATGGCTTTGACGATCAAGGTTCAAAATATGATGGTCAAGGTAACTTGCGCAGTTGGTGGACAGATGCGGACCGCGCAGCGTTTGATGTACTAGGCAAAAAATTAGTTGCTCAGTTCAACAAATTTGAGCCCATTGAAGGTCAAACCGTCAATGGTGAATTGACCTTAGGCGAAAATATTGGTGACTTAGCGGGCGTGACTATCGGATACAAAGCATATCAAATGTCACTAGATGGTAAAACGTCACCTGTGATTGATGGCCTAACTGGCGACCAGCGTTTCTTTATGGGATATGCCCAAGTGTGGCGCAGTAAATCCCGAGAAGATGCATTAAGAGCGCAATTGATTAGTGATCCACATTCACCAGGAGAGTTCCGCGTTAACGGTATAGTGGGCAACGTAGATGTTTTCTATCAAGCATTTGATGTTAAAGAAGGCGATGCGATGTATCTTAAACCTGAGGACAGAGTCAAAATTTGGTAATAAGCAATCTATAGCATTAAGGAGGTCGCTTAGCGGCCTTATTTTTAATCACAACAATTAACTAAATTACTTTAATACCAACTGATTAACCTGAAGCCAATTTTCACCGTAATACTTATTCATAATATTATTCAGGGTGCCGTTATCAATCATTAATTTTACTGCATATTGTAACTTGTTCATGTCCGTGTCACTTTTAGAGTGCTTAGACAATTGCAATCATTGCTCACCAAAGCCTATTGCATAATGATTAGTTGGATCAATATTTGTCACTGGAATACTATTTTGAGTAAGCGGAGAAGATAGAACTAAAGCACTGCCTGCTCATAGTCAGTTACTTCTAGGATATTTAATTTATCGTCATGCTCAAAGATATCGTTCAAACGGGTTCACCGCGTTTTACCAATTATAAGACCAGATAAATCATGGTGTTACAACATAAAAAAGTACGGAACAAACAAAGGCACTAAAAAAATGACAGCGCATACTAGAAATACTCTTAAAGAGATATAAATCGATTTTTTCCACATGCATTTTATTTAAAAATGGCAATAAGTATCCTAAGTCTGTATATATTTTATATTCTAAGTAGAATTTAAAATATAACCTGTTAAATACCAATTAAATCATACGGGCCTACACTTTAATTACATGAACACAATAATGTCAGTGATCTTGCTTTGAAACAAATTGAAATATTTGAAATTACCAGCCCATGTATTGGTGTGTGCCAATCTGGACCAAAAGGTTTCTGTGTTGGCTGTTTCAGATCTAGAGAAGAAAGAGTACATTGGATAAACTTAGAACAAGATGTTCAGAGTAAAATTATCAAAGCCTGTGCAACACGTAAAAAAAGAGCACAAGCAGCCCATAAAAATAAAATCAAAAAAAGTACAACTGAAACATCACCACAGCTTGGTTTCTCAGACGATTCATTTACCCAGAATAAACCATAAAATAGCTAATCTGATGGTCACCTGTGACATCACCTAAATTAACAAAGAGGTTCGCAATGCCCAAACTTAAAACAGCACTGATCACAGGCTCATCAGAAGGTATAGGTCGTAGCTTTGCAGAAGTCTATGCAAAGAATGGACATGACTTAGTGTTAGTAGCACGTAATGCATCTAAGTTAATGGATTTTGCTAGCGAACTAAAAGCAAAATACGCAGTCGATGTGCATGTCTTCGCCGCCGACTTGATCCCCGTCGATGCGGCACAAAAGCTATTTGAAGCGATCGCATTAAAAGAAATAAAAGTCGATATATTGGTGAATAATGCAGGCATGATGCAAGTCGAAAAGTTGAGCCTAAGCGATTCACAGCAGTTAAATAACTTATTGCAATTAAACATTCAGAGTTTGGTCAATATGACCCAACAATTTATCAAACCCATGCTTGCCCGTCGGCAAGGGAAAATTGTCAATGTAGGCTCTATTGCTAGCTTTATGCCGACCCCTAACTTTGCAGCATACGGTGCCAGTAAGGCTTTTGTATTGTCCTTTTCAGAAGGTATCGCCGAAGAACTTCGAGGCACTGGAGTAAGCGTCACTTGTGTATGCCCTGGCATGACAGAAACCCAAATGCTCACTCACGCTGATGGCTTTGAAAAGTTTATTCCTAAATTTTTAAAAGCAGATCCGATGGAACTTGCTGCGCAAGCATATAAGGCAAGTATGAAAGGAGAAGTCGTATTTTTGGACAAGGTAGCCAACAAATTGTTAGTACAAATGGCCACACACTATCCTCGATGGATGGTGCGCAGCGTTAACGGATTGTTTGCACGTTTTAAATAAAGTCAGCTAGCCTTAATGTGATCCAGTATCTGTTGGGTTATATCAGCATATAGTTGACTGGGTATGGTGTGCCCCATACCTGGGTAGGTTTTTATTTTGGCATTGGGTATCGCTTTAGCTGTGGCATACCCACAAGCAACAAGTACTAAAGGGTCGTCCTCACCATGTAGGATTAAGCTGGATACGGTTAAAGTATTTAGGGCTTTAGTTCTATCCGGCGAGTCCAAAATAGCGGCTAGTTGCCGGGTGTTGCCCGCAGGATTAAAACCTCGCTGTAATGCCCGCGTTATTAAACCAAGCACTTTTGGTTGATCAAATGGATAATAATTCCCCTGTATCATCCGCCACACATGCATACCATAGGTAACGGCTTTATCAACATCTTTAGGAGGAGGTTTAAGCATTTTAAAACTAAAGGCCGCAGACGGCTTGGGTAACTTCCTATTACCGGTAGTAGACATGATAGAAGTAAGACTTTTAACTCTGTGTGGGTGATGGATTGCAATTTCTTGAGCAATCATTCCGCCCATAGATGCGCCCACTATATGTGCACTTTCAAGCTGTAATGCATCTAATAAGCTCACTGTATCTTGCATCATATCAGACAATAAATAAGTGGCACCAAGTGGGCGTTTAAACACCGCATTTGTCAGTAAAGCAAGACTAGTGGGTGGAGGTATTGAGTCCAACCAAGTACTTTTGCCATTATCCCGGTTATCAAATCTGATAACCCAATAGCCTTGTGAGGCTAGTAATTTGCAAAACTGTTCGTCCCAATAAATCATTTGAGTGGCTAAGCCCATGATCAATACAATAGCTGGATGACTTTTATCTCCAAAACTATCGTAATTAATATAGAGGTTGTTAGCTGCAACCAACTGCTCGGGATGGTGAGTGATAGTATTCAAAGGTGTCAAAACTCCTAGCAAATCAAACGTACTTTAGCTTGCCTGAAAACTGAGGTTTTTCAAGTTCAGCGTTTTTATATAGCTGCCAACTAGCTTCTGGTTGCGACAATCTATTCGCGACAATCCACACAGCCTGTGGATTGTGACCTAAGCCAGAATGACTGCCTCGTACCTGAATATTTTCAGCCTGATGATGTGCTTCAATTCGGTGATTAATACAAGCTTGCCAATGAACAACACCATCAGTTTTAGAATATAATGCCGAATTTGGAACCGGTGGAGGGGTAAACATCTTTCTCACCGCATCTGGATTAGATTGAGAAACATTACCATTAATAAGTTCAAACAATCTTTCGACTGCGGGAGAAGACCCTTGCGAACCATTGAATGGACTACCCAGTGTAATGACTTGACGCACGCAATCTGGAATAATCCGAGCAAGCTCTCTAGCTAAAATACCACCCAAACTCCAGCCAATTAAACTGACCTTCGCGTTATGAATGACCGATAATTCAATTACTCGATTAATTAATTGATCACTTAATACTTGTTCACCACCGACTATATGGGTGCCAAAATTCCGTCCGAGTTCCCAACCATAGATTGCATAACCTTTACCTTTTAAAAAAGAGCGTATGGGTTTAGTTGAAAAATCACTGGCTAAAAAACCAGGAAGCACCATTACCGGATGCCCGTCACCAGAAGGAGCCCTCTTTAAAAAGGGTAAAGCAGCTCCAAACGCACTGAGTTCAATTAATGTTCTGCCTTCACTGAGCATATGAAATAAAGAAGGTCTGGGTATAGTAGGTAATACATGTTGCATAAAAAATCCTATAAAACGGTGTAATTATTCTTCTTGCATAAGCGCATCAATAGCTGCTTGACCAGCTAGCTTTTCCTTTACGGCTAGTTCTAACTCATTAGCACTTTCGCGAATATAACGTGTGAACATATCTAAATCGGGCATTAAATTTGCTGAGCTTGTAGGACTAATAGATATGGTGCCGTTATAACTACAAATAGGCATGATCAAACCCATCCCATCAAAAATAGGCGCGGTTCCCATATTAACTATGAGCTTATGACCAGCAAGATAAATGGGTATTTGCGGCCCGGGTACATTGGTAATCACCACATTGAATAATGGATTATGGTGTTTGGCTATGGCTGCACTGGAGTAGAACCTTGCTGCCACACCTGCTAAACCAAACGGAATTAACTCAGCGTATCCCATTAAACTTTTTGCATCGATGGCATCTTGGTAAAGCTTACCTACCATGGTATTGATTTGAATTTTCTCAAATCGCTTAATGGGATCTGCAACATCGGTAGCCAACTGCACATACATGGCAGATACTTGATTACCCATCGCATTTTTTTCTTCTGCGGTACGAGTTGAGACTGGCACCATAGCGACAAGTGGCTTATCGGGTAACTCACCTTTTTCTAACAAGTAACGCCTGAGCGCACCAGCACATATAGCTAGTATCACGTCATTTAAGGTTGCCCCATCGACTACTTTTCTGAGGGCCTTAACTCGGCGAATGTCTAAAATAGTAGAATTCCACACACGTTCCATTTCAACTGTGTTGTTAAACCTTGTTTTAGGGGCATTGAAAGGCATAGTAGGCTTTGTTATGCCTTGCGCTCGGGTCATGTAACCCGCTTTTAACGTAGCCTTACCCGTATCCCACAATAGGCCCGGGAGCTTAGTTGGCCGCGTAATGAAGTGATAGGCACTTTTTGCCATCAATCCAACAGCCCCAGGTATCTCTTTTTTCTCTTTCACTACCGCTGGCTTTGGTGCCTTTGGTGTAGGTGACACATCAAACAACATAGACATCAAGTCGGCTCCAGACTTACCATCAAATCCTGAATGATGCACTTTGCTGATCAACGCCACCGACCCTTTAGGCACTTGCGGTATAGAGTCTAAACCTTCTATGAAGATAAATTCCCATAAAGGGCGATCTCGGTTTAACTGTTGGGAAAATAATCTAGATGCTAAATAACGCAACTCTTTCCAACCACCTGGACGGGGTAAAGCAGTGCGGTGCATGTGCATGTTGATATCAAAATCGGGATCTTCAACCCAATAAGGTCTATCTAGGCTAAAGGGTACCGTGACCAATTTTTGGGTAAGCTTTTCGACATTATGCACACGTTCACTTACATACTGTCTAAAGTCATCAAACTTAAGCGATCCTTCAATAACAGCTACACCACCTATGTGCATAGGCATCTTTGGTGTTTCAAGATATAAAAATGAAGCGTCTAGGCCAGAAAGCTCTTCCATAGGAATACCATTTACATTGTAAACTAGTTGTTAAAACACCCTATATTTTTATAAATAAAAATCAACCTCTTTTATGCATACATCTGTATGTAAATCTAAATAAAAAGAAGCTCTCATTTTAAATTACTAATGTTTATACTAGGTTAAGGTTTTTTCAAAAAAAGTGAACTATGTCATTAATTCACCCTGTAGATATCGCTAAAGTTGCTAGTCAATCATTTGCCTTACCGGATATTTGTGTGCGTATTCGATCAATGCTAGATGATGACCAATCTGACTTAGAAGATATTAGTCGGTTCATCGCATTGGATCCCTCTTTATCTTCTAAGTTACTTAAATTGGCAAATAGTCCATTGTTTCGTTTTGAGTCGCAGATTGACTCTTTATCAAAGGCCATCAACATTATTGGCGGCGAAGCCTTATATAATCTAGTTATGTCAGAAACCGCTAGCTCTGCATTTGAACACTTTAGCAGCGACGTAATTGATTTAAAAAGATTTTGGTTACAAAGTATCTATGCGGCCTTAGTTGCAAAGCATTTGGCTAAGATGATCAAAATAAGAGGCAGCGAGCGCTTCTTTCTGCTTGGATTGTTACACAATTTAGGCGAGCTTTTAGTCGCGATTCAGGCACCAGATTTAGCAATTAAATGCTGCAAATATGATGAAAAAACATCGCCTTGGAAGTTACAGCGTCAAGTCTTAGGTTTTGATTACGCAAATTGCAGTGCAAAACTTATGGAGTTTTGGCACTTACCCAGTCAATTATATGTTCCTGTGATGGATGTACATAATGAAAATAAAGCGCTGGAAAACAAAGATGTCGCGATTATTTACACTGCGGTTCGTGCTGGCATAGCAATGACACATGATAATTTATATTCAGCCAGTCAGTTGATCACACCTTTAGTTCTGAAATATTTGAATCTTGATCAAGAAGATTTAAAAGACGCGATTAAATTTGCAAGCATGGAAGCTGACGGCGTATTAAGTGTAATGAATCCTTCTCTTTGTTAATTTAGCTTGATATAAAAGTATTTATTACACATTTTGTGCTTTACGTGTCCACAAGCGTGGTGAATTTAGATATAATCACACGCTGATTTTTAGAATATTAGTATTTTTTACACCATGAAGTGGATTTTACTCCTAATTGTTTTACAAACGGCAAACTTTGGCTTTGCTAAGCAAAACATCATGCACTCCCTATATCTAGCAGATAGACCCGCTTTTGATGATGATGAATTATCAATAATTAGTGAGTTTGGGTTTTTGCTGGCAGATGGAAATACCAATACTTCGACCATCACAGCTAAGGTAAATACCAGTCAAGAGTTAACTTCTTGGAGTTATCAAATCATAGGTAGTGCCCTCTACAAGCAGAACCAACAAGAGTTGGATGGTGAAGAAAGTAATCAGGCATCAGCCCAGAAACTATTTTTATCCGGTCAATTGGATCACAAGCTAACTGAACCGGATGACCGTCTTTTTATCTATGGCGAATATGAAAATAATCGATTTAATGGTTTTCGATATCAAGCTTCATTAGCAGCAGGATGGTCCTCTAGGCTCTGGCACGATAAGCATAGCGAATTTAAATATAGTGTTGGTCCAGGTTACGCTATTTCAGAAGTCGATGAAAACAATAGCGAAGACAACTCCCAAAATCTTATTATCAGAGCTGCGTTGGAATATAGAAAAAGGTTTTCTGATAATGCAACGTTTCGGCAATTTGTTAGCACAGAAGCAGACCAAGAATTTACCAAAACTAAATCAGAAACGTCTGTATCAACAAAACTGACAGGCACTTTAGCTATGAAGCTAAGTTTTGTCGTGAACCTTGATACTAGTGTCGGGCCAGATATTGAAGAGCTAGACACTGAGGCTGCGGTTACCTTGGTTTATCAGTTTTTTTAAAATTAGGTTACAACTAAAGTAGGGTACTTTTACGCTCAAGCTTCTGTCAAAATAGCAACATATGTGTTTACTGAACCTCATCTACACATAATTATTTATATAAAGGATATGCGAATGAAAAAGTCTATAATTTTACTTGGGTTATGTGCCACTGGACACGCATTGGCTGCGGACGAAGTAAAACCCTTCTCTATGGATGGCGAATTTGGCTATATTGCAACAACAGGTAATACTGAAACAACCTCTATAAAAGGTAAACTGTCTGCCCATCAAGAACTGACTCAGTGGAGCAATGACTTCACCGTAGAAGCGCTGTACAAAAAAGATAAAATTAATGATGTCGATCAAACCACGGCACAAAAATATTTTTTATCGGGCCAAGGTAACTACAAATTAGAAAATCCTGACCATCGTTTATTTGGTTTTGCCTCATACGAAGACGACAAATTTAGTAGCTTTGACTACCAAGCAACACTAGCAGTTGGTTGGTCACAAAAAATGTGGGAAGACGACGCAAGTAAATTTAGTTACAGCGTTGGTCCTGGTTACTCATTTTCTGAAACCAGTGATGGTGAAAAACAAAATGGAATGATAGTTAGGGCTGCTTTAGACTACCAATGGAAAATCTCTGACACCGCTCAATTCAAGCAGTTGCTCAGCACTGAAGTCGGAAGTGACAATACGAAGTCTAAATCAGAGACATCGGTATCTGCCCAAATCAGCGGTGGCTTATCCCTCAAAGTGTCTCTTATTCTAGATCATAACTCTGATGTAGCTGACGGTATCGACAACCTAGATACCCAAACAGCCGTTACTTTGGTATATAGTTTTTTCTAAAACAAGCTGGTCTTATAGATAATTGACTCTCTAAATGAGACGTTGTCCCTGCCAGAGGGTAGGTCCTAAAGTAAACCAACCCAGAGTAAAAATCACGGCAGCTACAAACATTAATAATACTCCATCATGACGAACCAGATTTTACCAACCAACTTTTAGTTATAACCAGGAATGTGATAACTAGTCACCCCCTCTAAATTATTAAGAAAAGTATTTTCTTCTCTCTTATCCTTTTCATGCACTTCAAATGAGTCTCGCTCTAATGAATAACAATCATTAGACTCAGAGAGCGGCTGTTCATTATTAGATAAAAAGCTATTCATATTTTTCAATCTCAAATACAGGGCTTTAAAAGCCAAAATTTACAGCTAATGTTAATAAAATGACTGAAGTAACAATAAAAATAAGCCATAAAGGAAATATAAATTTCGCCCACTGAGTCCAACTAATTTGTGCCGTTGCTAAATACGCTAGAAGGGTGCCTGATGTTGGCGTCAACATGTTAGTAATCCCATTGCCAAACAAAAAAGCCACAACGGTTGTCTGAGCCGACACACCAGACAATTGTCCTATCGGCCCCATTATGGGCATACTGACAGCAGCTTGCCCTGAAGTCGAAGGAATAAGAAAATCCAACATAAGTTGAGCGAAAAACATACCATTTGCTGAAGCAGTGGGACCACTATTTCCAATTAGAGAAACCAGTGAGTGCACGACAGAATCAAGTATCTGGCCTTTCTCCAAGGCGACAGCAACAGCAGATGCCACCCCAATTAAAAAACTGGCTAACAACACTTTTTTCATTCCATATACGAAGGCATCTGCCGCTTTGTTAGCACCTAGGCCGCTAACTATTGACATGAATATACACACACCAATGTAATATGCGGAGAAGGCGTGATGCTTCCATTGCCAATGATTCGATGCATACACTAAAAATGCAATACTTGTCACCAGTGTGAATAATAAAGCACTATGTCGAATCGATAATTTACACGTTGTTAACTCAGCGAAAGTGACCGCTTCGCCGGCATGTCGGCTCACCATTTTAAGCATGAAAATAATGCCGATGGCTAAAAAAACCAGATAAAAAAGGAATCTGATCTCTGCCCCACTGAATATTTGCAACCCAACTAATGGCTGAGCTATCGTCAATGGTAGAGGATTTGTGACGGATGCTAAGTACCCTATTTTGACAGACACGGTGACCAGAGCAAAACCAATTATTCTGGGTTGTCCTAACCTTACAGCCATAGCGACCATCAAAGGAATAATCAGTAAGTATTCTGAAGCCAATCCTAGAAAAGTACTCCCCATAGAAAAAACAGTCATTAGAACAACCACTAATAACTTAATATTGCCTTTTACTAAACTTAGTAGTTTTTCCAGACCCGCATCAATTGCACCCGATTTATTTAATATGCCAAACATACCACCAATGATAAGAACCATGAAGATTAAACCCGCACCTCGTTCCAGACCTTCGGGTATGGTCATTAACATATCCGTCAAGCTAACAGGATGAGCTTTCTCTGTATCTTGTGCTGATACTCTGAGCAGCGCTTTAATAGAGATCTCTTTTTCAATCTGCTGGTAGCTATCTGGAACGACATTTTTACCTTGTCTTTGATAACTACCAGATTCAATGAAATAGGTCATAGTCGTGGCCAAAACAAGAATACCCAATAAAATAATGAGTGGATTGAGTGATGTATGCTGATCATCCTGTTTAGATTGAGATGTATCGTTTTGCTTGTTCATTTGTTGTCCACCATTTCATTGGGCAATATGTTCATTTAAGCGACCTGAGACCGGATAAACTTAGCAATCATCAAGGTCACTGTCGCCAAATCACCTTGTATATTATTGAAATTGCTATTGGGTTCAAACGTTTTTTCGTCCATATACAGCGCTCTGTTAAGTTCAATTTGAATGCTATGCCGATTACTACTAGGCACAGCGTACTGAGTTACAAGGTAGCCTCCTTTGTATGGGGCATTCCTCGCCACCTTATAACCAAGCTTCCTAAAGGCATCTTCGACGACATCAACAAAAGCAGGATCAGCAGCAGCCCCATCATTATCACCAATCACCACATCAGGTCTCGGGGCACCGCAATCAATATTCATTTTGTTAGCTATTGACTTCATCGAGTGGCAATCGATATGCCAAACCCCACCATATTTCGAATGAAGTGCATCCAGTTTTATTCTCAAAGCATTGTGATATGGCAAATAATAATGATTAAGCCTGTTCATCACGTCGATATGGTTAAGTTTATAGTCATACATTAGGGTGCCAGGGAGGGCAAATTTACGCAGTAATCCCATCCCCCTATCGCTATATTTTGTTGGACGACAAGTCTCGTCTAAATAGTCAAGAAGTTGAGGATCAATATCTTCTGGAGCTCTATTCAAATCGATAAACATTCTCGAATAATGAGCACACAGAAGATGGCCTCCCATACCGACGACTGAATGCCACAACCTATCTACATGGGCATCCCAACCTGACTTCAACTGCGTGTCTGTTGCCACAGTTCTGACACTGGTAGGCCAATTCATACCGCTGTGGGGAGAATCTAAAATTAATGGTAATTCAATGGCCTCAAGAGGAGAAAACATCGTATAAATTTCGGTTTCAACTATATAACCTAAAGGGCTACCTTTGTTGTCAAAAGCGTTATGTTTGAGGTCAGATACAAACTTTTCAAAACTCATAGCTGGCCTGCATATATGTAAAGCGACCAACGGGGTTATAAGTATTTTGATCAAAATTGATGTTGGTATTAGTTATAGAAGAAGGGGGTTGTGTATCAGCTATATTGTTAATCCCCAATTTTACGGTCAACCTATCATCAAAGTGATAACCAGCAGAAATATTATGAGTAGTAACAGAACCTATACTTCTAGGTTGATTGATTACCTTTTCAGTTGTATCTCCGATATACCTAGCACTATAAGCAGCAAACCAATCGTTTTGTTTCCAGTTCGCTGATATTGCACCACGCCATTCTGGATAGGACTCTCTTGAGGCTGCAGTACCGACTAGGTCTTCCTCTTGGGTACTTCCATCCGATAATGTTGAGACTTCAGTTAACTCATTTAATTTGGAAAAATTAGCGGTGAAATCCCACTGACCACTTTGGTTATCAATAGCATACCGCATAAACACATCCATGCCGCTAACACTTGTGCTGTTAAGATTGACCGGGCCATCAATGATGTTCTCAATTTCGCCAAGACTGTTGCGCGAAATAACTTCACAGTTTCTATTTTGAAAGGCACACAACTCCAAAATATTTTGTGCGCCAAATTCACTTATTGTGTTATTGATATCAATACCATACCAATCAAGGGTGAGACTAAAGTTATCCATGAAAGTAGGAATAAAAATCACACCAACAGAGGTGTTTTCAGAGGTCTCAGGTTGCAAGTAGCTGTTACCACCGGTGGTGAGTTGAATATTACTATCAGACTGCTCAAAGTCTGCTGGGACACCAGTGCAACCGGGTAAGGTATTGTCAGTAGCACAAGGGTCGGATACCGGACTAAAAGTAACGCGCTGCCCTTCAAATAATTCTAGTATTGAGGGTGCTCTAAAGCCTTCTGCCCATGTCGCTCTAAATGATAAACCTTCTACCGGAGTGAATAATAAGCCTGCTTTGCTATTGGTCGTACTACCAAAGGTACTATAATCTGAAAATCTGGTCGCTAAGCTTAACTCTAAGTATTCGGCAAATGTCTTACCTTCAAGTAAGGGAATACTAAACTCAGCATAAGCTTCTTTTAGATCATATTCACCATTGGTGCCTAGGCGTGGTGAAGAGGACGTTGTTCGATAGGAATTGATACGTGGGGTTGAACTTATGACGCTATCAGATACATCGTCTCCTTTTTCTTTACGATATTCGATACCAAAAGCCATCGCTAAATCGCCTGCTGGCAACTCAATAATGTTACCAGTAGCGTTCAACGTAAAATCTATTTGGCTGGCTTTATTTTTATCATGCCCAGTAAAATTGATATAATTTACCATTGCATCTGTGAGTGGATTAAATAAATTAACACCGACACAGTCGGCCTCTAAATCAGAGACGTCAACATTTATACCTGATGTATCACAATTTAATAAACCTAATGCTAACTTATCTAAATGTAATTGATTATATGAGGTAAATTCACCCTTATTTTGTGCCCAAGACAGGTAGCCGTCCCAGCTCCAATCATCACTTAGTTCACCATCTGCTCCAATGCCTAATCGAGTCGTTTCTACATTTTGTTCATTTACTCTGTAATCATTATCAGTCATAAATGAACTAAGACGGAAGTCACTACCAGAAAACTCTACACCAAAAGGATTAACTGCAGGGTCGTTTGCTATAGCAAAACCACGGCTACCTCTTACTGAAGAGAGGACTTGAGAGAATTGTTGATCTGATACACGTTTATTATATAAAGCTTCAATTCTAAAGTTTATTTCGCCAAAAGGAATTAAAGCTTGCCCATAAAGTGCTGTTCGTTCACTAGGGCCAACGACATAATTATTATGGTAACGATTATATTCATCAGCATCGGTAGGATCACGCCAGTTGTTTAAATCTTCACCGTCCGCTCCAAAATCACGCGTGATATCACTACCGTCGAAACCTAAACCTAGCGTGGCTAAATCGTTTTCTCTAAAAAAGCCTTCTGGTGTGTACCCTGTTAAACCATTAAGAGGCACTGCGGTTAATTCACGGTCTTGAGTATAAACAGGTTTTTGATCAGTATAACTGGCAGCGAACATGAAATTACTTTCACCCACATCTTTACCCCATAACATATCAATGTTGGCGGTTTCTCTATCACCCTCAGATGATTCGCCATAATAGGTTTTAATACGTGTGCCTACATAATCAGAATGAGTATAAATATTGACCACGCCTGCTATAGCATCAGCACCATAGATAGCTGTTGCGCCGTCTTGCAATACTTCAACACGGCTAACAATGGCTTGGGGAATTGTATTCATATCAACAAAATCACGAAATCCTCTGGTACCAGCTCCGTTTACCCAACGTTGCCCGTTGACAAGCACAAGAGACCTATTCGCACCAAGGTTGCGTAAATTTAAACTGCTAGTACCGTGGCTAGTTCCGCCTGAACCATTGCCATTTAAACTAGAGCCTACAGAGGGTAGTTCTTGAAGTACCTCACCTAGTGACATTGAACCTGTTTGGTTTAATGCTTCAAGGTCTAATTCTTGGACTGGACTAGTAGTCTCGGTTTGACGTTTAATTCTTGACCCCGTAATGGCGATGACTTCAGTTTCAGATTGAGATTGTTCATCAGACTCAGCAGCCTGTGCCCATTGACAGTGTGAAAATACTGACACCATTGCTGCAGATAATAAGGTTTTACGAAAAATTAAGTTAGACATTGAAGTCTCCGGCTACTTGGCTTTTTTAAGTGTTATTGCAGTTTAGTTAAATAAAAGTTCCATGCAATACCATGATAAATTATGATAACCCCATAGCATTTTGTTATAGTGTTTAACGGAATAATCATAAATGAAAAACCCAATAAACCTGAAAAGCCTTGAAGCCTTTCAAACTATCATGGAAAGAGGAACGGCTACGGCTGCAGCAAAAGAAATGGGGATAACGCAACCAGGCATTAGTCGACTGCTCGGTGTATTAGAAGAACATGTTGGATTTCAACTTTTTTATCGTGAAAAAGGCAGATTGATACCCAGCGATGAAGCACTGGTATTGCATCATGAAGTGGAATTGACCTTGTCCAGCGTCGATAGAATTTCATTATTAGCAAAAAATCTATTTAATTCTGAATTAGGCGTACTCAAAATTGTTGCACCTAATTCTTTTATTGCAGGTCCGTTAGCAAATATAGTCGCCGATTTTCTAAAACAGCGGCCTAGGGTAAATGTATCACTTGATACACATGCTCCGGCCGCGGCAAGAGAAATTGTTGCTCATCGTTCTGCAGATTGTGGATTTATCCAATTACCTGAAACCCACCCAGGTCTCACCTCTGAAAAAATTGTAGAGAGCAATACTTGCTGTGTATTGAGCAAAGCACACCCTTTAGCTAGTAAAAAACGTTTAGGAATTAAGGATTTGCATGACCAACAGCTAATTCTAATTGGCAAGGGCCGGTACTCAAGAGTTCAAATCGACGAAGCGTTTCGAAATGCCAATGTACCGATGCGAGTAAGGCTAGAAGCACATACAGTGGCCATAGCCTGTACCTTTGCAAAACGAAACCTGGGCATAGCTTTGGTCAATGAGTTATTGGCAAAGCAATACGTAGACAATGATATGGTATTGCTGCCCCTCACTCACAAAATCAAACATGAGTATGGTTTTGTGACG
The DNA here is from genome assembly GCF_000347635.1 of Paraglaciecola psychrophila 170. Classification (NCBI taxonomy): domain Bacteria; kingdom Pseudomonadati; phylum Pseudomonadota; class Gammaproteobacteria; order Alteromonadales; family Alteromonadaceae; genus Paraglaciecola; species Paraglaciecola psychrophila. The sequence goes on along the minus strand of NC_020514.1, from coordinate 1,338,769 downwards.
TCATCTCATGCTCCGATGAATAGGCTTACCAAGGCGTTTTACCTTCACTGCAAGGAACGTTTTAATAACTTAAATAAATAAACACGTATCTTGTGCCAGTTAGAAAACCTGTCACTATTTTAACGCGCATGAACTGCAATGCATTCGTTTATACAAGGACGGAGATAATCCATACTTGGCGGCAAAAGCATTACGAAAACCAAGCTCAGATTGATAACCTACCTTGGAAAATATTGACTTAACCACTCCCTCGCTTTCTAACAATTGTTTTGCTCTAAATAGGCGTCTGTTTTCCAAAAATTTTGAAGGTGTACACCCTATTTCATCGGTAAATTTTCGATAGAAGGTTCGCTCAGTCATAAGAGCTTGTTTAGCCATTTCGGCGACCTTAATTGAATGATGTAAATTGCCATCAATCCAACCAATGATATCCGCGAATCTGGGACTGTGTTGCGCCATCAATAATTCACTGAATTGTGACTGGTGTCCCGGGCGATGTGCGTAAACCACTAACCATCTTGCTATCTCATGCATCACCTTTGTATTGTGATCTTTGCCCACCATCGCCATGGCCATATCAATGCCAGTTGTCACTCCTGCAGAAGTCCAAATGTTGCCATCGACACAATATAAAGCGTCCTTGGCAACATCAACACAGGGATACTTATCGGCCATGAGACTCAAATCAGCCCAGTGAGTTGTGGCTCTCTTTTCGTCCAATAGACCATTTGCGGCTAACACCATAGCACCAGTGCATATCGATCCTACTCGCTCAGCTTTTTCTGCGTTTTTAGCCAACCAGTTTTGCACGACATCATCAACAGACACCTGTTTTATTGCCTTCTGACTTCCCCCTACAACCAAAATCGTGTCTGAACGACGAACATCAAAGGTGGCAAGAGATTGGCTATTAACCTCAATGCCTGTGCGCGATTGGATCAATCCCCCAGCGGCAGACAACACGTGTATCTCATACGCGGGTTGTTTCATTAACGCTTTAGCAGCATTAAACACTGATGAGGGCCCGGATAAATCCAGTAACTCAAACTGGTCAAACACAACAAAGAAAATACGGCGATCCATACTCATGGCAGAAAAATATAGTTTTATGTCATTTGCGCCAAACGATAACACAGATAATATCTTAATGGTGTAACCACTAACTAGGAAAGTCATGAAAATAGGATTTATTATTTTAGCTAGGGCATGGCTCTTAGTCAGATATAAAGCGGCAAGCCACTTGGCAACTAGAAACAAACTAAAGGCGATTAATATCGAAGTAATACATCAGCGGGAAGTGATAGACCGAAATCGGATAACTGATGGAGTGGCCAGTGCCGATATTCAATTTAGGCTAACCAAAGTGGCCAAGTTAGATGCAGATAGAGTAACCAAAATTATACTATTGTGATTAGATTACAACACTGAGCTCCCAGTTAATTGTGGTTCCTCTGAACAACCAAGCCCTAAATTAAGCCAACAAGTGGTTAAACATTTTTCTAAAATGGCATGAATCTAATGAAACATAAAGAAGAGCAACTTAACATAGGCATATACGTATATAAGAACGCAGAAGTATTGAACTTCTCTGGCCCGTTTGAAGTGTTTGCTTCTGCTAATCGCTCAAACAATGAAAATCTTCGAATACATGTATTTTTAATAGGAGAAACGAATTTATCGATTGAGGCTAGAGGCGGATTTTGTGTCACTCCAAAGTACGATATTCACACTCACCCTGAACTTGACCTACTGGTTGTTGTGGGTGGTGTGCACACTGATGAAATGCAAAAAACTCATATTATCCAATTGATACAAGAGCAAGGCCATAATGTACCTATTATGGCTTCGGTTTGTACCGGAGCATTTTTATTAGCACAGGCCGGTTTACTAAATAGCTATCAGGCCACAACACATTGGAATGATATTGAGGAATTTAGACAAACATATCCTGATATTCCAATAATTGAGAATGTTCGCTGGGTAGACAACCAGAACGTTATCACCTCTGGCGGCATTCCCGCTGGCATAGATATGAGCCTACGTCTGCTCAGCAAATTTAGCAGCCAAAATTTGGCTATATTGACAGCTAAACAAATGGAATCCCAGTGGACTAATATTGGTTTTTACTGCCTCAATAAGGAAAACTTATATGCTGTAACTTAGACCCAACAGTGAAAGTTGTGATAGCGACTTAAGTACAGGTTCAGTCGCCTACATCTGTACATTTGAGAGTACGTTCTGTGAAAACTGTACCGTCAATATACATCAACATCTTTGTCCAAATTGCCAGGGTAATCTACAAAAAAGGCCTATTCGTCCCGAAAATTTATTAAAGAAACATCCAGCATCAACCGAAAGGGTCATTAAATAAATGCAGATTATTTGAGCCAAAAACCTTACTGCTAAGAGTGCATGGGACGCAATGACCGTTGCTAGTATGCAAGGGATCTCCATTTGTTTATATTGGTCAGATCAACCTTATAAATAGCATATTAATGATGCAGAAGAAGTATTTATGGTTTTGGATGGTAAGGTCACCATGCACTATAAACAAAACGGTAAACAATTATCAAAGCGGCTTGAAATAGGTCATATATTTCAAGCGTCGATCGGTACCAAACACTATGGTGACCCGATAGGCGAAGCGAGAGTATTTGTGATTGAACAACAAAGCAGTGTCTAATCAACCATCACCATCGATATTGCAAAACAGCTAAACTTTGCTGTTGGTCTATTTCGACATTTTCACCTAAAGTTGCTCTGATATCAGCACTATTTTTGTTGATATGTTGTTCCACACCAATTTGCCAATGCTTATCTAAGTCATAGCGCCAAGCCAACACCATGGCCATCACTTTTATTGAGATCCCATGGAAAAACATCATCTTCCCTTACTTTAAACTTGTCAAAACGTAAGCTGAACCTATGTGCATTATGTCTATGACTCAGCATTGCATACCAAGAATCAAAATCAATATATACAAAGCGGTCGCCCATTACTGAACTGCCTGACAGCCATTGACCCAGAACACGGGTATTGCCATTAAATTCATGTTGTAAGGCCAAGGAATGAAATTTAGTTCGCCAAGCGTATAGCCGTTCCTCACTAACGGCTAATGGATCAGCTTGATTATCATAATAGTAATAACGCAAGGTGGATTGTTTATAATATTTAATATGTGTACCTAGATAAAAACCTATATTTCCATCTAGCTCATGATATGGCTCAACGTAATTAGGGTGAAAAATACGATCTTCGCCAATAACACTGGGATAAGGAGCAAAAGGGACGCGGTCATTATTTAAACTTTGCCTATCGTGCATAGCAAAACCACGCCAACACATTAATGTGCCTAAAGGGTCATTTGCTTTAAACAGTGAGCCATGAAATTCCCACGAAATGGGACTATTACGAGCACGACCGGGGCTGTATAGTGTCAATTCTAATCCGGCAGTACGAAGCTCCTCCCCGACCCAACTATTCAGTGCTGACTGGGTGTAAGTGAAAGGTGACAACCAACCTAGATCCACATTTTCCAAAGATAATTTAGGATAAAAAAAGCCAATTCTTGCACGCCACCGCAACTTATTAATGCTTAATGGTTTGTAACTAATTTGAGCTTGAGATATGCCTACATTTTGCTCACCCAACTGATAATAATTCGCGACTACAGCATAACTCAGACCACTTGCAAAGTTGTCTGACAACTCTGCAAAAGCCTGTTGCACATTTAAACCGTCTTCAGAATAAGCAAGTATCCCGGTATCGCTTTCAAACCGAGAGGATTGTTGATCTGATTTGACATAATTGAGTTGTACCAGCCCTTTAACTTCGACGGCTAAAGCATTAACACTCACTATAAAAAGGCTCAAAAAAAGCAAACTTAACATCTTTGGAGGAAACGCATCTTTCCACATAAACGTTTTATTCATAATCAGAAAATTCTTCTGACATATCTTCGTGTTGATTGGCATCAGGTAATAGAGGTGACTCAAATGTAACGTTAATCTCAGACTCTTCCGATAAAGTCAGCTGTCTGGATAAGGAGAAACTTCTTCTTGTATTCTAGGATGCCAAACATCTAATTGATATTCGCCATCAGGCAGCTCAAGAGTCAGATTGCCTTGCATATCAGTTTTACCAACATAAGGGGTATCAACAACAAAAATATACCCAAGCATCCAATCATGAATGTTACAGCCTAACTCAACTGAACCTTGCGTTGAAAAAAGTAAAGGCTCAGCATTAAGTTTCTTATATAGTTGTAATTCAAAGGTTTTAGCCTTTGAGAAAGAATATACGTGATGTTTGATCGAGTCAGAATTGGGGAAATCCACTTGAGTATCTTTTTGAATGACTAATATATGTGGTAAAAATTACGTATTTATTAGGTCCATTATCGCGATGTTTTTAGATGTATTACTTGGTTTAGCATTTATAGGGGTAAGATAAACCACAACGTCTACAACATACATGTTTTGTACATTCAACACATTGACAGATAGCTGTTTGGATTGTGCAAAAAAGGAAATACCGCTAGAGAAAATAGTACAGACAATTGAGAAAGCGGTTATAAATTTTGACATGTATACCCACATTGGAATTCAATATACTGCTTAGTGAAATATGTCATAAACATTCTGTATTCATATCACTCAATATGCTGTGCTAACGAGACTAAAACATGAAAATAAAAGCAGCAAACACAAAATCTGTTACAGCCTCGAAATAGACAGATTTATTAAGGAATGACCTAAGTATAAACTCCATCATATTAACGATTTTAATCCAGTTTATTTAGAATGATTTTTACTTCAGCTATCTGTTCTGCACTGCCTTTTTTCAAAATTTCATCTAATAATTCTTTCGCCGAGTCATCTTCACCTATCTCTATGTATGCATGCGCCAAGTCTAACTTTGCACCCAAACCATCATCGGCATCAACATCGATCATATTGAGATTGTCTTGTTCATTAGCAAAAGGCTCTAGAGGAATATCTAAATCTAATGCTTTATCAATCTCATCATCAGACTCAGCACTAAAACTTTCATTCAGTAATGATTCAACATCTAAAAAGTCTTCTGTGTCTAATTCACTTTCATCGATGTCTTCACTTTCAAACGTTCCGTCCAATAAAGCGGCGATATCAAACCCAGTATCATCTTCTTCTAATGATAAATCGTCGTCAAAATCAATAGTTTCGAGCATTTCATCAAAGCTTGAGCCTTCAAGCTCTTCGATGATCCCATCATCTTCATCAGCATTAGTCTGCTTTTGATTAGGTTTGACATCATCATCTAACCAATCGCCTAACCCCGGTAAATCATCTAATTCATCACGACTATTTTGTGATGACTCGAACGATAATCCATCGATAGTTTCATCAAATGCATTATCAAGTTCACTATCATCAAAATCGTCAACCGATTCCCCCTCATCAAGAGTTGGAGATGTCGAGGAGAGTGGCTCACGAGGTTGATTTTTAATAACAAAATCGTCGGCCGAGAACTCTAAATCATCAAGTGAACTAATAGATGCAGGTTCATTTGATGTGAGATCTTCTAATACCTCATCCAACTCTTCTTTTTCAAAATCTTCTAAGGCTTTTTCTAGCTGATCTTCATCTAATGTAGAGTCACTATTGGTTGGCATGTCGAAGTCTTCATTTAACTCAGTGTCGAGTTCATCGTCTTCATCTATGCTGTCGTCAGCTAACTCTTCGTCTTCAACCGCTTGTTCTGACTCAGGTAACTCTTCAACTGCAACAGCCTGTTCTGGCTCAGCTAGCTCTTCAGCGTCAACTGCTTGTTCTGGATCAGGTAACTCTTCGTCTTCAACCGCTTGTTCAGGCTGAGCTAACTCTTCAGCTGCAACAGCTTGCTCTGGCTCAGGTAATTCTTCAGCTTCAACTGATTGTTCTGGCTCAGCTAACTCTTCATCTTCAACAACTTGTTCTGAATCAGCTAGCTCTTCATCTTCAACCGCTTGTTCAGGCTCAGATAACTCTTCGTCTTCAACTGCTTGTTCTGGCTCAGGTAACTCTTTAGCTTCAACTGACGGCTCTGGCTCAACTATCTCTTCAGCTGTATCAGCTAGCTCTTCAGCTGTATCAGCTAGCTCTTCAGCTTGAACGGATTGTTGTGTATCTTGCAGAACTTCAGATATATCAACTTCGATTTCATCGTCTATATTTTCTTGATCAAACTCATCACCCAATAAGTCTTCATCTATCTCTTCAGCTAAACCATCAAACTTTTGAATACCAAGCTGTGGCTCTTCTACATCGAATAATTCATCGTCATCGTCATCGTCATCGTCAGGTAACATAGAACGCATTTGTTCAACTTGTTCCAACTCGTCAATTAGACTGCCTGTAACGCTATCCAGTTCTTCATTTTGAGAAATTATTTCTTTATCAAGATTCTGTAATACTTCTTCGTTGATATCTTCTGAATCATCTATTAAAGGGGTTTCAACACTTTCTTCTATTGATTCAGCAAGTAAGTCATCAATACTAATCTCAGGTTGCTCTTCGTCATCCACCGCAGATTCAGTTATAGCTTCATCATTATCTGTAACCGGTGCAAGTAAAGATTCATCCTCTTCATATTCAATGTCATCGACTTCAGCGTCGACTTTTGGTTCGTCTTCTTCGGTTAACATGTCATCAAGGTCAGAATTATCATCGCTGTCTTGTACTTCTGCTAACAGATCATCGTCGTCTTCATCGAATAAACTATCTAAGTCATCTTGCTCAACAACTTCAGAGCCAACTTCAAATTCTTCGTCGAGTAATTCATCTAGGTCATCATCTCCAAGATTATCAAACATCTCAGGGTCATCATCAATACTATCGCCTAGCGCATCATCTAACGATTCTTCCAGCTCTCCAGATAACACATCATCGAGTAAATCGTCATCGCCAAACAAATTATCATCGTCTAATTCGTCATCACCTTCTCCCGATAATTCAGCTCTCAGTGCATCCGACAAATTATCCATTTCAGCAGCAATAGGGTCCAAAGAAAGATCATCTAAATCCTCTTCTTCAGGCTTAACAAACGCAGGGGCGTTGCGCTTAATCATCCAATAGGCAAAAGCAGACAGTGCTAATAAAATCGGTAATGTGAACAGCAAGATAAGCGTAATAGGGTTGTCTAGCCAAGACGTTTCTTGTTTCGCCATTTGAGCAGCTTTTAGCGCATCATCTTGACGAGACTTTTCTAATAACTCTTTAATGCTCTCGCCAATTTGATTCATTTGCAGCGACTTTTGCTGTCCCTCACTGCGCATTTCATCAATGTCGGCATTGACTTTATTTAATCTTTCAGATAGTTGTTGATTATTATCCAGAATACTTTGCACAGTGCTAATCGATTCGGCAAATTGCTTCCGAATGGCCAAAAATTGGCGATTTTGTGCCTCGTCGATAGCACCTAATTTTTCTTCTATTAATTCCCGAGTTTGATCCAAAGCGGCAGTATTTTTTGCTTGTTGGGCAGACTGACTTGAAGTGTTCGACTTTAAGCTCTGTGCGTCTAGCTCTGCTTTTTGTTTGGCTTGACTGTTGTTAAAACTGGAAATATAAGCTTCCGATGGCATTCTTAATATCGAGCCGTCTTTCAAAAAATTAAGATTTTGTTGTTCAAAAGCGTCAAGATTAAGCTCGTATATAGCTTGCATGACCTGGTAAATAGAAAGCGAGTTATTTGGACGATAATTCTGAGAAATTTGCCATAACGTATCCGAAGAGACTACAGGGCCATAAGTATCAGACTGATTGCCTCTTTGAGTTTGAGGCTGGGTTTGGCGTTGAGGTTGTGGCTCTGAGTACCTAGGCGTTAAATTTTTAGGACCTCTTAAATCCCCCTGTTGAGAATAGGCGGCAGGAATAGCGGTAACAAAATTCAGCACAATTAAAAGATGTACTGCTATTTTTTGCAAATTCATATGATTTCTTTATGCCCCAAAATACCAATCCTCGTTATGATTGACGTCACAGCGCACCGCAACATTCAATTTTGCACAACATATTTACATTATTTCTTGAATCTTAATTAAATTTTTATCTATATAAATTAACTAGTTATGTGATTTCACATAGTGCCATTTTATTGGATTTTAACAAACTATTCATTTTAATTCATACTACCTAGCAAGTCGTATTCCAAGTTTGAAGACGGCGCATAAATACTCACATAACTATAAACCAGTTGGCCTGTTTGATCTAGAATGACGAGCTGATCGGAAAGATACTAATTTAAGAAGTTATCGGCAATAGGAAAGAATTGATGAGGGCCTACATAGGATACTCAAAAGGCCTGATACTTTTTATATCTCTGAGACATATAAACTGCAACAGGCCCTAATATATTTACATGTAATCGCGGATAAGCACTTCAGCAATCTGCACACTGTTAGTTGCAGCGCCTTTGCGTACGTTGTCTGAAACAACCCATAGGTTAATACCATTAGGATGAGAGATATCGTTTCTGATACGACCAACATGTACATCATCGTTACCGCTAGCGCTACTAACTTGGGTAGGAAAATTTTCTCTATCCCTGTGCAGCACTATGCCCGGCGCATTGGCTAATAATTCTTTCACTTCTTCGGCATCAATTGGCGCACGTGTTTCAAGGTGAATGGCTTCACCGTGACCGTAAAATACAGGAACACGTACAGCCGTGGCATTCACTAAAATAGTGTCGTCACCCATGATTTTTTTCGTTTCCCACACCATTTTCATTTCTTCTTTGGTGTAATCGTTATCCATAAAAACATCAATTTGTGGAATAACGTTGAAAGCAATTTGGCGACTAAAAGCTTCAGTTTTCACTTCTTTGCCACTTAGCAGCGCCGCAGTTTGATGAGCTAACTCGTCAATTGCCGCTTTACCACCACCAGACACAGACTGGTAAGTGCATACATTAATCCGCTCAATACCAACCGCATCGTGAATAGGCTTTAACGCCACCATCATTTGAATAGTTGAACAGTTCGGATTAGCAATAATGTTTCGATTACGAAAGTCAGCTAATGCTTGAGGATTCACTTCTGGCACCACCAATGGAATATCGGCTTCGTAGCGAAATTGGGACGTATTATCGATGACGACACATCCCGCATCAGCTGCAATAGGTGCGAACTTTTCTGATACGCTACCACCAGCAGAAAAGAAGCCTAGTTGTACCTTGCTCCAATCAAATTCATCCGCGTCTAAAACGGTAATTTCTTTCCCTTTGAAAGTTACCTTTCCACCAGCAGAACGAGCACTGGCTAATGGATAAAGTTTGTTGATCGGGAAATCTCTCTGTTCAAGAATTTCGATCATGTGTTGTCCTACTAATCCAGTAGCGCCCAACACGGCAACATCAAAGGCCCGAGACATGGCTTTATTACTCCTAAAATTTTAAATTGTTGGTTAAATTGTATTTTTGGCTCACCTATTTGGCAGCTAAAAATCCAATGTCGTAGATTGCCTTCGAATCAGCAAAATTTCCAGTGTTTAGCGTTATTGCCGAAAATTCTCTTCTTATAGGATAGTGTTTTCGGATATATCTAAACTGCTCAGCGCCGTGCATATTTGCTCTAAAGTGTTGATCATCTGTCTCAATGTTATACACATTTAAAACTAATTTATGCAATATTTGCCAAAAATCTTGTTTATCATTTATTTGTATCGTATTAAGCTCGGCCCTAGGTAAGTAGTCAGATAACTTTTTGTCAGCTTGAATACCTAAATGTTTGCACAAGGCCAAATAAAGCATTTCAGTCCCTCTAGCTTTGCCTTCTATGGTATGGCCGGCGATATGCGCAGTAGCCAAGGCGGTGTGCGGAATTAAGTCAAGATTGATACTAGGTTCGTTTTCCCACACATCGAGTACTAAGTTCAGTGACGTTCCTTGCTCAAAAAGCTCGAGTGCGGCTTGATTGTTGATCACTTCTCCGCGACATGCATTGATCAACAGCTGATTGTCACTAAGTGCTGCCAATCTAGTTTTGTTGAATAAGTCTTGGGTGGGGTAAGGTCCATCTTTAACCCAAGGTACATGCAACGTGATCACGTCACACTGCATTATATCGTTCATTGTCACGAATTCTCGCTCGTCACCAGCATCAGCCAGAGGCGGATCGCATAACTTATGGCGAATACCCAAAACAGTCAATACTCTTGCCAAAGCACTTCCCACATGACCTGCGCCAACAATGCCCACTGTTTTATCTGCTAATTGCCAGTTAAGCCTTTTACCCATGACCAACATGGCACTTAATACATACTCAGCCACAGCGACCGCATTACAACCGCCAGCCGAGATAAAAGGAATATTCTGGTCAGCCAAATAATTTTGATCAATATGATCGGTGCCCGCAGTGGCGGTGGCCACAAATTGCAGTTGTTTGTTGTTAGCTAATAGCTGCTGGTTAACCTTAGTGGTAGAACGCACCAACAACACATCTGCATCGGCCAGCGTCTCTGCGTTAATCGTTTTGTGAGAAAACACTTCACACTCGCCAAGCTCAGAAAAAACTCTGCCGCATAAGGCATACTGTCTTCGTAATATATTTTCATGGTGATGATCTAGGATAAGTATCTGCAAGTGCCGGTATTATGCCACCATGTAGATGATTTAAAACATGACTCTGTGTTATTAAATTATTTATTGTTGCGCCTGATACACCTTTTTAAAGGTAAACGCTTGGGATGTTTCTGCCTTAGCATTGAGCAGCGCCAACCTATCTTTCGCTTCTTGAATACTTGGGTAATGCCCTGCAAGCAGCCATCATAAAGCATACGTTTGTTTGGTAGTAGCTTCAAACCACTCCTTTTTACGCTTCAAAAAGTCAATGTTAAGCGTTTTAAACATAAACTGCTTCAACACCTCAACCGATTGCCAAACAGACATATTCACTAGCATATTAGGGTTAAGTGTTAATAAAGCAATTTGTTATCTCAGTCAAAAAAGTACGATATAAAGACAATACTTTTTCTGGCGCTTCCAACTGTGGGTAATGCCCCACATCTAGCGCTGTGGTTCTTGAATGAGGAATAATGTCGATATAATGATCGAGCATATGTTGCCCTGAGATGGGGTCGTGCACACCATTGATAAAATATAGAGGTACAACGGTGCTGATCATGCTTTCTACCCAACGTTTTCCGTGCTGGTTGCGTTCATCTATATAACTTAATAACTTGGGTAAAACCTTTTTGCCATTATTGTGCTCAATGAGTTGCCATAAAATATCTATTTCATAGTCACTAGGTTGACTGTCGGCAGCAAATATTTTGTTAAAACCTCTGGCTAAACTCGCTTTATTCATAAAGTGACTGGCTAAACCACCGAATCGACTTTTCAATAACTTCTGAGCAAACAAAGGCCTGTGATGAGAAGCAAATAAGCCACCATTTAAAAAACAAATAGATAAAATCTTAGCCGCGTTATCAATAGCGTCTTGGCGACTTAATAGTTCTTGGGCAACCGAATCACCATAATCGTGGGCCAAAATATGGTATTGCTTCACACCTTGTTTACTCAGTAATGCCTGCACAATGTCGGCTTGCTCAAGCAAACTATATTGATGTTCTGAGGGTTTATCAGATAAACCAAAACCCAATAAATCTAGACTCAGTAAACGGTATTGCGCGGCTAAATGTTTCCACTGAAAATGCCAATCCCAAGCGGCACTTGGAAAGCCATGAATAAACAAGATGGTTTCTTGTTTAGGATTTCGTTCAAAGTTAAGTGATTGCCAATGAGCGATACGATGGCCGCACAACTCACTGAAATCAGCATGTTTTTGATAGTTTTCAAAGGTAAGTTGCTTCAAAAGTTATTGATCGTAGCCAGGATTAGTTCGGTCTAATTTACGCAATATTCCCGGCCATGCCAAGGCTCCTCCTGCAGAACGTGTCACTTGCTTAGCCTGAGCCTGAATACCCGCCAATATCTGAGGCGGAATAAGGATCAGTTCTTGGCCACTGGCCTGAGCTTTCAGCTGAATTTGGCATGAACATTCTAGTAAATACATCCCTAAAAATGCATCGGCAATAGTTCCAGCACAAGTTAACAAACCATGATTACGCAAAATCATAAATCGGGTGTCCCCCAAATCAGCCACCAAACGTGACTTTTCATCCGGATTCAGCGCTACACCTTCATAGTCATGGTAAGACAATGATGAAAGAGCAAACAGAGATTGTTGACTTAGAGGTAACAATCCTTGTGCAGTGGCAGACACGGCAATACCTGCTGCGGTATGCAAATGCATCACACAATGAGCATCTTCACGGGCTTCATGCACAGCACTATGGATCGTAAATCCTGCTGGATTAATCTCATAATCCGAATCCATCACTTTATTACCTTGCAGGTCCACTTTGACCAAACTCGACGCCGTGACTTCTTCAAACATCAGACCATAGGGATTAATTAAAAAATGATGCTCTGGCCCTGGTACACGTGCCGATATATGAGTGAAAACTAAATCATCCCAGCCAAACATAGCCACTGCACGATAACTTGCAGCTAAATCGACTCGGGCTTGCCATTCTTGTTCACTGACTTGTTTTTTTACTGAAGCTGCCATTGGTATCGCTCTTAGTTGAATATTTATTAACATAAGATAAGCTATCAAGCACGATCCAAACTGTCGCCAAAATGACAATTGAGAAGTTTATATGCCATTAAATGAAATTCGAAAAATTCTCTCGCAAAATGCATGGTTTGCTTCTTTGCCAGAATCGTTAGCGGATACGTTACTTGAAAAAGGTAAGGTGAAAGTTCTGCACGACCAACAAATATTGCATCAAAAAAATGACTTGGCGGATGGATTTTATTGTGTTGTTAGCGGGCGTATTCGTATTAGTAACTTCACAGTTGAAGGTAAAGAGCTGGTATTGACTTGGATCCAGCCTGGTAATTGGTTTGGTGAAATTTCAATGATAGACGGTCAACCTCGCACCCACGATGCTCATGCTGAAGAGACAACAATACTATTAAAAATACCTAAATCCGTATTTGAGCAATTATTTATCGCGCACCATCAATGGTCGCAACATATTATGCGTCTGTTGTGTCTAAGAGTGCGCGCTACATTCAGCCTGATAGATGAAACAGGCTGCCTATCCTTGAAAGGGCAATTATGTAAAAGGTTAAGTCTGATGCATCAGGGATTAGAAGAACAACAATCAAAGAACATGGAGATTACGATTTCTCAAGATGCCTTAGCGCAGCTTATTCATAGCTCAAGGCAAACAGTGAACAAAGTTTTACAAGGTTTACAAACAGACAAGGTTATCGCACTGCGTTACGGAAAGATCGTCATTTTAGACAGAAACGCCCTTGAGACATTAACTCAGATTTAAAGCAGAAGAGTTATAGCACCATATTCACAATTAAAATTAATATACCAATTAGCCCCAGCACAAATATCACACCAACTATTGCATAAGGTACAAAAGACGTCTGTTCAAAATCACTTTTATAATTGGCATCGCTCTGCACACCTAACACACTAGCAGCAACACTTTTAATTACATGCCATAAATTTTTTTTTGCCATCTAAGTATGATCTCTGTGTTTGTAACCTTGATTGACCATTTATGTACAACCAATGCCTTGTTATCGATTTGCTGCAAAGTGTGCCATATCAAGGGAGAGAAGTATTGATAGTTTTATGCCATGTGGGCCACATGTACCCTTGCAGGCTTTTGATTTAATTCCTTCTAACCAAACACTCTTCTTATAAACTGCATCCAGCACGGCTGACACCTGCACGTTACCTAAAGGTCAATTGCAGCAGAGGATCCCACACTTTTTTTCACCAGCAATAACGCCGCTTCATGACGGGCGTGCACAAAAGAATGAATATTGAGCCCTGACATCGCAGATTGTTCGGCGCGGCTATTCACCTTAACAATCAATTTGGCCAGGGGATAATAATCCAGCACCGCTTGGCAGATGATTTTTTTGGTTATCAAGGTATTCATGGTGATAATAATGCTGAATGACTGCTCAACTCTGAGAGACTCCAATACGGAGAGCTTTTCCAAGTGACCAAAATAAGCCTGATAACCACGCTCCCGGGCGAGTAATACATGGGGTAAATTGTCAGAGATAATCACAAAGCTCTTATCTTGTTTTTTCAGCTCCTTGGCAACAATGCGCCCCACTATGGTAAAGCCACAAATAATAATATGATTATGAGCGGCTATAGGCGTAATTTTGTCTGATTCAAAAAATTCCACCACAAAATAAGACGCCAATTTATAGATATTATTCACCATAAAAGGCGTGACTATCATGGATAACACAGTAACTAATATCAGAAAACTGCCTAACTCTTCAGAGATAATGTGCTGACTGGTCGCCAAAGAAAATATAGCAAAAGAAAACTCACCAATTTGACACAAGGCGATGGCTGACTTAATGGCATCACTCTTGTTGGCCTTGCGGCGAATTAAAGTAAAAATGATCGTGGCTTTCACTAACATGGTCAGCAGCAATACCCCTAACACCAAAAAGAACTCTTGGTAAAAATAATGGATATCTATCTTGGTACCAATAGAAAAGAAAAAGGCCCCAAGCAAGATATCTTTGTATGACGCAATATCAGACTCCACTTTTACATGGTAATGCGTCTCGGCGATAATCATGCCGGCAATAAATGCACCGAGAGAATAAGTAAAGCCCATTTCATGGGCCAATAACGAAGCACCCATCACTATGCTCAACACTGAGCCTAAAAACAGCTCTTCGAGTTTGGCATGGGTAGAAAAATGCAATAACCATTCAATCAGTTTTTTACCTAAGGTAAACATAAAAATGATAACCGCGGCGGCCGACAGCAGGGTTTTTATTAGGATTTCCTGCATAGACAGTTCGTTATTAGCTAAAAAGCTAATCATTAACAAAATCGGTATCACCGCCAAGTCTTGAAAAATCAGGATTGCCACAGACTTTTCACCATAAGGTGTCATGATATCTTTAGATTTTTTTAGGTAAGTCAGCACGATTGCGGTAGACGACAAACTAAAAGATAAAGCGATCACAATCGATGAGATGGTGTCCAGAGCAAAGATATAATGGGCTACGGGATAAATCACTACAGCACTGAGCACCACTTGCAAAGTACCGTTAATAAACACCACTTCACGCATTTTTTTCAGCTTAGCAAAAGACATCTCTAAGCCAATAGTAAACATTAAAAACACGATGCCAAATTCACCAATTAAGTCCAAAGAGCTTAAGTTTTCACTGCCATTAAAATCGAAGATATTACTGATGATCGTACCGGTAATGATGTAACCAATAATGTGGGAGACAGAGAATTTTTTTAAGATAAGATTAAGCACACTGGCAATGGCCAGAGAGATAAAAAATGATCAGTAGAATAGAGTCCATAATTGCCGCACCAGCCTTAACTTTGTTAACAAAGTTATAACAAAAAAGTTTGTTTTTTTAGTAAACCCTAATTTTATAGAATAAGCATTGATTGGGAGTAAGTCCAATTATACTCATGGTTGCAGGCTATTTTTTTAGTTACTCTTTTAGTTACTCTGAGAATTTTATGTGGTGTTTTGGGGGCATCTCATTGATTCTGATTTTGGAGCATTAAAAATACCCTCCGCAGTACCTACTTTGTAACAATGCAGCCTCAGCTATCAAAGTTATTCCTCATCAAGCATCAGGGGCAATATATCAAAATTGAACTGAATGGAGCCGTGATCATGACTATGCTGTTAATGCTTAGTTAGATAATGAATATTGAACTATCACTTTTGTAGATATCACTGGTATTCGATTGGTGTACTGATTGTAGTAATATATTATTCACTCGCATTGGTAACTAAAATAGGCATAATCGGGTACGCACAAAGTCTATTAAAAGGAAGTTTAAGTTGAAAATAATGATACTGATACTCGTCATGAGTGTTTTTAGCAGATTAGCTTACAGCCAATGTGAATTAGAAGAAGAACAAGTCGATGTATGGAATAAGCTTCTTAAATATAAAGTCACTGAAAGAGCGAGAAACAAACACCGTGAAGCAAAAAAGGTATTTCTAGACTGTTTACGACAGCCAACAAAAGAAGTACAAACAAAATCACCCACAATCTCGACTACTAAAACTCGCAAGACTACAAAAACCAAGTATAAATTCTCACCTCACAAAAGCTCTAATCATGTCACCGTCTCAGATTACACCAATTTTAAGGGCAAGAAAAAGCAAGCATGGAATCTCTATTTCATAGAATCAATTGAATGCTTGACCAACAAAAACGACATGAAAATATTCGTAGCCTGTGCCAATGTCAGAAAACGAAAGCTAAAAACATTTAACGCCAGATGGAATAACCAAACCCAAGAGTTAATGCCTTTTTTGGACAATGAATGAGATAATTGAAATCAAACCAGCAAGCAACTCGCTTTTTTTTAAACAAATATGTGAAATTTAACTATGTCAGAAACCTATATCTCCGAGGGTGGCAAGGCTCGATGTGCTTGGTGTCAGGCAACGCCTCAGTATGTTGCGTATCATGAAAACGAGTGGGGCTACCCCGTTACCGATGATCAGCGTCTATTCGAAAAAATCTGTTTAGAAGGATTTCAATCGGGTCTGAGCTGGCTCACTATTTTGGTAAAGCGCGATAATTTCAGAGCCGCTTTTGCTAATTTCGATTTTAACCTTGTGGCGAAATTTACCGACGACGATGTTGAGCGTTTAATGCTAGACGCTGGCATAGTGCGCCATCGCGGTAAAATCAGGGCCACCATCAACAACGCTAAACAGGCGCAAGAAGTGATGAAAGAATTTGGTTCATTAGCCCATTACTTTTGGCGATTTGAGCCAAAGCGTGATGAAGCTCTTGCCTCAGAGTTTATGGCGACATGCGAAGAATCCGTCGCTTTATCTAAAGACTTAAAAAAACGCGGCTGGAAATTTGTTGGCCCCACTACTATGTATGCTTTTATGCAAGCAATGGGTATGGTGAATGATCATGCTCAAAGTTGCGCTTTGAGAGTAAAATCGATGGAACTAAGGGCGGGGTTGGTTCGTCCCTAGGCTGAGAAATTTTACTTAAGCGGCAGCGCTTGATTTAGCCCTATTCAAAGGATAAAGAAAACGCTTCGCGCCACCGTCGTGATGATTTTTTGAATCGAATCTTTTCGAGCCAGTGACTCTTTTTTCAACAGCAAAAAATAGAGTCACTAGAAAAATGCAACTCACTACTAAAGTTTTTAACCACACAAAAAGACTTAGTCTATGGGCGCCAGCCGCGTTGTCGCTACAAATATTCCATCTAAGCGTCACTCAAACGGCGTCCTGCAAGGCGTCTGCTCGTCATTTACCCCAAACGCGAAGAGGGTCCTGCCAGCAAGTGTCAGCGCCAGGTTCTATGGTTCCCCTTGAATTGAGTAAGAAAGCCCCAAATTCTTGTGGTGAGACATTTATAGTGCAATTGTGCTTGAGCGACTTGAATATTGGTGGCATCCACCTTCGCTATAAATACAACTGACTAAATATGACAGGATGAAAAAATGATTGCAGATCAAAAAGTAGTATCTTTGAACTACACAGTGAAAGACACCGAAGGCCAAGTTGTTGATAGCTCAGAAGGGGCTGCACCACTGGTATATTTACATGGCCAAGGCAATATTATTCCCGGTTTAGAAGCTGCACTTGTGGGTAAAGCCCCTGGTGAAGAGTTTGATGTAACCGTTGAACCAGCCGATGCCTACGGTGAATACAATGAAGAAATTCTACAAGTTGTGCCTCGAAAAGTCTTTGAAGGCATTGAAAGTATTGAAACAGGCATGGTTTTTACTGCCCAAGCTCAAAACGGCCCGGTTCAATTGACGGTCGCTAAAGTTGACGGTGATGATATCACCGTCGATCCTAATCACCCGTTATCAGGTAAAATACTGCATTTTTCAGGCTCGGTAATTGAAGTGAGAGAAGCGACTGAAGAAGAGCTCTCTCATGGCCATGTTCATGGTGAAGGCGGCCATCAACACGAAGAACAAGCAGCAAGTTAAGTAAATAAGACCAGCAAGAATGGCCCGGAGAGAGTTTCATTTCGGAAAAAAGGGGGGAGTGAATAGTAATAAAATTCACTCCCCCCTTTTTTTTGGTCTGCCCCCTCACAACTGTATGCTTTCTGTGGCATATACTTCGAACACAGATATCAATGCATTTATTAAAGAAGCATCCCGCGCGGCGTCTTCTTACCGACTGACTTAATTTCGTGCTACAGCTAAAGAAAGTAACCAAAGAAAGCCGCCGCTACTAAAGTTCTTAACCGCACAAAAAAGCTTAGTTTATGGGCGCCAACTGCGTTGTCGCTAAAAATATGTTCCCTCCAACTATCACTCAAATTACGTGCTTGTCCTTTAAATATAAAAGGAGAGCCAAGGCTTATATTCATTCGGCCTAGGTGTCTTTAGCAGCAGGCGAAAAGAGATTGCTACACTTAACGCAGATTATCAGATGAGACAGCCCTAACTGACATCTATTTATTGCAATATTTAAAAAGAATTTTTTAGTAATTTTAAGACTCCCAGATAATTTTTTCTAAAAGTGGTTCGGTCAAATAGTGTTGAAAGCTTGCCTCAATCTCAGTACGTTTAATTTTTAAAGTGGGTGTCAAAAGGTCATTTTCAACGGTCCAACTATCTTTGAGTATGATTAAATGATCTAATACCTGATGGCTTTCTAGTTTAGAATTTGTTTCCTGTAAGGTCGATAATAGCGACTGAGTAATAGATGCATTGGATTGTTTATTTTGTGAGTTCATTACGACTAAAGCAATAGGTTGCTTTCTGCCTTGACCAAAAACACAAACTTGCTCTATATCTGGGTTATGTCCTAATAAGCTTTCGATTGGTATAGGCGCAACATATTTTCCTTTGGCTGTTTTAAATTGCTCTTTGGTGCGACCAATAATCTTGAAATTTCCATCAATTGTCTCGAAACCCATATCACCGGTTCTAAACCACCCGTCGATAAAGCTCTCATTAGTTGCTTGTTCATTTTTGTAGTATTGTTTGAAAACCGCTGGCCCACGAACTAATATTTATTGTGAGTCGGCAATTTTCATTTCCACACAGGTAACTGATTTTCCAATACTTCCGAGAGCATCAGTTTGATAGGGATAATTAACGCAAGACATTCCTGAAGTTTCGGTCATTCCCCAAGCTTCTGAAATAGAAATACCTATTCCCTTGTACCATTGAAGTATCCCAGGAGAAATAGGCGCGGTACCCGAGAGAAACATACGCGCGTTATTCAACCCTAACGATGTCCGAATTTTTTTTGCTACTAATTGGTTAATGATTGGAATTTTAATAAGAATTGAAGTTTTTTATCTGGCATTTTATTTAAAATTTCGCCCTGGAATTTAGACCATAGACGGGGAACTGAACCAAACATATTTGGTTGAGCGACCTTAACATCATCAATAAAAGTGGCTAAGTTTTCAACAAAGAATACCGAGCAACCTAAATAAAAAGAAAGGGTTTCGATAACCGAACGTTCAGTAATGTGTGCTAAAGGAAGATAGGACATAACATGGTCATCGGCAGTGGCTTTCAACCGAGCCGCAGTCGTCAAGGCTGCTGCGCCAATGTTTTGGTAAGTGGTCACTACCCCTTTTGGTTTTCCAGTACTCCCAGAGGTATAAGCAAGCGTCATCGTGTCTTCCGAGTCTGCGGTATGAATCTCCCCTAAGGGTTCGTTATCAAGCAATGCCTGCCAGGAGTATTGCCCAGAAACACTCGGATAAGGAAAAATAATTCTAGGGATATGTTGTGCAATCCCTTCCTGTGCTTCGACTAATCCGTCCAACTTGCCGACAAAAACGACTTTAGAATCGCTTTCCTCAATAATATATTGAATGGTCTCTCTATTTGCCGTGAAGTATATAGGCACAGAAATCATTCCGGCCATCATAATGGCAAGATCAGCAATAAACCACTCTGCACAGTTTTTGGATAATATGCCGACTCTATCACCTTTTGATAAGCCCATTTTCAGCAACGAACAAGCTATCTTTCTTGCACTAAGATCGACATCATTCCATGTAAATATCTTAAGCTGACGATTTATTGGCTGATGTAAATAAGGTTTATCGGGGGTTGTTGCGCTAGTTTTGAGAAACTAGATTAAGGAGTTAAATTTGTCACATCTTGTCCTATTTTCCCTTTACATTATCAAAACAAGAGACATCAGTCCCTACTTATTTATTTTTTTGATACCTGCGGGATCAGGTTTGTTGAAAAATAAAATCATTTGATTTTTGGTGTATTAAACACCTTGGCTCTTCTATCACCGCCTTATCGTGATGGCTTGGCTCTTCTGAATAAGGTATTGGAAACCTGTTCAATAAACGGCTCATCATCTATTGCCCATACCTTATTTTTGGCATCGCGAAAGGTTTGGATTGTATTCTCGGATAGAAGTAAGAGAGAAAGACTCTGATAATTTGACCATAGATACGCAGCCAGATGTTCAACCATTCTAGCTCTAACGGGGTTCAACTCAATGTAGCGATAAAGTATTAAAAGACAACGTTCAGTGTCTACTAAGATCGATTCGAAACGACTTTCCCATAATGTACCCGTTCGTTGATATGTTTGATTGATGTACCTTACGTAGCATTTTCCTAAGTTTTGCATGACTTAACTGAAGCCATCCGTCGAAGTAGCAGTCACTAATTAGTGAACACCGTGTGTCATTAGAACAAGTGCATGGATGGAAAAATTATATTTATTAGCAACATCTTTGAGTTTATCTAAATAAACTTCGTAATCCTGCTAAACAAAAAGCAGGCTTAGCGATTATTGCTTCGTTGATTTATGTGTTTCGGCCAACCAGCTATGGACAGTCGAGATAAGCAAGCCATTTTATATTCCTTTACATTATTTTTGGTACGTAAAGTCTAAATCATAGTTCCATTAATACAATTTAACAGCTTTAAACGAACCTGACCCCGCAGGTCCTTATATGGCTCTGCCCCTTTTATATACCGAGCCAACTCAGATAGCTGAACAGTTTTTAACTTGTGGCTTTTTTTCGTTGTTTGGGTTTAGTCGTCGCAGTTGTTTTTTCTAATTTTTCCAGCGCCACTAGCAACTGCTTTCTCTGAGCGGCAGTTTCAACTGTACGTTTTGAAAGATGACTAGGGTGCTGCTCTCGATCTAGCCAAAATTTACCAGAGACTTTACTCGCTTCTTTAGCAGCAGCTAGCCAAGTAATAGTATCCGCTCCTTGCTCAGGATTACGCAGAAAACACTTAGTCACTCGATAAAACTCTGGCAAGGCATTGACAACCCCAGGCGTGTCTACCCAGCCAGGATGCATTGCATTGACGCTTATATCATCACCTTGCCAGCGCTTAGCCCATTCTTCAGTCAAGATCATTAAGCCACGTTTTGCTCTTGCATATGCAGTAGAGCCTGAGTATTCACCGCGTTGGCTTTGTAAGTCGTTAACCTGAATCTTTTGCGAGTACATTCCGCCCGACAGTACGTTGACGACTCTTGCTGACTCAGACTTTGCCAATAATGAATGCAATCGTTCTGTAAGGATATAAGGCCCAAGTAGCAACAAGGCAAAGCTCTGCTCTAAACCCTCAGTAGTTTGTTTACGAGGGTTAAACAAAGCGCCGGCATTATTAATTAATATATCAACCTGATTACCTGCTTTAAGCAGACGGTCTGCCAACGCATGTACATCTTTCATTAGCGACATATCGGCAAGCTCTATATTGATTCGAGTATTACCAGTTTGCTCTATTAGTTCACGTACAACTTGTTGCGCTTTGTTTTTATCACGAACTACCAATGTTAACTCTGCGCCAAGTTCAGCCAATTGTTTCGCAGCTGCCAAACCAATACCCGAAGTTGCTCCTGTTATGACAACATGGCGATCATACATATATGCTGACAGCGCATTCCAGCGCTTACGAGAACTTGTATAACCCAAGCGAGTAAAACGCCAGACACCTGGCAGTATTAGCTTGTCGGCGGCTGCCAGAACGTTTGATGCCTTGGGAGTAGTAAAATTGTCTTCTAACGCTTTTCTTAAACCTTCAAGTGCAGTGTTGCCAACCCAATTCATTACTGCAGGATTTAATCGACTAATAATCGCTATGGGCGCTGGGAAGTTAAAGTTTGCGATATAACGCACCTTGGTGCCGGTATCAGTAGTGGTAAATACAATTTCTTCTATGGCTGTAAATAGTGTTGAATCGACCGTCATTAACAGGCGCTTATTCACTTCAAATTCAATAATTTCATAGTACAGACTAAAGCCTGCTTTCATATCGATCTGATAACGGCTGCCAATGCCGGGTTTCCCAGTAGTTAGCTTCGAGGCCGAAGCTACAGCGGGATCCCATTGCTCAATACGTGAGAATTCACTCACGTAAGCAAATGCCTCATGGAGCTTGCGTGTCACTTCAATAGTTTTATCTAGGGTAATAACCTTGCTCATATTACCTTCCATCGTTAACATATATTTGTAAAAAAATACGCGGCGAAGAGTATTTTAGTTCAGCTATGGGTTAAATGATTTGCGGCGTCTAAGAAAGGTGAGATCAAAATTAGATAAAAGGGTCATAGGCTTTCATATTAACATCACCAACGAAGATCACTTGCCGGTTGTTACCCCGTTAAATAATATGTTCTAGCACGCCAAGCACTGAGACTTTTGGCTTTCTTGGCAAAAGAAAGACTTAGTTGAAGAGATTCAATTAGGTTTAACTGTCAGTGTAGATCTGCCCCTCTTATTTTCATTAATCTTCTTTTATCTACAGAGCACTTAGATGCCTCGATGTTTAATAGCACTCGTTCTTTTGATTTATTCGTTGAATACCAAAATAAGAAATAAGTGGGGAAATATCTAACTTAATGATTTAATAGTTAGCCATAAAGCCACATTAAATTTGCGCACTCACCGTCATGAATGAAGATATTATTATTGCGCTTCCTTCTCTCATTCACCGAGTCGGGGGCGAAACGGCTAAACAAGCTAAAGCAATTGCATTACAGTATGAGTGCGAATTAAAACGAGTACGTCGCTCAAGAAATTGGAATGTAACGGGTGATGCGATAAAGGTTCAAACTTACGCCTTACAGCTAAAAGCTCATCAAATGATTTCACAAAAGTTAAATAAACAAGGTGATGGTGAGTTTCATTACCTTATCAAGAAGATTGAAACTGCTTTATTGGGACATGCTGATAAATTAGAAACTTTGGAAGCAAAGTTGATTCGATTGATCACGCAAATCCCAAGTATCACGTTATCAAAATTGGTATTACTCACCCATTGCACCGAGGCAGAGGCAAGAGTTGCTCGCTTTGAGGCTGAAGGCTGGTAAAGATATACCCAAGTGACCTCAAGATGCCGGTTCAGAGCTTAGGCAGGAATTCAGTGCAAGGCGCAACATGTAGGGAATGGCATCCCCTTTTCAAATGTTGTAACGCGGCACTGGGTTTCTGCCTAAGCTCCCTTCGGGCGGGTTTCAAATCCCCAACTACTGCGTTAAAGGTATAGGACATAGAAACGCTATGCCGCAATACCTTTGCCTTGTATTTGACGATTTGAATTCCCGCTGAACTCTGCATCTTGAGGTCACTTGGGTATACATCTATTTTCTAAGTGATAACAGTGCTACGGCAAATCGCATCATTAACGGCCTTTACTCATTTGGGTAGATTGAAATTATAAAGATACCCATTGTAATAAATCGAAAAACTATTTTTTGGGCTGCTCGTTATTATGGTTATCTGGTTAATGGCTTAATTTGAATCTGCCCCCTTTTATATTTCGCTGATTTCAAATACCCAGTACAATCCGCAACAAAGTATTTCAACGTTTACAGAGTGAAGCTCAGTCATCTTCAAATCTCTGGAAGAAGCGCCTGATGTGGCTATTTTTGGTGGCAATTAATCAATGAAATATTGAACCGAAATATCATCGAAGAATAGAATCGAAGTATTAAATCGAAGAACTGAATGGAAGTAATGAATGCCTACAGAAACACGCAGCTTTTTAATCACTAAGTCCGATAGTAGCCTTAAAAATAAAACGGGCAAGGTTTATTCAGTGCCCACAGGTTGGGAAAATTTACCTGCTGGAGATGCCTCGGTTACACGCAAGTTGAAATCCCTAGGGCCGACTTGGACAGTTCAGGAAAAAAAAGGCCGCAAGGCATTTTCTCACGGTGTTTGGGCTGCAAAAGAACAGATTGAAGAAGCGATAACACTTGTCGGAAGCGCAACGAGCCGATCCCAAACATCAAAAGAAATTAGCCCAGGTCAAAGTTCGCCGCGAAGAAAAGGAAACGGTCTTCGGGCGAAGACTTTCCAACAAGAGATCATTCAATTTTCTAAACTTTCGACCAAAAAAACTCCACTGTTTGGGTTGAGCCAATGGTCAAAAGCTGGTAAAAGAACACGCGGTGCCCGTTGGTAGCGGTACAGTAGCCCGTAGCTCATCGGTAACCTTGAATGATAAGGCGGCCTTGGCGGTCATGGCCTGGATGCGACATCAAACCAGTGCTTATGATTCAACACCTGTTGCGCGGGTTAAAGGCGCAAGGCGCGAACTAAGGCGACAGATAGCGCGTCAATCCGAACGAATTTTAGTAAAATACCGCAGTGGAGATGATGTCGATTTTAAGGTTTGCCCGCTTTATAAGGCTTTGCATGCAAAATAGAATGGGTTCAAGCGCTGTTATCACGCAGGCCGTTTTTCTCTGTACGTCATTCCGGTGTGCTTTTTAGCCGGAATCCATTCTTTTGTAAACAACCACTATGATGGCTGTGCTGTATATTGATTTAACTTTGTTCTGACCCCGATAGTTAACTTGACCCCGATAGTTACCGAATTTAAACAGCTCCGAATTATCATGCCTGCCCTGTTAATTCTTGCTGTTAACTCTTGCTCAAATTCATAAAAAACTCAGCTTATATAGCAACTGTAACAAAGGACTCAATTTTGAACTGTATCCCAATGGATGCATCACTTAATTAGCTATTACTGGACTTCCATAAAAATGGCCACTATTGTGCCCGTACTAAAAATATAATAAAAAGCCACATCTCATGCCTAATAAAAAACTAACAACTGTGATTTTTACACGCTTTTTTACTGTTGTAATTGCTCTTTTCATATTGCAGTTACAGGTTCATGCAGCGCCGCTGGTTGAACAACTGGTCACCATGGATGATGGACATAAACTCACCTTGTATAGTCGAAGCGCTGAAAATCCAACGGCAGCAATCCTATTAATTCATGGCCGTACCTGGAGTGCCCTGCCGGATTTTGATCTGGTCACGGCACAAGAAGACTTGTCAATGATGAATGCATTAGTGAAAAAAGGCATGGCCGTTTACGCAATTGATTTACGTGGATACGGCAAAACACCCAGGGATAAAAGTGGCTGGAATACTCCTGAGCGAGCCGCTAAAGATACCTCGATGGTGTTGGATTATATTGATGGACGCCACAAAGCACTCAAAGGTACAACAGTCTTCGGTTGGTCTAACGGCTCCTTAGTCGCGATGCTAACGGCACAAAAGCATCCTGATAAAGTGAAAAATCTAGTTCTATACGGATTTCCAATTGATACAGAGATGACATTTGAAGACAGCCTGATAGACCAAATACCGCACAAAAAACCAACCACGGCCGAGGCTGCAGCTGAAGATTTCATTGTGCCTGGCACCATTTCAAAAGAGGCGATCGATGCCTATGTTAAAGCCGCACTCGAGGCTGATCCGGTTCGCGCCGATTGGAATCGGCTGAGCCAATGGAACCAACTCGATGCTGCCAACATTCTTGTTCCAACCCTACTCTTGCAGGCAGAGTTCGATCCTCTCGCCAACCTGGATGCGGATGCGCTGTTTTTTAAAAAACTGGCTACTCAGGACAAGCAATGGGTCATTTTATCAAATGCGGATCATGCTGCCTTGTTAGAGAGTGCAAGATTTAGGCTGTATCACGCGGTGGTTAGTTTTATGCAATGGAGTGAGTTGTAGGGAATAGCAGGGGCGTAGTCAATTTAAAGAATAGCTTCCCGCCAGTTTGCGTGGAAATAAATAAGACAACCATCCTTGAAGAGAGTGATAGAAGACCCAGGGTGTTTAACACTAATACCAATAACGATAAGTAACCTGAGATCTGCTTAAGCGATAATCATAGAGTTCAGCTCTACGTCAGTTAAATTGAGGCTTGGCTTATTTTCTTTTAAACAATAAGCGACCAATCCCGCGAGTAAATTCAGCATAAAGCCGTTCATACTCCGATGCCTGAGTGTTCGATATAAGAAATATTCTTAAGTTGGTCGTTTATTGTTTGAATTATATAGCGCCTTGAAAGCATGGCTCTATCCCACAACGATATAGCTTTTGCTTTCATATTTTTGCGAACGGTTGTGATGAGACTTACACCTTTGTCTAATAAATCCGCTTCCAAAGCTTTACTCAAATAGCCTTTGTCTCCATACAATTTATCAGTCAAGCCTTCTGCTAATTCACGTACGGGTTGAGTGTCATGCACATTGCCGGTTGTGACTTTCGCAGCAACAATTTCACCGTGATGATTGACGACTAAGTGGAGCTTGAAGCCATAAAACCAACCCATAGTACCTTTACCTCGTTGAGCGATACCGTCGAAGGTTTTATGTCTAGGTATTCGGATGTTATGACACACCTTGATGCTTGTAGAGTCAATGAATTCATGTCCTGATGGCTTTCCTTTAAGTGATGTGAAGTAGGCACACATGGGCACAATAACTCTAGGCATGACCTTTATAAATTGTGTGTAACTCAATAAATTTGGAAACGCATTTTTGTAGACAAGAGATACATACCCAAGATAATAGTTTTTGAAATTACGGTAATGTGACATATGAAAACTGACGACAATCGTCATAATTTCACTGGTGGTCATTTGCCCTTCTCTTTGACGTTTTTGCGTACCGTCTTCAAGCAGTTGTTTACGCTATTAAGGTATAAATACTTTGCAAAAATCATCGACATCACAAAACAACTCAACTAATCTACTCATGCCTGTTCCTTTTTACATTCATCTCTTTTACTCGACAGATCGGATCTTGGAACAGGCATTTATTTCAATTCTTAAACCAGATTCAGGTAAGGTAATTCTATTTTTAAATGAACCTGCCCAAAAGGTTTATTAATAAAATGTTGCTACACCTACTGAAATTGACGACTCTTTCAAAAATAAAATGAAAAGATAAGGAGGTGGAGACTCAGCAGCATGCAGTCCTAGAGGGGATTGAAAAGCCCCTCTTTTTAATAGCTGATATAGGGATTATGCTCTAAGCCACTCACACCAGTGTGTTGTTAATACTTATTCAAACCAAATCCAAATGGATACAATGCATTTTCTGCATCTTGTGCCAAAGGTAAATCTTCATAAAGATTAGGCCATGATGTTGGCAACTTTCCAACGGGGGTAAAGCCATTAGCACCAAACAAAAAATCAGCTACCCCTGCGCCTTCAGAGCCTGGTAACCATGCTGCAATAAACGCATCACTTTGCTTAATAGTGTCGGTAACTGTCATTGCTCGCCCTGAAATCAACACGACGATAACCTGTTTCCCAAACGTCTTGCATCGTGTAATCATATTTCGTTGGGTTTGAGTTAAATTCAGGTTGGTTGAATCGCCCATAAATTCTGCATAAGGTAATTCACCTACTACGGCAATGACTTTACTGGCCTGCATGTCTGCTGTGCATCCCATTGGCTGATACTGTGCATCGGGAACAAACCCATGGATACCGTCTAATATTGTTGTTGCACTAGCATAACCGTGCTTTTGGCCTTGCCAATGAATAGACCAACCACCACTTTGCAAACCACTGTTGTTAGCATGCTCACCCACAACCGCTATTTTGTCTGTAGATTTAAGGGGTAATGCGTTTGCTTCAGATTTCAGTAAAACAAGGGATTCTCGCACTGCCTGTCTGGCCACTTCACGATGCACAGTAGAGCCAACTAATGCTGAAAACTCCTTTTTTACGAAAGGGTCTTTAAATAAACCGAGATCCAATTTTAACCCCAATATCCGTGTTACCGCATCATTGATCCGTTTCATGCTAACGGTGCCATCAATGACTGTTGCTTTAAGTTTTGCCATAAACTCGTCGTGGTTAGAGGGTTGCATCGCAATATCAATACCCGCATTAATGACCGTAAAAGGTTCTCCCCAGCGAGTTCCACCTAACCAATCAGTTACCACTACCCCATCAAAACCAAGCTGACCTTTTAATACGTCTTGCACCAAATGTTGATGTTGATGCATGTTGGTGCCGTTTACTGAGTTAAATCCCACCATTATTGAAGCAATTCCTTCGTCTACCGCCGCTTGATACGGAGGTAAATATCTGTCTTTTAATGCTTGCTCACTGATAATAGCGTTTCCGCCTTCTTTTCCGCCAGTCGTTGCTCCATCACCTAAGTAATGTTTGGCCGTCGCCGCTATGGTATGGCGCTGACCTAAATTAGTACCTTGATGGCCCTGTATAGAAGCAATAAGCGCTTTGGTGGTGACATTTGCATCTTCAGAAAATCCCTCGTAAACACGCCCCCAGTGCTCATGTTCTGGCATGGCAATAACTGGCGAAAACGTCCAATTGAAGCCGGTTCCAGCGGTTTCAATTGCAGTGATTTCAGCAGCGCGGCGGATTAAATCGTAATTGCGAGTGGCACCCATTCCGATATTGTGAGGAAAGATAGTTGCGCCTTCAAAGGTATTTTGACCATGAACAGCATCAACCGCAATGAGTAGTGGAATACCAAGCCGAGTTTTTAAAGCATGAGTTTGAAAAGTATCAAACGTTGTTACCCAATCACTGATTTTAGGGCCTGGCGTGGCTTCCCTTGTGTATGAATAATTGAGGGCAATGGTTCTATGTGTGAATAATCTCGGGGTGAAACACTGTTGTGCCAAAATGACTGCGTCATTTGGCCAATTTTGTCATGTAGAGTCATCTCTTTTAAGAAAGCGTTGATTATAGGTTCTTTACTATCGTATGCGCAGATATCGAATTTAGCGCTACGCCGAATACACTGTACGTCAACCATATTGGTTGGCATAGACTCTGTTGTTTTTTGCATCGTACAGGCCTGAATCAATATCAAGCAAAGACATGCATAAAGAAGGGTTTTAAACTTAAGTGGGGTCATAAAAAGTAGTTCACAGATTGATTTTTTCTGTGTGTAAGTTTACACAATCAAAAAGGTTTTTAAAATATCGTGAATTAAAATGGTTGCACTTACCAGTCACCTAGCCATCTTAATAATAATGAATGGGTTGTGCGTTTAATACCAATCCGCATTAGGTTTTCCCCACTTTAAGCCAGTCCCGTGAGCACATTTTTGTCACGCGTAATGTATCGCTTACAAAGTCATTCCAAGCGAGCGTGCAGGCATCAACAATATCCTCATAGCCGCTGAAACAGCGATTAGCCAAATGATGCTGGCGTAGCCAACTCCATACTTGTTCTATTGGGTTTAGCTCTGGGGAGTACGGGGGCAATTTAATGATATTCACATTTTTAAACCCTTCGACTAATGAAGCTTGATGCCATCCCGCCCCATCCATTATCACCACTGCGTATCTACCGTGTTTTGTTTTGGCTGAAATCTGTTCTAGGTGCTGTGTCATAATACATTTATCAACATGAGGTACTATTAATGCTTCTGTTTCACCTGTCGCAGGGCACACTGCACCAAACAAGTATGCATTGCTGCTGCCTAACGGCTCTAGGTCGACGACCTTTCAATGACCATAGGCGCGTGTGGTGGTATTCTGCGGGCCTATTCTCGCTTCATCCTGAAACCAAAAATCGACTCTATCTAGCGAAATATGTCCGGGGATCAATCTGATTGTTTCAATTTGAAGTTTTTTTGGGCTTCTTCAGATTGCTTAGGATGTTTTGAGCGACTTGTCGTCCAAGTGATGTTCAATGACTTGAGTAATTTATAAATCGAGTTTTGATGATAGTTGACTGAAAAAGTTTGTTGAATATAGTTTTGTAGCATCTCGCCGTTTAGACGCCCGCCACTCGTAGACTAACTTTGTTTCTCGATGTAATCGAGTAGCTCGGCTTTTTGCTGGGAGGACAATAGAGAAGGTCTTCCCGATGGTTTTTTACTTTCAAAGGCGCTAATACCACCTTTCAAATAGTTGGCAACCCATTCATTAACCATCCTTCGACTAACGTTCAACGTTCTGGCTACGGAAGCTTTATTTTTACCTGCCTTAAAATGCGCTATGACTAATAAACGCATGCGCATTCGATGCTCTTTAACCTTGTTAGAAAGCGCTTTTAATTGCTGTTCAGTATGATGATTCAAAAGAATTACAACGTGATTATACAATAGACATATTAGATCACATATTTAGACGTATTGGTATAAATAGACTCTGGCGCTGTCGTTTTTTATTTTTTAATCACAGTTTGCTTAACACCATGACATGCTGCTGCGGTAAATAATCGTCGGTGCGCTCAAGAGTGGGGCAAGCAAATTATAAAGATATATATGGACGCTCCCGTGATGTCAACATAGTACTGTACCTTCGTGCTGATTTTCAGCACAAATACCGTTTTAATCTTCTTTTACCGTTAGTCTGTTGTGTTGAAGGCAGTCTTAAAAATGGCTTAGTTCTGACATATATTCAGGCTCTTTATTGAAATGGTTTTATCATTTCAGGCCTCTGATGAACTCCGTTCCGGGTACCGGGTACCACATCGCCTTTAAAATACCCACACGGATTAATAATCCTTGTCATAGCCTGGCTTTGATGTGGTAGGGCAGACCGTTTTCTTCATCATATACTGACTAAGCGGGTTGGTAAAAAGGTGTTATCCCGAGTCTTGCCTTCCACAACACCCACACAGGCTTGGTGCCTTTGTCCACAACGGAATTAAGCAAAACTGGGATAACGTAAACTGTTTCATATTATGCGCTCAGGTTGGCTGCTGTAACGCGATAGTGCTCTTGGCGAGAAAGTAATATCCAGATTAAACGAGCCAAACGGTGAGCCATGGCGACTGCCACTTTATTAAACGGTTTGGTTGCACGAAATTTCAACGCCCACAAAGCTAATGGGCCTGTGCTTTTTGCTGCTCGGCTGACAAAGGCTATCGCACCGTGTATCAATTGTTTACGTAAGTAACGGTCTCCACGCTTAGTAATGCCGCCCATTTTACTGATATTACCCGATGCATGTGGTTTGGGCGTCAGCCCTAACCACACTGCAAACTCTTTAGGATTGTTAAACGCCTGGCCTTTGTCGATGGCGGCTAACAACGCAGAAGCATTAATCACACCGATACTAGGAATACTGCGTAGGATTTTTCCGCTTTCACTTGCATCGACAAATTAATCTAACTGTTTTTCAATACTTTTGAGACGGTTAAGTGTGATGTCATATTCGCTCAACATGTCTATCACCATATCTTGTAGTCGATGACTGTATTGAGGGTTATCTATCACACTGGTTAACCCATTTAGCAGGGCTTTGTGACCACAAGGAAACACTACCCCAAACTCACTCAATAGCCCTTTAGCTTGATTACTCATCGCTGTTTTGTTTTTGATAAGTCGCTCACGGATACGATGTAAGCAGGATATTTCCTGTTGGTGCTCAGACTACACCAGCACAAAGCGGATATGAGCTCGTTGGCTGGCCTCTGCTATGGCAAAAGCATCGTTGTGGTCATTCTTGTTACCTCGCACAAAGGGCGTGACATGTTGGGCAGGGATAAGCTTGGTATCATGGCCTAATTTCGCTATTTCTCGCCCTCAGTAATGAGATGAGTAACAAGCCTCCATGACCACCACAGTCGGTGACTGCTGGCGCATAAAGTCGAGTAACTCATTGCGCTTTAACATCTTATTAAACTGAGGTTTTATATGCTCATTCACCCCGCATACTTGAAATACATTCTTTGCTAAATCGATAGTAATTGTTTTAAGCTTCATCTTGGAAGTTCCCTATGTAAATAGTCTTGTTGGAAATACTATTTTGGCGCATTGACACCGTATTAGGGAGCGTCCATCTCATCATCTATACTAATAAACACAAAACTATTTTTTGGGGCTGGTCGTTATCATGGGTGTATTATTAATTCTTCTCTATTTGGTTTTATTACGGGTCGCCTATTTACAATTTGTATTCCAAGTATTGGGTCCACACCTAAAAGACAGCAAGAATGCGACCGATAAAATAGCCGCATTCATGCAATCTGTAGAGCGTTAGCTCGCTTAGCGGCTTGGTATGGTCAAGCAGTCTAAACTGGCATCACCTAACTCGGTACCACCATCAACGGTCAAAATTGCCCCGTTCACATATTTACCTAAATCAGAACCGAGATAGATTGCTGCATCGGCGATATCTTTTAGAACGCCGATCCGACGGGATGGAACTTTGCCAATCATGGCGTCACGAATTGGCCCTTTAGGTGCTAGCCGATCTGCGCCTTCGGTTCCGTCAATTGCCCCCGGGGAAATACCATTGACACGCAAACCTGCAGGGCCCCATTCCAAAGCCAAACATTTGACTAACATGTTGATACCGGCTTTAGCCGCACACACATGCGCTTGAAACGGCATGGGGTTGATTGCTTGCGGTGCAGTAATTGCGATTAATGATGCATCCTTATTCACATAATTAAAGCCCAGATGAAATACATTATAAGTGCCGATTAGGTCGATATCGATTACTGTCTTGAAACCCTTTGGATTAATAGCGACTGCGGGTGCAGGAAAATTGCCAGCTGCGCCAGAGATTAAAATATCAATCTTGCCTAGTTGGTCCACGCTCGCTTGCAGCGCCGCTTTTACCTGCTCTGGGTCGCGCACATCAGCGGACAAAGCGATTGCCTTGCCACCAACCTCAGTCATGATCTCATCGGCCGCAGCCTTTGCTTTCTCAAGGTTTCTGCCTAATACCGCTACGCTGGCCCCAACCGCTACCAAGCCTTTGGCGATACCTAAGTTAATGCCGCTAGTGCCGCCAGCGATAAAGGCAACTTTACCTGCGAGTGTGTTTTGTTGGTACATACGAGTTTACTCCGTTGTCTGGGTAGGTTTTTAACTGGGTAAATCTATTGATGAGTTTTAGTAGCCATATTTTAATTGCATAGGTATTTTTAACAATGACGCTTGTTGTTGATTAAACAGGCATAAATCAGTGACATTCATCTGTTTACGTCTATATATGGGTTAAAATCAATAATAGATGTCTATTCGTTTAATGGCTTTTGCCATTATAATTTCGTATTCGAAAATAGAATGTAGCTGTCGATATACAATTCCACAAATATCAATGCCGCCTACTAAATAATCATCAACATCTCTTTTTTCAAGATTATCAATAGAGTGTCGTAATGAGAAATTTACCAAGGAACAATATATGTTTTTACATCCATATAAATTGATGAATTGAAGTATAGCCCATATCCCAAAATGTTAACTTAAGTTGACCCTGCCCCAAGATTTATTGTTAATTCCAGAGTATATTTATAGTCAAGCTTGTTGGATAATAACTTACTTGACATGAGTCGTTACTGAGTCCGCAATAAGACTTCAACTTAATCTACAATATAAGGATATTTTTAATGCGTTCTACTTCTATCGATGTGCTCCGTGGAATCGCTATTTTGGGTATTCTCTTTATGAATATTCCCTTTCACGCCAATATGTATCTAGGTTATGTGCCATTTGATCCTATGTTGATGTCAGACAAATTGATGACTTTGTTTTACAGTATTTTTGCTGATGGTCGGTTTAGAACGTTGTTTTGTATTCTGTTCGGGGCTGGTATCGCAATTCAATACGATTCGTGTAAACGCAAAGGTATGGATACCACTATATTTTTAAAGTCTCGACTGAACTGGTTGCTGTTGTTTGGATTTTTCCACGGCGTGTTGATTTTTGGTGGCGATATTCTGATGTTATACAGTGTGGTCGGTTTTGTATTAATCAAAGGTCTATCCCATGATCCAGACGTTTTGTTGCAAAAAGCCCATAAATTTTTGGTGATTGGTAGCGCATTAATTTTACTATCTGCATTTTTACTCGTGGCCTTTGCCGATCCAACTGAGTTGATTGTAAGAGGAACTGAACAATATTTAGAAGATATTGAGCTTTGGCAGGGTAATTATGGATTTCAGACTTTGATCAACGCAGGATTTTCGATTGGTTTATTGATAATGTCGCCTTTATGTATTTTTTGGCAGACCTTAGGCCTAATGTACTTGGGAGTATATCTCTACCGAACAGATTTTTTTACACAGGGTTTTTCGTCTTCGACTTTTACTAAAATTGTTATTTCTAGCATCATTAGTACGCTTTTGTTGATTGCTCCTCAGTTATTGATTGATAACCTCAGTGCTGAAGTGATCCCGTTGCTTTCGAGTATATCAGCAATTTTTGTGGGATTAGTTTACGCACATGTCGTTGTCAAGCTGTGTCAAACCAGCGGCAGATTTTCACAATTATTGGCCAATACCGGTAAAGTGGCTTTTAGTCTATATATTTTACAGTCTGTGGTGATAGCCATTTTATTACGTGGGATTGTGCCTGATTTTGGGTTAACAGCCACTCATATTGACTACTTTTTAATTGCCTTAAGTTTTACGGTAATCCAAATTGTGATTGCCAATCTTTATTTGTTCAAATATGAGCAAGGTCCTTTGGAAAAAAGTTGGCGAAAACTGTATAGCAGAAGTGTTGATAAAAAATTAAGGGCGCTAGGAAAAACTCAAGACAATAATGTGTCTAGTCAGTAATGCACCTCAGCACCTTAGGGTCAGGTCTTGTATTTTGCACAAAATTCAAGACCTGACCCTAATCGCGGGCGAAGCATGCTTGGCGATTATTCCCCTTAGAATAATATGTTGAGGAACATTTACCGGGCTGACCGAAGTAATCTAGCCATTTATTTACATCCATGTAAATTAACGAAATTGAAGTATAGCCCATAGCCCAGAATGTTAATTTAAGTTGACCCTGCAGTTTTACCTTACCAGTTTTAGTTGGAACCTGCGGTGTCAGGTTCGTTGAAAAACAGAAATCAGATTAAGAATTTAATCACCAAATCACCATACACAAGTGACGATGGCTATAACCGATTAAATCCAAGGTGTACCAACTCCAAATCACTTGCCATAACTATTCATATCCATAAAACGTCAACACTTGTTCAAGCAATCTCTGTATTTTTAGATCTGTTGATATACTAATAACAACAGATCCGACAGAGCTGACATACTGTACTTATTATGGGCGACATTAATATTGTGATATTAATGTCGTGGTATCAGTGTTTTTATCTTATTCATTGCTTATTAAGTCTTTAGCCAAATATTGAATTTATTTTTACTTTGGGTTTAATAAAACAGGAGAATTACATGACCTCAAAGCTCCCTGTTAAAAAGTCGAGCGCCCAAGATGTTCAGGCATTTCTTGGTAAAGTCAAAAATACACCGCTGGTCACTGGTGTGGACAAGGGCAGATTAATATTTGCAATGGATGCCACAGCAAGTCGTGAGCACTGCTGGGATATGGCGAGTCAAAATCATGCGGCTATGTTTGTAGAAGCATATAAGGTGAGTACACTGAATGTGCAGCTTTGTTATTACCGGGGAATGGGAGACTTTACAGCGCTTCCTTGGACACGCAGCGCGGATGACATCAAACAAGCCTTACTTTCGGTGCGATGCCTAGCTGGACAAACCCAGATTGCCAAAGTACTCACACATGCAGTGCGTGAGACTCGCACCAGTAAAGTAAACGCGCTGGTATTTGTGGGTGATTGTGTCGAAGAAAACCCGGATTCACTTGGCGCATTAGCAGGGCAGTTGGGAATACTAAACCTACCTTTATTTATTTTTCAGGAAGGAAAAAATTCAAAGGTTGGCAGTATATTCTCACAGCTAGCGACATTGAGTGGCGGCGCACATTGCCAGTTTGATCAAGGCAGTGCCAAACAGTTAGGTCAGCTCTTATCGGCGGTTGCGGTATATGCAGCGGGCGGTAAACCTGCCCTGGAAAGTCATTTATTGAGTAAGGATACGAACGTACGCCGGTTATTGCAGCAGCTAAAATAATCATGATTAAATAGCCGTGAATAATTCAACTGTTTCCACGAAAATAATCACACCGTAAATTAAAGCATGATTGGCTTTGCGGCTTAATGGGTAACTCAAATAAGTGAAAACTCTATGTTAGTATTTGTCGCTTTAATAGCGGTTGTCATCATCGGCTATATCACAGTGGGATATATTCAAACCCTGAAACAGGAACAAAGAAAAAAAGCCGGTGCGAAAGCCGGCGTGCTGGCTTTTATCGCGGGGCTGATTTTGCTAACGGTCACTGGAAAGCTTTATATTTTGGCAGCACTGGGAACAGGTTTAATTGTATTTGCTAAGCGATTGTTTCCCTTTTTACGTTACTTTCCGCTTTTTCAAGGCCTTTTCCAGAAAGCTAAACAGAGTGCAGGTTCGTCTAAGAATTCTACCGTTGAAACCAGTTTACTCAAAATGACACTTGATCACGAAAGTGGTGAAATAGATGGTGAATTATTGGACACTGTTAGCGAGGGTAAATATCTGTCTGAATTTGAGCTGCCAGATTTAATTTCTCTGTATATCCTAGCGGGCAAGCAATATCCGGATTCTACTGAGATTTTGGCCACCTATCTTGATCGTAAATACGGTACTGACTGGCGCGAAGCGGCCAATGCAGAGAGTGGTTCTCAAGAGAGCGGGCAAAACGCTCGCGAAAGCGACAACACTGAGATGACTGTCATTGAAGCTTATGCAGTACTGGGCCTTGATAATAATGCAACAGAGGAAGAGATCATTGCCGCTCACCGTAAACTGATGCTGAAGCTCCACCCCGATAAGGGTGGAAGCAATTATCTGGCAACAAAAATAAATCAGGCTAAAGATTTACTGGTGAGCAGCAAGGACAAGTAAGCGCCAGCCGCTCATACTTTCACATTTGTGCTGTCTAGCCCTTATGTGAACGCGGTGCTTCGGTAATCAAAGGGTATTTAAGACGTCATTGTTGACTTTTGAAACCACAGGTCAGGTCTTTGATTTTTGATGTCCAAACCGCAGCAAAAGAGTCGTCTCAACGACAGTCTAAAACTGACCTACTTCATTGCTTAAAAACAAAAATACTTACCTTCTATTAATTCAGGAATTTAAGTTTACTCCGACCCAGTTTTTGACCCCAGTTAACCATTTAGAGATTTACGCTGTGCATCATAAAGGGTCAAAAATAACATTTCTAACATTATTTTTGGTGCATTTACATTTTTTAAACGAGTGATTTGCACCAAAAAAAAGCATGGCAAACACTTCATAAAGTAAACTTTGACATTAGGTTTTTATATATATATTTTGCTTAAAGACCTTGAGCAATTAGAGTAACTATAAAGTATGAAGAAAATCATTTTAATCAGTACATTGATATCAATTTTTACGATGTTATTTCAATCACCCGCTTTTGCAGCTAAAGAGGATAAAGCGA
Organism: Paraglaciecola psychrophila 170; assembly: GCF_000347635.1. Classification (NCBI taxonomy): domain Bacteria; kingdom Pseudomonadati; phylum Pseudomonadota; class Gammaproteobacteria; order Alteromonadales; family Alteromonadaceae; genus Paraglaciecola; species Paraglaciecola psychrophila. Next base: position 1,301,177 of record NC_020514.1, on the reverse strand, counting down.
GCGAGTACACCACAAAATACCCTTATATATTCCATCTTGTACAAAAAGAATTATGGGAAAAAACTCTGGCTGACAAGAGCACTTATTACCCACCTACTTATAGCCAAGACGAATTCACTCACGCCACGGCTAACCCAGATTTTTTACTGATTATCGGTAATCATTTTTATAAAGATGTGGTGGGAGATTGGTTATGTCTGAGGATGTCAGTCGACACGTTGATTGCTACCGGAGTAAAAACTATATTTGAAGGTACTGAGCCCGTAGGTGACAAACAGCCTGATTTTCCGGGGACCGACAGCGAGCTTTTCCCTCATATATTAGGCGGCATTAACCCATCAGCAGTGATGCAAGTACATACCGTATCAAGGGCAGACGACGGTACATTTTTATCTGTATCTAACATCATTGAAGATATGTGATGTGCAACATTATTGGAGAATTTTAACTTGATTATAAGTCTAAAACGGCTATTAGTGAGAGGCTGTGTACTGTTAAGTTTTTTATTGAGCACTGCAAGCTTAGCGGGCACTACCTTATATCACATTGTAAGCGAACAAGAATTAGCGACCTTAACCAAAGATAATGTGTATACACCTTTGAACTTTGCCAAAGAAGGCTACATTCATTTTTCTAAATTGTCCCTTATCCATTACTACGCCAATGAGCTTTATAAGGGTGAGAGTGCCAAAAAGTTATTTTTGTTGAAGGTGACCTTTAGTGATGATGACATAAACCTAAAATGGATCGGTGATAATCCCGACTATTATATTGGGTTAGATTTATCCATGGTAGAGCAGAAGACTCAATTTATTAAAGACCAAAATAATCAATGGATACTGCCCGAACAAGGGTTATAACAGCGAACACAAAATCGATGATGCTTTTGATATCTGTTGAAAAAAATAAATTGGAGAATCGGTTGGTTGCGGGAGCAGGATTTAAACCTACGTCCTTTCGCGGATAATAAGAGCGAGCCGAAGGGCGATTGTGTTTTTGATGTTTTTGATGTTTTAAAGATCGGAATTGGTGCGGAGCTGGATTTGAACCTACGACCTTTCGCGGATAATAAGAGCGAGCCGAAGGGCGATTGTGTTTTTGATGTTTTTAAAGAATCGGTTGGTTGCGGGAGCAGGATTTGAACCTACGACCTTCGGGTTATGAGCCCGACGAGCTACCAGACTGCTCCATCCCGCGTCCGATTCAAGCGGCAAGATAGCCGCTATGGTTCGACTAAGCAAGCTATGTTTTCTAAATAAGCGCTAACTGCTGATAAAAGCAGCATAGCTAATGTTTGTGCTGTATTGTCTGAACAATAATTAAAAAATACCGCTCTTTTTAGTGAGCGGTATTGTTAATCATTTTAAGCTTGGTAAACCCAATGTTTAAGGTTTTAACTATCCCTGGTACTTCTGCATTACCAAAGTGGCGTTGGTGCCACCAAAACCAAAGCTATTGGACATGACTGTGGTTAATTTACTCTCACGAGTTTCAGTGACTACGTCCATACCTTTTGCTAGCTCGTCTAGGTTTTCAATATTGATTGACGGTGCGATAAAATCGTTTTCCATCATCAAAATACTGTAAATCGCTTCGTTTACACCAGCTGCTCCAAGGGCATGACCTGTCATGGCTTTGGTTGCACTTAGTGGCGGCGTTTTATCACCAAAGACTTCGCGAATTGCCCATAGCTCTTTCACGTCGCCCACTGGGGTCGAAGTGCCGTGAGTATTGATATAGTCAATCGGTTTATCTAGGCCTTGCATGGCTTGTTGCATACAACGTACCGCACCTTCACCAGAAGGAGCAACCATATCGGCACCGTCTGATGTGGCACCATAACCCACAATTTCAGCATAAATTTTGGCACCGCGAGCTAAGGCATGCTCAAGCTCTTCGACCACCACAATACCGCCGCCGCCAGCACCAACAAATCCATCGCGATCGGTATCATAGGTACGAGATGCTTTGGTTGGGTCGTCGTTATACTTAGTTGACATGGCGCCCATAGCGTCAAACTCTGCTGATAAAGTGTAATGTAATTCTTCACCACCACCAGCAAAAACAATGTCTTGTTTGCCTAATTGAATTTGCTCTAGCGCATTACCAATGCAGTGGGCGCTGGTTGAACAAGCAGAACTAATCGAGTAGTTCACCCCTTTGATTTTAAAAGGAGTAGCCAAACAAGCTGATACGGTACTGCCCATACAACGGGTTACCATGTATGGCCCAATACGTTTTACGCCTTTTTCACGCAAAATGTCGATAGCTTCAACTTGGTTTTTTGACGACGCCCCACCAGAACCAGCAATAATGCCCGTTCTTACGTTTGAAACCAAGTCATCGGTCAAGCCTGAATCTTCAATCGCTTGTTGCATTGCGATGTAAGCGTAACCTGCCGCTTCGCCCATAAAGCGCAATATTTTACGATCAATGTGCTCTTTAATATCAAGATTCACTTTACCCCAAACCTGACTGCGCATACCCGCTTGTTCAAATTCTTCAGAAAAAGTAATGCCCGAACGCCCTTCCCTTAAAGAGGTTGTGACTTCATCTTTATTGTTACCAATACTGGATACTATGCCTAGTCCAGTGATTACCGCTCTTCTCATGATTAACCCTTCAGGAAAAATTTGTCCACATTCTAATGATTTTGCTCAGCCAACTGGTCTGCTTTGAGCGTACACGTGTTAGCTTAAATAGAAAATCCAAGCCTTGCAAATGATAACTGTGATTGTTGTGAAATCACTAATACCTTAAAATGTATAATACACAATGCTTTGTATGTATGACTACCTAGAGTTTATTTAATTTGACTATTGCCAACGCCCACATTCGATTCAATGAAAATGGCACCCCTTATGCCACAAAGTTTGAAGACCTTTACTTTTCAGATGCTAAGGGGCTCGATGAAACGACTCACGTGTTTATTAAAAATAACAAACTGCTACAGCGTTGGGGAAAATGGCAAGAAAAACAGTTTGTCATAGCAGAAACAGGCTTTGGCACTGGGCTTAATGTATTGGTGACAATGTTGCACTTTGATGAATTTAATCAACATGAATTTAATCTAAAAAGCGACGCGCCAAAATTTAGACTGCACTTTATTTCAATCGAAAAATTTCCTATTAGTCATGCCGATTTAACCAAAGCTCTGTCGCTTTTTCCTGAGTTAGAAAAAATACTCTCAACCTTTACTTGAGCAATACCCGATTTCCGTGGAGGGATGTCATCGCCTGACTTTTCTTGGCGGCCAAGTTATTTTGGACTTGTGGTTAGGTGATGTGCATGATGTCTTGCCCAAGATTGAAAATAAACCACAGGGCCTAATCGACACTTGGTTTCTTGATGGCTTTTCGCCTAGTAAAAACCCTGATATGTGGACTCAAAGCTTATTTGAAAACATGGCGTTACTGGCTAAAGATCAATGCCACTTTGCCACTTTTACCGCAGCAGGCCATGTCAAACGAGGCTTAAGAGAAGCCGGGTTTAAGGTGCAAAAACAACCCGCCCATGGTCGCAAAAAAAGATATGTTGGTGGGAACAATTGATAAATTAGCAGATAACCTAAGCCGATTACCCTATTTTGCTCGAATGCCTGCAACGCTGCACAAAAAAACCAAAATTGCCATTATTGGTGGAGGGGTAGCAGCAGCCAATTGTGCCTACGCACTGAGTAAAAGAGGTTTACGAGCAACAATTTATTGTCAAGACGATGCCTTAGCCCAAGGCGCTTCGGGTAATGCCCAAGGTGGGTTTTACCCGCAACTCAATGCAGAAGCAGGACACGCTAGTCAAATCCATGCATTGTCTTTTAATTACGCAAGCAAACTTTATCGCCAGTTACTCAGTCAAGGTGTTCATTATAGCCATCAATGGTGTGGGACTTTTCAGATAGCGTTTAATGACAAGGTAGCCAGTCGTTATCGCAAATTAATTGCAAATAAGACATGGCCAGATGCGTTAATACATTGGATTGACGCGCAACAAGCGACAAAAATTGCCAACCTAGAGTTACCCTATCCGGGTTTATATATACCACAAGGAGGATGGATTAATCTGCCAGAGTTAGTCGCAGGGCTAGTCAAAGCAGCCGATTCGAGCATCGTTATTAATCAACAACTTACCTCATTAGAGCGTGAAAACGGCGCATGGCGACTCAATTGGCAAAATGGTGGCCAATCTGACGCCGATATTGTGATAATGGCAACGGGGAGTGATAGCGGAGATTTCCAGCAGATGTCAGCACTACCATTTCGCTTAGTCAGAGGCCAAGTAGAAGCGATTAACAGTCAAAACCAGCTGGCTGATTTGTCTACAGTTTTATGCCATAAAGGATATTTAACTCCTGCATGGCAAGGTTGTCACGCAATGGGGTCAACTTATGTCAAAGATGATAAAAGCCGCGATTATCGATTATCCGAACAACAAACCAATCTCACTATGCATCAGCAAGCTATGATGAAATGTGACTGGATGAAAGATATTCAGCCCACAACACATGGCCGAGCAGCAATAAGATGCAGTACACCCGATCATTTACCTATGGTGGGAGCAGTACCCGATAGCAAGATACAATCTGAACAATATCAAGACTTATATAAAGCCTTGCCTGCCAAACATTACCCGCAACCTGTTAATCACAATAATTTATTTATGCTCTGTGGTTTAGGCTCCAGAGGATTAACCACGGCGCCACTTTGCGCCGAGATATTAGTCAGTCAGATATTAAATGAGCCGTTGCCCCTGTCGAGCAACTTGTTGGATGCTTTAAACCCAAATCGATTTTTAGTCAGGGGGCTTATTCGCCGACAGGGCTGACAAGACAAGCCACTCAATTAAAGATATACCCTTAGCGAGACTGACTTAATTCGTTTTTAATGTCTGCCATAAACTGAACACTTGTTGCTGATCATCTGTAGAGAGTTCTTGGTTACTAAAAGCAGAGGTCAAACTTGTGTCCATAAGCTCAGCTAATTGTTGAATCTGTGTCATTTGTTGCACTTGGCTTTGCCCCGCCTCAACAGCAAAGTGCCCTTGCAAATAACTGGCAATAAACAACTGTTGATCGTTACCATGCTCTACCACTTGATCTAAATAACGTTCGGTTTTCTGTATAAACGTAGTAAGCTCGTTTTGTTGCTGCTCAGATGATGTCAAACTGTGTCCTTAATGGATAAATTTAAATTGGCGATGGGGTATAACACTTGATCGTGGTATCCGGTAATAATGCTGATTAACCCTGAAAGTTGAAGATCTACATGTGTATCACCAGAATCTACAATCAACGGACGACCAGACAAGTTAGATAATTTGGTCTTGGTCGCGACTAATAGAATATTATCTTTATCTAAACGTTTTAAAAAGTCCGCACTCAATTGCTGGTTACCGCGGCCAATGATATGACCCTGCCCACCAATTAATGTCAGCACCAACTTACAGCTTTGATTCATGGTCAGGATTAATAATTCGCTAGCAGTCACATCACTGGCCAGCAGTTGTCTATTTTTAATCACATCCACACCTAACAAGGTGTTTTCAATGCCTAGCTCTTGCATCACAAATTCAACGGTAGAGCCCGAGCCCATTATAAATAGATGCTCAGGGTTGTCCTCGATGATCTCAATGATATGCGCGGCGATATCCGCCAAAACCAGTTCATCAGACTCTTTACCGCCCATTTTGACGGCCTGAATATATCTCAGTTCCGTGGGTACCTGCATTTCACCAAATTGACGAGCATTAACTTTACCTTTTCTAAACAGCGCTTCATCAATATCCATGACCTCGGCGTCGCTGACACTGACAATTTCACCCTTTATGACTTGCTTTAATACTCTTCCGGCGGCCGCTGGGGTAATAGCATAAACAGCTGAATGAATTTTACAGCCCGCTGGTACGCCCAAAACAGGTACTGAATTTCCCACTACATGACAAACATTACGCGCGGTGCCATCGCCACCTGCAAATAAAATCAAGTCGACCTGGTGGGCAAGCAAAGCCTTTGCCGTCGCTTCAGAATCTTGGCTTTCTGTTTGAGTGTTTTCAGGCTGATAGACCACTGAATAATTAAAGCCCATATCCTTAGCTAAGGTTTCGCCCATTTCACCTGATGCAACATACAGCTGTACTTGGTCTTTTATGGGTAGAATATGCTCAAGGGTTAAACGGGTTTTATCCAGCGCTTTTTTTTCTGCTCCTAGAGCCAAAGCTTTTTCGCGGATTTCAACACCGTCACTGCCTTTTAAGGCCAATGCCCCACCAATACCGGCATAAGGATTAACTAACAAACCTAACTTAAACAATCTGTTAGGCTTAGACTGGTTTAACATCGAACATCTCCAGGTGTAGGTTGTCAGTTTGATAAAACACTTGTAACACGTCAATAAACGCTGCAGCACGAGCGGGAAAATCATGTTCTAAGTAAAACATGACTTGTTGTTTTACTGCCTTTTGAAAACCTTGAGTGTCTGCATCTGCACCATTTAAATTATCGGTGCTTACCGTAAAAGGTTTGCCCGACGCACAGGAGAAAGCCCACTCAATAGCTTGGGGTTTCACTTCTACCTTTTCAAATTCAGCCTGTTGTGTCACATCTCTGCCATCAGGGCTATACCAATAGCCGTAATCTTCTAACAAGCGTCTTTGTTTACCGGCTATACACCAATGGGAGATTTCATGTAATGCACTAGCAAAGTAGCCGTGGGCAAATACAATCTGGTGACGTTGTTGTGCACTTTTAGCCGGAGTGTAGATAGGTTCGTGCTCTCCCCTGACCAAAACTGTATTTTCAGTCTCGGTAAAAGTCGCATCAAATAATACAATCAAATCTTGAGAGTTGTGCATTATTGTCCCAGCTGAAGACAGCGAAAAAAAAGTTTTTTAAAAGGAAAGACGGCATTCATATTCATATTGGCAGCATTTTATACACAAAACCGCTATATACCAATCCATTCTAACAATTTGTATCGGTGTTTGGTTTCACCTATTGTTTTCACTCACAGATTACGCCAAGCTATAAAAATCAATTTATCCATGATTAGGTGTAAATCTTTTGCTTAGAACGCTTCTGTTTGGCAGTGTATTATTTTGCTCACACATTATTGCAGATTTTAGTTACGCCACAGATGTAAGCTCTACATCAACTCCTATTAAGATAGATGGAATTTCTGAACAAACATGGGACCATGCAACATGGCAACCTATGGCTTACTTGATGGCTGAGTCAGAACCTAAGCCCGAAGATTTTTCTGGACGCTATAAATTGTTATGGGATAACCAATATCTCTATTTACAGGCAGAGATTATTGACGATATATTATTTGATAAAACGCCAGATCCTAAAGTCAATTATTGGGATGATGATTGTCTAGAAGTCTTCATAGACAGCGATGCATCAGGTGGCAACCATCAATATAATCACAGTGCATTTGCGTACCACATCGCACTAGATAATCAAGCTGTTGATATTGGCGACGATAAACAAGTCCATTTGTATAATGATCACGTAATAAGCCGCTGGCAACGCGATCAGATACAACCTGAAAAAATAATTTGGGAAGTGGCACTCAAACTGTTTCCTAATAATTACAGCGACAACAAACCTTTACCTTCAATCATCTTAAAATCTGAACAAAAAATCGGCTTTATGTTGGCCTATTGTGATAACGATGGCAGTGCCACTCGGGAACATTTTATGGGTTCACATAAAATCGAACCGGTAAACGGTGACACCAACCGTGGTTGGATAGATGCAAACGTATTTGGCAACATTCAATTGAAAAATAAATCGAAAAAGTGAGCATGTTTAATAATGAGTGACTGCACCAAACAAATTATTCGCCATTTACACGGTATTAGTACGATGCAAGAAATTGCAGAAAAAGCGGGATTAATGCCTTCAATTAGAGCGGTTCAGGCTTGGCAGTGCAAACGTTTGTTAGTCAGTCATCAGGACATGTATCAACAAAAACGTTTCAAACCAGCGGTAGAGTTTTTTATTAATGAACTCTATGGACCCAATGACTTTAGTCAGCGCGACCAAGACATTGCCCGGATCGTACCAAAAATGTCGAAATTTCTGCCGGAAAAAGCACTCCAGTCATTGGCCTCAGCGTTATACTTAAATACCTTATCTTTTGAGCTAGATTTTGATTTAGCAAAACAGCTAGTGAATGCCGAAATCAATCGCGATACCTATGCCAAGGCCTACGTCAGTTGCGACAATCTTGCCAACAGACAACAACAAATTGACTATATTCGCACCTTAGGTAACGACTTGGCTGAAGTAGTCAAAATGAAAGGTATTTCAAGCTTGTTATTTATCTCGCGCAAACCGGCAAAGTTGGCAGGTGTTTTAGCTTTACACGAATTTCTAGATAAAGGCTTTAAATCCTTTAAAAACCTTGGCAATGTTGAAGATTTCATTATTCCTGTGGTGAATAAAGAACATCAGATCATGCAACAACTCGCCAATCCAAATATCCCTAATCCCTTACCCGATGTATAGTTAACCTATGACTTGGAATCTTCCCAATCCCTTTTTAAACAAGTGGCAAGTCTCACCTGAGCAGATTGATCATTATCAACATGCAAATAATGTAGCCTACGTCAGTCAACTAGAATTGACCTCATGGGCACACTCCAAGCATTTGGGATTAACGATTGAACAATATCAGGCTTTAGACAGAGGCATGGCCATCACTCGTCACGAAATCAACTATTTAGCAGCAGCCCATGTAAATGAAGTGATTGATTGTGCCACTTGGATAGTTCAGTGCGACAACAAACTTAAGTTAGCTCGGCAATTTCAGTTTATCCGCCGCAGCGATCAACAAACACTGTTAACAGCCCGTACCGAGTTTGTGTGTATTGCTCTATCAACCGGTAAACCAAAACGTATGCCAAAAGAGTTTGCCGATATTTATGGGCCAGCCGCGCAGATTCAAACCTCGCAACCACTTCCATATCAATAGGAGCAAAATGAACAGGTGGACAAGTTTACTACTTTTATGTCTTGGCGCTTCTTTAGCGCTAAACCTATATTTTTTATCCAACACGCCCAAACGAAACTTGTTAACCAGCTCTGAAAATAAAAATAGTATGGTTCAACCCAAGACATCATCTGAGCCACGGTTAAACTTGACCTTCACCGATGATTTGGCTAATCAGAGCAGCCAAACGCCACCAGCAATAGACTCCGATAATCCAAACCATAGCCCACCATTTAAACAAACTGAGAGCAGCAGAGCCGAGTTACTAGCACAAGCAAGCTCGTGGTTAACAGAGCATAAGGTTTTAAAACTGGGTGCATTTTTACAACGCTATTTGAAACAATACCCACAAGATATGGACTTTTTGTTGTTAGAAGCAAAATTAAAAGTGGAAACCACTCTGTTAAGTGATGCTATTGCTCACTACTACGACTTGTTAAGAAAGCCAATGACGAGTGTTCAGCATAATGAGATTGAACAACAAATCGAACAGTTGAGCAAAAACACCATTAAGCAGTTAAGGCATAACTACTCTTGGGATATTTTAGCTATGTTTGTGGAGCCGCTGTTACAACTTGAGCCGAACAACAGACTATATATTTTGTCCCTTGCGATGGCTTATGCCGAACTTTTTCAAGAAGGGTTAATGGAAAATGTATTGGCTTCCCTAGATTTTAACGACACTGACGCACAACGAATTAGAAACATCATAGTGGCGCAACAAATATCACCCGTTAATGATGATAATGATGAGAGTGATAAATTAGATGCCGGCGAAACAAACACCAACCTAGGGCAACCTATCCCACTTAAACAATTTGGCGATCAATATGTAGTTGCGGCTCAACTAAGCAGCAACCCAGTGGCACTATTAATTGATACTGGTGCGTCTGTCACCGCCATATCAAAACAATATTTTGATAATTTAAGTAACAGATACAAAATTAATTACCTAGGGCGCTTTAGTATTGGCACTGCAGGTGGCAGTATTATGGCGCCTATTTATCAATTTCAAGAATTAACCATCAATCACGTCACAGTCCAAAACCTACCTGTAGTGATATTGCCCATGCAAAGCATTGCAAACGCCGATGGTCTATTAGGCATGAATTTTCTACGAGAATTTGACTTCAAAATAGACCAACGTCAGTCAGTGATGTTTATTAAATAATAGCGTCTAGATTGCAGTATCTAGTATCCATATTTGCACTCATCTTTCAGATTAACGGGTAAAACTAGTTTGACGGGCTAGTTTGAACGCTCAGCAGACAGTGGGAGGATTAGCTTTTCTAACCGTTCAAATACCAAGTACGAACTGAAAGCAAGCATTTAACGGCAAAATATACCGCAGTCTCAAATAAGTCTGTTTGAATAAAGCAGTTCATCATCATAAATAATCGCAATCTTCAGTGCAGTTTTTGCACAACAGCGGCAGGCACTTTTTTTGCATTCTGAATTATTTGGAAACGGTAAATTAATAGACGAAAAATAACCGACTTTCACTCCCTTAAGAATATGAAATAGATGTCAATGTGGAAAATATAAGGCATCATGTTTTTCTATTTTAGGAAAAATGACTTTATATTTTACCTATACTCTACCCGTCGTTTACCCGTGTTGTTGTGTATTCTTTTAACAAACCAAACAGTGAGCTCAATTATGCAGCCTAGCAACTACGTAAAGCGTGAAATCATAGTTTATACCGATTATGTCTGTCCATTTTGCTTACTAGCAGAAAAATTACTCCGCGATGTGGTTGCGGGGAAACCGGTAAAAATCACGTGGCGTCCATTTGAATTAAGACCATTCCCGGTTCCTACTCTAGAAGTAGAAGATGAATATTTACCCGCTATTTGGCAACGTGCAGTTTACCCCATGGCTGAAAAGCTAGGTATTGATATAAAGTTACCTACTATCTCTCCGCAACCAAGAACCGATAAAGCGTTCGAGGCCTTTGCGTTTGCTGAGCAAGCAGGTTTAGGTGATGAGTTTTCTATGGCTACATTGTCCGCCTTTTTTCAAAAAAATCAGGATATTGGTGATATCGATGTGTTGTTAACTATCGCCGATGATATCGGTCTTGAGCGACAAGCACTAAAACGCGCACTTGAGACTAATGAATTTACTCAAGCACACCAACGTGCCCTGCGTAGAGCAAACCTGGAAGATAAAATCTCGGTGGTACCGACGATCATTATTGGTGAGGCAAGATATGATGGCGTCGCGAGTAAAGAATGGATTGAAGCGGCACTGGATAATTTATTGGTATAGCATGTACTCGCTATTATTAATATCGATCTTTATACCTCAGGCCTAAGCCCCTTTTACAAGCAAATCATCGCTAAGTAAAACAAACTCAGCTTTATTACCCACCTTAAGGCTTCCTCTATCCACAATACCTAACAAATTCGCTGGAACGCGCCTTGCCATATTCAGCACATCCGCAATATGTGCGGTTAGAATTTGAAGAGTACCTCAAGTGCGGCCGTTTGGAATATGAGTTTTTGCGAGTACGTTGTGAGGATTGTCATCATGAACACCTGGTTACATTCAGTTGGCAGCTCCTGCGCATCTATGCGCCCGCGGCATTTGTGCATCCTGCACTTCATAACGCAGAGTCTTTTAGTCGTGGTCTGCCAGACCGAGCTGTGGTGCACGGCGAATGGCAGAAAATCGCCGCCTTGATGTTGTGTTGCCCCATGAGCCCATTAGGCAATGGGTATTGAGCTTACCTTTTCAACTTAGATTTCTGTTTACCAGCTATCCTCAGATCATGGGAAAAGTACTAGGTATTGTCTATCGAACACTTGCTACACATATCACTAAAATAGCAGGCTACAACAAAAAGATGGCACAAACAGGAGCGGTTACATTGATCCAACGATTTGGCTCAGCGCTCAATTTAAATATTCAATTTCACATGCTCTACCTCGATGGTGTATATGGTGAAGATAACTATGGCAAAACGCGTTTAGATGAGAAGCATCCTTGTTCACCACCCTACGGGCAACCTGAGGTTGTTCAGCCTATTTATCTGGAATAAACAGCAACAGCTTTGCTGGCCCGTAGGGTGAATTACATGGATGTAATGAATAAATTCATTCCCGATGAATTAGTCACCCGACAAAAAGTGAACAGAACAACCTTACTCACCGCATTGGCCAGAACGAGGCGTGTTTTCTTGAGCGCGGCGGCTTATTAGTGAGGGAGGGTGACAATGATTATCTAGCTTTGGTAGGCCGGAAGACGATCCGATATCGCAAATTCACGGGTATTCAATTACCACATCGCTACAGGCAAACAGCAAGGTGGAAAGGTCTTTACCTTACAAAACATTGCACCTTTTGCAGAGCGAGGGTTTGCGGCAGGCTGTGCCTTTATATTACCCGCTCTGGGGTATCATAAAAAGGTATACAATAATGACTTACAGCAGTTGCAGAGCCAGCCAACCTAATTTGCTAAAACTTAAGCTTCTTGAACCTAAATCTTAATTCCGTGAAGGTCTGCAACTGGCACTCAAGCGACAGACGGCTTCGAGCGATCTATAGACCTTCAAGGATATGAAAAGATGTCAATGTGGTAAATAAGAAGCAACATGCATTTTCATTTTATGAAAAATAACGTTTTGGTTTACCTTTATCCCCCACCAATTGGCACTCAAAATAAGTATTAAACATAAAGAAGACACCTAAACATAAAGAAGACACCCATTTTAAAAATGTAGCAAAACAAGCATTATGTCCTAAGCTTTAAGGTATTCACACAACCAAGGATGGTCGTTATGCCTCAGCCACGTAAGAATCAAATCAGTTTAATTGATACCCCTTATTACCATTGTGTTTCCCGCTGTGTTCGCCGTTCTTTTTTGTGCGGCGAAGATAAATTCACTGGGCAAAGTTACGAACACCGCCGTGGGTGGGTAAAAGAGCGTTTGTTATTTTTGTCGTCGGTATTTGCTATCGACATTTGCGCTTGCATAAAGAAGACACCCATTTTAAAAAAGTAGCAAAACAAGCATTATGTCCTAAGCTTTAAGGTATTCACACAACCAAGGATGGTCGTTATGCCTCAGCCACGTAAAAACATAAAGAAGACACCCATTTTAAAAATGTAGCAAAACAAGCATTATGTCCTAAGCTTTAAGGTATTCACACAACCAAGGATGGTCGTTATGCCTCAGCCACGTAAGAATCAAATCAGTTTAATTGATACCCCTTATTACCATTGTGTTTCCCGCTGTGTTCGCCGTTCTTTTTTGTGCGGTACGGATAAGTTTACTCGGCAGAGTTACGAGCATCGCCGTGGGTGGGTAGAAGAGCGTTTGTTATTTTTGTCGTCGGTATTTGCTATCGACATTTGCGCTTATGCGGTGATGAGTAATCATACCCATGTGGTGCTGTATGTGGACAAAAATATGGCTGAAAGCTGGTCGATGAAAGAAATTATAAGACGTTGGCATCAGCTTTACCAAGGCACATTATTGAGTCAAAAGTATCAAAGAGGGGATGCACTTAGTAAAGGTGAACTGATTACCCTAGAAGAAACAGTGACAATTTACCGTCAGCGTTTATACGACATCAGTTGGCTCATGCGTAACCTCAATGAACACATAGCCCGAGAGGCTAACAAGGAAGATGGTTGCACAGGCAGGTTCTGGGAAGGCCGATTCAAATCTCAAGCTCTGTTAGATGAAAGTGCAGTATTAGCCTGCATGGCTTATGTAGATTTAAACCCTATTCGTGCCAAGATGGATACCACACCAGAAACATCAAAACACACCAGTATCCGGCAACGTATACAGGCTCTTATCAAAGGTGAGCAACCTAAAAAACTCATGCGTTTTGTGGGCAATCACAGACAAGATATGCCTAAAGGCATAGCTTACAGCTTGATTGACTATTGTGAATTAATGGATTGCACAGGGCGCTGTATTCGAGAGGATAAATCGGGTTACATAGAGCATCACCACAGCCCTATACTAGAGCACCTTGGCCTAGATACTGAGCAATGGTTAACCTTAACCACTGAATTCGAACAACACTTCAGCACCGCCGTTGGCAGTGAGCACATGCTGCAACAATTCAAACACCATACCCAGCACAAACGCGCACGAGGGATGGCCAAGGCTAGAGCCTTATTGCAACAGGCTTGAATAAACCAACAAAAACCAACCTTTCGAATACAGCTTGGATAAATCCGTTTGTCTAATATTTGGGTATTTGGAAGGGTTGTGAAAGCGAATTCACATCCGGCGCAGACACAGCAGTAACTCAACACCTTATTTACTAAAAACGTGCAGCTTTGTGCGATTTAATCCTGCATCTAGGGCGTTTTGTTGTTGTCTTTAATGAATCGCCGTAAAGCCCTTATTTACATTGATTTATTCAACATAAAACAGGCCTCAGGTGTCTTTAATGATGGCTGTCTTCTTTATATTTTGGCCTCCGGTGTCTTTAATGATGGCTGTCTTCTTTATATTCTTCTTTATATTCCGCTGTTATCGGTTCAATCGTCGATTTATCGAAAAACAACAACCTAACTGATTGTTAAACTTAGCAATAATTCACTTACCTGTAAAATCGACCTGGCCAGGTGCATAGGCATGTAAACAAAAGTAATATTCAAAACTGGTTTACACAACAGAGGAAGGCGCTTGTTTTAAATTCTGAATTATATAAAAACAGCTAAGGAATAGACGACAGGCGGGACATTGTTGATATAAAGGAGATGACGATATGCAGGATATATTTTCATTTTATGAAAAATAACATCTTATTTTTCCTATACTCTCGCCATAACTTCACCTTTAGCCAGTAGACTAAAGACACACATTATGCGCATATTTCATGCTCACACAAGAACAACTTAAAACATGCCCCTTAAATATTTGAGAAATTGGTGCTAAGTCATGAGGTTCCAGATATATTCTTGCAGCACACGTACTGATTAACCTTAAACCACAAAATTGTGATACGACTTATTTAAACCTTCTTTTGACGCCCTAATTCTGTCACCTACTTGGCACTGCCTTTAAGCCGTGGTTAAATGGACGAAAGTTTCCGATTAACCAGCTGACAAAATCTAAAGTCAGTCTTACCGTACAGAGACATCTATGCTGGACAGCCCCGAATTTACCCGCTTTATTTTTCTACCAGAACCGGCTCAACAACGCAGTCGTGATGCATTGGACAGGTTGCTCGACGCAGGTGAACAATTGCTAGCTCAAAATGCCTTCGAAGAAGCGAGTGTTGCCCAGATTGCCGAACTCGCTAAGTCATCTGTCGGTACCTTTTACCGGATACTAGGTGATAAAGACACCCTATCTAAGCTTCTTTTGCAGCGATTTTTCCTTTCTGCAGTGTCGACGATTAATGTTTTGACTGACGCAGAACAATGGACAACTCAACCACTACAAAAATTTATTCAAGCCCTGACCGAGCAAGTAGCGGCTCTCTATCAAGGACGCAGAGGTGTACTTAGAGCACTGATTTTGAGAGCTTCCCGCGATGCCGATTTTCGCGACCGAGTACACCAACTCAATGAACATATCGCTGCATCAGTAGTCCGTGTACTTCAGGCTCATCAACAGGAAGTTCACCATCCTAACCCCCTCAAGGCCATGCAGGCAGCAGTACATATTCTATTGGGTGCACTGAATCAACATACGGTCACCGGTAATCTTGGTCATTTAAGTCAGGTAGAATTAGTGCAAGAGCTCAGCCGTATCCTAGTGTTCTATCTGGATATCCACAGTTAATAAGCTAACACCCCGCCAATTGTTAATCAAAAGTAAAAATACATTTCATTATAATTCAAATACTTAAGAATTAATAAGCAATAAAAAACATTTTATTTAACAAACCCCGTTGAAAACGGAATTCAAATTCCGTAACATCTATATCGGAATGGATCTACCGATTCCATAAAAAGAGATATATATGGCCTATTTTTATCATGACAATCTACGTATGCATTATCTGGATCAAGGTCAGGGAAGCCCCGTGCTGCTGCTCCATGGACTAGGCTCGTGTGCACAGGATTGGTTACTGCAAATTGAGGCATTGTCTGAGCACCACCGAGTTATTGCCTTGGATTTGCGGGGTCATGGTGAAAGTGAAACAGTCAGTCGTCCCTATGAGATGAAACACCTCGCCAGTGACGCCATGGCGCTAATGAAAAATCTTGAGCTACCAGCCTATCAAGTCGTCGGTTTTTCTTTAGGTGGCATGGTGACCTTTGAACTGGCCTTGCAAGCAAAAACCACACTGCAAGCCATGGTCATCATCAATTCAGGACCACAGGTCGCCGGCATGTCTCGTTCTTTGCGCTGGCAACTTGGCATAAGATTATTGGTGATTAAAGTGTTGGGTATGCGCCGACTAGGCCACTTAATTGGCAAAAAACTCTTCCCGCTGGAAGGTCAGCAAGCACTGCGCAGCCGTTTCGAAGCACGTATGACCGCAATGGACGCCACCAGTTATAAGTTGGCTTTGCAGGCGATTGCTGCATTTTCAGTCCAGCAACATATACACCTGATGCAACAACCTACCTTGGTGATCAGTGCTGATCAGGATTATACCCCGGTCAGTATGAAGGCCGATTATGTGCAAAACATGCCAAATGCCGTACTGGAAGTAATAGCAGATTCACGTCATGCAACCCCCATGGACCAACCCGATAAACTGAACCTCATTCTAAGTCAATTTTTGCACACACATGGGCAAGAAAAAAAAGTCCCCCACCCGATAAATTTTCCCATCAAACTTCATTACAACAATAAACCAGAGAAACTTATGAATATGAATATGTGCCGAACTCCACTAACATTACTGGCCACCTTATGCATCCTACCCGCTGTGGCCCAATCCTCTGACTTGCAACAACAAGAAACGTCTATAGAAAAGATTCAAGTGACTGCCCGAAAACGCAGTGAAACCATGCAACATATTCCGTTGGCCGTATCAGCACTCGACAAAACCGCCATAGAACGCAGTGCGATTAATAATCTAGTTGATCTGCAAAGCCAGGTTCCGTCGTTGAGTATTTACGCTGCCCGTGGCACCAGCTCCACCGCCACCGTTTATATCCGAGGTGTCGGCCAATCCGACCCACTATGGGGAGCCGAACCCGGCGTCGGTATTTATCTGGATGACGTCTATCTGGCTAGACCCCAAGGCGCCTTACTCGACTTACTCGATGTAGAGAGAGTGGAAGTTTTACGTGGTCCACAAGGTACCTTATACGGACGTAATACCGTCGGCGGTGCAATCAAATATATTACGCGTCGACCTAGCGATGAATTTAGCGCAAAAGCAGATGTCGCGCTGGGCAGTTACGGCCAGGTTGATGCCAAAATGGCAGCTGCCGGCTCATTAGTGAAAAATAAATTGCTCGCAAGCATCGCGGTTGGCTCTTTCAACCACGATGGTTTTGGTGAGAACCTCTACAACGGATCAGACGTCAGTGACAAGGATATTCTCGCTGCGAGAACCAGCTTGTTATGGCTGGCAAACGACAATCTCAGCTTAGCATTGGCTCTGGATAAAACACGAGACAACTCTAATGTCAGAGGGGCCAGACGGATGTTGGTCAATGGCTTTGAACTCTACTTTGAAGGCCTGCCCCCCTTGCCTATCAGTGAGGATCGTTATGATACAAACAGTGGAGCAAAACTACAGCGTAATACCACTGACACCCAAGGTGCTTCATTGACCATTGACTGGGATGTCAACGACACTTGGTCCATCAAATCTGTGACTGCCTGGCGAGACGGTGATACCGAAGGTGCCATTGATTTTGATCTCGGCCCTTACCCCATTGCCGACGTCAATGCCCATTACTTTGACGAGCAACGTAGTCAAGAATTGCAGCTCAATTACGATGGAGCTCAATGGCAAGCTGTGTTTGGCCTCTATTATATGCAGGCTAAAGCCGGTGGTGAGGTACACAACCAATTCGGCCTGCCCTTTGCAGCATTAGGTTTAGCGCCAGCAACCCTTATCCCCGGCCCAATTTATTATCAATTCGGCGCCAGTGGCGGCCAGGTTGATACCGATTCAGTGGCGCTATACGGTGATGGTAGCTGGCAATTCAGCGATCTCTGGCGCCTTAGCCTAGGGTTGCGCGCAGGGCGAGAAAGCAAAGAAGCCGAAGTACTGAACCAAGGCTTCACCGATAACAGTTTCACTCAAGCTAATGGTCTGATCAGTGCCAACTTTACCAATAAGGAAAGTTGGACAGATGTCTCCCCCCGTATCTCACTGGATTATCAACCCAATGATGACTTGTTGATTTATGGCTCTGTGGCCAAGGGATTCAAAAGTGGCGGCTTCAATGTACGAGCCAATACCTTACAAGTACCCGACTCAGCGAAGCCTTATGAACCTGAAAGTGTATTAACTTACGAATTAGGTTTTAAACCCACCCTAGCCAACCAATTACAATTGAGCATGGCGTTTTTCCTCAGTCAATACAAAGATATTCAGCTCAGCATATTTACTGGCGTAGACAGTGATAACGACGGTAACAATGATGGTTTTTTTGGCGATTTTACCAATGCAGGACGCGGTCGAATTCGTGGGGTTGAATTTGATTATCTTTGGACTCCTGGTCAAGGTTGGCGCCTGTGGGGGAATGCCGCCTACTTAGATGCCCAATATCAGGAATACATGTCTGGTGGGGTCAATCTGGCCGATCAAAAGGAATTCACCGATGTGCCTAAGCTAGCCTATAGTTTCAACATTCAAAAGCTCTGGTCATGGAACAATAGCGCCGAGTTGTCTGCCACATTGAGTTATCAATGGCGAGACGAAGTGCAGCCTGTTACCAATCAAAGTGTGCTACTAAAACAGCCTGCATTTGGTCTGCTAAATGCCACCTTGTTATTGACTCCACAAGATAGTCATTGGCGCTTGGCATTAGAAGCTAAAAATTTGGGTGACGTTGAATATCGCACGACAGGTTATGATTTGACCGATAGCGGTTTTCCTATTTTAATTGGCTACTATGGTAATCCTCGCACCTTAACATTACGTGCCACATACCAGTTCTAAAACATAATAAAAACGACAAAAGGAGAGTGGTATGTTGCAACTGGTTCCCAATAAAGAGCTAAATATCAGTGACATTCTGAGCCACATGAGTCGGGTCCATGCTAAACAACACGTCGTCAGCTTAAACGCCGACGGGCAAGTACAGCGTATTCATTATCAAGGGCTAGTTGACAGAGTGGCGCAGTTAGCCAATGCCTTGCAACGATTAAACATTCAAGACGGCGACTGTATATCAACATTGGCCTGGAACGCTCAGCGTCACATGGAAATATACTTTGCCGTGCCTTGTCTGGGAGCCATCTGTCATACCGTCACCCCCCGTCTATACAGTGAACAACTTACCTATATTCTTCAGGATGCCCGTTGTCGCTGGTTGATCCAATGTTTGTCCCCTTGAACATGTCATTGCTGGGCGCGCTAGAACAGCTCCAATGAGGAAAATGGTCAAGTTGTTTGCTTCACAATACTCTTAATCAATCCCTCAACTCGCGTCCTAAACCGACTTTCTTCAGGGGTGCACTTACAGCTATTGGTAATAGCTGGGGCCGTGGCAAAATTAATTTATTGCACAGAGGAGCAGCTATCAAAATAGTGGATTTCAGTAACTCAACTAAGCGGCCGCTTTGGCCCTCATTTGGTTTTAAAATGAGGCAGGTTCCGAACGGCGAAAATAATTGCAAACGAGATCGTCAAAACTAGTTTTTTTGAGCCTCCGCTACCTCCGGTTTTGGCACTTTCTTTCCCACAGATTTACGCATTCTCAGATAAAAGGCGTGTCATATTCAGAATTTGCGATTCCCCCGATATATTAAAGAGGTTCGTTAGCTTCTTTTACTCTTTCTAGGCGTTCTTGTTCTTCAGCGAAGGCGGCTTTGATTTCTTCTAATACCGAGTCTACGTCTGCGTCGTCATCAGGTAGTTCATAGTGACCAGTCAATTCTGACTCTAGCGTTAGCTCACCTGCTTCAAACAAAGCCCACATTTCTTCAGCATAAAAGGTGTTAGCCAGTTCAGGAGCGTATTGGCTATAATATTCACTCATATTTCGCACATCACGCTGTAACATACTAAAGGCATTGTTATTTGCCGCCGCATCCACAACTTGAGGCAAATCGATGATCACCGGACCATAATCGTCTACCAGCACATTAAATTCAGACAAGTCACCATGTATCAAACCCACACATAACATACGCATCACATAAACCATCACCAGAGCATGATCTTCAATGGCTTGTTCTGCTGACATAGATACATCGTTTAGCCGGGGTGCTACGTCGCCTTGGTCATCTGTGACCAATTCCATAAGTAACACGCCTTCATAACAGCCAAAGGCCTCAGGCACTCTAACCCCAGCTTTAGCGAGTTTGAACAAAGCGTCAACCTCGGTGTTTTGCCAGGCATCTTCTTGTTGCTTACGGCCAAATTTAGAACCTTTTTCCATCGCACGGGCACGACGCGTATTCCTGACTTTACGACCTTCTTGATATTGCGCAGCTTTTTTAAAGCTGCGTTTCATTGCTTCTTTATACACTTTGGCACAGCGCACTTCAGTACCGCATTGTACCGCATATACGGTGGCTTCTTTACCACTCATAAGCTGATATAGCACATCATCTATCAGACCATCATCTACAAGTGGTTGTAATCTTTTTGGTATTTTCATTAAAACCTAAGGCCAACAGCGTATTCTGTTGGTTCAATTATTACATCACTCAAATCATTTAGATTTGAAACCTTTAAAAAACGAGGGGTATGATATCAAGTTTTTTCAGAACAATGATATCTAAGTAAGTAACAAATTTCACCACAGCGCTAGAATGTCTGAAAAATAAATAAATGATGCTTAAATTTAGAAACATCAATTGATCATTAGAAGTGATGTTTAACGTTATAAACTATCTGAAAATAAACGTTATTTTATGCCTCAACTCACCAGTGGTGGCCCTAAAGACATTCCCCCTAGTTAACTACATAATCTAACCCAGACCAAACAGGTATAGAAAGATGACACCTCATTTTATTATTTCAGACTTAGTCAGTATTAAAACAAGGGAAGTCAGTGGCAATTTTTAAATACACCAAGAGCAAAACAAACTCTGATTTCAGAGCTAAAGATGTCTAAAAAATGAGAAGTGACGTTTGCTGTAAGATAGAGTATAAAGATAATTATTGAAGGACAATCATCAGTGATAACAACACGGTATCGACAATTTTCTATTCCTTTACTTTTCAGCCTAATGGCACTGCTATGTGGCTGCGCTGCAGTTGAGAAAAAGTCATCAGACACGGCGAATGTGCTAAATCAAGCCGCCGAACACTATGTGAAACTAGGATTAGAACTGGGCGAATATGATAAGGACTTCATTGACGCTTATCTAGGCCCCGATGAATGGAAAAAACGCGCAAAGGCGCAGCTGCGCTCTAAACAACAACTCGCCTCTGATATTAGTCAGTTGCTGCAAAAACTAGCAGCAATTGATGTAGTTAATCAAAACCTAAAATTGCGTCACAAAGCTTTATTTCGCAATGTACGGGCTATGGATGTTCGAGCACGTATGTTAGTTGGCGAAACATTCACCTTTGCTGAAGAAGCGCGACTTATTTACGACACTAGCATTCCTGAATATGACCTCACAAAATCTGATCAAACATTAAGTGAGATAAACAAATTGGTGCCAGGCGAAGGTGATTTGGCACAGCGCGTTGATGCCTTTCGCAAGCAGTTTGCAATTACCGAAGGAAAAGTCAGTGAGGTGGTAAATATTGCCATTGCAGAATGTAAAAAGCGCTCAGACAAATACATTACATTGCCGAAGGACGAAAGGTTTGAGTTGGAATATGTCACCAACAAAAGCTGGTCTGGGTATAATTGGTATCAAGGCGACAACAAGAGTTTGATGCAAATCAATCAAGATTTCCCGATGCAAATCGAAAGAGCAATAGTGCTAGGGTGTCATGAAGGTTACCCGGGTCATCATGTTTGGAATGTACTGATTGAAAATAACTTGCTGAATAAAAAAGGTTGGGTTGAATACTCCATTTTTCCATTATTTAGTCCTTATGCATTGATTGCTGAGGGTAGTGCTAATTATGGGGTCGAGTTGGCTTTCCCTGATAATCAAAAAGTGCTGTACGAACGGAATGTGTTATTTCCTATTGCAGGATTGGATCCTACTACTGCAGACGTATTAGACAAACTAAACCATTTAACCGATCAATTATCCCACTCTATTACCGCCACTGCGCAGCTATATTTAAATGGTGAAATCAGCCGTATGCAGGCCATTGAACAGCGACGAAAGTATGCGTTAGTGTCGCAACAAAAAGCGGAGCAAAGTGTTCGATTTATTGAACAATATCGTGCTTACGTGCTGAATTATAATGTAGGCAAGGACATTGTTTCAGCCTACATAAGTAAACAAAGTCAAGACGAAGCGGGGAAATGGCAAGCCTTTGAACGTATGTTAACTGAATTATCAACGGCATCAGATATGCTGGATTAGTCTTGGCTCAGCACATTTATTTAAGGCTGCTCCTTATTGCAGCCTTTTAATCAGCAGTTGGTGGATAACAAACACCTAAACAGAATGAAATTTTAATCCTGCAAAGAAAACCTTAATTCGCCAACAACACTATGACTCTCTTCAATAGCTCAGAGTTGTCTGCGGGGCCATGATGTAACACCACGTCTATCTTTCCGTCACTATTGAGATCTTCTGTTGTGGCATTTGAGGGATTTTTTGGCATAGGCAGTTTCTGACGAAGTGAACGATTGGCGTAAGGCTTTTGCTGATCAGGTGTGGCTAATAACGCTCGAATCAACTCGTCGCCATCTGAATACACTATGTCTTTAAACGTATCGCCATTGATATCAATCATTTTAATCAAAGGTTGGCCTCGTGTACCCGAAGATAAACTAAAAGTAATTTCCACTTCTTGACTGACAAGGGGCACTTTACCAAATTGATTATTTTCATTCATAGAAAAAATCAACACATCTTGGTCGATACTACCGGATAACAAAGCCCCTACAATCTGGGAGATACCAATATCAAAAGACGATACCGACACTTCTTGTCTGCCATCCATGTCTCTGTCTAAAAATGTTAGGTTAGATAAGGTGTCTTCAGAGGTGATATTGGTACTGGCTTGATCAGAATAGCTTAACTTGCCTTCTTTTAACGCCCCATAGAAAAACTCAAAATCAATGGTTTTATCTAATACTCCAGAGCTTTTCGTAAACTGCAAGGCGATATCTGGGATGCCATCACTATTAAAGTCATCAATGGCTTTGACAGCACGATGTTGAATATCACTTTGATCCATTTCTTGTCCACTAGGACCTTTCATTTTCCACCAATCCACAGCATAAATGGATTGATCAATTTTAATATTGATGGGGATCAGTGAAAACTGCATATTTTCGTTCTGAGTAAAAACATTCAATTGACCTTGTTCTACTGTCACCAAGTCTGTTTTCCCATCTAAATCCATATCCTGAAAATACAGCTCTTGGTCGTCATAACTGACACTGCTTTGGTTGATTTCAATCCGTGCAGCAATAGGTAAGCTTTGGGGATGCCTATCACCGCAGCAATCGGACAACCATAAATTAAGCTGTTCAAAGTGCGGCAGTATAATATCATCAAGACCATCGTTATTTAAATCTTGGATAAAGTCCATTTCCCTAAACGATTCTGCTTTATCGCTAAGATACATAGATGAAACCGTCTCGCCATTCACCCATGTCGACTCGTGTGATAAGTGGGCAGGCACATAACGATGCACCATAGATTTGTCTAAAAGGTACAAACGCTGAAAACCGTCTTGTTGTGCTTCACCCACATCATAGGCAAAAACATTGTCCGCAATATTGATCTTGTCTTGTTGAATGTAGGTATTGGTTTGTGTATCAAAGAAATAAATAGCTAACATACGCTGTTGCTTGTCATCCACACCGACTATCACAAGTTCTGCGCCGGCTTGTGGCAAAAGGTCAGCAATTAACACCGGTTGATTAACATTAAATTTAAGGTCAATCTGGTGCTGAGTAAAAATATCTGTGTATTTGGCATATGCCGGTGATGTCAGAAGTCCTAGACTCGCCAGTCCTAAACTTATAAGACAACGGTTTCCAGATAAAAGTATGTGACGAAAAAAGTGAGACATCAAGTAACTCAGCTCCAAATGCATTTATAATTTGTGACATACATTAGCAAATTAATTCATGGGAAAAACTTTAAAAGTGTAAGTGCTTACGTCTTTGTGTTTCATTCGTTTGAATAGCGTAGACTTGAGTCTTACAAGATACATGGCGGTATGACAAAAACCGCGATATTTAGTCAATCAGGAGTGAATAAAAGTGGTTAAACTTTTTGTATTAGTAAGTAGTTTGATGGCAATGTTGGCAACGCCTTTGGCTTTGGCCCAGACGCTGCAACAGTCGCATCCTTTTGAAGCATTGCGTGGTCTAGAGCGCTTTAACAAATCAAACTCTTTATCTTTGGATGACACGAGCCAAACAGTCGATACGTTACTCTCAATTAAAGGTGTTAAAGTCGGTGACAATGTATTGCAACAAGCCATAAACCTTGACAGAAAAGGGGGTGAGTTGGGTAATATTCGAGGAGGAACCGTAAGTGACAAAATCAAGTTTAGTTTTTATCAGCCATATGAAAATAGCCGCCTTGAGCAAAAAGTAGAGCTTTACTTCGACAAACACAACGGTTTTATAAAGCAGATTACAGGCACTTATTATCTGCAAGACGCCTATATGAGTATGACCCCCATACGTGAACAAACCCTTAGTGCCGCCGTTGACAAATTTGGGCCACCCTTAACTATGCAACAAGTCCATGATTTAAGTGGACAAAAAGACGGTGATATTCCGCTAGATAAATTTATTAATAGCCTGCAAGAACAGAATCAGATACATCCTTTGGGGCTAGAATATTTTCAAAAGCGTAATATTTCGAGAAGTTCAAAATGGGTTGAAGGCCAACAAAATTATGCTCTCATGCAAAGCGGATTTGACCGCTGTTATTTGTGGAACAGCAACTCGTTTAATCAAATACTGACATTTTGTTTCTTTGATGAAACTGGCGCTAACCCTAATAGTAGAGGCGTAGAGTTCGATTTACATAACTTTCCAGTTATACAACTGATAAAAGATTTAGGTAATCCTCACGCTAAATTAGAACTTTCTTTGTAGTAAAAGCGACCAACGCCTCATTTGGCATAACCTATAAACAAAAACTGGCTGCGATTAATCGTAATTCACGTAATAATAAGATCATAATGAATCCTCCAATTTAGGACATAACAATGACAATCACCCGTAATGGACATCGATACATCGATGTCGAAACTGGCAAAACCTTAGATGTATGGTTTCCTCGCAGCAATAAAAAAATTGAGCGTCACTGCTTAGCCAGTAAAGTAGGTTTGATTAAAGGCGAATTTGTCGAAATTAGTCTAGATATAGATGCCACTCCACAATCTGCTGAAGACGCATATTTACGACTTCACTTATTATCAGAATGCGCAGTGCAACCCAACAACATTAACCTTGAAGGTGTGTTTGGTTTATTAACCAATGTAGCATGGACATCTGCTGGCCCCATATTACCCAGTAAGGTGGAAGAATTAAGAGAGTTGATTGCCACTGAAGTTCATCACTTAGCTGTTACTTCTATTGATAAATTTCCAAGAATGGTCGATTACGTTATCCCAGAAGGTGTGCGCATTGGTGATGCCGACCGAGTACGTATGGGCGCACATTTAGCGTCTGGCACAACTGTGATGCACGAAGGCTTTGTTAACTTCAACGCTGGTACTTTAGGTAGCTCAATGGTTGAAGGCCGCATTTCCCAGGGTGTTGTAGTGGCTGATGGGTCTGATATAGGTGGCGGAGCCTCTACTATGGGTACTTTGTCTGGTGGCGGTAAAACCATTAATGCAATTGGTAAAAACTGTATGGTCGGTGCCAATGCCGGTATCGGTATTTCTTTAGGCGATGATTGTATTGTTGAAGCAGGCTTGTATGTAACCGCTGGAACAAAAGTTACCACACCAGATGGCGAAGTGGTTGCAGCACGTCAGTTATCAGGTATGAATGGCCTATTATTCCGCCGTAACAGCCAATCAGGAGTAGTTGAAGCAGTCGTCGCTGATCCATCTAAATGGGGCGGCCTAAACGCTAGCTTACATAGCAACGATTAGACTTTTTAAGGCAACCCACTCAGCTGACGTTGAGTGAGTTACCTTATTCCTGCTCAACCAAATGCTGTTTTCAACATAAAATCACTCAACCAGTAAAAAAGTTTCAACACTAAAGAAGTTCTCAATAATCATTTTCTGAGGCTTGGTTATGGAATCAAAACTAGCTTGTTGAAACTCACCTTCCTGATAAAAATTACGTGTTGTGCTAGCAAAAAGAAGATGTTTTTTATCGGAAATTTGAAGCTGTAATTGCCCTTTTTCTATCAACACATTCACTAAGTCATCAGATTTTGTGCCTCGATACTGGCCTACAAACTGTAAAAGCTGTGCGTTGCTCAAAGCCAACTTGGGCTTCGCAAACACATAATGTAATCCCCAGGTGTTACCTGCGCTTTTTAAACTGGCATGACCTAAGCCTGCTATACGTTCGAATTTAAAAGATAACTCTTTGAAATTCTGCTTCACAAAAAAATGCCGACAAATCATCAAAGACAGGCATTAAGACATCGAATTCACCTATGGCAGAATAAAGCCTGATTGGATGCGTCAGTTTCTTTTCAGCAAAAGCCTTAGCGTAAGAATAAATAAGGTTGTTATCCCATGCGGATGCAGATGATGTGGGTATGTAACCATTAAATAAGCTGGGCTCGTTAAATAAAGTATACAAGGTAAATAAACCACCATATGAGCTTCCCATCAATACTCTGTTGTTATTGGTGCGGTATTCGTTGCCCATGAAAGGAATGAGCTCCTGTTTGATAAATTGCAAAAATTTGCCAGCGCCGCCTGAATTAGGGACGCCAGACATGTGACTAGGGGTGAAGTCTCTAACGCGTAATACATTTGGGTCGGGATTTTCACCGCCCCATTGAATACCGACTAAAATGGCTTCTGGTATAAAACCATCATAATAAGATTGCCCATAGGTAGAGACCATCAAAGGGAAATCCCATTGAGCGTCGAGAAAATAGATAACGGGATAGGTTTTATCTGTTTTCCCATAACCGGCAGGCGTCTTAATCAGCAGTTGGTATTCTTGTTTGACAATTTCAGATTGTAAAAGCCGCACTTGCGAATTAGCAATAGTCATTTCTGCATCGTTCTCTTTGGCCTGTGCAGTGATGACATTCAATAACATTAAGATAAAACCTAGGCAACACGTTCTCATAAGCGATTCCAAACAAGGGGAGTGAAGTTTAAGTCTACCTCTGAAGACAAGGGCTTGTCAGTTCGATTTTATAGTTCGATTATGTGTGACATAACGGTATTGCCAGATACATCTTTAATGCTCATGGTTAATTGTTTACCTGATAGTTCAATCACACCATAGTTTGCCTTGGCATAACTCTCCCCTACCCTATGTTGATTGGGGCTGACATTTTTCCATTCTTCAGTAAGGCCAGAGGCTGTCATTTCCCACAATAACTTTTGGTTATTTCGGGCTATTTGGCTGAATTCACTCCAATGAGTATCGCCGCTAACAATCACCAGGTTATCTATTTGATATTTATCGAGCAAGGCTAAAAACCGTTGTCTTTCATGGGGTAAGTTTGCCCACGATTCCCATCCAGAAAACTCAGGTAGAAATTGTAAACTAGTCGCTAAAACGCGCACATCTGCAGGTTGTTGTAATTGTTGTTCTAACCATTGCCATTGGGTTTCGCCAAGCATAGTGGACGCTTCATCTTTGCTGGGTATATAAGGTCCTAAATCATTAGGTGCTTTGCTGAGCATATAATGAAGCTTATCTACTGATTCAAGAGGACTTCGATTCCAGCGCAAGTCGGGCAATATAATCTGCACTTTTTTATTGGATTGAGTCAAAATATGACTGGTATAGATACCATCTGCTCTAATGCGTCTTGGGCTATCTTTAGGCACATTAAAATAATCAAGCATGATCTGCCGAGACGCCTCTTTTTGTGGGTATTCTGCACCAGCATCATTTTCACCGAAGTCATGGTCATCCCATATACCAATAGTCAGGGTATTCGCCAACATGGTTTGCATACCCGATGTTGCCCACTGCTTGGCATATTTGGCTTTTAACTCCTGCATATCTTCGGTATCACCGTAAACATTATCTCCAAGTAACACAAACAAATCGGCTTGCTCTTGGTTCATCGCTTGCCAGATAGGTTGCGGCTTATCTTGGTGTAAACATGAGCCAAATAGAATTTTAATCGGCACATCAGATACCTGCTTAGCCGCCATTGTTGTATTAATTGTTATCAAAAAGAAAATACAGGTAGTGATACATTTCATGATGATTTACCTTTGTTTGATTATCGGTAAGGGTCGGCCAATGTCCGTTGCAAATTGCAAATAGTCGAATCCAAGCAATTGCACGGCAGTCGCCGCAACTTGATCCAAGGTGAAGTTTGAGGTCTGCTGGCTTCCAACTGATTCTTTCACATCTGGGCCCATCGCGGCTAGCCAAATCTGATCTGCACCGGGTATGCCATCCTGATATTGTTTTAATCCGTTTAAATAACCTTTTACAGCCTTTGGGCTAGCATGGTGTTGCCATGACTGTGCTGAGTCACCACGACCGTGATCCACTGTAATTATCAGATTGGTATTGTCTTGGTACTGCTCCATTGATTGCAACAATGTCCACAACTGAGCAATAAATTTATCGGCTCGGTTAGCACCCCGTAAGTATTCAGGGTAATTACCTTGATGAGCAAAGTCATCTGTTTCACCTAGTGCCACATAAATCACTTTTGGCTGATGTAACAATATATATTCTTTAGTAAATCCGAAGGTAAATGCATCTAAACGCACGTTATGCCAAGGACTGGGAACTTGTGTTTGCAACGTATTTAACCACTGAGCTTTATCTGATAAACCTGCCCAATCGGCAGATTCAAAACCCGCATTAATAGGTAAACCACTGCGTGTCCGATTAATAATGGCAGGAAACACATCCCAACTGCCAAAAGCAGCTACTTTCCCTTGGTATTCTGATTGTTTGTTTAGCCATTCCAATATAGTGATATTGGGATTTTCGATGGCTTTATTTGAATCAATGTTCGGGTCAGCTTTTCCTGTCAACAACTCATTGTAACCTGGATACGAAAACCAATAACCGTTTGTGACTTGCATCTGTGAGCCTAGATCACGATTACCTATTAACACCCCTTCTTTTGCCAATACATTCCATAAAAAAAGGCATCAACTTCTGACGTTTACTCTCAGCACTTGTGCCTGAAAACTGTTTAACTAAGCCTTCTTTTTGTTCCTTAAATGTTTCTAAATCAAGCACATCATCCTGATACCCCTGAAATACTTCTTGCCAACGCAATCCGTCAATACTGACTAATATTAAATTATCGGCAGCTTTGCTTGTTAAGACAAAGCAGCATAAACCAAAAAAGAAGATTAATTTCATTTCAAACTCACTTTCATTAGGCAAAAAAAAAGGACGAGCATAAGCTCGTCCCAAAGTGACACACAGGGAAATTTATTTAAAAAGCGGCTTTTAGATTTAGGGCAACCGTACGAGGAGCTCCTATCCATGCTGCATTAGTGGCAACAGTACCAAGGTAACTTTCATCAAACAGATTGTTGATGGTAAGGTTAATCTCAATCGACTCAACACTACTGCCTAAGTCGTCAATGGACGTACCCAAGTAAAAATCACTGACTGTATAAGCTTCTACAGCTGCGGTATTCGCTTGATTCATCCAACGTTCGCCAACATATTTAGTGCTTAGGCCTGCATAATGGTTACCTCGTACCCAATCAATGCTCACCACACCCATTTGTTCAGCGGCACCAATGACACCATTACCTAAATACTCGGCGTCGGTATATTCTGAATCATTGCTGGTATAAGACCCATACACGCTGAAGTTTTCAGAAAGTTGGTAACTTAACGATGCTTCAAAACCTGTCGACTCTATGCCACCATCATTAATATAACCACCAGCAGCCGACTCTAAGAAGTCGATACCTGTCACAGTTTCATTACTCACAAAGTTGATCCTGTCATCAAATTTAGTGGCGTAATAGGTCAAGCTAGCGCTTACATCTCTAGAAGAAAAACGTAGACCCAAATCAAAGTTGTCTGCGGTTTCTGGTTTCACTAAGCTTAAATCTGAATCATCACGCTCTAATACAGCATCTTTGATGGAAGCGTAGTTTTGTGCAAAACCAGCGAACATCTCAAGTCCAGTTACAGGTAAAGGTGCAACAAAACCCGCTGAGAACAGTAAGTCTGAATCTGAAGATACACCCTGATCGTTGATTGCATTAAATCGGTCATTTTTCGACACATCAACAAAAAACTGCTTGATACCGAAGTGAGCTTTAGCAAAACCTAAATCAAGTTGGTCTTCAAGGTAAAACATCGTGGTTTCTACTGGGAATTCGCGATCATACTGAACCCAATAAGGAGTTTCATCAAAACGGTAACTAGTCGCCGAATCGATGATTTTCTGCCAGCTACGAGTTTCATCACGCGTGTAATCTTCGTACCAAAAACCACCACGTAGCGTATTATCCATATCGGCTATACGCGCATCCCAGATAAAGTCACCGTTGATACCAATACGTGATTTTTCATAATTAGTCGTGCGATATGAACCTACTGGAATAGCCCCTTGTTCATGACAACCTGGGTCATACTCAGCGCCTGCGCCTCCGTAAGGGAAACTAATAGAGCTTACACAACCATCGATAGGACTAAGCTGAACACCCGCTCTGTCAACAAAGAAAATTTGACCTAAAATGTCACCACCATAAACCGTGTTGCCCGATACGACTTCAGAATGACCAACGCCTTCTCCGTCATCAGTCACATTCACCAGATAAGGCGGCACCCAATCACCACGACCTTCGTTATTGTGATAATAAACATTGGTACTAAAAGCTACTTCACCCACAGTAAAGTCAGCCTTTAAATAAGTAAAAAAGTTTTCTCTTAACGTAGACCAACCACGGCGATAAGCTTGATCTTGGTAAGGGATACCTGTCCACTCGCTAGTCAGCTGATCCCAATTAGAGTTTTG
The DNA here is from genome assembly GCF_000347635.1 of Paraglaciecola psychrophila 170. Classification (NCBI taxonomy): domain Bacteria; kingdom Pseudomonadati; phylum Pseudomonadota; class Gammaproteobacteria; order Alteromonadales; family Alteromonadaceae; genus Paraglaciecola; species Paraglaciecola psychrophila. The sequence continues at coordinate 1,269,893 of NC_020514.1, read as the reverse complement.
CTCAAATTGCGACAAGCCATATATACGTTGGTAATTGTCTTCATGGGTATCGTCGTAAGATGCATAAGCAGTCAAATTAACATCACCGATAGTGCTAATCACTTTTGCAGCAAAATGGTCACGCACATTTTCAGCAGTTTGATCCATCCAGTCACTACTTTCTTGGTTAGACACACTGAACCATGCAAAAGTATCTTTAGCGATTTCACCTGTTTCATAACGTGCAAAAAACTTTCTGCCATCAAACTCAGCAAGTGTAGCGCTGACCACCAAACGTTCGTCTACGCCAGGCATCAAAGTAACAAAATCGAGGGTACCACCTAATGCTTCATGGGAGCGAGAAGCAATATCTGCTGTACCTTGGGATACGTCGACTCTGGCTAAGTTTTCAGTATCAATATAACGGTTAGCTTTAGCGCCGCCACCATAATTAGAATTACCATTGGCAATGCCATCTACCGTCATACCAATTTGCTGCTGTGACAAATCTACTTGGAATCCACGAATAGAAATACTGGTGGACCAATCATCAGCACCAAAAGTATCACCTTCGTTTATTAATACCCCTGGCAAATTATCAATAGCAGCCAATACGCTGGTCATGGATGTTTGCTGTTTCATCATTTCGTCTGATGTTTGGTTGTTGGCATAAGAAACGCTTTTGCCGACTACTGTGATCGACTCCATGCTTTCTTCTGACGCTTCTGCTGCTAAAGCAGGAGCCATAAAAGCACAGGTACCCAGTGCAGCAGATACAGATAAAGCTAGTTTGGAAAGAGTTTTGGTGCTCATTAATGTGTTAACCGATTTAATATTTATTATGGGCGGTAATATGAATGAGCAATGTGAATCTGAGATGTACTTTTAATGACACTTAGATGATGGTTTTACTGCGTTTTTTTTACAAGCCAATGACACTTTTGTGTCATTGGTCTATTTTTTATACTGACGGATGATGACTACTTTTCAATAAAGAATGTGCCCCAGCCGTCGTAATCTACGTTATGTTTGATGGCAATAGCAAAAAGCTTGTCAGTATCTTGGTTGATTAATTTTGCATCCAACATACGTTCGACCACGGCATCAAAACAAAAGACCTCTTCACCATCTTCCAACTCTAATTCTTCGGCATCACCCACTTCAAAGCCGGCTTTAAAAGCATCAACAGCCGCTTTTTCTAATACGTCAAAGTCAGCACTAGCGAAGTGATACTCAATGGTATGTGCTTGACTGGCATCGCTGCCATCTTCGATCAATGCTTCGATAGTTTCTTGGTTAAATTCATGCCATTCGGCTAGTTCGGATGTTTCTTCTGAATTCATAAAATTTGCCTCTATGCTAACCGGATTACCCGATTTTATTATCTACTTCTGCGTCTACTTTTTTAATCTGTTGTTGCATTTTCTGATGGAAATATTCAGCATTTTGTTTTAAAGATTTATTTTCATCCATAAACTCCGGCTCTGACAGTTCGATTAATAACGTGCCATTGTCCCATCGATTTAATTTTATTTTATCATATAATCGGCTGGCAGTAATTGTCACTATGGGTTCGTTGGTGGCTTTGGCTATACGAAAAGCACCTGTTTTAAAAGGCAACAATCCGCGACCATAACTGCGCGTTCCCTCAGGGAAAAACCACACCGACAAACGCTTTTTTTGAATTTTCTGTACTGTACTTTGCAAGGTATCATGGGCGCGACCTGAATTATTTCGGTCAATCATAATGTTACCTGTTAACCAATATATCTGGCCAACCACAGGTATCCATACGAGACTTTTTTTCCCGACTGTTACTGTACCTTTTTGAGTAGCACCGCAAATAGTCAGTAAATCATAGCTATTTTGATGATTCGCGATATACACATATGGTCCACCTTGTTTAACACTGTCTGGTACCCGGATTTCTATTTTTAATCCGAACAGAACAGAAACAGAACTATACAAAGCACCGCAAGCATGTACGTTATCCCGATGAAAAGGCCGCACTAAACAAATCAATACGAGTACAAGGTTGATCAGCAAAAAATAAAAGAATATCGCAACTATGCGTAAAAGCGCTAACAAAGCGTACCCTCATCAATAAGTGGCTGCAGAGTATACGCATTTTTAGTCATTAGCTAAAACACTTATACCACTTGATTTATAAGTTCGTGTATTTTTGCGTTTTAGTTAGCGCACAAATAAATGAATAATATTCTTAATTAGCAGATACTTAATAACGCTATTCACACTTTCAATCATTAAGGCTATTGATTCTATGCAAATGTTTAAACATGAAGATCTCGACGAAGATATTCTCACCGACCTATTGGAAGAAATAAACGAACTTTATGAAGCCAGCGAACAAACCTTAATTGAATTGGAGTTAAAGCCAGAAGATAACGAATTACAACGTTCATTATTTCGCTCAATTCACACCATTAAAGGTGACTTAGGCCTAGTTAACTTTTCACCCCTCATCCCACTTTTGCAATACGCCGAAGACCTTCTTGATTACTTACGTAAAGGGCAAATTCAATACACCAGTAATATGAGTGACTTGGTTTTATTGATCATGGATAAAGTTAAAGTATTCGTGCAAAGCTGTATTCAAACTGGGCAAGCTGAATATGACAAGGCGACGTTTGAGCGGCTTGTTGAGGCTATCAAACATATTACGCCTGAAAATGGTAATGCTCATGAACAATTGTTAGCCAAAGCAGTTTTGATATTAGATCCTAGTCTTGACCTAGGTAATGAAGCAGATTCGGGCGAAACAACTACTGCTAGTGCGTCTCTTAGCATAGCAACAATAGGCATACCCAAATCTATTACTAACGAAGAACGTGAAGATCTGATGTTTTTTAGAGAATTAATGAAACCCATAGAAAAACGTTCGAAATACTGGGACGGAAGAGGTGACCGCATTGCCAAACTAGCTGGCTACATTAATAAAGTTGCTGGTTCGCCAGTCGATGAAGTGCAACTTGCTGTTGCCTGTTACATGCATGATTTTGGCATGGCTTTTATGCCTATTGCAGTGCTGCATAAACAAGAAAAACTTGAAGAATTAGAGTTTAACCTGATGCGTTCACATGTATATAAAAGCGCGCGCTTACTAGAAAATCTCAATCAATGGAACGAGGCCCGTAAAATCGTGATGCAACATCACGAGCGAATTGACGGCAGCGGTTACCCCCTGGGTATTAAAGAAAATGACATTTGCGAAGGTGCAAAATTATTAGCTATATTGGACACCTTTGACGCCATCACCCATGCCCGAGCACATGAGAGCCATTTGCAGCGCCCTAAGAAAAAAGCGGTCATCGAAATCAACCGCATCTCTAAAGGCCAATTTTCAACTAAATGGATGCAGGCTTTTAACAGCGGAATGGCTTCGTTGTTAACGAATGAACGAGCTAAATAATCAGGTTTAGAATACCTAGTTATTCTCTACCAACTAAATAGCAGAATAGTATAATGATGGAGTTTTAGGGCTCAAGACTATATTGATATATTCGTTTAAATTATGAAAAAACATGATTCATTTAAAATAGTATTATTTTAAATGATATCGATTGGTCTCCATTTCTCTTTCCTGAATCAAAAAAGTCATTTATCTGGCTTAGGTAAAGATGTACTAAATGAATGTGTACCTAAAAAAAACTTCATCATAAAGCACATCAAACTGCCAGTAAAACGCACCCATCTATATATGCAAAGCGGTGAACTAGACATTAGTTTATGTAATTTTAAAAAATAACGTGAAACATTTATTGTCTTCTCAAAGGTGTCAGTATTTACCACTAAATATGGGTTTGCCCTGCGGTCTGATAGTAATATTGACATTAAAAAGAGTGAAGACTTAGACGACTGAATTATTGGCCATCTGGTAGGGCTATCTCACACGTCACAAGTTTCAATAGTCATTGAAAAAAAGGTTTGAATGGCCAATTATCTGAAGGACATAATATCGATGCAATGTTTGCTCAGTTATTAAGTTCTACGCCAAAATTTGATATTATGGCTAATAGCAAACAGACATTTTACTGATTTGCTAATTGTCTTGGAATTGCCAATAAGTTTAAATTATAACACTTCGCTAAAGATTTTAAAAAACACTTCATCACTGTTTCCAAAAACACCCAAAATATCACACATATTTCGGAGCTTTTAGATCACGTTGATGAATGCATACTCAATATGCATGTAAACGGTGATTATAATTGACTGTTACAAAAATATAATTTTGAAGTCCTGATTAAACAATCTGCAGCCAATATCACTCAACTGGATAAAACAGCAGATAACAAGCCAGTGATGAACTAACTGGCTGTTTCCACTCTACATATCTAACTCTTTAAGTTTACGTGTCAGTGTATTTCTACCCCACCCCAAACGTTTAGCCGCATCTTGTTTATGGCCATGAGTATAATGTAATGCCCTTTCTAACAAAATCCTTTCAAAGCTCATAATCGCATCGTCGAGAATATTATTATGACCAGATTGCAATTGGTTATCAGCCCAACTGGCTAAAAGTGTTTGCCAATCACCAGATTGCGCAGGATTGACAATTGAGACTGGTTGTTGGTGTATTTCTGGCGGTAGGTCGTGAGGCAGAACTTCTTGACCACTGGCCATTACCGTTAACCAACGACACATATTTTCAAGCTGACGCACATTTCCTGGCCACGGTAAGTTGGATAGAATTTGTTTCGTCTCTTTACTAAGGGATTTAACCTCAACAGCTAGCTCTGCCGCCGCTTTTTGCAAAAAGTGCGCTGCCAAAATGGGAATATCTTCACGCCTTTCACTGAGCGTTGGAATATGAATACGTATGACATTTAATCTGTGATATAAATCTTCGCGAAACTTACCTTCAGATACACGTTGTTCCAAATTTTGATGAGTTGCAGCAATAATACGTACATCTACTGTAACGGGGTTATGGCCACCCACACGGTAGAATTGCCTGTCTGCTAAAACGCGTAACAATCTGGTTTGCACGTCTATGGGCATATCGCCTATTTCATCTAAAAATAATGTACCACCATTAGCTTGTTCAAAACGCCCTTGTCTTGCTGCTTGTGCTCCAGTAAACGCGCCTTTTTCGTGACCAAACAATTCAGATTCAATCAGGTCGGCGGGTATGGCCGCCATGTTCAACGCAATAAAAGTATTTTCTGAACGTGGGCTATGGCGATGTAATGCATGAGCCACCAACTCTTTACCGGTGCCTGATTGACCATTAATCAATACACTAATGCTAGAACGAGATAAACGCCCCACGGCTCTAAACACTTCTTGCATAGCAGGCGCTTCACCAATAATTTCGGTAGCTTTGACCAGTTCGGGCGGTTGGTTTTTGCTAGACTGCTCACGTGCATGGGTTAACGCCCGTCGCACCAAATTCACTGCTTCATCGATGTCAAAAGGTTTGGGTAAGTATTCAAATGCACCACTTTGATAGGCATTCACTGCACTGTCTAAATCAGAATGGGCGGTCATAATGATGACAGGGATGTTTTTATACCGCTTGTGCACTTCGCCTAATAAAACCATACCATCCATCTGGGGCATGCGAATATCCGACACTATCACTTCAGGCGGTTGTGCTGTTTCTAATTGCAACAATAAATCTTCGGGGTTTTCAAAACTGAAACAAGGGATATTTGCCGCCTGTAACGCTTTTTGTAATACCCAGCGAATCGAGCTGTCATCATCGACTATCCATACGGGTTCTGTACTCATGTCTGGGGATCCTTTTTATCAATGGGTAAATACAACGTAAATTCTGTTCTGCCAGGCCAACTATCTACTTCAATTTTTCCTCTGTGGTGGCCGATCAAGGTTTGAGATATAGATAAACCCAAACCGCTGCCTTCTTTTTTACTGGTAACCATAGGGTAAAATAGCGTGTTTTTAAGTTCGGTTGGTATGCCTGGACCATTATCAATAATCTGAATTTTTACGCATAGCGGGAAACACGCGCCATGAATTATCACTTGGCGTTCAATTCTGGTGATGATTTTGATCTCACCTGCTATTTCTTGGTGTTCAGACAGCACTTGCACACTATTGCGAACTACATTTAATGTGGCTTGCTGCATCATATCTTGATCAAGATATATATCAGGTATGCTCGGGTCATAATCCCTTGTTATCTCAATATTATGGCTAGGGTCAAGCCGCACCAAAGTACATACTTTTTCGAGTACTTGATGCACGTTGTGCCAATCAAAATTAGGCCGTGAATTTGGCCCTAATAAGCGATCCACTAAATTGGTAAGCCTGTCGGATTGTTCAATAATAACTTCAGTAAACTCTTTTAATTCATCACTGGTTAGCTGTTTAGCTAGGAGTTGCGCTGCTCCTCTAATGCCACCTAGTGGGTTTTTAATTTCATGTGCTAAACCGCGCACCAATTCACGGGCAGCCTGCTGTTGCGCCCATTGATGATTTTCTTGGCTGATCTTTTTTTGCTGTTCTACTAGTCTAATTTCAACTAATAATCGTTTATCTTGGTTTTCAAGTATGCTGGTAACAGAAACATCAGCTTGGGTATGTCGACCATCTATAAATTTGAAGGTGACTTCACTGTCAGAGTAAACTTCACCAAATTGCATAGAATTTTGGAAACGCAGAAAATCAAGGCTCGAAGATGCAATAAAATGATTAAACGAACAACCAATCAGTAAGTTCAAACTGCGTTCAAATACGGCTTGAGCAGCGTGATTAGCATATTGCACTATCATGCTGTCATCTAACACGAGAACAGCAGTCGATAGGTTTTCTAATAAGTATTCAGTAGTAATAGATTCAGACATAAATTCAACTTTTTCATGCACTTATTTAATGCACGTATAGAGCGCACTTATTTAGTGCAAAGTATTATTTAGCTGCTCTAATTTAGATACTACTTTTTATACAATATGCTTGTTTTGTATCAGTTAGCACTAGTTAACATTGATCAGAGCAGAAGCTTTTTGCAGATAAAAGGTCTGCGGCTTAGACGATGCAAGGATCTTGCCTGAGTTGTCGAGAAAATTAACTTGAATGGTATGGGCACCACGATTTATATTTTCTAATTGAAACTTTCTGTTTGACTGAGTTTTAACTACCTGATTATCAATGATTAATTGATACTTACCCGATCTTTTTGGTAACACTTCTGCATCAATCATTACCGCACCAGAATTATCACGCAATGTTTGTTCGGCATCTGGCGAACGAATGGACACGATATATTGCACTTCAGGTCTGGGGGTTTTCGCTGGATTAATTCGGCCGATTTTTTGGCTCGTAGCATTATTGAGAGCAGGAACAACGACAGTATTCATTGAAGATAGATTAACGGCTACAGCACCATCGCTTCGCACATCACTATAAACCACACTGCCATCAGTCTTTACCGTTTTATATACCACCTGTGCAGACACACCAAGGCACAATAATAATAAACAAAAAGTATAAAATATCCGCACAATCACCTACCTCCATACCAAGACCTAGCCCAAGACTCTAATATCACAGTCTAAAACCCAAAGCTCATAGTCAATTGTAGCCTGATTACAGGTAAAAAAAGCCCGCAAATGCGGGCTTGTTATTAATTCTAATAACTATCAAAGACAGTCAACTAAATCATTGCAACGTTAAACGCTGTAATACATATCAAACTCAACTGGATGAGTTGACATGTTTAGTAATTGCACTTCTTCACTCTTAAGTGCTATGTAAGCATCAATCGAGTCGTCAGTCATAACACCACCGACAGTTAAGAACTCACGGTCGTTATTAAGGGCTTCCAACGCTTGCTCAAGTGAACTACATACTTGTGGGATTGCCGCAGCTTCTTCAGGGGGCAAGTCATACAAATCTTTGTCCATTGAATCACCAGGATGAATCTTGTTTTTGATCCCGTCAAGACCGGCCATCAACAATGCAGTGAAAGCTAGATAAGGGTTACCTGTTGGGTCTGGGAAACGTACTTCGATTCGACGAGCTCTCTCGCTAGTCACAAAAGGAATACGAATAGAAGCAGAACGGTTACGTGCAGAATATGCCAACATAACAGGTGCTTCGAAACCAGGTACTAAACGTTTGTAGGAGTTCGTCGATGCGTTAGTGAAAGCGTTAATTGCGCGAGCATGTTTAATGATACCGCCAATATAGAATAAAGCTTCTTCAGACATGCCAGCATATTTGTCTCCAGCAAAGACATTTTTGCCTTCCTTAGAAATTGATATGTGAACATGCATACCAGAACCATTATCACCCACAATAGGCTTTGGCATAAAGGTAGCTGTTTGTCCGTAAGCATGAGCAACATTATGTACAACATACTTATAGATTTGAACTTCATCAGCTTTTTTAACCAATGTATTGAAAAGGCATGCAATTTCGTTTTGACCGGCGGTCGCTACTTCATGGTGATGCGCTTCAACAGTTAAGCCCATTTCTTCCATAACCATACACATAGCTGCGCGTGTATCGTGAGCCGAATCGACTGGAGGAACTGGGAAATAACCACCTTTAACACCAGGACGGTGGGCCATATTACCTTCTTCAAACTCAGAGCCTGAATTCCACTTGGCTTCACTAGAATCAATTTTGAAGAAAGAACCAGCCATATCGGTATGGAAACGAACATCGTCAAACAAGAAAAATTCTGGCTCAGGTCCGACTAACACTTTGTCGCCAATACCTGTTGACTTCAAATATTCTTCTGCGCGACGAGCAATAGAACGAGGATCACGGTCATAGCCCTGCATGGTCATTGGTTCTAAAATATCACAACGAATATTAATTTGAGTTTCTTCAGCAAATGGGTCAAGTACAGCCGTTTCGCCATCAGGCATCAAGATCATGTCTGATTCGTTAATACCCTTCCAACCTAGGATAGAAGAACCGTCAAACATTTTGCCTTCTTCGAAGAAGTCTTCAGTCACTTGATGAGTAGGGATAGAAACATGTTGTTCCTTGCCTTTTGTATCAGTAAAGCGTAAATCAACAAATTTAGCTTCGGTTTCTTTAATAAGGTCTAAGGCCTTTTGTGCTGACATGGTGTCCTCCAGATTAAAAGTATAAATGTATTATTGGGAGTCAAATAACCCAAATACAAAGTGTGCCTGCATGAAGCGATAATCATGCCACATACCTAAGTGATTGGAATGTCTTTTGTTTATGTTTTTTTAGCATAGCGTAAACGAAAAGGATAGCACCGTTCGCACCAAAAAAGTGCGCCAAAGCACTACATTGGGTCACACTGGTTTAAAAACTCCAAATTACCATTAAGATGTTAATGCGAGGTTAATAAACTAGGGGTCTTTTCTTTATTAACAGCGATATGCATTTGAAGTTCGCTAAATGGAGGATAAAACTGTACAATCCGCGCCCATAAAATTTCAGTAAATTTAGCCGTGTATTACTTTAGAAAATGTGACTTTAAAAAATTAATAATCATCTTTGATACAATATCTGGCCCTAAATAGAGACAAAACAATGAGTTCATCAAACACCTCAATTCAAAATTTGAGGAACATAGCCATTATAGCCCACGTTGACCACGGCAAAACCACCCTAGTTGATAAGTTATTACAACAGTCTGGCACATTAGAAGCTAGCCGCGGCGAAGCCGAAGAACGTGTGATGGACTCAAACGACATCGAAAAAGAGCGTGGTATTACCATTCTTGCGAAAAACACTGCTATCAAGTGGAACGAATACCGCATCAACATAGTTGACACTCCTGGTCACGCCGATTTCGGTGGTGAAGTAGAGCGTGTTATGTCCATGGCCGATTCAGTATTGTTGTTAGTAGATGCGCAAGAAGGCCCGATGCCACAAACCCGTTTTGTTACACAAAAAGCGTTTGCTCAAGGTTTGAAGCCAATCGTTGTTATCAACAAAATTGATAAGCCAGGCGCACGTCCTGATTGGGTAATAGATCAAGTATTTGATTTATTCGATAACTTAGGCGCGACTGACGATCAGCTAGATTTTCAAGTGGTTTACGCATCAGCCATAAATGGTTGGGCTACCAACGATTTAGATGTGCCTAGCGATAACATGACGCCTTTGTTTGAAACTATCATCAAACATGTAAAGCCACCCGTTGCCGATATCAATGGCCCATTACAAATGCAAATATCGCAATTGGATCACAACTCTTATGTGGGTGTAATAGGTATAGGGCGTATTACTAGTGGTTCGGTTAAGACTAACCAAGCAGTCACTGTTATTGGCGCAGATGGTAAAACTCGTAACGGTAAAATTGGTCAGGTGCAAGGCTATTTAGGGCTACAGCGCCTCGAAGTGGAATCTGGTGATGCAGGTGATATTGTTGCCATAACAGGTGTGGGCGAACTTAAAATCTCAGATACTGTTTGTGATCCAAGTGCAGTTGTCGCCTTACCGCCTCTTTCTGTGGATGAACCTACAGTCACCATGACATTCCAAGTCAATAACTCTCCTTTTGCTGGCCAAGAAGGTAAATTCGTGACTTCACGTAATATTCTTGAGCGTTTGCAACACGAGTTAATCCACAACGTGGCACTTAAAGTGGAAGAAATACCAACTGATCCGGATAAATTCCGCGTATCTGGTCGTGGTGAACTTCACTTAGGTATATTGATTGAAAACATGCGCCGTGAAGGTTACGAGTTAGCTGTTTCGCGTCCAGAAGTTATTTTGAAACAAGTTGATGGCGTGACTCACGAACCTTACGAATCGGTTACTATTGATGTTGAAGAGCAACATCAAGGTTCTATCATGGAACAGCTAGGAACACGTAAAGGTGAGCTAACCAACATGGCTCCAGATGGTAAAGGTCGTATCCGTATGGATTTCATGATCCCTAGTCGTGGTTTGATTGGTTTCCAAACTGACTTTATGACCATGACATCAGGCTCTGGTTTGATGTACCACACGTTCGATCATTACGGACCCCATAAAGGCGGCATAATCGGTCAGCGTAAAAGTGGTGTATTGATTGCCAACGCAACAGGCAAAGCATTGACTAACGCATTGTTTAACTTGCAAAGCCGCGGACGTTTATTTATCGGTCACGGTCTTGAAGTATACGAAGGAATGGTGATTGGTATTCACGCTCGTGAAAATGACCTGACTGTTAACGCCCTCAAAGGTAAGCAGTTAACTAACGTACGTTCATCAGGTACCGACGAAGCGCAAAGCTTAGTGCCACCGATTGTTATGTCGTTAGAGCAAGCACTTGAGTTCATTGACAATGATGAATTGGTCGAAGTGACACCTATCAGCACGCGTATTCGTAAGAAGTTGTTGACTGAGAACTTGCGTAAGCAAGCTGGACGACCTGCTAAAGGGTAAACTCTCGAATTACGAGCTTCGAGCTTCGAGCTTTTAAAAGATTAAATTGAAACCGGCGAAAGCCGGTTTTTTATTGGCTACGTTAAAATTATAAGAATCTCATTAAGCTCTTAGCATTTAATTCTTATGTTAATTATTTGATGTATGAATCACTATTAACAATAATGACCTAGCAGGAAACTGTAAGTTCTATAAAGTGTCCTAACTATTGATGAACAACTTATATGAACTAACATGCGAACCAACATGGACATATGATAACTTGCAGTGAAATTACTATAAGTGGACGGTAAAAATTTTATATCGATGAATGTTCAAAAGACTTATCCCCTTTTCTCTTTTAAACTGTATAATCCGCGCGCAAAATTTAAACAATCTAGCTACGTATTACTTTTACAAGTAGATAGTCATTCAAGACGAATACGTGGCCCTTAACAGAGAAAGAAAAAATGAGTTCATCAAACACCTCAATCGAATATTTGAGGAATATAGCTATTATAGCCCACGTTGACCACGGTAAAACCACCCTAGTTGATAAGTTACTACAACAGTCTGGCACTTTAGAGAGCCGCGGCGTAGCCGAAGAACGTGTGATGGACTCAAACGATATTGAAAAGGAGCGTGGCATTACCATTCTTGCGAAAAACACCGCTATTAAATGGAATGAATACCGCATAAATATAGTAGACACTCCTGGACACGCCGATTTCGGTGGTGAAGTGGAGCGTGTGATGTCTATGGCCGATTCAGTATTGTTATTGGTAGATGCACAAGAAGGCCCTATGCCACAAACGCGTTTTGTAACACAAAAAGCTTTTGCACAAGGTCTCAAGCCGATTGTTGTTATTAACAAAATTGATAAGCCTGGTGCTCGTCCGAGTTGGGTAATAGATCAGGTATTTGATTTGTTCGACAACTTAGGTGCAACTGACGACCAATTAGATTTTCAAGTGGTATACGCATCAGCCATAAATGGGTGGGCTACCAACGATTTAGATGTGCCTAGCGATAACATGACGCCTTTGTTTGAAACTATCATCAAACATGTTAAACCACCTGTTGCCGATATCAACGGCCCATTACAAATGCAAATGTCGCAATTGGATTACAACTCCTATGTGGGTGTAATTGGTATAGGGCGTATTACACGTGGTTCGGTTAGGCCTAACCAACAAGTCAGTGTTATTGGTGTTGATGGCAAGACCCGCAACGGAAGAATCGGGCAGGTTCAAGGCTATTTAGGGCTTCAGCGCCTCGAAGTAGATTCTGGTGACGCGGGTGACATTGTTGCTATAACAGGTTTAGGTGAGCTTAAAATCTCCGATACCGTGTGCGATCCAAGTGCAGTTGTGGCATTGCCGCCTCTTTCAGTTGATGAACCAACAGTGACCATGACTTTTCAAGTCAATAATTCACCGTTCTGTGGTAAAGAAGGTAAATACGTCACATCACGTAATATCCATGAACGTTTGCAAACTGAATTGATCCACAACGTGGCGCTTAAAGTGGAAGAAACCCAAGATCCGGACAAGTTCCGCGTATCAGGTCGTGGTGAACTTCACTTGGGTATATTGATTGAAAACATGCGTCGTGAAGGCTACGAATTAGCGGTTTCTCGTCCGGAAGTAATTTTGAAACAAGTGGATGGTGTGACCCACGAACCTTTCGAAACAGTGACTATAGATGTGGAAGAAAAACATCAAGGTTCCATTATGGAACAAATTGGTTTACGCAAAGGTGAGTTAACCAATATGACACCCGATGGTAAAGGTCGTGTTCGTATGGACTTCATGATCCCTAGCCGTGGTTTGATTGGTTTCCAAACTGACTTTATGACCATGACGTCAGGTTCTGGTTTGATTTACCACACCTTTGATCATTACGGCCCCCATAAAGGCGGCGTAATCGGTAAGCGTAAGAGTGGCGTATTAATTGCCAACGCAACCGGTAAAGCACTAACTAACGCATTGTTTAACTTACAAAGTCGCGGACGGTTATTTATCGGTCACGGTGTTGAAGTTTACGAAGGCATGGTAATTGGTATTCATGCTCGTGAAAATGACCTGACGGTGAACGCCCTTAAAGGTAAGCAGCTAACTAACGTTCGTGCATCAGGAACCGACGAAGCGCAAAGTTTAGTACCACCGATTATCATGTCGCTAGAACAAGCGCTTGAGTTCATCGACAATGATGAATTGGTTGAAGTGACACCTTTAAGCACACGAATTCGTAAGAAGTTGTTGACTGAAAACTTGCGAAAGCAAGCTGGGCGACCAACTAAGAGCTGAGTTTAAGCTTTCGAGCTAAAATTTCTAATAAAAATCAGATGAAATTGAAACCGGCGAAAGCCGGTTTTTATATTTGTGTGATGTCTAGGTTATATCTAATACACACCTCATTCACCCGCGTTTTTAAAAGAAAAAAGCCCAAAATATCATTACCTTTTTACATCTTATATCGCGAAATCCAGTATTTGTTAATTACCAAGGTTCTCTTAAGGCTCGATAATTAATAAAGTTTTATGCACTAAATTTTGCCTATAATTCAACCAAATTCCTTTGAGATTAACAATCTAAATATACTTAGTCGGATGATATGCAAGTGCCTGTCATAACTAAGTATAGAAAACAGTCGGGCTACAAATTCTTAATGCAATAACAGCGTTTAACAAAATGATAAAACATTAATATAAAGAACATAAAGAGCTAACAATAATATCTAAAGGTAACCAGGGCATAATAAATGAAGAAGTACCATTAAGATCTGACGAAGAGCTCGTATCTGTGACAGATACAGCGGGTGTAATTACCTATGCTAATGAAGCATTTTGTCGAGTAGCAGGATATTTCCAGCAAGAACTCTTAGGTAAAAATCATAATGTCGTAAGACATCCTGATATGCCCAAAGCGGCCTTTGCTGATATGTGGGGAAAGTTGAAGAATAAACAAGCTTGGCAAGGTGCAGTTAAAAACCGTTGTAACGATGGAAAGTATTATTGGGTAGATGCATTTGTAACCCATGTTTATGAAAAAGGCACATTGACTGGTTATCAATCTTTACGCACAGTGTTGTGCAGCCGATTATCGTAAAAATGCTGAACGAATATACACACATATAAATAGTGGCAAATTCAAAGGTGATGGAGTATTTACTAAGCCTATAGTAAAGAATTCAGTTTTCTTGATTACGTCGCTTGTTACTATAATTTTGTGTTTTTATTCGCCATAGTTTTCGTTATTGTTTATGGCGCTACCCTATGCAGTTTTTAATACTGAATTAATCCAAATGCAACATTATTTGGCTGACCAGCAAAAAAATACGACAGTATTTCTCGGCATGTATTTTATGGTGAAGGATTAGCGAGTATTGTCGATTTCCCCCAAAAACTAAGTGAAGGTCGAGTTAAAACAATACTTGGGAGAGTTATGGATAGCACTAACGTACTTTCTATGGGTGCTGTCTTATTAAAAAAATCGTCTGAACTTGCTAAAAAAGGTGTCGAGCAAGAAGCCAATGAATTATTTCAAGGCTCTGCGGCAATAGAAGAGATGACAGCAACTATTTCTGAGGTGGCTAACAACACTACGAAAACGTCGGCAAAAGTTGAGTCGTTGCATATAGACTGCAAATCAGCAACTGATTCTATGTCTCAAACAATGCAACAAGTCTCCAAGTTAGCTGATGATGTATCTGCATCAGCGACTGCTGCCAGTGAACTAGCTAAAGAAGCAGAGCAAATTAGTGTGGTTATGCAAAAGATTCAAGGTATTGCTGACTAAACAAATTTACTTGCCCTTAATGCCGCGATTGAAGCCGCACTTGCGGTTGAGCAAGGAAGAGGGTTTTCTGTTGTAGCTGACAAAGTGAGGGCCCTGTCAAATAGAACTCATTCAGCAACCAAACAAATACAAAGTTCAGTAGGTGAAATTCAATCCACGTTTTTGAGCTGGTCTAAAATCATGTTAAAAGGTAAAGAATCAGCTGATTTATGTGTGTCTGAAACCACCCAGTCCAGAGATATTGTTCTGAAAGTATATAATGGCGTGTCTTCGATAGCAGACCTAGCTATACAAATTTCAGCTGCATCGGAAGAACAAAGCATGGTTTCACAGGAAATCAGTCGCAACATTTCTAATATTAATGACGCCTCAAGACAAAATCTTGCGCAAGCCGAAGTGGTTGAAGAGGAAGCCAATAAAATT
The DNA here is from genome assembly GCF_000347635.1 of Paraglaciecola psychrophila 170. Taxonomy (NCBI): domain Bacteria; kingdom Pseudomonadati; phylum Pseudomonadota; class Gammaproteobacteria; order Alteromonadales; family Alteromonadaceae; genus Paraglaciecola; species Paraglaciecola psychrophila. The sequence continues at coordinate 1,254,363 of NC_020514.1, read as the reverse complement.
GAGCAACGAACTAATGTGTTAAGCTCCTTAGGACTGACGTTCGCACAAAAGTAGAGTAATTAGCGGCGAACTTTTAAGAGTATAAAATGAAACCGGCGAAAGCCGGTTTTTATTGACTGCGCCATACTTGATTCTGCAATCAAGGGCATGCGAGCTAATTAGCACTCGATAACTAACAAGTCTCCCATAATTATGGACCAAATGTTGTGGGCCAAAATCAATACTCAAATACAACACCTTTATTAACTTATTAGTTAAGCACAGAATATTAATATGGGTGGCTTAATAAATTTGATTATATAAACTTAGTAATTTACTTTCAAAGAAATCCAATGATGATCAATCACTGGATTAGATTGATCACGATTAGACTAGGTTTAGAGTTACTATAACTGAAACGCTACTTTAATATATATATTACGTCCATCCGTGTCGTAGGGTGCATTTCGCGAGTAAATCAAGCCTCGGTTAGCTTGATATGTTGCTTCTTCAGGGTAGGAATCAAAAATATTTTCAGCGCCAGCGCTCAGGGTGATATCTTCACTCAATTTATAACTAGCTGAGATATCTGTGAAAAATTCTGAACCAAAGTCTTGAAACACATCCCCGTCACTATTTCCAGAATAGTCAGTCCAGGAGCCGTAATACCTGACTCTAGCCATTAAACTAATAATATCCAAATCATAATTTGCAGCGAAACTAGCCGTGTTTTGCGGTAGTAGTTTTTCAAAGCGATTACGGGTGGTGACGTTGTCAACCAAACTCCCATTAAGTACTTCCGTTTTGTTATGATTCAATGCCGAAGTGAGCGATAAACTCCCACTATTTACGTTAGCGGTATAACCTAACACTAAATCCACACCAGTAGTGCGAGTATCAAAGTCATTTTGAAAAAAGTTAACGCGGGTAATACTTTCACCACCAACAACATTTAATCCTACTAGCTGCAATTTCTCACTATCGCTGATGGTGAAAGTTTCTGACGTACTTAACCGATTATCAACATCAACTTGATAAATATCGACAGAGGAATGAAATCCGTTGTTATTGCGATAGACGATACCAGCACTGATGTTGCTAGACTCTTCAGCCTCAAGTGGGTTGATAGAAACGTCCGCACGATCTGATATCACTCTCGCTACAGCGCCTTCAGGTGAAAAGCGACCAGAGGTATAAATATTCAGGGTGTTTGTGTCCAAACCCTGCGATGTGCGTTCGCTGAATAACTGTCCAGGCGTAGGCGCTTTAAAACCAGTTGAAAGTGTGGCTCGCAAAGCTAAGTCATTATTGACTTCGTAACGAGTCGATAATTTGCCCGTTAATTTACCATTACCGTATTCGGAATATTTTTCATAGCGAGTCGCTAAGCCCATATTCAAACTTTCACTCATAGGTAAATCAACATCCATATAAACTGATTTACTGTGTTGACTCGATTCACCCGATTGACTTGGGGAAAAGCCAGGAAAACCATTTGACCCAGAAGGCAAACCGGCTGATGCACCTGCCCCTATTTCGTAAGACGCTAGTTCTCCAGGTTTTATCTCATAGGTTTCTTTGCGGTACTCTAAACCAAAGGCAACATTGGCATCTTCAAATAATATAGGCGAGGACCATATATAATTGAAATCTGCATTTAAATTTGTTTCGCTTTGAATTAACTCACCTATGCTGAATGAAGTCGGACTAGCAGAGCCCAAAGAAGCATTAATACTCTGCGACATTTTATACTCAATACTATTTTGTCCAAAACCTGCACTCATATCCCAATCTAGATCGTTGAACATGGTTCCTTTTAATCCCATATTTAAGGCATTGTCGCTATCGTCCTGCTTAAACTGAGGCGAGAAACCCGCAGGATAGATATCCTTAAGATCAAAATCTGGAAACACGTCAGTAAGATTAAAAGCACTGGTGCTGTCTGGGTTACGCCAGTTAAAATCACTCAGCCCCTTACCTCGGCCGAGGGTCGCAAACAAATATGCGGATCCAAATTGTGTATCTAACCCTGAATTAATTGCCAAACGAAACACTTCTGTTTCTGGTTGCCCCCAATTTTGTACGGGATTAGGCACAGTGACTTCGGGATGGTTTACAGCAAACTGAATAGCATCGGGACGCTGACGACTGCGCGAGGTTTTTTCAGCATTCGAATATTCAAAACTAGTGGTTATAAATCCATCACCACCCAATTTAGTGCCGGCCTTAATACCTGCTCTTATATTCTCACCATCCCCCTCACTGTACTCTGAATACTGAGCAAAACCTTTCAGATCAGCCCCGTCGTCGAGAATGATATTAATCACGCCGGCGATGGCATCAGAACCATATTGCGCAGATGCTCCATCTCGTAACACTTCAATCCGCTTAATAGCAGAAGAAGGTATTTGCGCTAAATCAGGGGCTTGTGCTCCATTGCCACCCAATAAACCACTACGATGACGGCGCTTACCATTGATCAACACTAAAGTATGGTCAGGTGATAGACCTCGTAACGTGGCTGGTCTTACAAATACTTGACCATCAGCCATGGGCAAACGTTGTATTTTATATGAAGGTACTATTTGTGCGAGGGAATCAGATAAGTCTTCAGAAGCTGTGCTGCTTAATTCATTAGCTGAAATAAGATCAATCGGGGCACTCGAATCAAAAACCGTTTTCTCTGAAGAGCGGGTCCCCGTGACGATGATACTTTCCATGTTATTTTTGAGTTCAGAATGCGAAGCCTCTTCGGCATAACTAAGCGTTGGTAGCTGCGCACTAACACCTAAAATGAGACACACAGAACGTGAGATTGTAGACAATGTAAACATAAAATAAGACCCTATAAATAGTTATGACCGAGTAATTGGCGGCGTTACTTTGTCACGGAATAATGACAATTATGTTATTGAAAAATGTAACTTTTATTTCACTTTTCTTACTTAAGTAAAAGCCGCTAGAATAAACACTCATTAAAATAATAAATAACATCAATTTTTTATTTTATAAAGTTGTCACAAAATACCGTTATGCTGTTGATCTTATTTTGACTCAAAAAGTTTATCGAATGAATCCACTAAAATTTTCTTTGAATCGTCGTCAATTGCTAACAGGGGTCGCTGCAACTGCTGCACTTTCATCGATGAGAACAACAGCACAGACACCTAAAGACACATTGTCTTTGCCCACTTCAATCAAAAAATCGCCGAACAGTTTAGCGTCTGATGAGGTTTTTTGGCGCGAAATAGCCACAGATTATGATCGCACCAAAGGTATCATTAATCTTGAACACGGCTATTGGGGCAAAATGGCGAAACCTGTATTAGACGCCTATCACACAGCCAATAAAATGGTGAATAGCCAAAATTCATTCTACGCCCGAAAAGGTTTTCCATCCGATATGCGTCAAGCTATGGCCCGCGTATCTCAAGGGCTTGGGGCAGAGGATGGTGAAATTGTATTGACTCGCAATGCCACAGAAGCCATTCACAACCTTATTCGTCAATATCAAGGATTAACGTCAGGCGATGCTGTGCTCATGGCCGATAGCGACTATCCCAGTTTTAAAACCGCGATGCAGTGGTTAAAACAAGACAGAGGCGTTGATACCATTGAATTGATTACGCCCACAGTTGCCGAACAAGAACAATTATTGGAGTGTTATATTAATGCCTTCGATCAGCATCCGAATATTAAACTGATGTTACTTACCCATGTTAGCAATCAACATGGTCTAGTTTTTCCGGTTAAAGCCATTGTCAACGAAGCCAAAAAACGCGGCATTGATGTTATCTGTGATTGTGCGCAATCTTGGGGATTAATTGACTATAAAATTAGTGATTTACAAGTGAGCTGGGCAGGATTTAATTTACACAAGTGGATAGGATCACCTGTCGGAGTAGGTGCCTTGTATATGCAAAAAGGCACTCTCGATAAAATAGCTCCCTACCCTGGTGAGTCTGATCCCGATAATAATCGTGCATATAGTCGGGTACACATCGCTACCTCTAACTTTGCAGCCTTTATGACGGTGCCAGCTGCGTTAGACTATCACCAAGCCATTGGCGCTAAAAACAAAGAAGCACGGCTCAGATATTTACGTAATTTGTGGTTTAGCGAAGCGCAAACTATGTCACATATCGAAGTATTAGGCGGTAAAGATGAGATGTCATCCACTGGCATGAGTTCATTTAGGATGACTGGAAAAACTAGCATAGAAGATGTAAAAGAACTACAGCAAACACTTGAAAATGATTATGGGATCTTCACTGTGGTGCGCAAAGGTTTGCACTCAGGAGCTTGCATTCGTATCACGCCTCAAGTTTTTACAGGTGCTGATGAAATTCAAAAACTGGTTGATAGCATGAAGAAACTAGCTTAATTATTTTATTTTATTTAACGTTTTCAACCAGCAACAACGACTTATCAAGCCCTAGGCCCATAATTGTATTATCCATCGTGTGTTGGTTTATACGAATCCTGTTTTGACATTAGCAAAAGGAGCTGTATCGAACATATATGCCTTTCAGTGCGCTATGATCTGACCCACTTCTGGTAAGAGACATAACAGGCTCGGGTTTGTGAACCGATATTTCGATGTTCGCAACATAGGTATTAGGGGGCATTGCGAAGTCGATGCTAGACGTTCCGCCTTCTAAGGCATTTTAACGGGTGAAAATACAAGGTGCAACAGGGGCAAAAGCCTGTATTCATAGGTAAAATTTGATGTGTGCCCGCCACTAAAGCCGCCAAAGAAGCGAGGATAAGTGCGCTTCGTATATTGATATTTAAATCGCCAAATAGGATGTCGTTGAGGAAGACACGGCAAAAAGCAGCGACTTGGGTTCTAGGATAGGCATGAGTGTTTTTTACATGACCAAATACGCCTTACATAGGATTGGCATAGAAATGGTGGCGCCATATTGCCGAAAAATGGCTCCCGTTGCGATCATTTCCCAGAGGCGCAGTTCCTTGAAAATGGATCCCGTAAATGCCGTGCCAGTTAAATCCAGCAGCCACAGTTGTCGGAATTCCCTGAGCGACGCCTGCGAGAAAGCACAGCGTTTGTTATGTCTCACCACTGGCGCCATTCCGTGATGGAATGGAACACCAGAGGAACGTATATAATTAACATGGAAGTTGGCATAAGGGTTTTTCACATAAGAAGATAGCTGAAACCGTTGCTGCTCCCGTGACCGATAGTCCTCAGCCCGAAGATGCCTGAACTGGCATGGCCAAACCGATTTGGTCCTACCAATCTGCTGTCGCTGTAAATTCTCTAAGCTTGGCGTACGCTTTGGTATTATTATAGATACCGAATCTGGCTTGAATGTTCTGGAAAATAAGGTCAAGGTAGAGGCTATAAAAATGGCCCAGAGCAATTAAAGTAAGAAGTATCAACTCGCTTATACTTCAAAGCATTAATTCTTAGTGGGGTACCCCGGCTTCATCAACATCTACTACCTCTGTTTCTTGCAGTGCAGCTGTTATCCATTGGTTGAGTTCAGGGCAAGCTAATACACGTTCCATGTAGCGCTTTGCTTTGACATCTACCACTATGTCGTAAGTCTGAAAACGTAATACCACTGTTCACTCTATATTTGTTGGATGCGTAGAATGTCATTTTTAGCATGCTCACTCAGGACTATTTTGCGTTTTGCTCTTATATTCATTGGCATTTCGTTACGCACACCATTAAACCCAGAATGCATCTCACAGGCGATTGCCCGCGCTTCAGCCTTTTGTCTGGCGAGTTCTGGCCAAGCGCTTCCTGACAAATAAGCATCATTGATGTATTCGCAAATAGCTAACGAGTCCCACACCTTCACATTGCCATCCACTACAGCTGGTACTTTATGCGTTGGTGTAACTTTTTCTAAACGTTGATAAAACTCCGACGTACCCAATAACAGTTTAACTTCTTCAAACTTAACCTCTGATTTTGCTAGCATTATCCATGCACGTAACGACCAAGATGAATAATTTTTATTGCCGATGTAAAGCTGCATACATCTTCCTACTTTATTCCTAGATTCACTGAATAAAATCTAATCTACGCTGACATTAAGCAGCTGACTAACGGATAATCTTGATATTACCTATTAGTAAACCTGATAGGTAATATTGGTAAGAACATGGACATTGAGGCGTTACGTAGCTTTTTAGCCTTCGTCGAAACTGGCAGCTTTACCCGTGCAGCCAAGCACACTGATGCGCTTGGGATGTCCCGATGATTACTCAGAATCAGTATTGCCTATTTTAGTGAAGTTATTACATCAGCAGTGGCCAAACCTTGACTTACAAATCACCTGTACTCCAAGTAATCGAGTCAAACTTATGCTGGATAGCGGTCACCTAGACCCGGGGATCATTACCCGTTCTGCTGACTCGGAAGAAGGCTATTTCCTAAAATCCAGTCAAGGTGTTTGAGTCCACAACTCAGATTTTGATGCGGCTCAACAACATCCTCTACCGATTGCAATATTTCAAAGAGACTGTCGATTTCATCAAGCAGCAACTGAAGGGCTGCATAAGCAAGGTCGGGCATACAAGGTTATCGCTTGTAGCGCCAGTGCCAGCGCGCAAAGAGGCATTGTACAGAGCGGGGAAGCAATCGGCGCTATGGCAAAGCTTAGCATTGGCGACTTACAACAATTAAGCAGTAAAAACTTACCCCAATTACCCACTGCAGACATTGTGCTGCTTCGCTCTAACAACTTACAAAATCCTATCAGTGATGCGCTTTGTCATTCCATATGTCAACGTTACGCGGCAACCGATAATACAAACACTACTGAATTCTGAAAGTAACAACAATATGCTGATATTTATCAAGCTAAAAATTATAAATTTGACCTAATAAATCTTCACATTTGATTAAATTTCAATAGGTGCCTTCAGCTCGTCGCAGGCAGATTTTCTGAGAATCTACACCCTAACCTTTAAAAATTTATCCATATAAGGCTTAATCACGCTATCTAGTTCAAAGGTATTGTTAAAGTTTCCTTCATCAAGTTCACCACCAATTGAAGCTAATTCAAGCAGCACTTGTTTGGCAATATCTTCGCGCACTAAGCCCCTTGAAAAAATGGATAGTTGTTTTTTAGAAACTGAATATTCAACAGGTTTAGATAATTTTCTTTTCTTTAATATCTTTGAGCTAAGTACCACATTGGATACCTGTTTTATCCAATCGTTAGGTACCAATTTTAATAAGAGGCTGATTTCTTTTTTTGACAATGCATGGAAAGGTTCACTGCTGAACTTTCCTACCACAACTTTCATATTTGCTCCTTTGATCTTATTTTGTTTAGCGTAAACTAAAAACCTTGTTTTGACTTCATATCATTTAAATTGCACAGAATGTGGATCATTTTTCCACGTCTAGATCTAAATGACGCTTTAGGTATCTTAAAACAAAAATGAGATCTAATTCGATATTTGATAAACACTTAGAATATAATTACTGGCTGCCAACTAGGCATCATTAAGTCTGGCTTTCATCAGCAGTAAGGAGCTATAAGTATCAATATTGAAGTCACTTTTCGTCTATTAAATTTAGACAAATTCCAAGCAATTACCCTCACCAGAGAAATAGCGGGTGCAACATTCGATAATCATCCTAAAAATGACTGTTTTGTGGGTTTAGTTTGTTTAAATGAAAACCTAGATAATTTAGACGACCTGAACATCTTTTATGTACGCCAGCAAATAGCTTTACAGGACTGTGATATCTGCATTGTGGTCACATCAGCAAATGTTACTGATACCGTTGCCACCCCGATGTTCGTCAATAAAGTACTCAAACATATTGACTGCCTATTAACCTTTTCTTTTGACCTTAGTAAAACAACGGACACACTATGACTTTAAATAAATTGACGACGATAACCAATTTGATCACGCAGTTACGCTCGACCCCAGACAACATTGAATTTGCCAGCGTGATGCAGGTAATTAGTCAATTTTATACTTATACGCCAACAACTTTTAGCAATGGGCTCTTGTTAAATGCAGCAGGCAGCAACGAGGGTTCTTGTAAAATCTTTTACTTTGCGCAATTACATGAATTAACTGAACTTGAAACCCTCAATTTATTTGGAAACTTTTATCGTAATGATGTATTGGAAAACCCAGCGGGAACAGACCATGGCAATATCCGTAACTTTATACTGACAGGCTGGTCAGGGGTAAAGTTTGATGGCTTGGCGTTAATTCGATTAAGCTAAAGGGCAACGCATTTATGCCACAGCAACCAACATCCATGGTGGCGAATTAGATGTATGCGCAAGTTGCGGCTACGGCGGTTTATGTGGCGATCCTGAGCAAGAATCAGTGGCGGATCCTGAGTTAGTCGAAAATATTGAACTTGGCACTAAGTGGTCATTATTAGATTAAAAACTATGTTTAGCGGCTACATGGTTCCAAATGACGAAGTAAGACGTAATGGAAAATGTAGGTGACGCCTACTCTACCTTCTGTAAATTAAACACAGGAAAAAAACGAGAAAACAGATTTGAGTTAGCATTAAACGGTAACCTTACCGAAAAACTCAGTGTACAAGTCAGTGCAGTAAGCACTTGGATGCACTAATGCAGATAAACGCGACACCATATATGCACTAGACCAAAGCATTCAAACCCTGCTACAAAATCCTCATGTTAAGCGTGAGAAACTAGACCGACTGCACCATATTTACCATAACCTTATCCGCCAAAATACCCAGATTTAGAGTGTTGCAGCCGTGATTCAATAGACATAATTGAAATCACTTAGCTTTTTCGTCGATCCAAACGCTTAAAAGTTGAGCAATACGTTGATTGTCATTTTCAGCATAGGTAAGGAGTAACTTGGCCATATTTTTTTTGGTTTTGACTCTGGGTTGCTGGCGAGTAAATAACTTATTCAAGGGTGACTGATAGACGCCTGACTTTGCTTTATTAGCCATCACATCATTCGTCCTTGCTGTCAGCCTTTTTATCTTTAGCAAACAACAATAAAAACACACCCAACATGATTGCCATATCGGCAACGTTGAAAATCCCCGTTCTGAGGGAACCAATGCCAACATTTAAAAAGTCGATCACCGCGCCGTTATTGACAGCCCTATCGAAAAAATTACTGATGCCCCCTGAAAAGATAATCATTAACGATGATAATCCGTAAGCAGTTTGTGTCTTTGTTCTTAAAATATAAATCAGCAAAGCAGAAAGAATAAATCCCACCGCACAAACGAATATCCAAAACTTGGCGGAGTCTGACATACCGCTACCTAAACCTAAAAATGCACCAGTATTTTCAGCGTAACCAATACGCAACAAATCTCCCCAATAACTGGTCATTTCAAATTTGGGTAAGTACTCAGAAGCATACCATTTGGTTCCTTGGTCAATTCCAATACTGACTAAACAAATAACCAATATCATTTGTAAACGTTTTAATGCATTCATTTATCTGTTTTCAACCATGATTGTCTGTGATTTCAATTAGGCACCGATTATTTCATGCTCTTCTAGTCCCAGTCCATAACGGGCTGTCTTAAAGTTGAACTATTTTACACACCACAAGTTAACAACTAGTTAACACATAGTTATTAACTATCTATTTTAATTCTAAAAGTACAACTCAACTCGTTGAGAAGCTACTGTATATTAAATAAATAAATTAAAAGATGGGTTAACTAAGTGAAAAAAATTGAAGCAATAATTAAACCTTTTAAGCTTGACGATGTTCGAGAAGCATTAACTGAAGCAGGTATTTCAGGTCTAACTGTGACAGAAGTAAGAGGGTACGGACGTCAAAAAGGTCATACCGAAACCTATCGTGGTGCAGAATACAAAGTAGACTTTTTACCTAAAATTAAACTGGAAATTGTACTAATAGATGATCAGGTTGAGCGTTGTATCGAAGTTATTATTGCCAAAGCCAATTCGGGTAAAATTGGTGATGGGAAAATTTTTGTCTTTGATGTTGAACGAGCTATACGGATACGCACCTCTGAAGAGGGCGATGACGCTGTATAGGAAATACAGTTAAACTTCGCTTTAACCATAACCTCCTCAAGCATATTATTCTAATTATAAACTGAGACTCCACATGCAAGATATTAACAGCGCCGTTGAAACATTGGTGCAAAGCTCCAACACCTACTTTTTACTGATTGGTGCGGTCATGGTGTTTGCTATGCACGCAGGATTTGCCTTCTTAGAAGTCGGAACAGTGCGGCACAAAAATCAGGTAAATGCCCTGGTAAAAATCATTACTGACTTTGCAGTTTCCTGTATTGCCTACTTCTTTATTGGTTATTGGATAGCATACGACGTTACATTTTTTAGCAATGCTAAAGAGCTAGCAGCGAATAGCGGCTATGACTTAGTAAAATTCTTTTTCCTAATGACATTTGCCGCAGCTATTCCTGCCATCATTTCTGGAGGCATTGCTGAAAGAGCAAAGTTTTATCCATTTTTAATTGCCTCTGCACTTATTGTTGCAGTGGTATACCCATTTTATGAAGGCATAATTTGGAACGGTAACTACGGTTTTCAGGCTTGGTTAGAGCAAACCACAGGTGCTAGTTTCCATGATTTTGCTGGCTCAGTTGTGGTGCATGGAATGGGTGGGTGGTTAGCCCTAGTAGGTATTTACTTTTTGGGTTTGCGTAAAGGCCGTGAAAAAGATAATAAACTTATCGCATTTGCTCCTTCGAATATCCCATTTTTAGCTCTAGGCACATGGATATTATGTATTGGTTGGTTTGGCTTTAATGTCATGTCGGCACAAAGCATGGACGGGATAAGCGGTCTGGTAGCAATGAATTCACTTATGGCAATGGTAGGCGGTATTTTGGCGGCATTATGGTTCGGTAAAAATGACCCTGGGTTTATTCATAACGGACCATTGGCAGGTTTAGTTGCAGTATGTGCAGGTTCAGATGTCATGCATCCTATTGGGTCATTATTTGTAGGATTAATAGCCGGCTGGATTTTTGTAAAACTGTTCACTATCATGCAACAAACTAAAAAAATAGATGATGTATTAGGCGTATGGCCATTGCATGGAGTATGTGGAGCGTGGGGTGGGATTGCAACTGGCATATTTGGCCTTGAGTCTTTAGGTGGAATGGGCGGTGTAGCTTTTAGCGCACAAGTAATAGGCACAGTTGCAGGCATCGTTGTTGCCTTAGTAGGTGGCTTAGTAGTTTATGGAGTTTTGAATAAAGTGACAAACATAAGGCTCACCCAGGAAGAAGAATTTATAGGTGCCGATTTGAGCATTCATAGTATCGGTTCAGTTAATCACGACTAGAGACGTTACGCTTGCAAGGGACTTCAATGATGGAGTCTCGTCGCGACTCATTGCGACTCATTGCGACTCACAAATATAATGTCACCCAATTTACAACAGACAAAAGCTTTACCTTTCATTTAAATAACATACAGTTAGGCATTTAAAAACATGACAAGCAGCAACATGTATTCGATTATTCGCTTTGGCTCACTTTGTGGCTTGGCGTTAGTTATTGGATTTTACACATCTCATTTAGCCTTAGGTTCAACTACTGACAACTTCACTACGGGTGAAATTGTTGGTTACAGCGTGATGTTCATAAGTTCGTTAGCTATCATCATGGGAATAAAAGATTATAAACAAAAGCGTTCGCCTGCTCCTTTAGGTTTTATGGGCGCGTTAGGTGTTGGTTTAGGGATCAGCCTGATTGCCGCGCACATCTTTATATTATATAACTGGTTTTATTTAGTGTTCATTAACCCAACATTTACCTCCTCATACATCCGATATTCAGAGCAAAAAATCATCTCAAGCGGTCTAGAGCCAACGGTAATAGAGCAACAGCTTTCGGAATTAGCCGATTACGCAGACTTGGTGGGTAACAATTTCACACCGTCTATGATGATGTTTGCTACTGTTTTTGTGATTGGACTGCTGTTTTCTATAGTCAGTGCTATAGCGCTGCGTACCCCTCGAAAATAGCCCCAAAAATACAATGGAGAGCACCCAATGGAATTAGGTCAGTTTTCAGTTGGCCTTAAAGTGAAGGATATAATTAAGTCAAAAGAATTTTATGAAACCCTAGGATTTATAATCGATCCGAAGTGCGGTTCTATCGCAGATAAATGGCTTGTTTTAGAAAAGGGAACTACCGTAATAGGTTTATTTGAAGGCATGTTCGAGGCTAATATTCTCACCTTTAATCCACCCGATGTCAGAGCAATAGAAAAACATCTTAAAGACAACGGTATTGCGTTTGATACGCCGACCCAAGGTGACTCAGGCCCAACTCATTGTGTGTTGAAAGATCCTGATGATAACAGCATTATGTTTGACCAGTTTTAGAGGCCACTATTTTTATGTCTAATGAATTTATCTGTTGGAATTGTAACGAGGCTCTAAGCAATGTCATCCTCCCAATGTCAAGGCGTGAAGAGTGTGACAAATGCAAAGCAGATCAGCATGTTTGCAATATGTGCCTGTACTTTGTCAAAGACCGCTGTGAAGAAGAAAGAGCTGAGCATATAAGCGACACTAAAAAGGCTAATTTTTGCGATTATTTCAAACCTAACAACAAGGTATTTAAAATGGCCGACAACCAGAAAGCGGCTAAAGCCAAGGCTGAATTAGCCGCCTTGTTTGGCGATGTAGTTCCTGAAAAAAATCAAGATGATGAATCGTTATCACCGACTGAACTGGCTGAAAAAAAATTGCGTGAAATGTTGAACGGCTTTTAATTTTTTGGGTAATCTGCACGCAACACTAGCCAACATAGAGACAACTAATTATGCTTACTATGTGCAGACTTAGGTTAACTGCAAATTTGATTTTTTCCATTCTGCTTACCTTGATACAAGGCATCGTCCGCTCGTTTAAACAGCGTTTCGAAAGTATCATTATGATTGATTAGAGCGACCCCACCTGTCACCCACACGTTTACACCAACGGGATGCCCTATAGGGTCAGCACTAATGGCATCTTTAAGTTTATTGGCTATAGCCAGTGCGCCTTGCAAATCAGTGTTTGGTAGCAAAATGAGAAACTCTTCGCCCCCCAACGGGCTAATTTATCTTGTTCTCGCATTCCGGATTTAATCAGGTCTGCCCCAATGAGCAAAACATGGTCCCCCACATCGTGTCCATAAATGTCATTAATGTCTTTGAAATTATCGTAATCAATCAGTAGGATGCAAAACAAATTTTGGGAACGACGATAACTCTCAAAAGCGACCTGAATATACTGTTGTAATCCATGTCGATTGAAGGTGTTGGTCAGAGAATCGTTATTAGCCAAAGCTTTAAGTTCTATGTTGGCTAACTTAAGCTGTCGCGTTCGTTGTTCAACTTTAGTCTCAAGTAGCTCACTCATCAGCTCCAAATCTGCATTGTGCTCCTTAAGCTTGTCAGTCAGTGTTTCGTTATGATTACTCAACTGATTAAATCGATTATTTGTCACAAAACTCTGAGACATGATAAAACCAATAATACCTAAGCTAATAAATCTGCCTGTAGTAATCACACCACTCACATTTAAAATGTCATTCACCGCAAAAGAGAAAGCAATTAACGATCCAATCAACATCACTCCAGCGTCTCTCTGCTTATTAGTCGTAGCAACCCAGATCCTCTGCAACATTTAGAGCATAACGAACACAGCAAAAACTTCGAATAAAACTAATGGAATGCCAAAATAACGTGTAGGAAAAAATAAAACAAAGGCCAAAAAAACAATACTCACAATATAAATAAAACAACAAAATTTACGGTGAAACTCTTGATTGTAGCTTAAGTGAAAGAAATACAATGCAGTAGGAATACCAGCATAAACTTAAGAAATTTAACTTGGTTCTCAACACAAAACCACCCGCAAGTGCTAATAATGCAAAACTCATATGATCGACCGTAAACTCTCGAAGAAAAAATAGTAGACATAAACATGCAAACACCAGAGGAATGTTATCTGTTGGCCTTAAGAAGAATTGGATCAATGAGTGGATCGCCGTAATTAGCAGCGCGCCCATAATCCGCCCCAACTCGAATGATAATTTGATACTTGTATCGTTATAGAAAAGTATTTAGTCCATCAGGTATTCTAACAATGGCAGTATTGAATCCCGGTGTTCCAGCTGGTTCAGTGTCTGTCACTAAACCACCTGATGCCATAAACTTAGTATCTATATATAACCTGTAAGCACTCTCAATTTTGGGAATTCGGATAGCTAAATTATTAGCATCTTTTTCAAGAGCAACATCTAAATGATAGGTAGCAAAACCAATAGCATCATAATCTTGATTATAAGTTGAAGATTGCCAGCCACCACGCCCTTTTATAAAAGTGGACTTTTTTATAGACCCTTGCAACTGGTCAGGCTCAAGAAGCTGCTTCCAAAAGAAAGACCAGTCGCCCACTAAGGCGAGTGTTTGTCTTGAAGAAAAATCTGACGCTTGAATAGTGACTTGGCCATCATAGGCCTGTTTTGTAGTGGGTTGCAAGGCCATACTAAAATGATAAATAAGCGGCATAAATAACAACATAGTCACAAAGAACAATGCTATTGATAGCGCCTTTGACCAGATATCCATATGATATTTTCTTAGGGCAGCCATATTGTCCTTAACTAAAGCTGTATAGGAAATACCATAACAAGTTGTTGCTTATTTATACTAACAATTTCCCCCTTTACGTGTTCCTAATATTTTGGCTATTTTTTATACTTGGTATTTAAATCTATACCTTTTTCATAAAGGGCATTCATATTTTTATCCGAACCCCTGAAGTAATAGCACCACTTCATATATTGGTTTTTAAGGGCCTGGCGATAGATCCCATTAGTTTGAAAACGAACGGCTGAAGTACGACTAATATATGGCAGCCTAACGGGTTTGGCCTTACTATTTAATTTTAAACAAATCTCTGTATCTTCGAAAATATCGATTTCTGGAAGTAATCCTACATCGAGTAATAACTGTTTTTGGGCAAATAAACAATGATCTAAATAATACACGCCGCGGCAATCACCACGCATTCGATTCGAATACCAAGACGTGAAGTTTAATAAAGGGTGCTGAATATCGAACTGATGAGTAAAAGCTCCCCAATGTATATCAGGCGTATGGTTAGTTAAGGCTTTAATGCCCTCAACATCCACTAGACTTCGTGGGTGATGCAGCAGCACCATATCGAATTTAGCTAGTTTGATACCTGCATTTAGTCTACCAGCCCGGGAGCCAATATCAGTGGTGATTAGCTTGGCATTAGACTGCTTGATTATCGAAATAGTATCGTCTTGACTACCTCCATCTACACAAATGATCTCGATACCCTCTACCCCAATATAGGCATCAAGTGTCTTAGAAAGATAACCGGTTTTGAACTCGTTTAATGTAGGGATAACAATACTAAGCAAGGTAATGGGCTCTTTTGGATTTTAACTAAGCGGACTTAAACTAGTCGTCGGCTAGTAAAATAAACGTTACAATTTGTGAATATTATAACTTTGTTTATACTGAAAGAAATACCCCCATCTAAGCGTCAATTTTAGCCGTAACCACTTGGTTTTTGCCTTGCAATTTTGCCTGATAAAGGGCGTCATCTGCCAATTTAAGTAACTGGGTGGTATTGCTAGCCTGATTGTATGTTAACTCAGCTACGCCAAAACTTGCAGTCAGTGCAATCGCACCTTGCACAACACTGAATTTTATCTGGCTCAATCCATCACATATTCTTTGGCTGATTTCTGCAGCACCTTTGATATCCGTATTAGATAAAACAATGACCACTTCCTCCCCCCCGTACCTTGCAACAAAGTCATTTTTACGCAAATTAGTTTGCTGTAAATATTCAGCAATCGCTTTTAAACACGCATCCCCAACTTGATGTCCATAACCATCATTAATTTCCTTAAAGTTATCTATATCTAACATGACTAAGGACAAATGTTCTGTTTGCTGAATAGCCTCAGTAAATTTCAAATCAAAATAGCTATCAAACATTTGGCGATTATATAAGCCAGTGAGATGGTCAGTTTCTGATAACTCTTTTATCCGATCATGTTGAACCTTTAAATAATCTGCTTTATCTTCTAGTTCACGATTGCGAATAGACAACTCATTGGTTTTTTGTGCCACTTCTTTTTGTAAGTTATTAGTTAAATGTTCGGCCATATCCAGTGCAGATACAAACCTTAATGAGTGATATTGAGTTTGCGCAAACAAAAATAAAAACAGTGTATATTCAGAAACATACAAATTATAGGTGCTCGACGACGCTGCAAAAACATCATTTACCACTCCCCCAAATAAAACAAAAAAACTAACAATCATTAATGTGGAGCGGAGAGATGTAAGTATCATTGAATTTATGATTAGCCACATAGTATAAAAACTAAATATTCCTAAAAGCCCTTGGTAATAGAATAAATTATCAACAACTTGTGTTAGTTGCACCAGTAGTGTGAAAGTGACAACAAGGGCAATAATTAAGTAACCTAACTGCACGACTCGGGTAGAAAATTTAGCGGGATATAAACATGAGAAAAAGTGCGCAGCTGCTACAGCCGGCCATACTATGGTGATATATTCGAGTCTTAATAAAATATCAAAATAAGCCGGATCCCCAAAGAGGTAATAAACATAATCGGTCGATACCGCAGCCCTCAACAAAACAGAAAATGCAAACACGGCCAATAATAATAAAACACGCTCTTTGGGGCGAAATACATAAAACAGTATATTTTGAAATACAACCAGTAAACCAATCGCAATTAACGCAACACGACTGGCCAAGTCAGAAAGCAGTGCTTTATTAGCCAACTCGAATTCCCGCACATCGAATGCGCCATACATGCCTGCCCGTTTATATAATTGTGCCGAAAGGTACACCACTAAGGTACCTGAGTTAACATTTTGAGGGAGTTGTAATATTTGTGTTTTAAAGCGCATTTGTTGCGCTTCATAGTTTTTTGAAATTTTACCTGACTCACCTAAAAATTGAGCTTGCCCAGACTCATCAATCCACCATGCTTGCCAAGCATCATTGACATTACGCATGCGTATTGCCGGTTTATTGAAAGTACGACTCAAATTCTTCAGTTTGAGTATGTAAGTACCAAAACGGAGTTCATTTAAGGTCTTATCATCAATTAGAGTAGTCACGAAATTAGGTAATTGCACAATTTTGAAGTTGGCCTCAGACGCGGCAATATCTTCCAATGACGTCCACTCACCCCAGCTTAATGCCCACTCTCCAGCAAGACTTGCCTTACCATTTTTAAATTCTTTTTGGACGTCGACAGTAGGAATGGATTGGGCAGACAACAACTGTGCACTAAATAATGGGACACTAAAAACACCAATAAAAAGACTGGCTAACAACTTAATGCACTTGCCGCAGCTCAAGATGCTCTCCCTTCACTTTAATTATTGAACAGCACAATCTGGTCAAGTTGATTTTTATACAAAAAATATCATGCCATTTTAAAGCTCATGCGAATAGAGCCAATATTAATTTAGATCAGTGACTCCAAAATTTGCCTAAACCAACTTAATGCCGCGTCATGCTCGGTGTTTTTATGCCAGTATAGATGTGTTTCAATATTTGTCAGTTGCACGGGCATTGGGGCTTCTATCAACGTATTGGATTGGGCTGAGTCTGCCAGCAACTCCTTACCCAACATGTATGGCACCGTTAAAAGAAAGTCAGACTCAATCAGCATGGCTTTCGCGGCGTAATAGTTTTGGCAGCGAATGCTTATTTGCCGCGAAAGCCCTTGCTGTTGAAATAAAATATCCTCAGCCGCAGCACCACTTGGGCGATTAGAAACACCAATATGTTTAGCTGTAAAATACGTTTGCTGAGTTAAGTTATTCTCTAGAAGATGTCCTTTGCGCATTAACACACAAAACTTACCATCGATAAGTTTTGTGTGTAGTACAGGCGGTTTAATAGGTAGAGCTACATCAAACGCCATATCAATATGCCCCGCCCCTAATTCTCGTGTTAAGTTTCCCCTATCAACCTTAACACTGCTAAAGGTGGTATTAGGGGCAAGCTCAGACAACCTTTTAGCTAACTTCGGCAAAATGGAAGGTTCAAGGGCGTAATGAATACCTAAACGAAAATGATGTTGACTGCTGTGCGGTTGAAACTCTCCCCAATGCTGCAATATTTGTCTTAGGCGAGTCAGATTATCAATTATCTGCGGAGCCATACGCTGGCAAGCAGGTGTAGGTAACATCCGATTATTACTACGCTGAAACAGCGGATCACCCAGATGCTCTCGTAACCTTTTTAACGCATGACTAACCGCTGAAGGGGTAATATGCAGCACTTCTGCTGCTCGCGACATATTCTGCTCTTGATAAATACTTTCAAACACTTTGAGTAAATTAAGGTCAAGTTGCTGGACTTTTGTAACATCAGTCATCAAATACTACCCAATGAATAAAATTCATAGTAACCATATAGTATTTTTCATTTCATTCAATTTAATAAAGCGACTATTCTATACGTAATTACATGCACCTAAACTTTTGGAGCCACTATCATGGATTTTAACCACAGCAAAAAAACACAGGGTTATATTGAACGTGTTAAAGCCTTTATGGACGAACATATTTATCCAGTAGAAGAACAGATTTATACTGAAACCCATGAATTAAATCCCGGTGGTGATTGGAAAAATTGGCAAGTCCATCCACTAATTGAGCCACTCAAGAAAAAAGCGCAAGAGGCTGGGTTATGGAATCTGTTTATGCCCGACGCAGAGTTAGGCCAAGGTTTAACTACATTAGAATATGCACCATTAGCAGAACAAATGGGCAGAGTGTTATTTGCCTCTGAAATATTTAACTGCAACGCACCTGACACTGGCAACATGGAAGTGTTGTACCACTTTGGTAACGAATACCAACAACAAAAATGGCTTAAACCATTATTGGCCGGTGAGATACGCTCAGTGTTTGGTATGACAGAACCCGATGTTGCCTCTTCTGATGCCACTAATATGCAAGCTACCGTTGAAGTAGACGGTGACGAATTAGTACTTAATGGCAAAAAATGGTGGACCACAGGTTTAGGTCATCCCAACGCCAAAATTGCTATCTTTATGGCGCTGTCCAATCCAGAAAACGACAAACATAGTCAGCACAGTATGGTAGTGGTACCTCTGGATTCTCCAGGTATTGAAATCAAACGTATGTTACAAGCCTTTGGTGATTACGATGCACCTTTTGGGCATGGCGAAATGCACTTTACCAATGTGCGTGTGCCAAAAGAAAACTTGCTTGTTGGCATGGGTAAGGGTTTTGCTATTGCCCAGGGACGCCTTGGACCGGGTCGAATTCATCATTGCATGCGCTCTATTGGCGGTGCTGAAAAAGCCTTAGAACTGGCGATGCAGCGTGGCATGTCACGTACCGCTTTTGGCAAGCCTTTGATGATGCTTGGTGGCAACAGAGAGCGCGTTGCCGAAGCACGTATTGCTATCGAACAAGCTCGTTTACTGACACTGCAAGCCGCTTGGAAAATTGACAACTTAGGTGTTAAAAATGCCATGGTGGATATATCAGCGATTAAAGTAGCCGTACCCAAAATGCTTGAAGAAGTCGTAGATATGGCTATCCAAATTCATGGTGGTGCAGGTATGTGTAATGACTTCCCACTAGCCCGTTTAGCTGCTGGTGCCAGATCCTTGCGTCTAGCCGACGGCCCTGATGAAGTGCATAAAGGCATGGTTGCCCGTTTAGAACTGAAAAAGTACCAATAAATGAAAACAGTATTAATAACCGGTGGCGCTTCAGGTTTAGGTGAAGCGCTGGCGTTGCATTATGCCAAGCAAGGTTGTGAAGTGTGTATTGCTGATCTCAACTCAGAGCGCGGCCATAAAGTGGTTGATAGCATCACTAAGGCAGGTGGTGCAGCCTTCTTTTTGCCTTGTGATATCACCAACGAAGCTGATATTGAAACACTGAAACAACAACTTCAATCCCGTTGGCAGAAAGTGGATGTATTAGTCAACAATGCCGGAGTCGCCACAGGCGGCGCATTGGAATTTGAAGATATTGAACAGTGGGACTGGGTACTAAATATTAATGTTTTAGGCATGGTAAGGATGTGCCGTGCTTTTGTCCCTTTAATGAAGCAACACGGCGGCGGTAAAATAGTGAATATTGCTTCACAAGCAGGGATCACCCCTGCCCCACTAATGGGTAGTTATAACGCCAGTAAAGCTGCAGTGGTTAGCTTTTCAGAAACCATGCACCTGGAACTCACTCACGACAATATTCATGTCAGTGTGGCTTGTCCGGGTTTCTTTTCCACTAACTTAGATGAGTCACTACGCAGTAAACAACCCGGTGTGGCAAAACTCGTGAGTAAAATGCTGCATACCTATTCCGATATCACTGCGGCTCAAGTAGCCGAGGCTATCTATCAAGACAGTGAAAATTTCAAATTTATGACCATCACCCACAAAGACGGGCGCACCGCCTTTCGCATCAAACGTTGGTTACCTGCTATGCGTTATTTGGCTATGATGAAGAAACAATTGAAAAACTTTAGACCTAGAGCCTAATACCTTGAACGATGCTGATAAAAAAAACCTAATAGACAAAGCAAGCCAAGTTAGAAAGGGAGAAGAACTTAACTTAACGGGGCTCATCCCTTGGCTTGAAAGTAATATTCCTAGTCTCAAAGGTGAGCCTAGGGTGACCCAATATTCCGGTGGAGCATCTAACTGGACATACTGCTTAAGTTATCCAACTGAAGAGGGTGAAGAGGGTGCGGTGCATGAAGTCATTTTGCGCCGCGGACCTGCCGGAACCAAAGCTAAAGGTGCCCACGATATGGGTCGTGAGTATCGCTTACAAACAGCACTAAAACCTGTTTATGCTTATGTACCCGAGATGTTAGGCCATTGTGATGATGAATCAGTGTTAGGTGCAGAGTTTTACGTAATGGAAAAACTCAACGGCTTGATCCCAAGAATGAACCTGCCCAAAGGACTCAAACTTGAACAAGGCACCACAGGTCAACTTTGCCTGAATGCTTTAGATAGTCTTATTGAGTTGCACAAAGTCGATTACAAAGCGGCTGGACTCCACCATTTAGCCAAAGGTGAAGGTTATACCCAACGTCAAATAGAAGGCTGGAGTGCTCGCTATACTAAGGCCAAAACATGGAACGTACCCAGCGCTAAATATGTAATGAATTGGCTTAAAAACAATATGCCTAGTCACGAGCATATTTGCTTAACCCATAACGACTTCCGTTTTGATAATTTGGTGTTGGATGTGAATGACCCAACCAAGATCCTGGGCGTATTGGATTGGGAATTAGCCACACTGGGCGATCCCTTAATGGACTTAGGCAATAGCTTAGCCTATTGGGTGCAAGCTGATGACGACAAACTGGCCAAGTCGACTCGCCGTCAACCCACACATTTACCCGGAATGTTGACCCGTAAAGAAGTGATTACCTATTACCTTGATAAAACCGGTTTTAAAGTCGACAACTTTGCCTTTTATGAAGTCTATGGTTTATTCAGATTAGCGGCTATTGCTCAACAAATTTATTATCGATATCACCACAAACAAACGGATAATCCCGCCCTTAAACACATTGGGGTCTTTGTGCATTATTTGCTGTGGCAATGCCGTAAAGCCATCAAAGGCAAACGCTAAAGGCGAACATATATGACCGCGATTTATTTAATTAGACATGGCCAAGCATCCTTTGGCAAAGCTGAATATGATTGTTTATCTGAGCTTGGCGAACAACAAGCTAGACACATAGGCGAGAGTTTTAAAGCGAGATTAGGCGGTTTTGATAAAGTCCTACGCGGCAGTATGCAGCGACACCAGCAAACTGCAGATGGCTGTTTAACCGCTATGGGCCAAACGGATATCACCCCCCAACTAGATGCGGGATGGAATGAGTATGACCATCAAGACATACTCGCCCAATTCGACCCCCAGCTTGCCACTGCACAGGGCGTAAAAGCCTACATGAGTCGACAACAAAATCCTCATAAAGCACTAGAGCAAGTCATTGGCCAAGCCTTTAAGCGCTGGATTGGCAGCCAACACAATAGTGATTATATTGAGTCCTGGCCTGATTATCAGGCCAGGATCCAAACTGCTCTAGCTCACTTAATAAGTGAGCTAGATGGTGAAAAACGTGTAGCCGTATTTAGTTCAGGTGGACCGATAGCGTTATTATCTCAAGCCATACTCGGTGTACCCGCAGAAAACCTCATGGCGCTTAACTGGACTCTAGTAAACTGCGGTATCACCAAATTAATCAGCACCAGAAAAGGTGCTATTTTATCGTCACTAAACGAACACAGCGCATTCGAAGGCGATCGTAAACACCTTCTGACTTACAAATAACAGCTAAAAAACAGAATTTTAAACCACAGAGAAAAATGAGGTCACCGGGTGCCCTCGTGTTCCTCTGTGGTGAATAAAATTTTAGCTTTTAGTTCATCTAACCAATAATAAGCGAATAAACAAGATGATCAGACAAAATATTTTAATTACGGGTGCTAGCTCGGGTTTGGGTAAAGGCATGGCGATTGAGTTTGCCAAGATGGGGCGTAACTTAGCTTTATGCGCACGCAGAATGGACAACTTAGAGGCACTTAAACAAGAATTGTTGACAATTAACCCCGATATTAAAGTGTTTATTCGCTCATTAGATGTTAACGACCACGACCAAGTGTTTGAGGTAGTCAAAGCCTTTGCTGCAGATTTAGGCAGTCTGGACCGCGTAATAGTGAATGCTGGAATGGGTAAAGGGGCCTCGTTAGGCACAGGGTATTTTAAAGCCAATAAACAAACTGCTGTGACCAACTTTGTTTCAGCCTTAGCCCAATGTGAAGCAGCCATGGAAATTTTTCGAAGTCAAAACGCAGGGCATTTAGTCACAATATCCTCGGTCAGTGCAGTACGTGGGGCCCGCAGAGCCATGACAGTTTATGCTGCCACCAAAGCCGCGTTAACCTCGATGTCTGAAGGTATTCGTATTGATGTACTTAACACACCGATTAAAGTTACCACTATTCATCCAGGCTTTATTCGTACTGAGATAAATGAAAAAGTAAAAACGGTGCCTTTTATTGTAGACTTAGAAACAGGCTGTAAAGCCATAGTCAAAGATATCGAAAAAGAAGTGGCGAGCTGTTTTGTGCCAAAATGGCCTTGGGCTTTATTTAGGTACATTGCGCGAATTGCGCCATTAAGTCTGTTAGCTAAAATGAGTTAACTAAAAGGTATATCCAATGCAGAGAATATACAGTGAGGCGAAGTGAGGTCTGAGGGATGTTGCTCTTCTTTTTCTATGTGAATACGATGCGCGACGCCAAGTGACCTCTGCCGTTTAAAACGTTAAATTTTAATTAGGAACAGTTCCCCAATGAGCGATTCGATTTTAACCCAAGTTATTCTGCCTTTAGTGTTGGCGCTTATCATGTTTGGTATGGGTTTAAGCTTAACCAAACAAGACTTTTTAGAGCTTGGTAAAGAGCCTAAGCCGGTCGCGATAGGTTTGTTTGGGCAACTACTAATCTTGCCTCTACTGGCTTACGGTATCGCAATATTTTTTAATTTATCTGAGCACTTAGCGGTAGGCATAATGATACTTGCTGCCTGCCCCGGTGGTACTAGCTCGAATATTCTTAGTCAGTTAGCCAGAGCAAACCTCGCGCTGTCGGTTAGTCTAACCGCAGTGACCACATTGATTTGTGTTGTCACCACCCCACTTATTATTCGCTTTGCTATAGAGGAATTTAACGACACCCCAGTTGAGTCATTTTCATTATTGAGTACCACCTTAGGTCTTATTTTCATTACCTTAATACCGGTACTTGTCGGTATCTTAATCAGGCACAACTTTGCTAATTTTGCGATACGCAGCGAGGTGTTTTTTAGGCGGCTTTCTACTGGTTTTTTAATATTTATGATAGCGGCCATTACCTACCAAGAACGAACAACGTTTTTAACGTCCTTTGCATTATTGTCAGAAGCTGTTATCTCATTAAATCTATTGGCTATAGGTAGTGGATTGTTGCTAGGGTTAATCTTTAAACTAGTTAAACGAGATACTGTGACATTGGGCATTGAAGTCGGCGTTCAAAATAGCGCAATGGCGATGCTGATCTCCATCACTTTTTTAGACAGACCCGATTATGCTATTGCTGCAGGCATATATGGTCTAGCGATGTATCTGGGTGCGGGATTATTGATATTTGGAGCTAGGCGCTTTCCAACTAAAAGCATTGCCAAGAGTGTCTGAAATGTTGTGGCTGGAAGTACCCGCCACAACATTTATGTATTTATTAACGACCTAGGTCATGCGCTTCATAGCACAGATTTTGTTGCCTGCAGGGTCTCGAAGATAAGCTAAATATAACTTCATCGCACCGCCATCACGCACACCAGGAGGATCTTCACAAGCTACTCCACCGTTTGCTAGACCAGCTGCATGCCATGCATCACCAAGTTCTGTGGTTTCGACTGCAAACCCCAAAGTACTGCCATTACCGTGACACGCAGGCTCACCATTAATGGGTACACTTAGACCCAAAATACCTGTTTTAGTGAAATAGAAACAACGACCCTTAGGATCAATTGTCCCTTCGTCATATCCCAGTGCACCTAGTATGGCATCGTAAAACTTCTTTGACTCTTGTATATCGTTAGCACCTAACATCACATGACTGAACATAAAATTTCCTTTGGTTTAATTGGAATTCAATTCATTAGTTGCAACTAGTTTACGCACAAATTGATAAAAACAGAATTTTTCGTAGTTATGATCGGTTGTAAGTTTTATGAAGTTATAAAACTGAACGCAGCCAATACCAACCTTTCACTCGAATCAAAATAAATAGGCGGTTTAGATCCTTTGCAGGCATTATTGGTTGCCTATTGACAGGCAAGTATGTGCCAACTGCGGACATATTGAGATATATAGCAAGATATTATTTACTTCAGAAATACTGTTTCGAAAATGTATTTTAGACTAGTCTGGTGTTGACGAAAACGGGAAGCTTCATATATGTACTTAAGAGTAATCGCAGATATTTCAGGAATACAAATCGACACAAGCAATACTAAGAGTACTGAAGTGTACTCAATAGAATTGATTAGTGGTACGGCACGTATTATTCCTAAGAAATCTGAAGGGCAAAATCCTCAATTCTCTGTTGAATATGATGAAAAAATAACACCACCGATCAATATTAAGCTGTTACTAAATGCTTTTTGTGATGGGAAGCGCCCAGATACAGGTAAAAAAGCCACTCTTTTAGAACATCTTAAAATGAGAGGCGGAGAAGATTGTGGGTTGGAACATTTTCCCGATGAGTTATCTATTTACTTAAAGCGAATCGAAACTAATGCAACACAACGTGTCAAATCTTTTGTATCTGTTTTGCGGTGGCGATTTAATTTAGATTCAAAGGCTAAACCAATATCGTCCTTAAATGCTTATTGCTCACACAGCTTGAAGGGCCCGTGGATATATATTAGTGATTTAGAAAATAGGATTATGTACGGGGAAGATAAAAGAGTTTCTATAGAAAACGTAATATCACCTGATTTTCTTGAGTTCTTTGCATCTTCGGAATCTGAACCGATAGGCCACGAGCTTTATAGGGAAGCGAGGGATATTCTCAGTGTGAGTAAACGGGGAGCATTGGTTCTTGGAGTTGCTTCAGTTGAAGTTCGCTTAAAAGAGCTTATAGGTGAGGCTTTTCCTAGTGTGAATTGGCTGATAACTGAAGTGCAATCTCCTCCATTAGTTAAGATTTTCAAGCACTACATTCCTGAACTATTTGAAGAATATAAGGATTCAATTATTAAGTTTAGGGAAACAAAGCACATGAGACAAATTACTAAAGCAATTGAACTAAGAAACAACATATCCCATAGAGGAGCTGATGCTGATACGGGTTGGGTAGTGGTTGATTTTATAGATTCTGCTGAGCAATTTGTATGGTTCTGTGACTTTCTTGCTGGATATCTCTGGGCTGAAGACAATTTTGATCAGATAACTAAAAAGTGTTTTATTAATAGCCCTACAGAGCGTCTGTAATTATATTTTTCAATGTGCGTTTTTAGAAAGAATTTAAATCTTCAAATTGCCACTTTCCCAGTTTTTGTGATCGTAAATGGACCTCAATTTTATGTCCGCTTTTCGCTCATTGCAGCCTTTTAGCTCTGCTTGACTATAGTCCTATAAGTGTCAATCATGAGTATTAGAAACAATGTCATCGACTGACTTTAATGGCAAATTGCGTCTTTTAGGTTTGATGTAGATTACTTCCATAACTAGTAAATTTCAGATTTCAGATTTCAATTAAAGTACATCCTATGTTCAGTAATTCAATCATATCTAAAATCATGCTAAATTTTGTATACATTTTTAAATTTGAATACAAAAATGAAGATCAAAAACTTTATATCAGACCTCAGCCTATCCGCTATTAGTGCCGGTTTTATCGCGGTATTAGTCGGTTATGCCAGTGCATGGGCGATTGTATATCAAGCAGCGATTGCCGCTGGCGCTAGCAATGAAATAATTGAATCATGGATATGGGCCTTGGGTATGAGCATGGGACTGGGCTGTTTAGGCTTATCGTTGTATTACAAACGCCCCATCATCATTGCTTGGTCCACTCCAGGTGCCGCATTACTGGCCAGCACACTCAGCGGTAATAGTGTTAGCGAAGCTATTGGTATTTTTGTATTTGTTGGGGTGTTAACTCTGCTAACTGGTTTGTCTGGTTGGTTCGATGCTTTAACCAAACGTATCCCTTTGCCATTAGCTTCGGCCATGTTGGCTGGTATATTAGTTCAGTTTGGCTTGAGTATATTTACCTCACTACAAAGTGATCCGCTAATGGTGGGGATAATGCTAGTGACTTTTCTATTCGCCAAAAGGTGGTTACCTCGGTATGCAATAGTGGCAGTGCTACTAGCCGGATTTGTTTGTGCTTATTCCTTTGAGTTAATCAACCTACAGCAAGTCAGATGGTCGCTAGCTACGCCAGTTTGGACATGGCCAGAATTCAATTTAAGTTTGTTGATAGGTGTAGGGTTACCCCTGTTCGTCGTGACCATGACGTCACAAAATGTGCCGGGCATTGCGATTTTACGCGCCACTGGTCATAACCAAGCGCCGGTATCCCCGATACTCAGTTGGACAGGTGGACTAAACGTATTGTTCGCGCCTTTTGGTGCTTTCACTTTAAATTTGGCGGCTATTACAGCGGCCATATGTGCCAGTGAAGAGGCTCACCCTGATCCAGATAAACGTTATATTGCGGGAGTATTCGCAGGGGCATTTAATATACTGGCGGGTATTTGTGGCGCCACTGTAGTGAGTTTGTTTGCGGCTTTTCCCGCTGCCATGATTGCGGCGTTAGCAGGCTTGGCTTTGTTGGGTATTATTGGCGCAAGTTTACAATCGACATTTGAGCAGCCCGACTATCGTGATGCTGCCTTGATAACCTTTTTAGTGACGGCCTCTGGTGTGTCTTTTTTCAATATCGCCTCAGCATTTTGGGGTATTACCATTGGGCTTGGCACATTGGCCATTAGCCGTTTTGCGAGGGCGTAATTTATGACTGACAAACAGCCAGCAGAAGCCTTATATCAGCAATTAAAACAAGATATCCGTGACAATAAGCTGCCTATAGCGAGTCCTTTAAAACAACAACAATTGGCCGCTGACTATGGCGTCAGTCGTATCCCTATTCGTGATGTGTTGCAGCGATTAAAAAATGAGGGTTGGCTAACGCAAAGCGGAAAACGAGGGGTGATGGTGCATCCGTTAAGTGCGACCGAAGCAGAAGACTTATACATAATGCGTATGTATCTAGAGCCACTTATTCTTGGTCACGCCATGCCAAAGCTCAATCACCAAATATTGGGACAAGCCACTGATATTTTAGAACAACTGCAGCAACCAAAGCTCAGTATTGCCCAACATGGTGAACTCAATTGGCAGTTTCATGCTTGTCTTTATGGCTTAGCTAAAAGGCCTACTCTGTTTAATATCGCCAACCTGCATCAACTTTGTTCACGTTATATTGGATTTCATTCTGTTGAGCTAGATTATTTAGAAATCAGTCAGCAACAGCATTACCAGCTATTAGAAGC
The DNA here is from genome assembly GCF_000347635.1 of Paraglaciecola psychrophila 170. NCBI lineage: Bacteria > Pseudomonadati > Pseudomonadota > Gammaproteobacteria > Alteromonadales > Alteromonadaceae > Paraglaciecola > Paraglaciecola psychrophila. The sequence continues at coordinate 1,226,212 of NC_020514.1, read as the reverse complement.
TATAAAAGCCAAACAACTAGGCAAGGCTAGAGCCATCTTAAGGCAACATATTGCTAAAGCTGGTGAGACCTTAGTGGCTTATTTACATAAAAACATGCATTTTTAAAATTGACAAATACTCGATTAAATTTGGTCGTCAAAACCGTATTGATCTAAGGAACTTTCTAATGCGGCCATACCTGCTGGTAAATCTAGTTTTTGGCCAAGACAATTAAAACTGGCGCCAAACGCGTGCAAGGTGCGAAATAAGTTATGAGCGCGGCATTGTTCACCCATCTGCCCAATACGTACTATATTGGCACCAAACGAACCGGATATTTCAACTTTGTAGCGATTAGACATCGTGCTGAGTAATTGTTTACCTTCAACCCCATCAGGCAGATTTATCCCCACAACAGAATTTAAGCGAGCTGCGGGCTTAACGTGCAGCGATAACCCCATAGCTTCAATCCCTGCTTGCAACGCTTTGGAACTTCGTAAGTGACGGTCAAATCTCACTTTCAGGGTTTCTGTACAGACCAATCTTAAGGCTTCGTGTATAGCTAATATACCTGAAACAGGTGCCGTGTAATGATAGGCTTTTTTATACCAGAATTGATCAGCCAACTTTGCATCTAAACACCAATGACGCAATTGGTAAGTGCGCGACTCAATATGTTGCCAAGCCTTATCAGAAAAACCGATTAACGACACGCCGGGAATACATGACAAACCTTTCTGACCGCCGGTAATCACCGCGTCTATACCCCACTCGTCCATATCAAATTCCATGGTACTCAAGGTACAAACGGCATCCACAATCACTAAGCAGTTATGTTCTTTGGCGGCTGCAGCGATAGCTGCCAAGTTAGTATTACAGACGGTACTTGAGGTTTCACCTTGGACTATGGTCAACACTTGAGGATGATTTTGTGCAATATAGTCTGCTACCACTTCTGGGTCTGCACTTTGTCCTTTTTCTACCACCAAACGCACTACGTTAGCTTCAACACGCTCGGCCATTTCGGCTAAACGATTACTGAAAAAACCACTACACACACTAAGTACTTTACTGCCCGGCAAAACCAAATTCGCCACGGCCATTTCCATCGCCGCAGAGCCCGGACCCGCAACACCTAATATATGCCCGGTCTCGGTCTGAAACACATAACGCGTCATCAACTTTACCTGTTCAATAATCTGCGCCATAGTGTCGCCCAAATGATTGATCACGATACCATTTGCCGCAGCCACTCTAGCTGGAATTGGTACGGGCCCCGCCCCCATCATTAACAAAGGTTCTTCGGGTAAAATATTGTCTAAAGACAAAATACCTTGAGGCGATTTAATACGCACATTTATTCCTTATTTCAATGGATTGAGTGAATACTGCCGGTAAAATAAACCCAACAATGAGCGGCAAGTATTTCTATACTTTACCGCAGATTGCTCAAGTTATAGACGCGTATTTCAGCGCAATAGATGAAGAAAATGCTGATGTTTATGATATTGGTCAATCACATCATTGATAACGGCTTGTTTCGACCATCCCATAATATCGTAATCTTGCCCACCTTCGGCCAAATGCACTTCAGCTCGATAATAAGTATGGTCGTCACTACCTTCTTGAAATTCCTCGTTATCTGGCGAGTAACTAGGTTGACGGTATTTTTCGCACTTCACGCCGAATACAAATGAATGCTCACTGCCGTATTGAACATTCAAACTCAACATGCCTGATTCATTGACTATCTCAGACTCGACTTGGTTTTTAGCCAATTCTAGACAGACCTTATCCAAAGCTGGTCGCGCTGTTGTATCAATAAAATGGGTAACGGCTGTTTTGTTAGGAAATTGAATAATTGACGATAATCGTTGCTCCCAACCACTGTCAGTAGTGGAAGGATGTGGATGCAAGTTCATCGCCAGACTGGCCTTTTTATGGTTTTCGATTCGTAGCGCTTTTATAAGCCCCACTAAAGAAAGCAGCAGAATAATGGAAAAAGGTAAAGCTGTCGCAATGGTCATCGTTTGCAGGGCATTTAGACCACCCGCGGTCAGCAATATTGCCGCAACAAGACCTACGCCTACAGCCCAATAAATGCGTTGCCAAATCGGTGTATCATTTCTGCCATGCGAGCAGAGCATATCAACCACCATTGCCCCCGAATCGCATGATGTCACAAAGAACACCACAACCATCAAGGTCGCAATACCACTTAAGAATTGTTGAAATGGGAAGTTTTCTAAAAATACAAATAACGCGACAGGCGCATTTGTACTGACCATCTCACCCAAATTGTCTACACCCTGAGTATAAATAAGATCTATCGCAGAATTACCGAACACTGTCATCCAAAATAACGTAAAAGCAGTGGGGATAACCAAAACACCAATAACAAATTCACGGATAGTTCTACCACGAGAAATTCGAGCAATAAAAAGTCCAACAAAAGGTGCCCAAGCTAGCCACCAGCCCCAATAAAAAATAGTCCAACCACCAATCCAGTCAGTCTTATCGTAGGCAAATAAATTAAACGTATTACGCACAATATCAGACAGGTACGCCCCAGTATTTTGTACATAAGCGGCAAGCAAAAACACGGTGGGTCCTAAAATCAAAATGAATAAAAGTAATGCAATAGCCAAAATCATATTCAGTTCTGACAAGCGGCGAATACCCTTATCTAAACCAGTGGCAACTGAAACAATGGCAACAGCAATAATGCCGATCATTAAATAAATTTGGACAGGTATGGACTCTTCTAAGCCAAACAAATAGCTTAGCCCAGAGTTTATTTGTGCTGCACCCAAGCCTAGGGAGGTAGCGATACCGAAGACAGTGCTCACCACAGCAAGAATATCTACTGTATGGCCAGCCCAGCCATAAATGCGATCGCCAATCATAGGATACAAAGCAGAGCGTAAGGTGAGGGGTAAATTTAGTCTAAAACTAAAATAGGCTAAGATTAAACCGACTACCGCATAGATTGCCCAAGCATGTAATCCCCAATGAAAGAAGGTCATTTTCATCGCTTCTCGCACCGCTTCTGTTGTGCCTTGCGTTGCGGTAGGGGGTGATAAAAAATGCATTACCGGTTCGGCGACACCAAAGAACATCAACCCAATTCCCATACCCGCAGCAAATAACATCGATAGCCAACTAGGCAAGGAAAAGTCAGGTTTACAGTGATCTGGACCAAGGCGTATTTCCCCAAAGCTAGAAAAGCCGACATATAACACGGTGAGCAAAATGATCGCTACCGACACCACGTAAAACCAACTACCATTTTTAATGATAACGCTTTGTAAGTTAGTAAAAAAAACATCCGCCGCTTGCGGCGTTATCAATGCAAATAAAACTAAAGCTAAAATTGATAATGAAGAAAGATAAAAAACGGGGCGATTTAGGTGTTGATCTATTCGGGTTAGAGCCACTTATGCAAGCCTGTATTCGGTTTATTGATATTCAATATACCCTATCCCATAGTTCTTTTAAACTCGCAATATAATTAGGATGCTACGCATTTAATTGGTATTCATCTTTAGGTGCTGCTAGGAATCACTTTAGAAATAAGCTTGCGAGTGTGCTATGTTGGTCTACGCCATATTGAAATAAAATCGTATTCGAATTAATTATCGTAATCATTCGAATTAATTATTGTAAGCATTGGGTCTAAAAATAAAAGTATCATCCCTTGGCAGTGCATGCAAAAGACACAAAGGTTCTTACCATATGAACAAGACTAAAATTAGCTGTGCCATCGTAACAGCACTTGCACTTAACCCTGCAATAGCACAAGAAAAGCCAGCAAAAGCACAAATTGAAACCATTCAGGTTACCGCCACTAAAAGAACCGAATCAATACAGGATATACCTGTATCTGTTTCTGCGTTAAACGGTGAGGCGCTAGAAAATCTAGGCGTTGAAAGCTTTGGTGATTACGTAGAATTTCTTCCAAATGTTGTTTTCCAAGGCACAGGCCCCGGTCAAAATGAGATTTATATCCGAGGTGCAGCAACTACACAAACCAATATCTCAGTGTCCTCTGTACAGGCATTACAACCGTCCGTTGCGTTTTATCTCGATGAACAACCCGTTTCCATGCAAGGAAGAAACTTAGACGTTTATGCTGCAGATATGGAAAGAATCGAAGTATTGCCCGGTCCACAAGGCACACTCTTTGGTGCAAGTTCACAGTCAGGCACAGTGCGAATGATCAGTAAAAAACCTGATCACTCTGGTTTTCTGGTGGCATGGATGTGAATATTGGTAGTACTAAAGGCGGCGAAATGAGTAATTCCGTTGAAGCTTTATGAACTTTACGCCTACCGATGAACTAGCAATACGCGTAGTCGCTTACAATGACAAACAAGGTGGATGGATTGACAATATCCTGAATAAACCTGGCCAAGGCGGCTACATTGGCAGCGCTGTTGTTATTGATAGAATATCCGGTGGCGTTTTAACTGACCCACAAAACACTCCTATTATTTCACCTGAAAATGGCAAGTTAGTAGAAGATGATACCAACGATGCTATATATGCAGGTGTTAGATTTGGTATGTCGTATTTGATCAATAACGATTGGTCATTGTTGGTGCAGCACACCGCTCAGTCTCTTGAAACCGAAGGCGTATTCTCTTACGACCCTAACCTTGAGGGTGAAAGCTCTGTTAACCGTTTTACACCTGAAGACAATGATGATGAGTTCGGACTCACCACTTGGACTTTAAAAGGGCGTTTAGACAAGCTTGATGTGGTGTACACTGGTGGTTATTTAGACCGTGAAATCAGCTCTACTATCGATTACACCGGTTATACCAACGGCGGTTTGTATTCAGCCTTCTATGTGTGCCAGTACGGTTCATCAGTTGCAGCAGAAGATGAAGTCTGCCTAGACCCAACTAAGTATTATAAAGAAAATACAGATACTTCGCGTATAACGCACGAGCTTAGATTCAACACCGATGTAGATAATGCGTGGCGTGTGACTGCGGGTATTTTCTATGATGATCAAGAACTTGGAACCGTAGGCCAATTCAATATTGCCAGTACAGATAAGTTCCCTGAACTTGCAAGAGTACTTCCAGGTAGTGAAGGAATTAATTCTGACGGTGGACCGTTCGAGTCAGGCATCAGTTTTGTCAACGATGTGACCCACACCATCGAACAAGTGGCAGTATTTGGTCAGGTTGAATACGATCTTACCGATCAGCTAACCGCTACCTTGGGCGCACGTTGGTATCAAATTGATGACACCTTTAAAGGCTCAACAACCAGCACTGATGTTAGCCGTAGAATTCGTGCCTTTGGTACTCAAGATCCTGCCGAATTAGACCTAGCAACAGGTGGTGATGGTCCAGGAGTTCTTCAAGCAGCCATTGCAAGCGGTCAATTAGATGTAAGTTTATTAGATGATAGCGGCACATTAACAGTCGACGATACTATTTTTAAAGCCTCGTTAGATTACAAAATGAATGACGACATATTATTATTTACGACTTACTCAGAAGGATTTAGACCACCGGTTACCAACCGTCAAGGTGGTGACCTTGCGAGTAATCAAAGTGGGGCATTTAATGGTTTCAGAATACCCGTTTACTCTACTACAGATAGCCTTGATAACTTCGAGGTAGGCATGAAAGGTGACTTTTTAGATGGTATTTTAAGGGTAAATGCCACGGCTTTTTATTCTGAAATTACTGACCTACAAACGTCACGATATGACCCAACCAATATTAGCTTTTTAGTATTTACCGATAATGTGGGTGATGCCGAGATAAAAGGGATAGACGCTGATATTACGTGGTTAGCGTCGGACAACTTAGTTATCAACGCGGCCTTTAGTTTGCTCGATACAGAATTATCCCGTGTTAATGCTGAACTAGCTGGTATTGCGCCAGGAGTAGGCGCACGACTACCCTATTCAGCTGAGTTTTCAGGTAATATTCGTGCACGTTATTACTTCGAACTTGACGATGGTTACAACGGTTATTTCAATGCATCTGTCAGTTATACAGGTGATCGTTTAGCCGGGATGTCAATGGATGCCTATGTGACCGAAGACGCGACACGATTGATCTATGGTACTGGCTCCGGTTTACCGATTCAAAATGAAGCGGCAACATACGACGGCACCTCATTCCAAGACTCGAATGGCGATGTTTTCCAAGGTGGACGTTACATTCAAGAAAGCTATGCGATTGCTAATGTATCTGTTGGTATCACCAAAGACGACTGGAAAGCCGAGTTTTATATCGATAACCTCACTGACGAAAGTGCTGTGTTGTACATCGATACTCAGCAATTTACGCCAAAGGTTGTGACTAACCGTCCTCGCACATTAGGATTGAGACTGTCTTACGATTTTTATTAAGATAGTTATTTAGTTGTAAATAAAGGCAAGCTTTTAGCTTGCCTTTATTATTATACCCATACCAACTCAAAATGACGGATTCAGCGGGAATTTAAAGCGGTTTAGGCAAGGCGGACATTTGTAGGCCTAGTAATCTAAGTCAAAAATGGCCAACGCAGCGCTCGGCGCCCGACATAAATCGCTTTAAAACCCGCCCTAAAGGGAACGACTGGGGCACTCCACTTCTGCGTTGCGCCAATTCAGAAGGTGGTCGACATTCAGTCATTGACGCGCCTTGAATTGAAGCGCCCCAGTCGTTCTGAAACGCGCATTTTGAGGTGGTATGGGTATAAGTATGGAAAAATCTGGGCAGCAATCATAATTTGATCGTAGTATAGAATTAAATCATTTGGAGTTAACACGTGGCAGAAAACGTCAGTAAACAAAGCACCAAAAACCACATTAAGATTGACGATATCAAACGTGCACTTCAATCAGGCGACACTGAAAACGCCATATCACTTTCAAAGCAAGGACTAAGAAACCTAGAAGACTCTGTAGAAAAGACTCAAGAAAACACCCAGGAAAAAGCTGATGTACTATATATTCTAGCTGTTGCACAGCGAACTAAAGGCTTGATTGGTGAAGCAACTGAAACAATCAAAACACTCATCGCAACTGAACCAAATCACGCACGTGCCCATCAAGAAAATGGCTATCTATCACTAAGCGCAGGCAACAAGCCTAACGCAGCAACAGCGTTTGCCAGAGCCACTAAGCTTAATCCAGCATTGTTATCCAGTTGGCAAAAATTAGCGCCTCTTTACAGTGAGCTGAACCATCCTGAAGCGCACACATTCGCCACACAACGGATCAATTACCTTGCTCAACTACCAGTTGAAATACGTGGCGCGCAAGATCTTATGTATGAGGGAAAGTTAGGTATAGCTGATAAAGTTTGTCGACGTTTTTTACAAAATCATAAACATCATGCTGAAACCATGCTGCTGTTGGCTGAAATCGGTATCAGATTAAAACTCTATCATGAAGCCGAGTTCCTCTTAGAGAGTTGCATTGAAATACACCCAACCTATGAAGCCGCAAGAGCAGAGTTTGTACAATTATTATCTAAACTAGGTAAATTTAGCCAAGCCAAACAACAGGCTGAAATTTTACTCAACAAACACCCTGATAATATCCAATATCTAGCAGCAAAAGCCAGCGCAATGGTGGGAGTAGGTGAAGTTGAACCCGCTATCGTACTTTATCAACAAGTCATACATGACGCGCGTAACGAACTTCCCGGTATACAGCTGCTACTTGGCCATGCTAACAAAGCAAACGGTAACATCGAACAGGCAGTAGCCGCTTATCAACAAGCTTACAAAATTCGCCCTGACTTCGGTGATGCCTATTGGAGTTTGGCTAATACTAAAACCTATCGATTCAGCGATAACGAACTAGCCTTGATGCAGGCTCAACTGGATAAAATCGATATTGAACAAGACGACAAAATCCATCTTGAGTTTGCGCTGGCGAAAGCCTATGAAGATCGCCAACAATTCGACACAGCTTTTAGTTATTACCAAAATGGTAATACTTTAAAAAACCACAGCAGTCATTATTCTCAATCCAAGATGAGTGAACAAGTTACAGCTCAAAAAGCGGTGTTCAATACAGATTTTTTCAGCATGCACCAAGATGTAGGCGACCAAACACCTGCCCCCATTTTTATAGTAGGGCTTCCTAGAGCTGGTTCGACTTTATTAGAACAAATACTCGCGTCTCACTCGCAAGTAGATGGCACTATGGAGTTACACAATGTGATGGGGGTAGCAGCAAGATTAAGCGGAAGTAAAAGCGGTTACCCAAACGTTGTTAATGAAATTGACAATGAATACTTTGCTCGTTTTGGTAAACAATTTATTGAAGACACCCGATGCTATCGCCAAGGGGCTGCCTTTTTTATAGATAAGATGCCAAATAACTTTATGCATATTGGCTTAATCAAAGCCATGTTGCCCAATGCCAAAATAATTGACGCTAGGCGTGATCCCATTGCGTGTTGTTTTAGTGGTTATAAACAACTGTTTGCTGAAGGTCATGAATTTTCGTATGACTTAGACAATCTCGTTCACTATTACCAGTCTTATCAATCTTTAATGGCACATTGGGATGAAGTATTACCCGGCTTTGTTTTAAAAGTTCAGCACGAAGACGTAATAGACGATCTGGAGACTCAGGTTAGGCGCATATTAGATTTTTGCCAGTTACCCTTTGAATCATCTTGTTTGCACTTTTATAAAACCAAACGCACTATAAAAACCCCTAGCTCAGAGCAGGTTCGCCAACCCATTAATTCTTCCGCAAGAGACCAATGGAAGAAATTTGAGACCCACCTCAGTCCATTAACGCATACATTTTCAGCTAAATAACCCGTCCCAAGGTGACGCTTGCATAGGGCAATGATGTTTTTGTCTATAACTAAACATATATCGTCATGTTCTTATTTGTAATACTTTTGCTTAGAGTTCACAACTATTGAGACCACCAACAGATGTACAAACAAAAACTTTTTTACTTTGGACTAACCACTGCATTCATTTTGCTTGTAGCATTAACCCGTACCGCGATTTCTGCACACCTTACGCGAGAAAACCTCAAACAAAGTACCATTGCACAATCATTACTGGTTGAGCACCAACAGCTTTCAAGCATCTCCTATCGATTATTCAAACAACTGACTGACGAAGTCATTTTGGTCAAAATGCTAATCAAGCCAATGTCCGCAAGAAACAGGCATTGATTGGGCAGTCATTGACCAACATCAGAAGGTTAGAGTTAGAACAGCGTGAAGCGCTAGGTGTGGATTTTACTCAAGGTAGTGTTGAGGATACCGACGAGCTAGAGCAACTCTTATACGAAATTATTAAGGAGTTTAAACTAGTAGTAGTAAGTATGAATACCGCTCCTCTTTATCAGCAAGAAAGGCTGCGTAGCCTGCTAGAAGTGACTATCGACGACCAGTTTAGGGAAGCGATAAACTCGGCAGTGTCTCGTCAAAGTCGAGTGGTTGCGGCGATAAATGCCAAAATTGATACCCTTAATACCGTTATGGTGTGGTTTACGATTGGCCTTGGTGCGTTGTCTTTACCATTGATAATTTATGGCTGTTACTGGTTATTCAATCGGCTTTATCAACCGCTGATACTCATAAGAAACACAACTAATGCCATTGCATCAGGACAATATCAACAACCCATTTCAGAAAAATTGGATTATGAATTCCAATAACTTGTGGAATCAATTAATCAACTCGCAGCCCAACTTCAATAGCATAAAGCGAATGAGACGAAATCAAGAAAACACTTGGAGTTTACAGTAGAGCAGCGCACCAGAGAGCTTACTAATGCTAACTTAAAACTTACAAAAATCGATTCTAGGCGTCGCCAATTCATAGCCGATGTATCCCATGAACTCAGAACACCATTGACTATTATTCGTGGAGAAGCACAAGTCACACTGAGGCTTAAATCTGCATGCGAGGAAGATTATCAAGCCACATTGACAGCTATATTAGAACAATCGGTCAACCTAAGCAGATTAGTGGATGATTTACTGCTCTAAACCCGGGCAGAAATGAACCAATTAATTTAGAAGTTAGCGCCACCAAAATCAAACCTCTGTTACTTACAGAGGTGCTAAAATGGCAAAGGCTTCATCATGAGCGCAATATTCCATTATCTACAGACTCAATATCTGAGACTTCAGTAGTGTCTATCGATGCACCGAGAATTCAACAGGTGTTATCTATTTTGCTCGATAACGCTATCAAGTACTCACCCCCAGATTTACCCGTAGAAGTGAGTGTGAAACTGAGTGACAGCCTTATTAGCATTTCTATAAAAGACTCAGGTAAAGGTATTTCAGCCACTGAAATTGAAAATATATTTGAACGCTTTGTGCGTTTCAGTAAACATAATCAAGGACTTGGATTAGGCTTACCCGTAGCCAAGGCAATTATAGAAGCCCATGGCGGAAAAATAACGGTAGAATCTGTTCTAGGCGAAGGCTCTATTTTTTCAGTTACATTACATATAGAACAAACCCAATGACAATTTTGTTAGCCGATGATGAAAGGCCCTTATTGAATTTTTTAGAACGTGGATTAAGGGCAGAAGGATATGAATGCTCGACCCTAAGTGAATTGCACGAAGTGTTACCTTACATCAGCAAAAACACCCCTGAAATTGTAGTACTTGACAGACTATTTGGCTCTGAAGACAGTTTAACTATCGTCGAGGCTATAAAAGCCCTGCCCTCCCCACCCATGATATTGATTTTAACCGCATTAGACGACGTCAGCGAACAGGTCAATGGATTACAAAAAGGGGCGGATGATTATTTATGTAAACCCTTTGATTTCGACGAGTTACTGGCGCGCATTGCCGCACTTCGTCGGCGTGCAGATAAATCTGCACCATCTCCTCGTAACACGTTGGGTATTGGTTCTCTTGAATTGGCAATGGATGAACGCACTGCAAGAATAAACGGAACTGAGATTTCATTAACCAAACTAGAATTTGAATTACTGGTTTATCTAACAGAAAACCAAAAAAAAGTATTATCTAGAGAGCGGATTTTAAGTCGGGATTGGCAAACTAAAAGCGAACTCCAAACAAATATTTTCGATGTATACATTAGCCGCTTAAGACGCAAACTGGAGGACCAACCTAAGATCACCATCCAAACATTAAGAGGCAATGGATACAGGCTTAGCTTATTAAACCAAGCCTAATCCATCAAAATTAATGGTAATTAGTTGATTGATGACAATAGCTTGGGGTTAGTTACCAAGTTACGCACACCGTGGGCATGATCTTCTTTAAATATATTATCATCACACCACTTACCAAATGAATTAATATCAACCACTGCAACCTTAGGTCTGACACTCCAACTTACCTGAAGCGGAGAAGCTTTCTCATCATAAGACGGTCCTGTAGTTGAACCTAAATATTCAACAGGCGCGTCCATATTATTTGGCACATTGGGGGCTTAGTAATAACCATTCACTTGATCAACCATTGCTAGGTCTTTAAAATCTAGGGCATCATTATCATTCGTAAGAACCATAACCTGCCCCTCAACTCTAAGATCAAGATTCATTGTACTCTCAGCCAGACAAGCCCCTAAAGTTGGACCCGGCTGTATTTGCGCCGAAGAGTATACATAATGAACTTCAATGGTGTCACCTGATTGTAAAGTGTCGCCTTTAGCGGCGCAGATTTTTCCACTAACAGCTTTCATCTGTGCAGATGAAAGCTTGCCATCATAAATATACCCAGTGTTTGAACCTTTGCCATCGCCATTACCCACATGAGTAGTGAACTGGCCACCACTGTGCTCAGCATTTTTATGGAAATGGATGTTACATAAATTAAGCAGGCTACGATTTGACCCTATTGAAAAAATGACGCGTATTCAAACCATAATCTTGGTCGATATCACGAGGAGATTGAGGACCAAAGCCTTGACCATCAGTATTGGCTTCTAGCGCCGCTCGTTGCGTTGCAACAACGCTAGAGCTCACTGCATTTGCATTCACTGATGCAGACAACACAAAGGTGCTTGTTCAAGCCAAAGCTAAAATACTTTTTTTGTTTACTATATTGATTTTGTTCATTGTTATTCGTGTTAAATAGAATACGGGTAATTTAAAAACGAGCACTTAAACGTCTAAATCGATTATTTGGAGCCCGCTAACGTTTATTCTTATAGACTATGTCAGAGTTATGAAAACATAGCGTTTGTTAACTTTATATTCAGTATTCTAGAACCGATAACCAAGAGTCACTGAGTATATCCAAGAGTCGATCTCGATACTGTCTACTGAGACTTCTGCTGCATTAAGGTTAAATGATGCTCCGGTATCAATATATATCCAACGAAGTGCCCCATTTATAAACCACCTATAGTTGAGCATGTAATCGGCACCCACCTGAGCCGCTAACCCCAAAGAATTATCTAATGACAAATCTTTTAATCCGGCTGCATCGTTTGCTGAAGTAAACTCTTCATCAAAGAATATGGTGTAATTTAAGCCTATACCTAAATATGGCCGAAAATTATTTGAAGCGTTATTAAAATAATAGTTAGGTCATTGTTGGGTGTAAGTGTGTGACTTCACCCAATTGGTCACCAGTACCAAGCAGACCGCTGACGCCAAAAATTACATCACGAACAAAAGGTGTGGCAGTCAATAGCCCAACATTAATATTATTTGTTAAAAAACAAGCAATATTAAGTCCTAACTGGGTATTATTATCTACTGCAACGTTTACCCCTAAGTCACTTCCAACCACAATATTTGTTGAAAAATCGTCAGGACTCACGGTAGCAAACCAGCACGAAGTATCATGTCACCTTGTTCGAAAGCTGTGGCGAATTGGACTGTGGTTAGTGACGTAACAGCAAATAATGTCAGATTACTTTTTTTTATATATTCCTTGTCTAATATTGATTAATCAACACAGTAGAATTTTAAAGAAACAACTTTAAAAAGACTTTACACGAACATTAAGATTAGATTAATAAACAGGAGCGGTGCTTTGCTTCGAGAGGGAAGTAGGCACAATAACTAAAGTAAACCTGCAGTTAAAAATTCATTGACGTTCCTAAACTGTTGATTGATGTAGCGAGCTAACTAATAATTGCTTAAAATATAAAAGATGTGTCAGTCTAACGAAAAAGCACTAAATCTGCGTTTGATAGTCGAGAGAAAAATATGAATAACAAAATTATTGGCATTGTACTAATTGTTCTAGGTGTGGCTTTAGCCTTGTGGGGTTACGATGTATTTGACTCGGCAAGCTCTCAGATTAGCCGTGCATTCAGTGGTGATACTCACATTGAGGCTTGGTTAAGCATGGTTGGCGGTGTTATTTGTGCTGCCATTGGTATCTCCAAGATAAGGTAGAGTCAACCTTATAAACAGTAATTGCATGGCCATATATTTTCAAAGCACCCAACAGATTGTACTAAATAGACTGACTGGGTCAGTGAGTAAAATACATGTTTTTTGCTGACTTAATAACTGCAACCTATGGCTGACTCATTATTATTCATTGAGGTTTATAAATTGAAGATCCCCCTATAGCTGTCCCATATCCACTTTTAGTCTTTTGAAAAATATGTAATTATCACATCAATTAATTTTTCGCTGTAAATCATGGATTTAAATGAAAAAAGTAACAATCTACTTAATACTTTTTGCATACGTTTTGGGCATAACTCACAGCCTAATGGCTCAAGAAACACCTAAAAAACCTCATTTTGAAGTCAAATATGAAAAATTTATTTTGGAGAATGGGTTAGAAATAGTATTTCACATTGACCGCTCTGACCCGGTGGTGGCAGTCAACTTAACTGCACACGTTGGCTCGGCCCGCGAAATTAAAGGACGAACCGGTTTTGCTCATATGTTTGAACACTTACTGTTTCTTGAATCAGAAAACTTAGGTAAAGGTGGTTTAGATAAGTTATCAGCAAAAATTGGCGGCTCTGGTGCCAATGGTTCAACAACTAGAGATAGAACCAATTATCTACAAACAGTACCAAAAGATGCATTAGAAAAAATGTTATGGGCAGAGGCTGATAAGCTGGGATGGTTTATCAATACCGTTACTGAAGCGGTGTTGGAAAAAGAGAAACAGGTTGTCAAAAATGAAAAGCGCCAAAGCAGCGATAACGCACCTTATGGACACAACTGGTTGGTGATCGACCAGAACCTTTATCCTCAAGACCATCCTTATCATTGGCAGGTAATAGGCTCTTTGGCAGACTTGCAAGCCGCCACATTGGATGATGTAAAACAATTCTTTAAACGTTGGTATGTACCTAATAATGTCACCCTCACTGTTGTGGGTGATTTTGATCCTGTACAGGCAAAAACATGGGTAGAAAAGTATTTTTCTGAAATTAAATCAGGAAACAAAATTACTGCTCTTAAAAAGCGCCCCATAAAGCTAAATGAAACGGTTAAACGTTATTATGAAGACAACTTCGCCAATCTCCCGCAAATTACACGAACTTACCCTACTGTTGAGCAATATCATCCTGATGCGTACGCATTAAACGTATTGTTTGAATACCTTGCAAATGGCAAATCTGCACCGCTTTATAAAGTGCTTGTTGAAGATAAAAAGTTAGTCCCAGATGCAAATATGTTTCATCAGGCTAGTGAGCTAGCAGGCCAAGTGTATTTAATCGCTAAGGCATATTCTGATATAGATTTAGACGAGGTAAACAAAGGGATTGACGAAGCTTTTAAGCAGTTTGAAACAAATGGGATATCTGAACAGGACCTACAACGTATTCTGGCCACTCAAGAAACTAAATTTTATGATCAATTTTCAAGTGTACTGGGTAAAGGCGCACAGCTGGCTCAATACAATATTTATACCGGCGATCCTGGTTACGCAGAAAAAATAATTAAGGCAATTTTAAGCGTGACTAAACAAGACGTAAAACGTGTGTACCAGCAATATATCAAAAACAAGAATTATGTGGTCACCAGCTTTGTGCCTAAAGGTAAAGTTGAGCTCGCAGTTAAAGGCTCTACTAAAGCAGATGTACCCGAAGAACAAGTTATTCAGGGTATTGAAAAACAAGTCGATCCTAACATCGTAACTACCTACGCAAAAACTCCTTCAACATTCGACCGTTCAAAGGAGCCGCATTATGGAGGAGCAACCGAGGCGATGGTTCCAGATATTTGGCGGGCTCAGCTTGATACCATTCAAATACTTGGTATAGAGGTAAATGAAGTGCCCCTTGTTGACGTAGAAATTATTATAAACGGCGGGCAATTACTTGAGCAAATGGATAAAGTAGGCATGACCAATATACTGGCTCAAATGCTGAGCAGCGGTACTAGTAATAAAACACCTGAAGAACTTGAAAACGCTATCAAACAAATTGGAGCATCAATTAGAATTGAGGCCAACCAAGAAGATATTAGTGTAAGGGTAAACACACTGGCTAAAAATTATTCTCAGGCCATGAATTTAGTAAAGGAAATATTACTAGAACCCCGTTGGGACCAAAAAGAATTTACCTTAATTAAGCAACAAACGCTGTCGCAGATACGTCAGCAAGAAGCCAGTCCGAGGAGTGTTGCCGAGAATAATTTTAATGAATTGATATACGGCGAAAATAATATTCGCGCAAAAAATATATTGGGCAACAAGGATTCTGTTGCTGCAATTTCCTTAGAAGATTTACAAACATTTTATCTAAAAAATATATCGCCGAACCAAACTCGTGTTCATGTTGTAGGCGCTATAGATAAAAAAGCAGTGCTAGCGTCATTGTCAGAGTTAAAAGCAAACTGGCCATCGACTAAGGTCGCTATTCCCAGCTATGACCCTCCTATCGAACCCAAACAGTCCAAAGTGTACTTTTACGATATACCTAACGCCAAACAAACCGTCGTTAATATTGGTTATTTAGCACTGGCAGTGACAGATAAAAACTACTATCCAGCCACGATTATTAATTACATTCTTGGTGGTGGCGGTTTTGCTTCACAATTGACACAAGGCTTACGCGAGGGGAAAGGCTACACTTATGGTATTAATTCGAGATTTTCTGGTACCAAAGATCCCGGTATCTTTAGAATTTTTAGTCAAGTACGCTCAAACGTTACTTTAGAATCTGCTGAATTAATCAAAGAAATTCTCGAAAATTATGGGAAAACCTACTCACAACAGGATTTAGTCACCAGCAAAAGCTTTTTAATAAAAAGTAACGCTAGAGCATTTGAAACAGCCAATTCAAAACTAGGGTTATTAAATAATATTAGTAAATACGATTGGCCTGAAGATTACGTTAAGCAACGAGAAAAAATAGTTAAAAACATCACCATTCAAACAGTGAAAACGCTAGCGGATAAATACCTAGATCCCAAACAAATGATTTGGTTTTTTGTAGGCGATGCCAACACCCAATTAGCGCGGATGAAAGCACTAGGATTTGGTGAGCCAATTTTATTGAACCCTGCATCACCCCAGAAATAAACAGCCATAATAAGTTGTAAACTGATAAAAACACTGCGATGAGGGAAGGATTTTTATGACGCTTCTCTTGTCGTAATAATAGAGGCGGCTCAGAAACTATAGATTGTCATATTTTGTTTTTTATAAACTCACTGCCAAAGCAACAACGCATTCCTGACTTCAAATGAATCATTGCTGTTTGAGTTAACGAGAGCTTTAGCTGGCATATTTATTGAGTACATATTTTTATGTGACCTGAGCTCGGGATAAGCTATATCGTAGAGAACCACTATAATAGCGCCTATCTTCGTTGAACTTGCTCACAATAGAGCACAACTCCATTACAAGCTCGCCTTGATAAACGTAATAATAGCAGCACTGGATGCGTTCAATGCCTTTGCAAACTAATTGGCACCATCTGACATATTATTTTTATTGCAATAACTTCCAGGGTTGCGACACATCTCAAACCAAGTTCAGATTACGTATTATATCCATTCATGTTCCAAGATCAGTTAAGATAAGTTCAATCTTGTTTTTGATGGTTTTCTTATCTGCTTCAATCAAACCATTATCAGAGCTGGTAAGTGGCTTTTCAGTTTCATCCAGATGCATACTGTTTCTGATAGCAGGAGATACATCATAACTGTGCTTACCTATTTCGATCCCCTCATTGAAGGCGGCTCTTTCATAAAGAGGAATATTGAGATTTGTATCGATGTCCTTGAGCCTGTTGAATGTTTCAAAACCTAACTGGTAAGCTTGAGCGTCTAAAGCAGCAAACTGCTTCATAGAGGCTTCTACTTGACTGAGCCTAGCCAGTTGCATCACAACCTGTCGGTCTTCGAATTGTTTATCCATTATTTTTGCCTTTGCCGTCGCAGCCTTATCTAATTTTTCGAGTGCTTCGTTTCTAGGTTCGTGCATTTCCCGTGTAATATTATTGTGAACTTGAGCTAAAAATACAGCCATTTTGTTAGGACTACCGCTATTGAGTAGGGCTACCATGATTGATGCAAATCTATGAAGGTCAGCACTTTGGCTTTTATCTTCCGCTTCCTTACTCTCCGCGAACACCCAACGTATCAGTGCTATAAAAATGTTTTTTTATAATTAGGTTGGTCGCTAGCAGTGATGTTTCTGGTGCTGACATTATCAAAAATAGGAATAATCAAATAAGATGTAAGTGTTGAATAATCGACATTTACCAAATGTCTATTCAGTAATGTTGTTGATGACCAAAGCGGCCTATGGTCATTTGAAGTAGCTAACAAAGGGCTAGAAATAGTGCTTGTGGCCAGAATAAAAGCTGCGCTAGTACGTGAAATAGTCATTTTTTTAGGACTGCTAACAAGCGTCAAATTCTGATGCTTATTGTTCCAGACTTTAAGCTTAGCTATGTTTGATTTAAGTAAGTCAAGCGTATCATTTTCCATAAAAATACCTTCATACGATGTTTAAACAATACTAAATTCTATAATAGAATATCATGCCTATGCAGATAACTCAGGACTGAACTGTACTGTACTGTACTGTATATACAAACACCCCGCATAGGTAACCATTACCATGAACATGCCAGAAGCAAGCTTTTTAGCTTGGCAAAAACAGTTTAGTACAGAAGATGATTGCTTAAAATACTTGCAACAAATGAAATGGCTAAATGGCTTTATTTGCCCTGGTTGTGGCAATAACCATAGCTATGAAATTACAAGTCATCATTTATACGAGTGTACACAATGTAAAAAGCAGACCTCAGTCATGTCAGGAACACTTTTTTACGGCAGCAAAATCACTTTGAACCAGTGGTTTTGGGCTATCTATTCTCTTTGGCTCTGATAAGGGAAGTATCTCAGCACTGAGACTCAGTAAATTAATAGAAGTCAATTGGCGAACCGCGAGGCTGATTTTAAAGAAACTTAAAACGGCTATGGGGCATAGAGATAGTTTATATCAATTAAGTGGCACAATAGAGCTAGACGACGCTCTGGTTGGCGGTAGACAAAAAGGCAAACGAGGACGCGGAGCAGCAGGAAAAAAGAATGTGCTGATAGCCTGTGAAAGTAAGGATAAAAAAGCAGGATTTATCGCAATGGCAGTGGTCGATAGCATTTGTCATTTTAGCGTGAATGAATTCGTCAAGAAACACTTGAAACAAGGCCAACAAGTTCATTCTGATGCATTGCCGGCATTGAATATTATAGGTCAAACAGAAAACTATGAGGCAAGAGTAACCCCGGGTTATTTAGTTGATGAAGGGTTACCGTGGGTACATATAGCCATCGGCAATTTAAGAACGTTTTTGTTAGGTACGTTTCATGGTGTAACCGGAAAATACCTACAAGAATACTTTGATGAGTTCTGTTATCGGTTCAATCGTCGATTTATCGAAAAACAAATACCTAACCGATTGTTAAACTTAGCAATAATTCACTTACCTGTAAAATCGACCTGAGCCAGGTGCATAGGCATGTAGAATAATGTAAAGTATTACGGCTAATTATTTTCCATTCAAGAGCAAAAAAGTTGCTTTTAATTTTAACTGGGCTGGACTAAGAACTGATTGAAACTATCTATAATTGCAAGAATACCCATATACAAGGTCTGTTACTTGTCTTGAATAATACTTCTAAGCGTTTTTATGTGCAGTTCACCTAAGTCGAGCGTAGCAGACCATAAAGTCGATTGAATGGCGTTTTGAGGATATCCCCCCAATACTCGTGTGAGTTTTGTTACTAAAGCTAATACTGCCCAAGATAAACGCGACGATAAATATCGCTGCTAAGCGTCATCAAATAGTCGATCTTAAAAGGCTTTCGAGAAAAGCTGCTAGTAAAAATAAGGCTACCGTTAAAGAAAATATATGGTTACGTTTTTTCACTTTATTTTATGCACCGTAAAGGGTGTACAGTTTGATGGTGAAAAATCTATGTAAGCCAATCGACTGACGAGATTACAATACAAAGAGGCGTGCATTCACCGTGCTTATTCTTCGCTATACTCAAAATAAAAAAACGCCAATTAAGACGTTTTTTATTTTTAGATTGTTAAAGCGTACATTGTAGACTAATAACTCGCAGCTTTGTGCTTCAAGTTACTCTATTCAGAAACGTCATATCCGTTACCAACTTTGGTTAGTGAGCAATCACTTTAAATTCAATCGAGCTTGGGTATTGTTCGCTGTGATAAAGCTTATGTTGCGCTTTGACATAGTCTTCTGGCTTAGCCTTAAAAATATTATCAACATATTTTTGTGGGTTCATATCCATAAACGGAAACATGCTGCTCTGCACCTGAATTTGTAACTTATGCCCACGTTTGATGGTGTGCAGTACGTCCAATAGTTCAAATTTAACCAGTGTGGGTTTATTAGGTTCAAACGGCTCAGGTGTGCTCATACTGTTTCTAAAACGTCCACGAATAATGCCCCAACGCACTAACTCATGACGGTTGCCCGTTTCTTTGTCTACTTTATTGGTGGTTTCATCCATACCTGGGAATACATCAACTAACTTAACCACAAAATCGCCTGCACTTTGGTCGGTAGATACCCACAGATTAATATCAATCGAGCCTGCAATGGTTTGATCCTCAGTTGCCACTTCGTCATTAAACACTAAAACATCAGAGCGACGAGCAGTAAACCGTTGATCTTCTGCCATATATGGACGATCCCAGCCGCGACTGACTTTATCTGAGTGAGGAACAGGTTTGTTTGGATCGCTTATATAATCACTCGAACCACCTTTAGACTCTTTTTGATCCAATAGCTTTTCATTAGCTCCCATATATAGCACAACATCTTTACCTTGTTTTGGTGGCCAAGTATCAAATTCGCGCCAGCGATTAGCACCTGTTTCGAACATCGTCGCAGTTGCCAATGATACTGCTTTAGCGTCTTTATCATCTTTAATGTCTTTTAGATTTTGTTTGAAAAATGGCAATAAGATTCGTTCTTGAAACCATTCGCTGGTGTTAAAGCCAAATTCGGCTTCACCCATTTTACTGCCGTCAGCTGAATTCCATTGACCGTGATACCAAGGTCCCATGATGAGATGGATATTGTCTTTTTATTGCCTTTGGACATAGTTTGATAGGTTTCCAGAGGCCCATATAGATCTTCAGTATCATACCAACCGCCTACAACTAAGGTGGCTGGTTTAACATTGGTAAGGTGTTGTAACACATTACGCGCCTGCCAATATTCATCATAATTAGGATGTTCAGTTAATTCATTCCAGAACGGACGCTCACCTTTAAAATAATCTTTATTAACGTTGCTCAATGGACCCAGATTACGGAAAAAGTCATAACCATCAGGCGTAATAGAGTCCATACCTTTTGGCCAGTAAGCAAACTGCCCTTCGCGCTGTTTGTCGAAAGTATCGAAGAAAATAAACGCCATGGGTGTAGAAAACGCACCATTACGATGAAAATCATCATAAAACCAGTTGGCTATTGGGGCTTGAGGTGAAATCGCTTTAAGGGCTTTATGGCTATTAATGGCGGCGACCGAGGTATAATATCCGGGATAAGACGTGCCCCACATCCCCACTTTCCCGTTATTATTTGGAACGTTTTTAACTAACCAGTCAATAGTGTCATAGCTGTCGGTGGCATCATCGGTGGCATTACCACCTTTTTGATTTGCGTCTTGTGGACGCATATTAACGTACTCACCTTGAGACATAAATTTGCCACGCACATCTTGAAAAACAAAAATAAACCCCTCTTTTTCAAAAATTTCACTTGGCCCTAATTTGGTTTTATATTTATCAGCACCATATGGGGCAACACGATAAGGAGTGCGCTGCATCATCATCGGATATTCAGATGATTTGTCGTAAGGAATGTATACCGAAGTAAACAATTTCACGCCATCACGCATCGGAATTTGATATTCATATTTTGCATAATGAGAACGAATATACTCAGCTCTTTTATCTGGTTCTTTGGTGTCTGCAGCTTGTACAAATGTTGTCAGCATCATGTAACAACACAATATAATGAACCTTGATAAGGTTTTCTTATTCATTAAGTTATCCTTTATTATTAAAGCAGCGATTTTTTATCGCCAATATTCAATATTACTATGTTTTGTGGTTGTATTCGAAGAGAAATGAGGTGAAGTTCATCACAAAAACGCTCAACTGTTAGCTAGTTGAGCCATTAATTTTTCTATCCTGGTCAACATTATAATTATCATCCAGCCATTAGACTGACGCAGCAGAATCGAGTAATTTTTTTATTTTACGTTATTGACGTTTTTAACTTCGAACTTTAAGATTTTTAATAATAAGCGTTGCGATTTAGTATCCCTGATAATTACCCAAATAAATTTACCTGATATCAGGCAAATATTAAATCGAATGGTGGTGTTGCAAAGTAAAAGGAGTTGGCAAGCATTCTGCCATTCAAAAATCATTAGCCTTCGCCATGCTAATAATGCAAAATCTTGTGGAAGAAATGAATCCCAGCTAGGGACTACAGCCTTTAATTTACTTAGTCACAGATGGCTAATCGGTGCCCATTTAAATATAAGTTAATCCTTTTTCCAGTCAGTGATGCCATATTTATTGAGTAAAACTTTAAGCCTGCCACTTTTTCTGTATTCAATGATGCCTTGATCCAGCATATTGATATAATCAGTGGAAAGATGTGGCGCAAAACCAACATAAATACCCCCGCCTTCACCTTCAGTACCTGCATGAACTAAATTTTTTATAAGTTCTGATTGTGCGGAAGATTGTGCGGAAGATTGTGCGGAAGATTGTGCGGAAGATTGTGCGGAAGATTGTGCGGAAGATTGTGCGGAAGATTGTACGGAAGATTGTGCGGAAAATAACACCGTGTATTTATTGTCTATTATTATATCGATGCGGCCTGCGTTGAGAAGATTAAGATTAGTATCAAGTGGTGTATTGCCGTGAGAAACATAAAAATATTTAGGTCTCGATTCAATAAGATTATTAAAAAATTCACCATAACTGTAACCCTTAATGATCCCAATTTTTTTGTCATCAGCAAGGTGTTTAATCAATTCTGTGTTTGAAGTATACCGCCAAGGATTACCATTAATGACAAAAAAATCAAGGGTAGGACGACCAACAGATAGCTGACTTTTGCTTAGTTTGTGTTCAATGATTTGTTCTTCAGTTAGTCCTAACACCATATCAGTTTGATTATTTGCTACAAACTGCATCGCTCTGGCCAGCGGTAGGGTTTCAAACTTGAGGCTTATATTATTTTGATGAAATATATCACGCACTATTTCGACAATATAACCAGGTGATTGCTGATCATCGCAGATATAAGGGCACCAGTTATCGGACGCGACCACTAGTCTGACTGAAGCCCAGGACGAGCTGCAAAAATAGAATAAAGTCAAAGTAATGCAGAGAAACTTCATAAATTATGTATAGAAAACCGTTTTATTGAATTAAAGAAATTTTACTCTTTAATTCAATAAAACGGTTTAATACCTCTTTGAAACTATTATAAAAACTTTACTACATGTTTAATTAAAACGATATAGACATGCGCGATTCGAATAGTAAAAGTCCTATTTCAATCATAACTTTCACATTAGAACAATAACATATACTCAGTCGAAGGTTAGATCGAACGATAATTACCTAGCCCTCTGTATTATGTTTCTGAGTTTAGGTCTTGATATTTCACTAAATTAATATAAGTGACTTTAATAATGTTAGCAGCAGGATATAACTGTTATAAACTATTATTAACCATTTCTAAATTAGACACCCAGAGCAATAAAGGTACCCATTCACATATTTCATAGCGTGGCGGGAATTCAGTGGTAAGTCAATTTTATAGGCTTTGAGTATTGTTTTAATTTTTTTGGACGTATCAGTGATGACGTAGCCATCTAAAATTCCTTGTCGGCAAAGCTGATGTTCTTGATCTACCCTCGACTGAATGCTTTCCAACTATTGACTCATTTTTTAGGGCAATCGCCATAGACAGGCGATTGAGAAATGGCTACCGGGAACGAATCATCATGACATAAAAAAATGAGTCAATAATTAGATAAGGAGCATTGTTTAAAAAGTGGTATTTTTTACTTACTTTTTGCAGCTGAAGGCAAAAAGTAAGTCATACCGCAAGCTGACGCAGCGCGAGAAGTTGTGCGACAAAAACCATGATTACGGTAAGCATGGCGTATGCATTTAGCTCGTAGCTCGCGCAGCTACTCCTCACTCAAACAAAGCCCTATGCAACGCACAAACCACATCTTGACTGTCAGTATCATTTACCAACAAAGAAAGGTTATGTGGATTTGCCCCGTAACAAATCATCCGTAAATTATAGTCCGCCACAGCCGCAAAAATCTTGCTAGAGACTCCAGCCGCACTGTGCATATTATTGCCGACAACTGTAACCAAGTCGTAGTTCTCTTCAATCAATACATCACAAAATTGGCTTAACTCTTCAATGGTTTCTTGATTTAGACGTTTAAGAACAGAATTAGCGGGATTATCTAGGGTAAAAGATACAGAAATTTCTGATGTGGTGATGAGGTCAACACTGAGTTTATGTTCAGCAATAATGGTAAATACTTTTTGCAAAAAGCCCTGTGCATACATCATCTTTGGCGTTTTAACTGTCACCATCACCTGTTCTTTGCGGCGGGTAATAGCACGATAAGAAGGTTCAGTTTCACAGTCTCTGATAATCCAAGTGCCGCCTTTTTCAGGCTCTTTGCTTGAGCCAACAAACACTTTGATATTTTGTCTAAGTGCTGGCTCCATTGTAGCGGGGTGCAACACTTTGGCTCCAAAAGTGGCCATCTCAGCGGCTTCTTCAAAGCTGAGTTCTGGTAGTGGCCGAGCGGCATTTGTGATCCTAGGGTCGGTGGTATATACACCAATCACATCGGTCCAAATTTCACAGGTATCTGCACCCAATCCCTCCGCTAACAAAGCAGCAGTAAAATCTGAGCCACCTCGTCCAAGGGTGGTGGTATTGCCTTGCTGATCTGAACCAACAAAACCTTGGGTAACTAACACAGTGTCGACCAGCGCAGGCAACATCAGTTGTTTGGCTGCAGCGCTTATTTGTTCAAGATTAGGTACAGCTTGACCAAACTCACTATCGGTTTTAAGTACATTACGTACATCAAAGTTTTCGGCTTTCACATCGAATTGGTTTAATACAGCGGTGAACAACAATGAAGACATTCTTTCGCCATGTGATAACAAGGCGTCTTTTAAATCTGCACGATGGAGCATTTCTTCGTGTAGAGCTAAGTCTGCTAATGAACTTTGTAACTGTTGTAGTTTTGGCTCTACTTCATCGACGTTTTCTAATGCTTGCAAAATAGCTTGTTGAATACTGTCTATCTCGGTGAGCTTTTGTTTAATTTGTTCTTTAGACATTGCCGTGTGGGCAATATCCACTAACAGGTTAGTGACACCGGCTGATGCGCTGACAACCACTACTTTGGTATTAGGATTGTTTTTAATGATATTGGCGCAATTTTGCATGGTGGCAAAATTTGCCACGCTAGTACCACCAAATTTAGCTACATTCAGGTTATTCAATGCGATGTTACTCACTGTTTATTTCACTCATTAATCTAAATCTTGATACTTACAAAAATAACAGTTTTTGATTATAATTAAAAAGTAAAAGTTCATGCATAAGTAAGCTTTTTTGGAATAGTATATTCATCTTGATGAATATATTTTGATACAAACTACTGTTGAATCTGATTATATTCCGTAGCATTTAATTAATCCAACATGTGAATTATGGTTTGATGTTAAGCGGAATAACTACGGTATCCCCTACTTTAATTTGGTGTTTCGCAAACCAACCTTGATTCATTTCCCATCCATACAGCACCTGTTCCGATGAACTTGTAGTAGTTAAGTCATGGGGTTGCATGGCTTTGATATCAGTGATTTTTCCATCTGCACGGATAAATGCCACATCAAGGGGAATAAGAGTGTTCTTCATCCACATACCAGCACGTCTGGATTGTTCAAAATTAAATAACATGCCGCAGTTGTTACATAATTCTTCTCTATGCATCAAGCCTTGCGCACGTAATTCAAAGTTATTGGCATATTCCAAGGCGAAAACCTGCTGTCTAACCTTGACTTGAATTTCAGGAAATACCGAGTCTGCCTGGTTAGCAAAAGTTAGGCTAGAAACAAAGGCGAGTATAAAAACCAAAGACGTTAAACGAAGCGTAAACATATTTTTTGATGACTTAAGAAAATTAGACACTTAGATTACAGTTTTTTGCACGAACAACCCATCTCTTTGTCACTGGTTTGCCACTCCTGAAAATCTCCTTGCACACATAGCTGCTGTAACGTCCTACATTCTTGGACATTATATTATACTTTAGTGTCGGCGCCATTAGCTATTACACTGCCTACCTTTTGCCTAAAGAGACTTTTTGTACAGCCAGTAGACAGCATAATTATGACCATCAATAACATAACCCAAATAGAGGTTTCCATAGTTCAACCTATTCAAAAATCGTAGTTCATCTTAATCGTGAAGATATTAATACACATCCAAAAACCGATACGCCCATTAGGCTATACCGTTTTTTGTTAGTGTGTTAGATATTTCAAAATCAAGCAATATTAAGTGCAGGAATAATATTGGCCTTCGCTGCTTCTGCGGCTTTTTTGAACGCATCCATACGGTCGAAGTTTAAGTATTTACATACTTCAGCTGACATGGATTCAATCTTAGTTGCGTAAGCCATATATTCTTCTGTAGACGGAATTTTACCCATAATCGCACCCACCGCCGCTATTTCAGCAGAACACAAATATACATTTGCGCCATCACCTAAACGGTTAGGGAAGTTACGAGTTGAGGTAGACAGTACTGTTGAATTGGGCTCAACTCGCGCTTGGTTACCCATACACAATGAACAACCAGACATTTCGAGGCGTACACCCGCATTCGCATAAATGTCGTAGTAGCCTTCTTCCGTTAGCTGAGCTTGATCCATCTTGGTTGGAGGTGACATCCATAAACGGGTTGGCAAGGTACCTTCAAATTGCTGTAATAATTTACCTGCGGCACGGAAATGTCCGATATTGGTCATACAAGAGCCAATAAAGACTTCATCAATTCTGGTTCCAGACACCTCAGACAATGTTTTAGCATCGTCAGGGTCGTTCGGACAACATAGAATTGGCTCTTTAATATCAGCCAAATCAATTTCGAGAATTTCAACGTACTCTGCATCTGCATCAGCTTGCATCAATTCAGGTTTAGCTAACCACTGTTCCATTTTACGAGCACGACGTTCTAGTGTGCGTGCGTCACCGTAACCTTCGTTGATCATCCAACGCAACATAGTCACGTTCGAGTTGAGGTATTCAGCGATAGACTTATCAGACATTTTGATAGTACAACCTGCTGCTGAGCGTTCTGCCGAAGCATCGGATAACTCAAACGCTTGTTCAACGGTTAAGTCGCTCAAACCTTCAATTTCTAATATACGACCAGAGAACGCATTTACTTTGCCTTTTTTAGCCACCGTTAATAAACCTTGCTTGATACCGTATAAAGGGATCGCATGAACCAGATCACGTAATGTGATACCCGGCTGCATTTTACCCTTAAAACGCACCAAGATTGATTCGGGCATATCCAGTGGCATAACACCTGTAGCCGCAGCAAATGCCACTAAGCCAGAGCCAGCAGGGAATGAGATACCCAGAGGAAAACGCGTATGGGAATCGCCACCTGTACCAACGGTATCAGGTAACAACATACGGTTTAACCAAGAGTGAATAATACCGTCACCGGCGCGCAGCGATACACCGCCACGGTTCATTATAAAGTCAGGCAGCGTATGCTGAGTTTCAATATCAATGGGCTTAGGATAAGCCGCTGTGTGACAAAAAGATTGCATGGTTAAATCGGCAGAGAAACCTAAACAAGCTAAATCTTTGAGTTCGTCACGGGTCATAGGGCCAGTCGTATCTTGTGAGCCTACAGTGGTCATTTTGGGTTCACAGTAAGTACCAGGGCGAATACCGTCTACCCCGCATGCACGGCCAACCATTTTCTGAGCAAGCGTGTAACCTTTACCTGTATCAACCGGTTGGTCAGGTTTACGGAATAAATCAGATGGGCCTAAGCCTAAAGATTCACGGGCTTTTTCAGTTAAGCCGCGACCAATAATTAAGTTAATACGGCCACCAGCGCGCACTTCGTCAAGTAAAACCTCTGACTTATAAGCGTATTCAGCTAACACTTCACCCGTATCTGCGTTGGTAATTTTGCCGGCCAATGGGAAGATGTCAATCACATCACCCATATTCATTTTTTCAACGTCGGCTTCAAATACTAAAGCCCCTGCGTCTTCCATGGTGTTATAGAAAATAGGCGCGACTTTACTACCAATGCAAATACCGCCGCCACGTTTATTTGGAACGCCCGGTAAGTCTTCACCGAAAAACCATAACACTGAGTTAGTAGCTGATTTACGTGAGGAGCCGGTTCCGACTACATCGCCAACAAAAGCAACTTGATGGCCTTTAGCTTTGATTGCGTCGATTTGTGCTAGAGGTCCTACTTCACCCTGTTTTTCAGGTGTTAAACCATCACGAGTCATTTTAAAAGCAGCGCGAGCATGCAAAGGGATATCAGGACGAGACCATGCATCAGGTGCGGGAGACAAGTCATCGGTATTGGTTTCACCTGTTACTTTGAATACAGTAGCAGTGATTTTTTCTGGCATATCGGGACGCGACGTAAACCACTCTGCATCGGCCCAAGATGCGATGACATCTGTTGCATAAGCATTACCGGCTTTGGATTTTTCTTCTACGTCGTGGAAAGCATCGAACATTAATAATGTATGTTTAAGCTCTTCAGCTGCTAATTCGGCTAAATCATCGTTATCAAGCGCGGCAACTAAAGTCACGATGTTATAACCACCGTGCATGTTACCTAACAATTGAATCGCGGCATCTTTAGAAATAACAGGAGAAGAAGCTTCACCCTCTATGATTGCAGTAAGAAACCCAGCTTTAACATACGCAGCTTCATCAACACCAGGAGGCACACGCTCCGCTAGTAATTCTAATAATGTGTGTTCTTCACCAGCAGGTGGCGCTTTTAACAACTCGACTAAACCAGCCACTTGCTCGGCGTTCAGTGCTTTAGGTGGAATACTCTGTGCTGCTCGCTCTGCAACATGTTTACGATATGCTTCTAACAAAATTAGACCCTCTAAGTTGACCCCGAAAATATCAAAAATATTCGAGTGTAGAAATAAAACCGGCTAAGTATAAGGCTTATTGTCAAAAAGTGAAATTGGCCAAGGTCTTCGTTTGCTTATAATCAATATTTGCTCATTTATATGTAATTTACATTTATTGAATACACATATAATCAACTTGGGGCAGAAGACACCAAGCAATAATAAGCGATGGTGAAGGCATAATTTATCGTGATAAGAATGGTTTTGCTCAACACATGTTGTGTCTTTATGAATTTTTTAGCTGGCTATGCCGCGATAGAGATCATTATTAATACGAGGGCTTGTCACTGCTGTAGGCTATTTGAAGAGCGCGTTAGGGAAAGTAAAACAAGCCTCGCGGCTTGTTTTACTTTAATTTACGACATCTACTAGATTAGCTAGGATCTGCGATTTTAACTGCCACAGGCGCTGATGGTGCTGTAGTTAGCTGTTCAAGCGGTGGCGCAAAATCAGTTAAGTTAATGCCTTCCACTGCTTTTTTGTATTCTTCCAAAGTAGGCGTACGCCCTAAAATACTAGACAGAACCACCACTGGTGTAGAAGCAAGTAATGACTCACCTTTCTTTTCAGCAGTATCTTCTACTACACGACCTTGAAATAAGCGTGTTGAGGTGGCGAGTACCGTGTCGCCTTTTTCAGCTTTCTCTTGGTTACCCATACATAAGTTACAACCAGGGCGTTCAAGGTACATGATGTTTTCGTATGTTGTACGCGCAGTGTTTTTAGGCACAGCGTCATCAAATTCGAAACCTGCATATTTCTTAAGCACATCCCAATCACCCTCAGCTTTAAGCTCATCAACAATATTATACGTTGGTGGTGCAATCACTAGTGGTGTTTTAAATTCAACTTTGCCGTTTTGCTTTTCAATATTTCTCAACATTTGAGAAATAATTTGCATATCCCCTTTGTGAACCATACATGAGCCAACAAAGGCTAAATCTACTTTTTTGCTGCCTTTGTAATACGAAATAGGTCTGATAGCATCATGAGTATAGCGTTTTGAAACATCGGCATTGTTAACGTCTGGATCCGCAATCATTGGTTCGTCAATGGCATCAAGATCAACCACTAATTCGGCAAAATATTCAGCATTATCATCTGGTCTTAGTGCTGGTTTTTCTCCAGATGTAATATCAGAAATTCGCTTATTTGCTATATCAATTAATCCTTGAAGAACTTGGGGTTCATTATCCATGCCCTTATCGATCATTATTTTAATACGGCTCTTAGCTATTTCTAATGACGCAATCAAAGTGTCATCTTGAGAAATACAAATAGAGGCTTTCGCCTTCATTTCAGCAGTCCAATCGGTAAAGGTGAAGGCTTGATCGGCAAGTAAAGTACCAATGTGAACCTCAATAACTCTTCCTTGGAACACATTATCGCCAAACTTTTTTAACATTTGAGCTTGCGTTGCATGCACTACATCACGAAAATCCATGTAGCTTTTCATATTGCCTTTAAATGTCACTTTGACGGACTCTGGGATAGGCATGTTCGCTTCGCCAGTAGCCAGGGCAAGTGCAACCGTTCCCGAATCAGCACCAAACGCTACACCCTTCGACATTCTAGTGTGCGAGTCACCACCGATTATAAGTGCCCATTCATCCACCGTAATATCATTCAAGACTTTGTGAATAACATCCGTCATTGGGTGATAAACACCTTTAGGATCCCGTGCTGTGATAAGACCAAACTTATTCATAAAGCTCATCAGCTTAGGAATGTTAGCCTGTGCCTTGGAATCCCATACTGAAGCAGTATGACAACCCGATTGATAAGCCCCATCAACAATGGGAGAAATAACCATGGCGGCCATAGACTCTAGTTCTTGAGACGTCATTAAGCCGGTTGTATCTTGAGAACCCACGATATTGACCGTTACACGGACATCAGAGCCAGCGTGAAGAGCCGTTTTAGAGGCAACGCCTACTGCATTTTTGTTGAATATTTTTTCAACAGCCGTTAAACCTTGGCCTGGATGAGAAATTTCTTTAGAAGAAGCATAGACAGGCTCTAACGCTACACCGAGTGTTTCAGCTGCGAAAGTTTGTAACTTTTTACCAAATACAATGGCGTAAGACCCGCCTGCTTTCATAAACTCAACTGCTTGAGGGTTAAAAGCCGAAGAGATATCAACCAGTTCTTTATCGCCGCTGAATAGCTTCTTCTGTTTAGTGTTAATCGTTAGCACTGTGCCCGTTTCGACAGAATAAGTTTGCTCAAGAACGGGGTCGCCACTTTCGTTAAGCACAGGCTTACCGTTAGCATCGAGTTTTTTAACCCAGTTTTTAAGATCTAAACCGATACCGCCAGTCACACCAACAGTCGTTAAAAAGATAGGCGAAATGCCATTAGTACCTGCAACAACGGGGGCAAAATTCACAAATGGAATATAAGGACTGGCTTGCTTACCCGCCCATAAAGCCACGTTATTAATACCTGACATTCTAGAAGAGCCTACACCCATGGTGCCCTTTTCAGCGATTAACATCACTCTCTTGGCTGGATGTTGTTTCTGAAGTGCTTGAATTTCAGCTTGAGCAGCGGGAGAAATAAGACACTTACCGTGCAATTCCCTATCTGAACGAGAGTGAGCTTGGTTACCAGGTGATAATAAATCCGTAGAAATATCACCCTCACCAGCGATGTAAGTAACCACCTCAATTTCTTCGTCTATTTCAGGAAGTTTGGTAAAAAAATCTGCTCTGGCATAACTTTCAAGGATATCTTTAGCGACCGCATTACCCGCTTTAAACGCCTTTTCAAGACGACTCATGTCTGCTTCATATAAATAGACTTGAGTCTTTAATACTTCTGCTGCTGGTTTTGCTACTGATACGTCATCAGATAATGCTAAATCTAAAAGTACTTCTATAGAAGGACCACCTTTCATATGAGATAACAACTCAAAAGCAAAGGTAGGTGTAATTTCTTTGACGAAGACGTCACCTAAAATGATTTCTTTTAAGAATTTAGTTTTTACACCTGCGGCGCTAGTGGTGCCAGGCAAGGTGTTATAAATAAAGAAATGAAGCGAGTCTTCTCTGTGCTCATGGGCCGAGTCTTTAATTTGCTCGATAATTTGGGCTAATAATTCAGCACCATCAATTGGCTTAGGTGCCAATCCTAGATCTGTCTTACGGCTTTCAATTTCTTTAACGTATTCTAAATACAAACTCATATACAACTCCCAAGGGCGATAACATGCTAATAATATACTCATTAGCAGGGTGAAATTTTGTCGATAGTTTACCTAATTTTCTATTCATTAAGCATCTTTTGGTAAAATAAGCGTTCTACATCAAGGCTTTCTTTAAAAACAGCTTAATTTCCAGCGGGTGATGTTTTCATTACCCGCACTAAACGGGCAACTTGCTCAGCATCCAATAGCTTAGGCGGGATATTCGTTGCGGCACGTTGTGCAACGTGGTGACAAGAGGCCTGAGTAACGGTTTGTGTCTTCAAATTGACTCCCAAAACAACTATAAATACTGGAGCATAAGACATAAGAACTGAATTATAATGGTTATTACCCAAAAGTGAAATTCACTAAGCCCTTAGTTTACTTATACTCAGTATTTATTTAATTGATAAGTCTATTTATCTGTTGAGTAAAATTCTATTTTACTTACCCAACACTGAATTTATATATCTTCACTTGGGATGATACGCAGGACTTTGCCATTTTCACTATCAGTTAAGATATAAATTGAACCATCAGGATGGACACGCACATCACGAACCCTTTGTTCTAGTTCTTTAAACAAAGATGTTTGACCGACCACATTTAATCCGTCCATATGCAACCATCGCACTTCTTTAAACTTCAAGACGCTGACTAACAAATCACCATTTAATTCACTAAACAGATGACCCTGGTGAACTGCCATACCCGAAGGAGCGATAGAAGGGGTCCAATCTAGTCTGGGTTGCTGCATATTTGGATATTCGGTAAAAGGGCTAATGCGAGAGCCGATATAATCTAGTCCTTGGGTAATCACGGGCCAACCATAATTGACCCCAGCTTGAATAATATTCAGTTCATCACCGCCATCTGGTCCGTGTTCGTTTGAAAAAATCACATTTCGCTTGGAGTCAAAAAGTAGGCCTTGGTGGTTTCGATGCCCATAACTAAAAACATAATTACTAGGCGAATCAGGGTTTTCAGTCACAAAGGGATTATTGGTTGGTACGCTACCATCGTCGTTAATGCGTATTATTTTAACCAGCAAACTATTTAATCGTTGTGCATCTTCACGGTAATCGAAGCCATCACCACTGGTGATAAGTAGTGTGTTATCAGGTAAAAAAGCCATGCGCCCAGCAAAGTGTACCGGCGTTGACTTAAAAGGAGTCACGGTGAAAACAACTTGTTGCTCTACTAATTTGTTACCAATTAATTTTGCACGCATAACCCGTAAAGCATTTTGGTCATCATTGCCTGTAGCGTAAGAAATATACACCCAATTATTTGAGGCAAAATTAGGATGCAACACGACCTCTAATAATCCGCCTTGCCCTTTAACGTATATATCAGTGGGCAAGCCAGTAATCGGCGCAGACACTTTGTCATGGCTTATCCTTGCCAATTTGCCAGTACGCTCAGTCACCAATAAACTGCCATCGGGTAAAAAGGCTAATGACCAAGGAAAATTTAAGCCGCTAGCGACTTCCTGTATTGTATAACTGGGGAACGGAGCTTGTTGCGCAGCTGATAAGTGTGAATTGCAGCTTAAGAGAATAAGCAGCCCAAAAATAAAAACCCGATATAGCATAGGTGTGTCTTCTCTAATTTAGAATAAAATCCGAATAGCGGATCATAGTTCTATTGATATTAACTTTCAGTTCGCCCATTATCGCCATATTCTATATCCCGCATCAACACGAAAATAAGTAACACTTTATGAAATTATATTTTTACCTCAGGCTTTGTACACATTTTCTTGTCGCAGTGATTTTTGCATTTGTTCTAGCAAGCTTGTTTCATAGCCAATTTGTGATGGCCGAATTGACCAAGGTAGGAGTGGAAATTTTGTTCAACGATCGGCTCAGTATGAACCTTGATGACTTATTAGGCCTATATCCTACTTATGGCATAGTGATAGCGGTTAGTTATTTCATCTCCTTCATCGTGGCAGGCCTATTAATCAAACGGTATACGTTATCCCCTAACATTCTGTATTGTTTGGCAGGGGGCGTAGGAGTCACGGTGGCACTTTTAGCCATGCATCCTATTTTAGAGATCACCCTATTAGCCGGTGCTCGCAGTACCTTTGGTTTTATATGCCAAAGCCTAGCAGGAGCAATGGGCGGAGTGGTGTTTGCAAACCTTAGAATAAAGCAGCACATTGCCACCCAATAAAAACTCACAAAAGCATCCACAAAAATTCAAAAAATAATAAACACCGTAGCAGCAACTATTGAATTTAAGTTATTCAAAAAAAATGTTAAATACTTCGATGGCAGTTTACTTATTTGGTATTTTATTTAGAAAAGTGTGCTAGCAAATGATCAATAGCCAAACGGGCTCGCATAGGTAAAAATCGACGATTTTGATATACCACCCAACTGTGTGAATCAGTACGCCAAAAGGTCTGCAATATTGGTACTAAACGTCCATGTTCGACAGCTTGTAAAAAGTTATGCTCAGGCATATAAGCAATACCTAAGCCCTGTTCGCACGCGTTTACCACTGCGTGAGCATTATTACTTTTCCACCTACCCTGCACTCTTATATTCTGTTGCTCGCCTTGATGCTCAAACAACCAATGATCATTATTTGAAACAATACAGCTATGTCTTTTTAAGTCATTAGGACCTTTAGGTATGCCATATTTGCTTAAATAGGACTGACTAGCCACAGCCATCATAGGATGCGCTAATAATTTACGGGCAATCAGACCAGAACCTTCTAACTTGCCATACCTGATCGCAAAATCGATACCGTCTTCGACAAAATTGACTTTCTTACTATTGAAGTCAATATCGATAGACAACTCAGGGTGTAGCAAAGCAAACTCCATCAATGCTGGGGCGACTTGCTGCTCTGCAAAGGTACCTGCTGCGCTCACCCTCAACGTTCCAACCAATTTAAGTTGCTGAGTATTAATTTGCTCGTTAGCCTGTTGTAGACCCGTGACTAGCTCCTTGCATTGATGATAATAATTTAATCCTGTTGATGTCAGGCTGACCAACCGCGTGGTGCGAGCAAACAAAGCACAACCTAAACGTTTTTCTAATTTTAAAATTTGCCGACTGACATGACTAGTACTGCAGCCTAACTGCTTAGCGGCTGAAGAAAAACCATGACTCTCAGCCACACTCACAAATTCAATAATACCTTCAAAGTTTTCCATTCCACGCTTTATTATTGCTATATAACAACAGTAATTTGCCATTTAGCTATATTGTTGTCAATTCACTCAGCAACTATAATAATCTCAATTTAAAGAAAGCGTATTTACAAAACTAATTAAAGGGGCAATAACAATGAAAAAAATACTTATTCCAGTGACTAATCATGGCACTTTAGGTACAACAGACCAAGAAAATGGTACTTATTCACCTGAGATCACTCATGCATTGCATGTGTTTTTAGAAGCAGGATTTGAATATGATATTGCTTCTATCAAAGGTGGCAAAGCGCCTATTTATGGCACCGACATTGAAGGCGATGCTGTTAACGACAACATACTAAACAACCAAGAGTTCCAAAACAGGATTAATAACACTCTTTCTGTTTCTGACGTTAATATTGATGATTACGATGCGGTATTTTATCCGGGTGGTTTTGGACTGTTATCTGATTTAGCCAGTAACCAAGACTTTGCAGCACTTAGTGCCAAACACTACGAAAATGGCGGACTTATCGCTGCAGTATGTCATGGTCCAGCGGCCTTGTTGCCTATCACATTAAGCAACGGTGAAAGTCTTTTAGCCAATAAATCTGTTACCGGTTTTACTCGTGAAGAAGAAATTGATTACGGCACAATAAATGATGTACCTTTTCTTTTAGAAGAGTCACTTGCTCGTAACGCTGCTCGTTACAGCAAAGTACAGCCTTGGGGGGAGTTTGTAATCGAAGACGAACGCGTGATAACAGGTCAAAACCCTACCAGTGCTCATGCTGTTGCTGTAGCTATACTAAAACAATTAGCTAAGTAAAATCTCAAGTATTAAGGACGTAAAATAATTTTCGTCCTTAATATATTTACTAATGTCATAAATTTAAGTGAGTACATGCTAACAACCTAAAGAATTTAAATATCTTGAATTTAATCGCTCATATTATCTGAGCACGGCTTAAAATTGTTCTCGCAATGCGCGCCTGGATGCCTTATCAACCAATGCAAATAGTCTATCAACTTCATCTTTGTTACTAGATGCTTGATGGCCAACCACCTTAACCAAGATGTGTTTTATGCTCGACGTTAACTGGTAAAATTCCTGGTACAGTTCATAGTTATTGAGCCGCTTATTTTTACTCGAAAAATAATGACTCTGTTCAAGAGAAATTCGCCTGTCCGGCAAACCGATGATATTTTGAGAATCAGTATAAATGGTCAATCTGAAGTCCCTTTCAGCAGCCAAAATAATGATGTCATGTAACGCCCACAACAATGTTTGTAATTCTAACTTAGTCGAACTTGTCGGTGTAAAGCGTTTGATTTTCACATCATGTTTAAGTCTGTCTATAGACCTACACTGTTCTGATACAACTAAGTAAGCGCCATACCCCACTTTTAATTGATTATTAACACTACCGTCTGTAAAAACCTCTAAATGAAGCATTCATTATCCGCTTAAAAATACAGTTACTTTTGAATTTTACAGCATATTACGCACCTTCGTAGACTAAACAATTCAACTAAGTTCAGACTGAAAATAAGCAGTGTACTAAAGATAACAATTTCAATTTAACTTTACGTTTTTGGGTGAGGAATTCAGAGCGAGATTAAAGCATTTATTTGTATTGTGTGAATAGAATATTACAGCAGGCAGTTAACGATATCAGTGTCGCTTCTGCTGTTTCCAAGTACCTCCATATTGATACAGCGCTTGGCTTTTTACTTTTGACTGACAATTAGAACAGATAAAAATCCAAGGGGCAGCTTGTTGTAATCGAATCCGATACAACACAGACTCGGTTTTTGCACAGTGCTCGCAATCTTTCAGCTGGCGGTTTCTTAGTGACTTTCCCATGCATATACTTTTAAAGTAATTTAGCCACAACAACGGCACAATGTGAGCCAGTTCCAACCAAGTTGCCCCACACTCGCATAGCTAGATTAGGTTCACCATTAATCGCGCTGAGCGCTTCGTCTCTGTGAGCTTGCTCATCAACATTACAAGCTTGCATCATTTTTAAAATGTCGACTTTGTCACAAAACTCCAGCTTGGAAAGAGCGTTTATTTGTTGCCTGTAATGAACGTCAACAAATGACTCTACTTTGTAAATCGTATAATAAACCCAATTTTTTCCAAGCAACATGGACAGTGCGCCCATCATGAATCCAGCGAACATCCAAAAAAAAAGAAGTGCGCTACCTCTAAATCGATGTATCAAGTTTTCAAATTGAAGCAGATGCTCTTTCTCTGTCGCTAAATGATGTTTAGCGAACGTTTGTATATCGGAGTCTCGTTTGAAACGATTTACCAACAATATGCCACGATATATCCAAACAGCGCCGGTTTCCCCCGCATGGCTTGCCCGAAGTTCTGCACGAATCGATGAGGCATATCGTGTGGTATTAAAAACATTTAACTTATGCATCTTTACTTGTGCCTTGCTCCGACATTTTTGTATTGGTATTTTTACCAGATAAGGACAGTAATCCGATGCCAAGAACCGCTAGCATCGATATTGCTAAGCCAACAACTATGTAGGCAACCCAAGCTACGCTCACACTCATCTCCTAAAAACTATAATGAATTTACAAATGTATTTATAAGTGAGATTACGATTTGTATGGGCAGAGGATCATACTAAAATTTGTGTTTAATTGATTGTTATACAAAAAGACAAACATTAATTTTCGAACAAATACATTCCGTTAGATACAAGTGGTATACTGAAAAATAGAGCTAAATCCTTTTAGCTTGCAATAGAGTTCGCTAGCAGAATACTCATGGTAATTGAGTAAATGCCCGCCAACTATAATATTATCTTACCCAGTGACCGGGCTTATTAGTTCGATAACCTAAGGTTTTATAAGCTGCATCAACTAATGATTGACCGCGTTCATTTAACATTAAACTAGCTCCCATTTTGGACATGGAATATCCAAAGCCAAGTTTACATTCGGGATCTGCAAAACCAATACTACCACCAGCTCCGACATGCCCAAAAGCCTGCTCACCCATAATCGCGGTTTCAAGTTCTCCCGTACTACGGTGACGGTTGTCCATTGATTTCATAAAGCCCAGAGCAAACCGTGACGGGATCAACAAAGTAGCATCTTCCATCGTCGCCACAGACACTGCACTCATCTTTTCAATATGATCGCTTGATAGCAAAGTCACCCCGTTCAAGCTACCACCATTAGCTAAGGGCGCAAATAATCCGGCGAGTGCCCGAGCGTTGGCAATACCACCACCGCCACCAATCTCTGCAGCGTGTGCCTCTCGGCAGTTGGGTTGATAGTTACCGGAATTGAGGAAACACAAGTGCTGAATAGAGGCCCGGTTTGTCATCATATTTGTCATAAAAGCAGTCGGTTTATCATCGGGACTGGGCGCCTGAGAGATCATGCGAGCGGTTCGCTCTTCATGTTCTTCTGGTAAACCTATCCAATAATCGAGCCCCAACGGATCTGCGAAATTTTCTTTGAAATAACGACCTAAGGAAATTCCTGACACTCGGCGAACAAGCTCCCCGACAGTCCATCCAAAAGACATCATGTGGTATCCACTTCGAGTACCGGGGTCCCAAAAAGGCGCTTCTGCCGATAATCGCTCGACCATATAATCCCAGTCGTAATAACCGCCTTCTTTAATGGGCTCACGAAATGCTGGCAATCCTACAGAATGATTTAGCATCATTCTAACAGTCACATTCTCCTTACCGTTTTGAGCAAATTCTGGCCAGTATTGACTTACTTTTGCATCCAGCGCCATTTTACCCTGATCGATAAGCCTGTGAGCGCACAATGCGGTGGCAGCTTTAGTGCATGAAAAAACCAATGATAGCGTGTCTTTTTCCCAAGGGGCTTGAGTAGCAGGGTCTCGATAGCCACCCCATAAATCCAGCAACGTCTCCCCTTCAACGTTAAGAGAAACTGATGCTCCAATCTCCCCACGCTCTTCAAAATTTTTCACAAATTCTTCAGCGACATTTTGGAATTTTGGATCGCAAAAACCACTCACGGTACCAAATTTAGTCTTCACATTTATTTCTGACATACACTTCTCATTACGTTAAACAAAATATTAAAATCTGGCTGGAACGAATAGAACGGTCATAACCTATCATCAATCCCAATTAAACCTGAGCAACAGTTTGCATCAAATACTCAGGATACGAAACAAGTCACCCGTTTTGTCTTGCTTCCAAGTGAGTCAGAGATAAAATAAAATTATGCAAACTCTCGAACTGTATCTAACATGGCTATTAAAATGAGAGCCAATATTACCACCCGCTTTCAATTCAAAATCAGGTGAAGCCCATTCGCTATATGAAGCCTATGTCTTGGGTGTATATTGATCATTACCATTAAGAATTAGTGAAAGTCTGGTCACTATTGATATAAATACGGTAATAAGATAAGTTGCTCGCATAATATACGACAAGAATAACGATCAAGGTGCTACATCATGACTCTAAGTAAACGATATTTTTTTGGATTTTTACTATTAACTCTTTTAAGCAGTAGCTCAATAGCGCAAACCGTTTCACCTACATCATTGTCAATAAACGGCAACATTCTTCAAGCAAAACTTCAAGTCACAAGCTTAATTGAATTAGATTTAGTAGTGGAATTTGAAAGGAGTATAGGGTTAAGTGCTAACAATATTGAGATTAGTGCATCATTGATTGATGTAAATTCGAGTAGTGTGACAAATCGATTCAATGTGGATGATATAAAAGCGATTCCATCTTTTCCAGTTCTTATTTCAATTAGTCCCAAAGCAAACAGCGGATTTGGATTTGAAGGCCTAGCCTCGGTAGAAATTTATACAAGATCAATAGACTACAACGCTGCAATGCCCGCTAGGCTTTTTAGATCCCATGATAATGGTAATTTTGAAAATATTACGTCAATGGTTTCTGCAGGTAGTATTCGCGCCCGCGGAAATACTGGTAGTTTCTCAGACTTTATGATCTTGCTTGACGAGCGAAGCAATATTGACATGATTGATGACACATTTTCCCAATTAAGCCAGTTATTTAATCAACATGGTGACAAGGTTTCACTCATTTTAGCAACGTCGATACAAGCTTCTATTAACAACCTGCAACATGCGCTTTTGATGGCTGATTTCGCTACGGCATTAGAAGTGACTGAAAGCTTAATTTTCATTACCGAAAATGCAACAGGCGATCAAATGAGTAATGTTTGGCGCTCCTCTGGTGATGTAACCAACATGCAAGGTGAATTGCTGACTCGTCTTAAAACCTTAAGATACAGTCTTCGAGTTAACTAATTTTACTTTTGTAAAAATTTAATAAAGGACATCAGTATGCCAATGCGGGTTAACATTTCACTTGAATCAGGTTGGATGTCCGAACATATTCTATTTGAAGGTAATGCTTATAATATTGGGCGCTCAACACAAGCTGATGTGTTTATTAATCACCCCCAAATATCACGCGACCACGCCACGTTAAGTGCTAACGACGATATATGGTCACTTCAAGACACGAGTAGCGCCGGTTGTTATCATCGTAGTAAACGGGTCAGCTATTTGCCTATAACTGATCAGAAAACTTTAAAACTGGGCCCCGTTTTATGCCAGTTTAAGTACCTTAACCACCACCAACTGACTGCATTGGACAATCAGAATATGTGGCGCCAACGACAAGTTCAACAGCTGTCCCATCAATTTAGTCAGTGTTCTTCGAGTATAGCGTTACTAAAATCTGCACGACATTGCTTGCTACAAACATTGGGCTGTGAGCGTGCGGCTCTAATTTTGGTAGATCAACAAAAACAACTTCAACAGTGCCTGGGCCACGAAACATGGATGGATAACGAGCGTTTTAGCGGCAGTAAGACGATTATTCAACGTTGCATTGATGAAAAACGAGTCCTTGCCATTGGTAATATTCAAGCTGATCCTAGTCTAGCGATACAACATAGCGTTATGCGTTACAACATCCAGGCTGCCCTGTGCGTACCTATTATGTCTGAAAATAATGTCATTGGCGTTTTATATGCCGATAACACCCAAGGTCGTCAATTTTTCACAGAAACAGAAGTCAAATTCGTTGAATCGTTTGCCAATATCCTATCATTGCGTTTGTTATTTCAATCTATAGAACATAAAATCTCAGCATTATAACTATTAATACTCACGTTGCTGAGAAACCAATTGGAGTGGTGAGTTGACTGATCACACCGAGGAATCATTGAACAGCAATAACCTGGCCACCCAACCATTGCGCTCTGCTTCGCAACTATCCAACAATACGACCCTAGTCGAACGCTTTCACATAATTGCCCCCCTTGGCAGTGGCGCACAAGGTAATGTGTATCATGCGTACGATCAGTTATTAGAAACAGATATAGCCATTAAAATCGTTGAAACCTCATCGGATAACCAGACTCAGTTGGACTCAATACGCAACGAGGTATTGATTGCCCGTCGTTTACAACATCAAAATATTATTAGAGTTTATGATGTGTTTGAAGATCAGGGCCTAATCTTTTTTACCATGGAGCTCATTACTGGTATATCACTGTTCAAGCGCCTCGAAAAACTGATATTACAAACTGAATTTCAGCTTTGGACTCAGCAACTATTTATTGCGTTAACTGCATGTGAGGCATCAGGTATTAAGCATGGGGATATTAAACCCGACAACATTCTGATTGATGAGCACAATAATCTTCGTCTAATAGATTTTGGTATTGGTCAGTTCCATAATGATGAGTTACAAACAAGTGGTCACCAAGA
The DNA here is from genome assembly GCF_000347635.1 of Paraglaciecola psychrophila 170. Lineage (NCBI taxonomy): Bacteria > Pseudomonadati > Pseudomonadota > Gammaproteobacteria > Alteromonadales > Alteromonadaceae > Paraglaciecola > Paraglaciecola psychrophila. The sequence continues at coordinate 1,184,426 of NC_020514.1, read as the reverse complement.
TTTTTCTGCACCAGAGGTTGTTTGTTCTGGCCAATCCAGCGTGCAATCTGAACTCTATAGCGCAGGAAAAATAATTCAGTTAATGCTGGCAAATATTAACTATAACGCATTATCAATGACCGCACGTTGGTGGCACTCAAAACAGGCTACTTTTGCAGCCCAACTTTGCCATATAAACCAGTCCAAACGCCCGACATTAGCTAAAGCCAACGACTTTTATCACTTCAAGAAAAAGACTACTACGCTAAGTTATAGAGCTCGGCTAATAGGGGTTTTCATCATCATAAGTGCATTGGCTTGGTCTATATGGCAACAACAGAGTCAACCTAATAATGCTTTGCCAACAAGCACGATTCAAATTGCAATAATCCATGATGGTAAATCTTCACTGCTCAATGGACTAGTTGAACTATTTGAAATGCCTCTGCAAACCAACCCTCAATTATCGGTAGTAAATGGATATCGAACACAAAATACAATTAATAATCTTGCCTTAAAGCCAGTTACCGCCGACCAAGATAGAATAAGATTGGCTACAATATTTGGATTAGATGCAATAATAATGCTGACAATCAATAGTATCCAAGCTGATGATTTTTTAATACGAGCGAGTATTCGTTCGATGCCTACTGACATCAGTATGGTTGAATTAACCCGAAGTGTTAATGCAAACACACTTGAACAAGATTTAGCTGATTTTGCTAAAACATTGTTTGAACAATTTGAATTGCAATTATCACAACAATTTGAGCAGTCTGAAGCCACTTCTTTTTTATCTGGGCTGAGTGCATTTACGCCAAGTCTTGATAAAGATGAGTCGGACAGTTTACCGAACATACATAATAATTTTACTCAGTACGCCCCAAAATATGCAGGAACTTGGTATCAAGCCGCCCATAAAGCTTGGCAAGAGGGGGACATACAATCCGCACAAGATAACCTACAAACTTTATTTGCATTGAAAAGTAATTCAGTTTTTTGGTTACTTAGTGGTCGTCTATTGGAAGCTGAAATTAATAATGATTTAAAATTAGCACTACAGGCAATTCAAAAACTGACTGCTGCCTTCCCACAACGTTCTGCATTATTAGCTAAACGAGGTGAAATATACGAATGGGCAAACGATTATGAATTAGCCATAGCCGATTATTACCAAGCAACCGAACTGGAACCGAATAATGCGCAACTGTGGTTTGAATTAGCACGACTCAAAATAATCTCAGGAAAGACACAAAGTGCGATTGATAATGAATTGACTCGCGCCTTAGTCCTATTCAGAAAAAATAAAGATCAAGCTGGGGAAGGCTTAGTATTAAATGCTTTTGGAGTAGCTTACATACGATTAGCAGAATACGCTACTGCAGAGAAATACCTACAGGATTCGCTAACAATTTTTGATTCTCAAAAATATCCCCTTGAACGGGCTAAATCGTTAGCCAACTTGGCTAATCTGGATGCTTTAAATGGTCAATTTAATAAAGCTAAAACTGCACTAGAAGAAGCATCACATTTACTTGAAATCTTTGGTGATACAAAACAACAAGCACATGTCCTTGATACACTTGGTTTTTTATATGAGGAACAAGGGCTGTATTCTCAAGCATTAAGCTATTACAAAAAAGGCCTCGACATTCGTACTACCAATGGTGGTGACATTAATCAGGCTCAAAGCATCAGTAATGTGGCGTATATGCACTTTTTAATTGGGGATTATTCCCTAGCGGATATCTACTGGCAGCAGGCAAAAGCGCTGTTTAATACAAGCAACGAAAAACTTCATTTACAACGTACTTTACAAAATATTGCACAATTAAGTATGGCAAAAGGCGATCACTTAACAGCAACGCGATATTTAGCTGATGTTTCCTATCAACTCGATGCCAGTAACAAACAAGAATTAATGATCAATAAATTGTTGTATAGCTTTTTAAACTTTGCAGATGGAGCCCTAACACATTCACTAGAAAACTTGTTAAACGCGGAACTTATTGCTCAGCAGACTGATGATAGCAGAGCTTTAACAGAGGTATACTTGTGGCACGGTGAGATTTGTTTGAGAACCGCTGATCTTCGATGCCTGAGCACTCAAATTGACTTAGTTAAAAGTACTATCGCGGGCTCTATGGTTGAGCAACAGGCATTATTAAATTGGTTAATATTTAGCTATGATGTCGAAACCTCTGAGATTTTATCAAGCGAATCAGTCAAATTTGTGGAAAACATAAAAACAGCCAATATTCCAGCCACCACAAAAATGAAAATTTTGTTAGATATTCAAGAAAGACTTAGCTTGCCAATCAATAGTCCCATTATGCAACTTTTAGAACAAATCGTTAAACCTGTTTACTATCAGGCCTATATGAATTTACTATTTCTTAAATCTTCTCAAGATACCGCTCTTACAGCGTTGCGGGAACAACTTATAGCTCATCCTAAATATTGGCGAAATCATATTTACTATCAGGCTTTTGACGATGAAAAAGCGCAATTAAAACAACTAGAGTTATTACAAGACTGGATGTTACAGCTAACAGAGCAGCAGGCTAAATCATATCGGGAGCTTTATCTTGCCCGCTGATCACAACCAACATTTAATAGCAGAAGTTCTGCGTCAACAAGCGCTGTTGCAAGCGCGATTAGATGACGAGCAATATAATTTAAATTTGCTTGCTAAACGTTTATGGGCACAACAAGAATCAGAGAAAGCCAAATTATCACGTGAATTACATGATGGTGTAGGTCAGCTACTTACCGGCCTTACCAGAAGGTTACAGAGTCTTAGTTCGAATCAACCTGAATTTCAAGAATTGGCGCAATTATCTCAAATGGCACTATCAGATGTTCGGCAGTTATCGCGTTTAATGAGCCCAACAATTTTAGACGATTTAGGCCTTGTTCCTGCTATTAAATGGTTATGTAGAAACTTATTTGAACATGAAGATTGCCAGTATGAATGTCAATTTGATTGTACATTGGAGTTGCCTAAAGACATCAGCATTTTAATTTTCAGGATTGCTCAAGAAGCACTAGTTAATATTATTAAACATGCGCAGGCCTCAAAAACTAAAATACTATTATCAAGTCATCATCAAACAATTAGGCTGGATATTATTGACAATGGCCTTGGCTTTGAGCATGAAAAAGTTGAAAAAGGTGTTGGTCTGATGAGTATGCAAGACAGAGCTCAAGCATTTAATGCGCAGTTAACTATTTATGCTAAGGCCAATAAAGGCTCAAGAATTACATTAACGGTTGCAATATGAGTATTTCCATCGTGATTGCTGATGATCATGTCCTCATGCGTCAGGGATTAATCCAAGTACTAAGTGCCGAAAAGGATATCAACGTAATTGGTCAGTGCGGTGACGGAATCGAACTTATCAAACAAGTTTTAAAACTCTCTCCGGATGTAGTAATCATGGATATATCAATGCCACGAATGAGTGGATTGGTCGCTATTGATAAACTGCTGGCACAACGCCCACAGAGTCGCATATTAGTATTATCTATGCATGATGAACTTGAGTATGTTGAAGCGATGCGCGATGCTGGTGCCATAGGTTATGTGTTAAAGGAAACGTCAAGCGAAGAATTGATTGACGCAATCAAGTTGGTAGCAGAAGGAAAAAGTGTCTTTCCTGCACAAAAAAAGAACAAGATCCTCTGGCTATTCAAATTAAGTACATCAATCCTATAACAATACTGACTCGCCGAGAGCGAGAAGTGTTTTTTTTAGTGACCGCCGGAAATACCAGTAAGAAAATTGCTGAACTGCTTGATATGAGTTTAAAAACGGCGGAAAACCATCGTGGTAATATCTACAAGAAATTACACGTTTCCAGTTCTGCAGAGTTAATAAGATTAGCTGGAAAAGCCGGTCTGTTGGAATAACCTAGCCAAATTAAACCTTCACACACCCTGTTCAATTCGTTTCATTGGCTTTCTAGTTGGGTCGAAGCCACACTGGTTTCACTGAGAGTCCAGTAAATTACAGGTTTTTAAAAGGCACAAATTAGCTTTCAAATCATAAAACCTATTTCAACTTGTCTTATTGCAATTCACTACTGTGAACTGGGTTTCCATGAAGCCATAGATCGCTGGACATAGCTTTGACGTTTAAACTGACAACGTCACTATCAATGATTTTAATCAACAATCTAAATCAATTTTCACCACCCACTGGATTTGACTGTGTTGACTGCTGAGTTCAACTGAACATCATCACAAAACATCAACTTGCAGGGTTTAACAAATAATGGCTTACGATACACCAGAAGTTAATAGATAAAGCAGGGGGAAACCCCTATTGAGGCTTTCTGTGGGATATGAAAATCTAGTGGTGTCATTAAACACATTAGGTTTTCACATGAGAAATATAATAAAAAATAAAACTCACCTTCTTTCGATATCCATTGCTGTTGCTTTAGCGAGTTCATCTATACAGGCCAAAACGTTTGATTCAGACTTACAAAATATTTTAGCCAACTCTGATCAGGATTCCCTGCACCAAGTCATTATTGCGTTTGACCAAACAGGCGCACTTAGCACCGCACAGCTTGCTGCATTGAACTCACTTGGTATAAGCGGAGTCAGCATGCAAAGTCTACCCATTGTGGGTGCATTGGCGACCCAATCACAGATTGAGGCAATATATACTCGTGATGACGTGGTTTCCATATGGGAAAATGAAGAAATCACCCTGGAAAATTTTGAAGCAACACAATTAACCGGTGTACAGCAGTTGCGTGCTGATCAAAGCATGCGTAAAAACGGCATTCCTTACTCTGGTCGTGGTATCGGTGTGTTGGTCAATGACAGCGGCATTGATGGCAATCATAACGACATCAAATTCCCCCAACATGTCGTGCAAAACGTTGCTGGTCAATTCAATTTACTCAACGACACAGGTATAGTGCCTGTTCTTTATCAGGAAAACGTTGCTAACACTGAAGTAGCCACAGGCCATGGTAGCCATGTAGCTGGCACTATCGGGGGCAATGGAGCAATGAGTAACGGCATGCATACTGGTGTTGCGCCGGGCGCCAATATCATCGGTTATGGCTCAGGGGCTTATAATCTTCTTTTGGACACTATGGGCGGTTTCGACTACGCCTCAACACATCAGTATACTTATAATATTCGTGTTATTTCTAACTCGTTTGGCCAAACCAGCGATGTGGGCAGCGATTTCAACCCAGATCACCCCACTAATGTGGTGACTAAAATACTGGCTGACCGAGGCATAATTGTAGTCTTCTCTGCAGGTAATTCTGGTTCAGGAGAGTCCACTATCACCGGTAACTTTAAAAAGGCACCTTGGGTAGTCGCCGTTGCCGCTGGCGACAAAAACGGTAATTTAGCTGATTTTAGTTCACGTGGCGTTTCTGAAAAAGGTGGACTTGTCACTATCGATGGTGAAGTCTTTGAATGGCTAGATCGCCCCACAGTAACGGCTCCAGGGGTAGATATTATCTCGGCTCGTTCCAGCACCAACTATTCGAATGCGATATCTATATCCAGTGATAGTGATTATATGGATACCACCCATGTACCTTTCTATACAGTTAACAGCGGTACATCCATGGCTGCACCTCATGTATCAGGCATTGTGACTTTGATGCTTGAAGCTAACCCTGATCTCGGTTGGCGTGAAGTAAAACAAATATTACAAGATACCGCCACAAATATGCCAAGTCGTGCACCTTGGGAAGTCGGTAGTGGCTATGTCAATGCCCACGCTGCAGTTAAAGCCGCGCTAGCGATGAGTGACAGTTTTGGCGACCATGACAAAACAGCCATTGATTTTAATGCAGGTGCCAATTTAGGCATACCGTCTTCTGAAGATTATCCTATTAGTTTCACTCCAGTGGGTGACACCGATGTAAAAGAGTTTGTCGTAGCCGACAATGTATCAATGATCATGGCCACCGGAACAGTTGAGTTAGGAACCGCTTTTGTGCTGGAAGATCCTAAGGGCAATCGCTATAGCTCAGGCATAGGACTTATCCAAGTTCAAGGTACAAATCGGGCCATTTCAGCTACTGGTATGCCAGGTATATGGAAGCTATATATGGGCGGGATCGGCAGTATCTCTGGGCAAAGTGTAGATCCGTTGGGAGTCACCAATGGCGTTGCTGGGCCTGAGTCGACCACTGTTACCGTAAAACAATTCGCAATTGATAGCTACTTCGGTGTCAACGATGCAATCGGTCACCCAGCTGAAAGCTTTATCAAGTTTGCAGTAGCCAGTCATTTGATGGATGGTACCGAAGAGGGTTTTCAGCCAGATAAAACAGTCACCAAAGCTGAATTAGCCAATATGATGATGTTTTATGGTGCTGTTCGCCAATCTAATGATGGCAACACTGTCAATTTTGTTGACAGTAATTCTGACACCGCAGCGGCTATGAATTCTGTGGTCACCAATGGTGCTTCAATTAAAGACCGTGCTTATGCAAATCAAGGGGTGATGCAGTCTGATTCCAGTGATATGTTTGGTGCGACTAAGCCAGTTACACGTGAGACATTAGCTTACACATTGGTACAAATGTTAGGCCAGCAAGAAGCAGCAGCTGAAGTCGATCAAGATCAGCCTTTAAAAGTATTTATCTTTGATCAATGGGTTGAAGTAGTAGACAGTGACATGATTGCACCTGAACTACTTGGCCATGTTCAACTGGCGCTGAATGCGGGTTTATTGCAAGCTGCATTTAGCTTTGAGGATGATCTCGTTGGAATGGGGCAAGTTTTGAAAGCCCGTTTTAATCCAGACACTCCAGTCAACCGTGCAGTAATGGCAATGAGCTTGACACAACTGACACCACTTATGGCAAAGTAAGTGTAACGACACACGCTAATCCAAAAGGTGGCCAAGGCTGCCTTTTTTTATATCTGCAAAAAAAACGTTAATCAATAACAAAAGATAACGTTCACAACTTCACTATTATCTAAACTTTAAAATATCACCGCACCTGCAAAATAGCCTAATTTCAATTTGAGGCAAGGTTAAATGAAGAGTTGCCATTCAACACATTAGGTTTTAGAGCTTAGATACCGCTTGTGTAATTAACTAACCTATACAACATAATTAAAGGCTGTTCATTATCAAAGAGAATCAACAATCATCGCCACATTTATCTCTTTGCTTAAGAATGAATACTCTCGAATAACTAAATTGAAATAAAATGTCTTAATAAGCTACATCATAGGGGCATTAAAATACATCAAGATGACTGAGCCTAAGTTGAGGGTATAAGCGATCACTTTGTCACGTTATATGAGGATGATGTTCGTGCATATTGATGTTTGAAACTGAAACTCTTTGAAACCCGGCGATTTGTTTACTTAGATTTCGCCCAAATTACATAATGTTTATAACGAGGAAAAGCCAAAGCTTAAGCTCTATAAAACTCAATGAATTAATGTTTGAAACTCAGCCTTGCCTAATAAACTGACAGACGGCTATGAGCGATCTATAGTCGTTCAAAAAATCTGTATACCTTTAAACTTTTTGATGTTGTCGATTGGTATCCTAATGGCAGGTGATCCAACAAAGCAGACATACAAACGAAGAATTATATTACTGTATTTTGCTGCTAAAACCCTTCAACATCAACTTCCTCTATCCGTCGGCCACGTGCGCAGGCTGTGTAAAAACTATTTTCAGCCCATTATTTTAACAAAAATAGATGTAAATATGTGTCTTACATTAAAATCTGACCAAGTTTCATAACTAAGGAAACTTACATTTTACGTAGCATTGCGTAATTAATTGGGTAGTTGAAGTTTTTACACAATCTGAGCCAATTGCAGACGTTCGTGGTCATAGCGATTCAGGAGCAAGAAGCCTAAGTTTTAGCAAATTAGGATGATGTCTCTGCAACTGATGTAAGGCACTTTTTAGTTGGTAGGGCACCTTACCGTAAGTCGTTATTGCCAACCTTTTTTCCGATACCCCAGAGCGGGTAATATAACGGCACAGCCTTTCGAGTTTACTTCTATCCTGTGCGTTGCTCATCATGACACCTGCATGGAGACTGAAGCCTGCCACTTTTGCGGCACAGCCTGACGCAAGCCCTTGCTCTGCCATAGGTGCAATGCTTTGCAAGGTAAAGAACTTTCGTCATTGCCGTCCCCATTCCTTTCCACCCATTTCTACCAACCGAGACGCGGCTCGTCGAAAGGAAAAGGCGAGATCATTGGTGGCCGATAATTGTGCCAGTGACACGCCAATTCGACCCGTCGCCGACCACTCCAAATATTCCCCCTCTTTGGTGCGAATCATGGTCGTCGCAAAGGAACTCGAGCTTCCCCCCTTCTCACTGACAAACAATTCTTCATCTCCATCACTGCTTTCGACTTGCGCTTCAAAATCGACAAACAATTCGTCGAGCGGGACTTGTGCCGCCAGCACCAAGCGGGTGCGAGATTCATAACACGCGTCAATGAGGGTCACGAATTGTCGCGCTTCATTGAGGTGTTTGGCGTCCAGTTGGGGGACGCAGTCCATGATGAGGACCGGAAATCGGCAGCAGAGGGAAATATAATCGGCCGCCCCGAGCGGTTGGTAGCACAACTCGGAAAAGTCAAACCAGGCGCACCTGTCATTCAATCGGGCTACCTGGACGGTGCGACCAAAGAGGACGGGAATGATCTCGGCCTCAGTTCCGGATGCAGTGCCACCAAATATTTCTTCCAACTGCGCCTGCATGTTGTTATTAATATTATTATCGCCACGAACATCCTTGTTTGACCAAAAATAGGATTGACCACCCGCTCGAGTTTCGAGTCGATAATCCTTGCGGGAATCCTCCATGGAAATAATGTCGGACGTGCGTTTCAATATGTCGATGAATGGCAAAAAGAGGGATCGGTTAATGCCTCCCTCATACAAGGCATCGGGGGGTCGATTCGAGGTGGCCACCACCACGACATTCCAATCCAATAATAATAGTAAAAACAGTCGCTTCAAAATCATGGCATCGGCAATGTCTGTCACTTGAAATTCATCGAAACAGAGGAGTTGGGCTTCTTGTGCCAATTGTTGCGCAATGATGGGAATCGCATCACCTCGTGGGTGCTTCTGTTTGTAGACAAAGATTCGATGATGGACGTCTAGCATGAATTCATGAAAGTGGACGCGGCGTTTGGTAATCTTTGCGTGTTTGTGGCTGTGGCTGTCATTATTACAGCAAGAATCATCATCAGGAACAGTAACCGACGCGTAAAAGAGATCCATTAGAAAGCTCTTGCCGACCCCGACCGGTCCATGAATGTACATGCCTCGTGGTGGTGGACCAAAAGACCACAAATGGAACTTCTTTCGAAGAAAGGACTGGGCGGATGCCAGGGATCGCGCCAGTAACAGTGGACTGCTGCCTGTCAGCTGCTCTCTGTCGGATCGTCGGTGCGAACGGGTCCTGGTGGGAGCGAGGCAAGAGACTCGTGCAGGGCATCGAATTTTGCCGCCAGAGCGACTTGCGCGTCATCTCGTCGCACCTCCCCCGCGTCCACCTTGAGTTCATAAGCCGCTGCCACGGGGCCTGTCGAGAAGCACCGCTTAGCGACGCGATGTTGTGCTATCATGGTCTTCATCTTCATCGTCTTCATCATGGAGCTGATGAGTTTATCAACATGATGGTATGGTACAATAGATTTCTGCATGGGTATCAAATGGATTTGTATTAGAGACTCAAGTTTCGGAGTTCAACTTGAACGCCAAATTCTGCATAACTAACTGAATAATATAAATAAAAATAGCCTTGTCATGGTAAAATATTTGTTATCTAGACAAAGCGGCTAAACGAGACACCCAAAGTAATAAAACACCCAATCACAGCATATTCAATAAGCACAAAGTGGCAGAGATATTCACATTTCTTGGTTTTAAAATGAGGAACTCGAGCTTATTTGGGATTGAACGAGATGAATGCAGTTAACATGGGCGCACAGCTCAAATTGCAGACAGTATGATTGAGACACTTATTATTAGAGGATTTGAGGATAAATTTAGATGTGATTCAGGCTGATTGAAGTAAGGCTCTTGCCTTTGCCATCCCTCGTATACGCCTATGGTCTGTGTGCTGTTTGAATTGCTGTAACATGTGCTCACTGCCTACGGCAGTACTGAAGTGTTTTTCGAACTCTGTGGTCAGGGTTAACCATTGTTCTACGTTAATGTTAAGCCGCTCAAGAATAGGGCTATGCTGTTGCTCTATATATCCTGCTTTATCATCTCTAATACAGCGACCTGTGCAATCTACTAGTTCACAATAATCAATTAAGCTGTAAGCAATGCCTTTAGGCACATCTTGTCTGTGATTACCCACAAAACGCATCAGATTTTTAGGTTGTTCGCCTTTGATAAGAGAATGTATTCGATTTTGAATACTGGTGTGTTTTGACGTTTCTGGCGTGGTGTCCATCTTGGCGCGAATAGGATTTAAGTCCACATAGGCCATATAGGCTAATACTGCAGTTTCATCTAACAGAGCTTGAGATTTGAATCGGCCTTCCCAGAACCTGCCTGTGCAACCATCTTCTTTGTTAGCTTCGCGAGCAATGTACTCATTGAGGTTACGCATTAGCCAACTGATGTCGTATAAACGCTGACGGTAAGTTGTCACTGTTTCCTCTAGACTCATCATTTCCCCTTTACTAAGTGTGCCGCCTCTTTGATACTTTTGACTCAATAACGTACCTTGGTAAAGCTGATGCCAACGTCTTATAACTTCTTTCATCGACCAGCGTTCAGCCATATCTTTGTCCACACACAGAACCACATGGGTATGATTACCCATGACCGCATAAGCACAAATGTCGATAGCAAATACCGACGACAAAAATAACAAACGCTCTTCTACCCAACCTCGGCGGTGTTCGTAACTCTGCCCAGTAAACTTATCCGTACCGCACAAAAAAGAACGACGCACGCAGCGGGAAACACAGTGGTAATAAGGGGTATCGATTAAACTGATTTGATTCCTACGTGGCTGAGGCATAACAGACCATCCTTGGTTGTGTGAATACCTTATAGTTTAGGACATAACAGGTGATTTGCTACTTCCTAAAAATGGGTGTCTTCTTTAGCTTGATTAAACTGATTTGATTCCTACGTGGCTGAGGCATAACAGACCATCCTTGGTTGTGTGAATACCTTATAGTTTAGGGCATAACAGGTGATTTGCTACTTCCTAAAAATGGGTGTCTTCTTTAGCTTTCTTTAGCTTCTAGGTGTCTTCTTTAGCTTGATATTACTATGGAATGGCATTCCGACGATCATAAGTATTTCAGCCAACTAATTGGATTGGAAACGTTACGAAGCGATATTATTTCACTATTAAAAAGCTTAGATATTGATGCTTCGAAGTTTTATATAGGAGCTAAGTGGCAAGGTTTTTTGATGATGCTATTGGGATCCTTAAATAAAAAAATAATAGAACTTCCTAACAACAAAGAAAGTAATTCGCTTGTGTCCCATTTAAGAAAGAAAAAACAAGGTTTTGGACTACCTACACTTATTCAAGTCAATGACCAGAATGGTAAGGGGGACTTCAAATTCCTTTTAAAATATCCTATAGAAGAAAGTCCATTTCCTAATGTTTTGGCTATTGTATTCGACATACACTATTTTAATTATGATATTAACTTTTAACTTAATTAAAATAGAGCAGAAAGAATATCTGGTGGCATGTCACAGTCAAATAAGTTTGAAACCATATCTAGAGATAAAGTTTGCATGTGACAAAGCTTAAATACTTCAATTTTAAGCAACTTCATTGAAGTAAACTCAACTTCTTCTATAGAGGCTCTCACAACTATCTAAACTAGTTTTATCAAGCTAATGATGAATGTCCCCTTATGGCACAGACTGTGTGAAAACTCCAATGACCAAATTAATAACGCAATGCTACGTAAAATGTGTATTTGATTGGTTAGAAAACTTAGTCAGATTTTAATGTAAGACGCATATTTACATCAGTTCTCGTTTAAATAATGGCTTGAAAATAGTTTTCACACAGGCTGGGTACATTTGTGACGCTCAGCGAATGGCTCCAATGAGCGAATTATAGTCATATAACTGACTCATAAACGCCTTAGCGTACTCACTCTGGACTTTTCAACTATACAAGGTAGTCTAGTTTTCAAGATTGTCGACCTTGAAATGTCGCACTAATAAACGATTAGCTGTCAAAGAGGGAACGAGTGAACTTCAATGAATTAGGTATTAAAGATCTTCTTCGTCTTCAATCATCGGTCATCGATGAGCTGAAAGATAGAAGGGTTGTTCGTACTAAGAATAATCCACTCGGAGATTATACTGAGTGGCTTGTGGCAAAAGCTCTTAATCTTGAGTTACAAGCTAATTCAAAAGCAGGCTATGACGGCATGGATAAAAATAATGTCAGAGTGCAAATTAAAGGCCGCCGAATTACGCCAGACAATAGGTCACGCCAGCTAAGTGCCATCCGAAAATATGATGAAAAAGACTTCGATGAATTGGCCGCAGTGATATACGATGAAAACTTTGATGTAATCGATGCAGTACTGATACCTCATGAAGTCGTTGGCGAATATGCATCTTTTAGAAAGCATATTAATGCCCACATATTAATACTCAAGGGGCCCATATTGAGCGACCAGAGAGTTAAATGTATTAAAGAAGCATTGTGCAGTTAATAAGGCCAGCAACGACGAAAGCTTTTCTTGTGCTCTTTTTGTGGCTTAACGCTTCGCGACCACATAAACACCAATTTAAAAGCTGCGCGTTCTGGCATCGTTAATGAACGACCGCAAATGGCTGTGAGCTCACAGCACAAACCCGACCTAATGCAAGTTTCAAAAATTAATTCCTAGTTGCAAACTTTAGTATGCTCGAACAGATGAGGCAAATTTGAGTGAGTTTGTGTGTAGAGCCGAGGATTTGATTGTGGTAATAATATTAACAATGATTTAAGGGATACATAACCTGTAAAATTGTTTCACATATAAAAAAAGGAGGCCGATTGGCCTCCTGGTTACTTTTTAATATTACTGACTGAAGTATTGTCCAAAAAAACGACCAGCCGTAACCGCGTATTCTGCGCGGGTCACTTTGTAACCTGGTTTGAAGGTCGCAGTTAGCTGCGGCGTCAAGTCGTAATAGCCTTGAACCACGGCGAAGTTAACATTCAATAATGAAAGCTGTATTGCAACTTGCACATAACCTTTCATATCGTCTGGAATGTTATCTTGATCTGCTAACACAATAATCTGACCATTATAGTCAACGGTAATATCATCGCTAGGATCAAACGCTTTAGCGACCGATTCAAGCCCTAATACTTGTACTAGGCTGTAAGCAAGATCTAGTTTATTTACCCGTCCCTTAGGTGCAAAGTTACCCCCTTCGCTAAGCATGATAGGAGCTTGGTTAAGCAGCTTATCTTTCAATGCGCCCCCCTCAACCGATACAGATTCAACAAATGCTTTATAACTAGTAGGAACTGAACTAAGAGCTGGCTGCGGCTCGTTGTCTAGATCACGGTATTGACGAACAGCGCCACCCATGACTAAGTACTTAGCGAGGTCTTTACGTTTTAACTTTGCGTCTGGGCGGAAACCACGGTCGTTAAAACCATCCATCAGTCGTTTGCTAACAGCATATTGCATCGCTTTTTCATATGGATGGCCTGTTATATCGACTACTCCATCAAAGCCAATCAAATCTTCAAATGTGATGGTAACGTCAAAATTATCAGGCGCCATGGGGCCATTGGTTAATCCAAGCGGGTCAGGATTAACACCAGACAAAGACGTCAGACCGTCTACACGGACACTCCAAGTGCCTTCCATCGCAGGAGCAGTAACACGCATTTCAGTCCCAAGCACAGGCAACGTTAAGTTACCAAAGTATTCATTACCTTGTGGGTCAATTAAAACCAGTTTAGAAGTATTAGCAAGTGTACTCGCTGACCCTTTAACCCAGATGGCATCAGCATGTACGTCAAACGTAAATGCATTTTTCAATCCTACTGGCTCTGTTGTGCCAGCGGGCATTACCCAGATGTTATCTGTAAAGGTCTTGTCACTGATTTTAATCAATGCATTCGCATTAAACACTTTGTCGCGTAGGTTGTTCACCGTTACTTTATGGTTCATATCAAAGCTTTTCGCTGCTGCAACTGCTGCACGTGCATTCACATATCCAGCACCGACTTCATAACGTTCGTAACCTGGCATATTAGTAGCGGATTCTTGTAACAATCTTTTGATTGTGAGTGTGTCCAAATCTGGATTAGCTTCCATCATCAGGGCAACAATTCCGGCTACGTGAGGCGTTGCCATAGATGTACCTGATATCATGGTATAGAACGGTACATGCGTTGCGTCCATCGCCTCTACATCGTCGGCACCACCGTTAGCACCTGCATTGGTGAGAGCGCGAGTAGAGATAATATCTACGCCTGGAGCCACGACGGTCACTTCGTTGTTATATGTCCAGTTTGTGCCATCAGGCATAGTGAAATCACCTGATTCCCACTTGTAACCTCTTGAAGAAAAACCAGCAAGAGTGCCGTCTTTTTCACCTGCGCCAATAGACATTCCCCAAGGGATTTGAGCATAAGGGTTATGTGTATCTTCGCCTGAACCTGAATTGCCGGCTGCAAACACAGACAATATACCCAATCTATGTGCTTTATATGACACTAAAGTAACGGGGCCTGATGAATCAAACTTGCCACTTGACCCCCATGAATTACTCATTACCCGTAACGGGCCTTCGTCGTAACTATCGCCCTTGCTAATGGCGTAGTCGTAAGCGCCGATAGTATCAAGAATAGCAATCACCGCACCTGAGCCATAGCCCACTAGCTTAGCATCGGGCGCTGCACCAGTATACTTACCGTCTGACATGACACCTAAGCCAGCAATTGTGCCTGCGCAATGGGTGCCGTGACCTGAATTAGTATCAGTGTTAGGTTGGTTTTTAATGATCAAACCTTCAGTAACTCCAACAATGCTTAGGGCACTCGCGTGGGTTAGACCTTGCACATTGTCGATAACTTTATCCCCAAAAAATAAATCCTGATGGGTGGCATCGATACCCGAATCGTTCACCATCACAGTGACCCCCTTACCAGTATATTCGACACCGTTAAGTTCAACAAAATCATCACCTTGTATTGAAGCGACACCAGTAATTTGGCGAGCATCAGCATTAAAGTATTCTAGATGACGATTTAACCATACCGAGCGTACATCACTGCGTTTAGCAATGGCTTTAATTTGTTCTAGGTTAGCCACTACCCCAATAACAGGAACCGAAGCAAACTGAACCGCCTGACTAATACCCAGTGTAGAAAGATGCTCAAGTTGGGTTGTAGAAACTGGCTCTAATTGATTATAAGTAACAACAGCCATAACCGTTTCGGTTGCGGTCATAGTAGGTAAAAACTCAGCTAACTGTTGACCAATGGCAGCTTCAGCTGACACGACTGACGGCATAGTCAACGCCATGGTTGCGGCGGCTATTGCACTTAAGGTAAATTTTTTCATTTCTTTACTCGCTCTTATTATTAAAATAATTGACATGTTTTTTTAAGTATTCTGTCGGGATAGTGAAAATTTAGAAATAGGGGGTTCCCCCTATCTAATTTTGAATTGGTTACAAATAAAGACGCCCCGCAAGCGGGGCGTTAAACAGAACTTAAAACACTATCGCTATTCAGCGTTAGAGGCAGTTCCTGATACAAAATAAAGTGAATCTATTTTGTTAGCAATAATGGCATAGCCAGCTCGTGTGATGCCGTTGTCAGGGTTAAAATTGGCGCCAATTTTGGGCTCTAAGCCGAATTGTTCTTGCGTTATATTGTAACTAGCACCTAAAAGTTCCTCATCAAGTGCAACTTGTACATATCCTCGCATGTCACTGGGAATAGTGCCTTGGTCAGCAATCGTTATTGTCTGTCCGTTGTAGTTAACGGTGACCTGGTGATCATCACCAAAGTCCATAGCAATTTGTGCCTTGCCAATAACTTGTACCAAACTGTAGGCTAGCTCTGCGCGCTTCACCGCATCACCACCGCGGAAATCGCCACCATCAGCCATCATGACTGGACCAAATTGTTGTTTCGCATCTTTCAACGCTGCACCAGGCACAATGACTGACTCAGCATAAGTCCGATATCTGTTGCCAACGCCAGTAATCATAATTTCTGGCTCATTATCAAGGCTACGATGCTGACGCACTGCTGCACCCATAACTAATGCCTTTGCTAATTCTTTACGGGACAGCATTGAATCAGGTTCAAACTGCCCAGTCGGGCGACCGTCCATTAAACGCTCAAGAACTGCGTTTTCTATTGCATCTTGTTGACTATGGCCTATTACATCATCCATACCATCTGAGCCCTGATATACGTCTTGCCATGCCCAGTAAGTAACGCGGTTATCACTTGCTTCGTCAGTTTGAGCTTGCTCATCGTAGGCAACTCCTAGGGGCGACACTTCTAGACCAAAAGCATCAGGTTGCATAGATAATTTCCAAGTACCTGATTTAGCAGGAGCAGTAATAACTGAGCTGTCAGCCAAAAGAGGCGCTGTGAAATCTCCTTCGTAACGATTTCCATCTGGATCTTCGAGAATGGCTTTAATGGCTGCCAAAGCAGTTACACCGACACTTACGAATTTTGCATTGGGACCAACTTCGAGCTCAATTACTTGTGACTCTACGGTATCAAAAGCTAATTTTCCTTCAGAGATCTTTTGAGCTTGCATATCGATATTTGCAAAAAATTCTGAATCTGAACTGTTGTTAATTGTCTCTTTTTGGTTATTGTCAAATCCCTTTGCTGCGGCTACCGCAGCGCGCGCATTAATATAACCCGCCCCTACTTCCCACGCTTCATAGCCAGGCATATTAGTAGCCGACTCTTTTATTAGTTGTTTCACTTCATCAATGTTTAACGATGGGTTAGCTTCCATTACCAGAGCCACAACGCCTGCTGCGTGAGGTGTTGCCATAGAGGTACCCGATATACGCGTATAAAAAGGTAAATAAGCGGGCTCAATAACGGAATCTGCTTGATTACCGTTGGCAACCATATTAGTAGATGAACGTGTTGATATGACGTAACGACCTGGTGCTACGATCGTAACTTCATTCTTATAGGTCCAATCTGTCCCATCAGGCATAGTGAAATCACCCGTTTCATATTCTAAACCACGAGAAGAAAAGTTGACCAAATTACCATTTGTATCACCTGCACCTACAGACATTCCCCAAGGGATCTGAGCATAAGGGTTATGGGTATTTTCACCAGACCCAGCATTACCCGCAGCAAATACTGACAAAATTCCAAACTTATAGGCTTTATAAGACGCCAAGTTTACTGGGCCCTTAGGGTCAAACTTGCCGCCAGATCCCCAAGAGTTACTCATAACACGTAACGGATGTTCATAGTCGTATACGTGATTAATGGCATAATCATACCCCCCGACAGCATCCAAAATAAATAAGCCTGCTCCCGAGCCATAACCAACTAAATCAGCATCAGGCGCTACGCCTTTATATTTTCCATCAGACATAACCCCTGAACCAGCTATTGTTCCAGCACAATGGGTACCATGGCCGACATTTAGATCAGTATTAGGTTGTCCCTGAATGACAAAACCATCGGTAATGCCAGTCTCAGCAAGATCCAATGAATGCGTAGCGGCTTGAACGTTATCGACCACTACATCACCAAAAAACAGATCCTGATGGGTGGCATCAATACCAGAATCATTCACCATAATAGTGACGCCTTTACCAGTGTATTCAGTGCCGCCATTACGGTTAGCAAACTCAGCACCTTGAATTTTGTCTACACCAGTTATTTGACGTGAGCTGGCGTTGAAATAGTCTAATTTACGGTTTAACCAGACTGAGCGAACATCGTCTCTTGCAGCGATAGCTTCAATTTGTGCGACATTAGCAACAAGACCCATCACGGGCACGGCAGAAAACTGAACGCCTTTAACGATACCTAACGCTTTTAATGAACGTATTTGACTTACCGATACTGGGCTCATTTGTTCAAATGTAACAACTGCCATAATCGTTTCTTCGCCGCTCATAGTCGGCAGTACTTGTGCTAGTTGTTCGCCAATAGCTGCTTGTGCCAAAACTTGCGAAGGCAGCGTCACTGATATAACAGCGGCAGCCAATACACTTAATGTAAATTTTTTCATGTCTTAGGTTGCTCCAAATGTTAACTATTTGTTATTAACTTTACCTACTTAGTTTCTCAAGTAATGCAAAAAGAACAAATAGGGGTATCCCCCTAAGTAAGGTGCGATTGAAATCTGGAGTATGTAAAATATGGCAGCAGTCGGCATCCCCTTATTTTTGAATCGAGTAGCACCCGTTTATGTAATGAGTGTTTTTATGGTCACAGTTTTTAAGACGTTACGATTTTGTACAGACAGCAAATATTGAGCAATTTTCAATAGAGCCAGCGTTACCTATTTATTCGATTTTTTACAACACATAGCTCCAATTGAAGAAATGGATTTACAAACAAAGAAGGTCTGAGAACTATCACAACACGATAAATTATTTAAAAAGCATCAGAAATGGCACTAATAAACCTGACTTTTTATTTTATGCTTAATATTTTCTTGGAAATATTAAATAAAATTGGTTGATTAGTATGCGATTTCTAATTTTGATCCGTAAGATGCAATCCATTGAAGCAAGACATCTAATTTTAAACATCCACGGAGTAAATATTATGAGTAATATCGATATGATCAAAGAAAAAGCCGCTAATGCAGAAGACATGGCTCGTAAAGTCTGGTTAGCTGGTATTGGTGCATATGGTAAAGGCTACGAAGAAGTTAAAGGTCGTTTTGAAGCACTTTCTACTGATTCAAACAAATTGTTTGATGAGTTAGTTGTTAAAGGCGAAAAGCTTGAAACTGAAGGTAAAGACAAAGTTAAGGAAGTCCAAACCAAAGTAGCAGCTCAAACTGAAATCGAAACTCGCATCGAGACAGTTCGAAACAAACTCGGTCTGAATAACACTGATTCTGACAAAAAAATTGAAGAGCTAAGTGACAAAATTGACGCTTTAACAGCTGCAGTAGCTAAATTAGCTGCTAAGCCGGCAGTAAAAAAAGCTTAATTCAATCTAGCCTTTAAAAAAGGGAGCCTTTGAGCTCTCTTTTTTTATAAGTAAAAACAACTGATTGATTGATTGATTGATTGATAGGATATTAGTTTTAGTCGTTCATTTAAATAAACCGTTAAATGTATAATTAAAGACTATCTGCAAGTCGTAAATGTCCTCACTTTGGTCCTCTTTTTCACCTTCCAAGTGCTAATGTTCCCTCACTAAAATATCCTTTTACATAATGATTGTAATGAAAGATAAACCAGTAAGAAGCAGCCCTTACTTTACATTGTAATTTACAATTTACGTCAGAAAGTAAGTACATGTGCGTTTTGTAATCTTTTATTCACAGTGCTTATAGCCAAGATAATACCGTTATTATGATTTATTAATTTTTTTTGTGTATAAAACCTATGACTTTAACGCAACAGATTGAAAAGTCCGGTACAGCCAGCGCTATACATTTTATATATATAATTTGGCCGCAAAAACACCCAGATAATTACTATTGGATTAAAATATGACAATCAAAGAACAGCAGCCTAGCGCCTCAAAAAGTATCAGACTCGATAAAGTCCGCGCGCATTTAGAAACGGTTGGGCTTAAGAATATAACCAACATTATCCATAATCCATGTTATGACACATTATTTGCCGCCGAGACTGATGAAGCCTTAACTGGTTACGAGAAAGGTACCGTAACTGATTCAGGTGCAGTCAATGTCGACACTGGAATTTATACAGGGCGTTCGCCAAAAGATAAGTTTTTAGTAAAAGACGATACAACTGAAGATACCGTATGGTGGAAGACCGCAGACAACAATAACGACAATAAGCCCATCTCATTAGAAACTTGGCAAGCGTTAAAGAAAATCAGTCAGCAACAGCTTTCAGATAGCGAGCTATATGTGGTAGATGCCATTTGCGGCGCAAACGCAAATACGGCACTTAAAGTTAGGTTTATTATGCAAGTAGCTTGGCAAGCACACTTCGTTAAAAATATGTTTATTCGCCCAACAGAAGACCAGCTTGATAATTTTGAGCCAGATTTTGTGGTTATGAACGCGTCAAAATCTTCAGACCCAGATTTCAAAAAACACGAAACTAACTCCGAAACCTTTGTCGCATTTAACTTAACTGAAAAAATGCAATTAATTGGTGGCACTTGGTATGGCGGTGAAATGAAGAAAGGCATGTTCTCCATGATGAACTACTTTCTTCCTCTTCAAGGTATCGCGTCAATGCATTGCTCGGCCAATGTGGGTAAAGATAATGATACCGCTATATTTTTTGGTTTATCGGGAACGGGTAAAACCACCTTATCAGCCGACCCTCAACGGGCATTAATTGGTGATGATGAACATGGCTGGGATGATGACGGTATCTTTAATTTCGAAGGCGGGTGTTACGCCAAAACAATTGATTTAGATGCTGATAAAGAACCAGAAATTTATAACGCAATTAGACGTAACGCCCTATTAGAAAATGTGGTGATAAAGGGCAATGTACCTGATTACTTTGATAACTCTAAAACAGAAAACACCCGTGTTTCATACCCAATTGAACATATTGAAAACCGAGTATTAGGGATCAGTAAAGCGGGACATGCAACAAAAGTCATTTTCTTAACCGCAGATGCGTTTGGTGTGTTTCCGCCAGTATCACGTTTAACCAGTGAACAAGCAAAGTATCATTATTTGTCAGGCTTCACTGCAAAATTGGCAGGCACTGAGCGTGGTGTTACTCACCCTACTCCAACGTTTTCGTCATGTTTTGGACAGGCATTTCTAAGCTTACACCCCACGCAATATGCCGAAGTACTAGAGCAAAGAATGTCTGACGCTGGTGCAAGCGCATATTTAGTTAATACGGGGTGGAATGGCACAGGTAAACGTATTAGTTTAGCGGCAACCCGCGCTATTATTAATGCAATATTAAGCGGTGAAGTGGAAAACGCTGAATGCGAAACACTGCCTTATTTCGACCTTGCTTTCCCTACTACATTAACTGGCGTAGACAGCCATATCTTAGACCCACGCAATACATATTCAAGCGTGGATGAATGGGATAAGGAAGCGAAACAATTAGCCGAACTATTTATCGGTAACTTTACTAAGTTTACAGATAATGATGAAGGTAAAGCTCTTACTTTAGCAGGACCTCATTTATAACATAGATGACTGAGGTCTCATTCACTTTGAGGCCTCAAACATGATTGAAAAAAAAGAGATAATAACCTTTTAGCCTATTATGGCAATCACTCTATTGAAAATGTTCATCCAAGCATTTACATGTTTACCTCTGGAAATAAGCGACAACTAGTTTGCTTGGTTCCATGAAGAAAATGAGAAATGTTTGCTTCTTGCAGTGCCTTAGCCCCGAAAGTGGGTCACCAAGATTAAATCCACTTATGCTTTCTGAAAAACATTAACATCCCCGTTGTCATAGAAAAAATTAAACCCCACACCGCAATATAGCCATATTCCCATTGGATTTCAGGCATATTCAAACTGCTCAAGTTAGGATCGAAATTCATCCCATACACACCAACGATAAATGTAGGGGGAATGAAAATAGTGGCAATAATAGTCAATACTTTCATTACATCATTTAATTTTAAACTCACGCTAGTCATATACAGTTCCATCAAACCTGAGGTCATCTCGTGATAGGTTTCTAACAACTCCATGATTGAAATAACGTGATCATGGCAATCGCGAAAATGTAGCTTGGTTTCAAATGATATTTGAGAATTATCCTCATCACGTAATATTTCGTTAATCACCTCTCGTTGAGGCCATAAACGGCGTCTAACTAACAGTAATTCTCGGCGCAACTTATGCACTTGATTCAACTGTGCTTTATCAGGCGAATCACATAGCAGATCTTCAAGCGTTTGGATGCGTTCAGAGTAGGACTCTAATAGGGGGAAACCGAAATCAATAACGGTATCAATTAGGCTATAGAACAGATAATCAGCTTTACGCCGTCTCAATTTACCCACCCCACTGTTCAATCTTGTGATGATTTTACTAAAGGGATTAACCGTGCCAGAACAAAAAGATACAACGGTATTTTGGCTAAAACACAAGCTAACTTGCTCTAATTGAACGCTGCTGCCATTGTCGACAGGGAAACTCAGTATCGCAAATATTTGATCCTCGTTTAATTCAACTTTTGGTCTTTGTCCTGAGTTCACTATATCCTCAACGTACAACTCATGAATATCGAGGGTTTTAGCTAAAGAAAGCAAAGTATCATGAGGCGGATCGCCTTGAACGTGGATCCACGTTACTTTTTCAGTGCCAATAAAAGAACGACAAACATTCACATCAAGATTACGCTTTACGCTTATCGAATTTTCATCATATTCGAGCAAATCAAGTGTAAATATATCGCTTGCAGGTTCGGCTAACATTCCTGGGCGAGTACCAGGCTGGTGATAGCGTTTGTTAAACAGTTTCATTTTTAAACCTTGAGAATAGGTAAGTAATGATAGTTTTATACAAAATTAAGAACAATTAAAGGTTTGTCGGGACACTTACTGATTAATCTGGTGTTGCACTTCACGGTTTAATTGCTGTCTCTGGGTTGTGAGAGTTGCAGTATTGAAAATCAATGTAAATTGATGTTTAGCAGGCTATTTGAAACAGGCTGCCAACAACACTTTTTTATGTGAAGTTGGCAAAGCAGAGTAGCAACTACTCTCTATGTAATAAAAAGTTACCGTTGACCAAATTTATAAAGAGTAGATATCAGATGAACCACACAATCGTTGCCTAAATCCTGTGATTTAATGAGGTTTCCGTTTTTTGTTATTCGACTTTCCATGACTCACTTGTTCAGCTTTAGCCGCTTCATTGTGAGGTTGGTTATCACTAAAACGGGTTAGCCCTTTCTGTGCTTTTACTGCATTCGCGGTTTTACCTTTAGCAAATGCTTTGTTACCTGAACGTTTGGCGAACTCTTTTTGGTCGCGGCCTTTTAATTCATTGCGACTTTCAGCAGGCACTAAACATTTAGGGCTATTGCCAATCAAGTGGGCTTTGCCCATTTCTTTGAGCGTTTTACGTAATATTGGCCAGTTGGCTGGATCGTGATAACGTAAAAATGCACGGTGTAAACGCCTATGAATTTCGCCTTTAGGCACTTCAACCTCTTCACTCTTATGATTGACCTTATGTATCGGGTTTTTACCGGTGTGATACATAGTGGTGGCGTTTGCCATAGGTGACGGATAGAAGTTTTGTACTTGGTCTAATTTGAAGTTACGCTCTTTGAGCCACAAAGCCAAATTCACCATATCCATATCTTCGGTGCCCGGATGAGCAGAGATAAAGTAAGGAATTAAATACTGGTCTTTGCCTGCTTCTTTGGTGTATTTGTCGAACATTTCTTTAAATTTATCGTAAGTACCCATACCTGGTTTCATCATTTTATCAAGTGGGGCTTTTTCAGTATGCTCTGGTGCGATTTTTAAATACCCGCCTACATGATGCGTCACTAATTCCTTTACGTAATTCGGGTCTTCAATCGCTAAGTCATACCTTACACCAGAAGCAATCAGGACTTTTTTAACCCCTTCGACTTCCCTAGCTTTACGGTAAAGATTAACGGTAGGGGTTTGGTCGGTATCTAAGTGCCCACAGATTTCGGGCCATACACAGGACAAACGGCGACAAGCTTGTTCGGCTTTGGGGCTTTTACAACGCAATTTATACATGTTTGCAGTTGGACCACCGAGATCAGAGATAACACCGGTAAAACCCGGTACTTTGTCGCGAATTAATTCTATTTCACGAATAATCGACTCTTCCGAACGGCTTTGGATCACCCTGCCTTCATGTTCTGTGATCGAACAAAAAGTACAACCACCGAAGCAACCGCGCATAATATTCACTGACGTTTTGATCATGTCATAGGCAGGTATCTTTGCTTTGCCATAACTAGGGTGCGGAACCCGTGCATAAGGTAAATCAAACACCGCATCCATTTCTTCGGTTTCTAATGGGTAAGCAGGTGGGTTAATCCAAATGATGCGATCACCATGGCGCTGCACTAAGGCACGGGCACAACCAGGGTTAGTCTCTTTGTGTAAAATACGTGAGGTATGGGCATAATGGGTTTTTTCGGCGCGCACTACATCATAAGCAGGTAGCAAAACATAGGTTTTATCCCAAGGTTTACGTCTTTCAGTTTTTGATGTAAATGGCTGAATCACTATTGGCTGAGCTTTTTGCTCTTCAATTGCCGCTTGCCTTTCAGCCTCAGAGGAGACGGCGCATTTGTCATCAATAATTTGGTAAGGGCTAATAATAGGTTCAATTTTACCAATACTGTCTAGGTGCGTTGAATCCACACCTTGCCAGCCGGGTAACGGCTCTTTTCGAATCACCGCTGTGCCACGAATATCTTGCATCTGGTCAATCGTTTCGCCCGCAGCAAAACGATGGGCCATTTCTAATAAGGGTCGCTCGGCATTACCAAACATCAACATATCGGCTTTAGAATCAAACAACACACTACGGCGTACTTTGTCTGACCAATAATCATAATGAGCAATACGTCTTAGACTGGCTTCAATGCCACCAATGATGACAGGTTTTTTATAAGCTTCTTTACAACGCTGGGTGTAAACCGTTACTGCGCGGTCGGGACGTTTTCCGCCTTCGTTGTTTGGAGTGTAGGCATCATCATGACGCAATTTACGCTCAGCCGTATAGCGATTGATCATCGAGTCCATATTGCCTGCGGTCACACCAAAAAATAGGTTAGGCTCGCCGAGCTTCATAAACTCGTCTTTACTATGCCAATCAGGCTGGGAAATAATCCCCACTCTGAATCCTTGTGCTTCTAACGTACGCCCAATAACGGCCATACCAAAACTTGGATGATCAACATAGGCATCGCCAGTAACCAAAATAATGTCACAACTATCCCAGCCAAGCTGGTCCATTTCTTTGCGTGACATAGGTAAAAATGGCGCGGGTCCAAAACACTCGGCCCAATATTTAGGGAAAGAAAATAATCCCCGCTCAGCTTTCATACGGGCGACAGGTTTGGATCGGGTTGCGGGTTGAATGGTTGGCATGATGCTCTCTAAAAAATGCAGCGACTAGCTGTACAAAAAATCGGCGTGATTATAGCAGAAATAAATTGCCTTAGTGAGCCAATAATCACACCAAAATTAACATGGTTATATGCGTAAACATATGTGCCAATCTCGTGTATTCAAGCCCACGGTCCCAAAATAGCCAGCAATACAACCAAAAACACTGTTGCCGATGGGGATGATGATAATGATGTACAAATATATATAAACATTAGGGTTGCCCGTCAACAATCAGTGCAACAGCCAAGTGCCCTAAACTAAACAACAATGCTGATAGCAAAGTACCAAATACATAATTGTGAGTGTCGATTTCACTGGCTTTTGATTGGCTGACTTTATAACAACCCCAAGTAAAAACGACATTCCCCAAAAGCACTAATATCTTAATTTATACCGCCATAGAGCAACCAAGTTTGCCACTGTTCAGTGAAACGTTTGCTTGCTTGCAAAAAGTCTATTGATAGAAAGTGAATCGCATGTGTCAGGGTCAGTGCAAAGTTGCAGAGTTTAAATATCGCTAGGTGATGTGGATAACGTTAGATGATCAATCAATTTCGTTTTCTCTCAACAAACCCTCAACTATTTATGTCCTGTTTTGTTCCGTATTCAAAGTCGCATTCATCACTGCTTCAACCGTTTCTTTTGATGGATAGCCATCGGCAATCAACCCAACAGTCACTTGAAATCCACGTACACCTTTGCGTGTGGCAGGGCCTAAAATACCGTCAGCTTCGCCTACATCAAAACCCAACAGATTCAGTTTATCTTGGAATTGTTGCATTTCGGCTAATGTGTAATTAGGTAATTCCAGGAGAGGTTTTGATAAGGTACCCTGCCCTTTGATTCGATCAGCTAAATGGCCTACTGCTATGCCGTAATATTCGGAATTATTCCAACGTAGGATCACATCAAAATTAGGGTAAACCATAAATGCAGAGCCTGTATGTCCTGCTGGAACAAGCAATGCTGCTTTTATGTCACTATCACCGAGCGTTTGACCGCTCACTTGCGTCACGTTTTGTTGTGACCAAAAAGACAACGTTTGCGGATGGGATTTACCTGCTAATTGATAGTTAAAACCTTGAGGCAACAATACCTCTCGGCCCCATTTAAAGCCCGTTTTCCAGCCCAAGTTTTGCAAAAAGTGGGCAGCAGATGCCAGTGCGTCTAATTCATTATTCCATAAGTCAACTTTGCCATCAGCATCACCATCTTTAGCGTATTTCATATAGGCTGTTGGCATAAATTGGGTGTGCCCCATGGCACCGGCCCAAGAGCCAATCATGTCTTTATGATCAAGTTTTTCACGCTCAAGTAATAATAAAGCCTGTATCAGTTCTCCAGAAAAATAGGCACTTCTGCGTTGGTCACAAGCCAATGTGGTTAAAGCGGGGATAGTGGGGATTTTACCTTTGATGCCACCAAAATTAGTTTCTAGCCCCCAAAACGCAATCAGGTAATGGGCTGGCACACCATACTGCTGTGTGAGTTTGGATAAAAACTCACGATGTTGTGCCAGTTTTTCACGGCCCTTATTGACCCGCCAATTGGTGACTCGTTTTGAAAAGTAGCCAGTAAACGTCTGAACAAATTCTGGTTGATTACGGTCGTAACCAAGAATTTTTGGCAAAGGCTTAACTTGACCTAAAATATCTACAGTAGTGTTTTCAGACACTCCTGCGTTACGAGCTAGTTGCTGTAAACGTTCGATGCACTGTGGAAACGATTTGGACTCAGGATTTTGGTCGTCCTGAGCGTGAGAAATAAAAGCCACTGAGGTGAAACTTGCGGCGATAAAAATCGTTTTAAATGAATATAAAGAAGTCAATTTCACTATCCAAAAATTTAAAATTTGTTGTTCAAAAGTTTATGCTAACTGAGTTAACATAAATTGATAAAAAAATTTCAGGTGAATTTAGTCACCCAAACATCGTTTGCCATGATATTTTTTGTACTGGTAATATGATCGAGCCATGTTTTACCAATTAAATGATCAAACTCATGTAAAAAGATACGCGCGACAAAACCTTCTAGCTTGATATTTTGCACTTTACCTTCTGTATCCAAATAGGCCACATCAACCCAATCTGGTCGTTCAATACGCCCACGTAAACCTGGCACAGAGAGGCAGCCTTCCCACTCCCAGACCTGATTGTCGCTACTTTGCTTAATAACAGGATTAACCATCATCAAAGGCTGCATATCTGGCGCATCGGGGTAACGCGGATTAGGTCGCGAGGCAATAATCATAATAGCCCTAGGGTCAAACACTTGTGGTGCAGCAATACCGATGCCGTTAGCTTCAAGCATAGTCGCCAGCAACCCATCCATAAATGTGAACAGTGCCTCTTGCTCAAACTCAACCTGCTCAACCTGCCTAGCTGGCGTTCTAAGGACCTCTTCACCCACCTGCGCAATTTTCATAAACTGCCTTCCTTTAAATATTTAATAAAAAAGCTTTGAACCACCAAGAACCTCGGGTGGCGAAAACAGAGCCGATGACGCCAACCACTTCGTTATTCAGAGGAACAGATTTTAAACTGATTATTCTTTTCCTCGGTGCGCGGCACCCGGAGATCACATTTCCGCTGTGGTTAAAATTATTTTAGCTGTCAACTCACCAACTGCAACTGTGCAAATTCTCTATACAGGGCATTATTCTCTACTAATTCTTGATGAGTGCCAATGGCGACTATCTCACCTTTGTCCATTACCACTATCCGGTCTGCGTTGATAACAGTCGCCAATCTATGGGCGATAATCAAGGTTGTCTTGTCTTTCATCAATTCTTCTAGCGCTAACTTAACATGTTGCTCGTTAGAGGCATCCAAAGAACTTGTGGCCTCATCTAACAACAGAATTGGCCTATCAGCTAAAATGGCTCTAGCAATCGCTATGCGCTGCTTTTGACCACCCGACAAACGCACACCTCGTTCGCCTAAATTAGTATCATAACCTTGAGGTAGCTCACTAATAAAGTCATGGGCACGGGCCGCCTTTGCAGCGTTTTCAATATCTAACTGACTAGCATGAGTTCGGCCATAACCAATATTATCTTTAACACTACTAGCAAATATAACCGACTCTTGAGGTACCAACGCAAATTGATCTCGCAATGCAGATACATCTAACAATTTAATGTCTTGGTTTTCTAATGCTATCTGCCCATTGCTGACATCATAAAAACGCAGTAATAGTTGAAACAACGTAGACTTACCCGCTCCACTTGGACCGACTAAAGCAACACGCTCACCACTTTTGATGGCCAAACTTAGATTTTTTATAACGGGAACAGTGTCGGCTTGGGGGTAATGGAAGCTTACATGCTTTAAGTCAATTTCACCGCTAACTTTGTTAGGCAAAACAATTGGAGAAACAGGCGACTGAATACTGGTTTGAGTATTCAGCAGTTCCATTAAACGCTCACTAGCACCCGCTGCTTTTTGCACTTCACCAATCACTTCGCTGATGGTGGCTACAGCGCCACCCGCCATCACTGCATAAAACATAAATGCCGTTAGCTCACCAGCACTCAATTCACCCGACAACACCTGCTGAGCACCAATCCAAGCTACTGACGTAATAGCAATAATGCTAATCGCCATAATAAATGCCACCAACAAAGCACGGTATTTGATCCGTAATTGTGCCGCCCCCATCACACCTTCTATACGCGATTGAAATAAGGTTTTGTCTATTTCTTCATGAGAATAAGCTTGTACTGTATGGATTTCATGTAGCGTTTCATCTACATAAGCCCCCACGTCTGCGACCTTATCTTGACTGTTTTTGGAGTGTAATCTTACTTTTGCACCAAATACTCTAATCGGCAGTAACACTATTGGCACCGCAATTAAAACGTACAGAGTCAACATTGGACTAGAAAAAAGCATCAAGAATAACGCACCGATAAAAGTAATACATGAGCGTAAGCCCATAGACAACCCCATACCCACCACCGACTGAAGCAATGTGGTGTCGGCGGTAAATCGTGAAATTACTTCTCCGGTGCGGGTTTTAGCAAAAAATGCAGGTGATAGCGTTAACAAATGCCCATACACATTTTGGCGAATGTCTGCGCTAACTCTCTCACCCAACCAAATCATCCAATAAAAGCGAAAATAAGCAGCAATACTGCCTACAAGGGCAATACCCATAACCATAAACATCGTTTGATCTAACTTGTCAGCATTATCGGCAATAAACCCTTCGTCCACTACCGCTTTAATACCTTGGCCTAATAATAGCCAAGATGCCGCACCTACAATTAGTGCTGTTATAGCAAAAAACACTTTTGATTTGTAAGGGCGAAGTTGGCCAAATAGCCATTTCATAACGGTGCTGGTTTTAGGGGATTGCAAAGCGTGACTCTCTTAAGTTTAACAGTAAAATTTATATGGGGGCATTAAAGACCTATTACGATACGCCAGCCAAAGTAAAAAGTATCAAACTGTTGCAGGATATTTATGAGTAACATCAACCACCTGATGAACGACATGTATCTTTTCCGGCGAAATATATAACCAATTAGTCGCAACTCAACCCGAGACTAGCTATAAGTGGTTTTAGTGCATTTAAAGCCACTCTTATAAGTGGCTACT
Source organism: Paraglaciecola psychrophila 170 (assembly GCF_000347635.1). Lineage (NCBI taxonomy): Bacteria > Pseudomonadati > Pseudomonadota > Gammaproteobacteria > Alteromonadales > Alteromonadaceae > Paraglaciecola > Paraglaciecola psychrophila. The sequence goes on along the minus strand of NC_020514.1, from coordinate 1,154,578 downwards.
TACCAAGACTCAGCAAATGTAATGATTAGCGTAGCTATTTTTCATCAACGTTTAAAATAGCCAGTATCAATACAAAAAAACATAACACTAAATTAAACAACGGAATTTGTAGATTACTTGGCATCATATAAATAAGACTCACTGCAGGTATCCAGATAATCCAAGTAGTCACAATTGTAGTAGGAATTTGCACCTTAATGAGGTCATTAAAATGCATTTTGGTTTGCTGCCAATTAAACTGCTGATCTTTCCATAAAAAAGCTAAAGCAATAAATGGTGAAGTGACAAAGACAGAAAACACAAATTGATCAAACACGGTTTTTTTGAATATAGTTAGCCAGTCTGTGCCTTCTCCAAATAACAGAATTTGCAAGCCATAAAATCCATTTATCAAGCCACCTAACGCTGCCCATATAATGATATAAAAAAGTAATTGCGTAACTGCTAAAAATTTAATTTTGCCACTAAGAAATAGATACAAAAATGGCAACAAGCCGCCGAATATGGAAGTGGAAATAATAGCATACAAAGCACCATATTCTGTTTTTAAGTCAGCAAAAAACTGAAAGGTTTGCTGGGATGCAGGCCAATAGAAGTAGCTTAACCCGATCGTTAAAGCGAACAGCTGCAAACATAGACCAGGTAGTAAATTAGCGCCTATTGCAGCTTTAATATTACTGACTAGTCGAGCAGCATTAGACGGCTTAGATATCATTTAACTTTACTCTGAAAGAACATTTCAACCACACATGTCCACCCATCATCGCACAACTTGAGGTCAACACAGCACCCCAGAGCCAGTCTTTAATCGTAATAGACAGAGGCCAATTTACCACTAGTGCATAGTTGGTTAAGTTGTAAGTGCCATAAGCCGCTGCACCTAAAACAAAACCTCGCCATAAAAAGTAAAATCTAGACTGTGTGGGCAGTTGAACGTTAATTGCTAAAATCAAAATCGCCAATGGGTACAATAGATAAAATGCAACCCAAGGCCATATGATGACCTGTTCTCGCATAAAATGTCCCATTGCCTGTTGATAACCGTCCTTTGCAACCAAACCTAACCAAATGCCATCAAGGATAAGCAGGCTGAGTAACAGTGTTGCGTAAGTTATGATATTCGTTTTCATTTTGCTCCTGAGGCGTTTATGAATATAACTTAGTTTATAAGCTAGCTAGCGCTATGTTGGTTTGCTTTTGCATGTATCCATTGATTTTATAGTGGTCGGGGCTCCAGCCTAATAAAAATCGATAAAAGTCAGCCCAGACTAAAGGATACAAGCGGCGCCACTGATGCTGTATCAACGCAATATCCCACTTTAACTGATAATGACAAAATGCTTGTTTGAGCTGTGAAAAATACTCGTCTAATAAGCTTTGTTCATATTTAAATAAATCATCTTGACTAAGACAAGCCCCTAAAAAATAAGCAAGGTCTTTTACACCTACTCCTTGACCCACATACTGGAAATCCACTGCGGCTATTCTGTTAGCGCTATTGTTATCAGAAAAACAGAAGTTAGCCAACTTCGCATCACCGTGAACCAGGGTTTGAAAACACGCATTATTCAATGCGCTGTCTATAGCTTGAGCAGCATCTTTGAGTTTACCTGCCTGCATCACCTTAAGCTCATCTTGGCGCGTAGCCAGATACCAATAGGTGCCAACAGGCCAAAGGTCAGAACTGGGTTGTTGTAAAAACCTAGCATGAAAATAGGCTAACCATTTAATGCCTAGCTTCACGTCAGCGATGCTGGCTTGGTCTTTACGCAGCGAAAATCCAGCGTGATCTAAATCTTGCAATACTAATATCTGTTGTTGGTTTTCTGAAAACTCAGCCAATAGTTTAGGCACCACACAATTATCATCACATAAGGATGCATAATATCGGTAAAAATTGGTTTCAACTTGATAGGAATGTAATTTACGTTGATGGCTGGTTTGCGTATTCCATCCTCTAGGATGAACTTGCTCGATGGGTGGTGAAATGTGTTTAACAATAAAAGTAGTGTGGAGTCTTGGACTTACATACCGCGAAATATCCCCGTAGCCACTCCAAAGAGATTGCACGGTTTGTAGTTTATATAATGAGTTGTCCGCAAAATTCTGTTTAAGCAGGGCTAAAACATTGATAACTGGCATCCGTTGTGTGTGTAAGATTGACTGACTGTCAATATGTTACCCCAAACAGAAAACGCGAAGAAGAATAAATAGATAAAACGGCTCTGAAGCGTGGTTTTATCTATTCTTAATATCTATCTATCGCAATGAGGCGGTTCGTGGCTGTTAAATTCTTGTTCTGTCAAGACACCGTCTCCGTCTGTATCAATATGACCAAAAATAGTGACTTAATCATCGTTTGGCACGTCACTTTGCGCAAACTTTTCGAATGTGACAGAACCATATTGGTCCAAATCTAATAACGAAAATTGTGGGCGTTTATGTTCTGGCTTATCCTTTGACACGCGATCTTGAGCATGAGCAGATAGACTTATAGTGGTACCAATCAAACAACAAATTGTCAATAACGTTACCGATATATTCGTTTTTACACTGTTAACAAAATTTGTAATATGTCCTACATGTTGATTTAAATTCAAGCAAGGCTTACCAAAAATCAATCAAACAGTGTGCAAGAAACTAGCAAGCAGTGTGCAAAAAACGTGCAGAAAAAATAAAGGAGAGGTGAAAACGCCATATCAGGCATGGCGCTCAAGATATTATTGTTAACTTGAGCGCGCGGGTTAATACTAGGAAGACTAGGTCAGATCCATACCCTGAATAATTTCATGGGCAATTTCAGGGGTAGTAACACTGGGTTTTTCATGCAAATCACCTTTTAACTGTCCTTTACGATGTTTAAGTGCTGCATCTAATTTTTTACCTGCTTGGGATATAGCTGGGTACATCACATCACCTTTGCCTTTTACCGCAATACTGGTTCCTTCATATTTAGTGGCAACTTCGGCACTAAATTCACCGTGCTCTTTAGTTACGATGATATCTAATGCGATTAAGGTAGGAAAATGGCTAGCTATTTTAGAGAACTTTTGATGAATATCTTCTTTAACTGACTCTGAGATTTCACAATGATGACCTGAAACATTTATTTTCATAGATTTTCCTCTTTGCTCTGATTACATTTTTATTGTCGAGGGCGCATTGCTCCCTCATACATCGCCGAAACTGAAATCGTCTGTTTTCTCCAACGCGTTAATCGCGTGGCGCCCATCTAGAAGTTTGGTCATTCTAAACACATCAAGCGAACAAATATTCCAGCCTCAAGGGTTTTCCTCAAAACATCCCCATGCTGTGTCAAGCCAGTTTATTTGGGTACCCAAAAAGTACTGTTTTAATCTTGCCTGAGAACGTTTTGATGAAAATCTCACCGTAATATGTAAGAACAACGTCTACTATAGAGCTTGGGATAAGATGAGCAAAAAACAAGTAAAAATCAATATAAAAAATCATACTGTTTGATATTTGTTGTTTAGATAGATGTCTGTGTTAAATTTGTTTCAATATTTTTGAGACCATTATTGGATAAAATTAGATGACCTTGTACCAAGGCAATACCCGCAAGATGAGTGTGAGTACTGACTCAAACAATGTAGCTCAATATTCTCTGCCTATTGGCGTTAACGAAATTAATATGAATGCGCTGATAGGCCAATCACTAAAGGTTGTATATGGCGGCGAGATACATTGCGTGCATTGTGCGACAAAAACAAAAAAAGCTTTAATCAGGGATACTGCTATCGTTGCCTAATGAAATTGGCACAGTGTGATACCTGTATTATTAAACCAGAACTGTGTCACTACGAAAAAGGGACCTGCCGCGAGCCCGCTTGGGGTGAAGCTAACTGCTTATCAGACCATTTTGTTTATTTAGCCAATACCGGCACGGTAAAAGTTGGGATTACTCGTCATGTTACTGACGGAGTGTCTAGTCGCTGGATAGATCAAGGCGCCACCCAAGCCATTGCTATCATGCGTGTACAAAACAGGCTAACCAGTGGCTTGGTTGAAATGGCATTTAAAGAGCATATTGCAGACAAAACCAATTGGCGTACCATGCTCAAAAGTCAGCCCGAACAAGTTGATTTAGCCGCGCTAAAAGAATCACTACTGGAGCAAGTTGAAGCTGATTTAGACGAAATCATTGAAGAATATGGCTTTCAAGCGATTGATATCACCAATACTCCCGCTATTGATATTTGTTATCCCGTTGAGCAATACCCCGAAAAAGTAAAGTCTATCAACTTAGATAAAGAACTGACATTTGAAGGCACCCTATTGGGTATTAAAGGCCAATATCTGATGTTAGACGGCGACCGAGTGATCAATATGCGTAAATATTCTGGCTATAATTTGCAGGTAGAAACAGCTTAGCTGTTTTACAAGATAACCTGAGCTCTGGATAGATAACCGCTCCAAACATCTATACCTAGTGCGTGCCCCACTTATTTTAGTCTGTGCGCAACTAGGATTACTGGGTTTAGCTAAGTATTCTAGTTATTTTGCAGCAGCATTATTTTTTGAACCTTTAGCGATTTCTTCATCTAGCATTTCAATCAACCTAGCGCGGTCAAACTGGTGAACTTGGCCATCATTAAGTTCTAACAGCTTACTAATTTGGCGACGCACTGTGGCATCAGCTTGACCAACAGTCGCGGTAACCATATATCGATTTTTTGGCATGTCACTTTGCATAATATCCAATGCAGCCATCGCAACATCAATAGGGTCTGGACCTTTTTCTACCTGAGTTAGCCTAACTACCAAGCCATCACGCTCTTTTTTGTATTGACTATCATCCGTCCAATAATGAGTATCACTCATCAATTTGTTAGCGGCGTTGCCGATATTGGATGCATAATTTCCAGGTTCAATCACATGCACACTCACCCCAAAACGAGTCATTTCTGAAGATAAAGCATCAGTGTAGGCTTCGATAGCATGTTTACTCATACTATAAGCGCCATACATTGAGCTAGATAGAATACCTGCAATCGAACCGGTGGTGGCAATACGGCCTTTACTTTCAATGATCATTGGTGCAAATGCTTGAGTGACACGAAAAGGCCCAAATACGTTTACATCTAACTGATATTGCAGTTGCTCGACAGGTAATTCCAACAGAGGTCCAAAGACAGCCACGCCAGCATTGTTAATCAAACCATACAGACCACGACCTTGGTCATTGACAAACTTTACAGCAGCGTCAACCTCTTGTTGATTACGTACATCAAATTGAACAGCAGTGACGTTGTCCATCGCATTCATTGCTTTCATTTCGTCTTTATGTAAAACACCAGCGTAAACAAAGAAGCCATTTTTACTCAATTCTTGGGTCATTTTTAAACCAAGCCCAGAGCTAGAGCCTGTCACCAACACTGCTTTTCGATGAGAATTTGCGCCGCCGTGATGAGCGCTGTAGGCATTAAAACTAATGAATAAAGTAAAGTTAAGTAAGATAATGCCAAGTCGTCTCATGGAGATCCCTTTTGTGATTAATATTTAGGATGGATTATGCGACCCATTTAGCCGTAATCAAACTTACTATATGGCAATGAATGGCTTTGCAATATTTACATCTACTATTGACAAACATTAGCAATAGCTATTTTAGGCTTATGGCCAGTACCTAAATCAACGGCGCATTGAATCTCTCTTTACGCGGTAAATAGTAGTTTTCAGGATCAAGAGATACCAAAACGTTATTCGCCTTACCTTGAATTTCAATTGCAGGTACAAACCCATAATATCGAGAGTCAGCACTCTTGTTTCTGGTGTCACCCAAAACCAAATAATGCCCTTGAGGCACAATCACTTCAGAAAAATTATCTCGCGCCTTAGCCACAGGCATAAACTGTACAAAATGCGCAACATCGCCTAGATACTCGGTTTTATGAAGTTCATTATCACTGTCCTCGTAGAGAACTTGCTCACCATTGATACTCAGTTTGTTATCAAGCATAGCTACCTTATCATCAGGCTCCCCAATCAACCTTTTAACCAACCTATTATCGGCTTTCTCAGAATTAAACACCACTATGTCACCTCGTTTAGGCTGACCAGTTTGCATAATTTCGATATCAGTAAAGGGCAATTCTAAGCGGTAAGCCATTTTATCCACAAAAATCCGGTCACCTTCCACAATAGTCGGCAGCATAGACCCAGTAGGTACCACATACCAATCAGCGAAACTGCTACGTGAAGCAAATAACACCAAAGTAAAAAGCAAAATGCCCCAGTTTTCTTTTACTAATTTATTAAATAAAATTTTGATATTCATAGTTTAATTATCTGGCAGAGTTGTGGGGGATGAGACCGAGAAATCAGATGAAAGTTTATGAGCAGTTTGCAACCTTTGTGTCTAAATTTTCAACAATATAGAAGTGCTGATTAACTGTAATTGCTTGCAACTGATTTGACAGCTCAAAATATCTGAGCACAATCATAACTGAGGGAAGATCATAGTGACTGTTTCAAATTAGAAGATTGCAGACGGTCGATGAAATTGACTATATGACTCCTCAGAGCAAAATATAGTCTTTCAACCTTAATCATCTACACTTAGATTGTTTAGGTTATGTGCTCGTTGCATACGAATATTGAGCGATATTCATATGATGATTTCTGCTTTTCTTTCGATGCAACGGCTTACTTTACTCATAACGAACACTCAGGGCTCGCCATTAAACGCTGTCTATATTTCTTTCGCAGAGTAAAGAATACATAACAAAGTTCCACTCTTGGAGATTTGTTATGTATGATTCAAAAAGTAAATTCTCAATTTTTGTCGGTTTAGAATGGGCTAATATAAAACATGATGTTTGTGTCCAGATTGGTGATAGTGACAAGCGCAGTTTTAAAGTTATTTCACACACACCTGAATCTATAGATACTTGGTTGAATGAGCTGCATAAAACCGCGAAAGGTAACATTGCCGTTGCTGTAGAGCTGACCAAAGGCCCTACTGTATATGCGTTGCAGAAATACAAATACAAAATCAATTTAACTTACGCCCTTGGCCAACTTAAAGATAATGTAACCTGAATCCTGTTCAAGAAACTAAACCAAATGCCTGTTCCAAGATCCGAACTTTCGACTAAAAGAGATGAATCTAAAAAGGAACAGGCATGAGTAAATTAGTTGAGTTGTTTTGTGATGTCGATGATTTTTGCAAAGTATTTATCCCTCAATGGTGTAAACAACTGCTTGAAGACGGTACGCGAAAACGTCAAAGAGAAGGGCAAATGACCACCAGTGAAATTATGACGATTGTCGTCAGTTTTCATATGTCACATTACCGTGATTTCAAAAACTACTCTCTTGGGTATGTATCTCTTGTGTACAAAAATGCGTTTCCAAATTTATTGAATTACACACGATTTCTAGCGGTCATGCCTAGAGTTATCTTGCCCATGTGTGCCTACTTCACATCACTTAAAGGAAAGCCCTCAGGACATGAATTCATTGACTCTAAAAGCATCAAGGTGTGTCATAACATCCGAATACCTAGACATAAAACCTTCGACGGTATCGCTCAACGAGGTAAAGGTACTATGGGTTGGTTTTATGGTTTTAAGCTCCACTTAGTCGTCAATCATCACGGTGAAATTGTTGCTGCGAAAGTCACAACCGGCAATGTGCATGACACTCAACCCATACGTGAATTAGCAGAAGGTTTGACTAATAAATTGTATGGAGACAAAGGCTATTTGAGTAAAGCTTTGGAAGCGGATTTATTAGACAAAGGTGTAAGTCTCATCACAACAGTTCGCAAAAATATGAAAGCAAAAGCTATATCGTTGTGGGATAGGGCCATGCTTTCAAGGCGCTATATAGTTGAAACAATAAACGACCAACTTAAGAATATTTCTTATATCGAACACTCAAGGCATCGGAGTATGAACGGCTTTATGCTGAATTTACTCGCGGGATTGGTCGCTTATTGTTTAAAAGAAAATAAGCCAAGCCGTAATTTAACTGACGTAGAGCTGAACTCTATGATTATTGCTTAAGCAGATCTCAGGTAATGTAGTGAGGTTGTTAATGTGCATTTCGAATGATGGATTAAGTCGGCTAATGATTGAAAAAACATCTCAAGTAACCAATGCATATAGGCCAGATAGAAAATTCGATCGGCCACACGTCAAGATGAGTGTAGATAAATACTCTATCGCCTATAAAGGTTTGTGCTAAATGCTTAAGTTAATGGTATTGGTTCCGACAAAGCAGACATTAGCACTTAGAATTATATTGGTGCATTTTGCTACTAAAACCCATAATTACAAATAGCAGATAGCCGACACTCAATAAGAGTGACTAACGCTGGGGTCACCCCCTGTTGGTATTTCATCTGACATCCATTGGACTGATTGCTGCGGATTGATGCGTATCAAAACCTGGGGTAAAGTTACAGGGTTGTTACATCATCATGCCCCCTTGCACTCGATGCTAAGAGGGGCTCTTTACCATACAACGGGGTATTAGCCACTCAATAGCGACCTTCTTGGGCGGCCTTAAATAAACTTAAAAATGGTATTGCAGGCCAACAGTCACATTATTGACTTTATTCAGCGCTAACTGATAACGGGCCACTTTTAGGGTGACGTGCATCCGCTCATTTAGTTCATAAGCCAGGTTAGCCTGATAAAACACATCCACGCCTTGCTCCTCACCCCTGATAGTGCCACTTTGTAATTGACTGCTGTCATCAAGGGACCAGGCGAGTAAGCCCACGCCCACCGCTGCAGTCACCCTGTCGTTTGACCACAGGGTGTATTGGGTTTCTACGCTCACACCATCGACTAATTTAGGCGCGGTATTCAGTAAAGATTGCTCAAAGCTGTCACGGTTGAGGGTAGTACCGCTTATCTCGGCCCCGGCTTCCCCTAAGTTGGTGTAACTAATGATGAAACTAAAGCGCTGGTAGTGAAAGCCTCCCCCTATCGTGTAACTGCTGCCCTGGTTGTCAATACTGATGTCCTCAATTTTATTGTTACTGGGTATGAGCAGAGTATCAATCACCTTACTGTGTCCGGCATTGACGGTGATAAACCAATGGATTTCATCCCCTACATCGCTAGCACTATTTGCTATCAATGGGGTGTCGGTCGTCACGCTTCTATCACTATTATCTGTGGCATCAGGGGTGTCACCCGTACTCATGACACCCGGCGCGTTGACCGTTACTGTTACTTCTGTCACCAATACTTCACCAGTTGCACGGATACCGGTTATATCGCCCGCTGGCTCGTCGGTGTCCGCGATAAGCCCACCCTCTGGCGATGCGGTGGGGATTGGCCCGGCGACAACCACTATGGGCTCTGGGGTTGCAGGCTCGGTGATATCTATGACGGTATCGGTCACAGGCCCACTCGCTGCCTCTGCTTGCGGCTCTGTCACCGTTTCTGGGCCAAGTTCATCCGCTAGCATCCTAAGCACGTGGTCACCATCGCTCACGCTCGGCGCTGTCAATGTTGGCGTTTTCTCGGTATTCAAGGGTAACGTCGTCGTCACTAAAGTGCTCTGGGGTACTGGTAACCCCGCACTCGTGCTCACCTCATCATCCTGAGGCAGGGCGACTAAGGTGTTCGTATCAACAAGGGCGGGTACTTCTGCTGAGCCTGTGTCCAAAGACGCGTCTTGTGCTTCCACAACTACATAGTCATCTGGCGAAGTGCAAGCCGTTAAGGTTATGCACAGCATCAACGCCATGGCTGTGGTTAATTGACCTGTAGCCTGTTGGCTAGCGCGGCGTAATCGGAGTAATCGTAACAGCAACAGCCCGGCTAGCCCGATAAGCATTAACCCCATACTGCCCCCTTTTGTGGTGTTGGTCACTGTCACTATTTTATAAGCCCTGACTGTCACGCTCACCTGCGCGCTGGCTTGATTATCATTGCCATCATCAATAGTGTAATCAATGATATCAATACCATCAAACCCCACTAGTGGTGTGTAAAGCAGGGTATTTTCTGTGGTAATAGTGACCGTGCCCTTCTGTGTACTGGCACGATGGATGGTTAAAGTATCACCCTCTTCGTCACTGTCGTTAGCCAATACGTCAATAGTAATGCTACTGTAATCGTCTGTCATTGCCGTGTCGTTAGTCGCAATAGGGATGGTATTGCTGACCACACTCACAACTGTCACCGTCACCTTGGCAAACCCTGTACCGCCATAGTTATCACTAATGGCATAAATAATGGTTGCCACCCCAGCGAAGTCAGCCGCGGGGGTGTAATGGAGTTGCTCGTTAATGATAAGCACTTCACCAAAGTCAACTGCTGCGCTGATAATGGTTAAGGTATCACCTTGTGCATCGCTGTCATTGGCCAGCACATCAAGGGTGACATCGGTATTCCACAACAGCTCAACAAGCTCAGGCTGTGCAATGGGTGGGCTATTCTCACTTATCACGACCCCGACACCACTGGGGTCAACAATCGTCCCATTGGCTAAGCCATCATCATCATTCGGACCGCCATCTTCTATCAACAGTTGAACACACCAATGACCTAAGGTTAATCCTGGGGTCCAACTCTCATGGTTTGTCGGTGGGCAATAACCCAGTTCGCCCTCACTGGAGGCGACACTATTTTTGTCGTCAAGGGTAAAGTTAACCCAGGTATTGGCCGTGCTGTACTTACGATAAAGGGCATTATTTCCAATAGGAATATACTGCGGAAGCACAACACCCGCACTTTGACCAGGAATAGGTAACCCATTGACAATAAAGTCATAAATTCCACCTGTATTTCTGGCCTCTAAGTCCCCTGGTAAATCATCAGCCTCAAGCAACAACAAGCCTGCACTGATTATACGCTGAGTGAACAGCCCTTTACGCAAACAAACCCCAGGCTCACTTTCTACCAAGAACTTCTGCTGCTCAGTGACCTCGACTGGCATTACGTTACATGCACTTGCCATGTCAAGGTAGTCAGGAATACCATCTAAGTCACTATCGTTATAGCCTTCTTGGTTATCGGGGAGCAAGTCACCGTCACTGTCTTGGTCGGTTAACGGTATTGATTGAGCCACCACATTAAGGTAGATATCCGTTTGTGTGCTCTGCACTGGGCTACCATCGTCACTGACGGTTAAGGTCAGTTTCGTTACCCTCGCCTCTAGGCCAGTTGGTGTAAAAGTAAAGCGGGTTTGGTCGCTGCTACTGTTTATTAGGGTGCCGTTATCACTTGACCATTGGTAGCTGTGGGTATCTTGACTGTTAGCATCTGTGACTTGGATTTGGATAACCACTTCATCTTCATTAGCGATAAGGGTTAAGCGTTGCTCATTTGCCTGAGTCACCGAGTAAGTCACATCAGGTGCGAGGTTTTGCTCAGCAATCGTTAAAGTGAACACCGACTTTGCGCCAATATTTTGCGACTCATCCAAGGTAATGGTTAAGGTTTCTTCGTCTTCGTCTAGCCCATCACTAAAGACAGAGAATGCTATCGCCCCTTCAATGCCTTGTTCTATAATAAGCACGCCAGAGGTTAAATCATGGTCGAAAGCGTCGGCGCTACCGCCCACGGTATAGCCAATAATAACCGGGTATACCGGCGCGGGGCCGTTTAAGTAGACCGACACACTATATTGCCCGCCCTCAACGGCTTGCTTATCTTGACTAAGTGAAATCAACGGGTAAACCGCCACCTGTTGACGGGCTAAGGTCTCTATGCCCGCATTATTTTCTGCTTGCCAATACACTAAGTGATTACCGGGTGCGAATCGAGAGACGTCGTCAACTAAAGATACCGCCACGATATTGTTGTTGTTGTCCCGGGCGACAGGTGGGTCTAATACAATTTTAGTGAACAGCTCATGGGCTTGATATTGCACATCGTTCACTGATATAACAATCGGCAAAGGCTCATTAGCTGTGCTATCAATAGTGAGACGGATAAGTCCTCGGGCCACACTGTTGTTTGAACCTGTGCCATCGTCAATAGTGTAAGTCAATTCAATAGTTTCTTGTAAGGCGCCGCTCAGTTGATAGACCAACTGGCCCTCATCAATACTGAGGTTACCAATAGTCGTGCTAGCACGGGTAATCGTTAAGCTGTCACCATCAATGTCACTGTCGTTTGCTAAGGCGTCAATCACATAACTGCCTTCATCATTAAAAATAAGGGTGAGCGCATCCTCTTCGGCGACGGGGCTGTCGTTAACGGGCCTAACCACAATATTAACTTGTGCAATATTAGAGGTTTTTACGCCATCGCTGGCCTGATAGCTAAAACTGTCGTTGCCGTGATAGTCAGCATTACCTTGATAAAACCACAAGCCTTCGCCACTGCTGGGCAAGGTTAGGGTGCCATTGCTCGGTTCGGTGACAATGACATAATTAAGCGTATCGCCCTGTGCATCAGTGGCCATTAACAGCACCGCTATTTCGATGTCTTCTGCCACGTCAACATTAATCTCTTGTGCCACAGGGGCCGTATTATTAGCCGCTGCATTAACCGCAGTAATCACGGTTTGTATTTCAGCCGCTGTCGGCTTGGCTCTGTCAACATATGTACCCGCAAGCAATGCCGCCAAGTAATCAACACCGCTCACCGCGCCAGTCACACCATTAATGGCGTTAAGCTGTGCTGCAGTCGCAAAAACCCTATCGGTGTTACCATTAATATCGTCTACTGCCGCGACCAAACCAGCATCACTTGCGCCATTAGCGGCGGCAATAGCTGCTTGCTCGGTATTAACCGCATCAATCAATGCTTGTATTTCAATTAAAGTATCAAGTTCACCCGCATTAGCAACTAAGGCTATCGCTGTTTTATAGGCTTCAAGGTTGTTAGTTGTATCGACACCCGTCAGACCAATAATCGCATTGAGCACACTCTCGGTGACAGTAGATGTATCACCTGAAGTGGTCGCAGTTGATACTGTTATGATAGCTGTCGTACTGGCATAGTTCGAGGCCAAAGTGAACACGTTTGATGTTATATTAGCATTACTGCTAGAAGATGCAGTGTAGGTATTAGCTAAGACAGATATCGTGCTAACACCGTCTGCAGCGGAAGTAAAGGTTGCGCTATAAACCGAGCCGGCACCTGAAAATCCGCTTAACGTACCATTGGTGACAGTAATATCATCATTTATAAAGTCGGCCGTTGAATCAGTGGATGTAAAGGTCAAGCTGATACTTTGTTCGCTGGTCGACGAAGGGCTAACCAATGCATTACTGCTCATATCCACTGCAGTAATGGTTATATAGGGTTGGTTAGTGATGATCAGGGTATAAGTATCACTGATTGCTTGGTAGTCAGTATCGGCTGCGCGGCTGGCGGTAATGACTGCACTACCAGCACCAACAATGGACACTCCACCACTACCATCAACAGTGGCAACGGCCAAAGTAGATGAGCTGTAGGTTACCGTACCTGTGCCCGAGCCACCAGTGGCTGCCTGAGTAAAGGTATCTCCAGCAACGAAGACGCGCGTATCATCAGCGCCCGCATTTAAGGTATCAGTCGCTTGAGTAACCGTTACGGTATAATTAACACTGATTGCTTGGTAGTTAGTATCGGCTGCACGGCTGGCGGTAATGTCTGCACTACCAGCACCAACAATGGACACTCCACCACTACCATCAACAGTGGCAACGGCCAAAGTAGATGAGCTGTAGGTTACCGTACCTGTGCCCGAGCCACCAGTGGCTGCCTGAGTAAAGGTATCTCCAGCAACGAAGACGCGCGTATCATCAGCGCCCGCATTTAAGGTATCAGTCGCTTCAGTAATATCTGCCGATAACACTGGCTGAATTAAGGTGTAGTTACTCGCATCCGCCCCCGTTAATGTATAGCCAGTGGTAGTCACGACAATACCAGTGCCAACATTAGCACCTGCAAAGGCGTAGCTCGGTGTACCGGTCAAGGCGACGGTATTAACAGAACCAGAGGCGACACCACTTAGTGTCACAGTGCCTGAGGCCAATGCTACGGTGTTGCCGTCATAGGCTTTATTGACCGCAGTTAGACCTGAAACGGTCAACTGTCGAATATACGTTAAACTAACATCATTTATTTTAGGGCTAATGCTTGGTGATAATGATCTGAGGGTTGCCCGCCAGCGAACATCATTAGTATCTGTGTCTGGAAAATAAAAGGGAACTGTGGGGCTCACTGAGTGCCATTGAGCACCGCCATTATTGGTAATGAAATAATCAATAGAGGTATTAGGGGTACTAGTTGTGTTAACGTTATCAGTGACCGTTAGCGTCACACCGACAACACCGGTTGTAACACCATTGACTTTTTGGGAATAGACATTGCCGGCATTGGTGTTATAGGATTGGCTTGAATACAGCTTATTGGTTTGCATACTATTACCCGTCACCAGGTCAAGGTCACCATCGCCATCGACATCCCCCAGCGTCACTTCCCTAGTGTCATCGCTGTCACTGTCACTGCCAATAGCTGTGCCAGCGCCCGCAGTAAAACCGCCACTGCCGTCGTTGAGATACAGTTTATTGGTTTGGTATTGGTTCCCCGTTACAAGGTCAAGGTCACCATCGCCATCGATATCCCCCAGCGTCACTGACCTAGTGTAATCACTGTCACTGCCAATAGCTGTGCCAGCAGTGAAACCACCACTGCCGTCGTTGAGGTACAGTTTATTGGTTTGGTCATAATTACCCGTTACCAGGTCAAGGTCACCATCGCCATCGATATCCCCCAGCGTCACTGACCTAGTGTCATTGATATCCCCCAGCGTCACTGACCTAGTGTCATTGATGTCACTGCCAATAGCTGTGCCAGCGCCCGCAGTGAAACCACCACTGCCGTCGTTGAGGTACAGCTTATTGGTTTGTCTACTATTACCCGTCACCAGGTCAAGGTCACCATCGCCATCGATATCCCCCAGCGTCACTGACCTAGTGGTATCACCGACACTGCCAATAGCTGTGCCAGCGCCCGCAGTGAAACCGCCACTGCCATCGTTGAGGTACAGCTTATTGGTTTGAGTAAAATTACCCGTCACCAGGTCAAGGTCACCATCGCCATCGATATCCCCCAGCGTCACTGAATAAGTGTCATCACCGTCACTGCCAATAGCTGTGCCAGCGCCCGCAGTGAAACCGCCACTGCCGTCGTTAAGGTACAGCTTATTGGTTTGGTTCCAATCACCCGTCACCAGGTCAAGGTCACCATCGCCATCGATATCCCCCAGCGTCACTGAATAAGTGCTATCACTGTCACTGCCAATAGCTGTGCCAGCGCCCGCAGTGAAACCGCCACTGCCGTCGTTGAGGTACAGCTTATTGGTTTGATGAAAATTACCCGTCACCAGGTCAAGGTCACCATCGCCATCGATATCCCCCAGCGTCACTGACCTAGTGTCATCACCGTCACTGCCAATAGCTGTGCCAGCGCCCGCAGTGAAACCGCCACTGCCGTCGTTGAGGTACAGTTTATTGGTTTGGTTATAATCACCCGTCACCAGGTCAAGGTCACCATCGCCATCGATATCCCCCAGCGTCACTGACCAAGTTTTATCACTGTCATTGCCAATAGCTGTGCCAGCGCCCGCAGTGAAACCGCCACTGCCGTCGTTGAGGTACAGTTTATTGGTTTGGGATTGGTTCCCCGTTACAAGGTCAAGGTCACCATCGCCATCGATATCCCCCAGCGTCACTGACCTAGTGTAATCACTGTCACTGCCAATAGCTGTGCCAGCAGTGAAACCACCACTGCCGTCGTTGAGGTACAGTTTATTGGTTTGGTCATAATTACCCGTCACTAGGTCAAGGTCACCATCGCCATCGATATCCCCCAGCGTCACTGACCTAGTGTCATTGATGTCACTGCCAATAGCTGTGCCAGCGCCCGCAGTGAAACCACCACTGCCGTCGTTGAGGTACAGTTTATTGGTTTGATTAAAATTACCCGTCACTAGGTCAAGGTCACCATCGCCATCGATATCCCCCAGCGTCACTGACCAAGTGTAATCACTGTCATTGCCAATAGCTGTGCCAGCGCCCGCAGTGAAACCACCACTGCCGTCGTTGAGGTACAGCTTATTGGTTTGAGTAAAATTACCCGTTACCAGGTCAAGGTCACCATCGCCATCGATATCCCCCAGCGTCACTGACCTAGTGTAATCACTGTCACTGTCACTGCCAATATCTGTGCCAGCGCCCGCAGTGAAACCGCCACTGCCATCGTTAAGATACAGCTTATTGGTTTGATTACTATTACCCGTCACCAGGTCAAGGTCACCATCGCCATCGATATCCCCCAGCGTCACTGACCAAGTTTTATCACTGTCACTGCCAATAGCTGTGCCAGCGCCCGCAGTGAAACCGCCACTGCCGTCGTTGAGGTACAGTTTATTGGTTTGGTCATAATTACCCGTCACTAGGTCAAGGTCACCATCGCCATCGATATCCCCCAGCGTCACTGACCTAGTGTCATTGATGTCACTGCCAATAGCTGTGCCAGCGCCCGCAGTGAAACCGCCACTGCCGTCGTTGAGGTACAGTTTATTGGTTTGATTAAAATTACCCGTCACCAGGTCAAGGTCACCATCGCCATCGATATCCCCCAGCGTCACTGAGAAAGTGTCATCACTGTCACTGCCAATAGCTGTGCCAGCGCCCGCAGTGAAACCGCCACTGCCGTCGTTGAGGTACAGTTTATTGGTTTGGTTTTGGTTCCCCGTTACAAGGTCAAGGTCACCATCGCCATCGATATCCCCCAGCGTCACTGAATAAGTGTAATCACTGTCACCGTCACTGCCAATTTCTGTGCCAGCAGTGAAACCACCACTGCCGTCGTTGAGGTACAGCTTATTGGTTTGGTTATAATTACCCGTCACCAGGTCAAGGTCACCATCGCCATCGATATCCCCCAGCGTCACTGACGTAGTTTTATCACTGTCAATAGCTATGTCAGGGCGCACAGTGAAACCACCACTGCCGTCGTTGAGGTACAGCTTACTGGTTTGGTTCCAATTACCCGTCACCAGGTCAAGGTCACCATCGCCATCGACATCCCCCAGCGTCACTTCCCTAGTGTCATCGCTGTAACTGTCACTGCCAATAGCTATGCCAGGGCGCACAGTGAAACCGCCACTGCCGTCGTTGAGGTACAGTTTATTGGTTTGGTATTGGTTCCCCGTTACAAGGTCAAGGTCACCATCGCCATCGATATCCCCCAGCGTCACTGAGAAAGTGTCATCACTGTCACTGCCAATAGCTGTGCCAGCAGTGAAACCACCACTGCCGTCGTTGAGGTACAGCTTATTGGTTTGGTTATAATTACCCGTCACCAGGTCAAGGTCACCATCGCCATCGATATCCCCCAGCGTCACTGACGTAGTTTTATCACTGTCACTGCCAATAGCTGTGCCAGCGCCCGCAGTGAAACCGCCACTGCCGTCGTTGAGGTACAGTTTATTGGTTTGGCTATCATTACCCGTTACCAGGTCAAGGTCACCATCGCCATCGATATCCCCCAGCGTCACTGACAATGTGTAATTACTGTCACTGCCAATAGCTGTGCCAGCTGTGGAGCTATCAGGGAATCGATGTTGCTGTGATTTCGCCCAGGCTAAATACACCGATTGCTCCTCAGTGGACAAGTTGGCCGTGGTTTTGTCGCTATCAATAAAGTCGACAGTTGAGAAGTCATCAGTAAAATCAGTCGCCGTCACTGGTGCAGAAGCAAATAGAGCGAGGCACAGATAAAAACTGCAACCAAGGCGCCGGTAAAGGCTTTTACTTATCGTCGCACCCTTTGTTGCCCGGGCATTTTCAATAGAAGCACTTTGAATAAACTTATTTATTACAGATTGAAACATAACTCATTAAC
Organism: Paraglaciecola psychrophila 170; assembly: GCF_000347635.1. NCBI lineage: Bacteria > Pseudomonadati > Pseudomonadota > Gammaproteobacteria > Alteromonadales > Alteromonadaceae > Paraglaciecola > Paraglaciecola psychrophila. The sequence continues at coordinate 1,136,741 of NC_020514.1, read as the reverse complement.
TCCCATTGATTAGATACAACAACCGAGCTGATTGATAAGCTGATTTTCTTTTATATCTTTCTAGTTAAAGTACCACCGGCAGAGCCGGGGAGGGGATACCTTGCATTAATTACACTCCACCTAGTGGTAAAAGTGATTATTATTGCCATTTACTGCATTTTTTTATGGACATTTATTAGCGACGTTTTTCATTTAACCAGACTTCTACTACGTAAGTAAACTTTAAGATCTAAAAGTTGATGTTTTATATTTTGATGGGGCTTATTCCGCTTTGCGCACCAATTTGCCATAAAATATAAGGCAGCAAGTGTCCCTAATAGAGGTTAGTCGAATGTCCGCTTTCAGTATTTTCAATTGAACCTGATATTAATCCCCCAATTTTCAGGATGAATATTTTGAATGATTTCATTACCTGACGCAGGTCCGGTTTGTCGGATCACTTGTCGCTAGATGAGCCAAGGCTAACGTCTGCTTTCGTATCCTAACTGACTGAAATTTAGATGAGTATTAGTCATCATTTTTGATCGCTTTAGGTCGTTAGCTCCCCTTTTGGGCTGCGAACTAGACTGACAAATTATCGCGAAAATCAGTTTAGCTGAAGTGACTCCGAATGGCGGGTTTTGGCACAAATCGCCAATGGTCAAAATAGCCCTGACTGTCTGCTATATCAGTAAACTTGACGTAGAAACCGCAGATACTGACTGGCGACTGTCAGAATTGGTCAGGTCTTGTTATTGGGAAATGTCGGTTTGAGTGTTAACTAACCTTTTTTAACTTATGTAATATCTGCATGACTCAGCACTATATTATATCTCTTCACCCCCAAATTTATGGGCCAAATCATCTAATTCTGAGCAAGTATAATCAAACCCTTTACCATCAAATTCGTAGGTGATCTTGACGGCATCTGAGTTATGAAACAATTTGGCTTTTACGTCTGCCACTGTCCAATGTTTGAGTTCGTTTAAAAATCGGTTGGCTAGTTGTGCTCTTTCAAAACGATAACTAATTTCTGATTGCATTACGGAGACCTGTTTGTCGTTGAGAAGCGGATTTTCGAGGATGTGCATTTTGGACATTTTTACAGGTTAGTCAAGCTTATGATAAATAATATAATGCCCGATTAAATTTTTTAGATTCTGCTACTTAGTACTTAAATAACATTCAAAATTGATGTTGTAGTTTTAATATTAGTTGTTGCATTAAACATAACCTAGTCGGCGATACGTCATAACTAGTGCCGACTCAGGTGATTTTACATAATAAATATAATTTATTTTTCTAATGCTGCACGCACTTCATTTAATGCTTCAACAGAAAATCCTCGGTCATAGAAATAGACGATGCTTCCATATTTATCGAGTAACATAACGCGGGCATTGTTAGGGTTTACATTGCCAGTAAAACGCTGCACTTTATCGCCGTCGGCATACACAGTAACCACACCTTTCCATAAATCCTTGGGAATACCTTTACGCATACCGCTGTCGATAAAACCGCTAAACATACGCGGCAGCATTCCTTGAATCGTGGGGATTTCATAAGCTGCGACGTTAGTTTGAGTCATATCTAAACCAATTAACCAACGGTCAATATCGAATTGTGAGTCTTGTTTATAACCAAACAGTAATAAGGTTTCTTGTCCGGCAAAATCTTGCGGGATAACCACTGGCTCGCCTTCCAAACTTTGACCCGTCGCTTCAATCATTTTGTCACCAATCGAAACTTGGCTAGGGTATTCATAATTGGCGCAACTACTTAATATTAGCGCAGTTAACGCGACGCTTAGAAACTGTTGAATGGGGTTCATTTGACTGTCCTCTTGTTTAATGATGCAAAGCATACGGATAAATACAGCGTTAAGTTTAGCTGCTAAGCAAACAATTCGATTGCCTATGCGGATTAAATTTAGAGCTCCAATTAAGAATAGAAACCACCATGGTTAATCAAACAGATCGATTATAATCAGCCACAGCAGAGTCAGTTCGATTGGCGCGCTGTTAGCTTAAAAGAGTACTGACATAATCCAAGGCACCAGTTACCGCAGCAACTTGGGCTTGTATGCAGTTTTCAGCATCTACTTTAGGACTATCTGGGTACACTTCTGTGGTACTTACAAACTGGGCATTGGTTAACCCTGCACATAAACCTAAAGCCTTAGTAGCATAGTTAATGACACCTTTTTGCTGCAAAGTCTCTCCAATTAGCCTTCCACTCTCATCGGCTGGAGCGATGTGGGTGACTTTTTCAACAGACTCAATGATGGCTTTCTGAAATTCATGGCAAGGTTTTAAGGTATCACCCACTGCATAAAATCCATCTGGGATAGCCCATTCCTTATGCTCTACAGCATCTCGTGCGCCCAAGGCCGGTCTAAACTCAGAGTTATCAGTATCTGTGGTTTCATGTAAGTCTATATGCATAAGAAATTCTAAGCCTGAAACCAAATTAATCAAAGCCGCAGACTCTGGTGCGGGGCTATTTATACAGAATGACCGATTAGGATCGACAGCATTTGGGTTCCAACGATTAATAGTTTCGTAAGCCCAAGGGCTGACACAAGGCACTATCAAAAGATTAAACCTATCTTGAAAGTCCTGAGATGCTGTTGCAGCAAAACGTAACGCACCATGCACGCCACTGGTTTCATAACCATGAACACCACCGGTTACCAATACATTGGGTTTCGACGGATCCCAGTTTAAATTTCTCAGTACAAATAACGGAAATGAACCTGATACATAATCCAAATTTGCGTATTCTTTTATATCAAATTGATTTCCTAATGCGTCTAATTGACTCAGCACATCATCAGCATAAGAGCGTTTAACATTTTGCAAAGCCAACCACTGAGTTTTTTCTGCAGAGCCCCATTTCACGCCGGCTTGACCTATTGCATAGGTATCTTTGTTTTCCATAAAACATTTCCTTGATTATTGTCTTGATTATTGTCTTAATTATTTTCTTAATACTATTTAGTAAAGACGATTAGTTGATTTCACATTTGATTAATTCAGTCATCAAAGACCCTACAAGTGCATATTAATAGTTAACCTGAGACTCTATTATTCTATACATCGGTTCTATGGCTTAAAAATCTCCAGTGATGGCAAACAGTTTATCATTCTTTATCGACTGTTGATCCAAACAGGCTTGACTGTAGGAATTGATTTGTTTGTTTGTTTGTTTGTTTGTTTGTTTGTTTGTTTGTTTGTTTGTTTGTAAATAGTCTATATCTCGGTAAAATCCAATTGCAATATTTCTTTGGTTCCAACGCAAACGCTGTTGTTTTCATAGCTTAAATCATTCTTTAATTTTTAAAAGGTCACACCTCATGAATCAATACCGTTTTTTGTGTCTGTTTATGTTCACAAGCCTTATGGCATGTTCTAGTGAAAAAGCACCCACGGAAGAAAAAAAATCACCTGTGATGGTGGTAACGGCAAATCCCCACGCCACTGAGGCAGGATTAGAAGTATTAAGAGCAGGCGGCTCTGCTGTTGATGCAGCTATCGCTATCGAAGCGGTACTTAGCTTAGTCGAACCACAAAGTTCTGGATTAGCCGGTGGTGGATTTATGGTGCACTTTGACGCTTCAGAAAATGCAATCTCTGTATTTGATGGCCGTGAAACGGCACCTGCTGCCGCTACTGCAGATATGTTTTTAGATGCAGACAATAAACCTATGGGTTTTCTTGATGCCAAAAACAGCGGTTTGTCTACTGGTGTACCTGGTATGTTAGCAATGTTGTCACTTGCACATGAAGACCAAGGTTTATTAGAATGGAGTTCACTATTTAAGCGTGCCTCCCAGTTGGCAACAGACGGTTTTAATATTTCCCCACGTTTATATGGCATGTTGGAACGCTATGGCAAATATATTCCAGCAACCCTAGAAGAAGGGCCTACTGAGGCCCATGAGTATTTTTTTGGTGACAATGACCAACCTCATCCTGTGGGTCATTTATTAAAAAACCCAGACTATGCCAACACATTAAAATTGATTGCAGCAGATGTGTCGGCATTTTATAAGGGCCCTATTGCGGCGCAAATTGCTGAGATGGTGCAGCGGCCTCCTCGTGCTGGCAGACTGACAGTAGAAGATATAGCCGCTTACCAAGCGGTCAAACATCACGCTTTATGTCAGCCCTATAAAGATGTTCAGGTTTGTGGCGCTCCCCCGCCGTCTTCATGGGTAGCAGTGGGTATGATTTTAGGTATATTAGAAAACAGCCATGGATTCTCAGAAAAAGGCGCTGAAGACCCGATGAACTGGGCGCTATTTGCTCAAGCCCAGCAACTGGCTTATGCCGACAGAGATCAGTATGTCGCTGATACTAGGCAAGTTGATGTGCCACTTCAGGGCATGTTGCACCCTGACTACCTTGCACAACGTGCAGCACTGATATCTAAAGACTCAGCCATGCCGTCTATTACTGCTGGTGATCCTTGGAAATATAACACCGCTACCACTGCTCAGGTCAATGGAATCGATGCCACTCAAGACGTGCACGGTACGACTCATTTTGTCATTGTTGATGCTCAGGGTGACGTTGTATCGATGACTGCAACAGTTGAAAGTATATTCGGCACTACTCGCATGGTAGGTGGCATGTTTTTAAATAATGAATTAACTGACTTTTCCTTTAGGCACACCGATGATAAAGGTTTACCTATTGCTAATGCAGTAGCGCCAAACAAAAAGCCCCGTTCATCTATGTCACCTACCATTGTGTTAGACAATAACGGTCAATTTTTAATGGCTACCGGCTCACCTGGTGGCAACAATATTATCGCCTACACCGCAAAAACATTAGTGGGTGTATTTGACTGGGGATTAAGCCCACAAGACGCCGTAGATCTGCCAAACTTGGTGGCACGGGGTGAAAAAGTGAGACTAGAAAAGGATGCAGCTCCGGATTCTTTAATTAAAGCCTTGAAAGACTTTGGTCTGAACGTTGATGCATCTCGAGGTGAAAATTCAGGTTTGAGCGTCATTTTACGTAAACCAGATGGCACCTTAGAAGGCGCAGCAGATAAACGTCGAGAAGGAGTGATTGGCACTTTATAAATATAAAAGCCAACTGTTACATGCAGTTGGCTTTTTCTTCACTTCTTATTCACCATTACCTACCAACTTTAGAAGACAAGACAAAGCTTGGTTTGCCTTAGCAGCTGGCACAAATATATGATCATGGTAATAAGCAGCCACCACATTGGCGCTGATTCCTTCGCGGGCCAATGCACAGGACACCGCTGCCGTTAGTCCAACAGCTTCAAGACTAGAATGCACACTTAAGGTAATACGCTGAAATACCCCCTGATAAGGTATGCCTGAGGCATCGGCATGGGTTTTTAACACAATGACCGTTAGCCCTTCTTCCTCATAAAATGTAGCCAGTGGCTGTAACTGAGCAACAGCAATGGGGCTATCTTTATCTAATGAAGCGAACACATACTCTTGCTCGCCCAAAATAGGCTGCATAGAGCCAATCAACTTATCTAAATCTGTCTCACCCGACATTTCGACATCTCTTTTTTTTATCTCGTAAATCACGGCTAGCGACGCTTAACTCATAGCAAGTAGCTCAGACATCATATACCCACTTGTTTAAACATAATGAGAATGTTTTTCTCAAGTTTTTGCTCCCATTGCCGATTTTTATCAGCGACTAACCGCTCAAGTAATGGTTTGATTGGCAGTATTAATCCATCACAATTCAAATTTGATTCAGACACAGGTACCGTCACTTCAACACTCGTTTTTGAATTTGGTGTGTCTATCATCGGTTTAATATCTAGCCTTGCTTGAGTGACTAACTCAGAGGTACAATTAAGTACGATTTTGGCCTAAAAATACTTTATTGACCTGCCCCGTCATCGTCACTTTAATGGGCACAGTTACACTTAAATATTGATGAGTACTAGAAAATGTAGCAGCCCCAGTTTTATTGACAGTTAAATCATAGGTGCCCATTTCCCAAGATGCGGCTTTTTCTTGGTGCAATACTGAGGCAAATGTTTTTCAACCAAAGCCACTATCAGCTTGTCGGTCACACTTTGCGCGCTAACGGCTTGAATACAACCCAATAACAAGCTTATGACGATTCCAATTTTCATTTTTCTATCTCAACAATGTAATAGTGACTTAATTTTATGATCTTAATAAACACCCCTCCCGTTCAAAATCTATAAAAAAGGAGTAATGAATGAAATTATACATTGAATCTATCGAGGGCGGCACCTACCTTGCTTCAATAGGGGAAGGGGAAGGGAAAGCAGAAGATAAACAAAATATTGTACGGGATCGAAATAATATACCGATGACGTTCGATTGTCTTAACGAGATAAAAGTGCATCTTAACCATAAACGTTTTGACGAGGTATGGTTAAGACAAACTACACCTTACGATGAAATGTGTGGATTAGATGACAAGCAAGAAAAACTAGAATTGTTGATTGATTGGAATCAAAAGTAAAAATGTAATGAGCTGCGGTTAAATCCCTTAACCGCAGCTCATTATTAATAATGATTTATATTATCGGTCTAAATTCATCACTTTAGCCCATGCCCTAACAAAATCGTCTACAAATTTTTGTTTAGACGTATCATAAGCATACACCTCAGCTACTGCTCGTAGTTCTGAGCTAGACCCAAAGATTAAATCCACAGAGGTAGCAGTCCATTTAGCTTGTCCTGTCTTGCGGTCTACACCGTCATATACACCATCAGTTTTGGCTTTTTTCCACATGGTTGACATATCCAACAAGTTAACAAAAAAGTCATTACTCAATGTGCCAGGTTTATCTGTCAACACACCATGTGCAGCTTGACTATAATTAGCGTTCAAGACTCGTAACCCACCCACTAACACTGTCATTTCTGGAACAGTTAAATTTAACTGATCAGCTTTATCAACCAACATTTCTGTGGGTGATTTGTAGCTATCTGAAGACTTAAAGTAGTTACGAAAACCATCTGAACTTAGCTCAAGTAAACTAAATGCGTTCTCATCAGTTTGTGCTTGGGTCGCATCACCTCTACCCGGAGTAAAAGGCACAGTCACATCAAACCCTGCATCTTTTGCTGCTTTCTCGATAGAAGCAGCACCGCCCAATACAATCAAATCAGCTAACGACACTTTGTCACTGTTAAACAAACCACTAGAGGCATCATCTTGAATGTCTTTTAAGACTTTCAATACTTTTGCCACTTCAGCCGGATTATTCACTTCCCAATCCTTTTGTGGAACAAGAGCGATCCGCGCTCCATTAGCACCACCACGCATATCTGAGTCACGATAACTTGCGGCAGAAGCCCACGCCACGCGAACTAGTTCTGCGGTTGTCAGTCCCGAATCCAAGATCTTAGCTTTAAGCTCTTTCACAGCGTCAGCATCAATATTTGATTGGCTATCTGGTGATATAGGATCTTGCCAAATATGAATATCTTTTGGCACGTCTTTACCAAGAAAATTACGTGGTGGTCCCATATCTCTGTGAGTGAGTTTGTACCACGCTTTTGCAAAAGCTAAGCGATACTCTTCAGGATCTGCTAAAAACCTCTCAGCAATTTTTTTGTACTCTGGGTCAAACTTCAACGCCAAATCAGCGGTAGTCATAACAGGTGCGTGAAATTTTCCTTTAATATGTGCATCAGGTACCACGTTTTGCATAGACGCATCAGTGGGTATCCACTGAATGGCACCGGCAGGGCTGCGAGTTTGTTTCCATTCAAAGTTCAACAAATTACTTAGATACAAAGATGTCCAACGTGTGGGAGCTTGGGTCCATGCACCTTCCAGTCCACTGGTAGTCGTATCTTCTGAATGTCCCTTACCACATTTATTTTTCCAACCAAAACCTTGTTCTTCGACGCCTGCTGCTGCTGGCTCCGGCCCTAAACATTCAGCAGGTTTACGTGCACCGTGCATTTTCCCGAATGTATGACCCCCGGCAATAAGTGCCAATGTTTCTTCATCATTCATAGCCATACGCGCAAATGTCGTACGGATATTTTTAGCCGATCCTATTGGGTCAGGTACACCTTTTGGACCTTCTGGGTTCACATAAATCAAGCCCATATGTGTGGCACCCAATGGCCGCTGTAATTTACCGTCTCGATCTTCACGATCACTGGCAAGCATTTCTATTTCTGGCCCCCAATAAACTAAATCAGGCTCCCAGTCATCGGCGCGGCCACCAGCAAAACCATAGGTTTGAAAGCCCATATTATCTAGGGCAACATTACCCGCCAGTACGATCAAATCAGACCATGAAAGTGCTTCACCATATTTTTGCTTGATGGGCCATAAAAGACGTCTTGCTTTGTCTAGGTTGCCGTTATCTGGCCAGCTGTTCAGTGGCTCAAATCGTTGCTGAGCACCACCGGCACCACCACGACCATCCAAGGTGCGGTAGGTACCTGCACTATGCCAGGTCATACGAATAAAAAATGGCCCGTAATTACCATAATCAGAGGGCCACCAGTCTTGTGACGTGGTAAGTAAAGTATCTATATCTTTTTTTGCTGCGTCTAAATCAAGCTTACTAAATGCCTTGGCATAATCAAACTCAGCGCCATAAGGATTCGACTTAGCATCCTGATTTCTAAGAGCAGATAAATCTAGTAGATCTGGCCACCAAAATTGATTGGATTTTGGCTGACCTTCTTTAACATTTCCTGTTCCCACAGCACCTTTAGGTTTAGTCATTTCAGCAGTTTCAGCAACAGCACTGCCTGTCATTAAAACTATACTGACCAAGCCAGCTATGGTTGATTTTAAGAATACATGTTGTTTATTCATTTTTTGTTACTCCATACTAGATCGTAGTGAATCGTCTATTATTTAGATGATTCAGTTAATCCCCGTATCCACTGTAAGCACAAACTCATATACAGAAGACGTGGATTTTCATGACTTATTCTCCCCAAATAAAACAATTAGGAATTAGGCCAGAGAGTTAAAGTTCTAGCGTAGTTTAGTTGACAAGATGAAAGATGTGATTTGAATAAAAACGATTTGGTTAATCGTAAAACTCGATATTTAGCTGATATGAAATTAAACGTGTAACATTAAGCATGTCTTGGGACTCTTCTTTGAAGGCGATGAAATAACGTTGTCAGTTGTTAAACATCGAGCTTAATAATGTTGATACTAGGTTATTGCCTAGTGATGCGGTTCTAATCTGTAGTAATTGGATACTGATTCAGTAAAGGATCTTCAGCAGACACCGCCTGCACCAAATGTGCTTGGTATGAGTTTACTCATTAATACTAAGCCTAAGGTAATGGATAGTTAACGTGATAGAAACCCGTAGATTAATTTTAAAACCTTTAATACCAATCAGCACATGCTGAAATTCATTAAAAACGATCAATCTCTAGAAACTGAATTAAAACTCAATGATTCATCAATGGTGCTTTCAGAATTATTAAAAGAAGCGCTACAGCAGTCTATAATGCCGAGCTTGAAAAACGAGAATAATAACTACCTATTTTCTACTTTATGGACAGTCATTAATAAGAACGAGAATAGATCAGTAGCTAATGTTTGTTTTCAAGGGGAGCCTAATGAACAAGGGGAAAATGAAATTGGCTGCGGAACATATAATCAGCACCAGGGAAAAGGGTATATGACAGAAGCCGTTCAAGGCATGCTTAATTGGGCCGCAAAGCAAGAAAAGGTTAAGGCAATAATCGCTTCGACAGAAAAAACCAATATCGCGTCATATATTATTCTTGAAAAAATGGGTTTAAAAAAGCCAGTGAATCTAAGAAGCAATTTAATTGGCGTTTGCTGCTGGCTTGATCTTTCTTGGCAGACAGATGTAATTTTGAATAGCATAACTTTACCCAAGCCACCTCAACATGAGGGATAAAACCGGAAATTAAAGCAGCCTAAGAGGCTCCAAAATGAAAGAAAATGGTGCTGTCAAAATACTCAATGTAGCCCTCAGCGCGCGACACATATATCTTTAAAATATGTGCAGGAAACGCCAAGAGCAATCTAGGTTGAGTAGATATATCTACCCAAATTTAGTCACTTTCGTTATTGCATGTGACTAACTGCACCGGTTCAATTCCCCCAGCGGGAACGAAACCAAAAACCTGACCATAAAAGCTCAACTCTGAATTAAGTGCTTTAATATTGTTAGCAGGTTTCCTAAAGCCATGGCCTTCCCCTTCGAAGCTAATATATGCAGTAGCAACACAATTGTCTTTTAATGCGTTAAATATCATTTCAGATTGATTCGGTGGCACGACTTTATCATCCAGTCCCTGCAGCAAAAGTAACGGTGCCGTAATGTTTTCGACGCTGTTAATCGGAGAGCGTTGATCGTAAACACTTTTCATCTCCGGATAAGGGCCAATAAGTTGGTCAAGATATCGAGATTCAAACTTATGAGTATCCCGTGCCAAAATCTCTAAGTCGCTGATCCCGAAGTAGCTGGTACCGGCCTTAAAAACATTTTGAAACGCCATGGCTGCGAGCGTTGTGTAACCACCAGCGCTGCCTCCTCGAATGGCCACTTTATCAGCATCAATAAAATCTTGGGACGCTAGCCATTTCACCCCATTTGACGCGTCTTCAACATCTACAATTCCCCAATTAGGATAGAGCTTCTTTCTGAACATTCTTCCATAACCGGTACTACCTCGGTGATTTACATCAAAAACAGCAAATCCGCGACTGGTCCAAAATTGAATACTCGGATTTAGACTTGAATTAGTTGCTCCAACAGGTCCCCCATGAACTTTTACTATTAACGGTGGCAAAGTACCCTTTGGCCCAATAAAGTGGTGGTTCTTGGGAGGATAATAAAAACCATAGGCGGTTTCATTGACACCAGTTGGAAATACAATAGGTTGAGGAACAGAAAGAAAGTCTTTATCTATCTCTGGGCTACTAGGCTGATAAACTTTCTGATAAACATTACCTTTTAAGTGATAGATGGCGTTGTCAGAATAAGGCGTAGACGCAATGAAATATGCGGCGTCACTGGTTACAGAAATTGAACCTACCGAAGAAAAAGCGTGCCCAATATTTTCCATTTCGCCGGTACTTAAGTTAACTCGAGCGAGATGATCTTCCCCCTCTTTTGAATAGGCGATAATTGCGCTAGTGTCGTTTTCAATAGCATAACTTCTAACTTCAATTTGCTTATCTAATACTTTTTCAGGGACTTTATTTTGTGCAACTGAAACGTCAAAGCGATAAAGTGTCCACCAGTTGTCAAAATCAGCGACGAAATAAAGCAAACCATCCTTAGCATATTCAGGATTCTTTATCGCAACATTGCCATTTTGTGGCACATCAATGACAGTTTTTACCGAACCATCGCTAGCAAACTTCAAAATTCGTAATTGAGTATCATCCCAAGGCATATTCGGGTGAGACCAAGTAATAAATGCCACTGAATTACCATCAGGGGATAAACTTGGAGAACTAACAAAGTCTGAGCCTGCAAATAATATTTCGTCTTCGCTGCTATCGCCTATACTGACAGCCACAAGGGTGTTTTCGGGTTCTGCAATGCCTCGGTGATCCTCTCTGACACATATAAGACGGTTATTTTTCTTATCGGCAATGCAATCCATATAACGCAATTTGTCGTCAGTAATGGCTTGGGGTTCAACCCCCTCTGAGATACGGTAAATTTTCTGATCCTTGAATTGAGAATAATAAATATCTTCTCCATCAACTAAGTAAGGACGACCGCCATATTCGTGAACACGGGATCGGACACTGCTTTGATCAGAACTTAATTGTACGCCATCGTTATTAGAGTCTAATTTGAAAAGGATATTTTTACCGTCTGCGGCGGCCTTTGACTCAATAAAATACACTTGGTCGTTTTCAGTTGTAAGATAAGAAACGCTATCTGCGGCCTCAAAAATACTGGCCGCTGTGACCGGTGACTCCCAAGCGCCGAATGCCGCCGTGGTGTGATTTGTGGGTCCAGAAACTGGGGACTGATTTGTCGATTTAACTATCATATAAGCTGCTGCTACCAATATTATTGAAATTATTATTATTTTTATATTCATTCTAAGACCTTTCATTCATCGCACTGCTTGACTGGGAGTTTAGAGGCTAAGCATGCTCCTGTCTATCCTGTCCCAATAACCCAAAATAGGAAATCCATGTTAATAATGAGTGAAGTCATTAAAATTCTCTACAGGCAAAACCAAACTTTTTTTTAGTGGCTTACCGCTGTTTTCGGATCTATTTCTATATACTTCAGCTATAAAAGACAACACATTACAGTTCAATTTAGAACCAAAATTATATCCGCTTCAAATTAATGACGTACAATATTTGCTTGTTGCCAAACCACTGATGGCCTGACTTAAGCCAGTCTGCACATTCTTCACCTAATTCCAGCTCGGCACTCTTTTCATACTCTGAGCAATCTGCATCACTTAATGTATCAGCCCAACGGCCATTAACGCCTTTGTTGATGAAGACTTTCGCACCTTCATCCCAAAACGCACCACCAAGAGGCACAGATTTAGTAGCGTTTTGTTTCATCCATTGAAAAGAAGAATATTCTAGAATTTTGGGCCAATCCTGATCGTTAATATTAATCTCTAGAAAAGCGGCAATCTTACGAATTTCATTTGGCATATCTTTTTTAAGATCAGAAAAATGTATGAACATTACATTGGTAGGTCACGAATTTCCCACCAGCTTTTAACATTTTCCCAAAATGGCCAAAATGGAAAACCACCTTTTGGCACCACTCATTCCAATATTCTTTTATGTCTTCAGTGGGTCTTCCGATTTCGGGCCCAACTAATCCAGGTGTTTTGTAAACAGCGTCGTACCACATTTGATTAGCGTTAGCATGGTGATTATACAAACTCCAAATTACGTCTCTGGCATCCCTACCGATATAGATATATTTTGCTTTATCGGAAAAACACAACGCATCAACAGGCAAATGAGTTTTTAGAAAACGCCTGTGAGTCTGAGCTTCAACCAACTGAAGCTTCATCTCTTTGGGCGGCAATCGAAGATCCATCCAAGGCGACATTTCGGCCACTTCAAGGGTGGGATCCCCACCAAATAATAATTGAGCAATTATTATTTGCATCTAAGTTGTGCCAGCTTTGGCATACGTGGAAATAACAATATCGTCATTGCGAAATTTGAAATCATTCCAAATAGTTGAGTCAAAGTGATGACTATGCATTTCTTTGGTTTTTATTGGTAAATTCGCCATGTTATCGTTGCTCTTGTCATATTGAGATTTAGAGTGTTTTATAAGATAACATCGTGTTTCACTCAATGTTTGAAGATAACTATAAAATAAATTCAAATATAAAAATATACCGTTAGCATGATTATATTCGCTGTGAAGTGGGTTTTACAGTTCTTAAGTGCTCTACTAATTTGATGATCTCAACTGCATATAAACCTTATAACTTTGGATCAACGCCAGTCATCACAATAGACAAGTCCCATAGCTTTTTTGCAATCGACTCATGATGACTGCGTCGATTCGACCTGACTTTGATCGCCGGCCCCGCAATTTCACCTCGTTTCGAAGGTCCGTAGTATTCTCCCCCTTTTACACCCGCCATAGTGGCGGCACACAAGGTTGGCCAAGCACCTTGCTCAGCCGAATTAAAGAACAGTTTTAAAACAGGCATGAGCAACATAAAAGGTTTAGGGATGTATCGAGGCAATTCTGTATCGGCAACACCAGGATGAGCCACAACTGAAATAGTGTTATCACCTATAGCGCTTAAACGGCGTTGTAGCTCATAGCCAAAATACAAATTTGCAATTTTGCTCTGGGCATAACGGGTCCATGCACTGTAATATTTTTTGGCATTAATATCGTCAAAATTAATTCTCCCTTTTCTGTGGGCAATACTGGCGGTACTGACAATCCTAGCATTGGCTGTGGCACGGATTCTATCCAATAATAATGACGTTAATGCAAAGGGACCTAAATGATTAACACCAAACTGTGATTCAAAACCATCTTGTGTGTACTCCAATGGTGGCACCATAATGCCTGCGTTGTTGATCAATACATCCAAGCGAGGTTCTTGGTTAATTTGCTGCGCCGCTTTTTGAATAGACACCAAACTACCTAAATCCAATTCGACAATAACAACGTCTGCTTGAGGAAATACAGCAAGTATCTTGTCTTTGGCCGCTTGCGCCTTCGACAGAGAACGACAACCGAGTAATACTCGGGCGCCTTTGCCCGCTAAGGTTTTCGCTGTTTCAAATCCTAAACCAGTATTCGCACCGGTAACAACGATAGTTTTTCCTGTTTGATCAGGCACGTCAGCTGCTGTAAAACCTGCCATATTTATATCCCCAAAAAGTCTTGTGTGAATTAGAGCTCGATATCTTTTGGCCAATACATCGCTCTATTTTGCGGTAACCATTTTATAGCCAACTCTGGGGAAGTGAACATAAACCTCGCCGGCTATTTCATCGACTCGTTTAATCGCAATTTCATCGATCTTAGACACTATCAATTCCCCAGTAACGGGGTTAATGCCGTAGTCAGTAGGCACAATTTCGACGCGCTCACCAAACCCAAAACCGTTCACCACTAGAAAATCATCGTTCGAAAACGATGCTTTCTGAGCCAAATGTGCAATTTCAATGGCAGCGGTTGCATCGAGACGAGTGTGTGAACCGTGACCAATCGCCTTCATGGTTTCAAACCACTGATTAAGTTTTGGGTAACCTTCTAATACCCCACGAACGCCTGCGTTGTTATTGATGAACCAAAGGCAGTGATAAATTGAAAAATCTGCAATGCTAATGTGTTTGCCACAAATATAGGGGCCAGCATTTTTAAGCTGTTGTTCCGTCTGTTGCAGGTAAATGGGTATGAGCTGCAACGCGGTATTGGCATCCATGGATAAACCGCTGCCACCCACACGCATTTCTGCTCGATCGTTGACAAAGTCTTCGACAAATTTTTCGGGTACACGTTGACGAAACGCTTCAAACCCTGCCGGAGAAAACGCCAGCGCCACAGCAACACTAAACAAGTGTTGGTCAGCCCACTGAGCTAAGATATTAGCAGTGAGTGATAGTTCTGATGGAAAAATACTCTCGCCACCAAAGTGTTCGTCAATGACTCTCGCCATCAGGCGAGTATCACAATAGATGTGATTCTTATGTTGCAGCACAGGGGTTTTACGATACCCCCCCGTCAGTACCACAAGATCAGGCTTAGGCATGATTATCGGAATGTTGACAACTTTATAGTCAGCATTTTTATGTCCTAAAAGCGTGCGGATTTTTTCTGAGAAGGGAGAGAAGTCATAGTGGTGTAAAATAAAATCATGCATCAACGGTATCCTTTCTGAATATTCTGACGAATAGTTCAAGCCTAAGTTTGTGGTTTACTATAGCGTGAGCCTTTAGTGAAGACTCATTCAAACATTGAATAATGAATTATTGATACAGGCAATAGTGAGGGCTAAGGGGAAAGGGGTGAGCGCAGCATTTATAAGAGTCTTTTAATCAAACCCAAATGATTGGCTTTTTACTGCGCACAAATAGAACAGGCTGGCGACTAATTTGACTGGTTAGAAGCCGCAGATGTTATATCCACAGTTAAATTTCGTAGCCAATACTTTGCTTTTAAGCGATACACAAACAATACCGATTTAACCACCTCCTCTGAATAGGTAATCAACACCACCGAATAAATTGGTAAGCCAAAATAAAATGCAGCAGTAAAGGTTAGCGGAATACCTATGATCCACATTCCAGAAAAGTCTATGAGTAGACAATGTTTGTTGTCGCCTCCGGCTCGCAAAATACCCATAGAAGCTGTCATGTTAAATACTTTGATACAGGTGCCGAACGTGATCAGCATAAACATATCATGGGCAACAGCAAGGGTATCCTCATCCAAGTTGTCATAGGGCATGAACACAAAGGATTCCAGACTCCACATCAACAGCCCTAAGAAAAAGGTAACGATAGGTGCACTAATAGCAAAACCTCTGGCCACAGACCAAGCAGAACTGAATGCGTCTTGCCCCAGTCGCTGCCCCACCATAATCGAACAGGCAGAAGCAAAACCAAAGAAGAAAGCGATTAATAAACCTTCAAGTGGTGCCATCAGACTCATAACGGCAAGTTCTTGGGTGCCAATACGGCCATATATAAGCTGATAAACAAATGTTCCCAATGACCACACACCAAAGCTCAACATCATCGGCCATACTAATTTGATTAAATAAACCCACTGCCCTTTGTCATAAAACTCATTGCCAATTGAGCGATTAGGAAAAACAACATGTTTTCTTTTATACAGCCAGAATACAATCAGTGCTGCATGAATGCCTCTGGCAATAAAGGTTGCCCAAGCAGCACCTGCCACGCCCATTGCATCAACACCTACCCCGCCGTTAATTAACCAATAGTTCAGAGCAATATTAATAACAATCGCAATCATGCCAAGGGCCATCGAAAACTTAACCTGGCCGAGCCCGCGCAAGGCATTCTCAAAAACCATCACCACTACAACAAATGCTAAACTGGGCATAGTGACCCACAGATAGGCTTTGCCTGTATTAATAATGACTTGATCAGTGGTGCCAAGCCCCACAATAAGATCACCAAAAGCAAAAGTCAGCAATACCACAGGCAATAAAACCCCAGCACCAATAGCCAGAGTTTTTATAATAACAGGGCTAATACGGGCGCTTTTCCCTGCGCCGAAATACTGCGCTGACAACACACCTACGCCAGTAGCCAAACCAGACAAAATGATCAACACAACAAACTGAATCCGATTGCCTAATCCAACAGAAGCTACGGCTGTGTCGCCCAGATGCCCCACCATCATAATGTCGCTCATTCCCAGCATAGTCACTAGAATACTTTGCAACGAAATAGGCCAGGCAAGTTTGAGGCTTTGCCGAAGTGTTGATGTATTGTTATTTAGCATATGGATATAAAATATTGTGCAAAGGCAAATAAAGAGTAGTTAGGTGTATTTTATAAGAGTGCGTGAAAATAAACATCATTACGAATATCATGTATCATGTCTAAAACTATCATTAGTATAGACATCATGTGGCGTGAAATTCTTAATATTGATCCGAGTTGTAAAGAATATTTTCTTAACTTTGAATCACTTCCTGGTAACGGAAAATCCTTCATTGCCTGTGCAGGCTTATCACACTTAAGCAATGCCTATCAGATCGGTAAAACCGGTAAAGGTGAGTATTTTAATGGTAAGCAAAATGACTCCGTTCATGTCCATTACTTAATTTCTACGAATTCAGGTGCAGGTAAAATCACTTTAGACTCTGGCTGCCAGTCTATTCTCCCCAATACTATTTTGCTAATCCCAGCAGGGACACCTTTTCTGTATGAGCTTGATGCTGAACATTGGGATATGTGCTGGCTACTGTTACATGACTGTCCAGAATATCGGTTTATTCATCAACTTAAGGCAGGCGTTTGGCACAGTGATAATACATCGTTGTTGTATCAAACCATGTCATTGATTAGGGATTTTGATCACAACGATGGCCGTTATCAGCCTGACATTCAGCTAAGACTCATCGAAGTGCTACTTTATCAGATTGAACAGACGCTAAAAAAGACCCCCACACAAAGTGCTCAACAACTACGTTTTCAAGCACTGATACGCAACGTTACTAAGCAGTTGAAGTTGCCATGGACTGTGAGCTCTCTCGCAGCTGAACTTCACATGTCAGAGCCACAATTTTATCGGCTATGTAAAAAAGAAACAGGCAAGACGCCGATGAAATTAATTACACAAGCGCGTATGGGGTATGCCTGCTATTTACTACGTTATACCAACTATAGCCTAGAGCAAATAGCCGATACAGTTGGGTATGCCGACAGTGCCAGCTTCGCCCACCGCTTTAAACAGCTCTACCAACTTAGTCCTGGGCGATGGCGTAATCATGAAGATGGGAATTAAAATCAACAGCGCGGTGCTGCCAATTACCTATTCAAATTCACTCGTTATAAAGTTTCTAGCTTAGCGACCATCTGGCTAAATTCCACGAGTTCTAACTCAATGTATTCGCCGCCGTCACGCCATTCCACACCTATCAGCACATTGTCTTCGGCTAAATCTTCTACCCAAAATTCTAACCAGTCCGCTAAGGAAATAGACATAGGCACGTAATCTTTCCATTCGTCGACACAGTGGCTTTTGGCTAATTCAATGCTTGACCATACTGGCATCACGTCTGCATTTTCAAAATTAATTGAATCCAGAACCACCCAACCTTCGCTAGCTTGGTCTTGCAGCGCCCATAATGTTTGAGTGGCTTGTACTTGAGCCATAAAATCAGCTGACGGGGGATTGGTATCGGTCATGGTAAGTGTATCTTATCTGGGTATATTTAAGGTTAATCATACTGAGTTAGTAAGCTGCGAACAACGCTAAACTTAGGATTGTTCACAAGCAAGGCGGGTAATGGACTGATTGGGTTCTAATGAATAGAACTATTGGAAATGAAATCTACATTTTGACTTCTGTTTTGCCCCAGAGGCCAGCGTGATCAGTTTGCATTTAACTTAGCTGATCAAGCTGTGGCAAAATAAGTGCTTATATTGTTATTTAATTTCTAAGTCACTTTATAAGCGCCCTTTGTTTAGACTATTTTCACGGGTAGATCTCGAATTCGACTTCCCGTTGCTGCGAAAATGGCGTTGGTTAATGCTGGCGCAATTGGCGGAGTACCGGGCTCACCGGCACCACCGGTTCTTTCGCCACTGTTGATAATTTCAACATAAATATCTGGCGCAGTATCCATTCTCACCATTTTGTAATCGTGCAGATTACTTTGCATCACAGCACCATTTTTAATGATGATTTCTTCATGCAAGGCGGCGGACAAACCAAAAATAATACCACTTTCCATTTGTGCTCTAAATGCATTAGGGCAATAAGCAAAACCTGCATCGGCGACACAAAAAACTTTATCAACTCTCAGTGAGCCGCTAGACATGTCGACTTCGACCACTTCGGCAACAATACTATTAAATGAGCCATGAATCGCGATTCCCCTTCCCCATCCTTGCGGTAAAGGACGGTCCCAGTCTGACATATTTGCAACTGCATCAAGTACTTTCAGATAACGTGGCTCTGATTGTAACAATGTCCGTCGATATTGAAACGGATCTTGGCCTGCTGCATGAGCGAGTTCATCAATGAAGGATTCGGTGAAAAACGCATGCTGAGAATGATCAACACTTCGCCAAGGACCAAAAGGTATATGAGTTGGGCTTTCAATATAATGTACAAATTGATTATCCACCTGATAAGGAATATAAGGCGCTTCTTTAGGTTCATGTTTATCAACATATTGATTTTCCCATGCGGTGGGCAAACCGGAATCTCCTAACGCAGCCTTAAACCGGCTGACAATAGCAGGACGATAAAAGTCATGTTGCACATCTTCCTCGCGGGACCAAATCATTTTGACCGGTACCCCGGGCAAGGCATTCGCCAGCTTTACCGCCTGAATAGGGTAATCTGTCATGGCTCTGCGTCCAAATCCACCACCAAGGTATACATTGTTGACCACCACATTTTCAGCATCCGTGTCCAAATATTCTGCTATCGCAGCTCTGATACCTAATGGGTTTTGCGTGCCACCCCACACTTCAGTTTTGCCATCTTTAACCAAAGCAGTGCTATTCATCGGCTCCATGGTGATGTGCGCTAAATAAGGTACGCTATATTCAGCGGTGATGACGTTTGCGGCTGACTCGATAACGTTACGGGCATTACCCTCAGAGAAATCAGTTTCTTCATCGCCGTTGGTGACCGCTTTATCCATGTCTGTTCGAAATTGCGCCATGATGGTGTCAGAACTGGTGTTATCCCATTCACTAGCAGAATAAGTCACGGTGACTGCTGCGATAGCTTTTTTGGCTTGCCAATAACTATCCGCAATAACACCTACGCCATCGACAAGGTTAACCACTTTGATCACGCCTTTCATTTTTTCAGCCGCGGATGAATCGATTGACTCAACTTTGCTGCCAAACACAGGAGACGTTTTAACCGTTGCGTATTTCATGCCTGGCAACACCACATCAATTCCGAATTTAGCAGTGCCATTCACTTTTTCAGGTATATCCAGACGCTGAATTTCTTCATTGCCCATAAGGGTAAATTGCTCAGGAGTTTTCAAGGTTGGGAATTCAGGACCTTGTTGCTTTGCAGCTGTTTTGGCAAACTCTATATAAGGGGCTTTGCGATTAGTTGCATCGTGATACAAAACACTTTTTTGGGTTCTAATTTCAGTTGCTGCAACTTGCCATTCTTGCGCCGCCGCTTGCACCAACAATTCTCTTGCTGCAGCACCAGCCACCCGCATACCGCGTTCACCGGTTGATCTTATAGAAAAACTGCCACCAGTGACTTGCAACGCGATTGATTTAGAGATCGTCAGGAACACACCGTTAAGGGTTTGATTAACAATACCGGGCATTTCCCCGGGTAACAAAAACTCTCTGGCCATATGAAAGTTAGCATATTCATCATGAGCTGGCGCTTCTTCTATTGTGACTGAGTCCCAGTCTACGTCCATTTCATCAGCTAACATTATGGCGAGCGCTGATTGCGCTCCCTGTCCCATTTCTGCGTGGGATACAATGACTGTGACACTGTTGTCTGGGAGTAATTTAACCCACGCGTTGACCAGTACTTCCTCATCATGTTGCATAAATTTCGCTAACTTAGGTGTACGATGACCCGGACGGATCGCCACCCCCACAATCAGTCCACCGCCAACAATAAGGCCGGCAGTCAAAAAAGCTCTTCGCGTCAATTTACTCATATTGTTTCCCCTTGAAATTGTTAAACCGACGCAGCGTTCTTAATTGCTTGTTTGATGCGGCCATACATACCGCATCGGCACACATTACCGCGCATAGCGGCGTCAATATCACTATCAGAAGGGTTAGGATTGCTTTCTAGCAACGCAACAGCAGACATAATTTGGCCTGACTGACAATAACCACATTGAGGTACTTGTTCATCAATCCATGCTTGTTGTACTTTGCTTAGCTTACCGCTGTCATCTGCGATACCTTCGATAGTGGTAATGGCTTGCCCCGCTACCGCGGATACAGGCGTAACACACGAGCGGATAGGTTGACCATTTAGATGCACAGTACAGGCTCCACATTGCGCCATACCACAGCCAAACTTAGTGCCAACAAGGTTAAGCTGCTCGCGGATAACCCATAAGAGCGGAGTATCAGCTTCTACATCAACTATTTGAATCTGGTCATTAACTTTGAGTTCAATCATGTTTTACCTTTGTTTAAAATATTATTAAAAACAACCTATCTTCATACTGTCTCATTCGTGCTGTATCAAGCGCATACATTGCCTGGTAACTTAGCTGGGATAAATACCTACGCAGATATGTTTACCCAATAAAGAGGTTGTTAGGTTTTAATACCGTTCCAATATACTTCAAAACTTTGCTGAACTAGCTGGCTCAGCTGTTGTTGACTAAAATCATTGACTCTGGCGTGCTGTATCGTTGCCTGCATTTGAGCAACGGCAATTTCGCACAGAAATTCAGTCGGCATATCGCTAATAATTTGATTATTTTGTGCTTCTTTCAGTTTGATATTAATGAATCTAAAAATATCATCAACTAATGCTCTAACCTCATCAGAAATCGCTAAGGAAGACCTGAGTAAACTGGCTACTTGTTGTTTTAACGGATTAGCCATAGCCCAAGAGATAAATTGCTGCCACAGCAACAAAATCAAATCTTTGATATGTTTGGTTTCCTTAGCAACCTGGTTGAACACATGGGTTGAAATCTCTTTTTTAATCGACAGATAAACACCGTCTAACAACGCTTGTTTGGTTGGGTAATAATTAAATAATGTGCCATTTGAAACCGCTGCGTGTTGCGCAATTTTGGCTGTAGGAACCGATGTTCCGTGAACGGACAACAACTTGATTGCCGCCTCAAGAATGTTTTTATTTTTTATATTATTGATGTTATTAACCAACGGCTACTCTAAAACTCAGTTTTGAAAAGACTGACAAGGACGAACAAACATTATACATAAATGACTGACTAGTCAATATCATTAAAAAAGTAAAAAGCACTAATCGAGAATTGCATTTTATTGTTAATTCCCGTCGGTATCCAACATAAAGATAATTGCAACAGCCATAAATCACCAAAACTTTTTATGCTCAACGAACCCATCAAGCGATGTCAATAGACTGCATATATTTTAGGTGGAAAAGAAGGTGTATCCTAATTCCGGAATAAGAGTGCTACTAAACCCAACCTTTTTGTCTGAACGCCTTTAAGGTTTGAGTAAATATCTTCATTTCATCAGGCGTACCCAAGGATATACGATTCCAGCGATCATCTAGGGTCATTTTTCTGCCTACACGTATACCGTTTTGCTACATATGTTTGGCGTAATCAGCCAATGGAGTACCTATTATATGTAAAACAAAATTGGTATCACTGGGGACAGACTCTAATTCCAGTTCATTCAGGGTAGCGACTAATATTTTTCTAGATAACTGATTGTATTCAATGCTTTTTTTATAGAATGACTTGTCATCAAGTGCTGCAGATGCAGCAGCTATTCCCGCTGCGCTTAGGTTAAACCCTGCGGCAAAAGGCTTGATTTTATTAGCTGTGTTTACAGTAGCAATACCATAACCCAACCGCATACCAGCCATACCATGTACTTTAGAAAAAGTTCGGCTGATGACTACATTGTCTTTGCCTTGGTTAATTAAATCTAATCCACTTTTATACCGAGGGTTGGCTTGAGCATAATCAAAATAGGCTTCGTCGAGCAAAAATAAATGAGTCTCTGGCGCATTGTTTATCCAATCAAACATGGTAGTAAAATCAACAATGTTTCCAGTGGGGTTATTAGGGTCACAGATATTGATCAACACTGAGCCAGTTTGTGCCATTGCCTGTTTTTTCATGGCAGCGATATTCATTTCGAAGTTTTGGCCAACAGGGACTTGAATAACATTCAGGTTTTCTGCTTTGCAATACTCTTTTAGTGCACCAAATGTAGTTGAAGGCTCAATCATAGTAGCGTTTTGCCTGGCAGCAAAAGTAGCAATGGCTTGTAATACTTCGGTTGAACCGTTGCCAAAGATTAACTGTTCAGACTTAACATGATGATGAACTGCCAGCTTTTCTCTGAATTCATTAACAGATGCACTTGGGTAACGGTTACCATAATGTTCAATGGCAGACTTTGCTGCTGATAGGCATTAGGCGACATACCAAGAGAGTTTTCATTAAAATGCAACTGCAGTGGCGCAGCATTTTGGCGAAAGCGTAAAATAGGTGTGTTGTTAGCAAATACCAAGGACGTATTTGCGACCAGTCCTAACCAAGCTGCTCCAAAACCCAATTGTTGTATAAATTATCGACGAGAAGGTTGCATATCCAAAGTATTCATTGTGTATATCCCTTTATTAAATTACAGCAACTTTAATTGTGTTGGCGCAAAAAAGAAACAACATAAATGGTCAAACTTGGGTTTATTAATTGACTGCTTGTTAGCTCAAATTATTGGTTATGATTTTTGTATTTTTAGCTAGTAAATGGGTATTCGATGGAACAACACAGTTCAACCGAATTTAGGAAATAAGAATGGCTTAGCTGAAGATCAATAAAACCTGAAAATCAATTAATTAACATCCGGCGAAACACCCCTTTTACCTAGTTTGTCACTAGTAAGTTAATGGGTTGATTAGCCATTGATTGTTAAGATTAATTGGTACTAGATAATTTTGCCGCTTGAATGCCCAAACCTTCGCATACAGAGTTAAATGCGTCACCTTCCATAAGAGGTAAACCGGGTAACATGTCCAACAGCTCTTTTTTAACGATAGGCGACAAACTCATGCCGCCAGTGATAAATAACATCTCTGGTGGTTCAGAGCTATTTTCTAAACATTCGGTCACTAACCCCTTCACCCTAGTTAGCCAAGATTGCATTGAACGCTTAAGCTCCTCAACGTTCAGCTTAACATCGTAATTTTCTTCGATATAATGTAATGGTAGGATGATTTCATCCTTTGAGGAAAGCAGTTCTTTGGCTAATCGCGATGAATTCACTAGCCTTGCTGAGAGTTTTTCTTCTTGTACTTCCAACAACCGCTCTAATAACTTAGGCTCTTTCACCAAAGACTTGGTATTCGCAATGTCCAACCAGTACTCTTCTGAGAAAAAACGGTTCAGCTTTGGAATGTCGTCGACCGCACACATATCAGAAAAATAAGCAGGTGGCACCGGCAAGCCGTTATACATTAATAAACCTTGCCCCATCGTTGGTGCAATAGATTTTATTATCAGGTTTTTATCGCATTCCATGCCGCCCAAACGAGTGCCGGTTACCGACATGACATCTTGTTGACGATCAACATTGGCTAGTTTTTCTGGTGACAACTTAATGCAGCAAATATCCGTAGTACCGCCGCCAATATCCACCACAAGTACATTGGTGTGTTTATCAAGGGTACGTTCAATCTTGTAAGCAGCAGCTATAGGCTCTTCAAGAAAGTCGACCTTAGTAAAACCTGCCATATTTGCCGCTTGGGTCATAATATCTATGGCTTGGTTGTTACCGTCTTGCCCTCGTGTGCCATGAAAACGCACTGGGCGACCAATCACGGCAGTGTCCACAGACTGGCCTAATTGCTGCTCAGCACTTAATCGGAAAAACTCTAACTGTTTAGCGATCAAACCAACAAATGCCTGATGTTGACCTGCTACTAAATTAGCGCCTAAAAAATTTTTAGGCGAGTATATCAACCGGCCTTTTTCAGGTGTTTTCAAATAACGTCTAAACCCTTCTTCACCAAAAGCAAACTCACCCGTTTCAACTAACTGTTTCAGAGGTAAGTCTTGCACCGTCATATTTTCCAATAAAAGCTCAATAGCGCGCTCTTGCAAAGCAGGAACATCGTGAAATTCCGCCCGCAACTCATCTATTCTATCACTGTGTATGCGCTGCTCTTTTGGTTCTGAAGCATCGTAATAACCTTCTTTGGATTTATCAATTTTGTCAGAAATAGCGCGCTTTATTTGCGCGATTTTCGCTTCAATCATGGGAATAGGAGGTGTCGGCAATTCGTCTTTATAATAAATAAAGACCGAAGATCGAATTTTATTTGCTGCTTCTAGACTAGGATCGAGTTTTACAAAATGATGTTGCTTACCATCAAAATACACCACCTCAGAATTCGAAGTCCCATAATCTATACCTATTGCTGCCATATCCGCCGTTCGTCACCTAAAAATTAGGGCGAGAATTGTAATGGAAATGAACGTTAAATTCATTAGATGATTTGGCATAAATGGAATCAAAAAAAAGAAATATAATCTAAACAAAATAGCATTCTTGATAAAAAAAACACAATACCTGCTCAAGATAAATGAATAATATTTACACAGTGATAATAATGCGGGGGATTACTTCACTTCAGTTATGCCGCAGTGTCGAAATCTAATCAAATATAAGAAAGTGAACAAAAATTAAGAAGCTATACAACAAATGGCAAGCTAACGCTTTGGTCAGAGTTGACTGTGAAGGAACAACTGAAAGCTCAACCAAATAAAGTTAAATTAATGATTGGATTGAATATTCTTGATTGAGGTAAAAAGCGTTAACGTCAGTATTAAGGATTCGATTAGCATTGAACAAGACAAGAAAAGATTACGTCTCGAAGTGTTATAACTTCTAATTTCTTTTACTTTACATAGTCATTGTCCGCGTTCGAACAGTAACAAATGTTAGTAATTTAATCTGAGTTGAAGTTTAAAAAAATGACATTTAAATAAGATAATTAGAATCACCGACTTCTTCAAATGCAACCACATAATATCCGTTCGATAAGGCACTTTCCAATTCTGTATACACTTTAAAACGTTTAACGCCATGATGCTTTGTCATAATATTAACGGTTAGAAGAACAAAGTTATCGTTGTTCGAATCTTTAGACTCCACACTAACTTCCCAGAGCCTTTCAACCACTTTTTGATATTGTGGATCTGGATATGCCGTTTTCCACCAATGCTCTTTATCCGGTATTTCATCTAGACTCCAACCAATAATGTTAATAAAGCTTGGATTTATATAAACCGTGGAATGATTAAGAGTCTCTTCACTACTTTCTATAACTAAAATCGGCAGTGGCAACATATCGAAAAACTTAGTTGGGATTGAGGCAGTCAAGCTAATACCTTTAACATAAAGTTTAATTCTTGAGTTTGAGTAGAGTATAGACGTTAATCTTTCCAGTTCGTAACGTCAACTTTGCGAATAATGATGAGGAATAAGAAACAGCTCAGATAGTAGCGATGGCATCAAAGACAACTTCGCGCAATCAGCTTAATACAAGATATCCAAGTATTTTCTACTTGCCGACAAATATAAAAAAATTAATAAACTAATATTAATTATAACAGTAAACCAAAACACCATCAGAAACTCTCGTTTCTGGGATTTATGCCTTAATAATGGTTGTGCTATAGCAGCACCAGGCCAACCTCCAATAAGTGCAAAAAAGTGCAATTTGCTTTCTTTAACTCGCCATGCACCGTGTCGAGCATTTGATTTATCAAAAGCATACGCTAGGAAAGTAATCATACTCAGACAAAAATAACTCAGTAACAATTTTTGAGGGAATTGACCGGCATAATAAGCCGCCGTTATCGCTGCTAAAAACAACAATGATAGATATGATGAGAACGCTGAGAGCGAAGTGTTCTTTTTTGACTGAAAGTTTTTTAGCTTTTCACCTGAAAAAGTCGCATCGCTTGCGCAACATCTGCCATCTTTACCTTTATTCATTGAGAAGGTAATGATGTCGTTAATCTGTGGAGTACGTTTTCGATTAAATAATGCCGATTTATGAATAAAAATATCAGCACCACCAGCATTTGGCTGGATAAATCCAAAGGCCTTATCAACATTCCATTTAATTAATTTTCCTTTGTATCTCAACCGACCGCTTCCCTAACATCTAGGATATATTCTGCTTTTATAAATTGGCGACATATAAAGGTCAACATTGCCCTCTGTTCCTAATAAACATTCAGCTTAATCATGGCAAAAACAAAAACTATTATTCAAAGGAACAGAGAGTCTGCTCACAATTAACTATTTTTAGCTTCATTATTGGCTAACAATGTCTTTGCCTGTTCTTTCCAGGTATTAAATCCTCGTTCCTTTTCAAACTGTTTTAATGTATCAATTTTACTTTTCGGAGTATTTCCAATATCTGCAAGGGTCGTAATACCCTGTTCAGCTAGCTTTTTTTGCATGACAGGTCCAATGCCTTTGATTGATGCAATGGTCGAAGTCTTAACAGGCGGTTTAGGTCGTGGTTTTGATATTGGCGTTTTAGTTTTAAGAGCGACAGGTGTAGTGGATTTGACTGCACCAGTTTTAGTTGGACTGCTTTTGACAGAGAAAATATTGGGTAAACTTTCAAGCACCTTATCCTGCACTGTTGATAACGTCGCAAGTCCTTGTTCGAATTCAGTTTGCAAATGAACTAATCTTCGGTGATAGCTTGCATCTAATTTTTTAAGCATTTTTGATGCTTTTTTACCTGATTTTTTGCGCAGTTTTTTTAATTGGGCACTTAAGTCTTCTACTTGAGTTTCTAGATCTTTTTTGGTCGACGTAAGTGTATTATTAACTTCTTTTAAAGTAGCTGCACTTTTGTTTTTTTCTACTGTTACTTTCTTTGCAGATTTTTTTTCGGTCTTTTTAGTCATTTTAAGGCTCTAAATGTTCAGAAGGGTTTAAGAAAAAAATGAAGTCTAAAGGACGTTGTAATTCTCCGCCCTTTCCTTTATTTAAAAAACAGCGTTAGGCTGACTTCTTCAACGCTTTTTTAAGTTTGCTTATTTTACTTGCCTGTTTTTTCATTTTTGCTTTTCTTAATTTGATCTCATCTTTGATCTTATTTGCTTTTTTTGATGCTTTAGCCATTTTATTTTCTCCTGTGTGCAAAATTACAGAATTGCAAAATTGCATGTTTTAATTGACCGCTTTATGTTCATCCATAAAGCCGCGTATAAATTTTCTTAATTCTCTTGCTGCACTGGTGTCTAAGTCTTCACAAAGTGCAACGAAGTCGTCTCTTTCTTGGCTATTAATGCGGATAACCAATTGGCTATCTTTTTTTCCTAGCTTAGTCCGCTGTTTTTTGATCATTTTATTTATATGCTTATAGGAAAAAATTTACTAGCGTCGAACCCGCTATGCAACGTATATACAATTAATATACTCTAAACAGAACCGATGTCAAATTTGGTCAAAATAAGAACAGTTATTTTGAGGTAAAGGCTTAAGTGTTAAGTGTTAAGTGTCACAGAATAATGTAAGCGCTAAAACCTAACCAGCTTAAC
Source organism: Paraglaciecola psychrophila 170 (assembly GCF_000347635.1). NCBI lineage: Bacteria > Pseudomonadati > Pseudomonadota > Gammaproteobacteria > Alteromonadales > Alteromonadaceae > Paraglaciecola > Paraglaciecola psychrophila. The sequence goes on along the minus strand of NC_020514.1, from coordinate 1,108,303 downwards.
CCCAGCAATACCCATGGTAGATATTGCATAGGATGATGACTCGGTGCCTCTTCTTCGGTTTCGGTATTGTCGAACTCTCGTTGTTTTATCTTTTGTTTACGTTGTTTATCTATTTCACGTAACTTTTTACCCTGCTGCTTTTTATATTCAGCAATCCCCTTTTCAATACCTTGAGCAACCAACTTAGTTTGCTCTTTGGTTTGACCGATTTTTTGGGTGCCTTTGGCCATTTTCATCGCTTGTACTTCAACTTCAGGAGATACTTTATTTTTCATTTTTTCATTACATATTTAATTTTATGCAGAGATATTAGCAGTTTATGAGCTTGTTTAAGATATTACTGGTTGTGAGATTAATGGCACCATTAATTTCTAGAGCAACAAATAACATATGTCATTACCTTGTATTGCTATAAATTGGCGTCACTTTGTTAGTAATCATCTCTCTTAACCACTTGTGACTTAAGTCTTGTTCAAAATGTTTATGCCACAGCAACATGTAAGAACCGGGTTCCAACTCCACAGGCACTTGTTTGATTTTTAAGTCAAAATGCTGCGCCATCTTTTCCGCGTGTCTGGCCGGAGCACACAGGACTAGATAACTTTGTTCACACAAACTCATGGCGCTATGAAAATCGGTCATATTAATCACAAGATCTCGACTTAACCCTTGCAAAGATAAAGCGTCGTCTAGTAACCAGCTTTCCATTCCACCCAATGTCACTTGGATGTGTCGATAATCAAGAAACGCGGTGAGATCCCATTTTTGCTTGAAGCAGGGTGACCATCTCTCAATAAACATACAGGTACTTCACGGAGTAGTTCAGCATGATTTAACTCTGACGGAATATTTCGTACATGAATCGGCGAACACTCATCCCACTCCCTGCATGTAATACCCAAATCAATCTCGCAACTCAGCAGCATATTTAAACTGCCTTGGCTCCAATTTTGTGTTGTTAAGCGGGTGTTAGGTGCCTGATTAAGTAAAGTAGGCATAAAATAGGGGAAAGTAAGCGCATATGCCGTTTCAAGCAAATGAATACTAAATCGCCTTTGGCTGGTAGCAGGCTCAAATGCTGCCGGGCGGGTAATTTGCTCCAGTTGCTGTAATACACCTCTAAGCTGTGATGCTAATTCAATCACTCGAGGAGTGGGTTTTAGCCCTTGTGCTGTGCGTTCGAATAGCTGATCAGAGAACATATCTCGTAAACGCGACAAATGCTTACTCACCGCAGATTGACTGAGGTTTAAACGCGAAGCAGCAGCGGCAACGTTTTTCTCTTCAATCAATATTGCCAACACTTGTAAAAGATTTAAATCAAGTTTTAGCCGGGGTGTAGTCATTGCATCACTCCTGCATTTTTATTGTTTCTTTTTACATTATTCCATATTGGAATTATTGGAATAACGATAATTAATTTTTACTCATAACACTAAGTTTGTATAATGCTCTTAAACTAGAATTGGACGCCTAATGAAAACCTCGAATCCACTGCCCTTATTGATATTAATGGTTATCTTTAGCCCACTCGCAATAGATATTTATTTACCCGCCTTGCCCATTATGGCTTCTGAATTTTCCGTTTCATTGAATCAGATGCAGTGGAGTATTAGTGCGTTTATATTAAGCATGGGATTTGGGCAGTTGATAAGCGGACCAATGGCAGACAAGTATGGTCGAAAGCCCGTCGCAATGATGGGAATTTTAATCTATGGGATATCGTCTTTATTAGCAGCAAATGCAGATAATTTCGAATTTCTCCTAGCAGCAAGATTATTACAAGGCCTTGGCGCCTGCGCGATAGTTGTAGCAGCATTTGCATGTGTGCGAGACCGATATGACGCACTACGTAGTGGTATGATGTATAGCTATCTCAACGGTGCAATATGTTGTATTCCTGCCATGGCCCCCATTTTAGGTAATGTATTAACAGAGCTCTTTGGTTGGCGCAGCAATTTCGATTTCATGGCTCTGTATGCCGTCATTGCTGGAGTTATTATCATGCTTTCACTGACAGAAAGCCGTCCAACAAATACTCTAGTCAGTAAGCAACTCTTTAGTGTTAAGCCCTACATTGCAGTACTAATTAATCCGGTTTTTTTGTTTAATTCCATTATTGTTATGTTATCCATGTCGATTATATTGGCATACGTAACAAGCTCTCCAGCCTGGTTGATGGTGACCCTAGGTTTGGACCGAGAAGCCTTTGTATATTGGTTTAGCATCAATGCAGTATTGAATATTATAGGCTGCGTAGTGGCGCCCAGAATACTAGTAAATTGGGGTGCAAGGTTAACGATTGGTACAGGCATGGTCACCTTAATTGGCTCAGGGTTTTTAATGTTAGCGCTTCGTGACTGGCAGGATCCAACGGGCTTTATGTTGCCGATAATGTTGAGTTCTTTAGGGTTTTCGATGTTAATGGGTGCATGTGCAGGCCAAGCGCTTTGTGCTTTTGGTCAAAATGCGGGCACAGCATCGGCCATGCTCGGGTTTATCCAAATGAGTGGCTCAGCTCTTGTGGTATTTTTACTACAGATGTTACCGATAAGTGCCACTGATCAGTTAAGCATTTTGATGCTGAGTTTTATTCCTGTTTATGTGTTGTGGAAATCAGCGGCGATCAAAAAACATATCCATGCTGAGCCAATTTAGTGCTGAATAGGCCTATTGATGTTTTTGCTTCAAACTACTTACCCTAGAGCTGCACCTTAGGCCACCAGCAGTATTAATAAAAGCCCCACCAGCGCAACCATCATGGTGGTGTCTTGACTGTCACTTGTATGGTCATTTTATGGTCATTTTCTAATAACGACGCCAAGGTGTGTAAGGCAGGAAATAGAAAAATTAATAATAAAACATTAGGCACCGAAAACAAAATAGGTAAATCGGGATGGCTTGGATTAACACATGCCTGATAATAAGCTATGGCAAGAAACGTAAAAGGCACAATCAAAAATAGTAACTGCGCAATACCGCAAAGGCATTAGCCAAGGCTATTCCGTACTCTTTTTTACGATGGGATGTCCACATTGTGACGTATTCACTCATGCCAGCAAAAACGGCTAGGATAATTGCTGCGACGATTCCATTGAGTCTTATTTCTTCTATTGCGACTGAAGCAAAATCGGCAGTACTTTCGCCCCCCAAGAAATGCACCTAAAATACCCAAAGCTAGCAATAACATGATTTGACTGATGCTGCTTCGCTCAACATTCTTGTATGCCAGTTGTTACCGCTCCAGCATTTTGTCTTCAGTTAATTTTAATCTGGACTGAACGTCATATTCCTCTTTTCCAAGGTCTCTGACCAACTTATAAATATACTCCGCAAAGAACGCCAACAGTAATAAGCAATTACAGCTAAATCAATTGCCTCAAAGCTTGTTAAGAGTGTCCTATCGAAGAAAAAATTAACATCACGTTATCCAATCCCAATGCCCCACCAGTAATCAACACTTGCTTGCCAGCATCGGCAGTAGAGTTAGGCATAAGATAATCACTTTTTCCAACCTAAATATAAGGTGCCTCGTTACGAAGATGGGCATTATGAGCTTTTACAACATTGATTAATTAGCGGAACTAATTTGACATTCCCCGTCTATATCTCATGCTATTGGAGATATTGACCAAACATCAACATGCATACTACTATCCCATAAAATCAATTTTGGTTAGTTGCACACACCCCGTTTTCTTTATCTGGAGTTAATGAAATAGAAGGGTCCAAAATTCGATCCCAAATACTGCCAATCTGACTTAATTCTGGCCGAACACTGAACTTCTTAACATCACTGCTGATAACCCCATTGTTTGATTGCTCGCCAACAATAAAGTTGAAAACATAGCTACACTCTGCCCCCATACGCAAGTCAGAGAGCACGATATTCTGCTTATCCTGCTTGACTGAATAAAATCCTTTAGTGAACCATTGCAGTCGCTGCACACTCCAGTCATCTTGGATATTATCGAGCAGGTAATCTGAGGAATGATAAACATCTAAACTAACATCAGATGCCGAATCAAAAACAGATACATACCCCTCATAATACTCGCCATCCGACATCACTAATATCCGCCAAAGTAATGTGGATAGCGGTGCAGGTGAACTCAAATAATGATTAGCTTGAATTTGCCTATCGTTAAGCGCTATTGCTACTTTTTCGTCTATATAAACCTTTGCCGCCAAAGACCAGCATACATAAAGGCTACTTATGGCTATTGCAAATAGATTAATTGTCGATGCAATTGAGGGCTTAATATTGGGTAACAGAACAGCAATAAAAGCGATCAATAGAGGCAAAGTATACATAGGGTCAATGATAAACAAATTTGATACTGCAAAGGGATACTCAGTGATAGGCCATAACAATTGAGTACCGTAGACGGTGAAACTATCCAAAACAGCATGCGTAGATAAGCACAAAAAAACCAACCAAAACCAGTGTTTCTTATACACTGCAGTTGTGTGATGATAAGTCGTTATTAGCCAGACTATCAGCGGGCTGATTAGCAAGTGCACTAATAGAGAATGGCTAAAGCCGCGATGGTAAGTAAAAGCTTCTACTTCACCGCCATAAGGCATAAACACATCTAAGTCAGGTAAAGTACCTAAAATGGCACCGTAAACTGCGGCTTTTCGCCCGACTTTGTTGCCTAGTACCGCATAACCAACCGCACCTCCCAATACTACTTGTGTTAATGAATCCATACTGCCCTTGCATTCTTAACTATTATTATTATTGATTGTCTACTACGAGTTAACTATCAAGTCTAGACCAGTTAAGTCATGCATTTCTTTATCATCAATCAAAGTGGTTCCAATAACCCATCTTACACAATGATGACACTTTAGGTTTATTTTGCATCATTTGTGTTGGGCAAAATACAGCCTGCAAAAATTAAATTGACGCAAAGAATGAACTATATGTGATTTTAAATGACAAATTATTGCTTAAACTGCATTCAATATCTTGAGTCACAGCAAACTAGGAGCAGTGGTTGAACAATAAATATTTTCTTGGGTTCCGTGAATTCTTAAAACTCACAGGTCATTCATTTAAGATCAATAATTTGTCTATCGTGATCATAGATTGCCCAGATATTGTTTTCACATTCGAGCCTGATGGCGTAGTGGTAAAACGACCGTTATTGCCGCCGCGCAAGATCATCTATTCTCGGCTTAACTACGATCGCTTACTGAACTTGGGTATTCCCACCCCTTAAACATACAAACTCCACCAGACTACTGCTTAGTTTTCTGTCCGCTATCGACATTACCCCAATATTAATAATTGGGTAAAATGAACATGCATTACCCATCATTTGTTTTTTATTTTAAGCGTTATCTCTTTTTCATATATTTTATTGCTGAAAATAGATATCGCTATATGAAACCAGCTAACAACAAAAATATCGGTGTGGTAATTTCTATGGTAATCATTCACAACCTTTAGCCTTTGATTTAAATAAGAAATATACTGTTAAATAATCGATTTACAACCCAAATATCCGCAACGTCACTTAAGTATAAATAGTTGAGTAATTGTATAGAAACATTCCAAAAAAAACATCAATCCAAAGCATCGCGCTCAGCTTAATCAAAATCCATAAAAAGAGTTGTTTACGAATAAAGTTGTTCGACTATAATCCGCCCGCTAACCATTTCAAAAGTTCATCGAAAACCTCATGCGTTCAATTCTTGTTTCCATCATGGCCTTATTTTTGGCTATTTTTTTGCTGTTATTGGGCAACAGTTTACTGAGCACTCTGTTGATACTGCGCGGAATTGCAGAGGGTTTTTCAGGTAAATTTTTAGGTGTCCTTACATCAGTCTATTTTTTAGGCGCCTTCATTGCTACTTTGATGGCTTCGAAGATGATCAAGCGCATGGGTCATATCCGATGCTTTACATTCTGCACTGCCTTACTCGGCTGTTGCACGTTGGCTTATGCCTTGGTTGTTTCTCCATATGCGTGGCTGATTATTCGGTTTGCTACTGGCTTTGGCGTATTTGCTATGTATACCGTGGTCGAGAGTTGGTTAAATGGTCAAACACAAGATGACTACAGAAGCCGCGTATTTTCTATCTATACCCTTATCAACCTATTAGCTGTTGCTGCCTCCCAACAACTTCTGCTTATCGACAATGCTACTGGTTATACACTTTTCATAGTCGCTAGCCTGCTTGTCACAGCCGCAATAATGCCGATTTCTTGGACCAGACTACAACAACCCATTGTGGATGTTGATATGCCGTCTATGAGTATTCGAAAAGTATTTGATGCTGCTCCTGTTGCAGTAACGGGCTGCTTAGTGTCTGGATTGATCATGGGACCTTTTTGGGGCCTAACACCATTATTTGTGAGTGGCTTGGGTTATACCGAAAATGAACTCGCTGCCTTTATCTCACTTTCTATCCTCGGGGGTGCTTTATTGCAATATCCGGTTGGCCGTTGGTCCGATTATATGGATCGTCGACGTGTCATTTTATTTACTTTTATACTTGGCAGTCTATTGGCATTAGCTATGGCTCTGAGTGCTCAGTTTTATGTCGTTGAACGAGGTCTAATTACGGGGTTGTCAGCCATTTTTTGCGGCCTAGTATTAGCTATATACCCCATTTCAGTAGTACATCTCGTGGAACGCATCAACAAGGATCATCTAGTAGCGGGTTCCAGTTGCCTTTTGATGATCTACGGTTTGGGATCGTTTGTTGGGCCAACCATTGCTGGATTTACATTGGAGTACATGGGTGCTGGCGCACTACCCACTTATTACCTGTTCGTTTTAGCAATCTTTAGCGTGGTTCTTAGCATACAATTACTGCGTTCGCGCATTGTTGAAGTTCCAGAAGACCATGAAAGTCATTACGTCGCGATGGTTCGCACATCATCGAATGTACTGCCTATGCATCCAGAATCAGAAGAGGTTCTAGATCCAGCAGAAGAGCATCGCAGTGAAAGTCATGAACCTAATAGAGCTTGATCATCAATTTTTTTTGCTTTGTGAGTTTGGTTGCTCATCGACGGTGATTTGCGCAAGGTTTTTTTCAGGTCGATTACGTTTTCTTCAGTTCGATTAAAAGTTGTTATGTATGCTCACTTCAATTTTTAATCTAAACATAACTGAATAGTTTCTGTTTACGTTCAGCAAATTTTTATGACATCAGCAATTGAGTTCGCGGCAAAGGTGATAATTTATTTCCAAACGCTTCAACCACTCATTCAAGAAATTGTATTATTTTACTTTACGCTACAGACTAAACTCACCCTCCAGAAAATTCGAGTGTTAGAATACAAATCTATAAACATTAATAGGACAAATTATGAAATATATTATTTTAGCTGTAGTGATTGCATTGGCGATATTCTATTTTGCTAGAAGCTCAGTTAATAAAAAAGAAGCGATTGAAAATATTGCGATAGGAAAAGATTTCTTAGCAAAAAACAAAGCTAACCAAGATGTGATTCAAACGGCTTCTGGTTTGCAATATCAAGTATTACAAAAAGGTGAAGGCAGCAAACACCCAAGTGCCAGCACAACGGTAAAAGTGCATTACCATGGTACGTTATTAGACGGCACCATATTTGATAGCTCAGTAGACCGTGGTCAACCAATCAGTTTTTCTTTAAATCAAGTAATCAAAGGTTGGACCGAAGGGGTTCAATTAATGGTTGAGGGTGATAAGTTTAAATTTTTTGTTCCATCTGATTTAGGCTATGGCAACAGTTCAACGGGGAAAATAACCTCTGGTTCCTTGCTTATCTTTGAAGTTGAGCTTTTAGAGATCAGATAATGGGGCAGGTACCTGTCGATGTGATGGCTAAAAGAATGTTTTATTGAAGCTTGATTAACAATTTTCGCTAAGTACCTACACTGCTTAGAGTTCATATTGAAAGTCGCTATAGTTGCATTATCAGGTATCTCATTCACGACTGAAAAGTCGTGTGACAATAATCCTACTTATCCTACTTATCCTACTTATCCCTATATCCATACATGTTATCCGCATCAGCTGTTCATCATCAGATCGTATTCAACAATTCTAGCCGTAACAATCGCTATTTGTTAAAGTAATCTTCACATTAATCATCATGGAAACTTGCACCTATGTCTGAGCTAAATACTTTTAAAGCTTTGCTGGTAGAAGAAACAGCCAACAAACAATTTACGTTGAATATAGTCAATCGCTTGGTAAGTGACTTACCTGAGAATGATTTACTCGTTAACGTTCATTACTCTTCATTGAATTACAAAGATGCTTTATCTGCTAGTGGCAACAAACGAGTTAGCGCTCACTTTCCTCATACACCAGGTATAGATGCAGCGGGCATCGTGGTTCGCGATAATTCTGGCACATTTACCCCCGGAGATGAAGTGCTGGTATTTGGTTATGATTTGGGAATGAATACACCAGGTGGATTAGGACAGATGATATCCATCCCCGCAAAATGGGCAATTAAACGCCCAGAAAATTTATCTTTAAAAGAGGCTATGAGCTACGGAACAGGCGGTTTAACGGCGGCTCTTTGTATCCAAAAATTAGAAAAAATGGGCGCAAGCCCTGAAGATGGTCCTGTTGCAGTGACAGGCTCAACGGGTGGTGTGGGCAGTATCAGTATCGCCCTGCTCAAACAATTAGGTTACAGCGTGGTAGCTTTTTCAGGTAAACCTGAACAAACCGAGTATTTAAAGTCTATTGGTGCCGATGAAGTATTGCATCGTGATGTGCTCAACGAAGCAGCCGATTTACCGATGGGTAAAGAAAGATGGGCTCATGGAATAGATACCTTAGGGGGCGATTATCTAAGTAACCTATTAAAACAAATTAAATCTGGTGGCGGCGTATCAGCATGCGGACTCGCGGCTTCTGATTCATTTTCTTCCACTGTATTTCCGTTTATTATCAGAGGTGTATCTTTACTTGGTGTGGATTCGGTATATATCCCACTTAGCGATAAACAACATATTTGGCATCGAGTCGCCAGCGATATGAAGCTTCCAAACTTACAAAATCTATGTGAAGAAATACCATTAGAACAAACGCCAGAATATCTGAAGCGCTTTATTCAAGCTAAGGTTGTGGGTCGTTATTTGGTCAATCTAAAAAATTAGAACATTAAAAGTCACAAGGGCTAATTTGTTGTTAGCGAAAAGCAGAAGAGACACTGTATGTGTCTCTTCTGCTTTTCAACTTATAAAAGGCTGACGATTATTCTAATGTGAATGCTGAGGCTGATAGCGTGCATATATCCCAACTCAGTTTATTAATACAAACAACCTATTTACGCTTAGTACTAGCTCTACGTTTCTTTGCAAAACGCGGTTTACCTAAACCCGACAAACCTTTTGGCAACACTTCACGGCTTTGTACCACAAGTTCTTTAAGTTGCTCCTGCAGCGGGCTCATTAATTTTTTATATTGACTTCTTCCTTCGCTTATAGCAGATAGCTCAGACTCCCAACGGGCAGTCATATCCGGATACGTGGCCACATCGGGCAAAGCTTCGATCAACCCCCTGCCACTCGAAGTTGAGGTAATGGTTTTCCCCGTACGCGACAAAAAACCTCGTGAAAATAATAGTTCTATAATACCTGCTCTGGTTGCCTCGGTGCCTAAGCCGTCGGTATCGCGCAGTATTTTTCGGAGTTGGGGATCGCTAACATGAGCACTAATTCCTGTCATGGCGGCTAATAAACTTGCATCGGTATAGGCTTTAGGTGGTGAGGTATGCTTTTCTAATACTTCTGCCTGTAATGATTTAAGGTGTTGCCCAAGATTTAAACGGGGTAATAGCTGCTCTGTTTCGTTGTTGTTATCTTGGTTATGGCTTTTACTGCGCTGGATAAAGATAGACCGCCAACCGTCTTCTATCAGCTCTTTAGCCACTGCGACAAATAAACCCAAAGCAATCTCTACTTCAACGCGTACGGCATGATACTGGTGCTCACCTAAAAATTGCGCTAGATAATTTCGGCAGATTAATGCATACACCTTGGCATCGTTACCAGAAAGATGATTGCTGGTTTTTTTAGTGGGAATAATGGCATGGTGAGCATCTACTTTTTTATCATTCCAAGCTTTTGATTTGCGCTTTAAATCAAACTGGGTTTGACTAAATAGACTACCTTGTTGACCCAAATGTTGGCTATTGCTCAAAATGGCAGCGTGCACATCTTTCGCCTCAACAAAATGACTAAGAGGTAAATAACGACAATCTGAGCGAGGATACGTAATGAGTTTGTGGCGTTCATATAAACCCTGGCAAATATCCAACACCTGTTGGGCACTCAAACCAAAGGCTTTACTGGCATCTATTTGTAAAGATGACAAATTATAAGGCAGTGGCGGTGCTGGTTTTTTATGCTCACGTTTCAGTTTTTTTACTTGTGCCGGTTGCTGGCTTATGCGCCCGGCAACGTTCTGTGCTAACGCTTGGGATAAATTTCGGCCTTGCTCATCAAGGTACTTGGCACACTGCTCACTAGGTTGCCACTTAGCTTTAAAATGCTCCCCTTTTTCTGTTTCTAAGCATGCCCATACTTCATAGAATGCTTTGCTAACAAAGGCTTCTATTGCGTTATCGCGTCGCACCACTAAACCCAACAGAGGTGTTTGTACTCGGCCCACCGATAACACGCCTTTATACCCCACTTTTTGACCTTGAAGGGTGTAGGCACGAGTCAGATTTATACCGTATAACCAGTCAGCTCGAGAGCGAGCCAGAGCAGAAGTAGACAAGGGGATAAATTCTCGATTACTACGCAATTTACTTAGGGATTGCTTTACTGCAGAGGGATTTAAATCATTAATTAAACAGCGCTGAATACTGTCTTTTTTGGCGCCAGTTACCCCTAAGAAATTAATCACTTCGTCAACCAGCAACTGACCTTCCCTATCAGGATCGCCAGCGTGAATGAGTTGCTCAGCTTGCTTAACCAAGGTGCGTAACACTCCCAGTTGTTTGGCTGTATTCTTTTTCACTGCAAGCTGCCACTGCTGGGGAATAATAGGCAGATGTTCATGGTTCCACTTTTTAAAAGCTGGGTCGTAAGCCTCTGGTTGTTGTTGTTCGAGTAAATGCCCAATACACCAACTCACTGTGTCGCCATTAGCCGCAGTAATGTACCCATCACCTTTTTTATGAGGCTTGGGTAATACATCGGCAATGGCACGACCTAAACTGGGTTTTTCGGCAATAAAAAGGCGCATACAATCAATTAACGTGTTTTTTTATACAGTAGTGTGTTTTTGTTTTTTCGGCAAGGTTTTATGCTCTCTGTGACTAAAACAAAAAGCTATCTACCACAGAAATCAAAGAGGCAGCATAAACCTGGTGCCGCACACAGAGGAAAGACAAAGATCATAACTAGGTTCCATTAAATAAATGGGAACTTAGATCGTTTCAGTACTGTGTTATTTCTTTTCCTCTGTGTCCTCGTTGTCCTCGGTGGTTTAAATTCTTTTGATTTTAAGGATGCCGCGCGCAGAGAAAAAGCAAAGACTAAAGATTTTTTCTACCACAGAGGAAAGACAAAGATCATAACTAGGTTCCATTAAATAAATGGGAACTTAGATCGTTTCAGTGCTGTGTAATTTCTTTTCCTCGTTGTCCTCGGTGGTTTAAATTATTTTAATTTAGAGTGTAACAATAAGCCTTATGTCACAGCGCTTTTCTGGTGGGCATTACTACGTTAGCGAATATTAACCCTGCCACCAGCGACATTAAGATCAAGAAGGTTTCCTGGCCTATGTGATCAGTCTTGATAATATCTTGGCCTGAGATAAACGAATTCAGTCCAATATAGGTTTTTGAACCTGGAACCAACACAATCAAACCGGGCATAGCAACTATGGTAGAGGGTGCATTAGCAATACGTGAAAACATATTAGCAAACACGCCAAGTGCAAATGCACCCACAAAAGCGCCCAGCCCGTTCTCCAGAAAACCAGAGCTCCAAGTAGATGCGGAGTAAGCAATAAAGGTTGAGGTTATTGCCCAGGGCACATGTTTCATGCGAGTACGAAATATCGCGACCAAACCCACACTCAGCATAAATACACCCAGCCAGTTGACCCAAAATGGTAGTGTAGCCGCCATTGCTAGCTCTTGTTGACCAAATAATTGATAGCCCAGACTCACCCCTAAAAAAGCACCAAAATACAGTTTAAATAACTGCATACAAGCATCCATTACCCTGACGGTTCCCGAAACCATATTACGAGAAGATAATTCAGCTAATCCCATGGTTAATGACAAACCAGGCACTAATATAATTAAAGAGGAAAGAATAATCAGCCAGATGTTCAATCCTGATGCTGAATAATGGTTAATAGCACACGCCACGAGGCCTACAGTAAAAGAAGCCACAGGCTCCAACATTAAGCTAACCCGTTTTGAACGCAGTGCCCATAAAGTCCACATGTAGACCATAAAGCCCAACAAACCAGAATATATAATTTCCGACCAACCTGCTCCCATCAGCATGGCGAATGCGCTGGTAGACAAGCTAAAAGCCATGCCTGTTAGACTTTTACCATAAGGGCTGGGCATTGCATCAATTTCAGTCAATTGCTTATCAGCTTCCATAAGCGATATTTGACCTGACAGTAATTCATGTGCCAATTCGTCAGTCCGAGACAAAGAATTCATGTCTAGTTCACCCGGTTGCATGCGCGCAGAATGGTTATATTCATCTTCATGGTGATCACTCCACAGCACAATCGTTAAAGTGGTAGGTGTAGAGTTAAAAGATGCATGCAAGCCAAAATGCGTAGCAATTTCAGTTAAATAGGCTTCCAAACGAAACGATGGTGAACCGTACTTGTGCAACATTTTACCCAGTTTAAGGATAAAACGACGTATTTGAATAAACTCTAACTTGTCCATTTCTCTACTACTACTTTAAAAATTAGCTAATGCCGAGGGATGCTGTAAACCCCAAATGCATATACAACGGTGATAATCAAGGCGCGGATTCTATTGATAGAACGCACTAGGCACAACGAACATTTCTTGACCATTTAGATTAGAATAACTAATGAATAAACTTCACTCTAGAAAGACTTTATAACAACATTTCCTTAACAAAAAATAGTCTTAATCCTTCGCTATAAAATAGTAGCTGACCGCATCGTATTTCTTGGCATAGTCAATACAAATTATCAACTGCTGCCACCATCATATTCTGGATTTCCATAACTAAAGACTAACTAGATTTGATTTTTTAAGACAACGTTCATTCGATAGGTTTACAATAATATAAGTTAAGTGATGTAAAAACATGGATGGGTCTTAACCATAATGAAGTATGCGATTCAGGTCTGTTAACAATAGATACAAAACATATCCAACATTAAAACCTATTAAGCTCCAGAAATTTGCAGACTTGGATGACTAAAATTTACAATTTTCTGTTTCCAACAATACCGAAATGAGTAAGTTGCAGTCCATTGAAATGCCACTTTTATGCCCATTTGTATTACTTGCTTAAAAAGAAGATGTTGATGTTAACTGTTGGCGGTAATATATCTACGCAGTTGAGTGTAAGCCTGCAATATTGATTGAGAGACGTCAATCCTGCCTCCTTTATCGGGGTGGTTTTCATGCTGTAGTTTTCGATACTGCTGCTTAAGCTCAGATAAGTTCATATCCTTTAACGAATCAATTTTCATGGTAATACAGGCTCGATTGAGTTCTGCCCCAGATATACTGGTATGTAAATCAGCCCCTGCCATTTTTTGCCAAAAGCTGTCTAACAAGGTTGCAACGTCATATTCATTGGTAGAGCTTAAATTACTCCAATCTAAGTAGTAGTTAGCAAGCGGGTCTTCTGTTCGAATATTGGCCTCAGACTCCAAAATAGGGAGTAAGGTAATACGCGTCAGCCCAATGTCTAGCTGCCCTATTTTTTTTTCGCGCCATTTATTCTTCAACAGATAAAGGCAGTTAAACAACACAAAATGTGTTTGAAACATCGCCAAAGCGTCACCCAGAGCATTTTCATCGAAGACTAAATAAGGCGGACTTTTCAAGGCATTGATCAGGTCATACTCCCTGATCCCCCTTTCAAACTCTGGTCGGAAGGTAACAAGTGCATCGTGTAATAATGTTTGTTGTTCGTTAAGGGCGTGTTGCAATCAATTCTCCCCATCAAACTTTGTATGGTAACGTTCATTTATCTAAAGACTCTGGTTGCATATGGCGACCCCATTCTGTCGTATTCACTATAAAAATCGGTAGCGATAGTTTCACTTGCAAACCCAGAAGTGAACAAAGCATACACCATAATTTCAACCATAACTGTGGTGTTTTATTTGTATCCATGAAGTCAAAATATTGCCTATGTCCACATCACATCATGCTTTCAAATTGCGGCTAAGCAATGAGAAATACAATGAGTATAAAAAGCATAAAGCCAATACCTGTTGGGTGCAATAGGCGCTGAAGTGGTGGGGTGTAGGTTTTATTAACTGACAGTTAGAAAACACTTATAAGTAAAAATACCCAAACGACTGTTAATAGAAAATGGGGCAGCAATCCATGGCATAGGTTGCTTATGGCTCTTAAGCCAGTCGATAATAATTGGAAATCTGTGAATTTAAGGTCTTAAGTAGTATGTCCCGGACTCAATGAAACAAAAACCCGCTTTTAAGCGGGTTTCAAATAAACGAATTAAATCTGCAGATGGGAAGCTGAGATAAAAACTTTAGAGTCTAAATATTGGCAGCTTACTAATATTTAGCCAAGGCTCGCAGCCTTCTTGTAAGCAGCGCGCTCTTGGACTTTTGCCAAATAAGCCAAAGTTTTACCTCTGCCTTTTAGCAAGCCAAGACTAGCTGCAATTTCTAACATGATTTGCATCATAATATCGGCTGCTGTGAATTCATCCCCTGCAAAATAATCGCGCTCAGCCAATGTGGATTCAATATAGCCAAAGTCTAAAGCAACTTCTTTAGCAATATAACCGTCCATCTTTTGGTCGCCGCTGCGCGTTTCCATGCTCATAAATAAGGTAAACATCACGGGCAATGCCAACGAACCTTCGGCAAAGTGTGACCATTCTAAATATTGATAATATTCTTTGGTGCCTTTTTCGGGTCGTAAGCGTTTTTCAACGTCTTGATCTAAAATATATTCCATTATTGTACTGGACTCGCACAAGGTAATGTCACCGTCAACAATAATGGGCGCTTTACTCAGTGAATGAACTGCTTTCAAACTTGCAGGTGCTAAATTGGTTTGTGCATCACGTAGATGATCAACTCGTTGGTAAGGCATTTCAAGCTCTTCTAACAACCACAATACGCGTTTAGAACGAGACTTATTTAAATGGCGTACTGTTAACATAATATTTCTCTTTAAAATTCGTTATCAATTACAATTCGTCAGGACCGACGCGCATCACAAGCTTGCCGAAGTTTTTGCCTTCCAATAAACCGATGAAAGACTCAACTGTATTTTCTAAGCCTTTGACTAAGTCCTCACGATAAGTGATTTTCTCTTCTTTTAACCACTGCGACATCTCTTGTCTAAATTCATTATATCGATGACCATAATCATCAAAAACAATAAAGCCCTGCATCCTAATACGCTTGAATAGTAGGTTACCCATCAGCATAAACATACGGTCTGGTCCTTGCGGCAAATCAATCGCATTGTATTGAGAAATCAATCCACATACTGGCACGCGTGCACAAGTCTTTAATAGCGGCAGCACCGCATCAAACACTTTGCCACCGACATTTTCAAAGTAAACATCTATACCGGCATCGCAGGCCTTAGCTAATTGCTGCCCTAAATCTGCTGATTTATGGTTTAAGCAAATATCAAACCCCAAATCTTCTACAGCTGAACGGCACTTTTCATCGGTACCAGCGATACCCACTACTTTGCAGCCTTTTAGCTTGGCAATTTGACCAACCAAACTTCCTACCGCACCCGTCGCCGCCGCAACAACAACCGTTTCGCCAGCTTTGGGTTGACCAATATCCAGCAACCCCATATAAGCAGTTAAACCTGGCATTCCCATTACACCTAAAGCATAAGAAGGTTGAGTGGGATTTTTGCCTAGTTTTAATAGGTTGACGCCATCGGAAATAGCATAATCTTGCCAACCCGAAGATGAAACAACCCACTCCCCTAAGCTATAGTCAGGATGATTCGATTCTTCTACGCGGCAAACCGTACCACCGAGCATGACGGCATCAATGGCGACAGGTTCTGCGTAGGACTTGGCATCATTCATGCGACCGCGCATGTAAGGATCAAGGGATAAGAAAACCGTACGTAATAAAACCTCCCCAGACTGCGGGCTTGGCTTGTTACTTTCTACAAAATTAAAGTTACCTAACGTTGGCGCACCCACCGGACGATTCGCTAAGGTCCACTGTCGATTAACCTGCACACTTTGAACCGACGAATGATGTTGATTTACATTTGTCATACTAGCTGTCCTATCACCGAATTAAATTAAAGTGCAGTGACTAATATTTCTCGGCTGATATCAGGTGTAACGGCGCTATGTTCACCTAACTTCACCATACCGTGTTGCGTTAGTTTTTCGACTAACAAATC
Organism: Paraglaciecola psychrophila 170; assembly: GCF_000347635.1. Lineage (NCBI taxonomy): Bacteria > Pseudomonadati > Pseudomonadota > Gammaproteobacteria > Alteromonadales > Alteromonadaceae > Paraglaciecola > Paraglaciecola psychrophila. The sequence continues at coordinate 1,091,721 of NC_020514.1, read as the reverse complement.
AATATCCCCTGCACCTAAATCAACATGGGATAAACGAGTGGGCACTTGCATCTTTTCGAAAAATTGCTCAGTTAATTCGATAGCACGATCGATACGTGAATCTTCATCCCCCTCTGTCACATTCCAGACGCGTTCAGCGTACTGTAATAATTTTCCACGTTTTGCTTCTTTACGTATTTTCATCACAGCAGGTAATACTATGGATAAAGTACGTGCATGGTCGATGCCGTGGGTACCGGTTAGTTCATGACCAATCATGTGAGTTGTCCAATCTTGCGGCACACCGGCTCCAATTAAACCATTAAGCGCCATCGTTGCTGCCCACATAATATTGCCACGCACTTCTAGATCTTTAGACGTTTCAGGGGCCAATGCTTTTGGTCCTTCTTCGATTAGAGTTAACAATAGTCCTTCAGCAAAACGGTCTTGCACCTTGGCGTTTACGCTATAGGTAAGGTACTGCTCCATTGTGTGCACAAACGCATCCACAGCACCGTTACCGATTTGACGGTCGGATAATGAAAGTGTTACCGCAGGGTCGAGTATCGCAAAAATAGGACGAACCAGTGGGCTTGAGAAGGGTAGCTTATTGCCATTGCGGGTCACTACCGCACCAGTATTTGACTCAGAACCGGTTGCTGGCAAAGTAAGTACACAAGCAAGTGGCAACGCTTTGGTTATGCGTACTTGTTTGCTCACTATATCCCAAGGCTCTTCACCTTCGTACAACGCCACGGCTGCGATAAACTTAGAACCATCAACCACCGAACCACCGCCAACAGCTAAAATAAAGTCGATATTATTTTCTTTAATAATATCTTGTGCCTTCATTAACGTATCGTAACTTGGGTTTGGCTCGATGCCAGAGAATTCAAACCACGTATGCTTGGCGAGAGCTGCAACAACTTGATCATAAACGCCGTTACTTTTGATTGAACCGCCGCCGTAAGTTACTAACACTTTTGCATCGATTGGGATCTGCTTACTTAGTGAAGCTATCTGACCTTCACCAAATTGAATTCGGGTGGTATTTTGAAAGCTAAAATTTAACATTAATATTATTCCTCATTATTTAAAAATTAAGCTAGAGCGACTAATTTTGACTCGCAAGATTTGGCCCATCATTAACAGGACATTCTGAATCGCAAAAGCTTTCCAATCAGCAATCTCTTGATCATCAGCAGCGCACTCAAATCATTTATCTGTGAGATAAAAGGTACGATGTTGATCAACTGCAATACATCTTCTTCATTATTCTTAAAACTCTTTACCGTTTTCCTTGATAACAAACTCACCAGAAACATTTCAGGTGTCCAAAAACGCATCCGCTGCATAACATACTGAGACCAATAGTTTGTCGCAGAACAAAACATGCTCAATCAAAAAAATTAAAAAATTACGTTACGTCGACTCACCTAAATCATTCACGACTAAATCGAGTAATTGCATAAGCTGCTTCACTTGGGCACTGTCGATACTATTAAACTTACAGCTTATTTTATTTGGAATGTTAACTGCGTCTAACTTTAAGGCCAATCCTTGTTGAGTTAGCTGTACCAGCCGTTTGCGCTTGTCTTGTTGCTGCTTGACTATATTAAGTAAACTTTTGTCGTCCATTTTCTTTAAAATCTGTGTCATGGCACCACCATCAATCGCCGTTTTTTCCACAAGCTGAGCAATCGTAATTTTGTCTTGTTCCCATAGGGCCATCATAACGACATATTGTGGGTAGGTTAAATTGAGCTCACTTAATAACTCACGATAAGCACGAACAATGCTGTTTGATGCCATATATAAACGATGGCATAGCTGGTTTTTAAGTTTTAATTGGTTAATCGACATGTGTACTCCTTAAAATACATATTAGTTTGCACGCAAAGTATTTGCAATGAGTATTTATTTGATATATTGTTTTGCATGCAAACTAAATACCCCTTACTTGATAACAATTACTTTGGAGTTTCTTATGACTGTATTACAAAACGTTGCTTACACCGCAAAAGCAACTGCCACAGGTGGCCGCGAAGGCACCGCAAAATCGAATGATGACCGTTTAAACGTGACACTATCTACGCCCAAAGGTTTAGGCGGTGACGATGGACAAGGTACCAATCCTGAGCAATTATTTGCTGCAGGTTATGCGGCTTGTTTTATTGGTGCACTTAAATTTGTTGCCGGTCAAGAAAAGACTAGTTTACCAAGCGACACCCATATCAATTCAGAGGTATCAATTGGTGCCATTGACGGCGGTTTTGGTATTGCGGTTAAACTAGAGATATCATTAGGTGATATGGATAAAGCACAAGCTCAAACCATGGTAGACAAGGCCCACAAAGTTTGTCCTTATTCAAACGCGACGCGTGGCAATATTGAAGTGACACTTTCGGTAATTTAACACCTCAATATATAAGCATTAAAAACACGCATTTTTAATTAAACGCGTGTTTTTTGTGTTTATAAAATGTCGCTGAGGACAGCCTACTGAGACTTACATCTTAAGTCGATAGTATTTATAAACATCCTTGGAACAGTAATTTTCTGCAGCATAAAAAAATCTGGTAAACAATCGTCATCAATAAAATCAGCCGCCGGATCAAACCCTAAAATACCCAGTGCACCTGTATAAATTGAGGTACATCATATCAGCCGAAAAACTAACAAATCGCCAGCGACTATTATATTTTTAACCTTTAATGGTTAAGTACAGCTCTAATAGCCTCTTTTTTCCAAAATTGGATCTCACTGTCACCATGCTCAACTAACAAACTAAAGGTTTTCTGTGCGATGACTTTTCCATCACACGCAATCACCATTCGCCAATCTCCGATCTTATCGTGTATCGGTGCCCAAACTGTGTCACCTAAGTAAAATTCCCAATCATTATTTCGCACATACACCACACCTTGGAATGGTGGCATTGTCTCTCCACTCTCATCAGGCACGTCAGGGTGGAAGATAGTCCAATCTAGTCGTTTTCCTTTAGATTTTTTAGCCTTGAGAATAAAACCAAATTCAATTTCTAATTGTGTAGGGATATTTGTAGTAAAGGTTTTGATTTTTGGAAGGCTTTTACTTTTTTCATCCCAGTTTTCGTAAATACCATAACTGCTGATTTCAAAAAACATACGTAACTTAGACAATGACACTCCTACTAAAACGATATTTTTTCAGGATTATAATAAAGCAATAAAAAGGCAGAGTGACTTTAAATATCACTAATTTAAGCTAACTATCATAATGGTAAATACTAGCCGCTAGATGCAAGTAAATAGCTATAAACCAATAACGTGATAGATTCTGTGGCATTTCATTTACTCGCGGCGCTCGACAGTTGGGTGTTCTGGCGTTCATGTTTTTAATTTGAGTAAAGCACTGTGTCTATTAGCCAATCTTATAGATATTTAACTCGGCGCATCAAGGGTCACTTTATTTTCAAATTATAGTATTGTTTATTGTACATATTTTAAGGAGACCCTGAAGACACCGCCCCTGTTACTGGTTGTCAGCTTTGAGAGCGGTATTAATTGCTAGCCACTCTTGTTGTTCGTGAGGTTCAATTTTTGAAGCGTCGATTTCTGTAGCTAATACTTTAGCCTTATCTAATTCCATTTGCTGAATATAAAAAAAAGCCAAGATGATTTTGGCATGATTTATAGTTGAATCTCGAGCATCTTTTTTGGCATGAGCAAGTGCATTTATAAAACTTAATTCCGCCAACTCAGGTTGACCGGTTGCTTTATACATATTACCGACATGTTCATGTAAGACTGCAACTTGTTGTTCAACCCCTAATTCTATTGCACATTTTAACGATTTTTTATAATAGGTTATTGCCTTGTCATAGTTCTTTAAAAATTTATGTACATGACCAAGGTTGCCGTAAAGTTCCAATTTTAAATACAGATCTCTGCTGTTTTGAAATTCACGATCTATTCGCTCTAATAAAGCTAACGATTGATCATATTGTTTCAAACTGTGCATCAGATTTGCAATACTTATAATACGCATAGGACTGTAAAATGATTGATTTACTTGCTGTAAGTTTTCTAAAGACCGCGTTAAAAGTGTTTTTGCCCGCACCTCATTTCCATCAATAAGATAGAGTTTTGCTTGGTATATATTCAGATGGATTGAGAACATCGGAGGGAGTTTAAGATTGTCATTAAATATACTGAGCTGGTGTTTTAATAACGTAAACTCCTTAATTGTCATTAGGGAGTCTAACTGCATAAGTTTCAAGCTGTACCATTGTATTGAGTTGGGTTTAACATTCCCCAACTCTTCAGTTACCCATGAGAGGCATTTTTTTGATGGCATATCACAAGCACTACTAATAGTATCGTTTTGCGCGAATATAGAAGAAGATGGCCAACAAGCCGCAATTAAAAACAAATAAAAAACACGAATAATCATCTGGTAATTCTAGTGCCTCGTTTAGCTGGTGTTAATAAAACCAATTAAGTACTTTAGCAAAATTTGTTTTAACTAATATATATCTTTTAAAATTTTTACGGGACCCTACTGGTTGCAATGCCCTTCACTAAACAAAGAAATATAACAGGTTTGAATAAGGCAATTTATCATTGCTAGAAAAGTGGAGTACAGTATTTGATAAATGTGCAACTTCCAAACTCTTCCCAAAACACTTCGTTCTCGAAAGCATGCTCTGCCGGCTCGTCCAAAATTTGGCTTTCAAGACCCACCCTTACGACAGTTACATGAGATAAATTTGGATCAGAACAACATTTTTTATGACATCGTCTTCTAATATTTTTATGCACAATGCTATTTTTAAGTAACTCAGTTCAAGTGGTATCCCGATTAAATCTGCTTGCAGGTTTTTTTATATGTAATTATTGTTCTTTAAAAGACACGTCTATTGGAGGAGATTTTGAATCTCAAACACAATTTAAAAATCATAAGTGCCTTGGGGCTAGTATTGATGTTGATGTCATGTGGTAAAAATGACACAGCAACTTTAGAAATAGCGGCAGAATGTCTTTTAGCGGATATGGTACTTCACAATACAAAAATTTATACCGCACATGACGCACAGTTGACAGCTGAAGCAACAGCAGTGCTTGGAGATAAAATTATATTTGTGGGATCAAATGCCGATGCTGCCAAATACATGTGCGGTGATGCGCAAATAATGGATATGGCAGGAAAATATGTGTATGCAGGTTTCACCGACAGTCACCAGCACTTAGAAGGTGTTGGGCAGCGTCCAAAAACATTGAGCCTGTTTGGTATTGCAACACTAAAAGAAACGGTTGATGCCATTAAAGCATTTGCCGTCAATGTGCCTAAGAATGAATGGGTTCAGGGCCGAGGATGAGTTGAACAGCAATAGACCTACAACAAAAGGTTTCTCACAAAACATGGCGTGGATCCGTTTACCACCGATAAACCACTTTTTTATGCCAAGTGCAGAGGGCGTTTCAGCACGGGTTAACGCCAAGACACAACAGCTTGCCGGCATAATCAAAGAGTATCTAGGCCCCAGTGGGAGAAAATTTGAGCGTGATGCAGACGGTACACCAAACAGCTATATTCTTGCCACTGCCATGAATATTTCCGGGATATCATGCCTCCAAAAACACAGGACTATAAAAAAGGTAGCTTAGTGCAAGGCATGTATGAAAACGCTAAGGTGGGTTGAACCAATACCCAAGTGGCGGGTATGCCCTACGTTAACGTTGACATCATCAAAGAGATTCACACAACAGGAAATATGCTACCCGTAGTTATGCACCGGAAAATGTCATAGTGGCATCGATAATGCTTGAACGCGGCCGCGAAACAACGGCTGATAACATGTTCGATTGGCGCGGTATTAAAGTATATGTTTATAGCACACTTGGTTCACGCGGAGCCGCCCGTCTTGAAAATCATGCGGATGCTGATCACCAGGGGTTTATGAATCGCACGACCGAAGAAGAGCTTGGCCCAATTTTACGCGAAGCACTTAGAAAAGGTATTCAGATCGAAACCCACATAATTGGCGATCGAGCACTGCGTACATTTTTAGATTAGTACGAAGAGGCATTTAATGCGGTACCAAAATCGGAATGGGCGATGGCTGAACCTTGTGGGAGACTTGAACACGCACAAATCTTTCCGCCCAAAGACCAATAGCGTTTAGTTAGCCTGAGTATTCTTGTGTCTATGCAACCCAGTCACGGGATTGGTGATCTAAACTTTGCCCCCGATAGACTTGGCGCTGAGCGCCTAAGCCATGCCTACCCATGGCAGCATTGATTGACCGTGGTTTGATGATATTGGGTGGATCTGGTGCGCCAGTAGAACTGGGGGACCCACGGATTGAATTTTATGCGGTAGTTGCTCAAAAAAGGCTTGATGGGTCATCCGCCGAAGAGTGGCACCCAGAACTTGCAGTAACTCGTGAAGCCGCCCTTAAAATGTTCACAATATGGCCTGCTTATAGTGCATTTCAAGAAAATATTCGTGGCTTTGTAGAAGTGGGCAAATATGCCGACTTTACAATATTTGACCGAGATTGGCTTAGCATCCCAGAAGCAGAAATTTTGACCTCAGAAAACCTAATGACCATCGTAGGTGAAAAAATCACGTATCAAAAATAGAAGATAAACAAAAAGGAAGAATACACAATCCCCCCACCCTAGAGTACAACTTTGAAAACGACAGTGAGTAGATAAAAGTATCTAATCGTTGCTAAAAAAAGTGGTCTGAGCCAATTATGATTATGACATAAGCCACCTTACTCACCCATAAGTCCTATATTTGATGGGCATAAGTTGTCTGGGGAAATGACTCTTTGTGACACAGCATCATCTGCGCATCGTCAAATGGGGAAACCTGCATTAAGCATGTGTTCGCTTAACAATTGGCTTTTGTTGATATTCTGAAACGCATCAAATTGGGCAAATAGTTTACCTGGAAAATTAGACTCTCACTCTAACTCTAACTGTAACGCTAATGCTCGTGCTTAATTAGCTTTTGCTTCGGTTAGCTGATTATTGGCCACCTGACATGCAGCGATAAACGCGAGGTCATAAGAGCCTACCCCCCGTTTCTTTCAAAGGCAACGATGGCGCTGTCGAATTTATCCATACTGAAGTTCACCACACCAAGCTCTTGGAAATACCAACCTGGGTGCAAGAGATTAAGAAACATGACGTGCCTTACCAACAAAAGGGCTTCATCAAGTTGGTTAGTAAACGGTCACGATTGTTTATGTTTACAGTTTCGTTAATACTCCAAAGGGACGTTTCATTAATTATCACAATTTAAGATAGCCATTAATCAAGATGACACCCTGTGTTATATTTAATTTATCAAAATCATTTACTTGGGTTAAATAATGGCCAAGCCCAATAAGAAAGCCCCTGAGTCCTCCGTGGACATTTACTGCAATCAGTGTAAAACCCAGTTATTTAAATACCGCAAAGGCGGTAAAGGGTCACTGCTTAAATGCTTTAAACAACGTATCACTAAAGACTTCACGGTATTACCCTGCACTTGTCCAAATTGTGATGCCATCTTCGCCAGAGACACCTTAATAAGGGGCACGCCAGCATTTAAAATGATTGGCGGTAAGGTATTTAGTAAATAGAGACTAGAAAATAGTAGATAATAAAATCAACAGACAAAAACTGTTGACCACCGCGTTATTGGCCGTAAAAAAAGCAATAGCAAATATGCTTAAACACCCGGTTGAGTTCTCTTGGCCTAGCTAGCAATGCAATGCCGCAGATAAAGAGATTCAAGCAATGCTGGAGTTCGGATGTGTCGAGAATTAGTTGCGCCTGTATGACGTACCTAATGTTGTTCACACCCATGGTATGGAGTTGATAAATGAAAAACTTGAATAGTGTAATTAGTCGACTAAGTCGCTCTGGCCTTATATCACGATCGGCCAGAGGCTCATCAGGTGGTTCATTAAGCCGTGTGGTTACTAATACTATTATAGGAACGGCTACCGGTAAAATAGGGCCAAAACCAAGCAAAAACCCACTGCAAACAGGTGCTCTAGCTGCCGTTGGAGGAATGGCATGGAACGCTTATCAAGCTTATTCACGACAAGCTTATGGCCGAAACACCTCTCTACAGAATGCTAATTTACAGAGAGCCTATCAGCTAGGCGTTTATGCACAAAGAAATGCTCAACAACAAAAATATGCCCCAAATCAGTCTCAGGGTATGCCGGAACAAGCTGCGTCTTCATCTACAACGGCATTCGCAACAGAAGCAGCACCTCAATCTCGCTATATCCCCTCTGCCCCAAAACAAACACTCACCTATTCACCCGCGACATTAACGCAACAACAGTTTGCACAGGTAGTGCGGGATGAAAGTCACGACTCAGGTCAAATGCTGATGCTCCGAGCAATGATCACGGCGGCTAATGCAGACGGGCACATTGACGAACATGAGCGTCAGCGAATATACCAACAAGTCGATAGTTTTGACTTGACTACCGAAGACAAAGCCAGCCTGTTTGACGAACTACGTCACCCCTTGTCACTACAAGAACTGGTAAAGGCTGTGCCTAATTCACAAACCGCAATAGAAGTATATGCAGCATCACTATTAGCCATAGATGAACAACAAGCTGCCTCGCAAGACTACTTAAGCAACCTAGCCTCTTATATGTTAATACCACCAGAACTAGTCAAAGCCTTGCATGCCCAAGCCAAGCTAATTAGTTGATGTTGATCAACACCCATTAAAAAGCTGCCAAAAAGTCATGCTGAATAAGTTGTAGATTTTTTGTATTAAGCATTCTTGGATTAAAATAGTAAGTGCATAACTTGAACGAGTAGAAAAACGGTAAGCTAAATACATACTGACTGCTTATTCATATAGTTATATAACGCCTAAACCTTTTGAGAACTCTAGCAGCATATGCTGCGTAATTTATTACTTCAGGTATGTCTTAAAAAAACTATCAATATCTCTAGGCACAGGCAAATCTGAAGGGTTAGCCCAACTAAAGGCTGCCACTGGCGCAGCATGCCCGCCGGTTTCATAAATAATAGTCTCTACTTTTCCATTAGCTTTTTCTATACCTGCCTTGAGTAAGGCTAAGTTTCGAGGATGCACAGTGGTGTCTTCGGCTGTGTATATCAATAACATAGGGGGTTCATCTCCATCGATAAAGTTTGTTACCACCATATTAGGAAAATTTTCGGCTGGGCCAAACATGTCTTTTATATCGGCTGCTTTTGGCACAAAATCATAAGGACCCGATATACCCGCAAAAGCGTTTACGATATTAGGCTTGAGTTCATAAGCCGCTAAATATGCATTATCGGCAATAATTAATGCACCTAAATGCGCCCCCGATGAATGCCCAGATATAAACAAATTTTGATTGCCTTTATAGCTAGCTATGTTTTTATGAACCCAAGCAACTGACTTTGCAGCATCTTCTGCAAAGGTTGGGAATTTCACATCGGGATATAGGCGAGTATTCGGCATCACCACTACATATCCCATATTGGATAGAGTCATGCCTACAAATTTGTACTGTTCTTTAGACCCATCTGTCCAGCGACCACCATGGAAAAACACTACAACTGGAAACGTTTCTTCGTCAATGTTGGGCACGTAAATATCTAATTTTTGACGCGTCAGTTCACCATAAGGTACATTTTCTGAAATTTCACCGTCGTAAGTCAGAGCAGGCGCATTGACTAATGCAAACTGCAGTGGAGTGCAGGCAGATAAAAACGTTGTGAGGATGAGGATAAATAGTATTTTGGGCATGCGTAGGTGGGCTCTTTAAAAAGTCAAATGGTTCAACAAACTTATGTTGGCTAAAATACGAATCGAATTAACTTTAAGCTCAATAATTACCTGAATAAGACCTTAACTACTGGTCTAGTTTCTATAAGTATTAGATTGAAGTAATTGAAGCAACACACTCTAAAGCGAACAATTAAAACACTTAAACGCAGAGATAAAGCTCTAAAAAACAAGCCAGCGAAGCAGAATAACGATGCTATTCATTCATCATTCTTTACCACTATTGCTACATAAAAATCGACCAAGACTTATATGCGATTCTTTAAGCTAAATTAAATAATGCTCGTGCATCAACGGATAACTCGTAGCTTACTTTTTACCGCGATTGTAAAAGTAAACTACACAAAATAAACTTCATTTAAGAAGCCTGCAACCGCTATAACTAAAGGTGAGCACAGCGCTGGCTTAGATTAAAACCTAAGCCGCTACTGACTTATGTTTATTGTGTACAAACACCAGCAATACCAAACCAATAACCACTACAACGGCCCCAATAGGACGCCCTAAATCTGCAGATAAATTTAAGCCAATTGCCGCTGTCATGATGTAGGAAACAGTAATACCTGTAGTCAGTACCGCAGGAATACTAGCAATCCAATGAAATGTGCCACGGTCGAATAAATACTTGGTTGCAAGCCACAATACACTTGTCGATAACAGCATATTAGAAAACGCGAAGTAACGCCAAATCACCGTAAAATCGAGCTTGGTCATGAAATACGCAATCGTCAATATAGGGACGGCAAGTAACAATCTATTGCGTATACTTTGCGGAATGTTGAATGCATCAACGATTGTCAAACGCAATGAACGAAACGCAGTATCACCCGATGTGATCGGGAATACAGCCACAGCAATAATCGCCATAATACCGCCAAACACGCCCAAATAGCTGTTGGCAATATGATTGACTACCAAACCTGGGCCTCCAATATCGAGCATGGCTTTTAGGCCTGCGTATCCCTCAGGGAAAGCGGCAATACCCGCCAATGCCCAAACACAAGCAACCGCACCTTCACACACCATAGCACCGTAATAGACGGGACGAACATACTTTTCATTGGTCAAACAGCGGGCAATAATAGGTGCCTGCGTAGAATGAAAGCCACTAATGGCGCCACAGGTTATCGTAATGAACAATAACGGCCAAACAGGTAATCCGTCTGGATTAGGGGCTAAAAAATCGTGGGCATGATCGGTTGTAAAATAAGCAAAAAAGTCACCTGCTATCGGTAGGTGCGGCGCATCCATTAATAGCGCAATGGCGATCATTGATGTCATGACTATCATCAATAAGCCGAAAATAGGGTAAAACCGAGTGATGATTTTATCAATAGGTAACAAAGTAGCTAAAAAGTAGTAACCCAAAATCACCAGCACCCAAAACGTATTATTTGCCAAAAAGGTATCTTGGAATGCGTCTAGGTTACTTAATAAACCTGCTGGACTCATGATAAAAACCACGCCAACAAAAAATAGCAACATAGCTGTAAACAGCAACATCACTCCTTTAAAGACAACGTTGTAATAGTGTCCAGCTATTTCAGGTAGACTTTTGCCGTCTTCTTTAATGCTCATCACACCTGAGAAATAATCGTGAACCGCACCGCCTAATACATTGCCTATCACAATCCAAACCAATGCCACTGGACCATAAATCGCACCTAATATAGGACCAAAAATCGGCCCCACACCGGCAATATTTAAAAACTGAATTAAAAAAGCACGAACAGGATGAATAGGCACATAGTCTACGCCCTCACTGAAACGACTTTGTGGGGTAGCAAGAGTTGAGTCGATCCCAGCTTGTTTTTCAACAAATGGGCTATAAAATTTATAACCGAGGATCAAAATGGTGATACAGATAAAAAAGATGAGCATTATTACGTATATCTCTAGTTAAAGGGCTTGTGAAAAAGCGCAGTCGTCCCACGCTTTCTTTTTTTATTTATTAGTTTATTCATTAACTTATTTAGTTTAATGAATAAACGAAGGTCAAAATTCTAATAGCAGAATAACAAAGTTGACCCCAACAAAAAATCACAAAAAACTTTAGCTAGTAAATAGTTAAGAGCAAAAGTTATTTACTACAGAGTTATGCGCTGTGAAAAGATAAAGTACAAATAGGGCTTACCAATTACTTTTTAACTTTTGGAGCAACTGACATGAATAGATAATTGAGTGCACCCGCAAAATCACTAGGCTATTGGAAAGGAACATTTTCATCTGTACTGCGATGGGTATTTTGTCAATTTTTGTTAATTTTTGAAACATTCGAATTGATCGGCAGCAAAACGGTAAATTGGGTGGTAAATTCTTTATTACTGTTTTCTTCAGAAACGAAACTCAATTTACCCGCCAACAGTTTTGTCACCCATTGATTAACCATATACAAACCCAGACCAATGTTACCCTTACCCCTTCCGCTAGTAACAAATGGCTCAAATAGGTTACTTTGCATCGATGATGGGATACCTGAACCGTTGTCCGAAACCGTAATGCATATTTGATTTGTGTCTAATCTGCGCGCTTTAATTTTAATGATGCCTTGCTGTCCAGATTCAAATCCATGATTTAGGCTGTTCACTACTAGATTTTCCAGTACCTGTGAAATAATTCCGGGGCGGCTTACCAGTGTTAAATTATCTTCTATGTCTTCAATCACCACCACCTTTCCCTTCTTAAGCAATGGTCGTAAACTGATGATTAAATCACTAACAATGTCATCTAGCAGACAATTTAGATAATCCTCATTTACCCGATCAATAGCCAAGCGTTTAAAGTGTTTGATATGACTGACCGCCTTATCCAAATTTATGATTGCCAGATGTAGACTGCGGTTTATCAGATTGACTGCCGCACTAAATTGGCTCTTGGATAACCCCTGTTCCATCGCTTTTTTCAGTTTATCGTTGGCATTATCGGCATTAGTGACACAAATAATTGCACCGCCAATCGGTGTGTTAAGTTCATGGGCAACACCAGCAACCATTAAACCTAAGGATGATAATTTATTGGCTTTAACTAACTCGTCCTGTAATAGTTGCTGTCTGGCGATATTTTCAATTAACGAGGCATTGGCTTGTTCTAATCGTTGGTGCTCGTCATGCAGTTTTAAAGAAAGTTCTATCAGCTTGTCTTGATAGCGATATCCTCGCCACATGATGATTGAACCACACAGGACTAAAGTCAAAAAAATCACCAATGCAAAATACAAAGAGTTTTTTTGCGCTAGTGATAAATATTTTTTACTGCTGGTCGCATACAATATTAGCTTATTGGTAGTTGCGCCTGAGCCAGAACCTACAAAAGTAGCTAAAGGGATAAAACTACTGAGTACGTTATCAACAATATAGTCACCACCCGCAGCGTGTTGACTTTGGAAGAGCCATAGTTCATGTGATGCCGTTTTTAAACTTAACTTTGGTTGATTTAGCATAAAACCCCACTCTTTATCTGGTTGCGAGTTTAACAGCCAGAAGCCATCATGATTAACAATAGAAAGTTGAGCTTCTGGATTACTATGGTCCCTGATAGTTGTCAGTAAATGATCTAGTTGATAATTCACTATGATCAACCCTTGTAGTAAATGTGTGCTCGATGAAGTTTGAATTGTACCTCTGATTGTAGGCTCAAAGGGTTGTACTACTGCACCATGTTCAACATTTAGGTCGATCGGAGAAAAATACCGTTTTGGTGCAGCGACTTTCATACCTTGTTTAAAATAATAACGTGATTGTTTATTTTGCAATCTGTTTACGCGCGACACCTTAGCCTGACCAGCTTTAAAATCGACTCGGATCACTTCTTGCCCATTTTGGTTAAGCCAGCGTATTTGTGCAATTCTAGGTGAAGCTTTACCAAATTGAATAAAATAATTTTGTACCTGTTGCTGTACTTTCAGCGATAAGTCTTGAGTCTGGTTGTTTTTATCTTTTTGAGTATTTTCATGATACAAAGCTTGACCATTCGCCAATAACGAGAGTAGATCGCCTAAACCGCCTAGCTCTCTGCTAAATAAGTTAGCTGCGATAAACAGCTTCTGACCTTGAATATTTTTTAGCTCATCTAATTTACCATCATAAAGACGCTGATAGCTCAACCCAGCGAATAATATTGAAATGATCAATAACATCGCAGCTCTCATAACTATGGGGCGCTTTTGCATGGCTATATCAGTTGTGGATAATGGCATGAATATAGCGCTCTTTATCGCTTATTATATGTGACTAACCATGGGACTAAATCACTTATCGGCATAGGTCTAGCAAATAAATACCCCTGACCAATGTCACACCCAGCGCGACTAAGCCACTGTTTTTGATATTCTGTTTCTATACCTTCTGCCACTATGCTGAAATTGAATTTTTCACCTAATGTCAAAATCATATTGATGACGTGTTCACTGTTCTTATCGGTTTCAAGTTTACTGACAAAACTGCGATCAATTTTGATGCAGTGGGCGGTGATGTTTGAGATGTGCGCAAGAGACGAATAACCAGTACCAAAGTCATCAATACTTATTTTTATACCTAAAGCCACAAAACGTTGTAGACACTGTTGAATTCGCTCGTAATCTGAAATTGCTTGGGTTTCAGTGACCTCAAGTTCGAGTAACTCCACGGGTAAGCCGAAGCTAGTGAGGCAGCTTGAGATAAAGTCAAAATAATCTGGGTGTAATAAATCAAAAGAAGAAGCGTTAAACGCGACGGGAACTTGATAACCTGTGTCGACCAACGTTTTTAAGGCTTCCATGGTTTTTTCGAATATCAGGCAATCAAGCTTAATGATTAGTCCTGCAGCTTCTGCAATAGCAATGAATTCATCGGGTGGCACAAAACTACCGTCATCACGTTGCCATCTAGCTAAAGACTCAAAGCCAACAACTTTGCCCGAAGATAAGCTCACTTTAGGTTGCAGCATAACACTCAACTTACGTTCACGTATGGTATGACGCAATTCGCCCATTAAGCTATAACGACGACTTATTAAGTCTGTTTCTTGCTGTGAATGTTGGGTATAGGCAATATTATTGAGGGAAGCTTGTTTGAGTTCTGACTCTGCCATATTAATTATCTTGATAGCTGAACTTTGATTAAGTGTATCAAGCCGCATGTCTAATAAAGTAAATGAAGATACATGTGCAACGCCATCGATTTTAATTTCGTTATAAGTCAGCTTATCAATCAGTTCAGGGGACAATTCAAAATTAATATCGAGTAAAATAGAAAATTGTTTGTGGCCAGATAGCGTTACTTGTGAGCTATTCGGCAGTATTTGACGTAAATTTTCATAAACATAAGTTAATACATTTAGAGTAAATTCATAACCAAAAGTGAATTTCATTTCATCAAAATAGTTCACTTCAAGCATTAGTAAACGGGTTTGTTGCCACTCTAAGCGGCTCATATTTTGAATTTCTTTTTTTAACCAGTTACGGTTGGGAATATTCAGATCACTATGAATATAGGCAAGCTCAGTAACACGATTAAGTAGGGCTATATTAGTAAAACCACTGCTTATATTTTCACTAAATACTTTAAGTAAATTGATATTCGCCTCTGTTAATGGCGAAGATGAGTTCACTACCATTAAATAGCATGTTTCGTTTATACCGTTAGTTTCAAAATAGAATACCGAGCGTATTGGAGTGATAACGTGGTGTTTTTCGTTCAGCGCCTGTTGTAAATCCCCAAACAGCTCACTGAGATGTGCATCGGAAAGTTTGAGTCCCACCAGTTTTGTAAAACATCCCGTTGCCGTTAGTACCTGAGCATCCTCAAGGGGGGCTAAGCTATTGCCCACACAAAATAAGCCACCCTCTTTGACACCAATGATATTGCCGATTTCAGCTAATACGGTATGGGTGAAAGTCGCAAGGTCAAAGCGGCTGCTAATAGTTCTGGCTGCATCCAACACAATTTGCAGGCCCTGTCTGGCGTCTGCAAGTTCTGATATATAGCTCCACGTCCGCATATTACTGGAGACGATAGAGTGTAATTTCTCCAGTTTTAAATCAGCTTTATTCCAATATTCATCGATATCTAAGGCACTCATGACTTCTTTTTCAGGGGCAAACCCCGGTTGGCCAGTTACCAATACAATTCTAACTAGAGCATTACCCAGTTCTTCTCTAATGGTGGTGACTAAACGCAGACCCGCGTCATCTTCTTCCATCACCACATCTAGTAAAATAAGGCCTATATCGTTATGGGTACGGAGCAGCCTTGAGGCATCAAAAGCAGAATTAGCCTTAAGTACTTTAAGTTTAGTGTGTGCAGGTAAAATTAATGATTCTAAGCTGGAAACAAGAGCACTTTGGTAATCGAGGTCATCTTCAACGCTCAGAACTTTCCAAACTTTAACAAGTTTGTCGGATGGTTTTTGGTTTTGCTCTAATTCTTCTAAAAATTTATATGAGTCAGCTGATTGATCCACCATAACCTCCTGTTACTTAAAGTATAAAACTTTTTTAAATCAGTAATTTATATCTTAGGAAGGAGTAAAGATGTAGTGAAGGTGTAGTAAAGTACTTGAATTGAGCTAAGTAATTTATTTTTGTTGTTGCGTTGCACCATACATACCGTTACTCGATAAATTAAATTACCTAATTAGGATATGGTTAATCAAATATTTGTCAACTTTTCATTTTGATTGATTAGCGATTCAGTTCGTATAAGATCAAGGCAGAGTAATTATCAGGACATATGAAATAATGGCTAAGCCATTATGGCCGAAGAAAGTATCTAGGGTCAGAGTGAACTTATTAGAAAAGGTGTCGCGGCCGTTGCATTTACGGTTAGCTAGAGCAGTCAAAGGGGGAACTAGGTAGTTGAAGTAAAGGGTGTTGTATGGGCGTACACTCATCTTATATCTATTGAGCAACCCTTAAGAGTTAAACCATCATGTTAGTAATTTTTTCCAGTCAGGCTAGTGCCAACATTACTATGTTTGGAGATATAGGAGTGCAATTACTGAAAATGATGGGGCATAGCGGCACTGTTCCCAGTGCAATACTTGCAAAAGATGTCCCAGCAGCACTGGCGAATCTGGAAGTTGCGCTCGGGGTAGCAGAGCAACAACCCGAATCAGAAGAACCTACAGACTATACCGAGGTAACGTCTTTTGTCAGGCTTTCTCATCGTGCTTTACCTTTAATCGATTTACTAAAGGCCGCAGTAAAAGACGAAAGTAACGTGCAGTGGACGAACAACAATTAGTCCCGCAGCGCAATGCTAAAGTAACAAGATAAAGAATATAGAATTTTTACCCGCAAGGGCAAGGAGTTAAGCATCTCTCAAGATGCTCAGGCGCAATCGTATTAAAGTAGCTTTTGCTCGGGTTTGCGCCATTTTTAGAAGTTGAGAAGAACTGGGTTCATATGAGCTCTTACACTCCGAGGTCACTGCACTTGAGGCGTTTAACGAAATGATAAAAGAAGATACAAACCTGCTATTCGTGCCATTCAGGAGTCCGCAGCAAACATTCCTTGCCAAGATTGTGAATTTGACGTATTAATGGGAATTTTAACGATTCATCACTGGCAAGATTTGGCACGAGGTCTAGCCGAAATTGGATGCGCACGTATATTTGCTCTCGATGCGTTGTAGGCTTTTCATAACGATGTTTAAAAAGAGTCAAGATATTTTTCCTCAACATCAACAACTAAGCAGTCATCGTCCTCTGTCATTACCCGGTCTTGTAAATCCAATATCACTTTGTACTTAAACCCCGTCAGATCATTGTTATCCATGAAATTAACTGAGCAAATTATTCCAATTTTATAGTCTGATTCTTCATATCCGTTAACAAATCTGACTCTTCGGCCTATAGTAAATAGAGGCTTACACTCGATCGTCAAGAATGAATTAGTAACTTTTCTGTGAGATTTACCTTTATTCATCTTCGAGTTTCACTTATTCAGTGTAAATCGACTCATTTCGTTCCTGAGCTGTTCAGATACATACTCTAGGGTTTGTGATGTGCGTTTCAGGTTTTGTGCATTTTGTGTAGCGATATCGTAGCTAGATTGAATATTCACTATACTTTGGCCTACCTTCGCGACAACGGCGGATTGTTGTTTCGTTGAGGCTGCATTTTTAATACTCATATCTTTCACCAGGGATGACTGTTGGGTAATGCTTTGAAGTTGTTCCAGAAGTTGGTTGAAACCTGACACGGTTGCGTTGGCTGACTCTTGACTTATCAACATCGCCCGAACGGCCTCTTGTACACGAGTTTGCAGTTTCTGTATCATGCTCTGAATACGTGACGTTGACTCTCCGGTTTGGGCTGCTAAGGAGCGTACTTCGCTTGCTACCACGGCAAAGCCTCTTCCTTTATCACCGGCTCTTGCGGCCTCTATGGCTGCGTTTAGTGCCAGTAAATTGGTTTGCTGGGCAACCCCGTCAATCATTTCCAATATACTATCAATTTCCATACTATCTTTTTCGACGAGGCTAACGATAGACTTGGACTGATCGATTTGATTGGACAATTGAACGATGGCTTCCCTAGAACATTTAACCAAACTTTCACCTTTTTCAGCGGCGTCGAAGGCAAGATCTGATTTTTCAGCTGTTGCACTGCAGCTCAAAGAGACGTCATGAATTGCAGTATCCATCTCAGTGACAGATGAAACAACAATCATAGTTTGAGCAACTCCTTTTGAGATCTCGTCGTTTAATTGTAAGGCGATATTTTGTATCGCAGATACCACTTCTCCTAATTGAGCATTAGCCCCTGTAACATTTCCAGTCATAGTCGCTAAATGTTCGACCATACTATTAAAATCTCTTGCTAAGTGACCGAGTTCATCATCTCCCATAATGTTAGCTCTGGACGTTAAATCCAAATCCTGTTGCACCTTTTTCATAGACAGTGACAAAGACCGGATCTGGTCCCGTATGTGGTTGAGCAGGAAAATACCTATGGTGAGACTGCACATAAGCGCAACAAGTCCTATTGACGCTAGTTTGATAAGATCATTTAGAGCATTACTCTTAACATTTATAATTGATTGCTCGAGATCTGAGGCTAAAAGTACTTCGAATTCGCTCAATTTAGCAATTCTGGCGGATGCGTTTGCAAACCAAAAATCAGGGGCGATTCTCATGCGTTTTTTTTCTTTAAAACAATATTCCTGATCCTTTCAACTTCATTTACCGCATCGCCAGCAACCACCTTAACGTAGCTTTGAGTCCGTTCATGGGATGAGAAATCGTTAAAAACGTGCAAATAGACTTTTTGTTTTGCCTGTAACATTAAAATTTGATTGTAGGTCGGAATATCTATTTCACCTGCTGAGAATACTTTACTCAGAAGAGCCCTTTCTATGCCTGCTGTTTCTTTCAAACGCATAAAGTTTAGATACGCATAGATTTGGCCACTAATTGCTTTGTCCTCTACCGTCACGGCCATTAATTTGTTAATTTTGACCAACTGTTCGTTGACCTTTGAGTAAAATGCAATGCTTTCTTCTACTGTGACATTTTGCTTTTCAACGAGGGTCCTCGTTTCACTTATTTTTGCTAACGCAGTCTCATAGTTAGCTATTATTTCGTCTAGGGCATCAAACTTAACGATGTCTTTACTATTTATCGATTGACTAAATTTCGTTACTTTTTGGTCTGTAGCCTTTCGCTGTGATTGTAACTCTGTGCCCAGTTTGGCACCTTTGGAGCTTAAAAAACCAGCCGTGAATCCTAACTCTCTCTGCAACTGATCAGATAACGCCGCTGCAGATATCGCAAAATTTTGCAGTTTCTCGGCAGTTTTCATTGACTGGTAAATAGTAAAATTGACATTTAATCCATTAAAAATGAAGGCCAAAGCTACAAATAATGGAACACACAAAAGTACTGCCAATTTTGCGGTAATCGAAAAATCACGCAAGATGTTCATTTTTGCTCCTCACATACAACAAAAAGCCAGCACAGAAGTACTGGCTAAAAGTGGAGTAAATAAACACAAATCCAGATGGGTTTGATTAGACTTTATTCATCTAGAGTACACTTACTCCACCGACACTAGGCTGTGTTAAAAATCGAACTGAAAACCAACAACGATAGCTGTGTAGTCATTTTGTACAGTTGATTGATAGTCCTGAAGTTCACCAATAAGTCTAAGTTGTGGTGTCATTTGATGATTAACGAAAAGCATAGTTAATTGGTTATCTACATCGCCAACGGCGACAAGGCCTTTGGTGCTATCTGCTGCGCGAGCATCTTGACTTCCTTCACCGTAGCTTACACCAACAGTGTTTTTACCAAATACATAATCAGCTTCTACATACCATTGCGTTCCATCAACATCTGCATCATGGATGCTGCCACCATAGAGACCATCTGCCCCTATTCCTGTGGTATCAGTATATGAAACTGTCAGTCCGAAAGATGCAATATCGATATGTCCGCCAACATCAATGCCTTGCATGTTATAGCCGAAAGTATCCTCGCCTACCATCACGTCAACCGATTGTTGAAAAACGCCGCTCCAAAGCTCAAGTGAGCCATTGCCGGTGCCCATCTTATAATTAACTTGCCCTTCAATCCTGGGCGAGCCAGTTTCAACAGACGCGTCTTGTGGCTCTTCAGGATTAATCAGTGCAACCTTGAAGGATAAGCCTCCCATTGACGGAGAGATATATTTAACTTGTGGATTAAAATTGGCATAAACATAGCCTGTACCAATTCTGCCACCTGTGGCATTTGCGGTGTCCGCACCGCCGCCTAACCAACCTACGCCTCGTTGACTGCCTAAGTCGCCAATAGCCGAACTATTGAACACACCAAAATCCTTGCCCGCTACGATCGTTCCAAAGTCACCGCTTAGCTGTATGTTCGCCACCCGGCTTTCGAATAAGCCGGAGTCCTGAACACCACTACCTTGCAGGTGTGTGTCAATTTGAAAGTGGCCTGACACAGTGAAGCCAGCATCACTTTTAGGAGCAACCACGTGAAAGTTGATGTTCGCAGGATTAAATCCGGATTGGACTCGCAATGCCTTTTCAGAGTTATCATGGTCACTTGCCACCATAAATACTGGCAGTGAACCTGAAATTGACGTTTCCCAATCGCCCGGAGTGGCTAAATTCACACCAGCAGTAGCAGTAGCAGGGATTGCCAGGCCGAGTAAGCCAGATGTGGCGAAGAAGCACAGAGCAAATTTATTTTTAGTAAAAATATTATTATTCATTTGAATTTCCAAAATTTGTGATGTTTTATGAAGTTCGATAAATGCGTTAATGGGATCGTCCTATTTTTATGGAGAGCCAGGCACACTTATCCGCTCCCCAATATATGCATTGGGGAGAGACCAAAATGTTTAATAGTTTTTTAAAAGACTAGTTAGCTTTCCAGCTTTCTAATAACTTGTCATAAGCAATGGTTTGACCCTTAGGTTTTTCATTGCTTAATTTAGCTTTAGGCGCACCCGGTTGATTCAACCAATAGTTTGGATCTTTTTCAGGATTAAGTTTGGGACCACATTCACCCTGGACATTGGCCCTTTCAAGTCTAGCCATAACCTTGTCTTGAGCGGCAGCAAGGCGATCTAATGCCTGTTGGGGTGTTTTCTCACCACTTACTGCTTCAGCAACATTCTGCCACCATAGCTGAGCAAGCTTTGGATAGTCAGGTACATTAGTTCCTGTTGGAGTCCATTGTTTGCGCGCAGGACTACGATAAAACTCGACCAAACCACCTAAGCTTGGTGCTACATCAGTCATCGCTTGAGACTTGATATCAGACTCACGAATAGGCGTTAAACCGACCAATGTTTTTTTCAGTGAAACAGTCTTGGAGACAGTAAACTGTGCATATAACCAGGCCGCCAGTCGGCGTTTTTCAGGTGTTGACTTTAAAAACGTCCACGCACCCACATCCTGGTAACCCAATTTCATGCCTTCTTCCCAATAAGGTCCCTTTGGCGATGGTGCCATTCTCCACTTAGGCGTGCCGTCATCATTGACTACGGGTAATCCTTTCTCGATCATAGAAGCTGTGAACGCTGTATACCAAAATATTTGTTGAGCAATATTACCTTGCGCTGGCACGGGCCCTGCTTCAGAAAAGGTCATTCCCTGAGCCTGAGGTGGTGCGTATGCTTTAAGCCAGTCAACGTATTTAGCTGTAGCAAACACAGCTGCTGGACCGTTTGTTGCTCCGCCTCTTGACACACTTGAGCCTACAGGACGACAACCTTCAACCCGAATCCCCCACTCATCTACTGGCAAGCCATTTGGCAACCCTTTGTCACCGGTACCCGCCATTGAAAACCAGGCATCAGTGAAGCGCCAACCCAGAGATGGATCTTTTTTACCATAGTCCATGTGGCCATAGACTCTTTGCCCATCCAAACTTTTTACGTCGTTGGTAAAAAAGTCGGCGATGTCTTCATAAGCAGACCAGTTTACTGGTACACCTAATTCATATCCATATTTGGCAAGAAACTGCTGTTTCAAGTCAGCTCGCTCAAACCAATCTGCACGAAACCAATATAGATTGGCAAATTGCTGTGTAGGTAGTTGATAGATTTTACCATCCGGACCTGTTGTAAAATCAATACCAATGAAGTCGTCGATATCCAACGTTGGCAAGGTATAGTCTTTAGCTTCACCTTCCATCATGTCGGAGACAGGGACAACTTTACCGTAACGAAAATGGGTTCCGATCAGGTCAGAATCATTGATATAGGCATCGTATATATTTCGGCCAGATTGCATCTGTGTTTGCAGTTTTTCTATAACATCACCTTCTTGAATAAGATCATGCGTAATGATGATTCCTGTCAATTCGGTAAACGCCTTAGCCAGTACCTGAGATTCATAGGTATGCGGCGCTATTGTCTCTGAGGCAACATTGATAGACATTCCCTTAAATGGTTTTGCTGCTTCAACAAACCACTCCAGCTCTTCTAACTGTTGTTGCTTGGTTAATGTTGATGGAGAAAATTCTGTCTCAATCAAGCTTTTTGCTGTTTCTGTAACGGACTGTGCATAAACCGGGATAGATATACTGCCCAAAGAGACAGAAATACCCACGGCTATAGCTAGTTTTAGTTTTCTAAGTTTCATTTTACTTCACCTCATATTTTTTTTGAGATTGTGATTTGTTGCTGATAAACTCCGCCAGTGGCAACACTGTTTTAGAATTTCACAACAGAAAGTGTCGGTGACAGCCGACATATGCCCCCTAAGCATGCTGCTTGCAAAGGGGTTTATCCACGCTGGCACTCTCTTTACATTTTTTAATGTGAGAGAATCCAGCGTGTATAAATTCAATGGGATCAGCCCCATCTGAGAACGGTACATAGCCAGACAACTGAAATTGCTAAGGCGATGTACAGGTTGAAATCAGTAAATGCCATAAACCCCAGGTAAATAAATCCACTGACTAATAAACCAATGAACAACCTATCCCCTCTAGTGGTTTCGATAGGCAAGAAGCCTTTTCGTTCTAGGCAAGGTTTTTTTATTTCATAGATAGTCATTGCAACCAAAATAGTAGCTATAACGGTAAAAAATGTGATTGTTAGTTCAGTCCACGCCATCCATTTCATAACATCATTCCCCTTAGTATTTTGTTAAATTGCATATTAAACACGTCCCAAAGCAAAGCCTTTAGCCACATGATTCCTGACAAACCAGACGACGACAACACCAGGAATAATGGTTAACACTCCAGCCGCAGCGAGAAGTCCCCAATCGATGCCCGTTGCGCCCACGGTGCGGGTCATAATTGCAGCAATTGGTTTTGCCTCTACTGCGGTAAGTGTTCTGGCAAGAAGCAGCTCAACCCACGAAAACATAAAGCAGAAAAACGCTGTCACACCAATTCCGGAGCGGATCATAGGTATAAATATTTTGATAAAGAACCTAGGCAAACTGTAACCATCAATGTAGGCAATTTCGTCAACTTCTTTGGGTACACCCGACATAAAGCCTTCCAGGATCCACACGGCCAACGGCACAGTAAAGAGGCAATGTGCTAACGCGACGGCAATATGTGTATCAAAAAGTCCCACCGATGAGTACAGTTGAAAGAACGGTAATAAAAATACTGCAGGCGGCGCCATGCGGTTTGTAAGCAGCCAGAAAAACAAATGTTTATCACCGATGAATTTGTATCGACTAAAAGCATAAGCTGCCGGGAGTGCTAGTGAAAGCGTGATGACCATATTCATCAAAACGTAAATAACAGAATTGACATATCCCATGTACCACGTTGGATCAGTAAATATTTGAATATAGTTATCAAATGTAAAGTTATGAGGCCACAGCGTCAAAGCGCCTAATATTTCTTCATTGGTCTTAAATGACATATTTACTAGCCAGTAAATAGGCAACATTAAGAATGTGGTAAAACAAACCATTCCAATCGTCTTGTTTGTATTACTTTTCATTTTGAATTCCTTACTTCACTTTATCTAGTTGACTAATAGCGGTGAAAAACACGTAGCAAACCAGCAATACAATCAAATAATAAATAAGTGAGAATGCTGCAGCTGGCCCGAGGTCAAATTGTCCTACCGCCATTTTCGTGAGCTCTTGACTTAAGAATGTGGTGGAATTGCCCGGCCCACCGCCTGTTAAGACAAAGGGTTCGGTGTAAATCATAAAGCTGTCCATAAAACGCAAAAGAACACCGATTACGAGCACACTTTTTAATCTGGGTAACTGAATATGTCTGAACACTGCCCATGAAGAAGCTCTATCAATTCTTGCAGCTTGGTAAAAGGCTTCTGGTATCGCACGAAGACCTGAATAACACAGCAGTGCGATAAGGGATGTCCAATGCCAGACATCCATCAGAACGACAGTGAACCAAGCGGCAAATGGACTCGATGCATAATTGTATTCAATACCTACCGCGTTGACCGCCCAACCAAACAAACCAATATCTTCTCGACTAAACACCTGCCATATAGTGCCGACAACATTCCAAGGTATAAGCAGTGGAATGGCAACTATAATTAACCATACTGCTGCCATACGACCTTTCGATGGCATCATTAGCGCTATGGCTATCCCTAACGGAACCTCAATAGCTAAGATAGAAAAAGAAAAGCCAAATTGACGAATTAGGGAGTCTAACAAACGCGGACTGCGTAACATTTCACGGTACCATTCAGCACCAACAAAATAAGCAGTATTCTGATCAAAAATGTCTTGAACTGAATAATTTACCACTGTCATAATCGGAATTATGGCCGAGAATGCAACAAGGATGAACACGGGCAGAACAAGAAACCACGCCCGATTATTTGATGTTTTATTCACAATTTCACCTCACTTGAATCGTTAACCGGGGTTACGTCCGCTTCAATTAAATATTCATCAACGTAGATTTTTAGCCATTGCTCTGGAAAACTGATATAAATTTTCCCAGTAGGAATGGCTCTATCCTCGTCCAGTCGTACCTTTATTGCCTCGCCGTCCAAATTCAAAGTCAAGATTTTATAGGTCCCTAAGTCTTCAACGTAGTCGAGATTACATTCAAAGGCCCCTTCTGTTTTCTTTTCCCACACGTGTATGAATTCAGGTCTAATGCCCAACTTCACATTTGAGCTCGTCAGGCTATCCAGTAACGACTTTAACGATTGCTCTAATGGAACGTCGGTAGAATTAAATCTAACGCCCTTATCACATCGTTCAACTTCAATTATATTCATACCTGGGCTACCAATGAAATAGCCTACAAATGCATGATTTGGTCTTTCGAAAAGCTCTCTGGGCGTGCCAAACTGGACTATTTGGCCGCCATACATTACGGCAATTTTTTCAGCGAAAGTGGAAGCTTCCAGCTGATCGTGAGTCACGTATATCATGGTGATATCAAATTGTTCGTGTATTTGCTTTAGTTTGCGTCTTAGCTTCCACTTCAAGTGCGGGTCAATGACCGTCAGGGGTTCATCAAACAATATAGCGGATACATCGCTTCTGACTAATCCCCGTCCCATTGATATTTTTTGTTTCTCATCGGGTGAAAGATTGCTCGCTTTTTTCTTTAAAACATCTGTCAATTCTAATGCTTCAGCTATTTCATTGACCCGGGAAGTAACTCTGACTTCAGGCACTTTCATGTTTCTCAGAGGGAAAGCCAAGTTATCGTAAACAGTCATCGAATCGTAAATTACTGGAAACTGAAATACTTGAGCAATGTTCCTATCTTCCGGCGGTATGTGATTAACTTCAACCCCATCAAACAATACTTGACCTTCTGAAGGTTCGAGCAATCCTGAAATTATGTTGAGTAAGGTACTCTTGCCACAACCCGATGGCCCTAAAAGAGCGTAAGCACCGCCATCTTCCCAGATATGATCCATTTCTCGGATAGCATAGTCAGAATCTCCATTGGGATTTTTCATGTAACTATGGGCGAGTGACTTTAGATGAATTTCAGCCATTTATAGGTTCTCCATATCAAATGTTGGTACCTTGATTGTTAACCCATTCAAATCAAAAACAAAAAGTTTATGGATAGGCAAATAGACGTTCACAGGTGTCTCAATGGCATAATTAAGAACCCCTGATAACTGAAGAATAAGGGAAAATTGCCCGTTGTACACATGTAAGTAAGTCTCTGAACCGCTGATTTCAGCTAACTCTACTTTCATCGGTAATTCCAAATCGTCATCGTTTTTAGGCACCAGGCCTATGTGACTAGGTTTAACACCAAATATAAATTTTCTCTTTGGCAAATCTTTGAGTTTTTCATCTAAGGGAAAATGAATTGAATCGAAAAACGATACTTCATCATGTGTTATTTGCCCTTCAATTAGATTAATGGGCGGTTCACAAAATAATTTAGCCGCTTCTATGTTCTTGGGGCCTCTATATACCTGGTTCACCGCTCCGCTTTGAAGAATTCTCCCCTCATGGACAAGTGTGGTTACGCCTCCAAGCGCCATCGCCTCGTTTGCCTCTGTAGTGGCATAAACGGCTATCGACTTTCTTTCTTCAAAAAGAACTCTTAACTCTGAGCGAAGTTCTTCTCTTAATTTGTAATCCAGATTAACAAGGGGTTCGTCAAAAAGAATTAAACTAGCATCCTTTACTAACGCCCGGGCCATTGAGGTTCTTTGTTGTTGGCCACCAGACAATTCCAAAGGAAGCCGGTCAAGATATTGGCTAATTTGCAACATATCTGCCGTTTCTTTAACACGTCTATTAATTTCAGTTTCAGTGACTTTGGATAATCGTAAAGGTGAAGCGATGTTTTCACGCACGGTAAGATTTGGATAGTTAATAAATTGTTGATATACCATTGACACATTTCGCTTTTGAACAGCCACACCTGTGACGTCTTGACCATTCATAAAAATTTGTCCAGACGTTGGCTTTTCAAGGCCAGCCATCAATCGCATTAATGTTGTCTTTCCTGCAAGTGTTCTTCCAAGTAAAACGTTAAAAGAACCCGACTCTAAAGTTAAATTAACGTTATCAAGGTACTTTTCCCCCCCAACCTCATGACTAACATTCTTTAAGACAAGTGACATCTGGTTATCCTCTTTTTTCACTTAAGCACTAACCACTACAATGTGGATTTAGGCGTTTATTTCCCAACCGACGCATTGTCTTTTTCTGCAAGATAAAGGTGGTTTAATCTGAAGGGTACACTGCAGCTAATAGGCCAAATTGTAATTATATTGTTAATTTCCTTTTAAATTAAAATAAGACATTGATATATATACATTAATTTTTTAATAAAGGGCATTTTCAAAAACATTGTGAGATTACTGTTAATCAGATGTGTTCAATAGTGTTAACAATAATTGAGCATAAGTGTTCAATATATTGTTCATTTAATCGTTCATAAATTGAAATCAGGTGTTTATAGTTTTATTTTTGTTAATAGGTGAATTCATATATATCCAGTCGGGGAGCTTGAATTAATATCACCTACAAATGCAATATTAACCTAAACAACTGTTTTAAAACAACTTAATCAAAAAACTTCGCCTAATGCGAACAATTTAATATAAGCAACATTCTAATTACTGGCTAAAAGTTATGAGTTCAAGTACGATAAGTGCGCAGTTTGCTGGTCAATGTTGTTCAATAACAAAATAACAACAAATTTAAAAGTTGGTGTGCTTGCCAAATTGCTTCGCTAAACATTTCAAAATAGTGACGGAGCAGCCAAGTGAACTTAAAATTTAAAATGAGTACATCTTAATAATGTCTCGCCAACACGACCGGATAATTAAAGATTCCTGGCAGAGATGTGAATCTTTAGGACTATTAACCACACACAATCCAGTCATAGAAAGAGTCAGTAAAGCTGACTCTGATATCTTAAGTGAGCAGTATTGTAATTTGGTTAATACAACAGACTCAGAAGTGCTGCCTTATTATCAAAATATTCTTTCAAACGCACAGTGCCTAATTGTATTAACCGATGACAAAGGGATTGCGCTGCAAAGTTGGGGAGACAAAAGATTCTTATCTCCCAGGCACCAAGAACACTTCGCTGCTGGCATAGACTGGAAAGAAAAGTATAATGGTACCAATGCCATTGGTACTGCATTGTATTGTGGTGAAGCGGTACAAATTCAACGTGACGAACATTTCCTGAAATGTAATCGCTTTATGATTGGTTCAGCAGCACCGATTTATGACGTAAACCAATCTCTTTTAGGCATGCTGGACATTTCAAGCGATTCTTATCTTCCTCAAACCCACACCCTTGGTTTAGTCAAGTTGATGTCACAAGGCATTGAAAATCGATTACTTGTTAGCAGCTACAGTGAACAAAATTTCATGCTCAGTTTCAATACAAACATGGATAACATAGACAGCCAGTGGTCTGGTTTGGTTGTTTTTGATGCTAACGGTATTATCATCTCTGCTAATCGAAGAGCTGAGTCCTTGTTAAGCTATGATCTTGCACTGGTGAATGTTGCGGATATATTTGGCATATCGGCCGCCATTTTGAAGAATCAGCCTGAACAGATATCGTTCGCTATGGTTGCACTCGAAAAGTATAAAATTTATGGATCAATTAAAAAACCATCATCTATGGGAATTTATCCTGCGGACTTCCGTGAGCATGGAAATGTTCAAGATGTAAATAAAGTGATTGATACAACTATAGAAATTTTGCCAGAGCAGGATGAGTCAGATATTAACATCGCCATTCCTCTTGAGCATTTTGGGTTCGGCGACGAAAAAATTAACCGCTTTATTGATCAGTCTAAACGGGTAGTCAACAAAACAATTCCCATACTCATTCATGGTGAGACAGGCGTAGGAAAAGAAGTGTTCGTCAATGGCCTCCATCACTTCAGTGAACGTAAATCCTATCCCCTCGTAGCAGTCAATTGTGCTGCCATTCCAAATGAACTAGTCGAATCAGAGTTATTTGGTTATGAGAAGGGGGCATTTACCGGCGCGAATACAAAAGGCTCAATTGGACTCATCAGAAAGGCGCATAAAGGAACGCTGTTTCTTGATGAAATCGGAGAGATGCCGCTTAACGTTCAAGGTAGATTATTGCGTGTTTTGCAGGAACGCTCTGTTACACCACTAGGATCGACAAAAACCTACTCGGTTGATATCAAGTTGATTTCAGCAACAAACAGAAGCTTAAAGGCTGAAGTAGAGAAGGGCAACTTCCGGCAAGACTTGTATTATCGGGTAACCGGCCTGAATATTGAACTCCCCCCTTTAAGAGAGCGAACTGATCGCAGGCATTTGTTTGAGAAAATAAATCAAATGCATCAACAGTCTAAGGTTAAAAATTCGCTATCAGCTGAAGTTATGGATCTATTCCACAAGCACCCCTGGCCTGGCAATATCAGGCAACTGGTGTGTGTAATTCAAATTGCACAAGCTATGGCAGATAATGGCCAAATTCAAACATGGCACCTTCCCGATGATTTTTTTGACGATATACAATTGGATAATCAATCTAAGGCTGGTTCTGCAACTGTTACTGCGAAGCCCTTGTCTCCCTTAAAAGCGATTGAAGCTTTTGAAACTAAAAAAATGAATGATATCCAGCAGATGATCACTATTTTCACCCACTTTTCAGGCAACGTATCAAAGACTGCAAAGGCGCTCGATGTTAGCCGAAATACTTTATACAAAAGATTAAAAGAAGCGGGAGTGAGATGACGGTAGGATTACAAGGGCCCTATTGAGACTCCCCTGGTGATTTTATCAAGTATTTGTCCTGATCAAAAATAAACAGTTTATGTAGAGGTATATAGACTTTAATCATTGAATCAGTTTTGTACTCATGAACACCAGCTAGGTTTAAAACAAGTTTCAATACACTATTTGCGGTATGTATAATGGTACCGGATCCGCTAATCTCTGCCAGTTCAACACGCATCGACAGCTCCAAGTCATCGTCATTAAATGGCGTGAGTCTGAGATGCCCAGGTCTTAACGCAAAAAAGTATTGGCCCGACTTGATCCCTTCCATTGCATGGGTCTTGGGGAAGGTAAGAGATTCTCCCAAACTCACTTCATAGCCACTTATCCTGCCTGAAAACACATTTAAAGGAGGATCACTTAACATCATTGCTGCATCGATATTTACAGGTTTGCGGTATACATCTGATGCAGAACCTACCTGTATTACCCTGCCATCTTGAAGAAGTACACATATACCACCTAAGGCCATGGCTTCATGTGCTTCTTGTGTTGCGTATATTGCAGTGGTATTACGATTTTTGAGTAAACTTTTGAGCTCACTTCTTAATTCTTCTCGCAATTTGTAATCCAAATTTACAAAGGGGTCGTTTAGCAAAATTACTTTTGATTTTTTTACCAAAGCTCTTGCGAGCGCAGTGCGCTGCTGTTGGCCTCCAGATAATTCCGATGGGTATCTGTCTAAACACTTTTCAATTCTGAGTAATGTGGCGACTTCGAGCACTTCTTTTTGTATTTCACGTTTATTGATTTTCATTACGCGAAGAGGAGAGGCGATATTTTCGAATACACTCATATGGGGATAGTTGATTATCTGCTGATGTACCATTGCCACGTTCCTTTTCTGCACAGGGATATTAGTGGCATCAACGCCGTCAATAATTATCTTGCCGTGAGAAGGTTTTATCAACCCGGCAAGCAGTTTTATCAAAGTAGATTTTCCCGCTTTACCACCTTTTGGGCCCAGTAAAGCCGAAGCGCTACCCGGTTCAAAAATCAGATTTATATTATAAACTGGTGCATCATTGATACCACTGAAACTAACATTTTCGAAAATAATAGACACGACAAATCTTGCTAAAGAAAACCTCTCTAAAATAATAATTCATTTAACTACGGGTTTATAGTCAATTTTATATGCCTCGAGCAAATAACTATACCCAAAGTCATTTAAGTTGCTGCTAGGCTGAAAAGGAACTCAGCCCATAAGCTTAGACTTACTAATTCATTCGGGTGAGCGAAACAGCCAACAACGCTGCCGCTGAAATAGTGATGGGTATAACACTATTAACTACACCATATAATCGACTTAATCTCTATCTGATTGCACACGCTTAACCGAATCTTTCCACCCTGCATAAAAACTGTCTCGTCGCTCTTTACTCATAACAGGCGAAAATCGCTGTTCAACCTCCCATTTAGCAGACAGAGCTTCAAGTGAATCGAAAATACCGACTTTTAAACCGGCTAAATAAGCAGCCCCTAAAGCGGTAGTTTCGGTAATAACCGGGCGGTCAACAGGTGCTCCCAATATATCTGCCAGAAACTGCATTAGCCAATTGTTAGCTACCATCCCCCCATCTACCCGCAACTTTGTGGGACGCGTTCCATCTTTTTCCATCGCTTTCTGCAGATCTTTGGATTGATAACAAACCGATTGTAAACCTGCAGTCACTATTTCCTTAATACCCGTGTCTCTGGTTAATCCAAAAAATGGCTCCTCTGGCATTTGGATCCCAATATGGAGCCCCCAACCCAGTAAAAGCAGGCACCATATATACACCATGCTCAAGGGGAGTTTTTTCAGCCAGAGGTTCGGCATCAGAAGCATTGGCTATTATTTTTAGCCCATCCCTTAACCATTGGATGGTCGCTCCAGCAATAAAGATACTACCTTCTAATGCGTATGTAGGCTTGCCGTTTAATCTGTAAGCTATGGTAGTGAGTAATCTATGACTGGATTTCAATGCCACGTCACCCGTATTTACTATCATAAAACATCCGGTGCCATAGGTACTTTTTGCCATTCCTTTTTCAAAACAGGTTTGACCAAACAGAGCGGCTTGTTGATCACCTGCCATACCATTGATAGGGATAGCGGTTCCAAACAAACTTTCTTCTGTCATGCCAAAATTATCGGATGAGTCTTTAACCTCGGGCAAAAGAGAAGCAGGGATATCAAATAATTGAAGAAGTTCTTGATCCCATTGCTGGGTATGGATATTAAATATCATCGTTCTTGATGCATTAGTCGCCTCTGTCTTATGCTCTTTACCACCGGTTAGCTTCCACAGAAGGTAGGTATCCACAGTGCCAAAAGCCAGTTCGCCTCTATTTGCTCTTTCTCTCACACCAGGCACTGAATCGAGTATCCATTTAATCTTTGTCGCAGAGAAGTATGGATCAAGTAACAAACCAGTCTTGCTATTTATTTTTTCTTCGTGGCCTGCGCTTGCAAGTTTTTTACAGTATGAACTGGTTCTTCTGTCTTGCCACACTATTGCTCTATATACAGGTATGCCTGTTTTTCGATCCCAAATTAAGGTAGTTTCACGCTGGTTAGTGATGCCAATGGTTCTGATTTTTGAAGTAGTCAGGTCAAATTTTTCAAGAACACTTCTCGCCGTCCTCAGAACAGTTTGCCAAATATCTTCGGGATCATGCTCAACCCAACCACTTTCTGGGAAATATTGACAGAACTCTTCTTGTGCACTCTCAGCAGGATTGCCCTCACTGTCAAAAATGATTGCTCGAGAGCTAGATGTTCCTTGATCTATCGCTAAAATATAATCTTTCATATAAATCAAACAAGCCTAATGTTGCTTTATGTTCGTTATTGGTTTTATATCATACAAAACAAACATTTGACAAGTTTTTAACATTAGATTGATTCGAAGCGCTTTTAAAATATGCTAATATGTTGAAAAATATGCACGATAGCTTTCACTTCACTTGTGACGACTGTTTTGAAAAAAAGGGTTAGTGTAATGATTCAGCACCATAGATATGAAGCAATATTGGAGATGATAAATGAAAAAAGCTTCGTTTCGATTGAGAAACTGGCCCAACATTTTAACGTCACTCATCAAACCATCAGGCGTGACCTGAATGAGCTTTCTGAGCAACGCAAGATAGTTCGCCATCATGGGGGAGCAGGTACGGTATCCAGCACAACCAATACTGCTTATCAGGCAAGAAAAATAATGGATCTTCCTGCTAAACAAAAAATCGCTGAACGACTGGTTAAAGATATCCCTAATGGTGCCTCTTTATTTATTAACATTGGCACAACCACGGAAACCATAGCTCAGGCTTTGCTAGGTCATAGTGATCTGCGAATTGTAACTAATAATCTGCATGTAGCTGCCATACTGGGATCCAAAAAAGATTTTTCGGTCATAATTGCTGGCGGTGAGGTACGACATAGAGATGGGGGCGTTATCGGTGAGGCAACTGAAAGTTTTATTAGAAACTTCAGAATGGATTATGGCATTATCGGGATAAGCGGCATTGATACTGATGGTTCTTTATTAGATTTTGATTATCGAGAGGTGCGAGTTGCACAAGCCATCATTGAAAATTCCCGTGAAGTATTACTCGCGGCTGACGGTACCAAATTTGGTCGACGTGCGATGGTCAGTTTAGCCAACATAAGCCAGGCAAATCGCTTCTATACTGACCTTGAACCGCCTGAAACTATTAAAGAAATTCTGAAAAACAATAAAGTTTCCCTGCATTTGGTTTAATCTTTTGCACCTAGCTCGCCAGGGTAATATCGCGAATAGTTTACTCAATGACAATGATTTAACCATTGATCACAATTGTGCTCATGGACTCCTTGTTGTGCAGTAATAGTATGTTAATTGACCTTTTCAGCTATAATTTACTGGTATCAACGATCCTCGCCAAACAGTATAATTTACTTATTTATTATTTGATGTACTGTTTTTAATGATGTGTACTTTCATTGAAGGCTGCCAGAGCTGGATGAATGGAATATCAACCTTCATAGTTGGATATGTGATCGCCATAAATAACAAAATATTACGCAGCAATGGCAAATATTACTGAAGGGAATAGTCGCCATTGGATATTGAACAGGGATATCCGGCATAAATATTACTTTTTTATGCCCAGATTATCCCATGTTATTCAGTCCGCTCGTTAACGTGATACTACCCCCTCGAAATAAGGCCGAAAATGCCTTAGATTGGAGCGACTACGTTTTTGGCGATGACTGCTTTGTTGACTCTATATATTCCTCAAGCTTAGCTTGCGCTTCGTCTTCCCCAAACAGGATCACGCAGGCTTCTTTCAACCCGGGCGCAGCAAGAATATCTTCCCTTCGCACCACCAATGAAATTTTTGAACGTCGGCGTAAAAAGTCTTCTAATTTAGTTACCATTTCACGTTCAGCGGCATGTTCAATTTCCACTCGCAGATATTCAGAGTTTTCGATGAGAAGTTCTGCTTTTTCAGGGTTTTCCCTAATACTTTCCAACATATTAATAGCATTTCTACCGTAACGCCGCCAAAAACGCTTGGTGAGCGGCTCCGTAGAGGTGGGAGGTGTTAAGTCATCAAAGTTCATTAGCTGCGCACGGTGCATAAAATCATTTTTAACCGTGTCATCTGGCTCGCCATACCACTTGTAATCTGCGTAAGGAAGTTCAATACCGAATCCTTTGATCAATCCAGCCACTTCATCACCTACATTGATACAATCGGTTAACTTACCACCAAATATAGACAGATACTTTTTTTCACTGTTGCTATCAATGGCATGTTTACGTGATAACTGAACCCAATCGGCTTTGCCACCGGTGCCTTTAATCGCTAAAGGTCTGACACCACATCGCTCAGCGATTATATCGTCTTGGGTCAAAGGTTTGTCTAAGACCAATAACTTATTAACGTTATCTAATACAAATTGACGATCGTCTTCGGTTACTTCTGTATTAGGGTCTTCAACTTGCGTATCCGTGGTGCCAATACAGGTTTTTGGTCCCATAGGAATAACAAAAAACAATCTGCCATCATCAGCAAAGAAGGTAAGTACCTTATTACTATCTGTTATCTTATCTACAATAAGATGAATACCTTTTGAAAACAGATGGTGATGCTGCGTAGTTTGCTCATTGACTACATTGATTGGATCAACAAAAGGCCCGGCAGCATTGATAATGACTTTAGAGCGAATTTCAAACTGTTGGTCGGACATCTCGTCTTTAGCTTGCGTTACCCACACATCACCTTCGCGAGTTGAACCTTCAGATCTCACATAATTGGCTGCAATACATCCATAACTCATACTGGAACGGATAAAGTTAAAAACAAAACGTGCGTCATTGTCGAGTAAGAAACTATCCGAGTACTCGAACCCACCATTGACATTAGATGTGTTAACCACCGCTTCTTGGGCTTTAATTTTTTTAGCACTGAGGTATTGAGGAAACCGAGTAAAAAACCTGCCCATTAACCAGTAAACTAAGGTGCCCATATAGATAAACAAAGGGGGAAATCTGAAACCTTTTTGAATACTGGTAAAGAACCTAATTTCTTTGACAGTTGATGGATAGCTGCGCATCAAATGATTGCGGCTTTTACATAATTTATTTACCAAACCATATTCATGGCTTTCTAAATACTTGATACCGCCCCATGCCAGATTCGATGAATTCGAACTGGTAAAGCCGGCAAAATCACCTTTATCAATCAGTGCAACTTTTACCCCTTTAGCGGCTAATGCAGCAGCCGATACAGCGCCATTTATCCCTCCTCCAATAATCAATACATCGAATGTACTCTGGGGGAGTTTTTGAATGTAATTTTTTCTTAGGTGACTCATTTTTCAATTACCTTTTCTGAGATTACGCTATTGTCTCTACCTGACATCACCCGATTCCAATATTTACCACAATCGGGTGCAATAAATACGATCAAATTTCAGAGGTTTTATTTACCAAAGCTCAGACTAAACCAACACTTTATCTGACCGCAAATTGTGTTAAATTTTACATATTTAAGCGTCATAAATGACATAAATATTGTTGTTAAGCTTGCAATCAAATCCTTCTTTTGACATGTCATGCTGCAGTTCAGCTAACAATGCTCTTGAAAAATTTGTAATGATCTCACTATTACTTTTTAGTTTTTGATTAGCTTGCATCATCGAATACTCAACAGATAAAGCCAATATGCGCAAAACGTTAGCACAGGACGAAAACTCCTGGAAAGTATTAGCCTCATCCGGCAGGGTTCGCTTCAACATGACCCGCTGACTTTTATCAAGTCAGATTCAATGACTGTGGTTGAAATTATCCGTGTCCGCATCTCATGCACACTTGCTAGCGCACCTTGATTGATCCGAAATGATATTTCTTTGCAAGCAGCTAATAGACTCCGAATTAGCACAATAAGCGGCATCGGGACGTCATCGTATTGTAATTGTGAGTTTAACCTTTTCATCAAATACCTTATGGATAATCGGTGTTGAAACAAGTAGTCAGCCGGATGGACATTTTAAATGTTTTCATGTCTTTATATTTTCGTTTTACTAAAATACCCTCAATAACGAACATTAGCAAACATAAATGAACATAACACTACAAACATTCCCTGATTTACTCGAGAACTGGTGATTTTTTTAGAAGGAAGGCACAAACGAAGTGAAGGTTTATGTCGTATTTGGAAACGTCATTTGAATGTCTTTAGGTGTAATAAGAGGGGCACCATAAATAGATAACCCATTGCAAAGAGCTGGCTATTGTATGCCGGGCCAACACATCAAGCTTTGACCTATTAAAGATAAAAACAGCAGCAAGCGGCCAAGTTTTAAAACAGACCAACTGCTCTGCATTATTTTCTTTACTATCCAGCTCGATTAGTTGGTTTTGAACATATTTACAGATTATCTCTTCATTGGCATTACCGATGGTTTCGACAAATAGCTCAGTGTCCAAGGTTTACCGCCGCAGAAGTGTCGTTTCTGAATCTCTGGATATAACTTAAAAAACGCTCTCATTGAGATACTTTTTATAACTTGCATTACATGGCTAGGAACTATTTTTGGTTCGCCTTTGATAACCATGTGAATATGTTCTTCTTAAATTTACAATCCCTGAATATCAAAATCATTGGCATCCCCTATCTTACGAATAATCACCTTCATCCCTTTGTATAAGGCTCAAAAAACATTTGGTGTCGATATTTGGGTATCCAAACAAAGTGATACACTAGCCGATAAACGTGATGTGTATTTATATCAAGCGCCATATGCTCGTCACTAAAATCCACTTTGATAAACGGGTATAATGTTTATGAGAGAAAGAGGCAATGTTTCTGTCTAGGCCGCGTAATAGGCGTAGTCATTGCCATCAGCAATAACATCAAACACCCCAATTAAATAACGGTTACCCACATCGGTGGCCTTAGCTTTAACTTGCAGCAGAATTCTTTGCGGCCCCGCTGACCATAAATATTAATCATCAAACTGATTAAAAACAGTCTCAGTCAGCAAGATTTACGGCCATAGCGTTGGTCTATAGACAATGGCATTTGGCGAACGCTTTTCCAATTATTGGAACCGTGTAGACTGTGCGACCATTTTGTCGTGCTGATTTATACAGACTTGCGGTTGGAAAATGTTAGTCACAACACTGCTTAAGGCCATCAGAGACAGTTCCTGGCTTACCTGATTTCCCAAGAACGAAAATGATGCATACTTTAGAAAAAAGGGTCAAGTTGCTTGCTTCCCAACACATTTGATCAATCCCTCCCTCCAGTCGCGTCCTAAACTGGCTTTCTTCGCGGGTACACTTACAGCTATTCATAATAGACGGGGCTTTAGCCGAAAGTCGGGTCATATCGCGCTTCATAATTTAATATTGCCTGATCAGATTTAAGCGAGTACATATAACCCATCATACTTATCTCCTTGTTCTCTGTGTCCTCTGAGGTTCTATTTCTTTTTATCTTTTACTATCGACTGCAATCAACTATCTAGGCATTTAAAATACCCGTGACCTTAATCCTTCAACCACGACTCAAGGCAAGTATTTTCTCGGGAGTAGTCTCGTCGGTGTAATCCGTCCAACCTGTCACTTGCTGTAGTTGGGCTTGTACTGATAAGCGGTCGGCGAGCTCGTTACCCTCGGTGCCCAAATGAGCCCTGACATGTGTCATCTGTACCTTTCCGATTAGCGCACGACTTAAGGCGTAACATTCTTTGATTAACTCAAGGTTTTGTATCGGGGCGCTACCAGCTTTAGTCCAGTTCTTCTTCTTCCAACCCTCAGACCAAACAAAAACAGCCTTAAGGGAATAATCTGAATCGCTTAGGATTTCCACCGGCAGACCCTTTTCGAGATAATGATGGGCTAACTTTATGGCCTCTCTTAAAGCGATTAACTCAGCCGTATTATTGGTACCGTTAGGTGAATGGTAACCGTATTTTAAGGTTGTTAGCTTGCCATGCTCATACACCACGAGGCCAGAGCCGGTGGAGCCTGGATTAGGATCGCAAGCGCCATCGGTGTATATCTGTACGGGAAACTGATAGGCCATTACAACCGTTAATCCATCGGGAGTATTCGAAGCGGTGGCTGCTTGGGTAAACTTTGTGGATGACGCTCCAGGTAAAGTTGATATATTCCCAAGGTATACGTCGGCCTCTTCTTTAGTAGGAAATGATTTGAATGCAGCGCCAGAATAGCCCTTGGTCGCTGCCTGACAGGCCGCCCATGTGGAGAATATACCGACCTTGTGTCCCTTGAGTACTGCGTAAAACTTCTTAGCCATTATGCTTCCTTAACACTCTCGATCGTCATTGAACTCATCACTTTAGAATGCATTTGTTTCGTCTAGGATAATCGTAACATTTATCCACATTCTTTAGGTCATTCTGATGTTTACAAATACAAACAACCGCGCTCAACTACAGAGAGATAAAGTAGGTTGTATTACATAAAAACAAAAATTAATAACTGATGAATGGGCTCTTCTCTTTGCATCAGTATCCCACATTCACACGGAGATCCTCTTAACCCCGTCGGGGTAATTATCCGGGGCAAAAATATTAAGTAATGCTCCACGGGAAGCGGCTTATCGATTAATGACTGGACTGCTAATTTTACTTAGCTTTTAAAACGTTACGCACTACTGTCAGTGAAGCGCCTAGTTTCCATCTGAAACAAATGTAAAATTAGCACTGCCTATTATTTCTTTTTGTACTTTTAAACAACATTCTGATAAATAAGCTTAATTGACAATTTAGTGAGCCATCAATATAGTAAGCAATACTTATTATATGAATTACTTCCTACATGTCAGTAACAGAAAATAATTTAGGCTTTCTCTTAGCCGACAGTACACGTTTATTACGTCGCGCTTTTCAAAATCAAATGCAAGATAGCAGTTTGACGCTAGCACAGGCTAGAGCATTAATTTATGTATCGCGTAACGAGGGGGTTCGACAGGTTGAACTGGCAGAAATGCTAGAAATTCAGCCTATTACTTTGGCACGTTTACTTGATCAGTTAACACAACAAGGTCTAGTTGAACGTCGAGCGGATCCCAGTGATCGCCGCGCCTATTTGATTTATTTAACTGATGCAGCAACCCCTCACTTAAACAGCATCAAACAGGTTGGCAGCAAAATCAAACAGTTTGCCTTACAGGGCATGAATGACGAACAAGCCCTGCAATTTATGCAATCGCTTAATACCATTCGTGATCAGCTCTACCTTCTAACAGAGCAGAAACCATAGCGTAGGTTATTTTTGGAGTAGTAATTTTATGACTAATTCGTCGCTCAACGAGCTCAGTTCACCCCCTGCCAAGGTTAAAAAAACCACTCACATCCGCTTGATATTAATGTTGGGAGTGCCACTTTGTGCGGCATTATTATGCTGTGTTTGGTATTTGAAATCTGGTCGTTTTGTAGAAACCGATAACGCCTACATTAAGGCCAACAAAGTGCAAGTCAGTGCAGAAGTGGCCGGTATCGTGCAAAACGTATTGATCAATGAAAATCAAACGGTGAGAGCGGGCCAAGCCTTGTTTGAGATTAACCCCGAACCTTTTCAAATGGCCGCGATGCGCGCAGAGGCCCAACTTGCACAAGTACGCACTGATATTGCCAGCCTGCAAGCCAGCTATTATGAAAAACAAGCACAAATTCAATTAGCCAACAGCAAATACACGTTTCAATTGAAAGAGCTACAACGGCACCAGGACTTATTAAATAAAAACTATATTTCCATAGCCACTTTTGACACTGTTAAACAAAATGCCGATTTGGCACAATTACAATTAAAAGCGGATCAACAAGATTTATATCGCATCGCAGTGACCTTAGGTGGTTCTGTGGACTTTCCGATTCAACAACACCCCAATTATATGGCTGCTAAAACCGCCCTTGATCAAGCCAAACTAAACTTAAAACGTACTGTGATTACTGCTTCATTATCAGGTACGGTAAGTGTGCCACCTAAACCCGGCCAGTATTTAAATGCTGGACAAACGGCCATGACCTTAGTGGCCAGCGGTAATCTGTGGATTGAAGCTAACTACACCGAAACCCAGTTAACCCATGTTAAACCCGGTCAGACTGTGACTATCTATGTGGATACCTTTCCCGATGTTGTTTGGCAAGGTGAGGTTCAAAGCTTGAGTCCTGCCACCAGCGCTGAATTTTCAGTGCTGCCAGCGCAAAATACTACGGGAAATTGGGTCAAAGTGTCCCAACGGGTGCCCGTGCTTATCCATCTTAAGCCACAATTAAACGCCCCAGAATTGCGGGCAGGCTTAAGTGTTGAGACTGAAATAGATACACAATTCCATCGTTCGTTATTTGGTTACGTATTGTAA
Source organism: Paraglaciecola psychrophila 170 (assembly GCF_000347635.1). Lineage (NCBI taxonomy): Bacteria > Pseudomonadati > Pseudomonadota > Gammaproteobacteria > Alteromonadales > Alteromonadaceae > Paraglaciecola > Paraglaciecola psychrophila. The sequence continues at coordinate 1,050,899 of NC_020514.1, read as the reverse complement.
AACTATGAATACCACTACCACACAGGCAACACCGAACGACAAACCAATCAATCGTGGTTTAATCACCGTTTCAGTAATGCTGGCTACCATAATGCAGGCATTAGATACCACCATTGCCAATGTGGCCCTACCCCATATGCAAGGTTCTATGGGCGCAACTCAAGATCAGATTTCTTGGGTATTGACCTCCTACATAGTCTCGGCTGCTATTTTTATGCCTTTAACTGGATTTATGTCATCGCGTTTTGGTCGTAAAAACGTTTTTCTGTGGTCAGTGGTGGGATTTACTCTGGCATCAATGTTATGTGGTGCCGCACAAAACTTATCTGAAATGGTTGTTTTTCGGCTACTGCAAGGTGTTTTTGGTGCCAGTTTGGTGCCATTGTCTCAATCCGTTTTACTGGACACCTATCCACAGGAAAAACATGGGTCAGCCATGGCTATGTGGGGCGTTGGCGTTATGTTAGGCCCGATACTTGGCCCATCGTTAGGCGGCTGGTTAACTGAATATTATGACTGGCGCTGGGTGTTTTATATCAACTTACCCTTTGGCTTATTAGCCTGGTTTGGCATCATGGCCTACGTCAAAGAAACACCTCTTGATCATAGCCGCCGTTTTGATATGACCGGCTTTGTGCTATTAGCGCTAAGTATAGGTTCCTTGCAAATGATGTTGGATAGAGGTCAATCACAGGATTGGTTCGCCAGCAGCGAAGTGTTGATTGAAGCTGGGTTGACGATACTGGCCTTTTATTTGTTTGTGGTGCACATATTTACTCATCGCCATCCATTTATTGAACCTGGATTATTTTCTGATCGGAATTTTAGTATTGGGCTGATTATGATTTTTGTCGTTGGGGTGATATTGCTTGCCACTATGGCTTTGCTGCCACCCTTCATGCAGAATTTGATGGGTTATCCAGTGGTGGATGTAGGGATTATTCTCGCTCCCCGCGGTTTGGGTACCATGGCCGCCATGATCACAGTAGGTCGCTTATCAGGTAAGGTTGATATGCGTTATATGCTGTTTTTGGGTCTAATATTAACCAGCTATTCTTTATGGCAAATGACCCAATATACGGCAGATACCTCGGCAACAGTGTTAGTCACCACAGGTATAATCCAGGGCATGGGACTTGGATTTTTGTTTGTGCCTTTATCCACAATTAGCTTTGCGACTTTAGCCCCCCATTATCGCAACGAAGGTACCGCTTTGTTTAGTTTAATGCGTAATATTGGCAGCAGTATTGGTATTTCCTTGGTCATGACTTATCTGGCGCAACGTATGCAAATTAATCATGCAGCCTTTGCTAACTTTATCACTCCAACTAATCAGGCCTTACAGCTTGCTGTACAAAGTGGGGCACTTGAGACCTCAAGCCCAGCGGGTTTGATGATAATCAACAGCATGATCAATCGTCAGGCTGCCACGCTTGCCTACCTTCAGGACTTTCGCATAATGATGTGGTTTACACTGGGCGCCATACCACTGATATTCTTACTTAAATCACCAGAGAAATCCAAAACTTAATAGATGTTTAAAGGCGTACTCTTGCACCGCAACGGATGCGTTAATTAAAAGCAGAGTTTCATCAGGACATAGAATCCAAGGTCAAAGTAAACTACAGCTTTAAACCTCTAAAGGTCTCATCATTTTTGCTGGCAACATACGCCTGCCATTAGCGCTTTAATTTCCTGTTTAAAATGTTCATTACCTATTGCTAACCTTTATTGGTGGCATCTCGTATCTCTGCTAACGAAGCACCATCAACATGGTCTTTAAATAATTCTCGATAAGCGAGTTTCCTTCCTTTAGCTGAATGGTCTATTGTGAGATAAAGAGCATGTGGAGTGCATAAATCGGACACTTTTCCCAGGCCATTGATTTGATAACTTAAGTATTTGTATGCCGATGGTGTATTAACCATCTCTGCTCTGACAGAGTTTAATTCGATATAACGATACACGTGCAATAGATAATTTTCGGCTTCAACTAAACAGAATTTATGGCGCACTTCCCACAGCGCCCCGATTTACTTTAGGTATAATTGAAGTAACACACATAATGCCTCCCTAAGGATGACATCATTTTGCTGATATCGTTGACACGTTGAGACGTACAAATAATATGGTCATGAATACCCACGTTTGAATATCTACCTCATGTTTTTGGAGTAGTACTTCGCCAACCAATATATCCGCCATAGACCAGCTCACTTGAAAAACACCTCTCAATTATTACCTCGCTGAATGACTTACTGTGGCAGACACCGTGGGCTGACTCGTAACAGTCTAATCGTAAATAATTGCTCAAGAGGTTTAAAGCAAACACTATAGTGTCGAAAATTTACTCTTATCCCTGATGCAGTCTAAATTTTATAGTTTGTTAAATTTGTAACAATTGTGATGGGGTTTTCATCATTATCACTTGTCAGAGAATGACGATGTGTGGGTTTTTACATTAAAAAAACCATAACGGTTATCTTTCAACCGATCTACCCTTGGAGCTGCTGATCCAATCAAAATTTAGGACCATTATTTCTTTACACTTATAGTGCAGATTAACTTAAAATAGTGGCATCTCTTTAATTTCACTTGGGCATTCTGTCGTAGATGAATTCTATTGTACCCAGTATATTCGGTCGAATATTTTCTAATAAAATACCATTAGCTTTTAACGAGCATGCCTTAGCAGTTACACACAACAAAACCAACCAGCAAATTCAATGGAGTGAAGTGACCACTCCATTATCTTTTAAGTTTGGTTTTTTGGGTCAAACTATTCATTTTTCGACTGCTGACCAAAACGTCACGTTAACGATGATGGGTTATCATAGTGATCACTTTTTAAAAACGCGTTTCGACCAGTATTGGGTAAACGCGAATATAGCTAAACTTGATGCTTTACTTGAGAAAATAGCCAACATTCTGAGCCATGGTTTTTTGCGTCAGTCACGCATCAGCGACATTAAATCCTTAGCGCTGCAAGAGCGTAGTCGCTGGTTTCCATGGATTAAGGAAAGTAACAGCTTAGCGTTGATAGAAAAGAAAATTCAATTATTAGACAAATACTCAAAATGGGATAATGTTGCCACCCATTTTTTCCAACACCGCTATGTAAAAGAACAACTACAGCATCACAAATCATTTTTCGATCAGGTTGAATCCAACCCTTTAACTGAGCGACAACGCACAGCGTGCATTATTGACGACGATAATAATTTATTACTCGCGGGTGCTGGAACCGGAAAAACTAGCGTAATGATCGCTAGAGCAGGCTATTTGGTTCAGAGCCAGCAGGCAAAATATGATGATATTTTATTACTTGCCTACGGTCGCAAAGCCGCTGATGAAATGAATCAAAGAATTCAAGATAAACTGACCACAGATAAAATAAAAGCAGCCACATTTCATAGTCTAGGACTTAGCATCATTTCACAAGTCGAAGGAGGAAGACCCAGCCTTTCGGTGTTTGCTGAAGATGAAAAAGTCAAAGCTGAGTGGTTACACAATTCTTTTGAATCTCTGATTGAAAACCAGTCAGAATATCGAGCACGGGTGTTAGATTACTTCAGTCAATATTATTATGTAGAAAAGAATGATTTTGACTTTCAAACCCTTGGCGATTATTACCACTACTTAAATGATAACGATATCCTTAGTCTTAAAGGAGATAAAGTAAAAAGCTTTGGTGAGCTCTATATTGCCAACTGGCTTTTTTATCATGGCATAGATTACGAATACGCAGCAGCATATCAATTTGATGTAAAAACAGTGGCGCGCAGGCAGTATAAACCTGACTTTTACTTGCCTGAATATGAACTTTATATCGAATATTATGGCGTCGATGAAGCAGGTAATACTGCGCCGTATATTGATAAAGACCAATACCACGCATCTATAGCGTGGAAAAAGGCCACACATCAACGTTATAACACTAGATGTGTAACGTTAACTTATGCACAGCATAAGCAAGATACTTTATTGAACGAACTGCAAAACGCTTTATCTGAACATAAAATTGACTATGAAATTTTGCCTATTGAATCCATCTTAGCAAGCTTAAGGGAAACGGGAAGAATAAGCGTTTTAGCTGAGCTTTTCGGTAAATTACTCGGACTTTATAAAGCCGCAGATTTAGATGAAAAAGCCCAAACAGATATCATCAACAGGGCCGAGGATACTAAACAAGCAGAAACAGCATTAGCATTGCTTAAACCTATAATGTCATCTTACAACCACCATTTACATCAGCGAGATGAAGTCGACTTTGAAGACATGATTATCAAGGCGATAGATTACGTTGAATCTGGTCTTTTTACATCTCCATGGCGATGCATTATGGTGGATGAGTTTCAGGATATATCTAAGCCTAGAGCGAGATTAGTCAAAGCACTGCGTGATAACAATAATGGTAGCTCTGTTTTTGCTGTTGGTGATGATTGGCAAGCTATCTATCGATTTAGTGGCGCAGACATAAGATTAACCACCCAATTTGCAAAGTACTTTGGCTTGACTACGCAAACCGAACTAGATGTAACGTTTCGCTTTAATAATAAAATCGGGCAAGTCACCTCAGACTTCATTAGTAAAAACCCCGCTCAACTACACAAAACAATCACCTCGCTAACCCATGTTGCCACACCCGCGATTTCACTATTAAGAAGAGGGGATCACACAGTCGCTAATTATCAAAGCTCACTAATAGAATTATCTAACGGCGCTGTAGACGATGTATTACAGGCTATTTACTCGAAAACATGTAAGCCCGTTACCGTATATTTGTTAGCACGGTTCGGGTTTAAACTTCCAAGTCATGCTGATATTCAAACACTCAGCGCTAAATATCCTCTATTAAAAATGCAAGCTCACACCTTTCATGCCGCCAAAGGTAAAGAAGCAGATTACGTGGTCATCATCGGCCTGCAAAAGGGTAAACATGGCTTTCCTTCCGAAAAAGCCACACCGGCTATTTTAGATGCACTTTTACCCCCGCAGGAAGATTACCCCCACGCAGAAGAAAGGCGACTTTTTTATGTCGCACTCACGCGCGCAAGACATAGGGTTTATATTATTGCAGATATGGCCAATACCAGTGGTTTTGTGCAGGAGCTAATGGCGGAGCACGATATAGAACTAGACGAGTTCAGCAGTGAAAACGAGCAAGTGTATACCGATGATATTAATTGCATGCGTTGCGATACTGGCGTAGTTAAAAAAACAAACTGGTCGTTATGGTATTTTTTATTGTTGTTCTTTATTTCCTCGATGTAGGCATAAAGAACAACCTTGCCAGCAATGTTCTAGTCCGATGACGCGTAAACGCCATACTGGCTTTAAGCTATGCCTCGATACGAACTGTAACCATATTATCCCAATTTGTGATAAATGCGACGCAGAAATGGTACTAAGAAAAGGGCCTAAAGGTGACTTTTGGGGATGTCGAAACTTTAAAGGCGACGAAGCATTAAGCTGTAAAAATGGCAGAGACCCAGCAAGCATTCAATGGCCTGAGTTGGAATCTTATCTTTAGCTAAATTATGGTGGGTGATGAGATGCACGCTACATAATAAGGCCTCAATACGCCAGAATAGTATATTTAAACAGACTATTGTCATAACGAACGTCCAAGATAATATATAAACAACGGTTTTTGATTTAGCAAAAATGTTTTTAAAGTATGTGGTGTGTATAAGTATATTAAATCGCAATTTGATCACAAATAATAACGAAATCAGCTGTTCACTTTATACGTATCTAATTCCGACCAGTTAATCAAAATAATAGAACGTGATGAAGCATTCGTATATTGCGTACAGATTGCTCGGTAGATGGGTAATTGTTCATTCACAACATGTTTATTAGACAACAAACGGTCAGCTTGTTTGATGAGATTTTTTTCATATACTGAATATGAAATCCCGCGTCCCATAAAGGTTACACTGACTTTAGCTCCATCTAACAAACTGCTCACACAATTTGTTAATGCCGCTCGTCTAACTTTATACATTTTAGGCGTGACAGCTGTAAGAAACGTCTTCAAAATAACAACTTCATTCATGGTATAGGTTTACAGTGATGTTTGACGAGTGATCTGATCACCACGTAACGTGAATATTCCAAATTATTTTAAAATGACTTACCTGTTTATTTTGTGGGGATATTCCAGACTCAGACCCCAGATACTTATTGGTCTGTTTTGATATCTTGAGCCCCCTGTTTTAAGCGGGCCCAAAATCGGTTTTATTCAGGTACAAAGAGCGGCTGAGACAAATTGGTTTTGGCAGAGCCCGTGGGGCAGACCTAGCCGGTATTGCCCTTTTTTAGAATGGCTTTGTTGGAATTGCGATTGTTCATTACCACACCAAGCACCAACGCAAACAAAGTCAATATTAAGCCGCCGCCAACTTGATACAGATACGACATGGATCCGACATTGGCCATAAGCCACATAAAAAATCCCAACATCAGCATATAGTATAAAAAAACCATCACTTTTACTTTTGACGATAACGTGGGGTTATATTTGTGAAAATTTGCCAGGTCGGTTTTCTCAATGGGGTATTTACGTGCTACATCACTAGGGCGCCAACCCGTGCGAGAGAATAACATTGCCCACTTATCTCGGTAACTTTCGGCTCTACAGGCGTCACGGAACATACCAACAAATACATGCACGTTGGCCCACAAGGGGTTCCAACTATTTAGGGCCGTTCTCAAACCATAGATAATATCTTCACTTTCATCTTCTTCAGCGAAGGTCCCAAATATCCGGTCCCATATAATGAATAACCCACCGTAATTCTTATCTATGTATCGAGCATTTTGCGCATGATGAACGCGATGGTTCGATGGGGTCACTAAAAACCACTCAAGAAATCCCAGTTTGGGAATGTGTTGAGTATGTATCCAAAATTGATAGACAAGGTGCCCAGTAGAAATGGTTATATACATATAAAGCGGGATGCCAAGCAAAAAACACGGTACAAAGAATATCCAAGTAGTAAATAAACCGGTGCCTGTCTGCCTTAAAGCCGTTGACAAATTATAGTCTTCACTTTGGTGATGCACTACATGAGAGCCCCAGAAAAACTGGCGTTCATGGCTGATGCGATGAAACCAGTAGTAGCAAAAATCGTAAATGAGGATGGCTACAATCCAATGCAACGCAAGACTTTTATCAAATGAAAAAATAGCCCATTCATTTTCTACTTTTGCAAAAACCACCGCGCCAATACCAATAAACATAATTTGGCTTAAGGTGCGCAGCATACCTAGAGAAAGACTATTCACACTGTCATTAAGACGATAAGTGTTGTTTTTTCTAAACCAACCCCAGGCCAGTTCGAGCAATATAGCCAATAAAAAAAAGGGTGTTGCATAAGTAATAATGTTCATTCATCTTCTCTCGTTAATTCAATAGGTTGTTCGCTTTACTTTAAGATTATTTTTTTCCAACAAAACTAGGCAATATATTCCGGCTTTTTATTTTCCAACCTTGTTTAGTGGCCACATATTCGTCTTGATACACCACAACTGCATATGGATGGCCAGTGTCAATCATGGTTTCACTGCCCAGCTCACCCTTGAAGTGATACAAAGTTACATATGAAATTCCACTGGCACTAGAGCTGTTATTAACTGTGACCTTATGATTGCTTAAGACATGTCGACTCACAAAATCTTTTTGTGCCTGCTGTGAAATAAAAAAGGTATGAATGGCATCACGTCCTTGCACTTTCTGGTTGCCAATCTGCCAAAGACCATCATTAGTGAATAATTGTGCCACCTTTTCGGGGTGTTCAAGATCCACCCCATGGGTATAGGCTATGGCGAGCGCCTCGCAATCTCTTTCAATCACGAGTTGCTCTAATTCAGAGATGTTTTTACCATGCTCTGCTGCCCCAACGGTACTCACTGATACAAGCAACATCGCAGTGGCTAGATAGTAGGTAAACCCTTTCATCACATCTGTCCTCCTATGCACAATAATCTGCTTTGCAGTAACTGCCCAGTACTAACAGGCAGAACAATCAAGGCCACTAGCGTCGAGCTAAACGTATACACTTGCGTATCACCCAGAATATAAAAAACGAGCCAAGTACAAATACCAGCAACATTTTTGCGCCTAAACCTGAAACAAGTCGAATATAGGGGCCATAATCCATATTTTTCCCGGTTTTTTTGGCCTCTGGTAAAGTACCCAACGAGGCTTTAAATTCATCAATCTCTGCAAGCATAACCTCTACTCTGTTAGCATTTTCAGCGACTAAATTGTTGCTTTCACCCGGATCATCCTTAAGGTTAAACAGCAGTAACTCATGGCCTGAAACAAACCCATCTTGTAACCAAGAGAGAAACCCGACTTGGCCTTTATAAGGCAGTTTAATCTTCCAATTGCCATTACGATAAGCACGTAATTCGCCGTTCATGTAATAAAACAATGTTTGCTCAGCTCGTGTTCCCTTGCCGGTTAATAAACCGGTGATATCTCTGCCATCAATAACACGGTCAGCAGGAACAGGCACATTTGCCAAATTTGCAAAGGTCGGCAACCAGTCCATCATAGTCGCCAATCCCTGAGGTTTTGTTCCTTGGCTAATTGTCCCTGGCCAATAGGCAACAGTAGGTACTCTCATGCCGCCTTCAAATGTAAATTGTTTGCCCTCTCGAAGCGGCCCAGCAGACCCTCCCTCATCCCCCATCAGTAACCATGGACCATTATCGCTGGTGAAAATCACCAGCGTATTTTCTGACAGATTGAGTTCGTCTAATCTTTTTAGAACCTGGCCGACACTCCAGTCCAATTCTTCAACCACGTCGCCGTAAGCGCCACCAGCCGATTGACCTTCAAATTCTGGCGAAGCATAAATAGGCACGTGAGGCATATTATGAGCGAGATATAAAAAGAAGGGCTGCTCCTGATGTTTATCAATGAATTGCAGCGCCTGATCCGTATAGGTTTTGGTCATGTAACGCTGATCCACTTCTTCAAAATCTATGTCTTTGTTATTGAAATAATATAAGCCACCCATGTCGTTGCTGTAAGGTAGCCCAAAAAATTCATCAAATCCCTGATTCCAAGGCATATACTGTTCGTGGTGACCCAAGTGCCATTTACCCACTAAACCAGTGGCGTACCCAGCACCCTTTAATACTTCAGCAATGGTAATTTCTTCTGGATCCATTCCCTGGAAGCTTTCTGGGAAAAACACATTATGGATCCCCTGACGAATGGGGTAACGGCCAGTTAGCAAACCCGCGCGAGAAGGTGTACACACCGGTGATGCAGCATAAAACTCGTCAAACTTGGCTCCTTGCGCGGCCATTTTGTCGATATTGGGAGTGTTGATGGTTGTTGAGCCGTACGCCCCAATATCACCGTATCCCAAATCATCGGCAAATATAAACACAATATTCGGTTTGTCTGGCGGGCTAGTAATCTCACTTGTTGTCACGACTTCGTTATTAGCTATTTCTTCGCTTAGTGCTTGTTCCGCGGCCACAGTGAGTCCAACCATCGACAACATAAAAAACGAGATAGATAATAAAAATTTCTGGTAGTACATTTTTTGCTCCTTTTTTGCTCCATAGTGACAAAAGGAACCGCCTGCTCATTTCAAAGCAGACGGTTAGTGCTGTAACTTAACGGGTATGGCTAGCGGCTACCAAGTGTATCTGAAGTCGATACCAGCAGTACGTTCACTTTTTGCCGAATAAAAATGGTCGTAGGATCCGGCCCAGATATTATTGTGAATAATGGCATCGACATAATTTTCGTCTAAAGCGTTATTAACAAACAAGGTGACGCTATAGGATTGGTCTAGGGATTCTAGTCTTACAGAGATATCCAAAACACCGTAAGCGTCTTGGCTTTTTTCTTTGTCCTGATCCATAGAAAACAACTCATCACCTTGCCAGCGATAAGTAGCACGAGGCACTAATTCATGATCTCCACCTAAGGACATAAAGTACTCTACTGACAAATTAAATTTCACGTTTGGCGAAAAAAGGTAGGTCTTTACCAGACAAGTCTTGACTGTTACCCCCACAAGAATTTTCGTTAATCGCAACTTGCCGTGGACTGCATGGCCCACCTTTAAAATCGACAATTTGTGCATCAATGTAAGCAAGTCCACCTGAAATCATCATATCTTCATTAGGTCTCGCCTGGAAATCTACCTCTATCCCGCGAGTACGAACCTCACCTGCGTTAAGCAAGGTAAAGGCGGATGAATTGGCATCTTGAGCTTGAGCTTGAAAATTGTCATAGTTGCTCTGAAACAGGGCGGTGTTAAGCACCAAATGGTTATTGAACAATCTGGACTTAATCCCCACTTCAATAGCGTTGCTAGTTTCAGGTGCAACCGGTAGCGTGTTATCACTGGTCATTTCAAAAATGACATTAAAGGCTGGTCCTTTGTACCCCTCGGTAAGGGTCACATAACTCATTACGTCTTTATTCATGTCCCACTGAGCGCCCACTTTGAATGAGAAGTCAGTATCCTTGGTAGAATCTTGATACAAGGCTTGGTTAGCCACAATAGGTGCATAAACGCCTGCCCCTTGTTCTCTTTCGAATTCGAAGTCCAATTGCTCGTTGGTGTAGCGAGCGCCGCCGAGTAGGCGGAAGGTATCACTGATGTTGACCTCAAACTGACCGAATCCCGCATAACTAATGCTATCAACCGTCGCCTCGTATTGAGAGCCAAATTTCAGGCCTGGAAATGTAGGGACAAAATTTCCAAAAATATCGTGATAAACCCGCTGGAAATCTCGATTCATGCGCTGTTCAAAATAATACAGGCCCACCACATACGTCAGAGTTTGATTTTGAGGTGAAGTCAGGCGTAGTTCTTGGGTTTGTTGGGTTTGATTAGACTCGCCCGCGTTGATATCAAGCAACGTCAGGGGGGTGCCATCAACATCCTGATTCGACTTAGAATTATAATCTCGATAAGCCGAGATTGACGTTAAGGTATATTCACCAAGCTCCCAGTTAGCTTCTAAGGAGTGACCCCATGATTCCGACTCATTGTAGAGCTCTGCACTGACGTTGATGCTGTCGTTATCTTCAGATGCGCTGACTGCGCCTAAAAAAAACGCCTCGGTGGGAGTAGCCGATCGCGGCTGAGGCTGACAACACTCTCCGCTTCTTTCACTAAAGTCGCTGCTCCATTTCACACTCAAATCATCAGTGGGCTGCCACTTGATTTTTACTCTTCCACCTTTGTTTTTGCTGCCATTTACATCACGGTCATTGAACACATTATTAATATGATCATCACGCTCTGTGGTAAACGCAGCCACACGGATACCCAGAGTGTCTGAGACTGGCATAGAGACCATGCCACTCACTCGATACTCATCGGTGCCAGATAGAATTGCTTTTGAATTAATAGCCGCTTCAAAGGTATCGCCAGGATCATTGGTGATAATCTGCACCACGCCACCTGAAGCATTTTTTCCAAACAACATGCCTTGGGGACCACGTAATACTTCAACACGCTGCACATCTAAAAGCTCATTAAAGGCCATGCCCGAACGTCCCATTATCACACCATCGATAACGGTCGCGATACTCGGCTCAACGCCCGAACTATATGACTGTGTGCCAATACCGCGAATGTTAAATGAGGATGCATTGTCACTGCCGCCGCTTTGAAACGTTAAAGAGGGAGATAAATTAACGAGATCTTCCGTGCGGGTAATTTGACTATTGATGAGATCCTTTGCCGACAACGCAGTAACGGCCGAGGCCACATCTTGTAAGTTTTCGACTCTTTTAGATGCAGTGACTGTAATTTTTTCAAGTTCATAATCGCTTTCTGCAGCAATCAGAGGTGAGGCCATCAAAGTCGCTATTGCAAGTGATATCGATGACGCCACTCGACTTCTTTTTCCAAGGTTGTTCATATATTCGTATCCTTAATTATTATTATATTAATCTTTCAAATTCAACTGGAGCACTCTTGTTTTGCGAGCTTTCGTATTGCTGTATTCGGACCTAATTGATCTCAAGGCTATAATTTTTTGGTAGCTGAAATGACACTTTCTGACGAATGTCTCGTGAAGAACTCCCCACTAAAACGGTAAATTTTCCTGCGTCTGCTCGCCATGCTTGGCTGTGAACATCGAAATAACTTAAGTCTCTTTTGGTTAATGTAAAGGTGATTCTCTTAAGCTCACCTGGACGTAAAGACACTTTATTAAATCCCTTGAGCTCTTTGACAGGGCGAACAACTTTAGACTCGATGTCTTGGACATAAAGCTGAACCACTTCTTTGCCGGTCATGGCACCCGTATTTTTAATATTGATAGAAACTAGCAGATCCTCTGTGTCAAATACCGCATTCGATAGAGTCAAATCACTGTAGTCAAAGTGGGTATACGACAGCCCGTGTCCAAAAGGAAACAGGGGGGTAATGTCCTTTTTATCGTAGTACCGATAACCTACAAAGATCCCCTCTCCGTAGTTAGCGTCTTGATCGCCGGGGTAATTCAGATAGCTAGGATTGTCTTTTAGACGTTTGGGGAACGAAACCGGTAATTTTCCAGAGGGGTTGGTATGCCCAAACAGTACATTGGCAATGGCATGTCCGCCCTCTTGCCCAGGCAACCAAGCTTCAATAACGGTACTCGCTTGATCTATCCATGGCATTGCCAGTGGTGCGCCGTTATTCAAAACAACAATGGTATTTTTGTTAACCTTTAATACCGCCTCCAACAACGCATTTTGCTTTCCAAACAATGCTAAATCAGAGCGGTCTCTACCTTCACTTTCTGATGTGGTTGACACACCTATAAACACCACTGCTACATCTGACTCTTTGGCGAGTTTCACCGCTTCAGAAAATTCACCAGAAGGACTACGACTTGCCAAACGCAACAAATTGAGTGGTACCGGGGTTTTACCGGCCACATAATCCAGCTTGAACGGATAGGCTACCCCGGCTTTAAGCTCTATGCCTGCCTTGCGGGCACCTATATTCAAAAATTCTAAAAAGCCGGTGTGCTCTTTATCCAAACTGTCATTGATGATTTCCTGCCCATCAATCGTGAGTGTGGCACTGGACAAATGCACCAGTTCAAATTCGTAGCGCCCACTGACTTTAGGCCAAAAATACCCCTGCCAGCGCGCAGAAAAACGATTCTTAGCAGCGGCTGGAATTTCATCGGCAAATCCCAATTTTGAAAAATGACTATCTGTGGAAACAAATACTGGTTCGCCTGAAAAATCTTGATTTCCAAAATATTCCAGCCGTAAACCTTGCTGAGTTCTCTGTTTGTCTGGGCTGAGTAGCCTAGCATCCAGTGTTGCCGGTTCAGGCTCATTATCCACGCCTTGTGCATATGCAACTTTTATCGTCTCACCCACTAACGCTTGTAAACCTTCCAGAGGCGTTGTCTGTTGAAAAGGCACCACTTGGGAGCTACCGCCACCTTGTACAATTGCGGCGTCAGCATTTGGGCCAATAACGGCCATGGAGGTGATATTTTTTAAGATTAAGGGGCAGTAGATTTTTTTCGTTTTTTAACAGTGTGATTGCCTCTTCCGCCACTTGCTGACTCAAACGCTGATGGGCAAGGGAGTTCACTTCGCTATTAGCACCGGCCTGTGTCGCCGAGGTACGAGTATCCATCGCACCTGTTTTAATAATCAGCGTCAGTAGGCGTTTAACACTGTTATTGAGTGAATTTACGTCAACATCGCCTTGCTCAATTGCAGCCAACAATTCGGCACCATAATGTTTTGCAGGCCCAGGCATTTCAAGATCAAGCCCAGCTTCAATTGCTGGAGCAGTGGTATGCAGTGCTCCCCAATCTGAAACTACGACGCCATTGAAGCCCCATTCATCTTTGAGTACATCTTGCAGCAAGGTTTTATTTTCAGTCATAAAGACCCCATTCACCTTGTTGTAAGCTGCCATAACAGTCCAAGGCTTTGCTTGTTTCACGATCTTTTCAAATGCGGGCATATAGATTTCACGTAATGTGCGCTGATCCACATTAGAGCTACCTGTTCGGCGCATATACTCTTGGTTGTTTGCCACAAAATGTTTGAGTGATGTACCTATGTTTTCGCTTTGCACGCCTAACACAAAACCAAGCCCAATCTCAGCACTAAGATAGGGATCTTCCGAATAAGCCTCAAAATTACGGCCGGCCAATGGCACTCTTTGAATATTGACATTAGGCCCCAGCAAAACGTGCGCGCCCATGGCGCGAGTTTCTCTGCCCATAGCAGCAGCGGCATTCTGGATTAAAGTGGGGTTCCAAGTTGACGCCATAGCCACACCTACAGGAAACAACGTCGTGGGGTCGCTGTTATTGGAACGCACTCCGTTAGGGCCATCTGTTACTTGGATGGACGGGATAGCCAAACGCTCTATGGCAACCGTTTTCCAAAAATTGGCCCCTGAAAGCAAAGCCACCTTTTCTGCCACCGTCATTTTTTCTAACAGGGCATTAACCCTAGCTTGTATTTTTAGATCCACAGTATCTATTTCTTGTTTCGAGTCAGCATAAGCATTTAATGGCATCCAACACATTAAACCGTAGATAAAAACGCATGTAAGCAAGTGTTTAGTCATGTTTGTCTTCTGTAAAAGTGCTACCGCACTATATGGAATAAAATAACAATTGAGCAGCACAGCTGAGCAAAGTTTTGTGTCTTAAAATGTTCAAATAATGCTCATTAGCGTTACTATTTCTTTAGTGTTCCAATCCGCAGGCATCTGTATTACTAGCTCTCGCTCTGTTCATATTGGCTGATCACCCTTGTATTTCGCTATCCTATGTGGATAAATAACTAGAATTGATAGTTGTCGCAATATATTGACGTTTTAATTACATTATTTTAATTTCTTGTTAACCTAATGCATTGTGGTGATTGTTTCAGTTAGAGAAAATAAATAGAATACAGAAACCACTTATTTATATGGATAATTCTATTGCTGACAGATATTCAAAAGGCAGCGAACACGCACTGGCGCATGCTCAGAGATCAGGCGGTAAACAGAGCGGAGTTCATTTCGTGCCTGCGTGTTATAATGGGGGATCACACTGGTAGTCCTTTTCATTACCTGACACAAAATCTACCCAGCGAAATAACTCATTCGATATTTCAACGTCAGGCAAACACCCAAAATTTATTAAAAGAGTGGCAGGCCGATTTTGCTGCCTTCGGCGGGATCAGTGAGTTCAATGCCTCGCGGTTTCTGATTATGATCTACAACTCACTTGAAGACGTGGACACCCTTTTTACCAATCACATTACACCAGGCACAACACGTCATAAACGCGATGACTTTAGTGACTACGTCACCAGAAGACCTCACAGCAAACTTGGCTGGAGCCTACAAATGACGATTGAAGGAAACGGACATTACAACTGTATTCGCGATCAGTTTGTCTCTAAACCAGGTGACCTGATTTTACTGTCACCTGATGCGCTTTATGACTACAGACGGGAACAATCCTGTGATTTATGGGTTCATCAATGGGTGTACTTTCAGCAAGAAGAACGCTGGCTGGAGTTATTACAATGGCCAGAAATTGGCCCAGGCATCCATCACATTCAAACCTCTACAAGCTGCTATGGCATATTAAAATCCCTATTTGAGCAAATTGGCGAGTTACATTTACAGGCCTCTGAATTTTCAGAAGCCCTAAAGAAAAATATACTCGAGCAGATTTTAATTCGCAGTCGCCAGCTAGCGCCGAAAAAAAGTTTGATCCCCTTCGACAAACGTATTCGCCTTATTGCCGACTACATTGCCCTTAATTTTAATCAGTCATTCACTATCGATACCTTGGCCGCCTTAGTGGGCTTGTCACCTGCCCGCCTCTCTGCTTTATTCAAGCAACAAACTGGCTCAACCATGCTAAATTTTCGTGACGAACGCCGAATGGCAAGAGCGGCACAGCTACTCGCGCAAACGCAACACCCCATAAACAAAGTAGCAGAAACTGTGGGTTATGATGATCCCCTATATTTTTCACGGTGTTTTAGTCAACATTTAAACTGCAACCCCAGGCAATATCGAAAAAAACATCAGAATATTGAGTATAGAAAAGATTAATCACCTTTAATGGCGCGCACTAACAGTGTAGACATATGGGATTTTTTGACTGACGTGAGTACTAAAACATTAGAGCAGAACGGCTCATTTTCTTTTTACAGCGTCGCCTTTTTTTACTTGCACTTTTTTTTACTGGCACTTTAAAGTCGGAAAAGTTGAATGAATCGGGGGCAGAGCCTTAAGGATCCCCACGAATTTATTGAACATCGTCACATGCCATCAAAGCGGTTAACACAGACGGACTGTGCTATTTGCCAAACTTTGTGCATATTTGGAGTGACAATAGCCAGGGTCTTGTTCAATATGATGTTTAGATGCATGGCATTAATGCATTGTGAATTTTGGTGAATGAACGGCTCATTAAATATCATAATCACTCCTGAACACTACCATATATTATTGTTTTTTATACACTATTTTGGGGTGCCTCATGTTCTGGCCGATTAATTTCAAAATATTTAAAGCTATATTAAATTAGAAGATCTGAAACATGTTTAAAAAAAAGCAAGATGCAGAGCCAAAGGAAATAACATACGAACGCGTGAAAGGTTATTTCTTGTGGCTGATTGGCAAATACGGAGATTACACGTCAAAAACCTTAATGCAAAAGGCAAACATATTATTCAAAGAAGACACCTCATTTAATGAGGAAGCACTTAATCATCTTCTCGAACGAGGAGTAGTAGATGATCTTCGGTATGCACAACGCTTGACCCTCAGTTATTCAGAGAAGAATATTGGTCCCAACAAAATAAAACAAAAACTTTACGCCAAAGGTTTCACATCCCAAATAATCAATGAATGCTTAGAATCGTTAGATAACACTGAAGAAGACTATTTAGATAAAGCACTCGCACTTAAATTTAAAAAATTCGGTGAAGCCCCAATTGCAGATGAAAAGCTTAAACAAAAAGCATTGAGACATTTGATTGGGCAAGGATTCTCATATTCAGTTGCCAATAAAGCGCTCAGCTTCTCAGGCAGTGAGGATTAACGTAATTCAGTATTTTCCAGAAAAAATGCAAACCAATATGTAAAAGCTTGGGAGTCAAGTTTCTTGCTTAATGAGACGTTAAGCGTTGGAGATATATGTGCATAGCGAAAAAATTGATGTAGCGTTGTTCTTCAACCTTTCCTAGATATGTCATCCAACCGAGACATGATTTAGACACCCAAAATAATAGAGGACCCAAGCACAGCTTAGATTCTGATTTCTAGTAAATTGCGATGGAGGTCTTGTTAAAATGTCCCTTGTTAAAATGACCATGATAAAGAGTCATTGTTCGCGTGTAATCAATTCGGGGGTTTTGGTATACTTTGCCAAAATCAGCGTCATTTGTGTTTCATGTACTTACCCAAAAACTGCCGCGTTATTACCATTGGCGATGGAGATTTAAGTTTCTCGCGTGCCCTGCTCGCCCATGTTTCCCATGAGGATCTCATCGCAACCACTTATGACAGTGAGGATGCACTAAGGAACAAATACACACAAAACGCACTAGATGATTTAGTAAACGCGGGGGTAATGGTCGAGCATAATGTCGATGTAAACGATTTAGCAAGCATTCACCGGCTGCCACATAACTTTGCCGATATCGTGATTTTTAATCACCCATTGGTACCGGCGCAACGTGGCTTCACTCAACCCCAAAAAGAGCGTGATAAAAGTGCGAACTTAGCCAATCGTGATTTGCTATATCACTTTTTAAAACAAAGCTTCGAGATATTATTAAACCCAGAGGGTGAGCGCCTTTGCTATATCACTAGCAAGTCAGTGAAGCCTTACAGCCATTGGCATATTGAAACGAGCTTAACCCGTGATAGACCCTATCGCCACCTTGGAAAAGAGGCCTTTAATTCCTCAATATTTAAACACTATATGGTGCGCAAAGTAGACCGAGATAAGTGCGTAAAGCTTGAGGCAAGTGATGTGCATGTATATTCGGACAATACGCTACATCCGATTAAAAAGTACCTAACACCATTTAGTTTTAACGGAGATAAATGCTGCTCACTTTGCCGAAAAGGTCCGTTTACAACTCCCAATGATTGGAAAAAACATCAAGACACACGTCTTCATAAATCACAGCAACAATATCATGATGTGTGGTCAGGACATTGCAATGTAAAGTATCAAAAATAAGTATGCAAAAGGGCCCTATTCTGAGAGTGGTGAATAAGCGATTATTTAAATTGACTCTGGCCTTTTTATTGTTTTGGTCAGACTGAAAATACAGAACGTTGTATTGAAACCCTCTTAAGCAACTTAAAAACAACGCAAAAATTACGCAAAAAATAAACATTCGGCATGGATAGCACTAATTTTACTATGTTGGGAATTTTGATAAATGCCCATTTTTATCCTTAAGAAACCCATCTGGACTGGCTAGAAATCAGCGTCACGATAGGAGCAAACGCATTATTCGTTATTGGCTGGATGCTTTGGGCGCATAGACGGCAGAAACGGTTCGAGAAAGAAGCCATGTAGCTACAACAGCTTATTGATTAATACTTAATGTGTATGAGTTTATATTTGGCAGATTCAAGTTTATTTAGACGGCTCTAAATAAATAGTTTAACCAAATATGAACGTCGCTTCCACGGCAATTGCCGCTATACGTCGTTCAAAATCACATGGGAAGTTTGTGTCATAGGCTTAAGGTGAGGTGAGCCAAAGTGACAGGCTGCTTAGAGCTGTGGCAGACGTTCGCAAACTTCAGGCTTTGCTTATACTTTCACGTTGGTATTGCCTAAGTTATCTGATAACTGCAGTGTACAAGTTAGAGTCTTTCGCAACTCATATAACATTTCCATTTTATAAGGTAACTTGAAGTGTATTCAGTCACGGGGATCGCAGAAAATGAGCGAGCAAGTAGCGGTCATGTCCTCGCTGAAGAAGCGGATGATGAACACGGACTGCAACGCACAGTTCCCTAATGAGAACGCATTGCTGAGGCCATCGAATGCGTAGAACTTTTTGAATATGGCGGCCGCGTGTTCTGGGTTGGACTGTTGCAATGCAAGTTAGAAGACGCCGCACTCCTGCAAGGCGTCCGCCACTTTGATGAAGCCACCGATGTTTGCCCCTCGAACATAGTCGGTTTTATCACCTGCCCCTTTACCTTTGCCGTGTTCGATGCACTTGCCGTGGATGTCTTTCATGATTCCCTGCAGACGCTTGTCGACTTCTTCGAGCGACCAGCTGATGCGCTGTGAGTTCTGGCTTTGTTCCAATCCAGAAACGGCCACACCGCCTGCGTTGGAAGCTTTACCGGGAGCGTAGAGCACGTGCTTCCTTAGCAGGTGCTGCGCTTTGGATTCGCAGGGCATGTTCGCGCCTTCGGCCAGTGCGAGCAGCCCATTGTCGATCAATGATTTCGCTTCGTCGCCGTTCAACTCGTTCTGCGTGGCGCATGGAAATGCTAGGTCAGCTTTCACTCCCCAAGGGCGTCCCTCTTTGAAAGTGCAGCCGAATTTCTCCGCATACTCCTCGATACGCCCACGCCGCACTTCCTTCAAATCTTTGAGGAAGGCAAGTTTCTCCTCGTCGATGCCGTCAGGATCGTAGATGAACCCAGAACTGTCGCTAACGGTCAGGGGCTTGGCTCCGAGCTGCACCAACTTTTCGATACAGTAGAGAGCGACGTTCCCGGAGCCAGAGACGACGGCCGTCTTGCCTTTGATGTCATCATCGACCGCGTGCAGGATCTCGCGCATGAAGTAGACAACACCGTAGCCGGTCGCCTCTTTCCTACCGACACTGCCGCCAAACGAGATTCCCTTGCCGGTCATTGCACCGGTGAAGGAGTGCGACAGGCGACGATACTGGCCGAACATGTAGCCGATCTCCCTAGCGCCAACGCCGATGTCTCCTGCGGGCACGTCCTTATCCGGGCCGATGTAGCGGTGCAGTTCAGTCATTAGTGACTGGCAGAAGCGCATCACCTCGCCATCGCTCTTGCCTTTCGGATTGAAGTTAGAGCCACCCTTGGCTCCGCCCATAGGCAAACCGGTAAGGCTGTTCTTGAAGATCTGTTCGAAGCCGAGAAACTTCAGCACGCTCTCGGTGACGGTTTCGTCGAAACGCATGCCGCCCTTATAAGGACCGATGGCGTTGCAGAACTGCACGCGCCAAGCACGGTTGGCGCGGACATTGCCTTCATCATCGACCCAGCTCACTCGGAATGTAATGACGCGGTCGGGTTCGGTTAGGCGCTCCAGCAGGCATTCACCTTGGTAGTCTTTATGATTCGCGATGAATGGCAGCACGTCGGACGCCACCTCTTGGACGGCTTCGTGAAATTCTTCCTGGCCTGGATTGCGCTTGCGCAAGCCAGCCATGAATTGGTCGATATTGGTGCATGTTTTCTTCATAGGCATACTCTATTGGTAATCGTTGATTACTTGATTAGAAGTGTAGGAACAATAGTACAGCGTCCTAATCTATGCAATAGGAGTCATTTTTCTTGACTTTAGAGCATACTAACTGGCTTATGGTGCAGTTTTATGTAGGACAAAATTACATTACGATAAAATATTGGACTGTTCTGAACCACGATATTGCAGATTTTTGCATCAGCGGGCATAGGTACATCTACCTTAGCGGAAAGCATGTTCATAATGACAAAAAGTTTGGGTGCTAAATCTTGTTGTGGAGGCTCTCGCATAGGCGCCAGTATACTCTTTGCCTGCGCCGATGAAGGCTGCTTTTTATCAAAGTGTGTTAGTACTTTTTGAATTACATGAGGGTCTATAATGCAGGCAATTATTGTTACATTGTGCTTTTGGCATTTCTCGTATTCGGTAATGCCTATATTAAATACTCGTTTAAGGCGTTGTGTAAATGTCATGCTCCTAGCGCACATAATTTAGACACACAAAACAATAAAGTACCCAATCACCGCTTGTTTTGCTACTTTCTAAAAATGGGTGTCTTATGCAGCTAGACTATATGCAAATAACTTTTAGCCCAGTTCCAAATTTAATGTCATCGATGAGCCTTTCAACAACTTTGCCACTGGTATTTTGTTTAACCATACCTTCTTTTGCGACAGCACGGATATGCTTCACCTTATATTTTAATAGAGACATGCAATTTTTTTCACACTCAATGTCTTTATCTACTTATGTTTATAAGCCATTCTCTAGGTGAAAAACCACATTGAGCTTTGAATGCTCGCGACAATGCTGATTCACTTTTATAACCAGCTTCTTCAGCTATCAATTTTATTGGCTGTCCATTCTTTAGCCACTTTTTTACTAAACCAATTCGCCAGTGTTGCAGATACTTCGCAGGTGTTTCCCCGATAGTTTCACGAAATAAGTTTGAAAAGACGCTACGAGACATACAAGCCTCGGCGGCAAGGCTTTCAACCGTCCAATCAATCTCAGGATTATCATACATCGCAACGATGGTTTTTCTCATATTTTGGTCGGCTAAACCAGCTAGCAAGCCTACTTTCATCACCCCACTCTCCATCAATTCTCTTAACAATTGAACCCATAACACCTCAAAAATAAGAATTAACAAGACATATATGGACGCTCTCCCGAAGTCAAAGCATAACTAATCTTTCCATGCCGTTTACAGCACAAATTCTTCGTCTTTTTTCTATATTCCCACTCGTCAACGTAAATGAAATAGCCTTAAAGTAGCTTAGTTCTGACATATATTCAGGTTCTTAATTGAAATGGTTTTATCATCTCAGGCCTCTGATGAAGTCCTTACCGAGTACCTTATCGCCTTTAAAATACAACCACACGGATTAATAATCCTTGTCATAGTCAGGCTTTGATGAGGTAGGGTAGACCGTTTTCTTCATCATATTCTGGCTAAGCAGGTTAAGTAAAAAGTGTTATCCCGAGTCTTGCCTTCCACAACAACCACAATGGCTTAACGCCTTTTTCTCGTCCGGAATTGAGCAAAACCGAGATAACGTAAACTGTTTCATATTATGCACTCACACCGGTTGGTATTGCGCTGTAATGTTCTTGGCGCGTAAGTAATATCCAAATTAAACGTGCTAAACGGTGTGCTATAGCAACGACCACCTTATTAAACGGTTTAGTGACGCGAAGCTTCGTTGCCCATAATGATAATGCGTCTGTTTTTTTAGCCGCACGACTCACAAATGACCTTGCACCGTGTACTAATTGTTTACGTAAGTGACGGTCTCCTCGTTTGGTAATACCGCCCATCTTGCTGATATTACCCGAGGTATGTTGTTTGGGCGTTAGCCCTAACCACATTGTAAACTCTTTGGGACAATTAAACGCTTGGCCTTTGTCGATACTGGCTAAAAGGGGCTGAAGCATTAATGATAACTATTCCAGGTATGCCAAGTAATATTCAACCGCTTTCACTTCCTTCAAAAAACATCCGTAATTGTTGCTCTATGTCTTTTAGGCGCTTGATTATGGTTTCATATTCAATCAATATATCTATCACCAAATTTTGTAATCGGTGACTGTATTGAGGGTTATCTATTATACTCTTTAATCCACCCTAGTAATGCCTTGTGACCACAGGGAAATACCACGCCGAACTCACTTAATAATCCCCTCGGTTGATTAATCAACGCTGTTTTGTTTTTGATGAGACTTTCGCGGATACAATGCAAACAAAATATTTCTTACCGGTACTCAGACTTCAAAGGCACAAACCGAATATTGGCTCGTTGACTGGCTTCTGCTATAGCAAAGCCATCGTTGTGGTCATTATTGTTACCTCGCATAAAGGGCGTGACATGTTGAGTGGGAATAAGCTTAGTATCATAGCCTAGCTTAGCGATTTCACGGCCCCAGTAATGAGATGAATAACAAGCCTCCATGACTACCGTAGTCGGTGATTGTTGGCGCATGAAATCTAGTAACTCACTGCGCTTTAATTTCTTATTAAACTGCGGTTTTATATGCTCGTTCACACCACATACTTGAAATACATTCTTTGCTAAATCGATAGTAATTGTTTTAAGCTTTATCTTGGATGCTCCCTATGTAAATAGTCTCGTTGAAAATACTATTTTGGGGCATTGACGCCGTATTAGGGAGCGTCCATCTCATCACCCATCATAATTTGACTGTTTTATAACCTTTTCTATATTTTGAGATACGGATTATTAAATAAATCGGTACCCCATGATCCAAAAACGAGAGAGTTTGGTGTGTTTATCGGATACACCTTATTACCATTGCGTATCCCGTTATGTGAGGCGGGCATGGGTAGAAGAGCGTTCGTTGTATCTGTCGACAGTGTGTGCGATAGATGTTTTTTGCTTATACCGTGATGAATAATCATGTACATGTTGACGTAGATAAAGCACAAGGGTGGAGTGATTAACAAGTCGTTAGCCTATGGCATACCTCATACAAAGGCCCCTTGATCACGCAAAAGCGTATGCGAGATGAGGCCCTTAGTCCAGGTGAGGGAGTGACATTACAAGATACAATCAAAGCGCACCGAAGTCGTTTACACAACATCAGCTTGTTTATGCACAACCTCAATGAATTTATTGCCCGGGCAGCCAATTAAAAAGATGGCTGTTCGGGTAGATTTTATTTTCTGCCATCCATGGTCCTCACCCTTCGGGCCTGCTAAAGCTGTTCTAATTTATTCCTTATAAATTAGTGGGAGGGCGTTTTAAATCTCAGGCTTTATTAGACGAAAGTGCCGTTTTAGCGTGCATGGCCTGCGTTGACCTCAACCCCATTCGTGCCAAGATGGCCAGCCCCCCGAAACCTCCAAACACACCAGTATTCAAAAGCGCTCTAAGGCTGTAAAACAAAAGCGTAGGCAAGTTATGCCTAAAGTCATCGCCTTTAGCCTCAATGATTATTGCAAATTAGTGGATAACACAGGCAGGTGTGTACGAGAAGACAAAGCAGGGCACATAACGTATAGTCATAGCTGGATATTAGACCGTTTAGGCCTAAACAGTGAACAATGGCTTACGCTTACAACTGAATTTGAAAAACACTTCTGCTACGCCGCAGGGGCCGAGCAAATAAGGTGTGAATTTAAACCCCATACTGGCCATCAACGGATGCGTGGTATGGGCAAAGCAAAGACGCTGTAACAGCGTGCTTGAATATGAAAAATTCAAGACCTGACTCCACACTTATTTATAATATTTATTATTATAGTAACGATTGAAAACTACCTTAGCAGTGTTATGGTTTCGGTAAGCGAGCATAGAGAATTACTCCCTAGTGCGAGAGTTGCAGGAAGTAATAACGCAGCAATATGCTGAGAAAACAATCGATGTGGAAGAAAAATATTATCGGCTGAAGGCTCTAGAGCTCTTTGAGAACGATGGGTTATCGCACTATAGCGGCTTATCATAACTTATCGCTTAATAATCAATTTATCCATATCAGGTGCCCAATGAC
This sequence comes from Paraglaciecola psychrophila 170, assembly GCF_000347635.1. Lineage (NCBI taxonomy): Bacteria > Pseudomonadati > Pseudomonadota > Gammaproteobacteria > Alteromonadales > Alteromonadaceae > Paraglaciecola > Paraglaciecola psychrophila. The sequence continues at coordinate 1,026,426 of NC_020514.1, read as the reverse complement.
TATAAAGATAATCCCTATTATTGACTTGCTTTCTGCTAGCCAAGTACCGCTGATTCCAGCTAACGCGGCAGCCCCTAGTGGGCAGACCACAGATACACGCGGTAGGCTCTTGGGCGATCTACGCATTTCAGTAACCGACCGCTGTAACTTCCGTTGTACTTATTGTATGCCGAAGGAAGTCTTCGGGAATGACTACCAATACCTGCCACGATCCGAACTTTTGAGTTTCGAGGAAATCACGCGCACAGCGCGGCTGTTCGTTGCACACGGTGTTACGAAAGTTCGTCTCACGGGAGGCGAGCCCCTGCTGCGTAAAAACCTCGAGGTGTTAGTCGAAATGCTGGCCACCCTCAAAACACAAGACGGGAAGCCACTTGATATAGCTCTTACTACGAACGCCACGTTATTACCCAAGAAAGCCAAGGCGCTCAAAGCCGCAGGCCTGAATCGAGTTACTGTCTCACTTGATTCCCTCGATGAGGTGACATTCCGGGCTATGAACGATGTTAATTACCCCGTAGCCGATGTGTTAAAAGGTATCGACGCGGCACACGGCGCTGGCTTTACGTCTATTAAAATCAACATGGTGGTCAAGAAGGGCGTCAACGATAAAGATATCGTTGCCATGGCGCGGCATTTCAAAGGTAGCGGCCACATTGTACGCTTTATCGAATTCATGGACGTGGGCACCTCCAACGGCTGGTGTATGAACGATGTCGTTTCCTCAGCCGAGATTGTACGCATGGTTAACGCAGATATGCCGCTCATCGAAGTACCATCCAACTATAGCGGTGAAGTCGCACAGCGTTGGACCTATGCGGATGGTAGCGGCGAAATCGGCGTTATATCTAGCGTAACACAAGCCTTTTGCTCTACCTGCACGCGCGCCCGTGTTTCAACTGATGGCAAGTTATACACTTGCCTATTCGCGGAGTCGGGCCATGATTTACGAGCACTTATGCGTTCAGGAAAGAGCGATACACAAATTACCAGTGCTATAGGGCTAATTTGGAACCAGCGAAAGGATCGATATTCGGAACTTCGCACAGCAGAGACGACAAAACACAAAAAAGTTGAGATGTCTTATATCGGCGGCTGAGAGATATCTGGGGTCAGACACTGTCTTGAGGATCGCCCACATGTTGTTGATGATAAAAGTAGAGTGGGTGATTGGGAAATTAACCTGGTTATCGGCAAAGGACACAGTGGCGTTCTGGTCACGATTGTGGAGCGGAATACTAGCTTTACCGTTTCGACACGTCTAGATGACAAATCAGCTAAAAAAGTCACAGTAGCCACCATAGCTTTGTTAGCACCGTTTAAAGGCGCGGTCCTAAAGATCACAGCAGATAATGGTAAAGAATTTGCGTACCATGAACAGATGACTGAAAGTTTGAAATGTGATGTGTATTTTGCAGACCCTTATTGTTCGTGGCAACGAGGGCTGAATGAAGACACCAATGGCCTATTACGACAATATTAGCCGAAATCAACAGACTTTAAAAAGGTATCACAATCAGCCGTTCAGGATGTAATAGTCAATCTCAATGATAGGCCAAGAAAGAAACTAAATTATAAAACGCCAGCCAAACTAATGGCTGAACACATGGTGGCTATAGCTGCTCTGGGGTTATGCACTTCAGACTTGAATCTGCCGGTTGGACGAAGGGATTCGTTTAAAAAAGCAAGGATGGCGTGTGCAAAGCGCGTAAGTGAACGAAGTGAATAACCTTAGTTGGCGCAAAGCACATGCGCCACGCGCAGCGTTTACCCAGCACGCAGTGCTAAACAACAGCAAACTGACGTTCCAACTCACTCACCCCCAGCCCACTCTTCTTAGTAACCCTTAACTGCGTTGGAATACGCTCCTTCATAGCCTCAATATGACTAATCACTCCAATCATCTTCCCAGACGCATTCAGATTATCTAGCGCATCCAAAGCAATATCCAACGTCTCCGCATCCAAGGTGCCAAAACCTTCATCAAGAAACAGCGAGTCAATACTGGTTTTATGGCTCACCAAATCAGACAAGGCCAAAGCTAGCGCAAGACTCACCAAGAAGCTTTCACCGCCAGAAAGGGTTTTGGTATCACGCTCTACGTCACCCTGCCAGGTATCTAATACGGTCAACGCTAACCCTTGTTCTTCTTTGCGTTTAAGCAAATAACGGCCGTGGATGCGGTCGAGTTGTTTATTGGCGAGGTACACCAAGTTATCTAGGGTGAGCCCTTGGGCAAAGCGGCGGAATTTGTCGCCGTTGGCCGAGCCTATTAGACCGTGCAGGTAACTAAGCTGGTCGTAATCTTGTGTTTGTTGTTCGATTTGGTCGAGTAATGTTTGTTGCCGTGAGGTTTCTTTTTGGTCTGCCGATAATTGGCTGCTAATGCCACCTCTGCTTTCTACTAACCTATCTTTTTCAGTTTGTAGCTGCTGCAGTTGTGCCTTCACATCTTCTTGTGAGGTTTGCTGCCATAAGGCTGCGTCTTCGTTATTATTAAGCTGGTTGAGCTGGGCGCCAGACTGCTCTAACAGCGTATTCGCCCGCTGTAATTGTGTATCTAGTCTTTGTTTCAAACTGATTAGCTGGCTGCGCTGTTGTTCGGGCAGCAGCGCCATTTCAAACTCGCCTTGGTTAACAAAGGGGCTGTTGGCGAGTAACGCATGCCATTTGTCTGTAAGCGCTTTAAGTGACAGTTCAAGCTCTGTTTGTTGTTGTATTTTTGCTTTGATGGCTGCTAATAAGTCGCTATGTTGCTGATCGATTTGTTTGTGATTGCTATTAGCTAACTGATGGGCTTGCTCGGCAGTACTTAGCTGAATATTGGCATTTTCTCTGGCGAGTGCCACTGTCTGTTCGCCAAATAATTGATGCCGCTGTTTAGCTTTGTCATCCCATTGCTGTTTAAGCTCAGCTTCTTGTATTTGCTCTGATGACAGTTGCCCATCCAGACTCTGCAACAGTTTTTCAGCTACTGCATGTTCGGCATTTTTAAGCTCAAGTTGTCTGCTTATTTGTTCTTTATCATACATTTTCTGCTGATAACGGGTGACATCTTCGCGTTTGCTTTGCAGCCATTGCACCCATTCATTTTCTGGCGGAGCGACGTAACCCAAAGCAGTAATATTAGTGAGTAAGGCCGTGCGGTTTTTATCTATCAACTCAATAATCTGTGCATATTCTTGCGTCGCTTTTTGGCTGTTTTGATGCAACGATTGTTGGCTTTGTTCTAGTAATTTGAGTTCGCTGCTAAGTTTGTCACTCTCTCGCTGGGTAATGTTTAAGGCTTCTTTGTTTGCTTGGCGTTCTTTATCTAGCTGGCTAATTAACTTTAATTGGTTTGATACTTGTTCTAGCTGTTTTTTAAGCGCCAGTTCAAAGTTTTGTAAGCTGTGCTGCTCGTTGATGGCGAAGTTGAGTTGCAGTGTTGCTACTCTCTCCTGCCATTGCATGGCTAACTCATTTTCAAGCGCGCCTAAATCAGCTAGGCGAGTTTGTAACTCTGTCGCTCTTAACTTAAATGAATCCAGCTTTTCGCGAACCACTGTGCCTGCTTGTTTACATTGCTCGAGCAGAATTTCAGCTTGGTGTTTTCTGTTTAAGGTTTGCGGAATATCTATCGCCATAGCCGATGATTTAGGATGTTCAATTGCCCCGCACAACGGGCATTCTTCATCGGTTTTAAGTAACTGGCGATATTGTGCTAACTGCTCTTCTTGGCTAACCAGTTGCTGTAGATCTTTGCAGACTTGTTCTTGTTCTTGGTATTTTTGCACTAAGGTATTGCGCTGGGTTGTTAGCTCGTCTACTTGTTGCTGGCTAGCCAGTAATTCATTTTGGCCACTGGTTTTATCTTTTTCTAATTGTAAATGACGACGTTGAATATCTTGTGCTTTATGTAACTCAGGCCAAAGGCTATTAATATGTGCAGTTTGGTTTTCAAGCGCGCTGGCGTCTGACTCATGAGTTAAGCTTTGGTACGCTGCCTCTTTTTCTGCCAGCGCAGTCTGTTGCTGATTCAAACGTTCAGACAGGTTTTGCCATTGTCCATGTAGACGTTGTTTAACCGTGATGTTTTCATTGAGTTGACTGTCGATGTCTACTGTTTGTTTTTGTAGTGTTTGGGCTGATATATTATCGCGTTTTAGCTGCTCCAGTGATGCATTCCAACCGCTAAGTTGTTCGCCCACAGCACTGTCTGCTTGATGCTCAATGAGGTAGTTTTGCACAAGGCTATGTTGCGAGTTTAAGCCAGTTAACGCAGCGGTTAACAATTGCTGTTTGCTGGCAGACTCTTGCTGTTGTTGCTGCAACTGGCCAATAGCCTGCTGTTTATCACTGTGTTTTTCAGCTAAGGCGCTTATTTGATTATCAAGGGGCATAACCTGCTGTGTTATCAACTGCTCCTGACTTTGCTGAGCTTGTTTGCTGCTTTGTAATGATTGTGCCGCCACAGACAACTTGTCGGCTGCGCTGGTTAACTCTACTCCCAACTTCGTTTGGGTTTGTTGCTGGGCAGCCAGTTGCTCATTCGTTTTAGTCTGCTGCTGTATTACCTCAACTAAGCGTTGCCAATTGGGCCGCAGGCGCTCGGCGGGCTCACTTTTTTCAAGCAAACTTAAATCAATTTTTGCAGCAGCGATGGCTTGCTTGGCCTCGGTGTTTAAAATGCTGGCATCTTGTTGGCTTTGCTGTGCACTGAGTCGTTTTTCCCACCAGTTTATATGACTCGTATGGGTTTTAATGTGTTGCTCGATGCCTGCTTGTTTGTCTTGTAGTTGACTGAATTCGTCTTGTAGCGTTTGCTTTTGCTCTGCGCTGAGCACTTGAAAAGTATTCGCCCCTACCTGTAATTCCTTTAATCTTTGTTTGGCTTGGCTATGGTGTTCATGCACCTTAACTGAAATCTGACCATAGACTTCAGTCCCAGTGAGCTCTTCGAGTAATTCAGCCCGTTTATTTTCATCTGCGTTAAGAAACGCGGCAAAATTCCCTTGGGACAACATCATAGACTTGGTAAAACGGCCAAAATCTAGGCCAGTTAACTTTTCTATTGCTTCGCTTTTTTGCCTAATTTGAGTGGCAAGTACGTTGCCTGTGGCTACTTCAGCCAGTTCTGCATCTGCGGGTTGTAGATTACCGTCTACGTTGCCCCGTGAACGGCGCATGCTCCAAAAAGCCCTATAAGCGGTGCCTTTTACTTCAAACTCCACCTCGGCCAAACACTCACTGGTGCCTCGGGTCATGATTTCGTTAGATGAATTAGTGATTTGACCCAGCCTTGGGGTTTGATGATAAAGCGCCAAACAAATTGCATCCAATAAGGTGGTTTTACCCGCACCGGTTGGCCCGGTGATAGCAAATAGGCCGTTTTCGGCGAAAGGCGATTGGGTAAAATCAATTTTCCATTCCCCCTTAAGTGAATTGAGGTTTTTTAATCGAATGCTTAAAATTTTCATACATCCGTCCCCTGATGTTCTACTTCAGACAATATTTGGCTAAACCGTTGCCGCACTTGTTGCAGTGTGGTGTGTTGTTCATCGGTTTTTTCTGAGTCTACTTCAGGGCTTTTATCAAATGTCTCCATGGCTAAGCGTTTTTCAAATACGTCTTCGGGGGTTAATTCCGCAAGGGTTTCACTTTGCATTTGGCTAAGTAATTGTCTGCGCTGGTTGCGCGTGCGGCGCAGTTGCAATACCTCTACATTTAGCCCCTGTGTCATAGTTTGAATACGCTGCTGCAGATCCGATAAATAATCCTGAGTATCCACCTCAAGACATAACCAGAAGGGCTGCGCACTTATATCAACTTTTATGTCAGCTTTTGCATCAGCGTTAAGCTGCTGTAGTGCTTTCTCAATTTTTGCAAGGTCGCCCTTAATCACTAACATGGGCTGAAAAATAGGAATGCTGATAGGTTGTAAACTGGTGCGCAGTGCTTCGCTAAACTCCACCAGCATCACTTGCTTTTGGGTGCCCAGTTCATCAAAACTTAAAGGAATAGGCGAGCCGCAATAACGAATGTGTTCTGACTTAGCTACTATCTGCGGTTTATGAATATGCCCCAGTGCAATGTAGTCGGCAGGGGGGAAACCGTCTGCGGCAAAGCCGTCTAAGGTACCGATGTAAATGTCACGCACACTTTCAGATTGACTGACGCCTAGCGCGGTTAAATGGCCGGTAGCAATGATGGGGATATTTAGCCCGTTTGCTTTTTGTTCTTTTTGTTTAAGTAAGGCTATTTGATAAAGTGTTTGGTAATGCTGCTTAATCGCATCGCCTAGAGCTTGGCGTTTTTGTAATCCGGTTTCACCTGCCGTGCTTTGCAACACATCTCTGGCCCGGATAAAAGGCACGGCACATAAAATAGCCCCAGGCTGGCCTGACTTATCGGGGATAGTAAACACTTGTTCGTCAATTGCTATGCCGGTGCTGGCCACCACAAATGTATTTAAACATGCCAGAATTTGTTTGGATTCGTTTAGCGTAGACACCGAGTCATGATTGCCGCCAAGCACCACCAACACACAGTTAAGCTGTTGCATATCCACCACAAACTGATTATACATTTCTCGTGCGTAACTGGGCGGAGTGCCAGTATCAAAAATATCCCCAGCTATGATCACGGCATCAACCTGTTGCTGTTCAACTTGCATTAATAACCAGTTGATAAATGCCTGATGTTCATCCTTGCGACTTTTGGTAAAAAAACTCTGACCTAAATGCCAGTCAGAGGTATGCAGTAGCTTCATGCCTAACGTTCCGTCAAATAACCAGCAAAGCAATCAAAAATCATGCAATAACTGTTTGTTAATACTTAATTATCTAACACTACACTATCACTCGTTCTCTGGGCAGATGAAAAGGCCTTGTAGTAGTAAAAAGTAATCCAAGTTCAGGTTAACTAACAGTTCACTGGGCCTTAGCGCTGCCACCATTCACTTTTTCTAATTCAGCAATATGCTTATTGGCCGCTTGCAGCTGACGCTCGATATCGCAACGGGCGTCGATCATTTCGTTGGCGATGGTGGCTAAATATTTAAACTCTGAGAACCCCAGTTTTTTGCTATCCATATGCTGATATTCTCGTTTGCATCGATAGAAAAACATTACAAAATTTAAGAAAGCCCGTTGAAAGGTAATATAACTTTTAATCAATAACGTAACTAATACCAAAGTGGTAATTGTCATAATCAACAAGCTGATACGCTCAACCCTTTCTTCAGCAATATTAATGAGGACTGCCAGTTTACTATTCACCCTAGTTAATTGTTCTTCCAGTGTGTGGGCTTGCTCGCGAAACTTACCTTGTAAACCCAGAGTATGATCTAAGCCAATAGTTTGATAAGCCGATACTAACTGCAAAAAGCTGTTCTGGTAAATGTCCAATAAGGGTTGTTGTAGCTGAACATTAATCAGGTTGCTTTGAGTGATGGCTAAGGATAATTGTTGGTAAAATAGTGTCTCACGTTCAACATAATCTAAATGTTTACGGAGTAAAAAATCTTTCTCGCTACGGCGCATTTGTAGCATAAGTACTTGTAAATCAGTTTGATTGGACCGTTGCAATTGCTCTTCTAAACTATGAGTGGCCTGACGAAAACGCCCTTGAAGGCCACTATTTTCATCTAGTCCAATTTGAGTTTGTAAACTGACCAACGAAAAAAATTGCGTGCGATACTGAGTAAAACTAAGACTGAGTTCATCAAATAAGGTGTCGCTGTCACCTAGCTTGGCAAACATAGGATTTAACTGGGTGATCTGATGAGAAAAACCTTCGGCTCGTATTCTAAACTTATCCACATATTGAGGGTCTCGGCGTAATAAAAAGTCTTTTTCATGACGACGTAATTGCAGTAACTCATGACTTAAATTAAGTAACTGTTTACTTTGACTATTGAGGTTAATTAACCTGTCAGTGTTATAAATTTGGTTACCAACCAACACTAGCATTCCCAACAAACACACCGCGATAATAATGATTAAACGGGTTTTAATCGAATCAAACTGTATTGTTGCTAACATAGTCTAACGCTCACAATGATAATCCCTAATCATGGCATGTAATTATGACGTTTTGATGTATCTACTGATGGAGTACTATGCGACGAAATAGGTAAACGGCTACATAATTATCAAGATTTGAACTGTCATTCTGGTCGAAACTACCACGGGTGGTATTATGATTAGCCACCGGTAAAGTGTCCTAAAAATTAGCAGGTCAAAAGGATGCGAGTGCCCGCTAGGGCATAAAACACCATATCAAACCAATTACCCCTCGAATCCCATTCACTTACTTGCTATATTCGTCGCCTATAAATAAGGTTTTGGGTTGATATTGCTCGCAATAAACACCCAAATAATTGGGAATTTGGTGAAAATCCAAAACTGTACCCGCAACTGTAAACGTTTATATAACACGTCAGTCAGATACCAGCCTTATACAATCTTGAAGTAGCTAACCTAATTCAAGATACTCTTTAAATTTTCGTGCGGGAACACACGGATAACATTTTATTTTTACAGCTTTCATGCTGTTTTTTGATGTGTTTCCCTGCTCTCGCTATTTGAGTCAACACTTTGATTGTGAATGTTATTCTAATTCTTACGTGTGAGTGTGAGTCCGTGCATGTCTAACCCCTGCTCCCTTGTTGCCAACAATGTAAATCTAAAAATAGGTCAACAGCAGATATTGTCTGATGTGTGTCTTAATGTTGGCTCAGGCAAAGTCATGGGGGTGTTAGGCCCAAATGGTGCGGGGAAAACCAGCTTACTTAAAATGCTATCAGGGCAAGTAGCCAGTCATCATAGTGTCAGTTGGGATAATAAAACCCTAACAGATTACGATCCTATGTCTTTGGCAAAACAAATCGCAGTAGTGAATCAGCTAAACGAAAGTGTCTTTGCTTTAGACCTATACCAAATAGTGCGAATGGGCCTGTTACCTCACAAGTCATTGCTCAGTAGACAAACCCCCGAAGACGACAAAAGTATCAGCGATGCCATATCCCGGGTAGGACTGGATAACAAAGTTCATCAAAGTTTTAATTCCTTATCTGGTGGCGAACAACAGCGAGGTTTAATTGCCCGCGCCTTAGTGCAAAAAGCCGCACTGATTGTTCTAGACGAACCGGTTAATCATCTGGATATATATTATCAGCACCAGGTGCTTAAGTTGCTGCGCTCCCTAGCGCATAAGCTTAATATCACAGTGGTCATGAGTCTACATGACTTAAATTTAGCGGCTAATTATTGTGACCATCTGTGCTTATTAGACCAAGGTGAAATGGTCGCGCAAGGTCCGCCTGAACAGGTGCTTACCTCACAACGCTTAGAACAAGTATTTAAGATCCCTTGCCAAATAAGACATGACACTAACAATGCGGTATTTCGAGTTGACTTTTATCCACCTGATGAACTTGAAATAGACTTGCCACAGTCTATTGAGAAACCGTGAATATGAATAAAAAATGGATAATTTTATGTGTACTCGTGTTTGCATCACCTATTGGTGCACTGTTCTTTGGCGCCGCAGATTTATCTAATAGTCAGCTCATTCATTGTATAACCCAGGGTTGCCAAGACCCTGTGAACAATATGATTTTTTGGGAAATTCGTGCGCCCAGAGTATTTGTTGGGTTTTTAGTCGGCGCTGGGTTAGCAGTAGCGGGCGCCACTTTGCAAAATATCACCCGCAATGGTTTAGCCGACCCTTATTTATTTGGTGTGGTATCCGGTGCCGGATTAGGTGCCAGTATTGCCACTTTGCTATTTGACAGCAAGTTAGCTGAGCAAATTGGGCTGATGCAAATATTTCCTGATTTATCATTTTCATTGGCCTTACCTTTTGCTGCTTTTTTAGGCGCATTGTTCTCGGTATTTTTGGTACAAATTTTGGTGTCAAAAACCTTTGGCAGCAAAACCGAACATATGTTGCTGGCAGGCATAGCCGTGTCTTTTATGCTCAGTGCACTGAGTCATTTTTTATTGTTTTTAGGCGAACCTTTTGCCGCCAACAAAGTGATTTTTTGGCTAATGGGCAGCCTAGCCCGAGTAGAAATCTGGTATGCCTGGGTAATGCTGCCGGTAGTGGTGGTGAGCGTGGCAATATTGTTACTTTATGGCAGGCATATGGACGCACTTTTACTTGGCGATGAGAACGCTAAAACATTAGGCGTACAGGTCGCTCGTTTACGGGTTTTATCACTGGCAATTTGTGCCGCTCTCACCGCCTGCATTGTGTCTTACTGTGGTGGTATAGGTTTTGTTGGTTTGATGATCCCACATATCGTTAGAAGTTGGTTGGGCGTTACCAGCCGTATCGTCACCATAGGCTGCGTGTTACTCGGAGGATGTTTTATGGTGTGGGTTGATGTGTTGGCGCGTGTGGCACTGCCCAATCAAGAAATTCCCATTGGCATTATCACCTCTGCTATTGGCAGTGTGTTTTTTCTAATCGTAATGAGCCAAAAACGCAGTTAGCAAGCCGCTATTAGCCAGTTAAACAGTTAAAAGGTAATCCGAAGAGTATGCACACACCTCAACATCCGGTTTTTACATCTGAATATTGGAATATTCCACAACTGGATCACGCTCAGTTACCTGACATTCAACATCACATCGACACTAAAACCAAACCCATCGGCGCCTTAGGTCAGCTTGAAAGTATCGCTAAAAAGTTAAGCCTTACTCAAGGGTATCATTCAGGCAATTACCAATATATTGAAATAAACCACCCCACCATTATGATTTTTGCAGCCGACCACGGCATTGCACAAAACGGTGTGAGTATCGCGTCCAGTGAAGTGACTAGGCAAATGGTGGCAAACTTTTTAGCAGGCGGCGCGGCTATTAATTGTTTTTGTTACACCTTAGATATACAGATTAAAATCATTGATGCTGGCATGTTACAGCCAATAGAAACACCGCATCCTATGTTAATTAATCAGTCTATTGCCTCAGGCACAGCTGACTTTTCTATCAAACCTGCCATGACACATGTTCAAGCTGAACAATGTTTATTTATGGGTCAACAAGCCGCTGTACAACAATTACAAACAGGCACTAACGTATTGGGTTTTGGTGAGATGGGGATTGGCAATACTAGTGCCGCATCAGCCCTGTTGAGTGTTTTAACCGGTTTACCCGCCCAGCAAACCACAGGGATCGGAACAGGCATTACATCAGAACAATTAAATAAAAAAATCCACCTTATCGACCTTGCTCTTCAGCGAGTCCAACAACGATATGCAAGTGATACGTTAGATCCACAATCTGCATTAGTAGAAGTCGGTGGCTTTGAAATTGGCCAAATAGTGGGGGCTATGCTGGCCACTGCTAGCGCCGGTAAAAACATATTAGTCGATGGCTTTATTGTCTCGATTGCGGCTTTGATTGCCACTCGTATTGCGCCACAGGTACAACAATTTATGCTGTTTGCTCATTGTTCAGCAGAAAATGCCCATCAACTATTACTCAAAGAACTTAATGCCACACCATTATTAGATTTGGGTTTACGTTTAGGTGAAGGTACCGGTGCAGCTTTAGCGGTACCTTTACTTAAAGTTGCAGCCAATTTTTATACCAATATGGCGACTTTTGACAGTGCACAAGTCACTGTATGAGTCAGCAATAATGAAAACATGGCTTAACTATCAGTTAAACTTATTTTTGCTGGCGCTGAGTTTTTTTAGTCGCCTGCCGATGGCTAAAAATATTCAATACAGCCCCAGTAAAATGCGCAGGGCAACTCGCTACTTCCCATTAGTGGGTTGGCTACTGGCAGTAATCCTAGTGGCTGTCTATGTCGTCATTCAGCCATTGGTTGGCAGCTCACCAGCCCTGTGTTTGTTAATCATACTTAGCCTACTGATGACAGGCGCATTACACGAAGATGGCATAGCAGACACCTTTGACAGTTTTTTTGGTGGTTATACACAACAGCATAAGTTGACCATTATGAAAGACAGCCGAATTGGCACTTATGGTACTTGTGCCTTAGTCATGGCATTACTTAGCAAATTTATGCTACTTAGCACCCTTGCCAATCAAGGTATGCTTGTTATTAGCTTATTAGTCGCTTATCCCTTATCTCGAGCTATGGCGATTAGCTTAGTGCAAGACATGTATTACATATCCAATCACGTTCCCGGTAGTGACAGTAAAAGCGAGACGCTTGCCAAACCTTTTAGCCCAAAAAATTTGAACTTCGTTGTCATAACAGGGGCAGCAGCTTGCATTTTGTTACCTTTTTTAACAACTATTTACTTGTTAGTAGGTTGCTTAATATTAAGATATTGGCTGCGATTTTGGATTAACAAACATATCAGTGGTTATACCGGAGATTGCTTAGGCACAGCACAACAACTACAAGAATTACTGATTTACCTCATAATTTTGTCGAACATATAATAATAAAAAAAGGAGTCAACACATGATACATCTGGTACTAGGCGGAGCTCGTTCGGGCAAATCACGTTTTGCTTTAGAGCAAGTGCTGCTGCTAAGCGAAAAAACAGGTTTACCGGTTACGTTTGTTGCTACGGCTACGGCCAGCGATCCTGAAATGGCACAAAGAATTGCTTATCATGAAGCTGAACGCCCTGACTATTGGCGCTTGGCTGAGGTGCCAATGGATCTCAACTTACTTTTAGCAGAAACCGAATATTTACCTGAGCAAATTTTATTGATTGATTGTTTAACTTTGTGGCTGAATAATCAATTATTTGAGTACCCTGGACAAAATTTCAAAATCCTCTTCAGTGAATTGCTCGACGCCCTTCAAGCCTGTAAGTGTGACATCTTTTTAGTGTCCAACGAGGTTGGGTTAGGCATCATACCTTTGGGAGAAGCCAGTCGTCAGTTTGTCGATCAAGCAGGTTGGTTGAATCAAGCTTTGGCAGCCCGAGTGGATAAAGTGACCTTTATTGCAGCAGGTTTGCCTATTGCCTTAAAAAACACATCAAAATGACAGACGATGTAAACGAGTCAAACGTCACCCAGTTCGACCTAGTGCGTCATGGTCAGATTGATGGCCCACCAGCTTTGTATGGTCGAACTGACGTGGCTTTAAGTCGAGATGGGTGGCAACAGATGCATCTCCAAACTAGTCGTATGTACAATCTGGACAATATCATTACCTCTCCCTTAAGGAGATGCCATGATTTTGCTAAGGAACTCGCCTCTGATAACCAGCTAACATTGCAAGTTGAGTCAGGTATGCAAGAATGTGATTTTGGTGAGTGGGACGGAATTGAATTTGATGATCATTCTCAGCAATGGCCTTTAATGACCTCATTCTGGCAAGCTCCAGACCACAATACGCCGCCTCAGGGTGAATCTCTAGAAACGTTTCATAATAGAGTCGTATCAAGTTGGCAGTCACTGTGCAAACAACACCACGGACAAAACAACTTAGTGTTATGCCACGGTGGTGTTATCAGGCAAATATTGGCGCATATCCTGCCCACAGACTGGCGCTCGGGAGAATGGTACAGTCAATTACAAATCGGTCACGCCAGTTTGACCCGTATTATTATTCCTGCCTGCCCAGACGCTAAACCAAGCGTGGCTTTTATTGGCCTACCGGCTGATTTCGGACAAGCAGATTTTGAATAAAACATGACACACACTCAAGCCGCCACTTTGATGATCCAAGGCACCACATCCGATGCGGGAAAAAGTGTGTTGGTAGCAGGATTTTGTCGTTGTTTAAAACGTTTGGGATATCAGGTCGCGCCATTTAAACCACAAAACATGGCATTAAATATTGCGGTGACTGCTGACGGAGGTGAAAATAGGTCGTGCCCAAGCGTTACAAGCACAAGCTGCAGGTGTAGCACCTCATGTTGATATGAATCCAGTATTACTGAAGCCAAGCAGCGATACCGATGCTCAGGTCATTGTTCATGGTAAAGCCATCAGTAACATGCAGGCTCAGGATTATCATGACTACAAAAAAGTGGCGATGCAAGCGGTACTAGATTCCCACCAGCGTTTAGTAAATCAGTATCAAGTTATCATGGTTGAAGGTGCGGGTAATCCAGCGGAAATCAATTTGCGTGAAGGTGATATAGCCAACATGAGGTTTACCGAAGCAGTGAACTGCCCAGTGATCATAGTGGCGGATATAGACAAGGGTGGTGCGTGTGCCCATTTAGTCGGCACATTAGAACTACTTTCGGCAAGTGAACAAAACCGTGTCGTTGGTTTTGTGATCAATAAGTTTCGTGGGGATATTACCTTACTACAAAGTGGTTTAGACTGGTTAGAACAACGCACCCATAAACCGGTTTTAGGGGTATTGCCTTACTTAATGGACTTACAACTCGCCGAAGAAGATGCCATTCAAGCCAATCAAACGATTGACCAAGACGATATACGTTTGCGTGTTGCGGTACCCGTATTTTCGCAGATCAGTAACCATACCGACTTTGATATGCTGCGGGCTCATCCTCAAATTGAACTGACCTTTGTGCGCCAAGGTCAAAGAATATCCGCAGCTGATCTTATTATTTTACCTGGTAGTAAAGATGTTAGAGCAGATCTTGAACTGCTTAGAAAACATGGCTGGGATAAAGATATTGCCAGACACTTGCGCTACGCAGGCAAAGTATTAGGAATCTGTGGCGGTTATCAAATGTTAGGGCAAACCACCCACGACCCCAAAGGGATTGAAGGCACGATAGGGTCATCTAAGGGGCTGGGGTATCTGCCCATACACACCACACTACACAGTGAAAAGCAGCTGACACACAGTCAGGGTAAATTAAGATTACAAGCAGACGTTCACAATAATGGTATCGAAGTAACAGTGTCAGGCTATCAAATTCATGTTGGACACACTGAACGAGAGGATGGTTTTAACGCTTTTGCTTTATTAGATAATGGACAACTAGATGATGGCCAACTTGAGGGCTGTATCAGCGCAGATAACCAAGTGGCAGGCAGTTATTTACATGGCATGTTCGACTCACCACAAGCGTTGCAACAGATTACCGCTTGGGCTGGTGCAGATACCGATAAAGTCGACACTTATGCTAGCCAACAAGAACATGAATTAGACCGTCTAGCCGATGCCTGTAAGGCACATCTAGACTGGCAAAAAATACACACATTTATCTCAAATCAAACAAAGAGCAAACACCATGACTGATGAAAAAGATAACGACCGCCATAAAACGCGTATGCAAGAACAAAAAGCCAAAGTAGACGAACGTATTGCCGCTGCCCAAGAAGATAAGGGGCTACTGCTAGTGCTTACCGGCAACGGCAAAGGCAAGTCCACCTCAGGTTTTGGTACCATTGCCCGAGCGGTTGGACACGGATTAAAAGCCTCAGTGGTGCAATATGTCAAAGGTGGCTGGGAATGCGGTGAACGCAATTTATTGGAAAAAAACGGCGTGGAATTTCATGTAATGGGCACCGGTTTTACTTGGGAAACCCAAGACAAAGACTTGGATAAACTAGCGGCACAAGCGGCTTGGGAACACAGTAAAAAATTACTGCAAGACCCGTCTATTGATGTGGTGCTGTTAGATGAAATTACCTACATGGTCACTTACAAATATATCGATTTGGATGAAGTATTGGCTGCGTTAACCGCCAGGCCAAAAGATCAACACGTGGTTATCACTGGCCGCGCTTGCCATCGCTCAATCATCGAAATGGCAGATACAGTCAGCGAAGTAAGACCTGTCAAACATGCTTTCGACAATGGCATAAAAGCACAAAAAGGTATTGATTGGTGAGTCTCACAACAGACCGCTTTTTAAGTATGTTGTTATACGTTTTGGTTGGCTTTTATGCCAACCAATCCGTGGCTAAAGGTACTAGTGATGACTCACTTCAAAAACAACGCATAATTGCTCTTGCGCCGCATATTGTGGAATCATTGTATGCAATTGGAGCGGGTCAACAAATCATTGGTACCACCGCCCATGCTGACTACCCTAAAGCTGCGGAAGATATTTTGCGGGTAGGCAATTACGCACGTTTACAAATCGAAAAAATCATTCAACTTAAACCTGATGTGATCATTGCTTGGAAAACTGGCAATCCGGCAGATGACTTAGCGCGCCTCGAAAAATATCAACTCAAGATAATTTATTCGCACCCACAAACATTAGAAGATGTGGCGAAAGAATTAATCATGTTAGGCAAAGTCACAGGTCGAGAAACCGCGGCCAATATTATAGCTGCAGAATATATGAAAAAACTTCAAAAAATTAAACACACTTACGCCAACAAAAGTAAAGTCAGTGTGTTTTATGAGTTATGGTCACGGCCCCTGCGCACCGTGGCAAACCAAGCATGGCCCCAGCAACAAATCGAGTTGTGCGGAGCCAGTAATCCATTTGCAAACGCCCAAGACGACTACCCCTCAATTGGGCTCGAACAAGTACTAGTCACCTTACCCCAGGTTATTATTCAACCAGGTCAACATAGCGCAGACAGCCCAGATGGGCTTAATTGGCCGCAATGGCAGCATATTCCAGCGGTAATAAATAATTTTATCTTTCATCCTAATGCCGACAAAACACATCGTATGACCACGCGTATGTTGGATGAAGTGGTTATCTTGTGCGAACAGATTGATACTGCTAGGCAATTTTACCAAACACAGAGCTAAAACAATGTTCTGACTTTCATCCCCGTGAGAAACTGTCGTTAAACTCAGTATTCTATAATGTTGAATTTTATTATTGAATTTGCGGTGTTAGATTTTAAGTTTGTAACTGAATACCGCTCTGTTCTTCTCGCTACCCTCACTCAAATACTCTTAGTATTTATGTCCATAAACATTTGCTAAGGTTTGAAATTGAGTAAGCCATTTCAAACCTTGTATTTTACTTTATCTGCGCTGGCTTTTGATACTTGATTATCACTCTGAGCCACAACCAAAAGACAAGTTTAAGCTCTGGGTGGAACAACAGCACCAAACAGATTTGAGTCTTTCAATGAATCAAACGCCATTGAAGAAAGTACAAGTAAACTTAAAACAAGTGTCAAAAACTGTCATCTTTCATCTTTATTAAGTGACCGAAAACTGGTCAAAATAGTTATGTCGCTTCAGTATTAGGGATTAACGTTATACTATAAGGTGCATTCTGAAAATATTTGAAATTTTGTGAACCCATTTTTGTTATCGGTTCAACTTATTTATTTTATTTAATTAATCAAAGTACGGAGTAATTTTGCCCACATCTGAACTACAAACAAACGAAACCTTCCCACGAAAAAATCCACGTATAGTTATTAAAGTCGGCTCAAGCCTATTAGCTAACGTTAAGAATTTAACTCCTAGTTTTGCATTTATGCATGGCTTGCTTGCTGATATTTCTCTGCTACGCGACCAAGGCTACGAAGTGGTGCTGACGTCCTCTGGATCTGTCGCATTAGGTCTTAATACTGTTGGCTGCACCATTGAAAACGCCAGTGTTCAAGATAAACAAGCGGCAGCAGCTTGTGGGCAACCGATATTAATGCACGCTTACAAGCAAATTGCGCTTGAGTATGGATTTGATATTGCTCAGGTATTAGTGACGTTAGATGATCTCGAAAATAGACGCCGATTTCTGAACGTTAAAAATACGGTACATCGCTTGATAAAACAAGGCGTGATGCCCATCGTAAACGAAAACGACACCGTGACCACTGAAGAAATTCGCGTTGGCGACAACGATCGACTCGCAGCAAAAGTTGCGCAGATGATTGGTGCAGAGTATTTGTTTATTTTAACCTGTATCGATGGTGTTTACGACCGAGATCCTTCAGAAGAAGGCGCAGTGTTCGTAGAGTCTATCGAGGATGTGAGCAGTTATATGGAAGCTGCAAGCGGCACCAGTTCTTTAGGTACTGGTGGTATGTTAACTAAATTACAAGCAGCCAATATGGCACAAAATGCTGGTTGTACGACCTTTATTGCCAGAGGAACGATGGAAGATCCCGTTTCTGCAATACTCCGCGGCGAACGCAAACATACTAAATGTATCGCTCACTCATCGCCTTCATCGGCATGGAATATTTGGCTGACTGATCGTCTGCAAATGGCAGGTAGCTTAGTCATAAAACAGGATGTTGCTGATTCATTATATGGTGGTGATGACGGATTCTCATGTCACGATGTAGTGTCAATACACGGAAACTTTGAGCGCGCAGATGTGCTTCACATTTATGATGAAAAAGGCGATGAAATAGCACGTGGATTGTGTAACTTTTCATCAGATGAAACCGCGATACTTTCAAGTCGTCCTGATGAAGAGGTAAAAGATATACTTGGATATGCAGCTTCTCATCGCTTAATTAATAGTGAAAATTTAGTGGTGTTGGCTGAGCATCATCTTTCTTGGGATGAACCCGTTTAAAGTGATTAACTAAAACTCAGAGCCTAGGTCGAATACTAGATTGACTTGCACTATAGCCAATTTCAAGTGGCCTAGGGGGAGTTGTCGAGTACAATTAGACACTTTACGAGATGCGTTAATAAAACCGTATTAACGCATCTCGGCTATCTTTTAAATTTTCTGCACGACCCGCATGATCTTCACCATCTTCACCATCCTCACTATCCAGATTAACAGAGTGTTTTAGTCTCTTGGTGTCGGACGATGGCACTTTGTTTAAAGCCCATCATTTACACTTACTGTGAAAAACTAACTTACCACCAGTGGTAACCATTGACGTTTAAATATCACAACTAAGAAATTAAATGAAGTATCTAATAGCATCTTATTATCAGTGACTCTGGTGTCTAGCGCTCACACGAAACACCTAGTACCCAAGAGTTTGTTGCTCCCACAGTTTTAAAGCATAAACAATTTCAAATTTGCACACTCACAGCAAATGATGTCATTAAAAACTAAGATGCAGTAATGTCTGATCGCGTGGATTTACATGGTGTGTTTGGGTAAAATTCCACATGACCAGCAGTGGAATTATCGCTTTAAAAAGTGTGATTGACTTAGGCTGGCACCAAAAAGAATTTCAAAGAAAGCCACCATTTGCTTAACGGTTGTTACCTCGATGAAAAGTGCGTTATTGGATGTATATACATCGACTCCAAAGACAAAGGCGAGTTTGACGCAGAAATAACAATGAGAGGTCGTCAATACGCTTTAAGAGTCGGTTATGATGTCGATTTCAAAACGGTTAAATAGTGACTCACTAACGAATGGCCTTTAGTAAACTCAGGCTATCAAAGTAGTGTTATTACTTGGGAAAAGTGGGGAAACACGATTCAGGTATTACTTTTTAACTAATTGGATGACTGCAATTCATCGTTTTTTAACAACGGTTCAGTGCCATTATGGGTTAGCACTGTTGAGTCGCTTAAGAAATGTTTGCAGTTCAAAAACACTAAATTTGTTTATATCACCTTTAGCTAATTTTCTAGCTTGTGACGGCGTCACACCTAACACTCTAACCGCATTTTTAATGGGTGTATTTTTCAAATCGAGTAAACTGTGGATCTCGATCATTAGTTCCGAACATTGTTTATCCATCTTTTATAGGCTATCCGAGCAAGTTGTAACATCAATGAAATGGCGTAATCCAAAATCATTTAGTCTGTAATTAAAAAGTACTTTCTTAGTCAAGTTTATATTAATTCTTCACCGCTGCAAAGAATTGGCTGAATTACGAAGAATCAGACGGCTAAAAATTAACACCTGTGTATTATTTATTAGGAAAGTGACTACCAATATTTGATAATAAGGTTTACTAAGCCTGTGTAAATCTTTACGGCTAAATTGTTACATTAGTTCACAAAAAAAGACAAGCTAGAAGGCTCTTTTAGTCAATATATTACGATAGATAAGCTTATTAAGAATTCTATTTTAATACTTAACTTGTTCTCAGAGGCACAGAGCATTAGATGTAACTAACGCAGTTTGTGCCTGTTATATAGCAGACGTAAACTTCCCCCTTATAGGTAAAAGGATATGGTTCACCAAATAATGTTATTTACCGAATAGAAGAAAATAATGAAGAAGGAATTTGGTTAAGAATTTACCAAGCCACCCATAACAATTTGACTAACTAAAAATTTACCAAGCCACCCATAACAATTTGACTAACTACCAAGACGAACTACGCTTTGATTAGGAATTAAATCAAAGGATTGATGCCATGCCCCAGCCACGTAGCAGCCAAATTAGTTTATCTGATACCCCTTATTACCATTGTATTTCCAATTGTGTGCGGCGCTCTTTTCTGTGCGGTGTAGATAAATACTCAGGTCAAAGTTTTGAACACCGCCGTGAATGGGTTGAAAAGCGGATGTTGTTTTTATCTTCAGTGTTTGCCATAGACATATGTGCCTATGCGGTGATGAGTAATCATGTGCATATGGTGTTACATGTGGATGTGAAACGAACGCAGGTATGGTCAGATAATAACGTGGCTCAGCGCTGGCATCGTTTGCATCGAGGCACATTGCTTACCCAAATGTTTGTTAGAGGAGACACGATAAACCAAGGACAACAGCAGACCTTAGATAACACCATCACCGAGTATCGCAGGCGCTTACATGACATAAGCTGGTTCATGCGTAATCTCAATGAACACATAGCCAGAGAAGCGAACAAAGAAGATGACTGCAGGGGGAGGTTCTGGGAAGGTCGGTTTAAATCTCAAGCCTTACTAGATGATGCAGCATTGCTGTCTTGTATGGCTTATGTTGACCTGAATCCGATCCGAGCCAAGATAGCGGATACGCCTGAAACATCAAAATACACGGGCATTCAAAAACGTTTAGAATCGATAAAACAGCCATCTATTAAAAATGTGTTGATGCCTTTTGTCGGCAACCCCAGACAAGATATGCCCAAAGGTATACCCTTTTCCCTTAAAGACTACTGTGAGCTAGTCGATATCACAGGAAGAGTCATCCGAGATGACAAAGCAGGGCATATTGACCAGCAACAGCAAGCCATACTGCAAAGATTAGGCTTATCAGACGAACAATGGCTCACCCTCACCACTGAGTTTGAAAAACACTTTTGTTATGCTGCCGGAGCAGAGCAAATGATGAATCAATTTAAAGAGCACACCGGGCATCAACGAATTCGAGGTATGGGTAAAGCGAAAACCTTGCTGCGCTGCGCATAACCGCAATAAACCAGTCAACTTATAGTCAACAAGGCATAGCTGTGTCTACAAATCCGTAAAACACTTCTTACTCCCAGCAATTAGCCATAAACTAACGCTTAACGTCATAACTCAGTCAATTACATCCATTTCAATACAAAAAAACGATTTTTTTTGAAGTTGGTTTTCAAAATCTATTATGGGTGGCTTGGTAACAATAGCGGCGCTCAAATCTTTCACCACTATCATTGATAAAACGTTGTCAAAACGTATGTAATTTACAACCAGATGAAAAATTTGATATCACGTTTAAATACGATAGCAACTGAACACTTTCCATCGATTCAGACGCCTGCGCTAGTAATGTCTGTTCTGCTTCGCGAAGTGGCTGAATTCCTAAGAATAGGGTTGTGTATTGGTGGGCAGACTTTAGACATCGTGCACTACAGAGATGCCTACCGCTTATGAAAGCTCGTTACACCTGCAGGCAAACACCTGTGCTCGCAGTCAGAATGCTATCAAGCCATTGAAGAGCCATGGTCCATTGGGTGGTCTGTTAACCAACTGAATATCGTTTCCGAGTCTGCCACTGTTACTGGTGATGCAGGTGAATGTTCCGAACGGCACTGAAAATGGAGCAACTGACACTACCCATTCAAGAATGAGTTACAAATTTACCTCAATAAAAATAGTTGGAAAGAAACTTAGCGTAAACTTTAGCCATTGCTGTTTAGAAACGGTTTCTTAAACAAGGCGTTTGTATTTGCTTTTACAGCGCCTGCTGAAAACTAAAAACACAGTGTTAATCAGAGATGTCTAATGACCGCAGTCTGATTCTGCAATGGAGCAGTCTTTTTCCTGGATTCGCCACATTATTACTAACGCTCAATACGAAAGTACTTCAAGCATCTCCTTCCCTTCAGTTTTACTAAATTCGATTATAAACGGCTAGTGCTTGCAGCACGTTAACCGTGTCGGAACCATGGGTATAACCTAGGCCAATTTCTCTTGAAATAGACAAGTCTTTTATCGGTTTAAAATGAATGTGTTTATCTTTGACAATAGCCTCTGATAACGGAATAAAGGCACAGCCTAAACCAGCTTTCACTAAACCTAGGGCGTATTCGATGGTTTGTATTTTTGCCCTGGTATCTATACTGACATTGGCGGAATTCAATGCTCTTTTTAAATAAGTCCAGCCTTCACATGGACTTCGTTGTACAAAAGCCACATCTTGTAAGTCTGTAATGCTCACGCTGTCGATTAAACTTAATCTGTGATCCAGTGGAATAGCTAATTGATATTCTTCCTGCCACATAGGTACAAACTGTTCGTTATTTAGCTTTAAGTCACGGCTAATGATCCGTGCTTGGCATGGTTCATCCTGAGATACCAAAGTGAGTTCTAATGAGTTAACTGCACGGGTGAATCTGCCTAACAAGTCGCTCATTCGCGCCACGCCTAAGCCTTTTATCAAGCCTAACCTAAAAGGTGTTTTTGTGGTGTCTGTGCTAAAAACATCTCGAATAGCCGTTGCTTGTTCCAATAATTGTTTCGCTAAAGGATAAAGCTGCTTACCTGCATGGGTTGCCTGAACACCTCTAGCATGGCGAACAAATAGGCTAGTTGATAGACTACATTCTAATTGTTTCAACGAGGCCGATATAGAAGGTTGAGCCACAAATTTCTTTTTTGAAGCTGCGCTTAAACTGCCACTTTCATAGATAGTCACAAAATACTCTAACGCACGTAAATCCAAGTTGAATGCTCTTATATTTAATATAGATAAAAACTATAGCAAATAAAGATTATTAATATTATTCCTTTAGCTAAATAATGCTTATGATTTGACCACTGTGATCCATGGCCAAACAAAAAATGGTTTACAGGCATTTTTTAGCAGTAGATTTAAGGCATAACATCATGATGCAGGACCGTAATATTAAGGTTAAACAACAGATTATTGATGCGATAGAGTCTGATTCGTTACCTGTTGTAAATTCTTCATTCACGCCTGCTGAAGTAGGCTTGTCAAATACCCAATTGATAGACTTATTTGAATCACAAGTTATGAGCCGCCACTTGGACTTTCAGTCACGGGTGATGCAAAAACAAGGTCAAAGTTTTTATACTATTGGCAGTGCAGGCCATGAAGGTAACGCAGCTTGTGCATTGGCGTTTAGGCCTAATGATATGGCTTTTTTACATTACAGAAGTGCGGCCTTTGTTATCCAGAGGTCGAAACAAGTACCCGGGCAAACACCTTTGTACGATATGTTATTAAGCTTTGCTGCGTCATCAGATGATCCTATTTCTGGTGGCCGGCATAAAGTGCTGGGCAGTAAGAGTTTATTTATTCCACCTCAGACCAGCACCATCGCGTCACACTTACCCAAAGCTGTTGGAACAGCTTTCAGCATTAGCCTGTCCCGCAAGGTAGCGGTAGATAATGTCTTGGCGAAAGACGGGGTTGTGGTATGCAATTTTGGTGATGCCTCGTCAAACCACTCTACAGCTCAAGGTGCGATTAACGCTGCCGCTTGGGCTGCGTTTCAGTCTGTGCCAATTCCCATTGTATTTATCTGTGAAGATAACGGTATTGGTATCTCTACCGCCACACCTAAAGGTTGGGTGCAGGCCAACTTTGAACATAGAGCTGGGCTGCATTATATAAAGTGTGACGGCTTAGATTTACTCGACACTTACCATAAAACTCAACAAGCGGTAGACATTGCCCGAAAACAGCGCATGCCAGTGTTTTTACATATGCGAACCGTGCGTTTATTAGGGCATGCAGGTTCAGATTCCGAGTTTACTTACCGCAGTAATGAATATATTGAAGACACAGAGGCACATGATCCTTTGCTATTTAGTGCAGCGTTGTTGTTGAAACACAACTGCCTCGATAGCCAGCAAATTATCGATTTATATAAAACTATAGAAAAATCTGTGGCAGACATCAGTCAACAAGTGATCACTAAGCCCAAGCTGACTTGTGCTGAGAAAATCAAACACAGTATTATCCCACCTAAGTTAAATAAGGTGTACCTCAGTAACGTATCGAAAGCCCAACGCAGCGAATTATTCAGTCATGAAAAGCACAACCTAGCGAAGAAACAACACCTCGCCAAATTGTTGAATTGGACCATGATCGACTTAATGGCTCAGCAACAAAATATAGTGATGTGTGGTGAAGATATTGGTGCTAAAGGTGGTGTATATAACGTCACCAGTAAACTAGCAGAAAAGTTTGGACCACAAAGGATAATCAATACCTTACTCGATGAACAGTCTATTTTGGGCATGGCAATAGGTTTAGCTCACAATGGGTTTTTACCTATGCCAGAAATACAGTTTTTAGCTTATGTACATAATGCTGAAGACCAAATACGCGGTGAAGCGGCTACCCTGCCCTTCTTTTCGAATGGGCAATTCACGAATCCTATGGTCATTAGGATCGCAGGCTTAGCTTACCAACGTGGTTTTGGTGGACATTTTCACAACGACAACTCCTTTGCCGTATTTCGTGATATTCCAGGCTTAATCATTGCCTGCCCTTCAAACGGTGCCGATGGGGTGGAAATGCTCAGAGAATCCGTAAGATTGGCCCAAGAAGAGCAACGTGTAGTTATCTTTATTGAGCCTATCGCGCTGTATATGAAAAAAGATCTTCATCAAGAAGGCGATGCACTTTGGACATTTGATTATATTCAACCAAGTGATGCACAACTGATTAAAACAGGGCAGCTAGGGAGTTTTGGGCAAGGTAAAGATGTATGTATTATTAGTTATGGCAACGGTTATTACTTAAGTCGCCAAGCTGAAAAGGTTCTAGCCAAATTAGATATTCACTGCACTGTGATTGACTTACGCTGGCTAGCGCCTCTGGACGAGAAGGCTATCGTTGAGGCTATTGGCGACATGAAAAATGTGCTGATAGTAGATGAATGTCGCAAAACAGGCTCCATTAGCGAAGCATTAATCACTTTGTTGATGGAACATGATGTTAATTATGCAAACCGAAATATTGAACGACTTACCGCCCATGATAGCTTTATCCCTCTGGGAACCGCGAGTTATGAAGTATTACCTTCTTGTGAGCTTATCGTTGAACAAGCCAAACGGATGGTCGGTCACAGCAAATAAAAACGACTGCGTTAGCATCAGACATGGGCAAAGATTAACAAAATAGTATATTGCCGGTTGTATGCCCACGCCTAAAATCTACTTAGATTTGTTCGGTCGCAATGATTTCATATCTCGAATATAGCGTCTGAAATATCGCTTTATATCCTCTAAAATCAAGTAATTTAAAGGCACAATAAACAAAGTTATTACGGTAGCGAACAAAATACCAAAACCTAAACTGATGGC
Organism: Paraglaciecola psychrophila 170; assembly: GCF_000347635.1. Taxonomy (NCBI): domain Bacteria; kingdom Pseudomonadati; phylum Pseudomonadota; class Gammaproteobacteria; order Alteromonadales; family Alteromonadaceae; genus Paraglaciecola; species Paraglaciecola psychrophila. The sequence continues at coordinate 1,000,966 of NC_020514.1, read as the reverse complement.
CATAGGAATTAGAAATTGAGCTTGGGTAGACTTTTCAAACAATAGTGGCATTAAACCAGCAAAGGTCGTTAAAGAGGTCAGTAACACCGGCCTGAAACGCCGCCCTCCCGATTCAAATACCGCTTGTTTGATGTTCATACCCTCTTTACGCTTTTGGTTGGTGTAATCTACCAATACAAGAGAATCATTCACTACCACACCCGACAGTGCCAACATGCCCATAAAGCTGAGTAAAGTTAAATCCATTCCCATGATCCAATGACCAATCACCGCACCAACTAAACCAAAAGGAATGACTGACATGACGATTAAAGGTTGTGAATAGGACTTAAAGGGTATCGCCAGCAATATGTAAATTAAAAAGGCCAGTGCAGTACCACCTAATATCAACCCCTGCTGCGAGTCTTTTTGGTCTCTGGCTTCTCCTGCCATTTCAAAGTTTGTACCCGGATAACTTGTAATTTGTTGCTCCAACCAGCTGCGAACTTCTTCCTGCACCAGCGATAGGTCGCCATTTTGTTTGTCAAAATCAGCAGTGACAGAAACAGTTCGTTGTCTGTCGACACGCAAAATTGTATCAGGACTTAAACCAGGAGAAATGTTGGCAACTTGCCACAACGGAACTTCTTGGTTAGGCCCAATACGTATCATCATTTGCTCAAGGGTTTCGATTGATTGACGTGCCTCAAGTGGATAACGCACCATTACCCGCACTTCTTCACGGCCTCGCTGAACACGTTGCACTTCAAAACCAAAAACAGCTTGCCTCACTTGTCGTGCCACTTGGTTTAAATCCAAGCCCAGTAATCGCGCTTCTGGCTTAAGTTCAAGTTGTAATTCTTCTTTACCGTCTGACAAAGAATCTTCGATATCCGATATAGCCGCATAATTCGCTAATTGCGCTTTCAGGCCCTCACCTAATGCCGCCAGTGCATCGGTATCTCGACCTTTCAACTCAACATTAATTGGTGCTCCACCCCAACCGCCAATTTCAGCTCGATAATTAAGTTGCTCGGCACCTGCCACTTGGCCTACCAGTTTTCTCCATTCTTTGACAATTTCGCCAGTTGTGACTTGCGAAGTGCGTTTTTCTGGGGGAACGGTGTCGATCCGAACCCGACCTGTCGTCGAGTTACGACCACCACTAATCGAATAGATATTACGAATAACTGATTCGTTGGTTTCGGGATCAGTGTATTTTTCCCGTAACGTTTTAGCATGTTCGGTCATTGCACTAATTATGCGGTCGGTACTCTCAAACGCAGTTCCTGCTGGCATCACAAGTGTGGCGGTCGCCACTTCACTTTGAACCCGCGGGAAAAATACAAACTTGGTATTACCGCTGGCAATGCTACCAATAATAAGCACCAAAAAAGCAAACATGGCAGTCCATGTAGCGTATCGCCAGCGCATAGCTTGCGCCAGCATAGGCTGGTAAAAACGCTCAATAAAGACCTCTAACGAACGGGCAATCTTTTGTTGCACTCTAGAAAAGAAAGAGGACTGGCCAGGAATACGCGGTTTGACATGTTTAAGGTGAGCCGGCAATATTAATTTTGACTCGATCAAAGAAAACAATAGTACGGGGATAACAACCAAGGGTATGGCTGCATACCAACTACCACGACCAGTCTGAAAGGCTAATGGCAAAAAGGCTGCAGCAGTGGTTAAAATACCAAAAGTGACAGGGATAGCGACTTCTTGCGTGCCTTTAATCGCGGCTTGAAGTGGGTCTTCGCCGCGTTCTAGATGGGCGTAAACATTTTCGCCCGTCACAATGGCATCATCAACCACGATCCCAAGTACTAAGATAAATGCAAAAAGGCTCATCAGATTTAGACTTACGTCAAACAGAGGCATAAATAAGAAGGCACCCATAAAGCTCATAGGAATACCAAGGCATACCCAAAATGCAACTGAGGGTCTGAGAAATAGAGCTAATAGTGCAATCACTAACAAAGCGCCTTGCCAGGCACTGGTGCTTAGTGTCTGCAGACGGGCTTTGATTGGCTCACTTCTGTCGCGCCAGTAATCAAGGCTAAGTCCTTGTGGGAGTTGCGTTTGTTTTTCTAATATAAAATTTTTGACCGCTTGAGTAACCTCAATAATGTTTTCATCACCGGTGCGAAAAATTTCTATTTCAATGGCTGGCACACCATTAAATCTTGTTCGTAAAGGGGTTTCTTCGAAAGCATCTTTAATTATGGCAATGTCATTCAATCTAACCATTGTGCCATCTTGGGTGGTGATAATGGGAATATCAGCAAATTCTCTAGCACGATAAGCTTGGCCTCGACTGCGAATGAAAATATCACCACCTTCTGTTTTAAGGTTTCCTGCAGACACATCTCGAGAGTTTTGGCGGATAACACCAGCGACCTGTTCAAGTGTTAGATCATACTTTCGAAGCGACGACTCTGGGATCTCAATCGAAATTTCAAAAGGTAAAGTGTTATCAACTTCGGCTTGGGATACCGCATCTAAACTGGCGATTTCATCACGAATATCTTCAGCTAGACGTCGTAATGTCATTGCATCGTAATCACCATATAGAACCATACCAATGGCGTCTCTTCTTCGTTGTGGAACCTGAATAAGTTTATTTTCAACCTCGACTGGAAAGTTGTTAATGCCGTCGACTCTTATTTTTACTTCATCCAGTACTTCGCGAACATCGTAACCTTCTTCCACCTCAATACTAATGGATACCGACCCCTCTCGGCTCTGGGAAGTAATTTGACGAATGCCTTCTAAGTCCTGAATCGCTTCTTCAACTTTTATAGTAATGCCTTCTTCAACTTCTTTAGGCGCAGCACCGGGCAAGGTCATTGATACCTGAATTTGTCGCTGTTCGAACTCCGGAAAAAGGTCGACTGGGATCTGGGTAGATACCACGTATAGACCTGAGAGCATCACTACGAGTAATAGTAAATTTGCTGCGACATCATTTTTTGCAAACCAAGCAATCATATTATCTGCTCCTACTTCACAGTCGCTGATGAACTTTGAGCACTACCCGTAGCAGAATTTTTTTGCAAGATTTGCTTTTCTACAAATTGATTCTGACTATCAGGTCGATTTTTAAAGCCTTCGGTAAGTGATTTAACTTTGGTTCCTTCAGGCAGATTAGCGGTAGGTGTGAGGATCAAAAGATCTGATGAACGTAATCTATCTAATCGAGAACCACCGGCTGTCGTTTGGGCTAAAATGGATTCACTATCGGATAATGCAGAGACAACGACTGATTTAGCATCGGTCCAAAGTGGAGTTACTTTGCGTTTTTTTAATAAGCCTTCATCTGCTACGCTGACCACAAAGTTTTGAGAAACCGCTCTTCTGGGGATAACGTACACGTCCTCTAATAATCGGCCTTCTATTTTTGCACTTAAAAATTGACCGATACGTATTGCAGGACGTTGTTCGTTTGAAATAAAAGGATCGTTAATTTGAGCAACTACATACAGCATACGTGTTGCAGGATCTAACGCCCCTTCGCTTCTGACTATTTGACCTTGCCATTGATAAGTCCGAGACCCAAATTCTCCAGTTAGCAGCACTTTGGGCTGGTCTTGATTTGTTTCGTTATCCTCGGGGATCATTAAGTGTTCTAGGTCAGCGAGTTTAACTGGTAAGCGAACTTCAACAACATCGGTACCGTAAATATCAGCTATCGTTTGGGTCGGGCTAACAACTTGACCAATATCGACCATTTGTTGAAGTACCTTGCCATCAAAAGGCGCTCTAATTTGGGTGCGCTCAAGATCTAATTTAGCATTGTTGAGACGAGCTTTAGATGCCTGCATAGCTGCTTTGGCCGCTGCGACTTGTGGTTTTCGCAATGCAAGAAGTTGCGCGGCATCATTGTTAGGTCGCTCATTCCATTCTTGGGCAGCGAGATCTGCCTGTGCCACTTCTTGCAAATATCGTACTTCTGAATCTGCTAGTGTTGAGGCAGCAATATCCACTGCAACACGAAAATTTCGGTCATCGAGATAAGCCAGCACATCACCCTGAGTAAACGAGCCACCTGCACGTATATTAGGGGAAACGTTGATTACTCTGCCACCCACTTCCGCTACAAGTTGAGTCCGAGTCAGTGACTCAGCAGTGCCATACGAATCAATCCATGCTGCATAATCTTGCTGTTGTAAATTCGCAATTTCAACCACCACATTTGGTGCTTCACCACCACCCCATTTTCGAGTTTGCGGTTTGTTACTAAACAGCGCTAAAAGTATACCTATTGCAATGACAATAATAATAACAGTGACGACGAAATGTGCAGCCCAATGCACTTTTTTATTATAAATTTCACTTGAGTCATCCTGCTGAATCATTATTCTACTCCGACTTTTTATTGCCAAAATTGATGGACTGGTAACGTCCCTGTTTTTTTGCGAACAAATTAAATATGTGGTCAGTACGTAATAAGGATGTTTTTAGATTATTTAAATTTAAAAATTTACTTGTGTAGTGCGTAGACTGTAAAAATACTCGGCAGCAGCTGTCAACTATGTCAATTGGCTTCTTCACAATCAGAGTCTGTTGTATAGATAAGAGATAGCGTTTATTCTGGTATTTCTTAATTAGAGGCTTTGTAAAAAAAGGGTTTTTAACATTAACGACGCGAATTGGTGACTTTCTTAACGTCACCCAAGATGGCTACGCCATTTTTTCGGCCGAGGATATATTAATAGGATGCAATCAGGCCTATGCCGATATTTTGTATATTGATTTTGACCAGATAATCGGACAAAACTTTAACCAACTATGTCGAATTGCTTTTAAAAAACCAACAAGGTCCAAAATTTGAGACCATTGATATTGAGCAGTGGTTAAAAACTGCACATACTAAAAGACGAACTCAAGAGTTTCGAATATTCGAAGTGGATCTGATGGATGAACGCTGGTTCCTGATGTCTGAACAACTACTTCCAAGTGGTGAGCTATTGCTTCAAGCAAAAAACATTTCTACCCAAAAGGGTATTGAACTGTCGCTGTCTAAACATACTCATCAATTAACCAATTTAACGTTAACGGATGAACTCACTCAAATTTCCAATCGACGTAGTTTCATAGCCAACGTCAAATCTGAAATAAACCGATATAAAAGAAATAAACAGATATTTACTTTTTGTTTATTAGATATTGATTATTTCAAGAAGATTAATGATCAATATGGGCATCAAGTGGGTGACAATGTTCTATTGCAGCTGAGTACATTGATAAAAAACACATTACGGGAATATGATCATTTTGGGCGAATAGGTGGCGAAGAATTTGGCATTTTATTACCTGACACTGAGGCCATAGAAGCCCAAGACATATTGAACCGATTACGTAACCAAGTTATGACTACGGTCTTTAATAACGAGAATGACCCAGTTCATATAACGTTGTCTATTGGACTGGTTACAAGCTGACTCGACTGTACTTATGAGCTCCTTTTTATCCAATCTGATTTGGCCTTATACAAAGCTAAAGATGATGGCCGCAATCAAGTCGTCATTCTGGATATTGCTAAATAAACTAAACATGCCACGAGGTATAAACTTCGGAGTCAGAAGCAATAAACAAACGTATTAATGTGTGTTATCACAACATGCCAGACTTGGCTCAATATAGTTGTCACTTTGTCAACAAACATCATGTTTTGTTAGTTTCAGAATTGAAAAAACCAATGCTCCAACTTAAGCAAAAATGCCTCTTACCAACATCTAAACCGCACGATGCAATGACTCACTCTTCATGTGGGAAACAAATAATATCTGTTTAATGTAATGGCAATTAATTTCATAGGTTTTAATCGGTATAATACAAGAGTACTCCAATAACCTTTGTTAACGATATAGGCATTATATTTACTTGCTGACAGTTCCAGGGTTCTGCAGTGCCAACTTAAGCAGTTACTAGCTTTATTATACCCTTCGTTAAATTACCACATCTGCCATTTTTTTCTCCCGTCAAGCCATATCTACACTCTTTAAAATTTAAGAATTTATAGTTAATTTTAGAGGGTTTTGATCACGGAAAAAGCCGCTTATTGACGAAAACCTAAAAATCTTACCCTTTGCATAAATAAATGAGTCAGCATGAAAACACCCCGGTTCACCTCCCCAACTTCAGTTAATTGACTTTTGAGTTAAACATACGCAAAATTGCGCGCTCAAATTGCTCAGGTGCTCTTTTCAATCGAATATTATCGTTTGGAAAACAAGAGATAATCGGGAAGTTAGTGCAACACACGTGTTGAAATCTAACGCTGCCCCCGCAACGGTAGTACTGAATATCAGTTAAGCCCGGAGACCGGCCTGTCAAATGTTACAAATTATAGTGCGGTGGGCGCTAGGAATTGTATTGAAACTTTCACATCTAAATACAGTATTATTTAAGTGATGTTTCGTCATTCCTAACGTCCTCGTTTCAGAGGCCGACATGCTTTTTCCAAAATGCTTTACCATTTTACTCGTATGCCTTTTTTACCTGACTTGGGTAGAAGCCAGTGAGCCCTCAGAAAAAACAATTGAAGTACTCACCATTTATGATCAGCCCGCTATCTTTTCAAATAATTATCAAGTTTTGGGCCGTGAGGATTTTATTAATACCTCACAAACCCTGTCGGACGTATTACAGACCATTAATGGTTTACAGATACGCCAGATTGGTGGTTTGGGCAATCCGGTTTCAGTGTCTATCCGTGGCTCAAGTAGTAAACAGGTGCAGTTATACATTGATGGTCAATTAGTCAACGACAGTCAATTTGGTGGTTTTGATCTCAATCAAATACCCACCGAACACATCCAAAGCATTGAGATCAGTAAAAACCAGGCGATAGGTGCTGGCTCTACCCCCATTGGAGGGGTGATTAGAATTAATACTTACAACCCTAGTCAAGATAAGTTAAAGCTCAGTCTAGCTGTTGGCTCATTTAACCACCAAGAGCTCAACCTTCTGTATAACAAGGCGTTTCAAACAAATAACTTATCTGTGGGGGGAAGCTATCTAAAAACAGATAACAATTATGATTATCTTGTGCCTCAAAGTTTTATCCGCAGTAATGAGTCAAGCATAGAGCCTTTGCGTAACAATCAGTTTGAGAAAAAGAATGTGTATGTGAACAATCATTTATCATTTGGAGCTCATAAAGTCAGGCTAACTCTGCATTACAATGAACAAGAAAAGGCCCTGCCTAACTACCAAAACAATACCCCAGAAAATGCATCTAGCCTTTCATCTAATACTTGGCGATTAGGCTATAGACACAGTATTTACACCAACCTAAAATGGTTAGACAACCTCGAATTTGAAGCGTACCAGGAAGATAAAACAGAACGTTATTTGGATATACTGGATGACGTGACACGCTTAGATGCGAATTATGCCACCACAAAAACTCACGCTGACCTGACTTCATTTTTTGTTTTTGATAGTCAATACGCAGACATAACTGTCAGCCCTTTTATTGAATTAAACAAACAACATTTTGCTTCTCTGAGTTTCGATAATAATGGCCAGATTAACTGCAATGGGATCAGTAGCTGCGATGTCATAGCCAAGCAAACTCAGATATTACTTGGCTCTCGGTTCGAGTGGCAGCAAAATAATGGACCACTATCTGCCTTTTCGTTAGTGACCCAGTTAAACGAGCAAAATCAAAACATTGCGCCAAATCAGTCTGATGCAGAGACATTTAACAGCGAACAGGATCACCAAACTCAAGAATTAGGACTGGTTTATCAGGGATTGCGTATAAAAACTGAATTGATTGCCAGTAACGGTATCCGCACTCCTACCCTATTTGAACTATTTGGTGATAGAGGATTATTTAAAGGTAGTAAAGATTTATTACCTGAAAAAGCGCAAACGTTTAGCCTTGGGGCTACATATAGCGATCAAATAGCGCACATGAGTTACTCACTGAATGCTTCGGCTTATCATCAAAAATCAGACAATGCCATCGTCGCAATTTTTAACAGTAGCGGTGTCGGTGCCTATAGAAATGTGAGTAACGCCAGATTAAACGGGCTGGAACTGGAAACAAAAATCACGGTATCGCCCGCCCTCAGTTTTAATGTACAAGCCAATATCATAGATAGCCAAACCAGCTCAGCAATTAAATCGTTTAACCATAAAAAATTACCAGGTATTTATCACCAACAATACAGTTTATCGGTCAACTACCAATTTAATTCACAGTGGAAAATACACCTGCGCGGTGATGTAGACAAAGATTTGTACTTTAATCGCCCCAATATTTTCACATCAACTAATGGGCAAGCAGGCAAACCAGCACAACGTCGGATAACAGATATCCAACTGGGCTATACAAGTGGGGCTTATCACCTCAACGTAAGTATCAATAACCTATTTGATCAGCAATATCTGGATCTAGCTAACCGCCCTGCTCAAGGGCGAAGCATTCAATTTAAACTCTCAATACAAGGTATCTAAATGTTAACATTATTCAAAAAAAGTGCGCTAACACTCAGCTTAATAAGTACATTATCAGTTTTAGGGGGGTGTAGTAGTGACAACAATGAAGCTCCTGAGCTATCAGGTAGTTTGTTAGTCACTGTGGCTGAAAACACCACAGTAGTTAGTCAATATATTGCGATAGATGATGGTGTTGATTTGACCTACACCATCACAGGAACAGACCAGCAACTGTTTGCTATTACCAGTACTGGTGTAGTGGAATTTATTAACGCGCCTGATTTTGAAAGTGGTGATACGGGACCTTATAACATTACAGTGACAGTGACAGACGCACAGGGTTTAACCGACTCTATTGATGTGGCTGTAAATGTGGGAGACGAGTTAGATACGCCCTCGCTGGGATTGGTTCAAACTATAGCAACTGACTTTTCAAGTTCACAAGTCGCTTATTTAAACTATGCAACACAAACGGTTGATGATGGTTTTTATGCTAAAACACAATCCGACTACTCAATTAATGTATATCAAACAGACGTGTACCATATTGGTCGTTTTTTTATTGATACCATTAGCAAATACAATACAGATGATGCTAGCACCGAAATTTGGACTTATTCAACTCAAGATGATTCAGACTCCACCACACGTAACCCTTATACATTGGTGTCTCTCAGTGCAGAAAAAGCATATTTGATACGTTATGGTTCAGATAAAGTCTGGATTGTGAACCCACAAGCCACAGACTTTGAGAATTTTAAAATTGGTGAAATAGACTTAGCGAGTTACGTACCAGAGAACAATACAGCTGGTACACCGAGTCCATCTGCTGCGGTCATCAGTGATGAGAAGTTATTTATTGTGATGCAGCGTTTAGATGCTAATTTCGGTAGCACTAACGCAGTCTATTTAGCTGTATTTGATACAGCCACTGACAGCGAAATTGAAACTAATGCAGACACCACTGACAGCGTAATGGGCATACCTCTACTTGGCTTAAACCCATTAGAAAATAGCGTTAGAGCATTTGAAGACAAAGTCTATATTACCACCCGCAACTCCTTTTCGGCTGTTAGCGTAGATCAAAGTTTGATTGAAGAAGTGAATACTAACGACTTCAGTTTAAGTACCGTATTAAGCGCTGCAGACATTACCAACAACAGCGCAAAATACATCCAATCTACGGCTATTGTTTCAGATAAAAAAGGCTACTTTTTTGCTAACGAAACCTTCTTTGGTCCATACCGTGAAGAATCTACACTTTATCAATTTAACCCAAGCACAGGTGAAATCAGCGATGAAACAGTGCTTGATATAGACACCAATAGCATCGGTTTTATTGACATTGATGCCGCTGGTTTCTTATGGGTAAGTGTAAGAGAAGATGCAGCACCGGGTGTCGAAATTATTGACACCAAAACCAATACACCCTTAATCAATCGCTTAGAAACGCAATTAAATCCTGGCGTTATTCGTTTTATCGAATAATAAATACCTGGAATAGCAATTTTTGCGGTGCAACGAAGCACAATTGATCCTCTGAGGGGTGCTACAAACGCTCTATTACTTTAGAGAAAAAGATATCGAACCTCAGATTATATCCGCACAGAGTGCTCTCCGAGCGCTTCGATACACCTAGCTAAAGAATGATTAAACGATTAAAGCAAAATACTATTTTTGCTTTAATCGTTGTTCGGCAATCGATGCCCTCATCTTATTTTGTGGTTCAAACGCCCTACTCTTTATCTTTATCTTATGCTTTTACTATCTACTACCACTAACTATTTACTGCAATTAACAATCCATTAACCTTTTATGCTCGCAGCGCCCGCTGTCCATGATGTTCAAACGCTTTCAATCTCTAGCCCTGTTAATTAACCGAGCTTTTTTCTAGCCTTTTAATATCATCTATTATCGAGGTTGATCGTCAAACAAATAGCAGGCATAGTGCCCGCGCTATTCACCCCCTACTATTAGTGAGCTAATCTATGACATCACCCCACCCTCTCCCAATTTATCAAAGTTTTGTGAATGGCCAGTACCTTAATAATCAAAGTGGTGAAAAATTTGATGTCATCAACCCTGCAACAGGCAAGGTGATTTATCAGGTTGAAGTAGCAGATGCATTTGTTCAGCAAAGTGCTATCGACAGCGCACAACAAGGCTTTATCACTTGGTCCCGCATGACGGGAATAGAGCGTAGCCGGATATTACTAAAAGCTGTTGCGTTACTAAGAGAAAAGAATGACGACTTAGCCCTAGTAGAGGTTGCTGACACCGGTAAACCATGGCAAGAAGCCAGTGTGGTTGATATAGTATCTGGAGCCGATGCGATTGAATTTTTTGCAGGCCTTGCGCCTGCTGTCGAGGGTAATCAACAACAAGTAGGTGAAGATTTTTATTACACTCGCCCTGAACCGCTAGGCATATGTGCTGGCATAGGCGCGTGGAATTACCCATTACAAATAGCTTGTTGGAAAGCGGCCCCTGCACTTGCCTGTGGTAACGCGATGATTTTTAAACCTTCTGAAGAAACACCGTTAGGGGCATTGAAGCTAGCTGAAATTTTTATTCAAGCCGGCGTTCCTGAAGGCGTATTTAATGTTATTCAAGGTGATGGCAAAGTAGGCGCTTGGCTCAGTCATCATGAAGATATTGCAAAGGTCTCTTTTACAGGCGAAGTCGGCACAGGTAAAAAAGTGATGGCAGCGGCGGCAGGCTCACTCAAAGAAGTGACGATGGAGCTGGGTGGTAAATCCCCATTAATTATTTTTGATGATGCCGATATCGATAACGCTGTATCTGCAGCTATGCTTGGAAACTTTTATACTCAGGGCGAAATTTGTACCAACGCCACCCGAGTGTTTGTACAAAAAGACATTTACCCTGTATTTATCGAAAAATTACATAGCCGAATCAAATCCAACATTGTAGCAGGCGACCCTATGCATCCCGATACTAACTTTGGCGCACTTATTTCTAAGAAACATCAAGAATTGGTGCTGAGTTACATTGAAAAAGGCAAAGCTGAAGGCGCAACGTTATTATGTGGAGGTGTAGCACTGCAACCCGAAAATGCACCCGACGGCTATTTTGTTGCACCTACGGTATTTACTGATTGTGAAGACAACATGAGCATTTGCCGAGAAGAAATTTTTGGCCCGGTGATGGCAGTACTGACGTTTGATAATGAAGACGAGGTTGTTGCACGTGCCAACGATACTCACTTGGGCTTAGCTGCGGCTGTATTTACCCAAGATATCAGCCGTGCGCACCGTGTAATTCATCAGATGCAAGCGGGTATATGCTGGATTAACAGTTATGGACTATCGCCTGTTGAAATGCCTGTAGGCGGCTATAAACAGTCAGGAATAGGCCGCGAAAATGGCTTGGCGACACTCAAACAATTTACTCAATTAAAATCGATATATGTCGGTTTACAATCTTTAGACAGTCCATTTTAGAGGCCAATAATGAATATCCAAGCAGATTATGATTATATAATTATTGGCGCAGGCTCTGCAGGTTGTGTGCTGGCCAATCGTCTAACCGAAGACTTAAACACCCGCGTATTATTATTAGAAACAGGCGGCAGTGACAAAAGTATTTTTATTCAAATGCCCACGGCTTTGTCTATCCCCATGAATACTAAAAAATATGCATGGCAGTTTGAAAGCCAGCCTGAGCCTTATTTGAATGACCGCAAAATGCATTGTCCTCGTGGCAAAGTGTTGGGCGGCTCATCGTCAATCAATGGCATGGTGTATGTACGTGGACATGCTAAAGATTTTGATGAGTGGCAACAAAGTGGTGCCACTGATTGGGATTATTCCCATTGCCTGCCCTATTTTAAAAAAGCGGAGAGCTGGGCATTCAAGGCTGATGATTACCGCGCCAAAGAAGGGCCACTTGGGGTCAACAACGGCAATCAGATGAAAAATCCGCTATATCAAGCCTTCATAGATGCAGGAACCGATGCAGGATATCTGGCCACCGAAGATTATAACGGTGAGCAACAAGAAGGCTTTGGCCCTATGCACATGACCGTCAAAAATGGCCGCCGTGCATCAACCTCCAATGCCTATTTGCGCCCAGCGATGAGCCGCCCTAATTTGACCGTTGTCACCCACGCTTTAGTGCATAAAGTACTGCTTGAAAACAAAGCAGCAGTAGGGGTGCGTTTCGCCCATAAAAATCAGACACATGAAATAAAAGTCAATAAAGAGGTCATTTTAAGTGCTGGCTCTATTGGTTCACCGCACCTACTGCAACTTTCTGGCATCGGCTCTAAAGAGGTCTTGGATAAAGCAGGTATCGAATGTTTGCATGAATTAAACGGTGTAGGTGAAAACCTGCAAGATCACCTAGAGTTTTACTTTCAATTCAAATGTACTCAGCCTATTACGCTCAATGGTGAATTAGACTGGTGGAGTAAGCTTAAAATTGGGGTACGCTGGATTTTGAACAAAGACGGTTTAGGTTCAACTAACCATTTTGAATCCTGCGGTTTTATTCGTTCAAAAGTAGGTGTCGAATGGCCTGACTTGCAGTATCACTTTTTGCCTGCAGCGATGCGTTACGATGGCAAAGAAGCCTTTGCAGGACATGGTTTTCAGGTACATATTGGTCATAACAAACCCAAAAGCCGGGGTAGCGTCAAGGTGGTATCAAATCAACCTGACGTAGCACCGCAGATTACATTTAATTATTTGCAACATCAGGATGACATTCAAGGTTTTAGAGCCTGCGTAAGGTTAACCCGTGAAATTATTAATCAACCTGCACTTGATAGCTACCGAGGCGAAGAAATTCAACCCGGCATGCATATTCAAAGCGATTCAGAGATTGATGCCTTTGTGCGTGAATCTGTTGAAAGTGCCTATCACCCAAGCTGTTCATGTAAGATGGGTACTGATGCCTTATCTGTGGTTGACCCAGAAACCAAAGTACATGGCATTCAAGGCTTACGCGTAGTGGACTCTTCGATATTTCCGACTATTCCAAATGGAAATCTAAACTCACCAACTATTATGTTGGCCGAGCGAGCAGCGGACCTTATAAAAGGTCATCACTTACCGCCTGAATCGGTAACGGTAACAGGTGATGTGCAGTGGCAAACTCAGCAACGAGCTAACACACCTAAACGATAATAAGGGCTAAACCATCACATATTTTTCGGTTATACTTTTTTCGGATGTATTATGACAATTTGGTTATCAGCAGGCATTTTATTCACTTTTTTTTGCATCGGCTGTATTTTATTTAAATGGGGAAATGTGCGTTGTATTGGTGTCACTCCGGTTAGCACCTTTACCTTTATCGCTATTTTATTTACCTCAGGTTTAGATGTGGGGCTGATAATGTTCCCCTTAACTGAATTCGCAGGCTACGCGGATATTGCCACCAGCCCGGAGTATGCGTTTACTAACCCCTTAGCGATTGAATTTGGCTTTTGGGCTTTTTTGATCTGGTGTTTCTATTTTCTAACCTGTTTCTATTTTTGTATTATCGAACCTAAAGTCCAGTTTTTCGCCATCCCTATCGTTAAATTTATCAATAACTTGGTTATTATTGGTACCTGTGCTTTTACAGCTTTTTTACTACTGAGCAATTTGCCTTGGTATATTCCCCAGTTAGCCGATGAAGGTGCGTTAACCGCTAGTTTCTATTTGATTGTGTTAGGCGTTATCGCCGCCTCGGTATATTCAAGCACGGATATTCGCTATGTAAGTATTCTCAGCCTGGCTAGCACTTGGTTGTTTTTTGCCTTGATAACCTTCACGTGGTTAGCCGCTTTGTCATCGGATAAAGGAGAGGCCAGCGAACTCTTCCAGACTTTTGGTTTATTAAATGGTTACTTTTCGAATATCCATCAGTTTGTTTTACCGCTAAACGCTTATCATGAATTTTATCTGTACTGGTGGTTTGCTTGGAGCATTATGATTGGCCAATTTACCGCTCGGTTTGTGGGTGGGCTTCGCACTTACCAAGTATTTTTAACAATGTCGATTTTTCCTTCTATCCCGATCGCAATATGGTTTGTAGGATTGTATTACGTTCACCTTAACGATATCAATATTGCAGGTTGGTTAAACGGCATGATGGTTGCTGTAGGAGTGTTATTTGTGATCAATTCATTGGACTCACTGATACGCCTTTACACAGATAATTTAAACATAACCATTACCAGAGTAGGCAAAGCTCCCTATTTTGTAGGTAATCTTTTAGTACTATCCAGTCTGACTTTATTATTCACCCTAGACTTTTTACAGATCCAATGGGTAGGAGCCGTTGTTATTGGTTTAATGTTCAGTTGCTTATTGTTTATATTATTTACCCGTTTAAAAACAGTCGCCCAGATCAATAACAGTCCAGAGCAAAACATCTTAGATTTTTGTATCATGGAACGTGAGAAAAGTGCCAAGCAGTAAAAAGCAAAAGATATAAATGTTTGAACCTAAGAGGTCAATGGCTGCCGAGCACGGATAAAAGCAATTTATATTCGACAAATTAGCTTGGTGTTAACAGATTAAGCCACAGTAGATTTTGTGTTAAAGTTCAAAATATTAATATGTAATTTTGACTAATAGGCGAGTATAAAAATCAGCAGTTCGCTTTTATGTTTATGACTAGAATGTTTGCTCTAAAACAGACATTAAAAATCATAATCGTCGATTAGCGAAGCTTTATGAGCAAAAAAACGCCTACCAAATTGGCACGCGTTTCTTGATGATTATTGGCGACATTGGACCACATATACTTATTCGAGCATACCGTAGTTAATAATTAATCAAAGAAGCGATTAACGTTATAAAGTTGCTCGTCAAGATCTTCATTCTGATTATCCATTATGACCTCTTGCCAGAGCAAGACTCTTTTTTGTGCACTGTCACCATAGCTTGCACGAATAGTCTCAAACAGTTCCGGGGGAAAGAAAATTAAATCACTGACTTTTATGACTGCTGATGACAAAAACAAAATAAGAAACAACCTCAAGTAAAAAGTGAGGTTTTTTCTTGTATAGCGGCGAGAATGCCCAATTGAGTGCTTACTGCTTATCATTATCCTGCATGCATTTTTTTCATGTACGAATAATAAGATAAATATATCCTATGTAGCATTCAATTCAAACTCTAAAAAAGCGATTTGTACTTACTCATTACCAGCAAGTGAAGCAGTCTTAGATCACCGAGTTCACAGATTACGCAGAGGAAAAACTAAAAAACTGTTATTAAAAACATTTTGCTCGAGTTACCTATCTCGCATTTAGATACTAGATGATATGGTCAACTCCAACCGGACACTTTTCTAAAGGAATTTTCAAATTCAATTGACGATTGCTCCAAATTGGCTGAATGCAGTCGCTCAACATTGTAATATTTCATGTACCTAGTCACATCTTCTCGAATATGTCATCAAGTTGGCTGCGGTACTTTAAACAACTAATCATGCTTTATACTTCCAAAGAAACGCTCCACAACAGCATTATCCCAGCAAGCTCCAACGTCACCCATGCTGGGCTCGACTACCTAATCGCGACACCAAATTTCTAAAGCCTGTACTCGTGGACTGAGAGCCTCTATCACTGTGAAATATCACACCTTTTGCCGGTTTACGTAAGTTATGGGCCTTTACCAGCGCTTGCTCGACCAAATCACGCGTCATGCGTTTTGATATATGCCAACCAACAATACGGCGTGAGTACAAATCCATGACAATTGCTAAGTACAAACAGCCCTCACCCGTCTTTAAATAGGACACATCACCCGCCCAAATTTGATTGGGTCCAACTGGATTGAAATTCATATTTAACAAGTTGTCAGCCACAGCATCACTGTGTTTTTGCTTGGTTGTCACTTTATAAGCTATTCTCCGAGTCACAACTAATTTAAGCCGCTCCATTAGCTTAATGGCGCGATAACGTGTTATCTCAAAGCCTTCTTTGCGTAGTGCTTTAGCAAGCTCTGCGCTGCCTCAACTGTTTCGACTCGCCTTGAATAATATTTTTGCTCGTCGATACAGTCTAAGTGTTTGAGCGACTATGAGTTCACCCGGTCTTTTTAGCCATACGTAGTATGCTGACGAACTCACTTCCATCACTTTACAAGCAACTGACACAGGATATTTAGCATCAAGCTCACTTATAAAAGAATATCTTACTTCATTTCTTTCGCGAAGAAGGCACTTGCCTTTTTTAGGATTTTACGCTCCATGTGTAGACGTTTATTATCCTTCCTGAGCTGAATTAACTCTGCCCGTTCATCACCAGACAGCACATAACCTTGTACCTGTTTCTTATGCTTGGCTACCCAGTTGTAAAGTAGTTTGTCTGTCGCGCCCAAAGACGCAGCTGCCTGCACGATTGAGTAATCTTGCTCAATTACCAGAGCAACCGCTTCTTACTTAAATTCTGTTGGATAATGCCTGTTTGTTCGTTTAGTCATATTCACCTCAATTAACAGGATTATAATCCTTTATTGAAGTGTCCGGCTAATTCAACCACAACAAGCTGTTAGCAACTTGTATCTAGCATCTGTATCTCTATTTTCTAAAATTATCTTGGTTGGCTAAAAACCATTGATAACTGCTCTTCAAACCTTGTTCGAGTCCAATAGAATATCCCCAACCCAGATTTGTTAGACGAGTCACATCCATTAACTTGCGAGGCGCCCCATCAGGTTTAGTCGTATCGAAGACGATACTGCCCTCAAAGCCAACAACTCTAGAGACGGTCTCAACTAATTCACGGATAGTGCAATCAACACCTGTACCCACATTAATGTGGCTGAGCATGTCTTGGGTGTTATCTGCATAGGTAGATTGATCTAACTCCATCACGAAGATAGACGCGGAGGCCATATCATCAACATGCAAAAATTCACGCATGGGGTTACCCGAGCCCCAGGCAACTACTTCATCTAAACCTGTCAATTTGGCTTCATGGAACCTGCGTAATAAAGCAGGAATAACATGAGAGTTTTCCGGATGAAAGTTATCGTGAGGGCCATATAAATTAGTGGGCATTACGCTGCGGTAATTTCGCCCGTATTGCCGGTTATACGACTCACACAATTTAATACCGGCTATTTTAGCAATCGCATAAGGCTCGTTAGTCGGCTCTAAGGTAGCAGTTAACAATGCTGTTTCTTTCATTGGCTGTTCAGCTAACTTAGGGTAAATACAAGACGAACCCAAAAATAGTAAATCTTGCACACCCGACAGATGAGCACCATGAATAATATTGCACTGGATCATCAAGTTTTGATGAATAAACTCAGCAGGGTAGGTATTGTTGGCAACAATCCCTCCCACCTTAGCAGCCGCTAAATACACCTCATCAATATTTTCAGAAGCAAAAAACGCAAC
The DNA here is from genome assembly GCF_000347635.1 of Paraglaciecola psychrophila 170. NCBI lineage: Bacteria > Pseudomonadati > Pseudomonadota > Gammaproteobacteria > Alteromonadales > Alteromonadaceae > Paraglaciecola > Paraglaciecola psychrophila. The sequence continues at coordinate 983,167 of NC_020514.1, read as the reverse complement.
AACCGCATGTTGATCCAATAAATCCAATTCACTACGACTACGCAATACAAGTTCAACATCACCGCGTGTTTCCAACTGCCTAACTATAGCCGACCCAACCATACCGTTATGGCCCGCAACAAAAATTCTTTTCATTTTTAAATCCTTATTCACCACAAAAACAAATTACCACCGAGGGCACAAAGTACAAAGAGGTTAAAATAATCTTAAAAGCTTTGTTACTGCGACATTACTGATGTCTGTGGTTCAATCTTTATATTTATATTTCAAACTACAAATCAACCAAAAAAGGCTACCAAAAACATATTAACCACCGAGGATTCCGGCCACCGCGTGGAGAGCACACAGAGGTTAAATTAAAAACCTTATTGCTGTTTCCTCGGTGCTCTCGGTGTCCTCTGTGGTTCAATCTTTAATCCTTCATTCCACTAAGACCAACAAGTACAACGAAGTTAAGATTAAATACCTTATTCCTATTTTCTCAGTGTCCTCGGTGGTTCAATCTATATTCTTTTATTCCAACCTACATATTAACCACCGAGAACACAGAGATGCTTCGCATTACACACAGAGAATACAATTATTGGTTGATTTACATACTAATTCGTTTAAGCCCATCAGAGAGTTTTTGCACGTTAAAGTTAATCAATAAGCCTGTTTTAATTTCACTTAGCTTTAAATATGTGATCATTTGAGCGGTATGGATAGGCGATAATTTGTCCACCGCCTTCAACTCAACAATTAACTTTTTAGGCAGCAATATATCTATCCGGTACCCACTTTCAATCAACACACCTTTGTAATTGACTGGCAGTACAACTTGGTTTTTCGCCACTATCCCTGCTTTGGCGAGTTCATACATCAAGCAACATTCATAACTAGATTCTAATAAACCAGGCCCTAACTCCTTATGCACTTCTATCGCACAACCAATGACTTTTTGAGTAAGAAGATCCGTTTCCATTACTACCTCCTAAAAAATATTCACCACCGAGTTCAAAATGTATAAAACAACTATTTACCACAGAGTACAATGAGGTAAACGAGGCAGATGGTTAAGATAAAAACACAAGTACTTACCACCGAACCATTCTTTATTAAAAACAACTAAAGCTATTTACCACAAAGAACACCGAGGTAAACGAGATAGATGGTTATGATAAAAACATAAATAACTCACTACCAAGTTCATAGAGTAATGCATATTATTTTCTTGCCTCTGTGTCCTCGTTTTCCTCTGTGGTGAAAATATTGTTCTCGTGCCTCGTGTTTTTTATTCTACCGAGACGTTAACTTTATGACCGTTTGATTTTAGTAAAGCATGTTGTTTGGCTTTATCTAGATCGTGTGCAACCATTTCTGCGCACATTTCTTCAACGGTGATGGCTGGGGTCCAGCCAAGTTTTTCTTTGGCTTTGCTTGGGTCGCCCAGCAAGGTTTCTACTTCGGCTGGGCGGAAGTAGCGGGTATCGACTTTTACGATTACATCGCCCACTGTCAAGGCATGGGCGTTGTCACCAGTGATTGATTTGACTGTGGCTGTTTCGTCTATGCCTTCACCGTTGAATTCAAGCTCTATGCCGAGTTCCTGTGCTGATAAACGTACAAACTCTCGTACAGAAATTTGTTTACCCGTGGCTATCACAAAGTCGTCGGCAACGTCTTGTTGTAACATCATCCACTGCATACGTACGTAGTCTTTAGCATGGCCCCAGTCTCGCAGAGCGTCCATGTTACCCAAGAACAAACATTTTTCTAAACCTTGCGAGATGTTTGCTAAGGCACGGGTGATTTTGCGGGTAACAAAGGTTTCGCCACGGCGGGGTGACTCATGGTTAAACAATATACCGTTACAGGCATACATGCCGTAAGATTCACGGTAGTTAACAGTGATCCAATAGGCATACATTTTGGCTACCGCATAAGGTGAGCGCGGGTGAAACGGCGTGGTTTCTTTTTGGGGTATTTCTTGTACTTCACCGTAAAGCTCTGAGGTTGATGCTTGATAGAAACGGGTTTTCTTTTCAAGTCCTAAAAAGCGAATAGCTTCTAATATCCGTAACGCACCCATAGCGTCGACATCAGCGGTATATTCTGGGCATTCAAACGATACCGCCACATGTGACTGCGCGCCTAAGTTGTAAACCTCATCGGGTTGTACAAGGTTAATGATACGGGTTAAGTTAGAGCTATCGCTTAAGTCACCATAGTGCAGAAAAAACTTGGGACTGGTTTCATGGCCGTCTTGATAAATGTGATCAACACGCTCCGTATTGAATGACGATGCCCGGCGTTTAATACCATGTACCTCATAACCTTTTTCTAATAACAACTCGGCTAAATAAGAGCCATCTTGTCCAGTTACCCCGGTAATTAACGCTACTTTATTTGTCATTTACTTCTTCCTTTAAAATTACTTGTTTTAATTAAACACATATTCTGTTTTAGCTAACAAAGCCAAATTATCAGCGAACTCCGCTAGTATTTGATCCTTGGCTAGATTAGATTCTGCAAATTTACGCGCAACCGTATTATGGCTTGTTAAATCCTGATCTAATAAATGCGTAATACCATCAATAAACGCAGTACTATCTTCAGGCTCGATACGATGAAAAATACCTTCATACTTTGCGGCGATCACCCCTAATTCAGTGTGACGCTCGGCGGTAACCAATGTATGGCCACCTGCGGCTAAAATATTAGTGAGCTTAGAGGGCAAAACTGCATCAGCTGCCCCTTTTTTTTGCACCACGAGGTGAATGTCAGCAAGTGCAAGCATCTGTGGAACATTTTCCCAGGGCTGCAGTGGTTTAAAATAAACGTTTGTTAGCATTCGCTTGGCCGATAGCGCTATAAGGGTATTCGTATAGGCCCCCGCGCCGACTAACACGAACTTTATATCAGTTTGTTCTTGGAAATATTCTGCTGCATCGAAAATAATTTCAAGGCCCTGCTTATAACCTATATTACCTGCATACATAATTATCCTATCACTGGGGTTAAAGTCCCATTCTTTTTTCAAGGCAGAACCATCAGAGTGGGGTGTAACAAAGTCAATGTCTGACCAATTGGGAAAATAAATAATCTTACTTTCATCCACCCCTTTAGCTTTGGCTATTTCCATCATGCTGTAAGAAATAGTGGAAACGGCGTCAAAGCGTTTTAATAACCAGCTTTCTAATCTTTTAACCACGTTCACCATTTTACCTTCACGCACCATACCCAGGCCAAACATGGCGTTTACTTCAAAGTCTTGTATGTGCATGATAGTTTTCGCACCCATTAATTTTGCAAAAATTAATGCAAAAGGTGCACAAAATAAGGTTGGTTGCACCAAAATAACCACATTAGGTCGATTGAAAAGCTGTGTTGCCATGGCAAGGCCGGCAGTAAAGGCAAATGAACATAGGTGAATAAAACGCTTTGGTATGGACACGTTACTTGGAACATACAAAGGACAACGGATCAGTTTTACGCCATTCGTCTTGCCCTGTTTATACCAAAACTTGCGATAACCTGGAGACACTTGCCATTGTGGGTAGTAAGGAGGGGCAACAATAGCGGTAACATCCATGCCTTTTTCGGCAAACGCCTCACACATTTCACCATTGTACTTACCAATCCCTGTGAGTTCAGGGGCATAATTTAAACTTTTCAATAGCACTTTCATAAAGTTAAATCCCATCTATTTTACAACTACTACAAACTGCTAATAAGGGTTAACTAACACTCAGTAGTAACAGATGTTCCGTTTCTTTTTTAGCTTAACAAGTACTTAGACGCATCAACATACTAGAAAATAATGACATTAATATTTCAAAAACCAAACTAAGCAAGTTCCATTCCGTACTACAATACTTTACAACAAACGGCGTGTATAAAATTGCGTGAAGAAATTAAAAGACAGCAATGGCTTGAAATGTGTCATTACTCTAATAGTCTATTTATTTGTTGATATCTTTCTATTGCAATTAGCATTTCCGTAAACGCAGGGGAATAATGACGGCGATTAAAGACTAACTTCACACCTCAAGCCTCTTTTTAACCGGTTTGGCTGGGTTACCAATACAGATCATACCTGCTGGCATATCTTTAAATACCGAACTTCTCGCACCAATTACTGCGCCTTTTCCAATGGTAATACCTGGCGCAATAAAAACATCTGTTGCAACCCAGGCTTCATCTTCAATTATTATGGGTTTAGCATAAATATCGAATGCTTCAGCAGTATGTTTGTGACTGCCGGTACACAAATAAGCACGCTGGGACACCACGGCATTTTTACCTATGCTAATTTCACCCAAGGTATATAAATCTACATTATCTCCCACCCAAGCGTTATCACCTATGGTCAGCTTCCATGGGTAAGTAATTTTTACAGAAGGACGTATGATGACATTTTCACCAATCTTGGCTCCAAACAGTCGAAGTAATAAGTTTCGCCACTTATAAGCAAACTGTGGTGAACCAGCAAAGAGTGTCGATTGTACTATCCACCAAATTTGCACTGTAATTACACCACGCCCACGGAATCCTTCAGGCATATTAAATTTATCAAGTTTTTGGTACTTCACTTATTTAATAACCTCCTATAAAGCTCATCCCATTCCTTCATTACAATATCCTTTGAATAATTTTGTTCTGCTGTTTTGTTTGCTGATTTCCCAACTATTGCTAATGTTTCAGAATTTTTTTGTAATAAATTCAATGTTTCTATATATTCATTTTGTGAATTACATATAAAAAAATCTTTACCGTGTTCGCCTGCTACGCCATCAAAAGCAAAATCACTCCCAACGATAGTCATACCTAACATCATTGAAGAAATAGTTCTATTTTTCAATCCAGTACCATTCTTGTCCGGTAAAATCACTATATCAAAGTCCGAAATAAATACATCGACATCATCAACCCATGTTATGAATGCAATTTTTTCAAAATCCACATCATCAATATCATGATTTTTTAAGTAAACACTTTTACTAGTTCTACCGAGAACTTTTAATTCAACATTACTAACGAACGGAATTACAGTCTTGATAATAAAAAGGAAACCTTCCGATAAATAAGGTACATTTAAATCACCCCAAAATAAAACACTAAGTACATCGTTAGTTCTTCTATATTTTTTATAATCTTTCACCTCAAAAAAAACAGGGATATCTATAAATGTGGCTCTGGGGTAGTCTAGTGATATATTAGAAAGATCATCAGCTGAAACGAGATGGACTGCATCATAGTCTTTTAAAAAAAACATCTCTAACCAATAAGCAATTTTCCAAGAAACAAAAAAACAAGCTTATGAATGGTGCTTTTAGAGGCTAACATTCGCCTTTTTTGTCTTCGAGCCCAAGGGTCAATTAAGCTCATTAGTAGTTTCGAATGCGAATTTCTATAATTTGTAACTGACGTTAATACACCAAAACCTTCGAAATGAATGATGTCAAATAGTTCGTGGCTAATTTTTCGTCTACAAAAAATATTTTTGATTGCAAGAAAAATATAATTAGTTGAATAGTTTTCAAATTTACCAAGTTTTAATTCTGGAATGTCTGTCTTAAGTCTATCTAAATCAAAAGAACTATCACTTTTAATAAAGCCCTGTAATTTAACTATATAACCATTTTTTATGAGGTTTATTATCAAATTTAAGGTTTGATCGTGGGCACCTTCAGCTGGAGGGTAAGACAAATTAGAAACGACAAATAAAATATTCATTAAATTTCAACTAGCGCACTACAAATTCTATCTGCCATGACTTCCACAGAATATAAACGTTGGCAAGAATGTACAATTTGATTGCCTTTTGTCACCCAACGACGACGATCATTGTAAAAACCTAACAACTGCGTTGAAAGAGAATCTATTTCATCTGTTGAAAAAAACGCAGAATTCTCACCTTCGATTGCAGCTTCTATCTCTGGGGCGTGTGGTTCATCTTTAGATATAATCATAGGTACGCCAAAAGAAAAACTCTGAGTGATTGATAAACCTACATAGCCGGGGGAAACACTAACAAATGTACTAGAATAAAGTTTACTAATTTTTTCGTGACCAGCAACATGCCCCAAGAAAAATATTCTTGACCTAATTTCCACAGGTAACGTTGATACGATGTTCTCTAATGACTTTTTCTCACTACCATCACCAACAAATATCAAACGAGCCTCAAAAGAAATGATTTCACAAGCTTTAATGAATCCTTTAAGTAAAATTTTGGTTTTTTCTTTTACCAAGCGACCGACGTAAAGTATATCCTCTCTTTGTGCGTTATTGACAAAACACATTTGACTTTTACTATATAAGGCATTCGGTGCTGCAACCACGTTCAAAAAAGGCGAAATTTCTTTTAGCTCTTTTGATTGACTCTCAGTATAGACTATTACATTTTTGGATAATTTTCTTAATAGCCCCCTAACCATATCTGATTTACTTTTGGCTCCTCCTCTAGGGAACGCATGCCCCCATACGACTACCGGCTTACCTAAAAAGCGTCTTAAAATCACAAGTAACCATACATTTATAATTCTAGGATTCAGATCTAACAGAAGTACGTCACAAGCTAAATATTCTCTAAAAGGTATAAATTGGTATAGAAACTTTCTTTGTAATAAAAACACATTTTTTATTCGCTTATAAAACATATCATTATTATTAATTAATCTAATACTCGGGTCAAAAGCCTGGTCGCCAGCATATATAGTTAATTTATTATTTAAATTTTCAGATATTCGCTTCATTACTTCAAGTCTATAATCACCCATAGAGGTGAAAGACATTATATATTTTCTATTATTCATAATTTCCCTGGCAAATATAAACCCACTTTAAAATAACCCACTTTATAAGCCATATTGAACAATGGTGAGTTCATAAAAATCAAACTATATTTATTTCTTTTACTAATTTTATTAAAGCAGAAGTAGCTTTAATTCTTTCTTTTTTTATATGTTCAATTCTCCTATTTTTTGCAGGGGTACTAAAACAATTACTTTCAAACTTATCTTTAATGGTAGCAGCAATCTCCTGTGCCATATTAGTGCTGAACACAAACGAAGTACCGTCCATTTTTTCTATTACCTCCTCCATACAACCTTGCCTTGTGCCCAATATATATATGCCATACATTGCAGCTTCATATAAAACAAGCGGTTCAGCCTCGTATCTGTATCTACTTGGGAAAACAAAACAGTCTAAACTCTTATAAAAATTTACTCTACCTTCAGTATACAATGGAGCCATGTAAGTTATTTGTGCCATTTCCTTCACTGCAGCAATCACAATTTTTTTTGACACGTCATCACTAAAAGGGCCTGCAATTTTAGCGGTAAAGTTAAAGTTAAGTGAATTTAAAGTCCGGCATACATCTATAAACGCATCTATTCCTTTATCCATTTGTATGTTTGATAAATATCCAATATTTACTTTTTCAACAGGTTTCGAAAAGTAATTATTCTCCGCATCATCAAAAGAAAATAGATTTGAAATAATTGTTATATTTATTTTTTCAACACCATATTTACTAGATAATATATCAGCCATATGATTACTTAGAACAATATGAGTGACTTTATTTCCTGTGATTATCTTTACGATTTTAAAAATATTACTTGTATTATTTAAATAACTAAAAGAATGATGATGGATATATATTTTTCTAGAGAAAGCTCTAACAATCAGAATATAAAAGACATCATAACATTGACCCCAGCCACCATTAATCGACCGATACACTGACTTATTGGTATTTGTACTTAAGTTATAAAATAATTTAAAACAACAAAAGATTGTATGAAAAAACTTAACTATTATCCATAAAATACCATTAAAATAATTAGCCGCATAAGAAGGCGCTGTATTAATGACTACATAATCATCTACCTCAGAACTTACCTTATCTATAAATGCTTTATTTACAACAGACATTCCATGTATAGGTTTGGGCAAATCTAATAAAAAAATCATATCACCCTTAGAATAAATTCAGAAAAAACGACTTTAACTTTAACTTTAACTTTCAGAAAACATCTATCATTTAGTACCTAATAAACATTTAAGTTTATCCATATTGTTTTTAAGTTTAGGTGACGAAGTTAACTCTTTATTAGTAAACCCATTTAACTCTGAGAACAATAACTCCGAGGAAATGGGCATTGTTATAAAACTGGCTTCCAAATTGACTGATATACTTTCTGCAACAGAGTTTTTACGCACAATTACTGTTTTATTGAATTGAAGACCGCGACCTAATATACCAGAAGACTGATCGTATAAAGGCGAATAACATGCCCATATGAAATCGGAGGCTTCATATAAAGCAACCAATTCAGAATCAGTAATTTTTTTATTAAAAATTATGCCACCAACATCTTCAAATTTAGTTATAAGTGAGTCGCTTATACCGCTTATTTTACCCCCTGAAATAAATGAGAAATCTTTTTGTAAAGATTCTGAATTAATATAGTTAGTAATAAATTGATCAAAACCTTTACTCTCATCTTGTTTGCCAATAGCACAGATTATTTTACGACCATTAGCAAGACTGTTAAGCTCATTTACAAATAACTTAACTTGAACCAAATCTGTTAAGGTATACAAAAAATCAATATCGCAAAACTGAAAATCATATATCCAGTCATCGCAAATATTTTCTATTGCAGGGCATACAAAAAAAGGAATAATTGATAACGACGTTGCGTTTTGGTTCTTTTTTATATTTTTTAAGAAAAATCTTTTCAGTTTATGTTTAAAAGTATTTGAAACAGTACATTCTTTAGCCCTAAACACCAAACCAACAGTTTTTAATTTAAATATTGATCTAACAACACTTATTAACCAATAAATAAAGAAACATTCTTCTACCATTAAAAAAAGCAAAGGTTTACGGCTGAATAAGCCAGCAAATAACTTTACTCTTGCGCCGTTTAATTGAGAGGCAGTAAATTTAATATATTCTGTACGATGGCCACTTTCAAAACGTGAATAAAAATTAAAGACTTTATTACTAGACATGTTTTATTTTACTCTTCCGATTATTTGTAGCTCTTTAACTTGTTTGAGATATAAAATTGGCAATGTAATTGCCAAACCGTAAAACATCCCGACAAGCCTCACTCCTAGTGGGTTAGCAGTGAATGTAGCGCTCAAAATGGCAATGCCGATCACATAAAAAAATAACACTCTACTTTTATGTCTTTCATTTATATCTGAAATGTTATTCTTTATATCTTTATATGTTATGTATGCGGCACTTAAAACACAAAAAGGTATAAGCCAGCCGAATAAGAGACCACCACTATATATCGAATACACCCACAAAGAATGCCCGTTCGACCATCTAACAGACTCTTCTAACTTAGTGATATCAATAACTTGCGAGATTTGATCATAATACAAAGGGTCCCAATAATACACTGACCCCATTCCCCTCCCGAAAAATGCTGATGTGAAATTTTCAAACAACATTTTCATTTGACCACTGTATTCAGCTAATCTCGTAACTGTAGTGACATCAAAACCCAAATCCTCTTGTTGTGAAAACAACCTTAACTGCCATGCGGTAAAAGCATCGGGTCTAAAAACCATTATAAGAGGAATAGCAATAACCATTAAAATAGCTAAAGGCATAAATAACCTGACTGCTTTTTTAATCAATGGCCGCCGCTGTGACTGTGGATAAACTACAAAGATAAAAAACAATATAAATGCTGCGCTTAATAGTAACGAACGAGTGACACTTATAACAATAATAACGATACAGGTAAGGCCAATAGCCATAGCCATTTTTGATATTTTTTTCTGCGTCAACAATAAAACAATACCGTAAGCTAAAAACACCACTAGTAAAGGGCTTACTATTTGGTATCTCATTTCATTAAGGGGGATATTTAAAAAAGCAACAGCATATACAGCGGTCCAGCAAACAGAAGTCCACAAAGCCCACAATATAGGTGCGAAAAATATATTTAGATCTCTACCTCGTGAATAAATCATTATTACTATTAACATTGAAAACCCAGACAAAAAATATGGCAGCATTACGCGAACATAATTACCAATTGGAACTTGATTAATTAAGGCTGTTAAAATGGAGCTCGCTAAATAAAACCACCAAATGTTATGAATTATTTTTAATTTGTGTGGGATAGATTTAATGGCTGGGATTTTTGAAAATGAAGCAATAAGAACGATGCCAGCAAATAAAACCGTTGCTAGGAAAAAAAATTGAATTACGGACCCACCATCTTCTGCACCTTTAAAATCTAGAGAAAATGGTAAAATGTACAGGTAGACAAAAAATCTTTCTGTTCTATACATTAATATAACTCAACCGGCTTAATTTACTTTGAATGGTCCTTAACCAGTATTTTAAATAATACATTATGGGATTTACGTTCCTGTTTGATAGCACTATCACAGGATATTTTTCTTCATACTTGTTTACTCTAAATAATCTATCGTTAGTAAAATAGCGGAATGGATATACCCCATAGTCCGAGGGGTCCTTAAAAGGTTTTATGTTTTTACTCTTCGCCAGCAAACTTAGTATTGATTGATCATGTCTATGGTCTATAACCATTTTACTTTTTACTTTTTGTTTATCCGTAACAAAATTTATATTGCTACATAAAGATAGGTATTCTTTTATAAATGTAACCGTTTCATTGGTTTTTTTAATTAATATATAAGTAGCTGAGATTTGATTAGTTAGTCTATATTTATCATCATTTAAATTTAAGGCGTCAAATAAATACTGATTAGTCCATTGGCATTCTATTAATGGTGTTTCAAAAAGCATTATTTCTGCTTTTGCTTTGCCCATTGATTTTATTAAATGATCGATATTATTAACAAAAAAAGAACCTGAGTCACAATAAAATATATAATCTCCCTCATTACTTTTTTCTAATACCTTTAATATGAAATATGGCTTCCATAGCCAATAACCAAAACCTCGCTTTTGGTCAAATATATCTTTATTTACTTTAATAAAATCAGAGTCAATATCGTTAGGCGTAAATTCACAAATTTCATCAAAACCTCCAAAGTGTTTAGCGGTATAAGAATTCACTTTCTGTTTAGAACGAAAATTTTCATCTGCAAAATTAATGAGAATGTTCATGATTATCCTTCTCTATGTACAAAACTACAGTCATACAAAATAAAGCGTTGATGATGTTTATTAAAACTAAGGAAAATATATCTTCAACTGCAAAAGACAAAACATACACAAACGTATAGACAAATAATGGCTTTAAAAAACTTTTTAATGGCATCAATATCTCAAATGTTGGTATTTTGCAGAAGTGAAGTAATGTCCCAAAACAAATTAACGTACTAATAACAGTGGTTATAGCTACACCAATAACACCAAAAAAATGACCAAGTAAAATCAGTGAGGGTACAAATACCAACAGCTGATAGAAAGAAGCTATAGTTACTGATTTGGGATTTCCTTGTGCTCTAATAAACGCGACTAATACTGATATTAATGAACCGATGACCATTGTTACAGATAATATTTGCAATAGTAAAATACTACCACTCCACTGTTCACCCAAAAAAACAACCAAAAGAGGTGCTAATGAGATTATTGTACTTGCACTCACAATTGAGAAAATCAGCATATAACAAAAGAATTTACAGAATGTAGCATGCATGATTTCTTTTGATGCTACATTTAGCCGAGAAAGTGTTGGAAATAAATACTGACCAATAGCCATAGCTACATCTGAGATACCTAACTGACTTATTCTACTACTCATTTGATAAAGCCCTAACTGTTGTGCCCCTAGCAAGACCCCTGTAAGCAATTTGTCTGATTGATTTAAAATAAGATTATTACAATTGCCTATCCATATCCATTTCCCAAAATCAATGTATTTATGAACCTTAAAAGTAGGGTTTAATAAGCGAGTAAAGAACCTCGCGTCTTTACCAAAAAAAACAAATGATGTTAATAATTTTAATAATTCAGATGCAACCAAACCGATGAATATACTAAGTATTCCTGCCCCTGCATTTAAGTAATAAATACAAATAATAATATCAACGATGCCAGCAAAAGCATTAAACAAAAATAACCGATTAAATATACGATGTCGCTGTACCAAGTAATATCTAGGACTATACAAAGATTTAAATAGCGCAGAAATACTAATGAGTAGTGCTGAAAAAATAAAAACATACTTATATTCACTTTCAATGGGGTAAAAATATCCAAATAAAAGTAATATGCAAGCTAAGGCTAATCCACGGCAAGCCAATGACCACCAAACACTGTCTAAATCCTGTAACTCTGGCTCATCTTTAGCCTGTATAACAGCATGAATCAATCCAAATTCAGTTAATGTTTCTGATATAGCGTAAATAATGAGTAATAAGCCTACAACACCCATTTTTTCAGGACCTAAAAAACTAGCTGCAATGAAAAATTTAGCCGCCATTAGTGACTTACTGGTAAAGTGATTAGCAATAACCCAAATATTGTGTGATCTAGAAAACTTAAATATCAATTCAACCTCTTACACTATTTAATCGACTAATCGATTGGAAAAGAGACGTCGGTTTCTCAGTGTCATCACTCTCAATGTCTTCCCCCAATGGAGTGTAATAAATTTCCATCTGCTCTTTTAAGTAAGCCTTTGAGGCTACCATCCAATTTTTTTTACGACTCAACATCTTATTTATAAGCCACGCTATGTAAATCTAATAAATCAGGTGGTTTCGAATCAAAAACATATGTTAATAACATCCCAAGCCCTGAGGAAAACAAATCGATGGGGTCAAAGACGTTAATTTGAGAACTCTTGAGGTGGTCCAAACCAATCACATCATGGCCCTGCCGGTATAACCGTGGGGTAATGAAATTACTGTTAAAGCCAGCGGCACCCGTGACTAAATATGTCATAAATCATTCTCACTAAGATTAGCTGCCACAGACAGGCCGCGGCCAATGCAATAATAAGCAAAGCCATTTTCCGCCATACGCGATGGCTCAAACATGTTGCGACCATCAAATAGGGCATTGGTATTTAATTTTTCTTTAATTAGTTCAAAGTTTGGCGCTCTAAAATTTTTCCACTCGGTGCAAATGACTAAGGCATCGGCGCCTTGTAAAGCCGCTTCTTTGGTGCCCATAAGCCTGAGGTCTTTGCGGCTACCACAAATGCGCTGGGTTTCTTCCATCGCTTCTGGGTCGTACGCTTGTACTTTGGCACCGGCTGCCCATAAAGACGCCATTAATACTAGACTTGAGGCCGCGCGCATGTCGTCGGTATTCGGTTTAAATGATAACCCCCCACAGTGCAAATGTTTTGCCTTTTATGGCATCGGGGTATTGGTCTAGCTTGAAGTGTTTTGAGATGTAACTAAACAACTTGTCTTTCTGGCGAAAATTAACCCGTTCAACCGCTTTTAATATTTCAGACTCGTAACCAATCGCATCGGTGGTGCGCACCAATGCCTGTACATCTTTAGGAAAACAGGAACCCCCGTAACCACAACCTGGATAAATAAATTGATAACCAATACGGGGATCTGAGCCTATACCTTGTCGCACATTTTCAATGTCAGCTCCCACACGTTCAGCAATATTGGCCATTTCATTCATGAAGCTGATTTTTGTTGCTAACATGCAGTTAGCAGCATACTTGGTGAGCTCTGCACTTTTAACGTCCATCACAATGATTTTTTCGCGATTACGATTAAAGGGCTCATAAAGTAGGCGCATTAACTGCTCTGCGACGTTTGAATCAGTGCCTATTATGATGCGATCGGGTCGCTGGCAATCACTGACTGCCGCGCCTTCTTTTAGGAACTCAGGGTTTGACACCACGGTGAATGTCAACTGAGAGTCTCTTTCATTAAGCACTGTTTGCACTTGCGTGCTGACTTTTTCAGCAGTGCCTACAGGAACGGTCGATTTATTAATAATGACCTTATCTGTACTCATGTGAGTGGCGATGGTTTCGGCCACTTTCAATACGTATTGTAGATCTGCTGAGCCGTCTTCATCGGGGGGAGTACCGACTGCAATAAATTGTAGTTTGCCAAATTCAACGCCAAATTTGGCGTCCGTGGTGAAGATGAGGCGTCCTTCAGCATGGTTTTTTTCTACTAGTGCTGTGAGTCCAGGTTCAAAAATAGGCACAATACCTTTTTTTAAGATTTTTAATTTTGGTTGTGTCTATATCTACGCAGCAAACTTCATGCCCTGCGTCGGCAAGAACCGTTGCCTGTACTAAACCTACATAACCAATACCGTAAAACGTCACTTTCATTTTAATCCTTTGAAAATTTAATAATCAATGGGGCAATATAATTGAACCAGTGACTTTTTTGTTTTTTGCTCACCTTCAATCTCAAGTTTTGACAGAACACAATGTTACCAGTCTTACTCATTTGGGTGATGTTTTATAATTTTTTGTGACATTATTTAATACACATTTTTACCAACAAAACCTTTAGTGAAGGTAAACAACACAATTTTAAAATCCATCCACAGTGACCAGTGGCGTATGTATTCCAAGTCGAATTTGATGCGCATTTGCATTTTTTCTATGGTGTCAGTTTCACCGCGCCAGCCATTGATTTGGGCCCAGCCGGTGATAACCGGTTTGACCTTGTGACGCAACATGTAATAGTCCACTCGTTTGCGGTATTCCTCGTTGTTTGACACCGCATGAGGTCGAGGTCCCACAACCGACATACTGCCCACGAGCACATTTAATAATTGCGGCAGTTCGTCTAATGAGGTGATTCGTAAAAACGCACCAAGGGGGGTAATTCTGGCATCGTTCTTAATCGCTTGGGTGACGGTTGCGCCATTTTCATCCACGGTCATGGAACAAAATTTCAATTTCTTGATTTCGTTACCGTCTAAGCCATAGCGGTGTTGTTTAAACATTACTGGGCCTTTAGATGTCAATTTTATGCCTAAGGCAATGACCAGCATGGGTAGGGCAATAAAGGTTAATATTCCCATCGCTAAAATGATGTCTTCGACTCGCTTAAGGGCGGCGCTGCCGCCTTTCATGGGATTATTGTAGATGCTGATGGTTTGTACTTGACCTACATGGGCCATAGTGGCATTCATTAAACAATAGGTGAAAAAATCAGGTATTAATTGCACATTATCGGTAGTGTCACCTAGTTGATAGAGTATTTCTTTGACACTTGCTTCATCAGTGAGTGGCATGGCAATATGTACAATATTGAATTTTTTCTGTTTTGCCTGGGTCACACCCTCAGCAACCGCGCCTTGCAGCAAGGAATGATATTGAGGATCTAGCCGCTCTGGTGCGCGGTCATCGTAAATCGCTAACAAGCGAAAACCGGTTTCGGGGCGACCCTGAATTTGTTCTGCCAGTCGCACAGCTCCTTTGGTTAATCCAATAATAGCCACATTACGAGTGTTAAAGCCTTTGCTCCTAATGTGGAATAAAAAAAGCGCAAAACACAAACTCCAGCCAAGTAGACTCAAGATGGCAAGTGAAAACAACAGCCCAAAGGTTACTCTAGAAAAACTAACGCTTAATTTGGTAAAAAATAAGGAACCTAACACCAGTATTAAAGCGACCGCCCATGACAATATGGTGTAAAATACCAACTGTTTAAAAAAGCCAGCACGCCATGGACGATATAAATTGAAGGACTCTCCAGCTAACGCAAAGCCCACCGTGGCTAAAAAAGAAATCAAAAAGTGTTCGCTATAAGTGACTGAGCCATAGGATTCCACAGCAATTTATCATATTATATAATCCCAAAGACGATACAGTAAAGAAATTTTATTCATGAAAGCAAATTTATTTTATGTTAATTGGGACATGCTACTTGATAGGCCATAATCATCACTTTGCACTATTTCACCACCGTAGACTGCATCATCGGCACGCATTCGTTCTTTGATAAATTCGTGTCCGGCTTTATTTTTAATTGGCACGCCTCTCGCTGTCTCAAAGATGTCTTGGGTATTCCAATAAACCCGCGGCTCAAAAATAATTTTCGCACCTGGATCTTTGTCCAAAAAGGTTTCTGTCAGTAAACCAACGATGTAATAACCTTCGACGAACTCACCTTTTTCATCAAAAAAATAGCGGTCAAAATCCCCATCCCAGGCTATGTCTATGCTTGCTTGATGTGCGATAACGGCCTTGGCAGTGTTTGCCCTGTTCTCTGGCAATAAAGGATTTGGAATGTCATGAGGTAAAGTCCCAACTGGCTGATGATGGACCTTGATAAATTCAATGGACATATTATTCGATATCAACGCAGCCTCAATGGCGTCTTTAGTATCAACTGAACAGCCACCGGCAAGAAACTTGTTCTGTAGTAAGGGTGGCTGAATAATAAGCGGCCAGCCCTTAGTTACCTCTTGATCACTGTAGATTTGTGCAAGATCCCGAATAGCAAAAAGTCTGGTGTCGCCGCTTACCGGTTTGGAGTCTTTTTTAACCAGCTTCATACCATTGTAATCGATAGGGTTATGACTGGCGGTGATTTCAATCCCCCCATCCATCCCGAGATACTTGGTAACGAAATAAATCTCTTCGGTGCCGGTCATTCCCTGGTCACTCACTCGTGCTCCGCCATCAATTAGGCCAGCCGCCAGAGCTAATTTCAAAGGCCTGGACGTAAGTCTTACATCGCCACTACGACGGCCGTTTTAACATGCAAATATTCGGCAAAAGCGCGGCCAATTCGATAAGCCACGCCCCCACAAGCTGCTCAACTAATTTCCCGCGAATATCATAGGCCTTGAAACAGGTGATCGTCATACTACTTCCAAACCATAAATTACTTATGCTGTTCTAATGAAAATGCATGTCGTCCAAGTATATTTTTATACGTAGATTCACACTGTTAGCTAAATTATCTGAACCGAAATATTTGTGTTTATCGAGGCTGGTTTACGTTCGTAATAGCTGGCTATTACTAGTAAGCTCGACAAAGATAAGTGCAGAAAGACCGATGTTATGAGGCACGACTTATCCCTAGTGCAGGTTACTTAACTTCAACGCGGCCGTAGCGATCAGAAAAACGCACAATATCGTCTTCCCCAAGATAGGTGCCCGACTGCACTTCTATTAATTCCAGCGTAATTTTCATCGGATTCTCCAGAGAATGCACCACTCCAATGGGAATATAGGTTGACTGGTTTTCGGATAACAAAAGGGTATCCTCACCGTTGGTCACTTTGGCTGTTCCTGCTACCACTATCCAATGTTCAGCCCGATGATGATGCATCTGTACTGATAATTTTTCACCGGGTTTAACCGTAATACGTTTGATTTGAAAACGTTCACCATTATCGATTGAGTCATAGCTGCCCCAAGGGCGGAATACTTCACGATGAAACACAAATTCCTGACGGTGATTGGCTTTTAGTTTATTCACAATATTCTTAATATCTTGTACTTTGTCCTTGTGAGCCACTAACACCTCATCTTTGGTTTCTTCCACAACGACATCATACAGACCCACCACAGCAATGAGTCGTTGCTCAGCATTAATGTCGCAGTTTTTGACCCCGACAAGAATTGCATCACCAATAATCACATTATTGATGGCTTCTTTCTCCTTGGCGGTTCCCCATAATGGCGACCAACTGCCTACATCACTCCAACCTGCATCGGGCGGCACCACAGCAGTTGCATCAGTCTTTTCCATTACAGCTTAATCAATGGATTCATCGGGACAAGTGGCAAATATCTCAGCATCTACCCGCACAAATTCAAAATCAGGCGTTTTAGTGGCGATGGCTTCTTTGCATATAGCCAGCATTTGCGGCGCGTAATTTTCCAGCTCCTGCAGATACCGACTGACCTTGAACATAAACATTCCGCTATTTCAATAATACTCTGTGGAGTCTAAATAATTCTGGGCAGTAGCAAGATCAGGTTTTGATCTTCCCCTAAATTTAGCCACGGCATAACCCGTGCTATCGGCAGCAAGGGCTTCGCCCCTGCGATTCTAGCCATAACCGGTATGCGAAATGTCTGGTACGATAATGAAAGTTACCAACTTGCATTACTTCGCCAGAATTTCTACTTCACCGATGGCCTGATGAAAAGCTATTTTGTCACCAATGAGATGATCGGATGCCAGAACTAACAGGAACGGATCTTCGCCATTTAATGAGGCATGCAGTGCCGCCAGGGCGATGGCCGGTGCGGTATTCCTGCCCATGGGTTCGAGCAGTATGCCACCATGCTGAATATCTTCCTGACGAAGTTGCTCGCAACTAAAAACGATGGGCGTCATTGCACATAATGATGGGCGAATCAATGTCGGCTCCTTCCAAACGCGCATTAGTGTATTACAACATAATTAGGTCAGAGGTTAAGCGCAAAAACTGTTTAGACAATGCAGTCCTTGATTTACGCCACAATCTACTACCGCTTCCACCAGCTAATACAACAGCTTTCATATTACATCCTTTAATACTTATATTAACGTCACAACAAATTAATGTCGGAATGGTATTAGAGCAACGCCGGAGATTCAGTCAACAATGTGCATATATAGCAAATACCCTGTATAAAAGTGCATAACAGAGGGGTTGTTCCAAATTCAAGGATACACTTAGTCGAATTTTCTTAAACGATTCATTTTTATGCCAAGAAAGCATAAAGTTTAAGTAGTTGGCGAACTGGAACACCTTATTCAACGTTGCTATTTATGCTTGGGTATTGATGACCAACCACATTCGCATTTCTCCTACGCCAGGCAGACAATCTTCCAGATCACAGATGATGCAGGTACTGGGTCTGCGTTATGTTCAGTATTTTAACCGCAGCTACAAGCGAACGGGCACGTTGTGGGAAGGGCATTCAGGTCACACTTAGTTCAAGAAAAAACCTACTTGCTGCAAATTCACAACTATATTAACCTAAATCCGATGAGGGCACGGATAGTTGATGACCCAACTCACTAAAGTTGGTCCAGTTATCAATCTGATGGGCATTGCCAGACATGCAAATTTTTAAGCACGTATGGCACTGAACCAAAAACTAGGAAAACGAGCGAAGAGCGAAATTTAGCCTACCGTGAGTTATTTAGAAATCAAGTCGACGACAGGTTACTGATTGATATTCGTCAAGCAGCTAATAAAATTTTGGTCTCTGGAACTAAACGAGGTGTCAAAGAAGTTGAAACTATGACAGGAAAAAGGTGGGGAAAAGAAGTGAAGCAAGGTGAACCAGTCGGCTACGCTTTGCGGATAAACTTGGTTAATTTTGATCTGCCCCGTTCATGGACCACCCTTTTTTGCAAAGGCTAATAACAATTAACCTTAAGGAAATAATAGGCACATGGAAACAGCTAAGCTAGCGACTAGCATTAATAATAATTCTGGGTATTGATATGCACTTCATCATTGTTTGAAAGTGAGGCAATATCAAACCATTGGTAAGTGCCATGCTGAATGTCTACTGGCAAATGATTTAGCTCATGGTCTATGAGCAAAACGTAAGCTATGGCCACGTAGTGAGTACTAAAATCATCACCAAATACATTGTCGTCATAAAAATGGTCGTAAGGTCCTAGTAGCCTGCCTTGCACAATATTAAATTCCTCACCCAACTCCTCCAGCGTTAAACGCTTAAAAGCCGTCGCCAGAGATTCGTTTTTTAATATTCGTCCTCCTGGAACGAACCAAAAGCCTTTTGCTGGTTTGTTTAAGCGTTGGCCTAATAGTGTTTGTCCCAGATTATTTTTAACCACCAGATCAATTGAAACTAGCGGGGTACTTTCAATCACTTTAGAAAATAGCTCTTTCTCTAAAAACACTCTGCTCGTATCTCCAATTTCGTATTTGATTATCTATTCCTCCATTTCCTTGGTGGCAAACCTGTTCTGCCATTTATTCTCGATATTTTATCTAAAATTCGCGGAGGATTTGTAGCTATCAGTTAATCTACCTTAAATGGATATTTTCGGCGTTGAACTTACTTTGAGGATAAAAAATTTGTAAATAATGATTAATAGTATTGCTGCCAGAGTTAAGCCTGACAAGCCCGCAATAAGATCATAAATATCGAAATTTCGGTATGCGTTAGCTATCTGACTAAACTCATCAATAGTTAATATAAGAGTAGAAAGTGCCAGACTAAAAAAAAGAGTATTAATATATTTTGCTGCTAACAAGCGGCTTAAAGCACGAAAAATAGTGAAAGTAATCACAGTGCCGGCAAAAAAATGCAAGGCTTTATCAGATCCGAATAACAACTCAAAGTATCTTGCAAATTCAGATACACCAAACGAGCGAGAAAGGGAAAGAAAAACTAAACCACAAAATACTATAATAAAAACAATGTCTAATAAAATCTGAAGGTAACTTTTTCTCATAGTTCATTCCAAATACGTTACACTAAAAACAATAATGAACGTGCCAAGTCCAATCTCTGTACACAGAGATATTTATAATAAGTATTGAAAACAAAAAATCATAATACTGCTTTAATTTTTATTAGCAATAAACAACTTTGCCTTATATTAATTAACAAAGATAAGTTGGCGCATATATTTGGCCAATGTTTCTTATCTGTTTTTAGATATTGGAAGATGGCGTAGGAATATTAGATATCCTAAAGTCAAAAATGAATCTGCTCACTGCTGGAATAGGACTAGAAAAGAGCCATGGTCATTGGCTTAATGCACATCCATCTCAGCGTTTAATGAGGCTGTAACGCTTATTTTCTTCAGCATTCAACTGAAATCATTTTGGTCTTGCGAGGCTTTAATGCCTTTGGCCGCTTCTTTAGTGAAAGCTTCAAGTTCTTTTGTGTTCATTTGCATCTGCCTATCCTTAACTTTCAAAAAAGTAATTTATGATAAGCAGTTACACAAAATTTGTTACAGCCTAAGTTCAGCAGATACCGTGCATCAAGACAGTGAATTGATTATTCATCAATAATGTCAGCCCGACCTATGGTTTCGGTTTTCACTTAATCCCTGAACGTACTATTAGCCTCTACATCTTTTTAGCGAAGCCTCACTCTACTTTTACCTGTTCTTTTCGCCGAGCGTCCGGTTTCCTTGGTGATTCAGTATATTTTGGCTTTGGCTTTGGCTTTGGCTTTGGCTTTTGTCCTTGATTGAGTGTTTACTCTTGAACATTAACTTTTTAGTAACATTTTCGTCATATTATTCAATAGATTAGTCTTAGCCTTGAATGAAAATTAGATTTATTGCTCTGACGAAAAAAGGCTACAATACAATTGCTCGTTTATTTGCCCCTTCTTTTGGAGAAATCATGGATAAAATTATCAACTCTCGCCTCAGTGTTAGTTCACGTACCACAACTCAAAAAGCACTGCGTCTTAACCTTGATGAGAAGAAGTACGGAACTATAGTAGAAATTGGTGCCGGGCAAGAAGTAGCGAGGCATTTCTTTTTAGCGGGTGCGGCGGCAGGCACCATTGCCAAGACCATGTCTGCTTATGATATGAAGTTTTCAGATGCTATTTATGGCGTCCAAGAAGACAGGCGTTATGTGAGTAAAGGCCGTGTTGAAGCTATGATGGAGCAAGAGTTTGACTTAGTGGTCGATAGAGTGGGTGAGACTCGTTCTAAGTCGTCTAGGTACTTTAGTTATGCCGCTACCGTCGCAGCCAAAAGCTTCAATCGCAAAAATGAATGCCATGCTTGGTGTGGTGTACGGGTTCAAATGTATCCGGGTGCAAAACCTTCAACTATCACCGTGCATGTAAGGATGTTAGATGATAATGCTGAAGCACAACAACAAGCTTTAGGCGTATTAGGTGTAAACTTAATCTACGGGGCCTATCATTACTTTGAAAATCCTAAGCAAATTATTGATTCACTTACCGATGGTATGAAAGCCAATCGCATTGAAATTGACTCGATCAATTTTGAAGGCCCTTACTTTGAAGATGCCGACAATAGAATTAAAAATATCCACCTTATTCGTAGCTGGAAAACCCGTGCCGTTATGTTTAAGCCTGATGGCAGTGTCGGTATCCCTGCTGAGATGTTATACAAAAAAAATATACTCACTATTCGAGGCTCATTCCGCCCAGTCACTAATTTAAATGTTGATATGATTGAGCAGGGACAAAATTCCTTTTCAGAATTGCCCGGAGTCAACCCGAGTAACACTATAGCCATAGCCGAGATATCTCTTAACGATGCCCACGGTAATGATGCTAAAGTGCCAGAAAGTGACATTGTGGCAAGAGTACAGTTGCTCAACTCATTGGGTTATAACGTCATGGTTTCGGATTACACTCGTTATTTCTCTCTGAGAGCTTACTTCCGTCAATTTACCCAATTACAAATCGGTATCGTGATGGGCATGGTCAACGTTAAACAGATATTCGATGAAAAATTCTATCGAGGTGTAGAAGGTGGAATATTAGAAGGTTTCGGTAAACTTTTTCCAGACAATACGCGCATATTTATATATCCAGAAATGAATGAAGATGGCCAACTTACAGAATTTACCGATGTTAAAGTGCCCGATCATTTACGTTTTTTGTACCGTCATTTGCTAGAGAACGGCTTCTTACATGGTATTGAATGCAGCGACCCAAAATTGTTTAATATTTATTCTCGAGAAATCCTTAAACAAATTTCTAGTGGCCAAGGTGATTGGCAAAAAGATCTACCTGTCGGTGTAGCCGAAGAAATAATCAAAAATAAGTTTTTTGGTCATCGCGGTTAAATCAAATCAGTTTAAGATAAAAAAAGGTGGGCATAAAAATTAAATTTATGCCCACCTTTTTTGTAAATAGCGCCTGTGCATTCTAATTAATTCTTCGTATAAACTCCGTAAACGCATGTTGTCCCGATGCAAAAGCAAGCTCCTGAGTAGTCAGACTCGACACATCCAACCAGAGGTATCGACTCACTTCTTCTTGCTGCACAATCAAGTCAGGCTTAGTGTCTAAAGTGATTTCAAAAAAACTATCTAATGTTGAGTAAAGTACGTCTTTATAAAGGTAGCTATTAGGATAAGAAAAAAGGTACTGCATGTTGTTAACGGGCAGTTGTAACTCCTCCAATAGCTCTCGCTTTAACGCCTGCTCATTTGATTCGTTGTAATCCACAAAACCACCAGGAAAGTCCAGTTTCCCCTTTGATGGTTGTTGCGCCCTTTCCACCAGCAGCATTTGTTGATTACACACAATAATCGCGCAAACTGCAGCGGCGACATTGTGAAAATACACAAAACCACACAAGGCACACTCGTATGTCTTTTCGCCTTGTTTGATAAGACTGGGCTGAGCGCATTTCACGCAGTGTAATGTGAAATCGTTATTATCCATGTTAACTAACCGAATACGATAAAGGCACTAAATAGGTGAGCCCGGCGGCAACGGTTTTAATATAAACTGCGATTGCCACTTACCAAGACGCCAATATTGTTCCAACTGACGCGCCATCACCTCGTTGTGAGCATTACGAGCTTTGTTTTTTAACCACTTATGTAGATCAATCAATTGTATTTCAATTTCACCACGGACTTCAGGTGCCAAGTTTTCTTGCTGCATGGCTTTGACCACTTGATCTAACACCAAATAGTTGACTCGTTTACTCAGCTGAGGGTGGTCTTTGTCGATGCCGTCTTTAATCGACGTGTTAAACAGTTCAGTCAATACATACGCTAAATTAGGTGTCCCTCTTAACTGTTCTTGTTGTTGCGCAATACGATTTAAACGCTCAGCCTTTAACAACAGGTTAAGGCTGTAACCCGCTGCAGACTCTGCTGCGCTGATAGGGTCAAATGTATGCCCAGTTCGACCTTTAAAACTTTCACGATTACGACTTTCACCATACGCTTTAGGCGTGATTAACTGAGCTAGAGAGCTAGGAATACTCAAAAACTCACTCTGTAAGGTATTTAATATGGCAGCTAATGCATCTTTTTGCCGTTTAGCAGAAATGACATCAACACCTTTGGCCTTTGAATAATCTCCCTTCGATTCATACTCATAGCTCACCCCACCAATAATCTTAGCAACGGCATCTAGTTGGTAACGATGTAACAAATAAATGGGTGCAAAGGTTTCTTCTAATGAAGATAAAGTAGCACCGGTTTTAATCGTTTTAAGACCAAAGTTATCCATAGCGACTTGGCGCACTTCACTAATACGAGTTAACTCACTGACAGGGTCAGCACCATTATCCCAAAGGTGTCCCTCAGCATTGGCGGCATTCGACTGACGAGCGTCTGGGTCAGACTGGTACCTGTAACCTTTCGCTCTAGCGTCAACCACTAAACGTTTTAACGCCAGTTGTTCGGTATTGGCATCGGGATATTCTTGATAACCATAAGCCACCACATATTTATCCCACTCTCCCATACCCACGTCGTAAGCATTATCTAAACTAATTTCACCATCAATGATACTCACTAAAGGATGAGGGTAATCCATCACTGACTCTCGGCCATATTCGCTGGCAGCAAAGTTATGAGCAATACCTATAGTGTGTCCCACTTCGTGAGCAGACAGTTGGCGAATACGAGCCAGTGCCATTTCTTTTTGTTTAGAAATATCCACTTGATCATCAGCCTGACGATTAGCAACAGCACCGTCCGGGCCAGTTCCATCGGCACTAAACGGACTGGTCAAACCTAAGGCAATTAAATAATCCTGTTTAACCCGCAGTGAACCCAACGTGACGTGCCCTTTAATAATTTCGCCACTACGAGGGTCAATAACAGAAGAACCATAAGACCAACCACGTGTGGCTCTGTGTACCCACTGGATCACGTTGTATCGCACATCCATGGGGTCAGCATCTGCAGGCAGCACTTTAACTTGAAAGGCGTTTTTATAACCGATAGCACTAAACGCTTGATCCCACCATAACGCACCATCTTTTAGTGCACTCATTACGGGCTCTGGAATGCCAGGGTCAAGGTAATAAACAATAGGTTCAATCGCTTCACTCATCGTGGCGTTAGGCTGCTTTTTATTCAAACGGTGCCGAGGTATAAACTGCTTTGTCATGCTGTCTTCAATTGGTACTGAATAATCTTGATAACCCACTGACCAGAATCCAGAAAAAGGCACAAATTTTCTTGGCTGATAATCGGTATCCGGTAGCTTCACCAGTGAATGATGTAAATGCACAGAAATACTAATAGGATCAGGTGTCACTTGATTGACATACTGCCCTGGATTAGAGCCGCCAAAGGTCACTAAAGCTTCTAACTCTGTATTATCAGGGAATGCCTTACTACGGTTTAAAAATACCCCACTGCGCTGTGGATCAACTTTGTAGCTGCCTTGCTTAGTACCCGTTAAACGCTGAGAAATTTGATGAATATCAGATAACAAAAATTCAGTATAATCAATAACAACACCATCGCCGTCAGTGGCTACGACAGGGAAACCTGCAATAACCGAGTCAGCAAAAGCCTCATCAATACTCGCCTGTTCAGCAAGGTTCGATGAACTAGCACGATACTGTGTATTCAATTGTTTGAGCATTACCTTATTGCCATAACGCTCGAATTTAACCAATCGAGTTTCACCTAACTGGCCTCGGTCTAAACCAATATCATTGGAGCCAATACCCTGTGGCATGCTACTTTGGAACAGAAAAGGTTGATCAAACTGGTCAATTTTAAGGAAAACTTTGTCAGTTTCGATTTGATAATAAAAATCAAAAAAACCGGTTTTATGCTGCATATCAGCAGTAAAATCTGCTATCGGTTTAGCATTTTCGATCTTACCAGCTGTCGACAAAGCAGATATAAATACCAGGCACACTAAAATCATTCTCATAAAAACTAATTTCCTTAATAAAATTTTATACGAAGTAACATTACCCAGAATTGATTATAAAAAGAAGAGCAATCGTGAAATATAAAACTCACAATAAACCTCCGTTAAAATCAGCGGCAGGTTTGCAAACGATCCTCTAGGGTAAACAAATTTCAAGCATGATGAATAATTTGAAAGCTGTAGATAAAAAAACAAAAGAAAAGGCGTTCCCACCACAGAGGAAAAAGAGCGCTAACGCTTCACAGAGAAATTAAGGGCTAGATGCGTTCCTACCTAAAAAACCATCACCATTATTAATTCGTAGTCCCTTTATTTACCTCTGTGACCTCTTTTTCCTCGGTGGTTTAAAATCTCTTTAAGGGCAGCAGCTAGACGCTATATAAAAACAATAAACACAATAAAAACCAAGACAAAATCGATCCCACCACAGAGGAAAAAGAGCGCTAACGCTACACAGAGAAAGATAAGCCACATCAGCCCGGTGAAACATTGCCGAAAAGACCATCACCAAAATTAATTCGTAGTATCTTTCTTTTCCTCTGTGACCTCTTTTTACTCGGTGGTTTAAAATTTTTTATTCTTTTGTTCTTTTCATCATTTTCTTACAGTCTATTGCTCTATGCCATGGGCAATAAGAGCAAAGGCGTATTCCTCGGCAGAGTCTTTTAATTGCCCATACCTTCCAGTGTTGGAGAAATGCCCTGCTCCCATATTGATGCGCATAACCAATAGATTATTGTCTGTTTTGGTGACACGCATTTTTGCAGTCCACTTTACAGGCTCCCAATAGGTCACTCTTGGGTCGTTTAATCCGCCAGTTACCAGCATTGGAGGGTAGGCTTTGGCTTGAATGTTGTCATATGGGGAGTAGCTTTGACTAAATTCAAGAATTCTCTGCTTATCAGTGGATACCCCACTCAATCAATAAAGAAGGGTAAGGGCAACGTTGCATCTAGCATAATATTCAGAAATCCCAATAAGGTACGCTAGGTTACTGAACCCATCAGCAGGGGTTGGTTAACAACAGCACCCATTAGCTCACCACCTGCACTGGCTCCTTCAATGGATATGTTGCCTTTAGCTACATACCCCGCGTCAATTAAATGTTCTGCCACATCAATAAAGTCATTAAAGGTATTCGTTCGCTTATCTAATTTGCCATCTAAATACCACTGATACCCCATTTCATCGCCACCTCGCACATGTGCATAAGCGAATGCAAAGCCTCGTTCTAGCAAGCTTAAACGAGTAGTAGAGAAATTGGGTTCAAGCCCAATCCCATAAGCTCCGTACGCATAAAGATACAATGGTTGAGAAGCATCTTTTTTAAAGCCTTTTTTATACACTATAGTGATAGGAACTTTAGTTCCGTCTCGGGCATCAGCCATAATACGCTCGGTTTGGAACTGACTTTTGTCATAACCTGATGGAATGGTTCTCGACTTGCGTAAATCCAGAGTTCGACTAAACACATCGTAGTCATAAATACTGTCGGGGGTAATCATTGATTCGTATCTGATGCGTACTTGTTTTTGTGAAAACTCAGGGTTAGCCCCTAAACTGACATTGGCCACTTTTTCAGGCAGCGATATTTGATGACTCTCGCCCTCATTGGGCAAAATACTGATCGATTCGATGCCTTGGATACTCTGCCCAATAACAATAAAATCGTTGAATACTTGCAGAGCTTTGAAATAACTTGTGTCTGAACCTGCAAGAACAGTCTGCCATTGTTCGTATTGAATCTGGTTATCTTTACTTTTCGCAATTCTAAAGTTGACGTGGGTATCGTTACTCAACATGTAAAAATAGCCATTCCCGTGGTCAACTTCTAACTTAAAGTTTTGCTCTCGAGTGTTC
Organism: Paraglaciecola psychrophila 170; assembly: GCF_000347635.1. NCBI lineage: Bacteria > Pseudomonadati > Pseudomonadota > Gammaproteobacteria > Alteromonadales > Alteromonadaceae > Paraglaciecola > Paraglaciecola psychrophila. Next base: position 955,547 of record NC_020514.1, on the reverse strand, counting down.
AGCATTTTGGGCGCTTGGTTTAAATCGGCCATACTCACCACCGAGACTTCTGTTCTGTCAGAATCACCTGTGGTCAATATCAAATACTGCTCACTACTGGTGAGGTCAAAACCTAAGAAAAAAGCCTCATCATCTTCGGTAACTAACACTTTATCCTGATTTTGTTTAGTTCCCAATTTATGCACGTTTACGCTCAACGTTCGCCATTTATCCTTTTGCAGTAAAGAATAAATAAGGTTTTGGCTGTTTTGGCTAAACAGTACAGAGCCTCCAGCATCAACTAATTCATCTTCAAGGTATTCTTGAGTCGTTAAGTTTTTTATTTTGATGACACTGCGCTCGCTGCCATCGATGTCAATGGAGTAAGCTAAGTAGCTATTGTCTGGGCTGATATCCCAATCACCTAAAGAGAAGTATTCATGCCCTTGCGCTAACAGGTTTTCATCAATAATGACTTGTTCGGTTCCGTTGTCTAACTTGCGCCTAACCCAAATTTTGTATTCTTTACCTGGCTGATAATACCAGCGATATTCATACCCCTGCTTTTGCCAAGGCACGGACGTATCGGTTTCATTCACTCGGCCTTTGAATTCCTCAAACAAGGTATCAACTAGCTTTTTGTGTGGGGCTAGAAAACTCGCATAATAGTCATTTTCAGCTTTGATATAATCTAACACTGGCTTATCGTTTATTTCTGGATAACCATCATCTTTTAGCCAATGATAATCATCTGATAACGTTAACCCGTGATATTTAGCTCGGTAAGGTTTGGCTATTGCCTGCGGCGCCTTACCTTCTAACTGTGGCAAACGAACAAAGGACTCAGACTTTTTTTCACTACTGCAACCTGGTAAAAAAGACAATATTATTATTCCTATACATAAATTAAAAAACATCTGCATACTCATTCTCCCATCATAAAAAAGCAGTGGATAGTTGTTAGTTAAAAAATATTAAAAGCCAGAGCCAAATAAAAGCAAACTTTTTACGCCACCGAGGAAAAAAAGCGCTGACGCCACACAGAGGAAAGCGAAGGGCTAGGTGATGTGGCTTTGCCGAAACAATTACATTTATCAGGCCGTAGTTCCTTGATTTTCCTCTGAGGTTAAAGAATCTTTTCACCTTTACTGCTTAAAGCTTACTGCTTAAAGCTTACTGCTTTTTAGCAAAAAATTTGCTGATAGTGCGATACATAGCATAGTGTTTGGCTTTCCAGTTCAGACTTTTATGTGTGAAACGATAGTTGGCTGAGTTTTTAACTATTACCAAGTTTTAATCAGGGTCGATATAGATATATTCTTCATAAATGCCTTGAGCTGCAAATTCGTCTTCTGCATCAAGTGGCAGCCATCATTGATATCCATAACAAAAAGAAGACGTTGACGCTGGATTGTTTTCGACAGCAAAAATATGTGGCGCATCGGCTTGAGTGGAATCAATAATCCATTGTTTGGGTACTATTTACTGAATGTTATTTTGGTTATCCGTCCACGTTCATTGATTCAGATACAGCCAATCCAGTTTAGCGTAGTCACACAAAGACACATTGAATCCACCCAACGCTAATTCCATATCGTCATCATCTGCTAACCAAAAGGCTTGATGTTCCATGCCTATAGGTTGCCAAATTTTTAGGATAGGTAATCGGTTAAGTTTTTACCTTTGGCGCGGGTTAACACCATACCCAATAGTTGAATATCGATACTCACATTATGATCATAAGTGCTTGGTTTTCTTTCTCTTACCATGAAGCTGAAAAATCATCTAAAAAAGTGCCAAAGTCGGTGGCTCGTGAAACTGGCTAATGTCAAAATCATAGTCGCTGTAATCTTCATTAAAACGAACACCTGACGACATTTGCAATACGTTTTTTATGCTTACGCCATCATAACCGCTGCCTTCCAATTCTGGTACATAATCAGTAACGGCCTGTTCGATGTTTGACACAAGTCCTTCTTCAACAATTCCCGTTAGGCATATACAAAAGACTTAGCCACCAAAAAAGAGGTGTGTTGATTGGCTATCTTCGATAAAGCCATGAGTTGAATTAACTTATTGAAATAGCTTAGTCCTCATATTCAAAGGAATCAGAAAAGGCTTTGGTTTCCTCAGGGAACCGGAATGGCTGGGTGCTGGCAGGAATGACGGAGTCATTAAAAGATTGATACATACTCAAGAAATTATTGGCGATTTTATGTTGATCATACAACGTGATAGCGGTGAACAAGCGCACCATATTTTTTTGATAAACAGCAACCTATGCCACTACAATTATCAAAATCCTAACCATTACTTTTTTCATTTATTGCCTTTTTAATAAACTTACAATCCCACCTTAAATTATGCCCTCTTAAAAAACTATCCCGTCCGCAATGTGTACTTGTACTAAAACCATTTACACGAATATCACTGTCTAATAAAAACGTTAATATTGATTAATAATAATAAAATTAATCAGCTAAGGTTTTAGTTTTTTGGTCAATTAATAGTGACAACTCTGCAGAAAAACGACAGGAGAAGTTGCTCCCCTTACCAACATCGCTTTTAATGACCAAACGAGAATTGTGATGAGATAAAACGTGTTTGACGATAGATAACCCTAAACCAGACCCTCCGGTTGTTCGCGATCTGGCTTTGTCGATACGATAGAAACGCTCAGTAAGGCGATCGATATGCTCTGCTTCAATACCATCTCCATTATCTCTGACACTAAACTTGGCCTGTTCACCCTCCAGAGACCACCGCACTTCGATCACTCCATGATTAGGTGTGTATTTAATGGCATTAAAAATTATATTAGAAAACGCGCTGCGTAATTCAGATTCAATTCCATAAACATATAAAATTGGCGATATATCAAAAAATATTTTATGTGACCTTTCACGGTTAAGTGCTTCTGCTTCAGCATGAATTTGCCACAACAATCGAGGCACATTAACCATTTTCTCAAAAGCCCTTTCCGTGCTGGCTTCAATACGTGATAACACCAGTAATTCTTCAATTAAGCTTTGCATGCGAATCGATTGAGAGCGCATTTCAGATATCGCTTTTTTCATCACTGGCGCAGGAAGATCGCCGTTTTCTGGCAACATCTCCAAATATCCATTAATCACGGTTAAAGGTGTTTTCAACTCATGGGAAACATTGGCAACAAAATCTTTACGCATTTTTTCAATTTGGGTCAGGCGCGTGACATCACGAATTAGGAACATCAGATTGTCATCATCGTAAGGCACCACCCTAAATTCCAATACTTTGTTGGGATTAATCGGCGATATGATTTCTATGGGCTTATCAAAACGATTAGCGTGATAGAAATTAATAAATTGCTCATCAATAATACAGTCATACACTTTCTTCCCCATGTCGTCGGGCCAACGTATACCTAGCTCGATCCTTGCCAATCGATTACACCAGGTTACCTCAGAAGAATTATCAACCACGAGGGCTGCGTCGGGTAGCGCTTCTGAGCCCTGCCGAAAACGACGAATAACCTCACCTAAGGATTTTCGTTTATTACGATTTTTTAAATTGGCACCATAAATCCCTTGGTAGATATGCGACCAAATACCACGGGATATAGGGGGTGAAATCTTTTTGCTGTGCCACAACCAAAAGTTAAGCCTATAAAGCAACCAGTAGTGCCAACCAAGCAACCCAAGAGCCCCAATTAACAAAGTGAGGACTAACTGATTAATGTATAAACCAAGAACCGTGCAAGATGCCAGAAAAAAGATGACGATTGCAATGCTTCTTAACCAGGGAAATGGGCGATACATTTGTGGGCTTTATTCCTCTTCTAAGCGATTAAAAAATATTACTTTCTCTGAAAGCTAATTATTGACTAAGTATATTACACTTTACTGGAAAAACGATAACCTGCACCGCGAACTGTTTGGATCATAAGATCGTGTGAAAACTCAGACAATGCTTTACGAAGCCTTCTAATGTGCACATCTACTGTTCGGTCTTCAACATAAACGTTAGTACCCCAAACATTGTCCAAAAGCTGCTCACGACTATAGACTCTCTCAGCATGAGTCATAAAAAAATGTAAAAGTTTAAACTCGGTTGGCCCCATATCAATAGGCGTCTCATTTGATGTCACGCGATGTGACAGAGGATCAAGTTTCAGGCCTTGGAAATCAATGGCATCTTCACTAGCTGTGGGTGATACACGTCTGATCACAGCTTTCACTCTAGCCACCAATTCTTTTGGTGAAAAAGGTTTAGTAACATAATCATCAGCGCCCGCTTCAAGACCTCTGATTTTGTCTTCTTCTTCGCCTCTAGCGGTTAACATAATGATTGGGATGTCACGTGCATATTCGTGTTGTTTGAGTTTTTTTGCCAGTTGCACACCCGTACCACCTGGCAACATCCAATCTAATAAAATCAAATCTGGAAAAGGCTCTACTATTTTGTCTAATGCGATTTGATAATCTTCAGCCTCAACAGTTTCATAACCCGATTGTTCAAGTACAAATTTTAACATGTCGCGGATGGGAGCTTCGTCTTCCACCAGTAAAATACGTTTTGCCATTTTTTAATTCCTTGCTAGAACAACAATTTATTAGATTATTCATATTTTGTGTGACATTTTTATTACGGTTAGCATTTTAGTCAATATTAAAACCTCAAAAACAACATTTTACCAGAACACAGGTATTTAAAGCTGGGTTTAAGCTCTGTTTAAACTGTGCCTCATAATAGATTGTTGCTCAATCAGTTATCTAGACATCTTGTTTATTTTTTTTATTCCGCATATTCTCTGCATGCGGTTAAATTTAAGGAAATATGAATCTTGATGTCAAACGTCAAACAAGGGTTATCCAGAAAGCTTCTAGCCAGGGTGCTGTCAGTTTACTTTGTACTAACTCTAATAGTGACTGCAGGCCAGATTTTCACCGAGTATTTAAATGCTAAAAGTCATATCGAAGGTGAGCTTAAAACCTTAAAAAACACCTTCAGCACTAGCTTAACCCGCGCCATTTGGGAGTTAAATACGCCTCAAGCAAAATCTATTGCAGTCGGATTGATGGAGTTGCCTATAGTCGAGGGCGTCCAGATTCGAGACGAAAACAGCAATTATATTGCCGATTTAGGACGTACCTCTAAACTAGTCGGTGAATCGATCACCAAAGGTGTAGTCAGAGATCACGCAGGTGGAACTTTTGGCTATAGTTTCCCATTAATATTCGAATTTTCTGGTAGAACATCATTAGTCGGTGATGTCACTTTATACTCAAGTTCAGCCATTATTTTTAGCCGAATAGAAGTTGGAATATTTTTCTTGATTGGCAATGCTATAGTCAAAACTGCATTTTTAGTGTTTCTATTTATGAGTGCATTTCGCACTATGCTGACTAATCCGCTGAATGAGCTAACCCAACAAATTACCGATTTCAACTTGGACGACCCTGAATCCTCCAAGCTTGACTTGAGTATCGATGAAGACAATGAATTAAAGGTTTTGGAAACGTCTTATAATAAACTAATCGATGAAATGATTGAGTTTCAGTCTAAGCTTGCAGGTACTCAAAATGAGTTACAACAAGCCAATCTGAGATTAGATGATCAGAATATTTCGTTAGAGGAAGAAGTAGCTAAAAAAACAGCCACACTCAGCAGAATTATGTTGGACTTGGAACAACAGAAAGATGAGTTATTAATTAATCAACGTGAACTTCGCCAAGAAAACGAAAATCGTCAGTTTATTGAAGATGAGCTGCGCAAACGTAATACGGAGTTAGCCACATCGATGGAAACCATTCAAATGGCTAAAGATCAATTGGTTGAATCAGAAAGAATGGCTTCATTGGGCGGCTTAGTAGCGGGTATTGCCCATGACGTGAATACACCTTTAGGTGTAAGTGTGACAGCCACCAGCTTTTTGCATGACAGAGTCAAAAAACTTCAATCGGCCTACGATAATAAAAAGCTAACTGGCAATACTATGACCTCCTTTTTGTCTGAAGCAGAGCAAACCATTACGCTACTTACTAATAATTTAAACCGTGCCTCCGATCTTATTTCTAGTTTTAAACAAGTTGCTGTCGACCAAACAAGTGAAGCAGAAAGAGAAATCAATGTCAGTGAGTATTTAAATGAAGTCGTACAATCTTTAGCACCAAACTTCAAAAAAACTCAACATACTATTGATATTCATTGTCCAGACGATTTATTAATCAAATGCGCACCCGGTGTGTTAGCACAAATATTAACCAATATGATTATGAATTCTCTGATCCATGGTTTCGAAGATAAACCCAAAGGGGCGATTATGCTGCAAATATCTGAGCAGGACAGCAATCTTGTTATCAACTATTCTGACGATGGAAGAGGGCTAGATGAAGGCACCCTTAAACGCCATTTTGACGCATTTTTTACTACCCGAAGAGGTAAAGGAGGAAGCGGTTTAGGCACTCACATTATGTACAACTTAGTGACCCAAACATTAGGTGGCGATATTGAAGCATTCAGCAAACCTGGCGAAGGCCTGAGATACATCATTACTACCCCCGTTTAAACAATCAATCAATCAGTCAGAAAGTTTCTGACTTTTCACATAGTAGACTAAGTTAATTCCTGATAGTCTCTACGCCCATTTTTTAACAGCGCGACTCTGCGCAGATGGCTTGTATATTTTTCGAAATCAAGGCGGCAATGCCGCTTAAGAATAAACAAAGTGTTAACTCGAAAGATAAACAGCCCCTAACACTTAGCGGATTATTTTATGTGGTTCAAAAACCTAAAGCTTTACGCAATTACTCAAGACATGGATTTCAAAGAGCAAGACTTTGAAGACAAACTTGCTGAGTTCAAATTTCGCCCTTGTGGCAGTCAAGAATTAGCCACTATGGGTTGGGCTTCTCCCTTTAATCAAGGCGAGACTTTAATCCACGCAACAGCGGGTAGGATTTGGTTAACCCTGAAAAAACAAGAACGTATATTGCCAGCGGTAGTTGTGAATGCAGAACTCGCAGACAAAGTCGCATTAATAGAAACCGAAACAGGCTCTCCTGTAGGCAAAAAGGCCCAGCAGGATATGAAGCAAGAAATAATTCATCGTTTATTGCCGCAAGCATTTACCAAAAATAGTTACACCCACGGTTTCATTTCTACCCAAGATCACTTAGTGGTAGTTGATTCGTCTGCAGATGGCAAAGCCGAAGCCTTTTTGGCTATGTTGCGAAAAGCCATTGGTTCGTTACCGGTTGTACCTTTAGCAAGACACTCAGTGCATGCAGATTTAACCTCATGGTTAAAAGATGATTCAGCGCCAACAGATATTAGTATTTTAGAAGAGGCTGAATTAAAAGCATTGGAAGAAGACGGTGCCATTATTCGTTGTAAAAACCAAGATTTATATAGCGAAGAAATCACCCATCATTTGGAAGCAGGAAAGTCAGTTCAAAAAATTGCTGTTGAATGGAATGAAACACTCACGGCGATTATTCAGGAAGATTTAAGCATTAAACGCCTAAAGTTCACCGATGTGATAAGAGAGCAGAACGACGACATACCTAAGGATCAGATGTTAGCTAGATTGGATGCAAACTTTGCGCTGATGTCAGGAGAAGTGGTACGTTTTGCGAAGCGTTTAAAAGAAATATTTAAATTAGACGATGAAAAAGTGAGCTAATACACTAGGAATATTTATAAGTAGATGCTGCCCAACCCAGCATCTACTTAATATATAGCTTAAAGATTTATTGGAAAATTTGCTTGGCACTATCACGGAGTTCGTCAAATTCATTAGACAGCACTGCAGACAGATTATCAATAATTCCTCTCTCTACAACCGCCTTGAAAATCACTTCTTTATGACTATCAAACTTTCCGCAAAGTCCCGCACCTAACCTGACCAAATCTAAGTAAGAAACAGCGTCAGAAGACACAGACATGTCTTTCCAGTTCTGGGCTACATCTACAAACTCTGGCTCAAATCCCCACTCAGTCATGATACTTGTACCAATTTTACCCGCTAATTTTTCTATAGCCACGTCTAAGAATGTTGGGTTAGCGAATACATCAGCATGACGCTCAGCTTCGGTTAGTATAGGTAATACGCCAATATTATGTACCAACGCAGCCAACATCATTGAATCAAGGTTAAGCGCGCGATTTTTGGTTTGCTTAGTATGTACTTGTAATACCGCCATAGAGTTGGCCACAATTTCGATAGTATCGGCCCAAATACGCGACATATACTCTTTTACAATTTCATTTTTGGAAACAAACAACTGTTCCATTGCCAAAGCAGTCGCGATATTTTTAATTTGGCGTAGTCCAATACGTGTTACAGCCTGCTGTATCGAGGTCACTTTTACACTTCTGCCTAAATATGCACTATTGGATATTTTTACCATTCGAGCACTTAAGGATGGATCTTGACTAACAACGTCAGCCATTGCGCCTAAGTTAATATCTGGGTTGTCAGCCGCTCTCCTAACCTTTAATGCAACCGCAGGTAAAGTTGGTAGCACCAATGTATCGTTATTAATTTTTTCTACTAAAATAGTAAGAAGTGCGTTTTCTGTACCCATATGTTTACCTGTAATCCTGTCAAAACAAATCGAACCTTGGAGTGATTCTAATAAAATAGAGTCTCTTTTATCCCGCCTAAGGTATTCACTTGGTGAGTTAATTTAAGTATTACAGAGATTTAACCACTGGATCTAAAAATCAATCATAAATGCTAGCACACTTTTTTAAGATATCTAGATATCTAGATATCTTAAACGCATTAAAAGCTAAAAATTTGCTACATTTTCAGTGAATTAAGATAAATAGCCCAATACAACAAGTATGGAGTTGGCTACGCCAGCATCATTTAGCTAATCGCTGTTTCAGCGGCTATGAGGATATTGTTGATGCCTGCACGCTCGCTTGGAATGACTTTGTAAGCGATACACTACGCGTGACAAAAATGTGCTCACGGGACTGGCTTAAAGTAGGAAAAACTTAATGCGGATTGGTATTAGAGGAAGGTAAAGCCGACATATTGGGTTTGTATATGGTTCAACAGCTATTAGCTAAAGGTGTCATTGATGAGGGAATGTTAGAAGACTATTACGTCACTTTTATGGCGGGAATTTTCCGTTCTGTTCGTTTTGGTGCATCCAGTGCCCATGGTAAAGCCAATATGATCAGGTTTAATTTTTTCAGGAACACCACGCTTTTAGTAGAAATGAAGCAGGCTTTTATCAAGTTGACATGCTGAAAATGACTGAAGCCATTGATGCTTTATCAAATAAAATTCTGACTCCGCAAGGTGATGGATATTATGCCGATGTTGCGCAGTTAGTAGCAGATGAGGGCCTGATAAAAGCACAATTGCAACAAGAACTCAATAAATTGAACGCTGCAAATATTCCAGTGGATATTGATTTCAAACAAGGAATTAAGGTACTAGGACTCTAGTCTAAACATATACTTTTAAGTATTGTGCTTATTATCAGCTTAATACTTGTATTATATTTTATCTTACAACGTTTAAAGCTTGTTTTGATAAGGTGGCCAGCCCATAGCCTTCCCTGCTAAGACGTGCAAGTGGATGTGATACACAGTTTGCCCGCCATTTTCGTTACAGTTCATCACAGCCCTGTAACCGTCTTTAGCAAAGCCATGTTTTTCAGCTAAATTGGCTGCCACCCAATACAAATGCCCAAGTAAGGCTTTATCTTCTTCTTGAATAGCATTAATAGTTGTTATCGGCTTTTTGGGGATGACCAAAAAGTGTATGGGCGCTTGGGGGTTAATATCACTAAACGCCAAAGCGAGCTCATCTTCATAAAGAATGTCAGCAGGGATTTCTTTATTGATTATCTTGGTAAAGATAGTTTCGTTAGTCGTTTGGCTAATAGATCCGCTCATAGCTTTTTCCTTCCTAAATAAATACAAACAATAATAGTGCTGCACCTAGAATCAATCTATAGATAACAAAAGGCAACATACCAATTTTGGATATCCACGCTAAAAATAAGTAAATACACGCATAGGCACTAACAAATGAGAAGGCAGCGCCAAAGATGAGGGCATTCCAATCCACAGCATTAGGGGCTTGTAACAGGTCTAAAGTGGCGAGTAAGCCAGCACCCAATATCACTGGTATCGACAACAAAAATGAAAAACGCGCCGCACTTTCTCTATCTAGACCAATCATCAAGCCAGCTGTCATAGTGATACCCGAACGTGACGTACCGGGAATAATAGCGATAGCCTGTGCAAGACCAATAAAAATCGCATTTTTCCAAGTAATCTGATGCACAGCTTTAACTTGGGTCGCTTTTTTATCCGCATACCAAAGTAACAAACCAAATCCAATAGTAGTGATAGCAATCACTAAGGCTGAGCGGCCGTACAACTCTATAAAATCTTTAAAGGCAAATCCAAGCATCACTGCGGGAATAGTGCCAATAATGATCCACCACGCTAAACGACTATCTGTTGTTTGGTTTTGGCTCAATCCATGACGGAACCAAGCACCAGTTAAGCTCAGAATATCCGCACGAAAATAGATCATCACAGCAAACAAACTTCCTATATGAACGGCTACATCGTAAGCGAGACCTTGGTCATTCCAGCCTAATACCTCAGAAGGTAATATTAAGTGAGCTGAACTAGATATAGGTAAAAACTCAGTCAATCCTTGAATAATCGCCAAGATAATAATTTCAAATAAAGTCATGTGTCGATTGGACTCCAATCAAATTTAATTGCCCACAATTTTTGTAAACTTTTGTCATATGTTTGCCAAAGGTTGGCGTAACTTTGTTTCATTATGGGGTGGATTTCGTCAGCGGCAATCTCGGCTAAAGGTTTTAACACAAAAGCGTTATAAAGAACTTCTGGACGAGGTAATTCTATTGGCTGAGACATCGCTTGGTTATCGTATAACAGCAGGTCCAAATCGAGTGTTCTGGGAGCAAACTTTCGCTCACTACGCTGACGTTTGTTATCTTGTTCTATTTGTTTAAGGACAGAGCATACCTGTGCAATGGATAACATGGTGTTAGCTTTAATCACTAAATTGTAAAAGTTATTACCTTCAAATCCTACTGATTCACTTTCAAACACAGAGGAAAGAGTCAGCTCGCCAAATGCTTGATACATCCCCTGTAATCCAGCTTTAGTATGTTTTTGTTTATCTACATTACTGCCGACACTGATATAGATAATATGAGACTGTCTAGTGTCAATACTCAAAAAGTTTGTTCCTTAGTAAATTCAACTGCAACATTCTTAGCATTCGCTAGAATATCCGGTTTACTCAACTTTAAGCGCACTGATTTAAGCTTTGGAAAAGACTGTAACAACCAGTCAACCATATGGCTTGCCAAGGCCTCAATCAGCTTAAATTGACTCTTTGCGGCAAATTCGATAATGATCTGGGCTATTTGGGCATAATTCAGCGTATTGTTCACATCATCTGTTTGCGCCGCCTCAGAAAGGTCAGCAATCAGTTCAATATCAACGATTAATCGTTGTTGATGCTCTCTCTCCCAATCATAGACGCCAATTAGCGCTAAAACTTCAAGCCCTTCTATGTGAATTTTATCCATTGACGGTCCGCGCTGCATTTTAAGGAGGTTTAGTGTATTATCTTTAAGTGTAACCTATTCTTTTAATATAAGTACATGACAACACTAACTATATTAATCTTTGTTGCGGCCTATCTACTGGGTTCCATTTCCAGTGCCATTTTAGTCTGCAAGCTATTTAACCTTGGCGACCCAAGAGAATTAGGGTCAGGAAATCCTGCCGTAACGAATGTTTTCAGAATAGGAGGGAAGTTGCCCGCCAGCTTAGTACTCATTTTTGATGTGCTTAAAGGGACGCTGCCAGTTTGGGCGAGTTATTATCTCGGCCTTGAGCCTTTTTATTTAGCATTGGTAGCTGTGGTGGCATGTTTAGGCCATATGTTTCCGTTGTTTTTTGAATTTTCTGGGGCAAAGCCGTAGCGACAGCATTCGGCGCGATTATACCTTTAGGCTTAGACTTAGCCGCCATGTTGATAATGAGCTGGTTCATCGTCATCTTCTTAACTCATTATTCTTATTTGGCTGCTATCCTGACAACTAGCCAAGCGCCAGTCTTCACTTGGTTATTAAAACCTGAATACACACTAACCGTGGATATATTAAGTATATTAATTGTCCTACGTCACAAAGACAATATAATAAGACTCTACCAAAAGCAGGAACCCAACTTGTGGAACAAGAAAAAACTTAAGAATAACCGCAGACTTACGTTATAAGATACACTGAAAGCAATTTTCAGAACAGAATTCTGAATGCAAGCTATTTTTAAGACAGTAATCAGGAAACACCGAGTTTAATCCAACTAACCCGACCCAATAAGCTCTCAAAATAAAGTGTATGATAAACAAGTTACTTAAGATGCTTACAGCCAGTAAGCCAATCTAAACAATTATATAACCGATTAGGTATTACTCAGAAGGGATGACATCAGTTAACAAGTTTGTTGCCCAAATAACCACACTATATAGTCGAAACATTCCAAATATATACATGATATAAACTAATGATTCAGCTTCTCAACTTTCTTCCTTGAGCCTTTGTAACCAGTCATTAGTCTAATCTGTCTGAGATACTGCTGTATCAGTATTTAAAGGTATATTCGCACCATCTTTCATAACTTTGCTTATTGATAAGTCACTAAGACCCGCATTATCCGGAAGTGACATACTCGAGCTTAAGGTTAATATGAATCTAAATGGCGGCTAACTCTTCTAACGACCAACGAGGTCTTGCCTTGGTAGATAGACTTTCAATTTCACCGGCTTTAAGTCTCTGCAAACCAGCGTAAGCGATCATCGCACCGTTGTCAGTACAGAATTCCAACCTAGGGTAAAACACCTCACCTTGGATTGATTTCATCATGGCTCCGAGGTCTTCACGTAATTGTTTATTGGCGCTGACACCGCCAGCAATAACTAAACGTTTTAAGTTAGAGTGCTTCAAAGCGCGTTTGCATTTAATTGCTAAGGTATCGACTACCGCTTCTTGAAAAGCGAAGGCAATGTTTGCCCGTGTTTGCTCAGAGCCATCTGATGCTCGAATAGTATTCGCAGCGAAGGTTTTTAATCCACTGAAACTGAAGTCTAGGCCTGGTTTTGTGGTCATAGGCCGCGGGAATTTATAATGACCTGCCTCCCCCTTCTCAGCTAATTTCGCCAATAAAGGACCTCCGGGGTAATCAAGCCCAAGTAACTTAGCGGTTTTATCAAAAGCTTCGCCAGCGGCATCGTCTACCGACTCACCTAATACTTCGTACTGACCAATACCTTCCACTTTGACCATCATCGAGTGACCGCCCGAAACCAAAAGGGCCACAAATGGAAACGCGGGTGCCGGGTCATCTAACATCGGGGCTAACAAATGCCCTTCCATATGATGCACACCAATAGCGGGCTTACCCCAAGCATAAGCCAAACTGCGAGCCACAGAAGACCCCACTAATAAAGCCCCAACTAAGCCAGGACCTTTGGTGAAAGCGATGCCATCTATGTTTTTAGCGGTACAGTTCGCCTCTTGCAAAGATTCTTTAATCAAAGGAATTAACTTTCGCACATGATCTCTAGAGGCAAGTTCTGGCACAACTCCGCCATAATCAGCATGCAGTTTCACTTGGCTATATAATTGGTGAGACAATAACCCTTGTTGGTCATCATAAATTGCCACACCGGTTTCATCACAAGAGGTTTCAATACCTAATACACGCATATTTAATTTCTAACAAAAATATTTTAAACTGTCGGCATTCTACTGATTAGCCGTCAAACCTCCAATTTATTATGACATTTGTTGAATTAATCAGGTTTTTGGCCCATCAAGACTTTACATCCATTGAGGATATGATTAGAATTCCGCACCATTTTTAACCGAGCTGGCTATTCATTGTACCGGCACGATATAGTTTTTATTTTTGAGGTAAGAGTTTAATGCCAATCGTTAAAGTAAGAGAAAACGAACCTTTTGATGTTGCATTGCGTCGTTTTAAACGTTCATGTGAAAAAGCAGGTGTACTTTCTGAAGTTCGTCGTCGCGAATTTTTTGAAAAGCCTACTTGGGAACGTAAGCGTAAGAAAGCAGCCGCTAAGAAACGTCTTTTGAAGAAGTTATCTCGCGAAAACGCTCGTCGCATCAGATTGTACTAAATCTCTTCTGAAGCGTGTAGTTTGTAGTCTATAGGCACACGCTTTAAGTCGTTTTATCACATATCCGTATTCATTGAGTCATTCCATGTCTTTATTAGATGATCTACAAAGCGCACAAAAAGATGCTATGCGTGCCAGAGACAAAATTCGTCTTGGGACAATACGCATGGCTCTTGCTACCGTTAAACAACATGAAATCGATGGGCGTATTGATCCTAATTATATTGCCCTCGATGATGATGGTGTTCTTGCGATATTGATCAAGATGGTTAAGCAGCGAAAAGACGCTGCAAGTCAGTATGAAGCTGCCGGTCGTCAAGACTTACTGGATATCGAATTAGCAGAAATTGTTATTTTGCATGATTTTTTGCCCAAAGCTCTTAACGAAGAAGAGCTTGATGCTCTGATTGTGCAAGCGATGGCAGAATCAGGTGCAACGGGTATGCAAGACATGGGCAAAGTCATGGGCTGGTTAAAACCTCAAGTTCAAGGACGCGCTGACATGGGTCAATTAAGTGGCAAAATAAAAGCCAAACTTAATTCACTGTAGTACAACGTCTTGTCTAATTAATTTACAAACCGCACTTCGATGCGGTTTGTCTGTTTTATTGTATAAAATTTAAATTTGCCAAATTATATGGCATCATGTTCAGCCGTTTTTGTTAATTGAGAAGGTACAATGTCTGGCCGTATCCCCCGCGAGTTTATTGATGACATTATTGCTCGCTCAGACATAGTTGAACTGATTGACAGCCGCGTGCGTCTTAAAAAAGCGGGCCGTAATCATCAAGCTTGCTGCCCTTTTCATGAAGAAAAAAGTCCTTCTTTCACCGTTAGTCAAGACAAACAGTTTTATCACTGCTTTGGTTGTGGTGCTCATGGTAATGTGATTTCTTTTTTGATGGAATTTGACCGCCTAGAATTTCCAGAAGCCATTGAAGAATTAGCGCGATATCATAGTATTGAGGTTCCTCGAGAAAAAAGGTGGGGCTCCTCCTCCATCGGCTGAACAAAAACAACAAAAAGAAAGCGATTACGAGTTAATGGAAAAAGTAGCTAAATACTTCGCCCAACAACTTAGAGTGCATCCTGATAAAGACAAAGCCGTCAATTACTTAAAAAATCGCGGGCTCAGCGGCGAAATTGTTAAAGCCTTTGATATGGGTTATGCACCACCTGAATGGGACTCAGTTCTTAAGACCTTCGGTGTCAGCCCTGTCTATCAAGAACAGTTGCTAGACTTAAAGCTCATCACCGAAAATGATAACAGACGCCGCTTCGATTTCTTCCGTGACCGAATTATGTTTCCTATTCGTGACAAACGCGGTCGCGTTATTGGCTTTGGTGGTAGGGTATTAGAAGATGGCGGACCCAAATATTTAAACTCGCCCGAGACGCGCATATTTCATAAAGGTCATGAACTATATGGCTTTTATCAAGCCAAACAAGCTCATCGAAATTTGGCGCGAGTGATGATTGTCGAAGGCTATATGGATGTTGTAGCCCTTGGGCAATTTGGTATCGACTACGCAGTGGCATCACTTGGTACAGCCACTACACCAGAACATATTCAAATGTTATTTCGTGCCACAAGTGAAGTGGTGTGTTGCTATGATGGTGACCGAGCAGGCAGAGAAGCCGCTTGGCGTGCCTTAGAAAATGCTCTACCTTATTTAAAAGATGGGATAGAAATGAAATTTCTGTTTTTACCCGATGGCGAAGATCCCGATACATTGGTGCGTAAAATTGGCAAAGAAACCTTTGAAGAAAACTTAAAGAATGATGCGGTTCCCTTGTCTAAGTTCTTTTTTGATAACTTATTACAACGCCATCACGTTGGGAGCAATGAAGGTAAAGCCGCTTTAAAAGCCGAAGCCACGCCGCTAATTGAACAAATAATTGGAGATAATATTCGAGAAATATTGTTATCTGATTTAAGTAATCATATGGGCGACCAAAATAAACATAAATATGAACGTGATGTCGCACAAGCAAATCTTAGAAAATCACCTAAAAAATTAGACTTCAACACTCCCAATAAGAGCACAATATCTCCAGTAAGAATGATGATTAGATTGTTATTAGATGATCCTAGTTTAGCGATAAAATGTCAGGCCGCTGATCCAACACCCTTGGTATCAGTGGAAATACCAGGTATATCAATGTTGATTGAGCTTTATCAGTTTTGCTTAAACAAACCACTGGCTAATACAGCACAAGTTTTAGAACATTTTAGGGATCATCCACAAACGGCTCAATTAGCAAAGTTAATGATGTGGGAATATGCAGAACAAAACCAAGCAGTGGTGTTTGAAGACAGTTTTGGCAAGTTATTAGATTGGCATTTACAGAGCCGCATGGATGAGTTGTTTTCTAAGTCAAGGGTTAGCAAACTAACCGATGCAGAAAAACAAGAACTCAATATTCTCATAAAAGAACAAAGGTAACCATTTAAAAGAACAAAGGTGACCTTGTAAAAGAACAAAAATGACCCAACATCTAGCCCAACGCTTAGTGAATCTGCTATACTGGCTAATTCGCTAACAATGCAGTAATTACAGGGTACTTGCTGGGTCAGTTAAGCAAGTTACAGCGTAAATCCTCTCTGAAGAGAGGTTTTCATGAATATTCAACTAATTCGAGAAGCGTAGGTTATATGGTGCAAAGCAAGCAGTCGCAGATAAAACTCCTCATTGCTAAGGGTAAAGAACAGGGCTATTTGACTTTCGCGGAAGTTAACGACCATCTTCCCCAAGATATTGTCGATTCAGATCAGATGGAAGACATCATCCGTATGATCAACGACATGGGCATCAAAGTATTTGAAAGGGCTCCTGATAAAGATGAGCTCTTGATGCAAGACAACGATACTGATGATGAAGCCGCTGAAGCTGCTGCTGCGGCTCTTGCTACAGTAGAAAGTGAGATAGGCCGCACAACAGACCCAGTACGCATGTATATGCGTGAAATGGGAACTGTTGAGCTTCTGACCCGTGAGGGCGAAATTGTTATCGCTAAACGTATCGAAGAAGGTATCAATCAGGTTCAGTGCTCTGTCGCTGAATATCCTGAAGCTATCACTCATTTACTTGATCAATGGGACATGTTCGAAGCAGAAGAAATTAGGCTTAGCGACATCATCATTGGTTTTGTTGATCCAAACGAACAAGACGTGGCGCCTACAGCTACTCACGTTGGTTCTGAGTTGTCATCTAAAGAGTTAAAAGAAGAAGATGGCGATGATGAAGAAGAAGAAGAAGAAGACACGGGTCCAGACCCTGAGTTAGCACGTGAAAAATTCACTGCACTTCGTCATCAATACGAGAAAGCTCGTGATGTTATTGATGCAAAAGGCCGTTCGCACAAAGAAGCCCGTGTTCAAATTAATGAACTTAGCGAAGTCTTTAAGGAATTTAGACTAACGCCTAAGCAATTTGACCGTATGGTTAAAAACATGCGTAGCATGATGGACAGAATTCGTGTGCAAGAACGCATAGTGATGAAACACTGCGTGATCACAGCAAAAATGCCGAAAAAAGATTTCATTAAAGCATTTTCTGGCAACGAAACATCGACAGTTTGGTTGTTTAAGATACTTAACTCTTCATTGCCTTATGCAGAAGAAATGCGAGAGCACCAAGAAGAACTTGAGCGCGCAATCAGTAAAATGAATACGGTAGAAGATGAAACCGGATTAATTATTGCCGACATCAAAGATATCAACCGTCGCATGTCGATTGGTGAAGCCAAGGCTCGTCGTGCCAAAAAAGAAATGGTTGAAGCTAACTTACGTTTGGTTATCTCTATTGCGAAAAAATATACGAACCGTGGTTTGCAGTTCTTGGATCTTATCCAAGAAGGTAATATTGGTTTGATGAAAGCAGTAGATAAATTCGAATACCGTCGTGGTTATAAGTTTTCAACATATGCTACCTGGTGGATACGTCAGGCGATCACTCGCTCGATTGCTGACCAAGCACGAACTATCCGTATTCCTGTGCATATGATTGAAACGATTAACAAGCTTAACCGTATCAGCCGTCAAATGCTCCAGGAGATGGGTAGAGAACCAACACCTGAAGAATTGTCAGAACGTATGTTAATGCCCGAAGATAAAATTCGTAAGGTCTTGAAAATTGCTAAAGAACCAATTTCAATGGAAACGCCTATTGGTGATGACGAAGATTCACACTTAGGTGATTTCATACAAGACGATACTATTACGCAGCCTTTGGACTCTGCTACAGGTGGAAGCTTAAAGGATGCAACTCAAGAAGTGTTAGCTGGCTTGACCGCTCGTGAAGCAAAAGTACTGAGAATGCGCTTTGGTATCGATATGAATACCGATCATACGCTTGAAGAAGTAGGTAAACAGTTTGATGTAACCCGTGAGCGTATTCGTCAAATCGAAGCGAAAGCATTACGTAAATTGCGTCACCCAAGCCGCTCTGAGCAATTAAAAAGTTTCTTAGACGATTAATTAGTATAGAAATGATTGAAAGCCCTAATAATGTATATTATTAGGGCTTTTTTATTTAAGTAACCATATTCTTCCAACGAATTAATTAGCTACTTTGCTGTCTCAATCTGGTCTGTTGTCGCCAATTATAAGATTACACTTTTCATGGGTTTATCAGTTTTTACATTATTACGTCCTAATTTCCTATTAAAGCTTGTGATCGTGTTCAACTTAGCTTTGAGTTTGTCAGGCTGCGCTAGTATGGGTTTTAAAGATTTATTTTCTGACTATGCTGCACAACTTGAAAATGTTAGATCTGCTCAGTTAAAAGGTGATTTTAAAACCGCTGCCGCATTAATTGTTGGGGCAAAAGCCAATCGAAATAATTACACTCTAAATCTACTTGAAAAAGCGCGTTTATATTATCTAGCCAATGACTGGACGCAGAGTCGCAAAGACTTTGCCTTAGTGACGGAAGTATTAGATGAAGACGCAGCTAAAGCAAAACTCAGGCTGAGTCGTGGCGCCGCCAATATGGCATCCTTAGTGACGAGTGACAATGTGATTACTTACCAAATCCCACCTTATGAACAAACGATGTTACACAGTTATCAAGCCTTAAATTACTTGTTCTTAGGCCGGCTTGAAGGTGCTTTAGTAGAAGTACGCCGCGCAAACTTAGTCCAAGAAAAAACATTAAGAGCACATCAGCAAGACTTAGATAAAGGCGATATCAACGTTGATATACAGTCTTTTAATCAAGCGTATCCCTCTATGTCAGCAATGATTGGTGATATTAAAAATGGCTTTCAAAATGCTTATACCTTTTACCTTTCTGGTTTATTATATGAGGCCGCAATGCAGCCCAATGATGCCTACATTGACTACAAACGTGCCTTAGAAATCTATCCAAACAATCATTACTTGCAAAAAGATGTACTACGCCTGGCCACCAAACTCGATATGACGGCTGACCTTGCGGCATTGACAGCTAAATACGGTGCTTATCAGGCACCTAAAATGGCTAACGCTGGGGAATTGGTTATTTTGATTGAAAACGGTGCGATTAACCCTAGACAAGAAGTGTCTCTCAATCTACCAATATTCAGTGCCGTTAATCAGCCCCGATTTTTTAGTTTTGCTTTACCGGTTTACAATGGAACGCTTGTTAAGTATCCAAGCTTAACCATTAATTTAGCGGGACAAATCTATACATCTGAACAGATTGTGAGACTACAATCGCTCGCAGCTAAAGAGTTGCAACAACAAATGCCTAGCTTATTAACACGCCAAGCTCTGCGTCTTGTAGCCAAAGAAAAGCTTCGTAATACCATGAGCCAACAAGGGGGTGACATTGGCAATATTTTGGCCGTTTTATACAACGTTGCCTCAGAACAGGCAGATACACGTAGTTGGTTAACCCTACCCGATGAAGTACAAATATTACGGCTCTCTTTACCGCCTGGACAACAAGCAATAGAGCTTAACATTGGGGGTAAAACGGAGTTGATCGAAGTAAACATCCTGACTAAACGCATTAGTTTGTTAAATTTAACAACTATTGGAAACTTTCAAAGTCATAAACTTACACAACTATGACAAGACATACTAATTTTCAGCAAATAACTTAAAATAGACATCAAAATCGACTGTGTCGCCATTGATATCGAGCCCTTCAGTGCCCACATTTTAAGCAGGCAGGATCACAAACAGGTGGCTTGTTTTATAAAAAACAAAGAGCCCCACAGAATATGAATAAAAGGATAAGTTATGAAAAAATTACTATTAGTGAGTGCCATGGGCTTATCAATAAGTTTATTGGCTGGTTGTGCCAATAAGACAGTGGTTAGTTATGGTGATGCTAGCGCAGTTGAAACCACAGATATAAACTTTGGGTCTACAGATTTACAAAAAATTGCAGATCAGATGACAGAGTCATTGATACAGTCACCAGTCGTTGGCACCATGACCGCTAATAAACGCCCCATAGTGTTTGTTGATACGGTTAAGAATAAAACGAGTGAACATATTGATACCGAATCGCTAACTGATTCAATATCAACCCAATTGTTACGCTCTGGCAAGTTTCGCTTTGTAGACATGACTAAAGTGACAGCCGTGCGTGAGCAGCTTAACTATCAAAATGAAGGTGATTTAGTCAACCCAAACAAAGCGGTTCAATTTGGTAAGCAAGTTGGCGCTGAATATATGTTGTATGGAAATCTAGCCAGTATTGTGAAAACAAATAATGATAAATCAGATGTGTATTACAAGTTCACCATGCGCTTAATGGACCTAGAAAGTGGCTTGGTAGAGTGGGCGGATGAAACTGAAATACGTAAGACCAGCAGTAAAAAATTATTAGGCTGGTAGGTTAAGGCCCCTACTCAGCATTTTATAAACATTAGACTAATAATGAGGGTACAACCATGAAAGCACTGTTAGTTTGTTTTATCTTAATGGCAGGGCATATTTCCCAAGCAACAGCAGATTATAATCGCAATCAAGCAGTGCCAGTTGATAAAGTTTTATTTGGAAAGGTCACCTCAGCTCGTCAAATCACAGAAACTGAATTAACCCAAGATCGTAATCAAGGCTGGAAAACTTTTGGTGGTGCGTTAATTGGTGGCAGCATAGGGAATCAATTTGGTAGTGGTAGCGGACGAGCCCTTTCTACTATATTGGGAGCCATGTTAGGTAGTTCGATTGCTAATGACAGCCATGCCCGAGTCAAACATGTGACTATTCAGCTAGTTGAATTAATGATCAGCATCGATAATGACGGTGAATACATGGTGGTTCAGGATTTTGACCCATCAATGTTGTTTCACACACAAGACAAAATCCGTATGATTTATTTATCCAATGGCTCGGTGCGCATAGATAAACAATTATAATGATTGAAATTGGTTATTGATTAGATAATTTATCACTATTTCTTAGTATAATCGCCAACTCAAAGTACTACGTAAATCGCGTTATCAAAGCCCTTTGTGCTATCCATAAAGCCTCTTTGGCAAGTTATCATAACAATCTAAAAAGCCCCTGTAATTGATATTGTAGGGGCTTTTTAGTTTCTAATTTCACTCAAAAAATTACTAATTATACTCCGAAGCGTCGCTGTTCCTCACAAGCTAGGCTTCGTTTTTAGAAATCGAGATCAAATATCCAAATCACCTTTCTTATATTCGATAGTCTTTTCTAAACTGGCTATCATTTGCGCTCTTGCATTGGGTGAACCTGTATTTCTAGCCAATAAATAATAAGCAGTAGGCACAACATACAAGGTTAGAAAAGCCGAAACTGTCACACCGGCAAATATCACCATGCCAATCACTGTTCTGCTCTCAGCCCCTGCTCCTGTAGCTAAAACCAGAGGTAATGAACTAAATATAGTTGTAAAGCCTGTCATTACTATGGGTCGCAATCTTTGAGTAGCGGCTTGACGTAACGCCTTTTCAAACTCTACTCCCGCGTCCCGTAGCTGATTAGCAAACTCAACAATTAAAATACCGTTCTTAGCGGCTAAGCCGATCAACATCACCAAACCAATCTGACTGTATATATTTAAAGTCATATCTGAAAAATACAACCCTATAAAGGCACCAACTAAAGCCAAAGGCACAGTTAACATAATCACCAGTGGCTGGATCCAATTTTCAAATTGAGCGGCTAAAACCAAATAGGTGATAGCTAGAGCTAAAACAAAGATAAACAAAATTGAGCTGCCTGAGTCCTGATACTGCTGCGACTCACCTTTATAATCTATAGCTACTTCAGCAGGTAGTTCGGTGTCCACAATATTACGTAAATAATCTAATGCTTCACCTACTGTGTAACCGTCAGCGAGGTTGGCACTGATAGTAATACTACGCATTCGATTGTATCGATTAAGCCTCGATGAGGTGGCATTTTCACCCACAGTCAATAAGTTATCTAAAGGGATCAATTGATTAGACTGAGACGAGCGAACATAAATATTTTCAATGCTCGAAGGGCTGCGATAATCCTCTTCCCAGCCTTCCATGATCACATCATATTCTTGACCTTTATCAAGAAAAGTCGAAACCCGTCTTTGACCTAACATAGTCTCAAGTGTTCGACCTATATCACTTATAGACACCCCTAAATCTGCGGCTCGGTTCTTATCTATGTTCACCAATAATTGTGGCCACGTTTCTTTATAATCAGAATCGATTCGGATCAAATTAGGGTTCTCTCTCGCCTTAGTTAATACAATGTCTCGCCACTCTACTAACTCTTCATAGGTATTACCCTGCAACACAAATTGCACCGGTCGGCCTAATCCTCGCCCTCCAATCCCACTGCGCATTACAGCAAAAGCGGTAACGTCAGGAATATTAACCAACTTTCCGCTAATTTCGTCCATCAAATCAAAGGTCGATCCCTTCTTCTCTGGACCAATAGGTGTTCCGACTATGGCAATACCGGCATTGCCACCAAAACCTGGGGTACGCACGATGATACGATCAGCTTCACCTGTTTCTGTATAGGGCAGTAATATACTCTCAATCTTTTTCAAATTAGCAGCATTGCTTTCAAAACTTGACCCTTCGGCACTTTGCATCAGTATAAAAAAATTGCCTCTGTCTTCTTTGGGTACAAACTCACCGGGTAATATTTGAATCAATTTAAATAAAGCCACTATGCTACCAATCACCAGTAAACTCATTAACCAGGGTTGATGTAAGGTTGTACCTAAACCGGTGAAGTAACCTTGTTCAATTTTTCTAAACTTATTATCCACCCAATGCGCAAATCCCGAAGGCTTTGAGCGTTTTTTCAATAACTTAGAGCACA
Source organism: Paraglaciecola psychrophila 170 (assembly GCF_000347635.1). Lineage (NCBI taxonomy): Bacteria > Pseudomonadati > Pseudomonadota > Gammaproteobacteria > Alteromonadales > Alteromonadaceae > Paraglaciecola > Paraglaciecola psychrophila. The sequence goes on along the minus strand of NC_020514.1, from coordinate 932,082 downwards.
TCATGGGTGATAAAGTTAAGGCAGTCACACTAGAAAAGGCTACTGCTGCTGCAATAGCCAAAGCAAATTCTGTAAACAGTCGACCAATATTACCTTGTAAGAATACCAAGGGAACAAACACAGAAATTAAGACTAAAGTGGTAGCGATTACCGCAAACCCCACTTCTCTTGCCCCTCGATAGGCTGCTAAAATTGGTGGTTCACCCATTTCTATTCGCCTAGAAATGTTTTCCAACACCACTATGGCGTCGTCAACCACTAACCCAATAGCTAAAACCATCGCTAGCAATGTGAGTAAGTTAATCGAAAATCCCAAGGCGTACATGACGATAAAAGCGGAAACCAAAGATACGGGCACAGTAACGGCAGGAATTAGCGTCGCTCGAATATTGCCTAAAAACACATAAATAACTAATACCACCATCAAGATAGCAATAGCTAATGTTTCATATACCTCATTTATAGACGCTTCAATAAACACCGAAGAATCATAACTTGGAACAATAAAAATATTGTCTGGCAGAGTCTGCTCGATAAGTTGAATGGCAGCTTTTGCCGCTCTGGCCACTTCGAGGGTATTTGCCTTTGATTGTTTAACAATACCTAAACCAATCATATTTACTCCGCCACCACGAAACTCGGTCTCGTCGTCCTCCGCACCTAATTCAACTCGTGCCACTTCTTTTAATTTAACTAAGTAACCATCAGCACTGGCTTTAATGGTTAGATTAGAAAAATCTTCTGGAGTAAGAAAACTTCTTGCTACTCGTACTTCGAAATCCCGGTCGATAGATTCCACTTCACCTGCAGGTAATTCGACATTCTCAGAGCGTATAACATTCTCGATATCAGTTACGGTAATATCTCTGGCAGCCATAGCGTTTCTATCTAACCACACCTTCATAGCGTATTTTCGACCACCGCCTAATTGCACACGTGCAACACCTTCTGCAACCGATAAACGGTCAACTACAAATCTATCTGCATAGTCTGTTAATTCCATCACAGATAAGTTGTCGCTGCGTAAGTTGTACCAAACGATAACGTCTTCGTCTGAATTAGACTTGGACACCTCAGGGGGTTCTGCTTGATCAGGCAGATTGTTGAGTACTCGGCTTACTCTCTCGCGCACATCGTTCGATGCGGCATCAATATCTCTGGATAGGTCAAACTCAATACTGATAGATGAACGCCCATTGCGACTACTTGACTCAATATTTTTAATGCCTTCGATACCACTAATACGTTCTTCAATTAACTGTGTGATACGTGTTTCTACAATCGAGGCTGAAGCACCTGGGTAATTAGTGTTGATTGAAACGATTGGGGGGTCGATATCAGGATATTCTCGCAACGATAATAAACTAATAGAAACGATGCCAAAGACCACAAGTAACAAATTCACAACTGATGCAAAAACTGGGCGTTTAACCGATATATCTGAAAGAAACATGGCTTACCCCTCTATCTCATCAATATTAAGAATTTTGACTTTTGAGCCATCTCTTAATTTTAATGCTCCTTCAATCACCACCAGCTCCCCCTCGTTTAAACCCGAAATAATTTGTACTTTACCCGGTTTACGCAGGCCAATTTTCACCTGTTTTCTGGTGACTTCTGCATCGTTAACTACAAACACAAAATGTTTATCCTCGACTGGTACTAAGCTAGCTTCTGGAAGAATCAAAGTAGTCAGCATCTTCTTCTGCAAGTTAATCTGTAATAGCATACCCGGACGTAATTTAAAATCTTGGTTGTTAATATTTGCACGAATTTGAATTGCGCGTGTAGCAGGATCAACCCTAGAGCCTATGCTGACTATCTTGCCTTCGAATATTTCATCAGGATAGGCAATGGATGTTGCTCGAATATTTTGACCAATCGCCAAGCTAGGCAAATGCACCTCGGCAATATTAAAATCAACTTTGATAATAGATAAATCATCCAAGGTAGTGATGGCATCACCGGGTCGAACTAACGCCCCAACACTGACTTGACGTAATCCCAATAAACCATCAAAAGGTGCCCTTACTTCGAGCGCGCGCATCTGCGTTTTTAATACATTCATTTCAGCTATCAGAGCATTAACTTCGGCTTGTTGTTCATCTAATAATTGTTCAGACGCCACATTGTTTTTAGCTAAGTTAGCGATGCGATTTAATTGGCGATTTGCTTCCTGTAAATCAACGTCTAACGCGGCTAACCGCGCTTTTTCTTCTAAGTCGATTAAGGTCAGTAATACTTGGCCAGCCTTGACCCTATCACCGTCGTCAAAATTAATTTTATATACAATATCTGAAGTTTGTGTGGTTATAAGTACTGACTCATTTGCCCTACCCGTACCTAACGCTTCAACAATTACTTCAAACTGTTCTTCAGCTGCGCGATGTACTTTCACTAAAGTAGCATTGGCTTGTCTAACTTGTTGAGACTCCTCCTTTGGCAAATATAGATACACCACCAGACCTAAACACAACACAACAGCAATTAGCAGAGGAGAAACTTTTAACCCTTTAGACATGATATGACCTATTTAAAATATAAAATTGAATAGAAACTTTGAATTGTTAGCATCCACCATTAATGATGGAGAATGAGGAAATAAATGTAATAATAACTAAATTCATACTACTGGTGTACATGACATAATGCTGAACAGGTTATTTGTAACAACAATTTTTGTGTTTTTTGCATTAGGATGCAGTAGAGACATCCCTGCGGACCCGATGTGTCGGACTAACATATTATATACAGAAACAAAGCCTTCGGCAGCAGCTTGTCTTATAAAATCAAACGTTCGACTGTTAGTGGTCAAAAATAATGACGCCATGGGCTGGGATTTACCCACTCATAAACAACAAAAATTAATAAGCGCTCAATGTACCGCACATAAAGCGGTGTGGGAAACAACAGGATTAAATGTTGAAGTAGGTAAGTTACTGTTTACAGCCCCTGATGAAACCCAATATTTTGAATGTAAACTCACAGATGAATTTTCTAGGCAACTTCAAGAATTTCCAGTACCAGCATGGGCCCAACAAAAAGTCAGTAAAATTTCTCTGGTTGACCCGTTTAATACAGAACAAGATCACTGGGTTAACGGCATAAATTTGATTACATTACGTGAAGCTTATAATCAACTGGATTAATTTAGAGCTGTAACGTCGGCTAAAAGCAGCGATCATTCATAAAATGAGTAACGCCACATCAACACTTTTAATAGTCATTACATGACTTTTAGGAACTAAAACCATCAAATAACAGTATAATCACCACAATATTAGATTTTTAGAGATCATTCCTATGCCCCAATACCATGCCCCAATAAAAGATATGCAATTTATACTACATGATTGGTTAAATCTGTCGGCACATTATCAAAAATTAGGATTAGAAGATTTTGATAAGGATTTAGTCAACGAAATCCTACTGCAGGGCGCAAAATTTGCAGAAGAAATCATTGCTCCACTGAATCGAGAAGGTGACGAGCAAGGTGCTAAATTAATTGATGGAAATGTCACGACTCCCGATGGTTTTGCTGAGGCTCACAAAGACTACGTAGCAAACGGATGGAACGCGATGTTAGGAAACGCTGACTTTGGTGGGCAAGATTTGCCCAATACCGTCGCAGTGCCAGTCCATGAAATGTTGAATTCAGCCAACTTAAGCTGGCGCTTGACGGGCATGCTGAGCGAAAGTGCCATATTAGCCATCACAAAACATGCAAGTACTGCCCTTCAAAATACCTACTTATCCAAACTTGTGTCTGGTGAATGGACTGGCACTATGTGTTTAACAGAGCCCCATGCAGGAACTGACTTAAGTTTATTAGGCACTAAAGCTATACCCAATGAAGACGGCAGCTTTAGCATAACCGGAAGCAAAATATTTATATCTTCTGGGGATCACGATTGGACAGATAATATCATCCATTTAGTTCTAGCCCGGCTCCCCGATGCACCTGTGGGTGTGAAAGGCATCAGTTTATTTTTAACACCAAAATTCTTACCTCTTAGTGACGGTGGTATCGGCCAAAGAAATGCAGTCACCGTGGGCAGTATTGAGAAAAAAATGGGGATTAAAGCTAGCCCTACTTGTGTCATGAATTTTGATGGTGCCCAAGGATTTCTTGTTGGCGAAGCAAATAACGGCCTTGCCTGTATGTTTACTATGATGAATGACGCACGTTTTCAAGTAGGTCTACAAGGTCTTGGCATTGTAGAAGCATCTTATCAAGGCTCTTTGGAATACGCACGTGACCGCTTGCAGTCCCGCGCACCTCAAGGCATACAGGAGCCAAGCAAAAAAGCTGACCCAATAATTCATCAACCTGACGTTCTCAAAATGTTACTGACTCAAAAAGCCATAGCCGAAGGCTGTCGTGCTTTAGCTCTGCTTTATGCACAGCAGATGGATGTAGAAAGATTTGGTAAAGATCAAGAAAAGCACAAGGCGAAAAGCGTTATCTCTTTTTTAACCCCTATTGTTAAAGGCTTTATGACAGATATGGGTAGCGAGATGAGTAATCTCGGTATACAAGTCTACGGTGGCCATGGCTATATTCGTGAATGGGGCATGGAGCAACTCGTTCGCGACGCCAGAATTGCCCAGTTGTATGAAGGTACCAACGGCATTCAGGCTCTGGATTTAATCTCCAGAAAATTGGCCCGTGACAAAGGCACTATGCTGGAAGATACATTCGAGCTGTTTAACAGTAAAATAGAACAGATGACTAACGCCGATATGCAAACACAAGCGTCTGAACTACTAGCCGAATGGTTGGCCACAGCAACCGAGCTAAAACAACAAAATGCGGTTGATTTAGCAGGTGCAGCATACGACTTTATGAATTACAGCGCTTATTGTTTGTTAGGTGTAATTTGGTTGAGCATGGCGGATACCGCAGAACATTCAGATATTGAAAGCATCAAGTTAGGTAAAGCCAATACTTGTGCTTTTTATATTAAAAGACTGTTACCTAGAAAAGACGGCTTTAAAACAAACTTGTTTAATGGCGCAGATGATTTGATGGTTGTAAGCGATGCAGAATTTGATTATCAATAAAAAAGCTACGAACTGACAGAAATCAGAAAAGGCGGTTGATATAATATCAACCGCCTTTTAATTATTTTCTAAGCTTTGCGGCGTAAACTATCCAATCCAATCCAACCAAAGCAATAGTAAATAAACCTAAAGTAACAGGTGCGGACACATCACTCACAGTGATGTTAAGAGCTCTGCTTTCAAATTCAACAAAACTAAAACCACTCTATTAGTCTCACACTCCTAATCCAATTAGGCTCGTCTATACTGGCGCGTAATAAGTAATAAGGATAACAGTAAAAAACCCCATAAATTCACACTGCCACCATGCTCACGAATAACAATTACCTGGGGTGTTTCGTACTCTTTACTCTCTAGGGATAATAAATACAAATCGGCATCATCATTGCCATCAAGAACAGCCACTAGTTCATCGCTATAGGCATCATACAATTCAATTAACACCTCATATTCAGCAGAAGAAAAACCGTTTAATAATTCACTTTCCACTACAAAACTGTCATCACTGTTGTCAGAAAAAATGCTAAAGATAGATGTTGTATGATATTCCTTAAACACTTCATCCTTGCCCAAATATAATCTGGCATACACCTCTGCAGAGCTATATTCGGTGTCGGCGTCAAATTCGACCGAAAAGTGGTTAAAATATCCGTCTCTATCGTTATCACTATAAAATTCAACCCATGCGTCAAAAATCCAGAATTCTTGATTATATACCTTCGCCACTGGTCTAACGCTTAATATTTTAGCTTGTGCACTTTTTTTACTATTAGCAGTATTTGCATTTTTTGACATGGCGTTAGACGTCAGTACTAGCTCATTGGCTTGCTCATCCTTCGACGCTTTGTAAATTATCTTACTTGTTTGCTCAAATTGTTTTTCAGTTGACTGGGCACTCCAACTGTCATTTTCTGAACTATTTACAACTTTAGATAAAACAACACTGGATAATAATAAACTGCTTAACATTAACCACTTTATATTTTTCATATCATCTTCCTTTTCAAACTTGCCGTTAGTGTGGAATGAAAAGCATGAACAAAAACTGAAGACTGGCTTAATTAAACTTAATCATGACAAATCTAAAAAATTAAAAATAAGTACATCGATTGTAAAAAACGATTAGAGTGTTCTTATTACGCTGATATCTAACTTACAACCTGCTGATGTAAGGTCCAATATAGAAATAGAAAATTTTGTTTCCTTACTCTGTTCCTAGCACAGCATTATTTAAGCACCGTTTCCAAATCGTGAAAAAGATATGCAGAGCGATGATAAACAAAGTACCTAAAAATGCCCCGTCATGCATGAGTCGATGACCGCAAACTCAGAAAATATTAAAAGCAAACCGTTATTGGTGGTTAAATCAATTAAATCTAAATATTCTTCATCACATTCGACGTATTCTAATCCTATGGGGGAGTCATACCGTTATGCAGAGGAATTTGAGAAGCTTGATCGCCTAACTGGCGAACTAAAATGGACTGCTATCCGGGCAGATTTAATATTCGATCTTAATTCGCAATTACGCGCTAACGCAGAGGACTATGCTTGTGATGATTCACAGCAAAAATTCACACAAGACATTATTGCAGCTTGGACAAAAGTAATGAACGCAGACCGCTTTAATTTAAAATAAGATTATACCTGCAACTACATTTTAGATAACGAGAGCCAACTTAAACGTTGGCTCTTTATATTTAATTACTTAAAAAATATTATAGTCCTACAATTCTAAGTTAGTGCCCCTTACAACCAACGCTGTTTGAGCATCGTTAAATTTAAATCAGGTGTTTTTCTTATGAGGGATATAAAAAATGACTGTAACTAAACGGATTAAATAAGCTAGCCAATATACGTAACTGGAAGCCAAATAATCACCACAAAAATGCACTCGGAATGGTCACCTTAGTTGCCGGTGTCACCAGCTTATTTTTTAATAAGCCACATTTAAATGGGCGATGTCAGGGCCGATTGCGATTGCTTTTTTATATTGTTGGTATTCTTTTTAAGAGCCAATTAACGATCTTCATGTTTTTCTTTTACCTTAAGTATTTTGCAGCCGTCAGTACCGCTTAGTTTTACTCTGCCCTGTTCACTGGGTTTGGTAATTTCCAATACAAAGAACTGATCGTGCCTTTATTGATGGTCATCATGTTTGGCATGGGCACGTCCATGAACATAAAATATTTTTTGCAGATTAGTAAAATGCCAAAAAGGGTATTGATTGGCTTGGTCGGCCAGTTTTTAACTATGCCGTTTATTAGTTTTAGTTTGGCAACAGCCGCCGCACTGCCACCTGAAATCCCTTCGGGCATTATATTAGTGGGTTAGCATCAAACGTAATGGCGTTAATTTGGCGCTATCGGTTACTCTTACTGTTGTAATTACGTTACTCGCGTCCTTTATTACACCTTTTTATATGCCGCTATTTGCCGATCAGTTTGTACCCATTAATGGCGATGTTTAGAGTATTAACATAATTATGATTTTACCTATTATAGCGGGGTTGTTATTCAATCGCTGGTTGCATGGTCGCTTTCCCATAGTCGATAGCGCCATGCCTAAGTTATCGACGCGGGGTATCACCATAATTATTAGGGTAATCACAGCTGTGGGTCGCGATAGTTTACTCGACATAAGCGCGCTGTTAGTGGTTTGGGTATTGCTCCATAATATACATGGATACGCGTTTAGTTATGGCAGCGCAAAACTATTTGGCATGGACGAAGATTCTTCACGCACTATTGCCTTCGAAGTAGATATGCAAAACTCAGGACTTGCATCAGGTATTGCGTTAGAAGTGGGACGAGTCACGAGCATGGGATTAGCGCCAGCCGTATTTGGTCCAATAATGAATATCACGGGCTCATCATTGGCTGCATGGTGGCGCAGCAAAATTACAGAAACCTCAATCGAAGGAAATAGAAGGCTATAACGAAGCTAGAAAGCCTTTTTCAACCCATACATTGTCTACTTAAACCCGCGCCTTTCCTTGATCATTTCGTATGCTGACTGAATATCTTGGGTTTTATTTTTTGCTATCTCTAGTGCTTGTTTGGGTAAACCTTTTGAGACTAATTTGTCGGGGTGATGTTCACTCATCAGCTTGCGATAAGCTTTCTTAATACTTTTACCGTCGTCGGATATTTTAACACCGAGAATTTTATAGGCGTCATCCAAGGATTGTTGGGAAGAATACTTTTTCCCATTAGTGTGTTGTTGACCCCCACCCCCTTGTCTAAAACGCATTTCTGCTTCAAATGCTGACATTAAGTAAAGTAAGTCGTGTTGACTAAAGCCTAAATATTGAGACACCGTCTCTAAAATAGTTTGTTCGGCTTTATCCAGTTTGCCATCAACATAAGCCGCTTGGATTAAGATTTCTAAATACACCTGCACAATATCACGGCGACCATGGCAGGACTCTTTAAACTCTTGAACGGTTTGTTTCAGAGCGAAATCTGCAGCCTTGCCATCTCTAAAAGCTTGCTGCGCCTCTTTGCGCACATCGCCTTCAAGGTTCATCTGATCCATCAAGGCACTAGCCATGCGTATTTCGACATCACTTACCTTGCCATCAGCTTTGGCTACATGCCCCATGACCGAAAACAGGCAATGAAAAAAAACCGCTTGGGTTTTGAATTCATCTTTGCTCGCAAAAAAACGGTTGAATCCACCGGTTTGATTGAAATTTTTGCTATAACCTTTGTCGAACATATGTCCGACCATAAAACCTAAAACCGCACCTGGGATACGCCCAAACATAAAACCAAAAATGGTACCTAAAATTTTACCTATCATCTGCTTCCGTTAATTTTTTTTATTTAATGCATTTAATCGTTGTGGGGTACCCACATCTATCCATTGCCCCGTAAAATGTTGCGCTGCAATTAAACCTTGGTTAATGGCTGTTCGCCACATAGGGGGCAAAGTTTTCACCCCGGAGCACTGCTGTGCAAAAAAGCTTTTACGATAAACGGCAATCCCACTAAACGTTAATTTAGATCCTTGTTTAGGGTCTAAATCATGACCCGTAAAATAAAAATCTCCTTTTTGGATTATGATCAGGATTATCAACCATCACCAAATGCGCTTCTACCCCTTCGGATAAAAAACTGGGTAAAGCCTCAAAATTAAAATCAGTAAAAATATCACCGTTAACCACAGTAAACATTTCATCCTTTGAGTCTGAACAAAGTAATGGCAATGCGTTAATTATGCCTCCCGCAGTTTCTAATGCACGGGACTCAGCAGAATAGAGTATATCCAAACCAAAACGTTCACCATTACCCAGGACACTTTCAATCTGTTGACCTAACCATGCATGATTAATAACAACTCGCTCATAACCTGAGCGTTTAAGCGCTTCAAGGTGGTATTCAATCAAAGGTTTACCCTGAACTTTAAGCAGAGGCTTAGGAACAGAATCGGTTAAAGGCCGCATTCTCTCTCCCCTACCTGCGGCTAAAATCATCGCAGTATTAAGTGTCATGATGAGTAGACTTTAGTTTTTGCAAAACATTTGGCAACACTCGCTCACTAACAAACTGAGCAAACTCAGAATATTTTGGGTATTGACTGGCTTCGTTAATCAGATAATGCAAAGTGTGAGGAATATCTGCCAAGAAGCTTGATTTGTGATCACGTATGAACAAACGAGCAAATATCCCTGCAATCTTGATATGCCTCTGCATCCCAACACTATCAAACCACATTTTAAATTCAATCCAAGGATACTGAGCATAATATTCTGCATGCCAGTCTTGTAACCACTGCTGTACTTTTTCTTGTGGCCAGTCTTGATAACTATCCCTTAGTAGCGAAACAGCATCATAAGTAATAGGTCCCACAACCGCATCTTGAAAATCAATCACCCCGATCTCATCATCCTCAAGCAACATTAGATTGCGTGAATGATAGTCTCGGTGCATACCTACCTTAGGTTGTATCAAACATGAACTTTTGACTTCGTCAAAAACCTTACTTAGCATGTTTTCTTCTGAATCAGTCAGACGTAACTGCAAGTATTTATTCAATAACCAATCTGGAAAAAGTCTTAATTCTATGTCGATAAATGCACCATCATGGTCTGGTAATGGTCCGCTTTCAGTGGATAAGCAACTCTGGATAATGGGAATATTAGCTAACGCTTTTGGATATAGCAGGTCACAGGTATCTTCTGTTAAAACATCACTAAACAAGCGGTTACCAAAATCTTGCTGAAGATAAAATCCCTGAGCAAGATCGTGGGCATATATTTCAGGTACTTTTATACCCTTTTCTCGGTAACTTTGAGCCACAGCAATATACTGAGCGGTGTCTTCACTTGTTGGAGGCGCATCAACGGCAATAATCGATTGCCCATAACAAGCAAACCTAAAGTACCGACGAAAACCAGCATCACCAGATACTATTTCCAACGATTCACATTCAAAATCAGTATTTTGGTTAATCCAATTATGTAATTTCTTTTGTCGAAGTTGCTTGAAAGTTAACGGTGTTTTCAAGTTGATCTCTTATTATTCAATAATTGGCTGCTGGAAGAAGGTCAAGAATGGCGAAATAACGCTTTTTTTGCAAGTTTACTGGTAAATCCCATTGAAACCTTTAAAATTACACGTTAACTAGCCGTTTTAAATGTAACTTTAGGTCACTTTGTACTTGCCCCGTATACAAAACAAACAATTCTTATTTATTAGCCTTCTGTCGATGTCGATTGGGCTAGCCGATGCCCAAGAAGTCTGTTTTGTTCCTTTGGCTGGGCCTAATCTTGATAATTCATTACTTGAAGGGCAAATCCAGGTCAAGTCTGAGGATAGTGAAATCAATCAAGATACTTTTGCGCGATTCAAAGGCAAAGTAGAAATCGATAGTTTCAAAGCCAAGATTAAAGCTGATGAAGCGGTACTCAATCGTCAAACCCAGACCTTGAATGCAACAGGAAATGTCAGTTTTAAAGACAGTAACATCACTGTATCGAGTCAAAGTATGCAGCTGAATAGAATTTCAAATGAATTACTCATTGAAGAATCTTTTTACCAATTAAATAATGTGCAGGGTCATGGCAAAGCCCAAAAAATTGGTCTTGGCGAAAAAACCGGTATAAATCTTATAGAGTCTAGTTTTACCTCTTGCCCAGTAGACAACGAAGTATGGCGCATTCAAGCCAGTAATATAGAAATCACCCCAGACCAATCCAGAGGAGTGGTTAAACACGCACGATTTTATATTAAAAACTTACCAGTGCTGTACTTACCCTATTTTCCTTCCCAATTAACGACCAAAGACAATCTGGTATCCTTTATCCGCGTATATCGAGTAATAGCTCTACGGGTGTCAGCCTTGAGCAGCCGGTTTACTGGAACATTGCGCCCAACTATGATTTAACATTTAGTCCAAGATTTATGTCTGAGCGGGGATTGCAGCTTAAAACTGAATTCAGATATTTAACCGAGGCACATGCAGGTCAGGTAAATATTGAGTATCTCCCTGACGACCAAGATTTAAACGATGACACCGAGCGATATTTTTATCGATTAATCCACAGTGGTCAAATTGGCGAAAATTGGCGAGTAAACGCTGATATTAACGGATTAAGCGACGACAACTATATTGTTGACTTAGGTTCTGATTATTACAATCGAGCAGATACCCATTTGTATAAAACACTGGGATTGAGTTATTTTTCAAAAAATCTAGATATTTCAGCGCAATTTAGAGATTTTGAGGTATTGGGCGACCACCCCGATAGCTACCGTGCATTGCCCGAAATTAGACTCAATTATTTAACACCTATGGGGTTAGGCGCAGAATTTCAGGTGAATTCAGAATTAGCTTACTTTGAAAGCAGTGAGTCAGATAATCCTACGGCGACGCGTCTTCATATTGCTCCTACAGTGCGATATCCATTTCAAAATCAATGGAGCGTATTTCTCGCAGAAGCGACTATTTTACATACTCGATACATTCAGAAAAACATTCAAAATTTGGCACTTGATAAAAATATCTCCCGTACATTAGGTCAAGTTAAGGTTCACGGTTCTTTGGCATTTGAGAGACCAGCCAGTTGGTTTGGTGCGCCAGTAACCCAAACTTTTGAACCTAAAGTCCAGTACTTATATACCAGCTTCGAAGACCAAAGTAACATTGGCAGATATGACACGACTCGGCTATTCAATGACTTTGCAGGTTTATTCAGAGGGCAGGAATTTACAGGCTTAGATCGTATCAGCGACAATAATCAAATTACGGTGGGCATGACATCTAGCTTTATTGATAAGAATAACCAAGAGCGTTTTAAACTCAGCCTTGGACAAATATTTTATTTAAAAGACACCCAAGTAGTAGATGCAACTAAAGATGATGACCGTTCGGCCCTAGCAGCAGAGCTAGATTGGAAAATAGGCAGTAAATGGTATGCTCACACTCAGGCTCAGGTTTCAACTATTACCGACAAAGTCGAACGCAGTAGTTTGTCCTTAGAATATCAACTTGCCGAAAACAAGATCATTCAGATAAATCACCGATACGTAAGGGATTTATCCTCTGAAAAAATCAATCAAGTGGGTGTCACCGCAAGCTGGCCCATCACTAAAAATTGGCAATGGGTTGGCCGTTGGTATCATGACTTAGAACGTCACAGAACAGTGGAGAGTTATACTGGTGTGCAATATGAATCATGTTGCTGGAGTGTTAGTTTTGTTGCCCAGCGTAACTTAAGTAACCGGTTTGATGAAAATGGAGCACAAAGTACCAATGAATTTGAGTCAGGCTTTAATGTATACTTCACCACTCGAAATTTATTAAGAGATGGGTTGTTTGGATATAGACGTCCTTATCTATTGAACTAATAGCAGGGTAGTTTGCACATAAGCACTCTTATCTATTGAACTAATAAAGGGCTGGTTTGTTTACTGACGCTCTTACATACTGAACTAATAGAAGGGCAGTTTGCACACAAGCACTCTTATCTATTGAACTAATTGGGGTTTGAACTAACTAATTGTTGGTAACCTTTTGACATACCCAACGCGCGTAATCAAACAACGCCTTTAACTAAAAAAGTAAAGATAATCATGAAAGTAATAGTAGTAGCCTTTTTAATTAGCTCTTTCTTATCACTTAAGACAGAGGCAGCACCTGAACTATTAGACAGCGTATCTGTGATCGTTGATCAAGGAGTGGTGTTAGAGAGTCAAATAAGTGAATTAATTACCGTCGTAAAACGTAATGCAGTGCTTAACAACCAAAACCTGCCTTCTGACAGGGTGTTGCGCACCCAAGCTATTGAAAAGCTGATATTAGATAATCTGCAAACGCAGATGGCCGATCGTATGGGCATCCAAGTTAGTGATCCGCAGTTAGAGCAGACTATCGCTAATATCGCTAAGGGCGAGAATATGAATATTGCCCAGTTTCGTGAAAAAGTATCCCAGGAAGGAGTCACCTACGACACCTACCGCGAAGAAATTCGCAAAGAACTTATACTTGGCGAGGTGCGCCGTGCCAATGTCCGCCGACGTGTATACATCACCGAGCAAGAAATTAAAAACTTGGTTACCCTGATTGACGAACAAGGCGATGAACAAGCGGAATACAACTTGGGACATATCTTAATTGAATTTCCACCTGAACCAACCGATGAAGATATACAGCAAGCTAAAACCCGAGCAGGTAAAGTAATTGAACTGCTTAACAAAGGTTCAGACTTTGCCAAAATCGCTACGGCTTCCTCAGGTGGCTCCCGTGCGTTAGAAGGTGGAGATCTGGGTTGGATGAACATTAACTCTATGCCCACCCTGTTTGCCGAAGCAGTACAAAAAAATCTAAAGACGACTTAATAGGACCAATTAGAAGTGGCGCTGGCTTTCATATTTTGAAGGTAAAGGATCTTCGAGGTATCGAGACAGTCGAAGTCGAAGAAATAAATGCTCGTCATATATTAATTGCTCCTTCTATTATATTGAGTGACGAAAAAGCCAAAACAATGCTTAAAGGCTTTCGCGAGAAATTGCTAGCGGGCGAAGCTGACTTTGCTGAACTTGCAAAAGAACATTCTGCCGATCCGGGTTCTGCGTTAAAGGGCGGGGAATTAGGCTGGTCCGAACCGAGCAAATATGTAGCTGATTTTCGCGATGCGTTAGCGAATTTAGAGATTGATGAGATCAGCCAACCCGTTAAAACTCAATATGGCTGGCATCTAATGCAATTACTTGAAAAGCGTGTGGGTGATATAACTGAGCAACGCAAAGAAGAAAAAGCCTATCAATTACTATTTCAACGTAAATTTTCCGAAGAGTCAGATGTGTGGTTGAGAGAAATACGTGCAAGTGCATACATTGAAGTATTACCGCAGCAAGGCGAATAATTGAAACCGTTAAAGTTAGCCATTACCCCGGGTGAGCCTGCTGGTATTGGTCCAGATTTACTTATAGGCATTGCACAACAAGAATGGCCAGTGCAATTGGTGGCTTTTGCTGATGGAGACATGCTCAGGCAACGTGCTAAAGAACTAAACTTAGCTATTACCTTGGTCCCATATGATCAAGATAATGAGCACACTTTGCCTGCTGGGCAATTATTTTTGGTCGATATAAAAACTAAAGTTCCGGTTATAAGCGGTAAACTAGATAGCGAAAATGGCCACTATGTTGTAGAAACTCTGCGCCAAGCGTGTAAAAAAAATCTAGATGGTGAATTTGATGCTGTGGTGACAGGCCCTGTTCACAAAGGCATCATTAATGAAGGTGGCATTTCTTTTAGTGGTCATACAGAGTTTTTTGCTCACGAATCTAATACCAATGACGTAGTCATGATGTTAGCTACAGAGGGACTAAGAGTTGTACTTGCCACCACCCATATTCCTTTGGCATATGTTGCTAAGGCGATTACTTTTGAGCGTTTACACAAGGTAATACACATAGTTAATACCGACTTAATGCTGAAATTTGGCATTAAAAAACCACATATTTTTGTGTGTGGTTTAAATCCCCATGCCGGTGAAAATGGGCATATCGGCAAAGAAGAAATTTTGGTTATCATACCTGCTCTTGATGCTTTGCGAGCAGAAGGCTTGAACATCACTGGGCCTTTGCCCGCAGATACAATCTTTAATCCAAAATATTTAGAACAAGCTGACGTTGTGTTAGCCATGTATCATGATCAAGGATTACCTGTCTTGAAATACAAAGGTTTTGGAGCCTCAGTTAATATCACTTTAGGGTTACCGTTTATCCGTACATCTGTCGATCACGGTACAGCATTAGATTTAGCGGGTACAGGTCATGCAGACGCAGGCAGTTTCAACCTTGCCATCGAAAAAGCCATCTCAATAGCAGCGCAAAAAGAATGACTAAACAACATTTAGGGCATACAGCAAGAAAACGTTTTGGACAAAATTTTTTACATGATAACTATATTATCGATCAAATAGTCACCGTCATAGGGCCACAAAAAGACCAACACATGGTTGAAATTGGCCCTGGACTGGGCGCGTTAACTGAACCAGTTTGTGAATTAATTGATTCCCTCACTGTAATTGAACTTGATAGAGATTTGGCTGAAAGGTTAAGAACGCATCCTTTTATTGCTAGTAAGCTGACCATTATTGAAGCCGATGCTCTTAAATACGACTTTTCGCAGTTATTATCAGATGATAAACCTTTACGCATTTTCGGTAACCTACCCTACAATATTTCTACGCCATTGATGTTTCACTTATTTTCTTTTGCCAATAAAGTACAAGACATGCACTTTATGCTACAAAAAGAAGTCGTAAATCGCTTAGCGGCCTCTCCAGGCAATAAAAGTTATGGTCGTTTATCTGTTATGGCTCAGTACCATTGCCAAATAATACCGGTATTACAAGTGCCGCCAGGCGCATTTAATCCACCACCTAAAGTTGATTCGGCAGTGGTTAGGCTTGTACCCCATCAGCAAAAACCCGTAACTTTAACAAATGAAGACACCTTACATAAAGTCTGTGCCCAAGCGTTTAACCAAAGGCGTAAAACGATCCGCAATAGCTTAAAAGAAAGCCTAAGCGAACAACAACTCATCGATATAGACATTAATCCCGAGTTACGTGCTGAAAATTTATCGTTACAGCAGTATGCAAAAATTGCTAATGCGGTAGACTCTTTGGCATAGAAATAAAGAGTTTGGCAGCGTCGAGTAATAGATGAAGCAATTGAATAAAGTTAAGATTACAGTAGAAACTCAGTATCTAAAAAACCAGATACCTGATAAAGATAAATATGTTTTTGCATATAAGATTTCGGTTCACAATAATGGCCAGCATTCGGTTCAGCTTATCAATCGATACTGGTTAATAACCGATGGCAATGGCAAAAAAACAGAAGTAGAAGGCCCTGGAGTCATAGGCTTACAACCGCACATCCTGCCTGGTGATTTTTTTCAATACACCAGTGGAGCTGTGTTAGATACCCCCGTGGGAACAATGCAAGGCTATTACGAAATGCAACAAGAAGATGGCGGACGGTTTGAAGCTGTTATCAACGTTTTTAGCCTAGCAGTTCCTAACGTAGTCAACTAACTCTTATGGCCACTTATATTGTTGGTGACATTCAAGGGTGCTTTTTGGGGTTGCAAAAGCTTTTAAACAAAGTCCATTTCTCTCCGATTAACGATCGCTTAATTGCAGTTGGAGATTTGATAGGGCGCGGCACCCAACCACTTGAAACACTGGACTACTTGTATTCATTAGAAAACAGTTTTGATACCGTTTTAGGCAATCACGACTTAAATTTATTAGCTATTTTTGCAGGTATTCGCAAAGCCAAACCCAATGATAACTTAGACACATTACTTGCTAGCCCTAAACTTAATACCTATATCAATTGGTTAAGGCTAAAACCACTGGCTTTGTTGGCCGACCAAGATACCTTAGTAACTCATGCTGGTTTATATCCTCAGTGGTCAGTCAAAAAAGCGCTCAAATTTAGCCTTGAAGTCAGTGAGCAGTTACAAGCTGAAGATTGGAAAGAATCATTAGCCTATATGTACGGCAACCAGCCTTCAATTTGGCAAAAGTCTCTACAAGGGTCCCAAAGATTTCGCTTTATCGTCAATGCGATGACACGGATGCGTTTTATAGTAAACCAAAACGAACTAGATTTTAGCTGCAAAACTCCACCAGAACTGGCGCCTCAGGAACTAACGCCTTGGTTTAAAGTGATAAATAAAAAATTCAAGTCGAACCAAAGAGTAGTGTTTGGTCATTGGGCTTCGCTAAATGGCGATACGTATAATAGCCAGTTCATTGGTTTGGGCACGGGTTATGTTTGGGAGCAAAACATGACACTATTAAATTTATCCTCTAGTGAAATTTGTTCGGTAAACTTTCAAGATTAATTGTAGTCAGTCGATACTTAGTATTGTGTTATCCAATAAGACTATAGTCTAAGAGAAAAAATTCTAAGATTACAAATTATTACTCAGTCGGGTATAGTCCTATGCGAATAAGAATAGGTTGCATTTAGCAGTCAAATGAAAACATATAAAGCCAGTATGGATACTGCCAACTTGATATAGGGCCATTCAATGAAAATTACAGTAGCTACCCGTGTCGTCGGTGGATTTGGGATCATCACACTTCTATTAGTTGTATTAGGAGTAGTAGCGGTATCAAGTTTATCTAGTATAGATACTGCCACTGAAGAGGTTAATACATTAGCCCTCCCTACAGTGAGCGGTAGTAGTCAACTAAAAGTGTCTTTCTTAAATATGGGCCGTCTCACCACTGAGTCTTATTATGAGACAACCCTAGATGGTTTGAGAAACAAGAAAACCGCTTTCGAAGACAGTCAGACCAATTTTGATAATGAATTGCGCATCCTCACCAGTGTGGTCAGTAAAGAGCCAGATTTAAGGGAATCTTTGATTGAAACCGAAGAGATATATCGTCAGTACATTGAGAATGTAAACGCAATATTTGATAACAAGAAAGCCGACTTAGAGTTTGGCAACAAAGTATTAGATGTACTCAGAAATATTGAAGATAACGCCGACGATGGTTCAACTTTAATTGTTGATTTTGCGGATTTAGAAAAGGTGCAAAGCAATAGTCAGTTGTCTAAAGCAGCGGAAATAGCTAATGGGCTTGAATCAAGTCTTACCTCATTACTGACGGTAGGTGCAGAATACGTTAAGACACAAACACTAGTAAGAGCAGATACCATAGGCAATGAAGTAAAATTAGTTGTTGATCAAATCAAAGACAAAACAACTGAAGTTCAATCCACTGCAGGAGATAGAGATGACAGTGGTACATTGAGTGAGCTATATGACTTAATTGCTGATGTTACCGATTCGATATCCTCACCCAATGGCCTAATTCAGTCACAAATCAAACGTTTAAACAGTCGCTTGCAAGCCGGTTCTGCATACACATCCTCAGAGGCAAACATCGAAGATGCGCTTCAAAAACTGAATGATTTATTAAAGCTTGCGGACGCCAAAGCAAAATATGCCAAAGAAGACGTTGCAGACTCTGTTACCACGGGAAAAACGATTACCATTATAATAGGTTTAATCTCTGTTCTTATTGCTGCAACCATCGCTTACTGGACCGTACAAGCGATTATAAAACCACTACACAAAGTAAACGAAATGCTTAATTTCGTTTCTACAGGTGACTTAACTCAAAGACTAGACGATTCTGCGCAAGATGAATTCGGTGACTTAGCCAAAAACTGTAATAACTTAATCGATAGCTTAAAAACCCTAATAACAGGTATCAGTTCACGGGCCGCTCAGTTGGCAGCTGCAGCTGAACAAACATCTACGGTAACGGCGCAAACTACGCGCTCAATCCAAGAACAAAAATCACAAGTCGCACAAGTTGCCGCTGCCACCACCGAAATGCACAGCACGTCGCAACTAGTCACTAAGAGTGCCGAAGACACCTTAAACCAAATTAAACATGCTGACTCTGAAGCAGAAAAAGTCAAAGTAATTTCAGAAGAAAACAAAAGAACTATTCTAGTCCTAGCTAAAGACGTAGAGGAAGCTGCGGCAGTAATAAATAAACTGCATCAAGACAGTGCTAGCATAGGCGGTATTTTAGATGTTATCAGGGGCGTTGCTGATCAAACTAACCTACTTGCTTTGAACGCAGCTATTGAAGCCGCAAGAGCTGGTGAACAGGGTCGTGGGTTTGCTGTAGTAGCAGACGAAGTGAGAACTTTAGCCAGTCGAACTCAACAATCAACTCAAGAAATTAACTCCATGATTGAAGTATTGCAAGCCGGCGCTGAAAAAGCCGTATCTGTAATGAATCAGAGCAAAGAACAAACCACACTTTGTGTTGAACAAACTGAGAATGCGACAGTCGCACTGGAATCAATTACCGATGCAGTTCACAAAGCGTATGACGTCAGTAGTCAGATTGAACAATCGGCTCGTGAACAAAACATAGTCTCACTAGAAATCAGTGAAAAACTTGAAAATA
This sequence comes from Paraglaciecola psychrophila 170, assembly GCF_000347635.1. NCBI lineage: Bacteria > Pseudomonadati > Pseudomonadota > Gammaproteobacteria > Alteromonadales > Alteromonadaceae > Paraglaciecola > Paraglaciecola psychrophila. The sequence continues at coordinate 912,545 of NC_020514.1, read as the reverse complement.
TAGTGAATATTGCTGAAGAAACTACAATCGGAGCGAATCAGACATCTGAGTCTAGTCATGAAGTGGCTAAGCTTGCTGAAGAATTACAAAGCTCGGTGCAGCAGTTTAGGGTTTAAGTTTAGCCTTCGAGCTACGAGCTACGAGCTTTTAGAAAATATTTGAAGAACCGGCGAGAGCCGGTTTTTTATTGGCTACACTGAATTAATAATTAAAATCAAGGCATGCGTTTACTGACATCAGCTTGAAGGCAATGCTCGACTTAAGGCGAAGATAGGTCAAAAACATCAAATTTGCTGACTAAAAAATTGGCGTAAGGGATCTACATTCAAAAGATAGATCTATTGCCGTCAGCTATTCTATTCATATAAACTTATTCCTTCTCACTAGTTTAGGAAATGAACCATCAAATATTTTTCTACCACTGCCACTGCTAAACGTCTTGCTCTTGAGCCGAAGGCTGTTTTCGCTAAGCTTCAAGAAGTTAACTACATTGTGCGTGGGCTTGAGAAATGGGCCTTAACTGCAAAGGGTAAACTGGCCGGGGGAAGAATTAAAACGTCGGTAAAACTTGGGGATTACATTGAATGGCCTGAAGATTTTGATTTGACACAATTACCTGCACATCAAAGCCCTGACATCGCTGTTGAATTGGTTAGCTCAACTAAAATTAGCAAAGAATTTGGTATCTCGGCAAACAAATTGAATTATCTTTTTTCAGAGCTTGGATGGATTAATAAAAGCTTAAAGGGCTGGGTTGTCACAGAGCAAGGCCTCAAAAAAGGGGCACTTCAAAGTGAAGATTCTCGTTCAGGCGTGCCTTATGTTAGGTGGCCAGAGACAATCACTCAGTCTAGTTTACTGCTGAATTCTATAAACGATATTACGGGGTCTAATGCACCCTTACTTATTTCATCGAACGATACCAATAACGTATCAAACGCAATGGAATTTAAAGAGAAGTTTGAAGCCAAACATAGGGCGACAGACGGTCACTATGTTCGCTCTAAAGCTGAGATGATGATTGATAATTGGCTGTATATAGCTGAAATAGTCCATGCCTACGAACGCAAGTTACCCATTGAAGAAAATGTATATTGTGACTTCTATATCCCAACGGGAAAAGTCTATATCGAGTATTGGGGATACGATAATGATCCTAAGTCTCTAGCTCGTAAAGAAAAGAAATCAGCTATTTATGAAAAGTACGGTTTGAAGCTTATTGAACTGGACGATACTGATGTGCAAAATTTGGATGATATATTACCACGGTTATTGTTGAAGTTTGGGGTGCAAGCTTATTAGTAACTCCCCCATTTTTAACCAGGTACTCTTATTTATGAATGACATCCGTATTATTCAACCTAAGCCAGCATTATAATACGTTCAAAGTTTATTCATTAATGTTTTGCTTTGTCACTAAAAAAGAGACGCCAGAAAAATACGTTTCTGGGCAATGCTCATCTTTCAGTTATCTCTTATGTCGCATACTTTTATGATAAATAACCGGTTCCAGAGAGGACAAGGGAAAACTAAAAACATCCGCTTTACCGACAATGAGAATCAATACGTTGTAAGTTTAATTAACTCTGCTCGATTGTCTCAACAGCTCAATATTTTAAATTACTTAAGGCGGCGTTGGATCTAATTGACTGCAACGGTTTTTGATGTCGATACATATGAACTAATTCCTGTAATTGAACGGAGTACAACTTATATATCCCGGTTATTGTGCACTCTGTATACTTGTCTCCAACTCGGGCAATTTATCGCTATTAACATGAACAACACCTTTATCTGCAGATAAAAGAATGACCTTATTGGCAAAGTTCATGTTCTGACAATTATCTGGGGTGGTCAACAAATAGGACTTATTGTTTTGTTTGATAAGCGCAATATGTTGGTCGTTAAATACAATAAAATCATAATCGAGTACTGAATCAATCCTTTCTATGGCGGATAAATTTTGATCTGCAATGAAATTATTAATGTCGTGTTCATAATTATTTATATTACTGCAACCAACCAAAAATGTGCTGGTAGTAACAAGAGCTAATATAGTTTTCACATGTTTTTTCATTTATTTTTCTTAACATGAATATATTTGATGAGTCGCTACAAATCAGAAATTGGTGTTAGTTTTCTAAACCTCTACTTTTAACATCATAAAATAATGGGTAAATTAAATTATTACTCCAACTCGGATCCCTTCTATAAGACCAGCTAACAAGTTGCTCCAATTGTCCTGAGTGCAACTTGTATAAACCAGATACTAGGCATTCAGAATATTTATCACCAATTCGGACAATTTTATCTCGACTATTGACTTGAACAACACCTTCAGCTGCTGTTGCTAGCACGATCTTTGTAGCATTCATTATATCCTGACAATTAGCACGCACGGTCAGTAAATAGGATCCACTGTTTTGTATAGTTAGCGCAATGTGCTTGTCATTCAAAGCACGATACTTAATCGCGCCACCTGTATCAATACTTTCCATAGGCGCTAGTTTTTGATCAGCTATAAAACTATTTATATTTTTTTCGTAATTAATCCTGTTGCTACAACCAAATAAAAATATCGTAGCAACAACGGATAGGGTGTTTATATATTTATTCATTTGCTTACCTTAACGTTTGTAAATGTATAATAAATAACCATAACACGACTATAGAGAACTTGTCGGATATGAGCAATTTTATACTCAACATCGATGCCAATATTAACTTTGTTATCTCACATTTCGCAGTGATGGCTATAATATTAATTTGTCTCTAGTGACCAATTACTGGAATACAAATGGACGGCCAAGTCATTTCTGCGCAGTAATTTAGTAGCCCTGCTTGTACTTCATATTTTAACGATTTTCTTAACCCTTCGTTTAATGTCTAAAATATTGCTTCAAATCCTGTCGATAATGAGTCTTTAGGCTGTTGCCTTATAAATAATGTAAAAACGCCACTGAACTTTACGTTCAGTGGCGTTATTTTTAGTGTCTAACTGTACCTATCTACTGATGTTGATTTAAGACCATCATAAATTTTTAATCATGTATTTGCATAAACCAACTTATGAAGAGAGTAATCAATCGAGGTCTATTTTCTGACTAAGATTATCGACCACATCTTGAGCACCATAGCTGTCTTCATTAGGTTTTACGCCCTTACCCATGCGTATTTCCAATATGCTATGCACTTCTTTACGATTATTATTGATGCCATTATTGATATTTACCCCCACTTCTGTGGATGGACGAGTACGGGTTTCACAGGTCAACAATCCACAGTTTCTTTCTATTTGACGTGTTTGAGTAAAACCAATGGACGAACTAGGTTGCTGTTTTTCTGATTCCACAAAGGTTTCTTTGCTGGTCACCACAAACCAATCGTAACCCTGCTGCTGAGTTAACTCAGCAGCGCGTAACAGTGCATAATCTGATGCATCGGCTACGGTTTTCGAATGACTTTTAAACTGCACTCGGTAACGGTCGTCAGTAATTTTTTGCTCACTGTAGCCTACTGAGCCATTTTTTGCAGAACGGTAGTCAGGCTTTGAAGTACAGCCTGAGACTAAAACTAATAATGTAAGTGTTAACAACGCCATAAAATATTTCATAAATCACCTCTTTTTTGATTTTCAAATTGCCATTGATTATTGATTGCTTGTTGTTCTTCGTTTCTATCCAGTGCAGAACCGCTGATCATTGCATCGATCACTGCTTCCAACTGTTGACTACTTGAAGCTGTTTGATAATCACCTGTGACGGCGACACTTTGCTCGGTATGTTGAGCTTGAAGTTTCCAGCCGCTGATTTGTTTACAGGCAATGTTAGTAGATCGGTTGTCACTGCTGGCCACTTGATACTGGCGACACAGTTGCCCCTGTTGATTTTCAAAACTCAGCTGCGCTTTTACCGTACTTCCGTCTTCGAGGTAGGCGGTCTCACCACTGAACTCAGTATCTAACACTGCGGCAATATCAGTGGAAAAGCCAAGGTCAGTCGTTTGCTGAGACAAATTCAACATAGCGACACTTGCTACCAGTGCAACACCAGCTGCCATGGCATAGGGTGTTTTTATATCAGCAGTCCATTTTTCCCAAGCCGATATTTGAACCACATTATTCACAGCAGCAGTCTTATGGCTGTTTCGCTTAACATCAAGTTGTTGTGCTAATACCACTAATTTTTTAGGCACCTCGGTGTGATCAATTTGCTGAGCGTGCTCTAACACCCACTGATCAACCTGAGATAATTCAGCCATACGCATCACTAGGTCATCATCTGTTTCAAGGGCTACTCTAACCAGTTCCATATCTTGTGGCGCTAATTCAGCATCTAAAAAGCCACTTAACATATCATCGCTAATGTTCATGCGTTTTCCTCTAACTCAGTTGGCCTGACCAAATTCAACAATGAATTTCTAGCTCGTGATAGGCGACTCATTACGGTGCCAATTGGAATTTCCAATATTGCAGCCACATCTTTGTATGCCATACCTTGTAAGGCAACCAGAGACAAAATCGAACGTTGGTCGTTGGGCAAGGTGTGCATTGCAGAATTGACCTGAGTCAACAATGCTTGTGACTCATGTTGTGTTTGCTGCTCTACTGCAGCCTGCTCTTGCAACTCTGGAGCTTGAGTTGCATTCTGTCTGACTTTGCGAGAACGATATTCATCTATCCATACGTTACGACACACTTTGAACGCCCATTTAAGGATCTCGACGTCATCAGGCAATCCTTTGGTTAGTATTTTTTCAAATGTGGCTTGCACTAAATCATCCGCATCCGCACTGCTACCGGTTAGCGAATAGGCAAAGCGTCGCAACATGGGTATGATATTTTCAAACGATTCATTCATTGCTGTTACTCTTGTTTTATCTCTCATTTACAAAGATGACGAATGGGCCTGACTTTTATTCCAAAAATAATGAAATTTATTTATTGCTGAAACGTTTACAGTTTAAGTTTACTATTTTCAGCCCGAGGACAACATGACACTACGTAAATTGACCCTTGCCAGTTTACTGGTTTTCAGCCAGATTACTTCGGCACAAATTGTTAATACCGATGCGCTTGGAAAGCAAGTTGATCAGCTGCAACGCACTGCACTGCGGATGGAAAATCGCCTCAGTCAATCTATCAGCACTCGTCCATTTTCTTTAAGCACATTACCGCCCATAGCAGACCTAGTGACTGTGCCTCTGACTAAACTGCCTAAATCGTTACCCATTGGCCCAGATTTATTAAATCCAGTCCTGATGGACGTAGAAGTAGAAGAAGGTTTCAGAGCGGTTAAAAATCAATGGATAGTGCTAGCCGACCCGCACAGTGAACAAATTTTGATTGGGCTTGACGCCAAGATTGAATCCAGCCAGTCCTATGCTAGCTTAGGTCTGACCTTATTACGCTTTACGGTGCCAGATGCGCTAAATAGTAAACAAGCATTAGCAAAACACCTGCCTACTAACACTATTGAAACTCTCGATCGCAATCACATATACCAAGTACAAAATCGACAAAGCGTTCCCAAAGACAGCAGAACAATAACAGAAACAACCACAAACTCTGGGCTGATGTGTAACACCGCAGTGCGTATTGGCATGATTGATAGCGCCATAGACAAAACACACCGTGCATTTGCCGCGGCTAAAATACATGCAAAATCATTTTTAGCTAACAATCTAGTCTCCCCCTCGTTACATGGAAGCGCTGTGGCGAGTGTGTTAATTGGCAACACCGATGAGCTCACGCCATTACTTCCACAAGCTGAGCTTTATTCCGCAGAAGTTTTTTACCGTCAGTCAGAATTTTCACAAGGCGCCACCTTAGGTGCCATGATCGAGGCTTTGAACTGGATGCTTGAGCAAAAAGTGGCTGTGATTAATATGAGTTTAGCTGGGCCTGACAATAATGTACTTAAGCGCGTGATTGGCGCCGCCACCGATAAAGGGGCCTTTATTGTGGCTGCAGCCGGAAATGAAGGCCCCGCAGCAGCAACTGTTTATCCCGCCGGCTATGAAAATGTTATCGCGGTAAGTGCGATTGATAAGCAACAGCAACCTTACCGCTGGTCTAATCGTGGAAACTATATAGATTACTCAGCTTTAGGTGTGAATGTATTAAGCGCACAACCTCAACAAAGTGTGGGAAAGGAGTCTGGCACCTCGATGGCAGCACCCGTGGTATCTGCTGCCCTTGCGTGTTTATCGTTTAAACATAGAAAACATAACAAACCTAATCGGACCACAGTTTTAGCCCTGCTTTGGGACCAAGCTGTTGACCTTGGTCCCAAAGGAAGAGATCCCATCTTTGGCGCAGGTGCCATTCAAAGACATTAGTCTGTGTGTTCAAATGAATTTAGAACTGAAAACGCTTCGAAAACCGCTATTTTGTGTACTGGTAGATTAACTAGTCGAAATTAACGAAAATGGACAGTTAGGGCTATTTACAAATGGGGGCTTAGTGCCATTTAAAGTCGGAGCGTGGTTTGATAAAGCTGGTTTTACGCTCTTGTTTACCTCCATTGCGGACAGTTGAGGAATTTGTGTAATAACATAGCCTGCAACCATAGAGATCAGTCGTGTCATTACTTATAGTGTCAGCAGATGCGACATAACTGACGTAAGCCGAACCGCTGCTTTGCCCAAGAAATACATGTGACTTAAATTTAGATGAAAAATCAGAAAACCCAATAATAATGGTACTTTCAAGGTGATTATCTAACTTTCTTTTAACTCATCTAAGTTTTTGCTTATTTTGAAGTCTGAAGTAGCAATTATTAACTGTCATTTTTTAGATCCACTGGTGACATTATTCATCTAAATTATTTCTTTATGTTTCAATCATGTAGATTGACAATAAAATACTTGTTGAATGACTCAGGGCGTGAACCGGACAGTCGAGCGTTAAACCTGACGATGAAGTTTATACCAGAATCAGACATTAATGGATGAGTATATCTGCCCACAAACCCTTCAAATTTCAACGGTGACCCCGAAGTTCATGGTAGAGGAAAGGTACAATTGACAAAAAATAAATTAAAGAACTGAAATAATCACAGTGATGCTGAGGATTTATTCTTTGTTGATATCGCTGACATGATTGGGATATAACTCAGCATGAGACTTATCCAACCTGTCCATAACTTGGCGGCTGTTTTTTATAGATTTATGGATATAAAAATACATTTTAATTTCGTTTAATGGAAAGGAATGTAAATTTTCAATATTCATTTGCAACTGTATTAATTCAGTAGGTTTACTATATCCCAACATATATGTAGCTCTTTTTAACAACAGTGCAGTCAATGCTCTTTTATGATCTTCTACATTAGCCGCTATTGAAACCTTGTTATTGGGATTTTCTAAATAATCCCGCAGCCCAGAATATTGATAAGATGTGATCAACACCACAGACTGACCATAAAAATCACTCGCTTGAATTACAGGATTTTGCTCACCAATCCAATAAGACCGTGTCTCAATTTTAGCCACCGCAGCCTTACTCATATAAAAATCATCGGGGTTATCAATTGCTGTTAAAGGACCTATTGAAAAGCCTACAAATCCTTCACTAATCAGTTTTCTAATGCGTTTATTAGGAGTGTGCAAAGGCCGATAATCGATGTCTGCATGTTGAAAGATATTTTGAACCATCTCAGCTAACGACCCATAGGGTTGGCCATTAGCTTTGGCTTCAATGTAAGGAGGGAAATCCGCAAAACCCCAAACCAAAGGTTCATCAGCTCGTGAGTGACTTGCTGATGCAACAGTTATAAAAAGCATCACCCCTATAAAAAAGCGTATACCAGCGATAACATCCTACTTCTTTACAGACTGATGTGTATTTTAATCTTATACATATTGCGACTTGTATCAAGCTAATTCTATTGTGAACGCCTATATTATTTGAATAGTAAATTTTTCCGTAATGGGTCTATCAACTCGGTTACCAAGTCAACGCGTGACTTTTTAATAAGGTCACATCAGCGAATGGCTATAGATCGCTCAGTCGTGACATACAAATGATTTTATCGAATGGCAGCCATCTTGGGCAAAACAGACTGTCGCCCAAGTTTTTATCGACTTCTACAATTGGCACTTTTCAGTCAAACTTCGACGCTGAAAATTCGCAAAACATTATGTCAACTTTCAGGCAATTTTTGAATTAAGCAAAGACTATTCAGCGGCCCCTTTAAGCGACGACTTAACAGTCGCGATTGATGCAATACTATGACCGGAATTCGCTCAAAGCGGAAATAATAAAAACAAGCCTAACCGTCTCCTTAGACGGCTACCTTCAGTCAAAAGTGTAATTGTATTGTTAAGAACGCTTTAGCAAACCAAGCAAAATCCCAGTATAAGGGAGACATAATGCTGGTGTGAGTCTCAAAATTTAATGTGCTCGTACATAGTTTTATCTTAAAGGGGGTCATTAAAAGGTGTACTTTAAACCCACTCTGGCGATGGTTTGCTGATAGGTTTGGCTTTCAAGTTGAGACTTAAAGTCACCATGTTGCAACTCTGTCATCACTGACAAATTATCTAATAAGTGTAAGTCCCAGCTTGCTTCTATAACCTGCCTATTTTCATCTCTGTTACCTATATCCTGACCAGCCGGAAAGGTTTCCACTTCAACACTTTGATAATCTTTGTTTTGAAAACGTAAGCCAAACCCCACTTTAGAATCAAGGCCAAAAAGACTGAACTTATGGGTGATTTTAGTATGAATGCCAAGCCCTAAATAATCGAATTGACTATCCTGACCTTCTTCTTTTTCGGCACTTAAGCCAAGCATCAGCATAGTGTTGGCGCCGTTCATGAAGTGAAACACGTCAAGAGTTGCACCAAATCCACTCGCATCGCGATCGGATAGTTCAGCAAAAGATTTGTTTTTTAATTTAACACTAGTGCGCACATAGGTTTCGGGCTGAACAAAATACCCAAAGTAAAGACTCACTTGTTGGTAGTTTAGAAATGTTTTACCCGCTACAGAGGCAGAAGCGCCGTCAACACGTACGCCAATCTCACTGCTATTAAACTTATAACTACCATCTATGTTGAGTTGATGTAAGGCTAAATCATACTGTGAGAATTCATTGTATGACTTTTTATTGTAAGCATAGCTAGAAGATAGTTTTGTTTTATCCGTTACATGCCATTTACCCTTAACCACTCCATTAAATTCATAGCCACTATCACTTTGAGAAGATACATCATCCAACTCATCGACACTTAAAGCAGAGTTGGATATTAGTCCTGCGCCTACTTCACCATTGACTTTAAAACTGGATTGAGGTGTTGCCGATGCCAGTGAACTTGTTGTTAAAGCCACAATACATGTCATCTTTTCAAAAAATAATTTCATCTTAACCACCTATCCTATAGATATAAAAAAGAACGCCGGCGATAAGCCGGCGTAGGTTTGGGATTGAGTAAGCTTAAATACCTAAATCTAAGTCGCTGTTGATAGTATTTGCCACTTCAGTAACTGTCGCGTTGGCCACCTCGGCATTGATTTGTTCGGCAACCAAGGTATTAATTTGACTATTCATGGTTTGCACCACCGAGCTTTCAGCATTACTCGTAATACTATCTGCAATGGTTGTATTAACTGACTGCTCGATAACCTGAGTGGCCTGAGACGCGACATCTAAGCTAACCAATTGCTGCGCATTAGAGGATAGGCTGCTGGCAAAGTCTGTGGTGTTAGCAAGGGCAACTGCATTACTAAATTCAGGCGCATCAGGCATCTCACTGGGCGCGGTGTCTTGTGTGTCATCGGATTCGCTGATTGGTTCTGATGGTTCTGTCGGTTCTGTTGCAGGCATTGCTGGTAATTGAAGCTGCGACACAGTCGACAAACTGTTGGTGGCTATCACAGATGTTGACTGTGCTACCGAGCTGCCGAGACTGTTTGTGCTGTTTGCTACTACATCTCCATTTAGTTTGCTCATTTGAGTACTGGCTGTTTCTGTACTTTCATCTGCAGTAGATCCCACTTGCTGTTGCTCAGTGTTGGTGTCCGTGTTTGCCTGTCCGCTACTGTTTGCCTGTCCGTTAGCATTTGCTTGTGCATTGTTATTGCTTTGCGCCGAGGTATCAGATTCAGTTTCCGAATTGGCGCTTGCTTGGTCAGTATCAGTTTGCTCAGACAAGCTGGTTTGATTATTGAACTGAGTATTTTGACTCACTTGCAAATCAGCGGCAAAAACCGCGCTGCTATAATGAACCACACCCGCAATTACCATTAGGTTTACAATTTTATTTAGCTTAATCATCTTCGTTTCCTGTAGTTTTATGTAAGTGACACAGAGGTAACGGATCAAAGATGAATTTATTCCCTAAAAAGTTAATGAGTTTTAAAAAACTCATTAATTGAGGAAACGTGTTATTTATTAATGGGACTATTACTGCATAAATAAGCAACTAATAATTAAGAGGAGAATGCATGGGCTTAGCCCGTTTGACCCAACGTAAGCCAAAAATCAAAATAAAAAAGCGCTCTTCGCCAAGTTATTTACCAATACCCCTATCATAGCTTCACAGCAAATGGCTGATGATTAAGTTCAAGTTAGACCAAGTCAAAAAGTTGTCATATTACTTTAATTACATATGAATCCCTTGCATGCCTATGATTTTAATAAGGTATTTTAGGTTGGCACAAACTGTGATGAACACGAGTAATGTCAGAAATCACAATCAATGATGTTACTCGTGTCTATGTTTAGTTCTACGCAAATAATTATTAATTCTTTGCATATTCCCCTTCTGCAAAAATCTAAAAAGAGCGTTTTAGCTAGCAGCCCTGTACTTGACTACCTATTGCCAGAATTATCTATTTGGCAAACAGGTGAGGTTAGGCAGGGGCAAATATTAGAAAATATTGACGACTACATGTTAGAAGAAACCAGACTGATACTAAAACGAGTGCACTTATTGTGTGCCAACTTAGCGTTACCCGACGCCACAAGGTTTAACATTAAACTACAGACTTCTAGCACTAGTGATATTTTGCTGATAACCGGGGCGTTTAAAGAAAAGTCACAACTAACCAAGCTGCTAAATCAGGATAGCTGGTTAACAAGTACGTTTAATTGGTTGTGTCCAAACTACAATGCACTAGCGCATTCTCAAGAATTGAATTCGTTTTCGCACGCTTATGAAAAAAATCGCCAACAAGCGTTACATCAGTACAGACACTTTGGCCAAAATGAACAAGGGATGCGCTGTTATTTAGCCTGTAATGTACAGGAAGGTGAACCTAGATTAAGTTGGCGCCTTGAGTCGCCCAAGACAGTTTATATTCTGAAAGAGTTACAAAGCTAAGTCCAATGTTATAGCTTTTTGAGGAATTTTACGCAGACAACTATCATCATTTAATAATAATTTATCAGAGATATTTCGTTTCGCTATGCTGCGCAGCTTTGGTTACTATGTTACTTAACCAAATCATTGAATGATGTGCAGCTCGCATAAGTTCACAGTTAAAAAGGTCCAAAATGCATCAGTAAGTGTGCCCAAATGAAATAATATGGACACTGTTAACTATTCACTTGGGCAAGCCATCTACTGATTATTGATTCATCATATTGAAAGACCAAATATGGCGCTTAATGGAATTACGCCAAACAGAAATTAAGACTAGTGCTCAAAACCTATACTCTTAGATTCTGTAGATGATAAAGGGGTTAAAAAACTATGGGACCGCATTGGATTTTTTCTGCGAGACAAGCCAGCTAGCTGCTGTAATTGCACTGAATACAATTTGTATATTCCGGTTATTGTGCACTCAGTATATTTGTCTCCGACTCTGACAATTTTATCACTATCAACTTTAATAACACCTTTATCCTCTGCTAAAAGGATTACCTTTTTGGCCCAGAAAATATTATGACAATCATCTGGCTTGGTCAGAAAATAAGACTTACCGTTTTGTATTGTAAGGGCAAGATGTTGGTCACTCAATACAATAAGCTCATAACCTAGCACCGAGTCAATGTTCTCCATTGGAGCCAAATTTTGATCGGCGATAAAGCTATAAATACGGCTTTCATAATTATTTATATTGCTGCAACCAACTAAACAGGTTGCAGCAATAGCAAACATACTGAACATATATTTTTTCATTTGCTTTCCACAACGTCCGTTTCTGTATAATAAATAACCACAAAACTATAACTGACAACACAAGTTAGGACAAATTTATTCGCAACATCAATGTGAATTCTAGCTTTATTGTCTAGCATTTCACGGCGATACCCGTCGTGATTTCAGGATGAATTATCATGGCTATATCGGTAAGTAGTTAATATTAAGCACAGAAGATCTTAACTTCAATAGCCGTTAGCCGGTTTGATGTGTCTAAAAAGCCATGCCCCTGTGCCCCATTTCCATCAAGCGACTATAGGTTCGGCGAAACTCAAAGGTCAAAGCGCCTTCTTTATAAAGCTCGGATAAGGGAACATCCGAGCTTAAAAACAAGGTGACATTTTGGTCGTACAATTCATCAATCAGGCTGATAAACCGTCTGGCACTATCATCATTGCTGGCATAAGACACAACTCGTTCTCCAGTACTAGTGGCCTGATTGGCACCGACTCCATCCTCTGTGCCACGAGCCTTGATCCAGCCGCGCACTTCACCGCCTAGGTAGGGCACATCGCTGAGCATTACAGTGTTAAAACGATTAGCAATGTCCATGTAATCTAACTGCGAGCGATAGCCAGCACACAATACATTAAAATCGAACCAAGCTACTTTGTTGGATTGGTCAGACTTCGTAGCTCTGATCACAGGAATATCTCGATGGCAGATGGTTAAACTACTGGTATGGATATCTTTGGGGGAAATTGTTTGAGTTAACCCCATAAAGATAGCGTCAAAATCAATTTCGCCCTTGATACCCATATTCAGTGATGAAGGGGGTGATGAGGCTCTAGTGGCAGGCGTATTTATCTCTACTTTGGTTAAATGCAGCCGGTGATCTCGCTTACCATTTAGATGCAGCATCTCGGTATGTTGTTGCAACAAAGCAATACAAGGCAAAAATTTGTGCCGAGCTAAACCGTTTTTGTATAAATCTTTGATTGGCATATTTGATGTCGCAATCAACACCACCCCTTGTTTAAACAAACATTCAAATAAGCCGGCTAAAATCATCGCATCGGCAATGTCTGAGACAAAAAACTCATCGAAACATAACACTCTACATGTTTTCGCCAGATCATTAGCAATCCGAACTAACGGGTCTTCTTCACCTGAATGTTCGTTCAGTTCTTGATGAATACGCGCCATAAAACGATGAAAATGCAGCCTCAGCTTGCCCTCATCGGGCAGGCAATCATAAAACAAGTCCATCAAATAGGTTTTACCTCGCCCCACATCACCCCAGAGGTATAACCCCTTGATAGGCGAACACGATGGTGCTTGACGGTTTGTTAAATGGCTAAATAGGACATCTAAGGCATGTATTGCAGCTTGTTGAGATGGGTCGTCAACAAGCTTATCAGCCAATTGTGATTGGTACACTTTAAGGGGAGATTGATTTGTTAGTGATACAATAATGCTTGAGCCTTCAGGCAGGGTGAATAATTCAAATTTGTCACTAAAGCTCAGATAATCACTGTAGTGATTTATAGTGTCTAGGCCAAGTGAAATCGATACGTTATGAGTTTAATCTAACTCATCTCTTGCCATTCAACTACTCTAATTGCACATGATACGCTTGCCTTAAATGCAATTTATTGCAGTGCTTCAAAAAGTATATGACAAAGACAGACAGCTTAATTAATGTAAGTTTACCATGGCTGTCTCTGTAAATATCTTCAATTCAGTTCCGCACTGTTGAGTAGACTAGTCCTGTTGATCAATGATCCCGCGAACCCTGTCTATAAATTCAAAACGTTGTTTATTGAGTTCAGCTTCAGTAGCATTTTCCCAATTACCATTTAGGGTAACAACAAGTTGCCTTTTGGGGTCAATAAAAATAGTTTGCCCAAAAATACCCCGCGCAGTAAAGCTGCCATCGTCGAATGTCCACCATTGATAACCGTATCCTTTGCCGGAACTGCCAATATCAGCTTGTTTACTGGTAGCCATTTCAAACCAACCATCGGGCAAAGTGGCGGTCCCCTTTATTTTGCCATCCTCCAATACAAAAAGACCATATCGAGCAAAATCACGCAAACTTGCCTGAATACAACAACCGGAAATCTCTGACTCATCGGGGCTTAGCAGCCAACTTGCTTGGTTTTCCATACCAAAGGGTTTCCAAATTTTTTCGGTCAAATAGTGTGACAGGGTCTGTCCCGTCGCCTCGCCTACCAAAATCCCAATAAGATTAGTTTCTCCGGTGGAGTACTGCCACTGCTCCCCAGCAGGATAGGCTCTAGGCAACTTTTTCATGTAACTCACGATGCTGGGAAGACCGTCGTTCGCAACATGATTATTGAATTTTGCTACATCAGATTGTGGATCAAAATAGTCTTCATTCCACTTAACCCCAGATGTCATAGTGAGCAACTGCTCTATTGTGACAGCATCATAGGCCGAATCTTTCAGACCTTCGATATAGTCTGAAACACTGTCGTTTAAACTCTTGATATAACCTTCCTTTAAAGCAATACCCACCAGACTCGAGGTCAAGGATTTAGCGACTGAAAAACTGGTCCAACGTTTCTGTGGCGAAAGCCCAATGCCATATCGCTCATAGCGAATATTGCCTTTATGCAGAATGAGTGCGCCAGCCAAATGCTGTTTGGCAAAAAAATCATCCATATCCATATCAAATACTAACGGCTCGCCTTCAGGTAACTCCCTGACTATTGAACTAGGCTCTATAGGGTTCGATTTAATCAATAATGGTAATTTATCCATCATTTTAAAACCTGCATCACGCTGACTTTGGGACCAAAACAAAATATTGGTGTCTCGGGGGGCGTCAGACAAAAGCGCACGCCAATCCGCTCCAATCGACCACCATCCGATACTACCTAAGACGCCTAGAGTTATACCTGTAACGCCGATCCATTTAATTATTTTGCTCATATAGGTTTGTCTTTTTTGTTGGCGAGATGAAGAATACGACACTAACAATTAGCGGTAAAATATCCTCTCGGTTTTGAGAGCCTGTAAAATGAACTGCAATATTTAAATGCCGTCACATTTATTAGGATGATTTATAAGCTGTTACGTCCAAGATAACAAAACCTAGAAAAATAAACGATGTATTTGAGAAGAGGTATATTATTAATGAGTAGACATAAAAAGCTCTATTCAAACTTCTCACTCCCCAGCGACCACTTTGTAAAAACGGGTCAAATCATAAAAATAAGAGAAAATAAGAGAAAATAAGAGAAAATAAGAGAAAATAATCCTTATCGTAAGTCATAAGCAATACAAATAAAGACAATGGTAAAATAGAAATAAAACAAAAAATGATTAAAGGGCCTAACCATTGGATGAACAAAATGGGGGGACTTTTAAATATAACTAAACTGTCAAACTATCAGCAAACCTTCACACTTTCGTTGCCGATTAAGAATGAGGAAGATGTAATGGCAACGCTACAGATAGAGCCATATTCTGCTACTGCACATTAAGCAAGCCGCTTCAAAATACAGACTATTTGTAATAGTCTGTATTTTGAAATAATGCTCCTCACTCTCACAAGGCCATAAATGGAATTGAGTAAACGACAGCTTTTAATTACCAGTGGCGCTGCCTTAGCAGCATTACCCCTTAGTTACAGTGCAATCGCTTCCCCACTGGCTACTACGAGGAGTGTCGCAAATATTACCTTAAAAAGCTTGACTGAAAATGTCACACCTATCTCAGTAAAAGAACGCCAAGACCGTATTGCTAAAGCACAACAACTCATGAAACAACACAACATTGCAGCCATGATTTTAGAGCCTGGTGCGGCCATGGATTATTTTAGTGGCATTCAGTGGTGGCGAAGTGAAAGGCTCACCGCGGTGGTGGTCCCTAAAGAAGGCGAAATAGCCGTTATCTGCCCGTTTTTTGAAGAGCCGAGTATTCGTGAAACTCTTGCAGTAGGTGAGGACGTGCGCGTCTGGCAAGAGCACGAAAGCCCCTTTGAGCGAGTCAAACAGATCCTTAACGACAGAAAAATCAATCAAGGCACACTTGCCTTTGAGGACTCAGTCAGATATTTCGTACAGCGCGGGATCATGTCGTTATTACCCAAGATGCAAGATGTCAGTGCCGAGCCAGTAACTTTAGGCTGTCGCATGTTTAAAGATAAGCACGAACTCCAGCTGATGCACAAAGCCAATGAAATCACCCTTACCGCTTATGTTCATGTTTGGTCAAAACTTGAATTAGGTATGAGTCAGACGGATGTGAAAAGTTTAATGTCATCAGCTCAATCTGCTTTGGGAGGCAGTGATATCTGGAATATGGCATTGTTTAATGAAGCCAGCGCTTACCCGCATGGCACCAATCAACAACAAACTATCCGCGAGGGATCAATAGTGTTGATGGATTGTGGTTGCAGTGTGCAAGGCTATCAATCTGATATTAGCCGTACTTTTGTGTTTGGTGAGCCTAGTAAAAAACAACAAAGAATTTGGAATACAGTTAGACAAGGCCAACGCATCGCTTTTGAAACTGCCACCCTTGGCACACCTGCTGGTAAAGTAGATGACGCGGTACGCGCCTATTACGTCAAACAGGGTTTAAGGCCAGATTACACATTACCAGGGCTGTCACACAGAACAGGTCACGGCATAGGCATGCAGGGCCACGAACCCGTAAACTTTGTGCATGGCGAAGCTGAAACGCTAAAACCTGGCATGTGCTTCTCGAATGAACCTGGCATTTACCTACCCGGTGAATTTGGCGTGCGTTTAGAAGATTGTGTGTATATAACCGATAAAGGTATTCAATGGTTTACTATACCACCAGATTCAATCACTTCACCTATTGGCAAAATTGCCGCATTACCCGCTTAATTTAGAACAATAAGAGAACATTCATGTTTAATAACGTTTTAGTCGCATTTACTTTCGCAGCCATTAGCTGGAATACCTTTGCAGACGCCAACAAAGATCTTTCTAATATCATCGACCAACATTGGCAAAACGCAGAAAAAGAAAAGGTATTTTTCCGCACCGATCCAGATGGTTGGAAACCTAATGGCAAACTGGCCGAATTTACACCACAAGCCCTAGCTAGGCGAAAAGCTTATAATATTCAGGTATTAGCCACCCTTGGCGAAGTTGATGAAACAGCCCTAAGCGAAAAGCAGTTAATGAATTACCGTTTATTCAAATATGAACGAAAAACAGAAGCCCAAAGTCACCAATATCAAGACAAGTATTTTCCGGTTAATTTTTTAAGTGGTTGGCACACATACTTTGCTGAAGCACCTGCCAATATGGCATTTTTAACAAGTAACGATTACGACAATTTTTTAATCAGTTTGGCCGACTACCCTCGCTTTAACCAAGAGAACATCAACTTGATGCAAGCGGGTTTAACTGACGGTTATGTGCATCACTGTGAAAGTTTTAAAAATTACCATCAAACTATCAGCGCACACATAGTCAAAAACCCCAAAGACAGTGCGTTGTTTGAACCTTTCACCCGCTTCCCTAGTATTTTTAGCCCGCAACAGAAAAGCATTTATAGTGCAAAAGCGATAGAGTTAATCACATCGGCAGTGGTCCCAGCCTATCAGAATTTTTACGATTTTTTTGTTAACGACTATATGCCTAACTGTCGTAAAGAACCGGGTATTTCCAGTATCAAAGGTGGTGCAGATTATTACGCATACACAGCTAACTACTACACCACAACCGATGCCACACCCCAACAAATCCATGATTTGGGTTTAAGCGAAGTGAAGCGAATTCGTGTTGAAATGCAGGCAATTATTGATCGGGTAGGCTTCACAGGCAGTTACGCTGAATTTTTGAAGTTTTTGGCGACCGACCCGCAGTTTTATGCAGCAGACCGACAAGATGTTCTCGAAAAAACCGCCTTTATCACCATGAAAATGTATGGCAAATTACCTACATTTTTTGGTCACCTTCCCCGTAATACCTTCACAATTAAAGGTTCAGCTTCTAGAGGCGCATTTTATATGCCGCCACCAGACAATCGCACACCTGGCACTTATTTTTTAACCTCTGAACCAAAACAACAACCACTTTATAACCTAGAAGCGCTCAGCCTTCACGAAGCAGTACCTGGGCATCATCTTCAAAATGCCATAGCGATGGAATTAGATGTCCCCGAATTTAGGCGCACCCTGAGTCATTCAGCCTTTGGCGAAGGCTGGGGCTTATATTCGGAGCGTTTAGGCAAAGAAGCGGGATTCTACCAAGACCCCTATAGCGACTTTGGTCGCTTAGGTTACGAAATGTGGCGCGCCGTGCGTCTAGTGGTCGACACAGGCATTCATGCTTTTGGTTGGACCCGCCAGCAAGCCATCGATTATTTAGCCCAGCACACTGCGCTGACACAAAAATCAGTAGAGAACCAAATTGATCGCTACATCTCATGGCCGGGTCAAGCGTTGTCATACAAAATGGGTGAAATCAAAATTCGTGAATTGCGAGCCAAGGCTGAACAAACATTAGGTGAAAGGTTCGATATTCGTAACTTTCACGATACTGTCATTGGGCAAGGTTCATTGCCGATGGCTGTGCTTGAAGATGTGATAGACGATTGGATAATCGCTCAAAAAGTGAAATGAAAATGTCGAAATCACTTTCAGTTATTCCAAGCAAACGCACTGAAGACTGGTGGCAATTGCGCCACCAGCAAAAACTCGAAGAGTTACAGGAAATCAACAAATCCATCGACATTTTATTCCTTGGCGACTCCATCACCCATGCTTGGGAAGTAGAAGGCGAGAAATATTGGCAACAACATTTTGCACATCGCAGAGCATTTAATCTGGGTTTTGCGGGTGACAGAACAGAACACTTGTTGTGGCGTTTGCAAAACGGTGCAGTAAAAGGCTTATCTCCCCAATGGGTAATTTTGTTAATTGGTACTAATAACGCTGGGCATAGACTTGATGCACCAGAAGACATAGCGACAGGTGTTCAAACAATATTAGATGAAATACAGCTGCAGTTACCTACAAGTAAAATACTGCTTATGGCGTTATTCCCCCGAAGTCGAAATACCAATAAACCTATGCGTCAGCGGGTGAATGCTAGCAACGCCCTGATAAAAACATTCGCCGATGGCAAACAAATACATTGGTTAGATATCAACCACCAATTTCTGACTGAGAATGGCGTATTACTAGAATCGGTTATGCCTGACTTACTGCATCCTAATGCCACTCAATATCATAAATGGGGTCATTCTATTTTATCCTATATCGAGCATAACTAAGTCCCTCTAATATCCCAACTGTGTGAAATCTTACGTTTATGTAACGACTTGTTACGTATTCGATTCAAATAACTGTTCTTAGCCTCTTGAGTGCTTCTCAGACAATGCAATACACTGTTTCTATAAATATAAAAAATAAAAAACAACGGCAGAGGAAACAATAATGGAAAGACGCGATTTTATAAAAATCGGAGGTGTAGGTGTGGGCGCATTAATGCTGCCCATAACTGGCATCGCAATTTCAGCAGAGCAAATGTTAGATAAACCCATGGACGTAGCCTATAAAAAGAAACTAGCAGATATTGCTCTTAATGCAGCTAAATCGGCTGGAGCAAGCTATGCAGATGCGCGTATTGGCCGCTATCTAAATCAATTTGTGACCACCCGTGAAACCCGTGTCGACAATATTGTGAATACTGAGTCAGCAGGTATTGGGGTGCGCGTAATCGCAAATGGTACTTGGGGTTTTGCCTCTACTTCAAATATGACCCCAGACAGCGTGGCTAAGACAGCCGAACGTGCAGTCGCCGTAGCTAAAGCCAACTCTAAATTTCAGACAATGCCGGTTAAGCTCGCGCCCGTTAAAGGTGTGGGTGAAGTGAGTTGGCAAACACCTATCACGAAAAACGCGATGGAAGTGCCCATAAAAGACAAAGCTGATTTGTTGCTCGCAGCTAACGCAGCTGCAATGGATAATGGTGCTAACTACATTACCTCCATGTTATTTTTAGTCAACGAACAAAAATATTTTGCCTCAACAGACGGCTCTTATATTGATCAAGATGTGCACCGCTTATGGGCACCGTTTTATGCCACTGGCATAGGTAAAGATGGCTTTAAACAACGCAACGGTTTAGGCAATCCTGTGGGCATGGGCTTTGAATATTTAGATGGTCTTGAGAAAGATAAAATCAAAATTACCGGCGCTAACGTGGGGTATAACAACTCCTATGACTTGGTTGAAGATGCGGCTGCTGCAGGTAAACAACTGAAAGCAAAACTGAAAGCAAAATCAGTTGAGCCGGGCAAATACGATTTAGTATTAGACCCTGCTCACCTTATGTTAACCATTCATGAATCGGTTGGGCATCCCTTAGAACTCGATAGAGTATTAGGTTACGAAGCCAATTATGCAGGCACCAGTTTTGCGACCTTAGATAAATGGAAAAGTGGTAAATTTCAATACGGTTCTGATAGGGTTAACTTGTTTGCAGATAAAACTCAACCTTATTCATTAGGCAATGTTGGCTATGATGATGAGGGTGTTAAAACCAAGGACTGGGACTTAGTCAAAGACGGGATCTTAGTTAACTACCAAGCCACCCGCGATCAAGTTCATATGATTGACCAAAACGAATCACATGGTTGTAGTTACTCCCAAAGCTGGCGTGATGTGCAATTTCAGCGGATGCCCAATGTATCTTTAAAACCTAATGAAAAAGACATTTCAGCTGAAGATGTAATCAAAGACGTCGAAAATGGTATTTATATCGCCGGACGTGGGTCGTTCTCGATCGATCAACAAAGGTACAACTTCCAATTTGGTGGGCAACTGTTTTACGAAATCAAAGATGGAAAAATTACTGATCAGATTGAAGATGTGGCTTATCAGTCCAACACCCAAGAATTTTGGAACAGTTGCACCCAAATGGCCGGCAAGTCAGATTATCGAGTGGGTGGTTCGTTCTTCGATGGTAAAGGTCAACCTTCACAGGTTAGCGCGGTTTCTCATGGGTGTCCGACTACGAGATTCAACAACATTAACGTCATCAACACTGCGCGTAATGTGTAAGTCGGTAACCCTTTAGAAGGAATTCAAATTATGACTATTTTATCTGAAAAAAACGCCAAAGAGTTACTGACCAAAGTCTTAAAATACTCTAAAGCTGACGAAATTGAATGTAACTTAGATGGCAGCATAGGCGGCAACATTCGTTATGCCAGAAATACAGTCTCTACAGCTGGCGAAGAAAGCGATCTGGTGCTAGCAGTGCAATCCACTTTTGGTAAAAAAACAGGTACCGCGACTATCAACGAGTTTGACGATGCATCACTTGAAAAAGTAGTGCGCCGCTCTGAGGAGTTAGCCAAACTGGCACCTGAAAACGAAGAGTATATGCCTTTATTTGGACCACAAAAATATGCGCCTTCTAAAACTTATTTTGAGTCAACAGCGAATGTCACCCCTGAAAATAGAGCGCAAGCTGCCGAAGACAGCATAGTGCCGTCGAAAAAGAACAAGCTGGTTGCTGCAGGCTTTTTAGAAGAGTTTGTGACGTTTAGCGCCATAATAAATAACAAGGGTTTATTCGCATATAATAAATCTACAGATGTAGACTTTTCTGTGACTATTCGCACCGAAGACGGAAAAGGCTCTGGTTGGGTCACACGTAACTTTAGCGATTATTCATTATTAGACACCGCTAAAGCGTCGAGCATTGCCATTCAAAAGTCCAAAGGTTCGGTGGATGCCAAAGCGATGGAGCCCGGCAAATACACCGTTATTTTAGAACCTGCAGCCAGCGTTGGATTATTAGGCAATATGGTACGTAATTTTGCTCAAAGAGGCGCGGATGAAGGACGTAGCTTTTTAAGTTACAAACTCAAAGAAGGTGAGGATGCCCAAGAGGCACCTAAAAATAAATTAGGCCAAAAAATGTTTGATGAAAGAGTCAACATTTACACTGACCCGAGCCACCCTATTGCTCCAGCAGCCCCTTTTTCGGGAGATGGTTACCCGCGTAATCGCACCGATTGGATAAAAAACGGTACAGTTGTCAACATGCCTAACTCTCCTTATTGGGCCAAGAAAACCGGTGTCGCTTACGTGCCTAGTGGTGGCAATATCATTATGGATGGAGGCAACGAATCATTAGAAGAGATGATTAAAAATACCCGCAGGGGCATCTTGGTGACGCGCCTTTGGTATATTCGCTCACTGGATCCACAAACCCTGCTATATACCGGGTTAACCCGCGATGGCACGTTCTATATCGAAAATGGCAAAATAAAATATCCGATTAAGAACTTCCGTTTTAATGAAAGTCCGATAGTGATGTTAAACAATATAGAAGCATTAGGTAAACCTGAACGTATCGACGGCAATATGATCCCGCCGATGAAAATCAGAGACTTTACCTTCAGCAGTTTATCTGACGCGGTGTAAGCATCTTGCCATAAGCTAACGTCTTTAGTTTATGGCTTATCGCTCACATTTTATCCATATGGATCGCCGTCATTTCATACTTTCTAGTTGCGCTGTTGCTGTTTGTGGGGCATTGCCATGTGCCGTGTCTGCTCGAAATAGTGAATACGACTTTTACTTTACCCGCTTGAGTTACGAATCAGGTAATTGGGAAGTAGATGAACGTATGCCCGCAAATGTACTTAATTCATTAATTGAGTACACCAGTTTGCGAGTAGACTTGCAGGAGCGAGTGATACCGCTGTCTGATCCTAGTATGTTAAGCGCGCCCTTTTGTTATATGGCAGGGCACAGATTAGTGCAGTTTAACTTGCAAGAAAGACAAAACTTTCAGCGTTATGTTGAAAATGGAGGTTTTGTTTTTGTAGACGACTGTAATCACGATATTGACGGCATGTTTGCCAAAACGTTTGAAGCACAAATGGCAAATATGTTTGGCCCAGAGGCGCTAAAAAAGATTCCTAATGACCATCCACTATATTCTTCTTTTTTTGAATTTGACGGGCCACCACGCACCTCAGTTGAGCTAAATGGTTGGGGCGACGATTTGGTTCACGAATACCTCAAAGCTATCGAAATAAATGGCAGAATAGCCGTGTTATACAGCAATAAAGACTTAGGCTGTGAATGGGATTACGATTTTAGAAACAAACGCTGGCTAAAAATAGACAACACCAAGTTTGCAGTCAACATTGTCATATATGCAATGACGGCTTAAGAGAAAAAGAGAAAAGAGAAGAGAGAAGAGAGAAGAGAAGAGAAGAGAAGAGAAAACCAAAACAAAGACAAAGACAAAGATTTTACACCACCGGAGGAAGAAGAGGTCACAGAGGAAAAGAACAGGAAAGTATAATGATACGAAATAACATCATTGGATTTAACTATCTTTGCTTTTCTCGGTGCAGCGAAGCCTCTTTTTCCTCGGTGGTGCAAAAAATCTTTTAGTTTTAGTTTGTTGCCTTTTTTTTCATTACATTATTAAGAGTAAAAATGAATAGACAGAATTTATCCGAACATTTAGAAACAAACGCTGGCTAAAAATAGACAACACCAAGTTTGCAGTCAACATTGTCATATATGCAATGACGGCTTAAAAGAAAAGATAAAACCAAAACAAAGACAAAGATTTTACACCACCGAGGAAGAAGAGGACACAGAGGAAAAGAACGGGAAAGTATAATGATACGAAATAACATCATTGGATTTAACTATCTTTGCTTTTCTCGGTGCAGCGAAGCCTCTTTTTCCTCGGTGGTGCAAAAAATCTTTTAGTTTTAGTTTGTTGCCTTTTTTTTCATTACATTATTAAGAGTAAACATGAGTAGACAGAATTTATCCGAACATTTAGAAACAAACGCTGGCTAAAAATAGACAACACCAAGTTTGCAGTCAACATTGTCATATATGCAATGACGGCTTAAGAGAAAAGAGAAGAGAAGAGAAAACCAAAACAAAGACAAAGACAAAGACAAAGACAAAGACAAAGACAAATATTTTACACCACCGAGGAAGAAGAGGTCACAGAGGAAAAGAACAGGAAAGTATAATGATACGAAATAACATCATTGGATTTAACTATCTTTGCTTTTCTCGGTGCAGCGAAGCCTCTTTTTCCTCGGTGGTGCAAAAAATCTTTTAGTTTTAGTTTTAGTTTGTTGCCTTTTTTTTCATTACATTATTAAGAGTAAACATGAGTAGACAGAATTTATCCGAACAAGACGTTCTTGTATTACTGGACAAACTGGCTCTGGTTGAGCATGAAGTTGGCAAAGTGATTGTTGGACAAAAAGAGGTGATCCAGCAATTGTTGATCAGTATGTTAGCTGGCGGACATTGTTTGTTAGAAGGTGTGCCAGGACTAGCTAAAACACTTATGGTCAATGCATTGGCAGAAACGCTCGAGCTGGGCTTTAAACGCGTGCAGTTTACGCCAGATTTAATGCCCAGTGATATTATCGGTACCGAAATATTGGAAACCGATCATGAGTCAGGGGAGCGTTTTTTTAAGTTTCAGCAAGGCCCCGTTTTTACCAACATTCTGTTAGCCGACGAAATCAATCGTACTCCGCCTAAAACTCAAGCAGCGCTGCTGGAAGCCATGCAAGAAAAGAGCATTAGTTACGCGGGAACCAGTTACGCCTTACCTAAACCGTTTTTTGTATTGGCCACCCAAAACCCAGTTGAGCAAGCAGGTACTTATCCTTTACCAGAGGCACAACTTGATCGATTTTTAATGTTTATAAAAGTCGATTATCCTTCTGAATCAGAAGAAATAGAGATTTTGCGACGTACCACGGGTAATACCCAAGCCAAAATAAATGCGGTACTCAATGCTCAACAGATTATCAGCTTGCAACATGTAGTCAGAGATATAGAAATATCCGAACCGCTACTGGTATACATCAATCAACTCGTCCGTAATACACGCCCTGGCAATAGTCAGTCATCAGCTGTTAATAAATACGTGCGATGGGGAGCAGGGCCTCGTGCAGGTCAAGCAATGGTGTTGTGTGCCAAAGCTAATGCGTTACTGTCAAAACGCTTTGCCGTTACCATGAATGATATCAAACAGGTGGCCCATGGGGTGTTAAGACATCGACTGTTATTGAGCTTTCAAGCAGAAGCGCAGAATATATCCAGCGATGATGTAGTAGATAGTTTATTAAAAGATTTAGCACAACCAGCCAGTCCTTTTGGCGCTTCTTCCCATTCTTCCCCATTGTCCCCTGCTGTTTAACATGTTAAAAAGCGTATAGCATGCAACCACTTATTGACCCACTTGTACTCGCCAGTATCAAAGATATGCCTTTGGTAGCAAAGACGGTTGCCGAAGGCTTATTGCACGGATTACATGACAGTGTGCAGCGCGGTACAGGCCTAGAGTTCAGCCAGTATCGCGCCTATGAACCTGGCGATGCTCTTGGCAATATTGATTGGAAGTTATTTGCTCGTTCAGACCGATATTTTGTGCGAGAAGCTGAGCGTGAAAGCAATATCAATATTTGGCTAGTGTTAGATGCCAGTGCATCTATGTTGCAACGATCGTCTGACACTGACTCTAAATCTAATAAAGGCTGGCATAAGTTTGATTATGCTAAACACCTGTTAGCTACTATCGCTTACATCGCACACAAACAGAGTGATGCTGTCGGTTTATTGGGTCTGTCGAGTGAGAGCCTGCACTTTTTGCCCGCTTTAACCGGTAAACAACACTGGCAAAAATTGCTGCTGCAACTCAGTCAGATGTCTACCGGTTCAGTTTTCCCTTCGCCGCAGATTTTACAACGTCATTTAAGCCGCATGCAATCTAATAGTCTTATTTTCGTACTCAGTGACTTTTATCAAAAAGGCCATGAAATTAGCGACTTTATGCAAAGTGTAGTTAGCAAACGAACCGAGGTCATTGCAGTACAATTAGAAAGTGATGATGAACTCAATTTCCCCTATAAAGGGCAAATTCGCTTCGAGGACAGAGAAAGTAAGCAGCAAATTTTAGTGTCTGCAGACGATGTAAAAGCTGACTACCTGCTAGCAAGGCAAACATGGCAAAAAGCGCTGATAAAGACTTTTAACCAGCTCAACGTTCAGCACTGTATCGCCAACATTGACCAGCCATTAGACTCAACATTACACCGGTTTTTAGCAGCAAGGCAAAAATTGCGATGAACAGATGTTATCTGTGGGCTAGCAATAGTCATGTTTGATATGCCTTTTATATTACAGTCACCTTTAGCTGTATTGGGTTTATTGAGCTTGCTGATCCCACTGGGTATTCATTTATTAAGCAAAGCCCAACCACGTGTTATCGCGTTTGCGCATATTGCATTTATCCAAGTAAAAACCTCGCCCGTGTTACGTCAGCTCAGATTGACCCAGTTAATATTGCTGGGACTGCGAATGTGTATATTGTTAATCGCAACCCTGATACTGGCTCAATTGTATTGGCAGCATGAATCGAACAGTGCCAAACAACAGTCACACGTTTTGCTAACTGAAGACTGGCTAAACCATTCCACAGACGCTGAAAAACAAATATTAATGGACCAAGCTCATGACGCAAATTTAGTACTACTTGGCATAAAAAACCGCAACATCAATACAACAGAATTAGCCCAATGGTCGACTAATACACAACAAACGCCTGTCCTAAATATATGGAGTAAAGTGGCAAATTACATAACACAGCTATCAGCCAATGAGATGGTAACTGTGTATACAACAAACCGCCTAAAACAGTTTATAGGAGCGAAAATAGTGCTCCCTGAACGGGTTAAATGGTACGTAAAAACAATACCTGTAGCGAATGTAACTCAGCAATATTCAGCAAACATAAAAGTGATTTATGATGCTTCAAGTGAACCACTATTGGTGTATATACGTGCAGCTCTTGAGGCCATTAACACTCATGAACATTTAAACATAAGAGCCACATACACCCTTAAAAACGGAACATTAGAAGACAGTAAGCACTTACTAGAATATGATAAAATAATTGACCTTAGCCAACATAACCTTACTCCGCAGCACTCTCATTTTGATGAACAATGGCAACTCACATATATCACTCAACAAGCGCTTACCAATATTAAACAGGCAGACTTTGTATTAACCCTAGCGCGGTTATTGTATTCATCACAAAGCCAAGTTTGGTGGTTAGAGAATACTCGATTAACCACAGAACAGATTAATCAATCCCCATTAATGAGTAATGCTCCAAAGACACTGACATCTGACAAAGAGTTACTCGACAAAACCACTCACTCGACATCGTTACATATCTGGTTGGTTTTAATATTAGTCGCACTATTTATTCTAGAGAGATTGCTTAGCGAGTGGCCTAACCATCGACTAAAATCTGGGCTGGACCAATAATTGTCTAGTCAGATAAACACACCAAACAAAAAACTGGATAAAATTGTCACGCGTCTTAGGCGAAGATGGTTATTGCAAAAACTCGCTTATACACTTTTGATTGGCGTTTATTTAGGCCTAGCCGCTTATTGGATGACTGAATGGGTTGTTTGGCCATTAGCAGCAGTGACATTGATGATAGGCTTTGCCGCGTTGGTTTTTTCTCGAAGCAGCCAATATCTAGACATTACCGCAAATAAGGTACTGCTACATCTGAATCGAAAATTCAGCGAGTGTGAAGAAAGTGCAGAGCTGATATTGCTGCCTAGTCGCTCCCTTACAACTCTACAGCAGCTGCAAAAAACACGAATTCAGCCACAATTAGATACGTTATTGTCAACTGATCTTGGTTCACACTTACCAAGGTATTCATGCAAGTCCGCTTTGCTACTAAGTGCTCTGGCAGTTTTAATATTCACATTGATTGAAGTGTTGCCTTTAGACCTTTTGCGTAAAGTTGAAACAGCCAATACTCCATTGATTAATAAAGCACCTAAACAGTCTAAACTCATTAGACTTGAGACCAAAAGCATGACGGTCACACCACCCAGCTACACAGGTTTAGCTGCATGGCAAACAACAGACTTAAATTTAGAATTGATTGCTGGCTCAATAGTCACTTGGCAACTTCAACTGATTGGCATCGATAACGTCAATCAGCAAAACGATGTGTCTATTATGCTTCCAGACAAACAAAGTATCTCGCTTATTGAAAAAACTGCTAACCACTACCAAGCCCGTGCAACGTTAAATCAATCAGGTGTTTACTATATTGCTGTTAATAATATAATGCTAGGGGACATCCACACCCTTGCTGTTACCGCAGACACTAAGCCAACCATTCGCTTTATCGCGCCCACTGAAACTATTACCAAATTAGCTAAAAATGCCATTCCTAAAGTGCAAGCGACAATATCAGTCGAAGATGACTATGGTATAGGGAGAGTCGAAATACTGGCATCTATTTCCAGTGGCTCTGGAGAAGCAGTCAAGTTTCGTGATCAAACGTTTCTATTTGACTCCGAGTCGATGATTGAGGACAAAGCTCATTTCTTTAAAAGCTGGGACTTAGTTGAATTGGGTATGCAACCTGGGGACGAACTATATTTCAGTATTAAAGCATGGGATAACCGCCAGCCGACCGCCCAACAAAGTCGCTCAGCCAGTAAGATAATTCGCTGGCTTGAAGATGAACAACAAGGGGTATTGTCCGACGGCGTATTAATGGATTTTATGCCTGAGTATTTTAAAAGCCAAAGGCAAATTATTATAGAAACCAAAGAGTTGATTGCCGATAAAAACACCCTCTCAGTTGCCCAGTTTGACCGTACATCCCGTGATTTAGGTGCCGCACAAAGCTTTCTTAAACAAAAGTATGGGCAATTCTTAGGTGATGAGTTTGATAGTGGCACACTCCACTCGATGGAAGCTGGCCCCGAGATTGAACACGATGATCATGATGAACATGCTAATGAAGCATCTCAAACACAACAAGCATCAGCACACGAGCATGATAACGCAGAGCAAGCACCAGAAGGCGCTGACAAGTCTGGCTATAGTCAAATTATTGAGCAATTTGGTCACGCCCATGGTGAAGCAGATGATGGTAATTTCATAAAAAAAGGTATCCCAAGCCCTAAATTACTGATGAAGCGGGCCATTGCCAATATGTGGCAAGCTGAATTACATCTACAGCTATCCGAACCAGAACTTGCACTGCCCTTCGAGACACAAGCCTTGGCTTTTCTTAATCGAGCTAAACAGGCCGATCGCATTTACGTTAAACGCTTAGGCTTTGAACCGCCTCCAGTATCCGAAAAACGCCGTTATCAGGGTGATTTATCAGATATCATCAGTTACCAGCGCGATGAAAAAACATCAGCTGACAACGGCCCTACAAAGGCCATGGCTATTTTGGCCAATATGCTAACCAACCACTCAAAACAACTTAACGGACTCCCCCTTACAGGCGAGCAGAAAAACACACTTGAGCATGTTAAAGCCTATTTTTCTGCACAACTAACGGCAAACCCCAAAGACATTACTTTTATCGCTACATTGGAAAAAATACAACAAGCTGACTCTTTTACTCTAGAAAATTGTCAAGATTGTATCAATCTATTGACAGAAAAATTGTGGCAAACACTGCCCTCGCCTATCGCAGCTCCGTCAACGAGACAAACGTCCTATTCTCCTCAGAACACTGTGCTACAAAAGTACCAGGCATTTTTACAACAGCATGAAAAAACGTATAAAAAGGAGTCGCAACCGTGACTTTCTCACTCGGGTTATTCTCTCATTATACAATCGCTGCAAGCGTCTTGGTTGTGTTGTTAGTTATTGGCTTAGCTGTCGCTGGTTACTTTGCTAGCCAACGGTTAAAACAAAACAAAACAAGGTTAGCGGCAATATTATTGACTAACACAGTGGCTGCTCTTACGGTTCTTGGTTTAGCTTTTGATATACAGCTAACCAATAACCAAGCGTCAGTCACTTATCTCGTTACTCACGGTGCAACCACTGAGCAGTTAGAGCAAATAGACTCACAACAAGCTGTCTTTGTTTTACGAGAAGCGGTTATATCGATAAATAACAAGAATATACTGGATACCGCAACTCTGATTGAGATCCCATCGCAATTGTTATCCTACCAACCAAGATTCGAGAATCTACATGTTGTAGGGGATGGACTAAGTTTATCGCAGTGGCAAGATATGCGACTATTGATGGGTGAAGCTTTCAACAATATTTCAGTCAGGTTTTCTGCATCTACACCTCGTCTCGGACTGGTCAACATGTCTTGGCCGAGAGAGTTAGCCGTAGGCCAATTTATTGAAGTAAAAGGGCAACTGCAAGGCATTGATGCGCTTGCAGTAGATGACATTTATGAATTGAATTTACTCGACCCTGTTGGGCAACGCGTCGACACCATAAGGCTCAAAACTACAGAAAGTTTTAGCCTTAGCTTTCCAGCAAAAAGCATGGGGCAATGGGTATATCGACTGCAGCTCAGCAAGTCTGGCGATATGCAGCCTCTACTAGATGAACCTCTCGCGTTTTCAGTTACTAAGCCTACACCTGTCAGAATACTAATAAAGCAATCCGCTGCCTCTTTTGAAACCCGACAATTAAAAAATTGGGCTGCGCAATTAGGCAGTCAAATAAGCGTTTTAACACAAATTAGTCAAACTAAAGATATCCGACAAAATATCAATTTAAGTGCTGCAGAATTAACACAAATTACCTCACCTTTTACTGAGCAAGCATTAATTAACTTTGATTGGCTGTTAATAGATGGTCGCGCATTACTGACATTAACCGCACAGCAGATGACAGCTTTGAAAACAGCCATTAAAAATGGTTTAGGCGTGTATATCATTGCCGATAACGCACTCATCAACGCTTGGCCAGTGCCGTTACTTGATTGGCTTTCGGATATCAAAATACAACCTTTAGATGTGGCAAGTTTCTCAGCGATCCCCAAATGGCCTCATAGCATGATTGAAGGTGTCATGCCGTTAGCAAAGGCTATTATAACTTCCGCTAACAATTCATTTCTGGTGCAAAGTAACGACGCCAAAATATTGGTATCTCACAGCAAAGTTGGTTTAGGACACGTAGCGGTATCGCTGATAAATGGCACTTATGGCTGGCAGACATCGGGATTGACCGAACAATACAGCCACTATTGGCAAAGTGTTATATTTGGATTAGCCAGACCCAAGCAAACACCTTATTGGTTAAACGCCGCGTCTGACACACTAGCTTGGGTCAATCAGCATCTGCAAAAATGTGTACTTGGCGCTACAGCTTCAGGTTTGGCCACATATGACCAACAACCGCTATCTTTAATATTGACCCAGGACATATTACAAGTCGAGCAACGTTGTCTCACAATATGGCCAACCAATGCAGGATGGCATGAACTTGCTTGGTCAAAAAATTCAGCATTATCCGCTACACCACATAAGCAAAACACCTCAATAGAAACATGGTTTTATGCCCATGCGAAACAAGATTGGCAAGAATGGAGACAAGTACAAAATCGACTCGTCAGCCAGAAGATAGCACAACAACAAAATACCCAACGATTTGAGAAAACGTCAGTAAAATTCCTTGATAAAATCTGGCTTTGGGGGGCTTTTTGGTGTTATCTATGAGTATCTTATGGCTGGAGCGAAAGCTGTTTTAGCAAAAGTTAAAAAACGATAACAGGCGTAAATAAACTTAAAACAACATTAAAATTGACGCTACGCCTGTCATACCAATCACCATCCAGCGATAGTGTTTTTCTCGAATACGTTTAACTAGCCAAATACCACACCAAGCACCTAAGGCAATAAAAGGTAAACATATGAGGTTAAGTAAAAAAGAGTTCACATCAATACTCTGCCAACTGAAGACATGAAAAGGAACTTTGAACAGATTGATGGCCAGAAAAAACCATGCTGCTGTACCGATATACTCATTTTTTGGTAAACGCATACTGAGTAAATACACTGCCATAACCGAGCCTGCTAGGTTGCCAATCATAGTCGTGATCCCACCCAACAATCCCATCAATAAAGCAAACCATATGTAATCAGGAATGGCTGCTTTGTCGCCTTTTTCTATCCACAACATAATCACCAAACTAGCAAAAATAATAACACTCATAGCACTTCTAAATACTTGGTCATCAACTGCATTGCCAAGCCACGTACCCACTAGTACGCCAACCGCTGCAGAAGGAAATAGTTTCAACAAGTATCCCCAATTGGCATCTCTATGATAATACTTCACTGCAAACAGGTCAGCCATAATCAACATTGGTAACATCAGACCTGATGAACTTTTACCGCCGAACATAATGGCTAATAAAGGCACCGCAAACATCGATATGTTATGCACACCAGTTTTTGCCATCCCAATAAAAAATGCCACTAAGAATAGTAGTGCCACACTAAAATAACTAAGGGAATAACCAAATAGCTCAAGCATAATTACAGGGCTTTTTCCC
This sequence comes from Paraglaciecola psychrophila 170, assembly GCF_000347635.1. NCBI lineage: Bacteria > Pseudomonadati > Pseudomonadota > Gammaproteobacteria > Alteromonadales > Alteromonadaceae > Paraglaciecola > Paraglaciecola psychrophila. The sequence goes on along the minus strand of NC_020514.1, from coordinate 880,053 downwards.
AAAACTGTGCTTTACCCGTTTTTGGGTCTAGTTCATAACCGGAAAAACCAAATTTAATGTAGGAATTTTTCGCAATGTGGTTACCTTCTAACACTTCCAAAGTGACTTTGCAGCATCCTTTATGAATCGCAATGTTTTCAACATGCTGCAACATTTTTTGGCTCAGACCTAACCCTCTGTATTCTTCAGCCACCACCACATCATGAATATTAATCAATGGTTTGCACTTAAACGTTGAAAAAGCCTCAAAACAATTAACCAAACCAGCCGGTATTTTATCTACGTAGCAAATAACACTAAATGCATGAGGTAATTTTGCTAACTCGGATGCGAGGTTATCCTTTACCGTTTGACTCAAGGCAATGGCGCCCCCCATAGGGTCTAACGCATAATTATCGAGTAGAAAGAGCATATCTTTGGCATGTTGGGGATCCTGATAATTCAGAGTTAACGCATCAATTTTCATTAAAACCTATAAGAAAAGTTACTGCGATATAGACGCAAAAGAAGCCTGGGTAAGAGTTTGCAAGTCTAACGCGTTTAACTCAATTTCTAGGCCTCTTCGACCCCCACTCACATAGATTGTTGCATACTGCTGGGCAGATCGTTCGATGACGGTCTTCAAAGACTTTTTCTGTCCAAGAGGACTAACACCGCCTAAAACATAACCAGTGCTGCGCTGTACTTGTGCTTTATCAGCCATTTCGGCCTTTCTGCCCCCACAGGCTTTAGCAACATTCTTCATACTCAACATAGAATTAACGGGCAGTATCGCAATCACCAACTCCGCAGTATCCAGTTTAACCACTAGCGTTTTAAATACTCGCTCGGGCGCCACTGCCAGCTTTTCGGCAGCTTCTAGTCCGTATGAAGAATTCCCAGAATCATGTTCGTACTGATGAAGGAAATATTCGATCTTTGCCTTTTTAGCACTGTTAATCGCGGGGGTCATAACACAGGCTCCAGGCTAATTTTTTTCGACCACACAATTTTTTTGAACTCTGGCTTTAACTTGGCGTATCGTGTTGATATCTCCTTCTGCCTCAGCATCAACCAAGTCCAATCGCGAATCTTGGCACCTCAACTTGTTGGCTTGATTAGCCATGTAAGCTTGATCTTTTTGCTTTTGAATCGAGCCTTCAACACCCGAGTATTCGCCTCTGTCTTCTGGGCGTTTTTCTTTTTCGTAAGGCGGAGCTTGATAAGAACCACAAGCAACAAGTGTTAAGGTTAATGCGCTAACAATAAAGATTTTATTCACTGAATGCTCCTTTTAAATATAAATCACGGCTGTTGAAACTTTAAATTAACAAAATTAATCTACACGCACTTTAGCTAGTTCAGGTAATTCACCTTCAAGACCCATGGCATGTTGAATGATTTTTTGTTTGGTAAATGATGAGTGATTAGCCAAACTTAAGCCAGCATCTCTGATTAATTTTTTAACGGATTGATCTCCAGCAAATAAACGTTTGAAACCCTCCATAGCAGCCACCATTTTAACTGCTTCTGTTTTGCGCCAGCGCTCAAAAGGTCGTAAATTTTTAGCTAAACCAAAATCCTTGTCTTGCTCGACCAACTTAGTAATTTGTTCAGCCAAAGCAGCGGCATCCAATATACCTAAATTGGCTCCCTGGCCAGCTAATGGGTGTATCGTATGCGCGGCATCGCCAATAATAGCCACTCTGTTGGCTACCCATTGACGTGTGTAACGCATTTTCAGAGGATAACTTTGCCTGTCACTCACCAGTTCACAGATGCCTAAAGTGCAATCAAATGCCACAGTCAGAGCGTTGTTAAAATCGCTATCAGATAATTTAAGCAGTTCTGTTGCTATAGGTTCATCTTGTGACCAAACAATCGAACAATGATGTGCATCCCATAAAGGCAAAAAAGCTAAAGGTCCGGTGGGAGTGAATATCTGCCTAGCGGTGTGGTTGTGGGGCAAAGCAGTTTTAACCGTGGCGACTATCGCATGTTGATCATAATCCCAAAATGTTTGCGCTAAGTTTGCTTGTTTTTTGACTATCGAATTAGCGCCATCAGCGCCTATGACTAATCGAGCAGTTAACTGGCTCTTGTCATCTAAGGTAATAAAACATTCTTGTTGACCAAAAGCCAACTGATCAATTTTTTTAGGGGCAAGTAACTCAATATGGCTACAATTTTGGGCTTGCGTCCATAAACTATGCCTAATCGCTTGATTTTCAATAATGTGCCCTAGTTGCTTTTTTTGAACTTGGTCAGCAGAAAAATTGATCTTGCCAAAACTATCTTGATCCCAAACCTGCATATCCACATAACTGCATAGCCTGTTAGGATCTAAATGCTGCCATGCGCCTAAGTTTTGTAAAACATTCTCTGAAGCTAGGGTTAGCGCACTTACACGCAACTGGGGTGCGCCACTTGGCATAGATTCGCTGACATGGCTTTCAACAACGGCAACCGAAAGCCCACTATTTTTTAAAGCAATGGCTTGAGTCAAGCCCACTGTGCCTCCGCCCACTATAACAATGTCAAATGCATGCATATTATTAGCCGCTCTTTTTGGACATCAGTGCTTCAATGTCGCTGATGGTTTTAGGTGCAGCTAAAGTCAGATTTTCGTGACCACTTTGGGTTATCAATAAATTATCTTCAATACGAATGCCTATGCCGCACCATTTACTATCAACATCTGCATCAGGTGCGATATAAATACCAGGCTCAACGGTAAGTACCATTCCGGTTTTTAGGGGGCGATCTTGGCCGTCAATTTTGTAATTACCCACATCGTGTACATCTAGGCCCAACCAATGACTGAGTCCATGCATATAGAATTGTCGATACGTTTGGCGTTCAATATTGTCCGTTAATTTCCCTTTTAATATACCCAAATCAATCAAACCTTGGGTGATCACAGCAATGACAACATCGCTGGCCTGCTTGATAGTATTATCAGGCTTGATGACATTAAAGGCAGCTAATTGCGCATTTAAAACCAGTTCATAGAGTTGCTTTTGTTCGTTTGAAAACGCCCCAGAAACGGGGAATGTACGAGTAATATCTGATGCATAACCCTGCCATTCACATCCTGCATCTATTAAGACCAGATCCCCAGACTTTAAACCTTGATTATTTTCGGTGTAATGCAAAATACAAGCATTATCGCCAGCCCCCACTATCGTGCTATAGGCAGGATATTTAGCACCTTGCATAGCAAATTCATGGTGAATTTCTGCCTCAAGGTGATATTCATTTTTACCTGCTTCAACAAATTGCATAGCTCGAATATGTGCTTGAGTTGCTACTGCAGCCGCTTTACGCATCAGGTCTATTTCGCGAGCAGACTTAATTAGTCGCATTTCATCCAAGATGATTCGAACATCAATTAGACTAGAAGGTGCATGCTTACTTTGTTTTGGGGCATCACGTAATGCTTGCAATAACGAAAAACAAGGTCATCAGCATCATGATCGTGTCCTTGAGCAAAATACACATGTTGATGGCCATCAATCAAATCTAGCAATTGTTCGTCTAACTCATCTAAAGCATAGGCCCTATCGACAGGATATTGTTGTTTAGCCTGTTTGGGACCAAATCTACGCCCGTGCCAAATTTCCATAGCGGGGTCTTTATCTAAGCAGAATAAAACACACAGTTCCTTTGAATAATCTTGGTGATTAGACAGTACCAACCAAGCCTCTGGCTCTGGGAAAGCACACAAATATTGAAAATAACTATCTTGTCGAAAGGGGTACTCGGTATCTCGACTACGCGTGACTAAGTTTGACGCCTGCACCAAACAAATACTGTTAGGCTGCATTTTTTCTAATAGACGCTTTTGGCGAATTAAAAATTCGGTGTTATGCATGGGCAATAATATGACTCACTTTACTGTTTACAATAGATAAGGCGCTAAACTGTCTGTCTGTATGTCAATAAATTAATATAGAATTTTATTAAACGTCTAGTGAACCGTTTTAGGTTCACTTTGTTGTTGTTCCGGTGATTTACCTAACTCATTGAAACATAACATAGCGGTGACGCGCACATATTCCATCACTTCAAACAAAGCCTGCTCTGACTCTTCGTTTTCACTCATTTCATCATCCATACGCGCAATTTCTGCAAAGTCTTCAAGGGCTTCTTTAACATCGGCAGAACACCCCGTTAAATCATCTTGATGTAAACCAAAACCAAGCATAAAACCATGTACCCAATTCAATAAAGCTTGGCCACGTTCATTAATCGGTGCTGAATCATCTGGTAAACACAACACAAGTGCGAAATCATTTTCAACTAATTGCTGGCATGTACTATCGAAAAGACTTTTGAACGCTTCATCTACTTCTTTAGAAAACATCTCGCTTTGATGAATAAAGTCAGCAAGTGGCTCTAGCCAATCTTGACATTCTAATGGCATACCACCGCCTAACATGCCACAAAACATGCCCTGCACTTCAGCGGCTGTAGTTAAGATATTATTACGTTCGAGTAACGGAGTTAAAGTATCAAAAAGGTTGGTTGATGTATTCAAGGTGCTCTCTCAATCGTTGGACAGAGCAATTCTAGCACTCTCATGAGGGCAAATACATGTTCGCTGATACGATAGGGCTAGTAAATCTGACTGCTAACTGATTATAATGCACGTGTTTGAAGTATTCCTCATTAATTGTAGGTCATATAACAAGCAGTTTTTATGTCTCCTGGGATGTTTGCCAGTTCAGTTATGTCCCTGGCCGATGCTTTTTACCTAGGAAGTTGACTCCACTACTATTGTGCAAGCTTGGCTCGTATCAAGACGCCTAAGGTAGCGATGATACTTCCGCCCTGAACTTTCGGTTCACGGGCTTATACTAGACAGCGGCATTTTGGGAGGCACCAAACTTTCAACAACGGATTGAGAAAATTAGTGATATGAATCAAGAAGAACTAATACAGACTTACGGAAAAGATGTGATAAAGGCTTTATCTTCCATAGTAAATTGGAAATACGATGATTTTAATAACGTTATGCTTGCTGAGTTCTCAGTAGATAAGCAGGATCAAGTTTTATTTACCCTACAACAGATTTTGCCTGTGAACTGGGACGTTAAGACTATTAAAAAAGCCCCAGAAGAAGTCAAACATTACGCGGGTGCATTTTCAAAACTAGTTAAACAACAAAAACTTTTCAGTACCAATATTGAACATCACCCAAAAGTGATGGCTGCTTGGTGGCCATGGGGGCATGGGGCCACGGTATCTGTAAGATTATTTTTAACCAATACCTGCCCCTATATCGCCAAAACTGGGTTTATGCACAAGTTAACCCGCATTTTTGCTTAGATAAATTTGCTGTCATAGCGAAAATCAATATAATTGCGTCCAGACCAAATGGTCAACTTTTCAATTAAAGGTTATTATTTGTATTTATTCGGCTAGAATAAATTTCAAATCAGAACTTTAAAACAAGAGGCACAGCAGCGCATTATGGCCGTTATCAATTTTGGTTCAATCAACATAGACCATGTCTATCAGGTAGATCACTTCGTTCAGCCCGGTGAAACCATTGCATCCCGTCATTACCAGTGTTTACTCGGTGGCAAGGGAGCTAATCAGTCCATAGCATTAGCTAGAGCGGGTTCTGAAGTAAGGCATGTAGGTAAAATTAACGAAGCTGACGTAGCTTTCAAACAAACTATGATCCGTGATGGTATTGATTGTAAACATGTAACATGCACTGAGACTGCCTCTGGACATGCAATTATTCAAGTCACCCCGTCAGCTGAAAATGCCATAGTGTTGTTTGGTGGTGCCAATCATGAGATGACCCCAAAAGACATTATGTTTGCATTAGATACGGTTAAACCTGCTGATTGGGTATTGACTCAAAATGAGACCAGTAGTATCGACCAAGTACTGATTCAAGCCAAAGAAAAAGGTTTACGCGTTGCCTTTAACCCTGCGCCAATGACAGAATCTGTCAAACATCTTCCACTTGAGTGTATTGATTTATTAATTGTCAACGAAATCGAAGCGGAAGAAATCTCCGGGCGCAAAGATTTAGACAAAATAGAAGCCTACTTTCGTCAAGACTGGCCAAATACTGAAGTATTGATTACTTTAGGAAAAGCTGGGGTGCGAATGCTTAAAAAAGATAAAACCATCGATGTGCCCGCTTTTGAAGTAGACGCGGTAGATACAACAGCAGCAGGCGATACATTTATTGGCTACTTTTTATCTGCTTACAGTGCGCATACCGATTCAAAAACAGCATTAATTCGTGCCTGCGCTGCTTCAGCATTAGCCGTTATGAAAATCGGCGCGGCACAATCCATACCTAACAAAGAAGACGTAAATCGTTTTCTTGCCAAGCAATAACCTTCAGGGAGTCCGTAAATGAGCCACAAAATTATACTAGATACTGATCCAGGTATTGATGATGCAATGGCAATTTTCTTTGCCTTTCAACACCCTGAAATTGACGTACTGGGGCTAACAACTGTATTTGGAAATGTGCCTGTTGATATGGCAGCCAAAAATGCGATTACTTTGTGTGCTTTAGCTAACAAAGATATTCCTGTGTGTAAGGGCGTGGGTATGCCTTGGGTCGGAAAAGAGTCAGGCTATGCACATTTTGTGCACGGCGATGATGGCTTTGGTAATATCAATTTCCCTGAAGCGGAGGGTGAACTTGATCCTCGCAGTTCGGCGCAGTTTATCGTTGATATGGCACGTGAATACCCCGGCGAGATAACAGTGGTTGCGATAGGTCCGTTAGGCAACTTAGCCTTAGCCCTGCGTCTTGAACCTGAGCTACCTAAGCTGCTTAAAGCTGTGTCGATTATGGGTGGAGCAGCGTTCGTTCCGGGTAACGTCACTCCTGTAGCAGAAGCAAACATTTGGAATGATGCATTCGCGGCTGAAATTGTGTTTGGGGCATCATGGAAGCTAAACATGTTTGGCTTGGATGTCACTAACTCTTGCCCATTTACTCCTGACTTTTTAACTCAGCTTAAACAAAACAACCCTAAATTAGGTGGTTTTGTTCATGATGCCGCACAATTTTACGTGAAATTTTACTCACAGAATAGAGACCAAGATGTGTGTTTTTTCCATGATGCTATGCCTCTTGCACATTTGGTGGACCCAGGTTTGTTTGCATTGCAAACCGGACACGCGAGAGTGTCTACTGACCCTTTAAACATCGGCCAAACTTCAGTAGCCCTGCCTAACACCACGACCAGTCCTGATTGGCTAAATGCTCAGTCAATCAACGTCGCTACCAAAGTAGATAACGCTCGTTTAACTCAGTTGTATTTGGATACCTACAATCGATAATTCGGCTTAGGTAGCATTAATTAAATATGTTAAGGTCTTGTTATTGCGAGACCAATTAAATATAAATATGAAAATTGCTTCCCCATCAATAGACGAAGTCATGCGTTTAAAAGCACTCTACGACTATGATGTCTTAGACACTGAAGCAGAGAAAATATTTGACGATTTAACCCAACTTGCCGCTCAAATTTGCAATACCCCAATTACCTTAATAAGTTTGATTGATTCAGACAGACAGTGGTTCAAATCTAAAGTGGGGTTAGATGCAGAAGAGACCTCTAGAGATATCGCTTTTTGCTCTCATGCTATTCATCATGAAGAAATTTTTGAGGTAGAAGATACGCTTAAAGATAAACGTTTCTTTGATAATCCTTTGGTTACCTCTGGACCTAATATTCGATTTTATGCAGGCACACCTTTGGTAAGTCCAGACGGACATGCCATTGGCACATTATGTGTAATTGATGATAAACCGAATAAATTAACCCCAGACCAACGTCAGGCGCTTGAAGTATTAGGTCGGTGTGTCATTTCACAAATGGAATTGCGAAAAAAAATAAAAGAGCTTGAGCGAGCCAACCAACATAAAACTGAATTTTTATCTAACATGAGTCATGAGTTGCGTACGCCACTCAATGCTATTATCGGCTTTAGTCGTTTGATGTTAGATAACGTTATTTATCACACATTACCTGTAAAGTTTTCTGAATACATAGGCCATATCGACTATTCAGGTCGGCGACTGCTGAGCGTGGTGAACTCGGTTATAGATTTAAATAAAATTGAAGCTGGAATGATGCAAGTCGAGTTCGAATCTATTTGTCTAAGAACGTTTATTAAAGATTTAGAAGGAATGTTAGCCATTATGGCTAAAGAAAAAGACGTAGAGTTCTCTGTAGATGTCAATGATAACTTGCCAAGGCTTTTAACTATTGATCAAGCCAAAATCAGTCAAATTATTACCAATTTAGCCCATAATGCAATTAAATTTACGAATAGCGGTAAGTGGGTCAAAGTTGAGCTTTCACTTAATAATGAACAATTTGTGATCACCGTAACCGATCAAGGCGAAGGCATCTCATTCATAGATCAAACAAAACTGTTCAATAAGTTCCAGCAAGTCGGACAAACTAAAAGTTCCGAAGGCAGTGGTTTAGGTTTGTCGATTACACAAGGCTTAGTTGAAATTTTAGGCGGCACAATAAATGTTCTGAGTGACTTAGGCTCAGGTAGTATTTTTAAGGTCCAATTACCCCTGCAAGATGACACCGAAATTTTACACGAAGATCTTAATCCCACGCCCGAAAAAGCAAGTTTTAATCATAATAGCAAGATACTACTAGTAGAGGATAATGAGATAAATCAAGCGGTTATGTTAGCAATATTTGAATCATTAGATATCTCAATTATTATTGCAGAAACAGGAGAAAAAGCTATTGAGATTGCCAAAAATAGACATTTTGACCTGATTTTCATGGACATTCATTTACCCGGTATTGATGGCCGTCAGGCCTCTGTACAAATTAAACATACTCATCCTAATATTCCCATCGTGGCTTTATCAGCCGATACATTTAATCAACACAATGTTGCAGAAAATAACAAAATTTGGGATGAGTATTTGTGTAAACCCATAGAAAAAGAAAAGCTGGTGCAAACTCTTAACCGCTTTATTCCAGTTTTGCCAAGTGCATAAATTACTTGGCTTAAAAACAACGCAAAGGCAGGTAATACGAACTGATTACCGTAAAAAACGTCAGGCATTGTCTTCTAAAGAACAATCTACTGCAGCACATAACCTATTAAGAACCTGTCTTACATCAACCACACTTGCTCAGTCAAAAACTATTGCCTGTTACATTGCAAATGATGGTGAGATTGACCCAGTAGCAATTATTGACTACTGCTGGCAACAAGGTAAAACTGTGTTATTACCTGTATTACACCCTTTTAGTAAAGGGCATTTGCTGTTTGTTAACTATCATCGCAACTCGACTACTCGGACAAACGTTTACGGTATCAAAGAGCCAATAGTCAGCACTATAAATCTGTGCGTCTTAGCAAATATTGAACTGATACTAACACCGCTGGTTGCTTTCGATGCAGTAGGTAATAGATTAGGAATGGGTGGTGGGTTTTATGATCGTACCTTAGCCCCTATTCGTCGTGACTCACTGCAAACTCAACTCATTGGATTAGCACATAACTGCCAGCAAACACATATGTTACTTACTGATAGCTGGGATATTCCGTTACATGCTATTGCTACCCCAGATCAGTTTTTTAGTGTCGACTAAACTACAGCTTGGGTTACACTATTAAGCATGCAAATGTTTAATATATTAGGGACTATAAACAAATGACTCAAGATGATAAAAAGAAAGCCGCTGCCCAAGCAGCCTTAAAATATATAGAAGATGGCGCTATTGTCGGTGTTGGCACAGGTTCGACTGTTAATTATTTTATTGATGCATTAGCCGATGTAAAAGATAAAATTCAAGGCGCGGTATCAAGCTCAGATGCCTCAACGAAACGTTTAGAAGCTTTGGGCATTGAAGTATTTGATCTTAATTCGGTAGACAAGTTTGATATATATGTAGATGGCGCCGATGAAATCACCAAACATAAACATATGATAAAAGGCGGTGGAGCCGCCCTCACCAGAGAGAAAATTGTTGCCGCTGTAGGCGAAAAATTCATTTGTATTATTGACGACACAAAACAAGTACCCACGTTAGGGAAGTTTCCATTACCCGTTGAAGTGATCCCCATGGCCCGCTCTTATGTGGCCAGAGAAATAGTCAAACTTGGTGGCGACCCTGCCTACCGTCAAGGTGTAATTACTGACAACGGCAATGTGATCTTAGATGTACATAATCTAACAATCCTCAACCCCGTAGAACTTGAAAGACAGCTCAATGCCATAGTCGGTGTTGTCACTAATGGTTTATTCGCTAAACGTGGCGCTGATGTGGTGTTAGTTGGAACAAGCGATGGTGTTGATACAATCAACTAGTACACAATAAGCAAACAAAAGGAGCTATTTACCACAGAGGAAAAAGAGGTCACAGAGAAAGCAAAAAAATCACCTTGTATTAAGTATTTAAATGCACTTTTCCTCTATGTAACGAAACGCTCGGCGCCCGAAGCTTTGTGTTCTCTGTGGTTCAATATTTTTTCTAGTAGGCATCTTACATTCATCCTATGAAGCCTTACCAATTCGCGAAATAAAGTACTTTTGCAGCAAACCAGCACCTAATATTCATTCATACATAGAAGATCAACAAAAATATTATCGAAGGATATCATCATGTCGAACGAATTTGCAGGTAAAACAGCCATCATATCTGGTGGCGCTGGAGGCATAGGCTTAGCATTAGCGGAGGAATTTGGTCAGTTAGGTATGCAAATTGTAATTGCTGATATTGACCAGAAAGAGCTGGCAATAGCCGAACAGAAATTACGGGATGCTAATATTCAGGTATTATCCTGCCCGCTAGATGTCACAAACTATCAACAGTGGGAAGACACTGTTGCTGCCGCCGAAGCTAAATTTGGTAATATCCATATGTTAGTGAATAACGCTGGTGTAGGTGGTATTCCCGGCTCAGTAGACAAGACTAAAATTGAAACTTGGAAGTGGGTATTGGACGTTAATGTAATGGGAGTGGTGAATGGCACACAGGCCACTGCCCCTTCGATGAAACGCCATGGCCAAGGCGGCTGGATCATCAACGTGGCTTCAATGGCTGGCATGAATGGGGTTCCCTTTTCTGGCGCTTATGCAGCATCTAAAGCAGCGGTGGTTTCCATGTCAGAAAGTTGGGCTGTTGAATTGAAAAAGCACAATATTGCGGTGTCGGCGCTGTGTCCTGCTTTCGTTCAAACTCGCATCCATGAGTCATTACGTAATCTTCAACCAGAATACAAAGGTGTCAAGGATCAAGCCGCCACATTAGCAAAATCAGGAAGCGCTGTTAACAAGGCTAAAGCATTAGTTGAATCGGGTATTCCCACATCAGTGTTAGCCAAACGTGTGGTAGAAGCTTTACAGTCGGGACAGACTTATATATTCACTCATCCCAACTTCCGCTCAACTGTTGCTTACAGATCATCACTTTTAGATGCCGCGTTTGCCGATGCTGAAAACAGCCCTATCGTAAGACATCTAAAAGATGACGAAATAGTGATGCTTTAAAACAAAGAATACCCGTCTTCGAGCTTCAAACTAAAAAACATTATCCACCACAGTGGAAAAACAATATCGATTATTATTTCCTCTGTGGTGAAAAGTTTTTGCTTTTTTTTCTGAGCTCACAATATAGTTTGGTCTAAATTAAACGAGTTTCCTCTGCTAATTTATTCACGTCAGCAATGTTTGTATAGGATTGGCGATTAAGCAACATGGTTTTGGCCATATTCAGAGCTTGAGTTTCTAATTTTGCTCTGAGTTTTTGATCTTCAAATTGCATGAAATCAGCAACTTTTGCGACGCCTAAAATTCTACGTATTATTTTACAAGCTGCAAAACCTAGAGTATCACTTAACACTTGTTGTAAAAATAGATGCCTAAACGCTTGATGACTGTCGCCTGACAGATCTTTGCCCATAAATGTACTTGCTAAAGACTGTTCATGTTCTGACCACAAAGATAAGAATTTTGCTTCAAATTTATACCAAAGATCGTCAATAGTCTGTAGCAACCAATGGCTATAATTGACAGATTCAGCCGATGAATTATGTGCATGTGAAAAGTAATTTAAGTATAAATTACCAATAAGGGCGCCAATATCAAATCCCATAGGACCTGCAAAAGAAAACTCGGGGTCAATCACAAAGGTTTGTTGCACATTCACCATAACTGAACTGGTATGAAGGTCCCCATGCAATAAAGCTTCTGGCTGGTTCATAAATATATACTTCATTTGTGCAACATGGGCTCTAACATCAGGACTTTTTTGAATAGAGTTAATAACCGACTGCGACAAGGCAGGGTTATAAGCATTCATTTCGTGATGCTCAAAAGGATAAGTAAACACAAAGTCTTCAGTAATTAGGCACATGTCCAGATTAGCACTTTTACTGACCATCGCTTTTTTATCTGCTGATCGTAAAGCAAAGTCTGATGAATAAAATAATGTCTCAGCTAGAAAAGTTGATAAGTCTTCTGCCAATCGAGGTAAATATCGTGCTTGAATTAGCTCTGTACGCAGAATTGTATGCTTACTGAGATTTTGCATGATAAGTACAGACAAACTTTCAGATTGATAATACACCTCTGGTACCATTTCTGGACACACGCTAGATTGATAATTTAAAGCTTGTATTTCTGCAGTCATCCTTTGACGTGACAACGGCCACTGTTCGCCTAACACTTTAATGTAGGGGGGAGCTTGCTTAACAAATACTGACTGGTTTACGTCTAACTTGTTGCTCACAACAAAGGCGTAATTCATATTACCATCGAGAATTTCCTGTACCTCTAGATTATCCACAGACGAAAATTTTTGACACACTTCAGGTAGAGACTGAAGATAAGTAACAAGATTAATTGGGGTTAATTGATAGTATTCCATTGAACGACTGCGCCCTAGATATAGTTTAATTTAATTGAATCAATTTCTTATTTAGAATTCACTGATTGTATGCCGATACTTTAATCCGGCAGATGTAATTGCAAGTAGCGCAGCATATTAGCTCCCATCACTTGCTTAATTTGTAGCTCGCTTAGTCCTAAATCTAACAGCGCTTGAGTTAAATAAATTAATTCAGATGTATCAAAAGGCACACTTGTTGCCCCGTCATAATCAGAACCAAGAGCAATATGTTTGATGCCGACTAATTCAATTCCATACTTAATGGCTTTAGCAATCTCGTTAACATTAGCTTCGCACACTGCACCATCCCAATAACCCACCGCAATCAGCCCCCCTTTAGCCGCAATTTGTTGCATTAACGCATCTGATATATTTCGTGCTGAGGCACAATGACCATAAAAACCAGTATGACTTATCAATAAAGGCTGACTGCTAAAAGCCAATGCGTCTTTAACCACTTTTTCAGATGAATGTGACACATCAAGCATGATCCCCAAATCTTGCATTTTTTTAATGCCTCAAGTCCAAACTCAGTTAAACCGGCACCACTTTCTCCGTGCAATGAGCCACCTAGCTTGTTATCAAAAAAGTGCTGCAAACTCATCATGCGAAAACCACTATCAAATAAACGCTGAATATTTTTCAAATCGCCGTCTAATGCATGAGAGCCTTCAGTGCCTAAAAGCATGCCTAATAATTGAGGGTTAGCTTGTCGTTGTAATATAAATTGTGAGAGATTTGATTTTGAAGTGATAAGCGAAACTTGCTGCGGAAATTCATTAGTCATCTCGAGTGCTTTACTTGCTTGAAATAATGCTCTTTCAGCTAAGCTGTTCCAAGTATTCATGGGCCAAAGACTGACCAATGCCAGTTTCGTAATATTGTCGTTGGCATCACTACTATTCGCCTCGTAATTAATCCCGTCTGGAGACTTAGTGACGGTTGTAAACATTTGTAACGCAACATTACCTTGTTGCAACCTTGGAATATCTACATGACCATAATCATGCTGATCCATTAAGTCTCTTTTCCACATTAATGAATCGCTGTGCCAATCGCCAATAAACAACTGCTCATGCAATGTCTTCGCTTGCTTGGATATCACAGGCAAAGTCGAATCGTGTAAACGGTTAGTCTGTTTATCCAATTGGGCCGGGAAAAACACAAAAAAGCAGATAAAGATAAGAGTGGCTATAAATGCAATGGCTTTAAATATAGTTTTTCTAGTCGGCATGGGAATTTATCTAAGAATTAATAATAGTGGGGACATACGATCTTAGTTCGTTGAATAAATGTCAAATTAAATCCTAAATAAGGTGACCACTTAGTACTTAACCCTCGCCACTAAAAAATCGACAGCAGCTTTAACTTTAGGGACTAAATATCGTTGTTTTTGATACAGCAAATAAACTGCCATATCTTTGTTTTGGCTGATTTGTACTCCTGGATCTAACGCTAACTCTAACAACTCTCCGCTTGCGAGGTAAGGAGCAGCGGCCCAACGTGGAGCCATCAAAATACCTTTTCCTTTTGCCGCCAACTCACGTAACCACGGCCCATTATTGGAAATGGCGACTTGTGGCGCAGAGACATCCTGCCATTGCCCATTTATATAGCTTAACCAAGGCGTAGGACCATTAGGTGTTCGAAAATATAATCCTTTATGTTGCTTCAATTCAACTGCATATTGCGGCCTCCCCATGTGAGCGAAGTAACTGGGAGCTGCCACTGGAATAAACTGGTTACCCATCAACTTGATAGCTAACACTCTTTCATTTGGTGCATAACCACCACGAATGGCGATATCGACTTCATCACGACTCAATGTAGATAACTCATCACTAAGGCTAACGTCAAGCACTATCTCAGGATACAGTTGACTAAACTCGTCAAGCAATGGCAGTAAAATACGTTCCCCAAATCCCACCATACAACTAATGTGTAACTGGCCCATGGGTTTAGCTTGATAACTGCGCACTGCTTCATTACTTTGCTCAAGCTGATTAAGAATATCGACTATTTGTGCGTAATAACTCTGACCCACTTCAGTTAATTTGACATTCCGGGTAGTACGCTTCAACAGCGAAGCGCCTAGGCTGTTTTCTAAATCTGCTACTCTTCTTGACAGCGACGATGGTGGCACCCCAAAAATAACTGCCGCTTTAGTAAAACTGCCCGTCTCTGCAACCTTACTGAAATACTTTAGCGCTCGAAATTGATCCATAATTTTATTAAATATTAATCTATGTTCTGATTGTTGTTTTTATAACAATAAAGATAGCACTTTTTGACTGTATATCTCGAGGTTTTATTGAGTAATACTAAGTTCACATACAATTTTGTATTACATCAATCACACACTGGAGATCCAAATATGAGTACATTCACTGCAATTAATCTTGTTGCACGACCCGATTCTGGCCCTATTAGTGCAGAAATTTTTGAAGTCGTACACAAACCAATACCTAGCGCTGGTCCAGGCCAGATCTTGGTTAAACAAACCCATATGTCCTTAGACCCAGCTATGGTGGGTTGGATGAGTCCTGATACAGAAAGTTATATCCCTCCTGTGGGTCTAGGCGACGTGATGCGCTCCTCGGGCATAGGCGAAGTGGTTGAAAGTAATCACCCTGACTTCACTGTAGGTGAGCGCGTAATGGGCATGATGGGATGGACAGAGTATTCTTTAAGCTCTGGTGAAGGTCTCAGAAAAGTACAGCCTGGACTAGATGCTGAAATGGTATTATCTGTTTTTGCTTTACCTGGGTTAACCGCAACTCAAGGATTATTCGGTTGTGGTCACCCAAAAACGGGCGAAACCATCGTGGTAAGCGGTGCTGCAGGCTCGGTAGGCTCTATAGTGGGTCAACTGGCTAAAGCTGAAGGGTTAACTGTAATTGGTGTCGCGGGCACTGCGGAGAAATGTGATTGGATAGTCAATGACTTAGGTTTTGATGGTGCTATTAATTACAAAACAGATGATATTGACGCAAAGTTAACAATGTTAGCGCCTAATGGCGTCGATATTTACTTTGAGAATACCGGTGGCCCGATTCAACAACACGTGTTCGATCACATAAATGCCCATGGTAGAGTGATAGTCTGCGGTATGATTTCTGATTACACTGCTGAAACCCCAAGTGCAGGCCCAAATTGGATCCCAATCATCAAAAAACGTATCACTATCCAAGGCTTTACCATGCCAGACCACTTAGCGCAGCTACCTGAACTAATTGCCAGGCTAACCCCCTACGTTATGCAAGGTAAAATTAAACATCGTAGCCATATCTTAAATGGATTGGAGTCTGCTATCGATGGCTTGAACTTGCTATTAACTGGTGGTAACCAAGGTAAGTTAATCGTTAAATTATAAAACTAAGGTCTGCCATCAAAGATCACAGACTAAGCTCTGTCATTTTTTGGGGGCAGACTTAAAATATTTTATCTAGCGTCATCATTTGAATTATATTCATACCAAAGCGGGTTTTTTATGGCTCGCTTTTATTTATTGTTGCCTGTAACAAACCAACCAGCTTATTAATAATCGGCATATTCGCATCTGGAAAGGTAAATTTATTTAAATCACTGATATGCACCCACAGACTTTGTTGACCTTCCTGATGATGTGCCTTGCCCTCAAACCCCTCTACCAAACGTACATCTAAACGTACCTTCTTATCACCATAATCGTGCTCTATCAGCATAAATGGGCTTTGTGCGGTCACCTGTATACCAATTTCTTCTGATAACTCTCTGACTAGCGCGTCTTCAATGCTTTCATTGGCTTCACGTTTACCCCCAGGGAACTCCCACTTACCGCCTTGGTGTAATTCATTAGCGCGTTTGCTAATGTAGATCTTGTTGTCGCATTTGATCACGCCTACTGCCACTTCGACTATTTTCATACTGTTGCTCTTTATTTAATAAAACTAATCCTTAGAAATAAAAAAGTCGGACATAAGCCCGACTTTTAATGGATTTTAAATCTTAGGTTAACTTAATTTACCATGGCACTGCTTATATTTTTTGCCAGAACCGCAAGGACAAGCATCATTTCGACCTACCTTAGGACCTTGGCGTAATGCAGCGCTTGGCTTTTCTGGCTCGCTCGCTGATTGATGCTCGAAGTTTTTAGGCGCATTATCTGCTTGACGTCTTTGTTCATCTACGGCTTCAACATCTTCTTGGGCTTTGACTTGTACTTTGCTCAAGATAGTCACGACTTCAACTTTTAACGCTTCTAACATCTCTGAAAACAGCTCAAAAGATTCACGTTTGTATTCTTGTTTAGGATTTTTCTGTGCATAACCACGCAAGTGAATCCCTTGACGTAGGTGGTCCATAGCAGCCAAATGTTCTTTCCAATGGCTATCTAAATTTTGTAGCATTACGGCTTTTTCAAATTGTCTTATTACTTCCGGCCCTACTACTTCTTCTTTTCTTTTGTATGCTGCAGATACTTCTTCTAAGACCCGCTCACGAAGTTTTTCTTCATATAACTTGTCATCTTCATCGAGCCATTTCTGTACCGGCATGTCAGTTAAAAATTCAGCTTTAAAACGTTCTTCTAATCCTGCAACATCCCACATTTCTTCTAACGATTGCGGCGGAATATATTGATCAAGTATGCCTTTAACGACGTCGTCACGAATCGCTTCGATGGTACCGCTAATCTCGCCTTCATCTAATAGTTCATTTCGTTGTTCATAGATAACTTTGCGTTGATCATTAGCAACATCGTCATATTCGAGTAGTTGTTTACGACTGTCGAAGTTACGACCTTCAACTTTGCGTTGTGCATTTTCTATAGCTCGAGTCACCCAAGGATGCTCTATGGCTTCGCCTCGTTCCATGCCTAAGCGTTTCATCATATTGCCCATTTTTTCAGAGGCAAATATACGCATCAACGCGTCATCTAAGGATAAATAAAAACGTGAAGAACCGGCATCACCTTGACGACCTGAACGACCACGTAATTGGTTATCTATTCTACGTGATTCATGGCGCTCGGTACCAATAATATGCAAGCCACCAGATGCTAAGACCGCGTCATGTGCAATCTTCCAATCTTCTTTGATTTTTTCAACTTTACTTGGCTTAGGATCATGAATTTTATCGATCTCAGCCTGCCAGTTACCACCTAAAACGATATCAGTGCCTCGACCAGCCATGTTAGTAGCAATCGTAATAGACCCGGGTTTACCAGCCTGGGCAATAATATCGGCTTCTTGCTCGTGGAATTTAGCGTTCAACACTTTGTGTGCGATTTTTTCTTTTTTTAGAATACCTGAAATTAATTCTGAATTTTCTATCGATACCGTACCTACCAAAGCAGGTTGACCGCGTTTTACACAGTCTTGGATATCTTCAACAATCGCTTCATATTTTTCTTCAGCGGTTAAAAAAATCAAATCCGCTTTATCAATTCGAACCATAGGTTGGTTGGTTGGAATTACAACCGTATCTAGACCGTAAATACTCTGAAATTCGAACGCTTCAGTATCAGCTGTACCTGTCATACCAGACAATTTATCGTATAAACGAAAATAATTCTGAAACGTGATAGAAGCTAAAGTTTGATTTTCATTTTGAATGTTGACGCCTTCTTTGGCTTCGACTGCTTGGTGCAAACCTTCTGACCAACGACGTCCTTCCATTGTACGTCCAGTGTGCTCATCAACAATGACAATATCGTTGTCTTTGACTATGTAATCAACATCTTTAGAGAAGAGTTTGTGCGCCCGTAACGCAGCATTTACGTGGTGTAATAAAGAAATATTAGCAGCCGCAAACAAAGACTCATCTTCAGGTAAAATGCCTTCACGCTGGAGCACTTGCTCTACAAATATCTGACCATTTTCAGTCAAGTGGATTTGTTTACCTTTTTCATCAATAGTGTAGTGACCGTCGCCTGTTTCACCTTCTTCATCTTCTTTTTCTTGCTTGACGAGCTCTGGAATAATCACATTGATTTTACGATACAGTTCCGAGCTATCTTCGGCCTGGCCAGAGATGATAAGAGGAGTACGCGCTTCATCGATCAGAATTGAGTCAACTTCATCAATCACAGCAAAATGAAGACTCTTTTGAACACGATCACCTGGGCTAAACGCCATGTTGTCCCGCAAATAATCGAAACCAAACTCGTTATTGGTACCGTAGGTAATGTCGGCTGCATAAGCATCTCTTTTCTGCTCATGATTCAAGCCTGGAATATTACAGCCTACAGTTAAACCCAAAAAGTCAAATAACGACCTACTCCAATCTGCATCTCGGCTGGCTAAGTAGTCATTAACGGTTATAACATGCACACCTTTGCCTGAAATAGCATTGAGGTATGAAGGCAAGGTTGAGGTTAAGGTTTTACCTTCACCGGTGCGCATTTCGGCAATTTCACCTTGGTGTAATACTTGGCCACCTAGCATTTGCACATCGAAATGACGCATTCCATACACTCGTTTACTAGCTTCACGCACTACTGCAAAGGCTTCGACCATAATATCTTCTGTGGTCTGTTCTTTGGTTAAACGTTCTCTGAATTCGCTAGTTTTGTCTTTAAGCTGTTCATCAGTTAAGGCTTCGTATTCAGTTTCTAGCTGATTAATAAGGTCAACGGACTTGCTCAACTTTTTTATTGTTCGGTCGTTACGACTTCCAAACATTTTGGTGAAAATACTAGAAAACATCGATTTACAGCTTCCAATCTAAATGATTAATAATTTTAATTGTGCACAAATAACAAACGATTTATGAACAAACCCGGTACTAAAAATAAAACAATCGGCATATAAGAGCCGATTGTCGTTAATATGTTGTTAACCCCTGCAAATTATTAGGAGCTTTTGCGATATACGTAAGGCAACGGATCCTGTTGTTTCCCTTTGCGTATGACCTCATAATGAACATGTGCACCAGTAGAACGGCCTGTGTTGCCCATCTCTGCAATAGTTTGTCCTTTAGTTACTACGTCACCAATCTTAACATTAAGTACTTTATTATGCCCGTAACGTGTAACTAAACCATCACCATGATCGATTTCAACTAATTCGCCATACCCATATCGAGAACCAGACCAAGTAATAATACCTGCACCAGTAGCCACAACTGGTTCGCCTTCTTTCCCTGCAAAATCTAACCCTTTGTGCATTGCGGGCAAACCACTAAATGGATCTTTTCGAATGCCATAATATGATGACAGCCATCCAGTAGAAATAGGTTTACCTTCTACTCTACTCTCTTCTCTTATATGGTCACTTAACATGATAGATTCAAGTATGTTGAGTTCTTGAGCTTTATTTTGGATTTTTTCAAGCATGCTTGTTATTTTTGACAAAAGTTCATCTTGTACTTGAATTTCAACTGAACTGCTGTCCAACGGTCCACCCATGCTAGGCATTTGATTAAAACTAAATTCGTCAGGGTTAAGCATAGCTTGCTCGACTAACCTTGAACCCAATGCATCTAAGCGTTGAATTTGATTCTGCATATCAGCTAGCTTTAGCATTACACCAGTCATTCGCTGTTCTGTAGTGGTTTTTAGCAAGCTGACTTCTTCAGCCTGAAGCACAAAGCCAGTTTTAGCATGCTGGATCCTAGCAATATTTTCTTCTGGAGAATGCGTAGAACGACTGGAAACTAAAAATAGCCCGCTGATTGCTAGTAAAGCCAGCAGCAATTTTTGCTTATCTATATTCAGCACAAAGCGTGCATTATTACTTCTAAACAGTAACGTTAATTTCATTACAATTGACTACCTTTTCAACATGGACTCAATATACCATTAAGTTTAATTCACCAAGAGATGTACTAATAGTATTTCTAGGTATACCAATCGCAACACTCTGCTGGATTTATATGCGTTTAAATATTCCGAGGAATACCTGTATCCGCATTTGATCAAAATTTGACGTAATTAAAATCAAGTATCAAAAACCGATTCTGGACATTAACATATAGCAGATTCGAATATCATTGATAACTATAGAAAAATCTATTTGGTTAAGCAGTAATCGAGTTGCCCAATGTGACAAAACAAGGGATCAATTTGTTAATAGTGGCGAAGCAAAGCGAATAGGCATCTCTTCTGGCGTGTCATAACCCACAAATTCCCAAGAGTCTTTACTATTTAACAATGCATTGAGCAATTTATTGTTTAATCCATGACCTGTTTTATAAGCAACTAGCTCACCAATAATACTGTGGCCACACAAATACAAATCACCTATAGCATCAAGTATTTTGTGTTTTAAAAACTCATCAGGATAACGCAAACCTTCAGGATTAAGAACGCGATATTCATCTAACGCTACCGCATTTTCCATGCTTCCACCCAATGCTAAATTGTGTGAGTTCATGTATTCAAGATCTTTCATAAAGCCAAAAGTTCGGGCACGACTAACTTCACCTACATAAGACGAGGAATCAAAATCTAGCACCATATGTTGACGAGTTTGACTGATAACTGGGTGTTCAAAATCAATCCTAAAGTCAACCCTAAAACCAGCATATGGGCGAAGCTCGGCCCATTTATCGCCGTCTTCGACCTTAATAGATTTATTGATCTTTATGAATTTTTTTGGTGCATTGATTTCTGCAATGCCTGCCGATTGAAGTAAAAAGATAAACGGACTCGCACTACCATCCATTATGGGTAACTCGTCACTGTCAACTTCTACAATAATGTTGTCTATACCTAACCCAGCTAAAGCAGAGGCTAAATGTTCAACGGTAGAAATTTTGACACCGGCAGCATTACTAATGCATGTACACAGCATAGTATCGCCTACAGCATCTGCGCAAGCGGGTATGTCCGCATAAGGCTCAAGATCAACGCGACGAAATACGATACCCGTATTCGCTGGCGCTGGCCGGAGAGTCATAGTGACCTTGTCACCTTTATGCAGACCGATACCTGTCTCTTGCACAGATTGTTTAATAGTGCGTTGTTTTATCATAACCTTTAGCTTAATGGAATAAAAAGCGGCACGCATAGTACTAAGTATACTTAGCATTGTCAAAAAACTGTCATATTTAACACAATAGCAAACACCAGCCGACTTTATGACAGATTTTTTACTAAATAATTCACTTTATTACTCAGTCTGCTTGCTTGCGCAAAAATGCTGGAATATCCAAATATTCCAAATCATTGCCTTGCACCGTTTTTTCTTCACTAGCAACCGTTTTTGAAGGTTCTGGCATCACACTTGCGCTTGGCATAGCGTGCGACCCATTAGCCTGCAATTTAAACTCATTACCGTCAGCAACCACTTTACTAGCTCGATTAGATACCAAAGAAATGTCTGGTTTCTTTTCAGCCCCAATGCCTGTTGCTACAACGGTAACGCGTAATTCGTCAGTCATATCCATATCGATTACGGTACCCACGACCACTGTTGCGTTTTCGGACGCAAAGGCTTTAACCGCATTACCTACGGTTTCAAACTCATCAATAGAGAAATCAGGCCCAGCAGTGATATTGACCAAAATACCTCTAGCACCAGACAAATCGATATCTTCTAATAAAGGACAAGCAATCGCACTTTCTGAAGCTTCTTCTGCACGGTCTTCACCCGACGCACTGCCATGGCCCATCATTGCGGTACCCATTTCAGACATAACGGTTCTGACATCGGCGAAATCCACGTTAATCAGTCCAGGACGTGTAATAAGCTCTGCAATACCCTGTACTGCACCACTTAAAATATCGTTAGCAGCACTAAATGCTTGTAACAACGGCGTACCTTTGCCCATCACTTTAAGTAATTTTTCATTCGGAATGGTGATCAATGAGTCAACGTATTTAGATAACTCTTCGATGCCTTGCTCAGCAAAATCGGTACGTTTTCTACCTTCAAACGGGAAAGGTTTAGTGACTACAGCCACAGTCAAAATACCCAATTCTTTAGCTATTTTGGCTACTTCTGGTGCTGCACCTGTACCTGTACCACCCCCCATGCCGGCAGTGATAAATACCATATCAGCGCCTTCAAGTGCCTGACGTATGGTTTCTCTGTCTTCTTCTGCAGCTTGGCGGCCGATATTAGGATTAGCGCCTGCACCTAAACCTTTGGTCACACCAGAACCAATTTGCAATGTCACATTTGCAGAAGAACTGCGCAACACTTGTGCATCTGTATTGATGGCAATAAACTCTACGCCTTCAATATTCTGTGCCACCATGTGCTCTATCGCATTTCCGCCGCCGCCGCCAACGCCAATCACTTTAATTACAGCTTCTTCGCTATGACTATCCATTAACTCAAACATTTTCACTCTCCGGTTTGTACATAAAAGCAGTCAGGAGTTCATCCTTGCCTGCTGCCCATTTTTTATCGTTTAAAAGTTTGTGTTTATAAATATTCTTAAAACTCACCTTTAAACCAACTTTGAATTCGTTGCCACACCCCTTCACTAACCTTGTTTTTCATCGCTAGTTGACTTATGACATGCTCTTTTCCGTATTGCAGAAGACCTACCGCTGTAGCAAATTTTGAATCTTCGACATATTCAGACAACCCTTTCATTCCCAAGGGTTCACCTACACGAACCGGCATTTGAAAAATTTCTTCTGCAAATTCAACCGCCCCTTCCATTTTTGCCGTACCACCTGTTAATACTATACCAGCGGCAATTTGCTCTTCTAATCCACTGGCACGGATTTCATCATGTACCAGTTCAAACAACTCTTGATAACGAGGCTCGATCACCTCGGCTAATGTATGCCTTGACATAGCTCTTGATGGCCTACCGCCAACGCTATGAACTTCGATATTTTCTTCCATACTGACCATATCTTTTAGAGCACAGGCATGTTTAATTTTTATCTCTTCAGCATGGCTAATCGGTGTACGAAATATCTTAGCGATATCGCTGGTAATTTGATTTCCTGCTGCTGGAATCACCGCAGTATGACGAATAGCGCCATCAGTATAAATTACCATATCAATAGTACCGCCACCGATATCGACTACACACACACCTAATTCTTTTTCATCGTCAGTCAATACAGCATAACTAGATGCCAATGCTGAAAAAATCAGTTGGTCAGCAGTTAATTCACAGCGTTCTACACATTTGACCAAATTTTTGGCCATGTCATCGGCACAGGTAATAATATGCGCCTGCGCTTCCATTCTAACGCCTGACATACCGATAGGATTTTTAATACCTTCTTGTACGTCAATCGTAAATTCTTGTGGTAATACATGTAACAAGCGGCGTTCGGCAGCAATAGGCACAGAACGCGCAGCATGAACTACGTTGTCTACATCTTCCTGAGTCACTTCCTGATTATTAATCGGTACCATGCCACTTTCGTTCTGACATTTCACATGGCGTCCCGAAATTGCCATAAACACCGAAGAAACGCTGCAGTCAGCCATCAATTCCATTTCGTGTATGGCACGCTTAACGGATTGCACCACAAGATTAAGGTCGTTCACGCCTCCCTTATCCATACCTTTAGATGCATGACTACCCACACCCACAATGCTAATAGAGTTGTCATTTAATAACTCACCCACCACGGCTTTAACATTACTGGTGCCTATGTCTAAGCCAACTATTAGCTTTCTTTCTGTACCCTTAGACATATTGTTCAACTCTGACACTCATCGCACTCATCCCACTCATTACAGTTAACACACTCACGTTAATTTAATCTCTTATTATTCAGTTGTTATCTTGCTTTTATTTATGCAGCTTTAACAAAGGTTTTCCAGCCTACGGCTAAACCTGTGTCATAACGCAAGTCAACATAATCCACCTGTCTGTCTTGTTGCGAAATTAGCGGTAATAAATCCACAAATCGCTGTAATCTGTCAATAAATTCAGTGCGTCCTAAATTCAATTTAATCCCATTGTTCAGTTCAACATTCCAAGCAAAACGTTCGCTTAAAAACATTTCTACAATATATAAATTGGACGTCTCTAATAATGACTGCATATTACGGTATCCCTGTAATACGGTCTGTTCACTTCCACCTGGTCCATATAAATTAGGCAGCGTTATTTTCGAATTCAGCTCGTCACTACTAATTTGCGCATCAAATGCGTCACCATATTGATTAAGCAACATATCGCCATTCCAAACAGCAGAAGGTTGTTGCTCAACCACAAAAATTTCTAAACCACTAGGCCAACGTTTTCTAACCGACGCCCGGTAAACCCATGGCATAGCTTCAACCGTTTGATGGGTTTGATTCACATCTAACTCAAAAAAGCTTCCTGGTTGGGTTCGTTTTATCAACATTTCTATATACTTAATATCAATAAAAATGAGTTCACCTGAAACCACAATATCTTGCACTGGCGCTTGTTGTTCATCTTCTAACCAAGCATTAAGTTTGACTACCGCAAAAGCTAACAAACTCATCAAACAGATAAAAAACGTCAATCCCATCAATAAATGAGAATTTTTACGAAGATTAACTAATTTGGGGAATTCGCTCATTGAGTCATCTCACCACATCCGCTGTTGCCAGAACAGACAAAGACAATTCAGCAAAACTTAAACCAGCCTCTTTAGCTGCCATTGGCAATAAACTTTTTTCAGTCATGCCTGGCACCGTGTTCGCTTCTAACAAATAAAAACGACCAAGTTTATCTTGCATAAAATCCACCCGCCCCCAACCTGATCCAGCCAATGCATCAAATGCATCTAGTGCTAACTCACCCAACATGATTTCTAACGCATCGGGCAAACCACTGGGGCAACTATACACAGTGCTATCCGCTTGATATTTCGCTGCATAATCATAAAAAACACGGGGAGTGGACATACTAATCGATGGCAGAGCTTTGCCATTCAGTATGCTAACGGTATATTCAGAACCATGAACGAATTGTTCTATCAAGACCTTATCATCGTATTTAAACGCGTCTTGAATGGCTATTTCTAGTTGTAGCGCACTATTCACTTTCGCCATACCTATGCTAGACCCTTCCTGCGCAGGTTTGACCATTACCTCATTTCCCAGTTCAGCCATTATAGCCTTGCATGATCCCGCATCAAAGCTTCTTTTATCAGCTATTTTATAAATAGCTGTAGGAAGTCCCAAACTTTGCCACACCTGCTTGCTGCGAATTTTATCCATACACAACGCAGAGCCTAAAACACCACTTCCAGAATAAGGTAAATTAAGCTGCTGCAATGCCCCTTGGAGTGAACCATCTTCACCACCACGGCCATGTAACATGATCACCACACGCTCAAACTTTTCAGCCAATAGCTGGGTTAAAGGCTGCTCTGCAGGGTCGAAAACGTGAGCGTCAACTCCCATTTCTAACAACCCGCATAGCACGGCTTTACCCGAATTCAGTGATACCTCTCTTTCAGCAGATGAGCCGCCCAACATGACCGCGACTTTTCCATAGTCTTTAGGATTCATGTTTGGGTAAATTAGTTGCTGCTTGCTCACTGCTCTAACCCTTTACTTAGTAATGTGGGTTCTAATTTACTAGTTTGTAGAAACTTGGCGATTTGGCCAATGTTGCCAGCACCTTGTGTCAACACAATATCTTGATCGTTGAGGCTTTCAGATAACAATTTAGGTAGTTCCGTAATATTTGACACGTAAATAGGCTCGAGTTGTCCACGTTGACGAATTGAACGGCATAATGAGCGGCTATCTGCACCATCAATCGCATCTTCGCCTGCAGAATAAACTTCGAGTAAGAGCAGTACATCTACCTGCGACAACACTTTAACAAAGTCTTCATACAAGTCTCGGGTTCGCGTAAAACGGTGAGGCTGATAAGCCATAACTAATCGTCTGTCTGGCCAGTTATTTCTAGCCACGGCTATAGTGGCTGCAACTTCTGTTGGGTGATGTCCATAATCATCGACTAAAATAGCCTGCCCTTTGGAAGTGGCGTAGTCACCCAAAATTTCGAAGCGTCGTCCAATTCCAGAAAATCCAGCCAACGCCCCCACTATATATTTATCTTCTAGTCCTTCATCACTTGCAACGGCAATAGCAGCTAGAGAATTCAGCACGTTATGCTGCCCAGGGATGTTAACCCTGACAGTCAGTGGCGGTAAATTTTCTCGCAACACATCAAAGGAACTTTGATTAAAACCTAAATGAATATTGACTGCGCGCACATCGGCTTGCTCAGATACGCCATAGGTTATGTATTTTCGACCCACCCTTGGTAACAACTTTTGAATTACCGGATCATCAATACACAACACAGCTAATCCGTAGAAAGGTAAGTTATGTAAAAAATCAATGTAGGTGTCCTGCATCTTCTGGAAATCACCTTGGTAAGTTTCCATATGATCTGCTTCGATATTTGTTACCACTGAGACCATAGGTTGCAGATGCACAAAAGATGCGTCGCTTTCATCAGCTTCGGCGATAAGATATTGGCTATCACCTAATCTAGCATTAGTACCTGCGCTATTTAGCAAGCCGCCAATCACAAAAGTAGGATCGAGTTTAGCCTCTGCAAAAATAGTTGAAATTAAGCTAGTCGTCGTGGTTTTTCCGTGGGTCCCCGCAACGGCAATACCATGGCGAAAACGCATCAATTCAGCCAACATTTCCGCTCGGCGTATCACTGGAATGCGCTTTTCGTTAGCCGCACTTATTTCAGGGTTGCTTTGGTCAATAGCGCTGGATACCACCACTACGTTTGCTAACTCAATATTACTCGCAAGGTGTCCAAAATAGATGGTAGCCCCCAGTTCCTCTAATCTTTGGGTCATACCGTTCGCCTGACGATCAGAGCCAGAAATATTATAACCTTCGTTAAGTAATACTTCGGCAATTCCGCCCATGCCCGCACCACCAATGCCCACAAAATGGATATGTTTAATCCTACGCATCTCAGGCACATGGTAATGGGCTGGAGTATCTGTCTTCATTTTTCTCGCTCGCTTAATTTAATACAACAATGCGCAACATCTTTAGCGGCATCAAAACGGGCAACGGTCTTGGCACGTTTACCCATTTCTATTAGTGTATTGGGTGATTGCACATATTTTTGCAGTAATGAACATAGCTGTTCTACTGATAGCTCACTTTGAGGTAACAAATCAGCTGCTTGTAACTCGACTAAAATTTGCGCATTTTTCGTTTGATGATCATCTACCGCGTAAGGTAAAGGTACAAAAATTGCCGGCACACCAGCTGCTGCCACTTCAGCCACAGTTAAGGCCCCCGCTCGGCAAATCACCAAATCAGCCCAAGCATACGCTGCCGGGATATCGCCGATAAACTCGGTGATTTTATAAGAGTCTTCGGCAATACCTTGTTGGGTATACGCGGTTTTTACTGTGTCTAAATGCCCAGCCCCAGTTTGGTGATGAACATTAATCTGTTTTATATTAGCCAGCGCCAAAGGCACTGTTTCATTTAACACCTGCGCACCTAGACTTCCACCAACTACCAATAGATTAAGAGGTAAATCAATGGTGTGTTTTTCCGGTAAAATTGCAAACTCACTGCGCACAGGATTGCCAACCCAAGCATATTTACCAGTTTGGTTTAAGATTTGCTCTGGAAAGGTTTTATCAAACCCGGTTAGTACTTTTTTAGCGAGTCGCGACAACAGTTTATTTGTCAACCCTGGCACCGCATTTTGTTCATGTAAGATCAGAGGTAATCGATTAAACCAAGCCGCCACTCCACCGGGTCCACTTGCAAAGCCGCCCATACCAATCACTACATCAGGTTTAAATTGTTTAATCACCTGATGAGCTTGTATGGTTGCTTTAATAGTTTTGAAGGGTGCTAGTAATAAAGTTGCAATTCCATTTTTACGCACCCCAACTACATCAATAAAACTGATCGGATAACCCGCTTGCGGCACAATCTGGGCTTCCATACGGCCAGATGTACCCAACCAATGAATTTGCCAGTTTTGAGCAACCAGTTCAGAAGCGACAGCTAAACCTGGGAAAACATGGCCGCCAGTGCCGCCAGCCATAACCAGTAAACGTTTAGTCATGAAGACCTCCAACTTTTGCATTGGTTGATGACTCTAATTGAGACTCATCAATTACATCCTCGATAACCATGTTGACTTCTTGTTTTGCTTTTCTGACTAAGATTCTTTTTTTACCTTTCGCAGCGCCCGCTTTGTTGATGGCTTGAATACCATCGACCCGCATTTCAAAATCGATACGTATTAAGATGGCCACTGCGACTGACATGACTATTAGACTTGAGCCGCCGTAACTGAGTAAAGGAAAGGTCAAACCTTTAGTGGGTAAGACACCTGCACTGGCACCTACATTGACCGTTGTCTGTAGACTAAACCAGATACCAATCGAATAAGCCAAATAAGCTTCAAATGGGCGCTCTCTGCGTAACGCTGCATTCCCCATTGCCATGGCTTTCATAACAATAACTAGCATAATGACTAATACCGTTAAAACGCCTGCAAAACCAAACTCTTCAGCCAAGATAGCCATAATAAAATCAGTATGAGCTTCAGGTAGGTATTCGAGCTTCTGTAAACTATTTCCTAAACCTTGGCCGAACACATCACCACGACCATATGCCATCAATGATTGAGTCAGTTGATAACCGCTACCAAAAGGGTCTGCCCATGGGTCGAGGAAAGATGTAATACGTCGTACTCTATATTCTTCAAAAACAATGAGTAGCACCACCGCTAAAGTACCAGCAATAGCTAAACTAAAAAATTGCCAAAGTTTAGCACCAGCTAAAAACAATAGGCCAATAGTGGTAAACAGCATAACCACTACAGTGCCTAAGTCGGGTTGTAATAAAAGTAACAGGGCGAGGGCAAAAAACACCACTAAAGGTTTGATAAAACCTTTTAGATTGTCCGTCACTTCTTCGTGCCTGCGCACTAAATACCCTGCTAAGTAACAGAAGAAAAACAACTTGGCAGGTTCTGCGGCTTGTATAGTTATGGGTCCTAAGACCAACCAACGAGTACTGCCATTTACGCTCCGACCTATGACCAATACTGAAATCAATAAAACCACAGTTAGCAGTAGTAACCACACATTACTCATACGCCACCAGCGCATCGGTATTTGCATAACAATCATGGCTGAAATCATCGCCAGCACCACATAAATTCCATGGCGAATAGCAAAGTGAAATGGATTACCAAACAGTCTATCTGCTACCGGCATTGAGGCTGACGTCACCACCACTAACCCTATCGATAACAAAGCAATAGCTAGGAGTATCAGTGAGTGATCATATGGCTGAATATCGGCTTTTATAGGTGCCTGTGTTTCGTCATGCTTGGACATAAATAGTTGTTTAATAGAATTGATCTTGTTTTCAGTTATTGAACTCATGCTGGTAGCGCCTTCACAGCATCGGCAAAACAGTCGCCGCGTTGCTGGTAACTAACAAACATATCTAAACTGGCACAAGCAGGTGAAAGCAATACAACATCCCCTACCTGACTGTGTTTAGCCGCTACCAAAACGGCTTCTTGAATGGTTTGTACCTTAATATTATCTGGGTGCAAACAGGCGATTTTATCACCGTCTTTGCCAAGGGTTATCAGTAAACCTACAGATTGAGTTAAACATTCGGCCATCACAGAGAAGTCTGCCCCTTTGCCCTCCCCGCCTGCAATCAGTATCAACTTGCCTTTAATATTACTAACCAAACCATTAATAGCAGCTAAAGTAGCACCAACATTGGTCGCTTTAGAATCGTTGATCCAACGTACATTATTTAACATGGCCACGGTTTGGCATCTATGTGGCAAACCGCCAAATTGCTGCGCGCCTTGACGAATACTGTCATCGTCTATGCCAAACACTTTAGCCAAGGCAGCGGCAGCTTGTATGTTTAACATGTTGTGCGCGCCCACTAATAAACAATGTTTACTGTCTAAGAAAAAGTGTTCATCTAGCAAGATATTGGCTTGCTCTTTATCCCAAGAAAAACCGCTGCTACTTTGTGATAGACCATACGTCATGGTGGCTTTTGCGTTAATTGGATAGGATAAAATATCTTCTCTATTACACACCATAAATTGGCTGTTTTGATATATGCTGAGTTTAATTTTCTGGTACGTTGCTAAGTCACCATGGCGGTCTAAATGATCTTCGGTAATGTTTAATACCGTCGCCACTTGTGGCATCAAGGAATAGGTGGTTTCTAATTGAAAACTGGATAACTCAAGCACAATAACATCGGCCGTTTGCTCTAACAAATCCAGAACAGGCACACCTATATTACCGCCCATCAAAACTTTTTTACCGGCTGCTTTACACATATCCGCAACTAGGTGAGTAACTGTAGACTTACCGTTTGAACCGGTAATAGCTATTACCGGACAACTATTAAACTGCGCGAATAACTCAATGTCTCCAATCACATGCACACCAGCTTCAATAGCTTGCTGAATAGCCGGAGTATTTACATCAACACCCGGACTGATTATTATCAAATCTGCTGCAGTCAATTTACGTGTATCAAACATACCTAAAATCAATGGTACATCTAAGCTAAGTGTTAATTCACTGCGGCTATCCATGGCAGTCACCTTGGCGCCTTTAGTTAACAAAAAACGCACGCAAGATAAGCCCGTAAGGCCCATTCCTACTACAACAGCATTTTTATTAACTAACGAAAACTTTTTCACTTTTTCTTCATGCTCCCTTTGACGTAATCAATGTAATCAACGTAATTTCAAGGTGGCTAATCCCACTAACACTAACATCAGAGAAATGATCCAAAAGCGCACGATAACGCGCGGTTCAGGCCAGCCTTTAAGTTCATAGTGATGGTGTATTGGCGCCATTCTAAAAATACGTTTACCACGCAATTTGAACGACCCAACTTGTAAAATAACCGACAATGTTTCAACAACAAATATGCCGCCCATAATAAATAAAACGATTTCTTGGCGAACGAGTACAGCTAATATCCCTAATGTTCCGCCTAATGCTAAAGAGCCAACATCGCCCATAAAAACTTGTGCCGGATAAGTGTTAAACCACAAGAATCCTAAACCAGCGCCGACTATCGCCGTGCACACAATCACTAACTCACTGGTAAGAGGTAGATAAGGTATATGCAGGTAAGCAGAGAAATTGATATTACCTGTTACATAGGCAAATATGGCAAAAGCCCCTGCAACCAAGATAACAGGTACAATTGCTAGCCCATCCAAACCGTCAGTCAGATTCACTGCGTTACTTGTTCCAACAATAACGAAATAGGTAACGACCATAAATAACATGCCCATTTGCGGCATAACGTCTTTAAAAAATGGTAATAACAGAGCCGTTTCAGCTGGATTTTGTTGGCTTGAATACAAGTAGAAAGCGACAGCAATAGCAATCACTGATTGCCAAAAATACTTCCAACGAGCAATTAAACCTTTGGCGTCTTTACGGATAACTTTACGATAATCATCCACGAAACCGATGGCACCAAAACTCACTAAAACAAATAAAGTGACCCATACGTACCTATTGGTCAAATCACTCCACAACAACACACTAGACACAATGGCGGCCAAAATAAGCAACCCGCCCATAGTCGGTGTACCTGATTTTGCCAAATGGGATTCTGGGCCATCGTCACGAATAGTTTGGCCAATTTGCATGCGCTGCAACCAACGGATCATTTTTGGTCCGATAATCACAGCAATAAGTAAGGCGGTTAGAGTGCTTAATATCGCACGCAAAGTCAAATACGAGAATACTCGGAAGCCCGTATCAAACTGCTGTAACCAGTCGGCTAACCATATCAGCATGCCATTCGCTCCCTAAACCGTTCAAGCTTTCCCAATGGGGATTCCTCCAAGGCTTTGACTACTAGTTCCATTCGCGCACTGCGAGAACCTTTAACCAAAATGCTAATATCACATTTTTCTGGCATTGTTTGTTGGTTAATACATTCAACCATCTGTTCTAAGCGACTAAAGTGGCGACCGTTATCGGTAAACACATCACTAGCGCTTTGACTTAACACACCCAGTGTATACAGTTTATCAATACCTTTTAGTTTGGCATATTCTCCGACTTTTTCATGGTAATAACGAGCCTTTTCGCCCAGCTCAGCCATATCACCAAGTACTAATATTTTTATGCCTGCAAAACTAGATAACAAGTCGATTGCCGCATTCACAGAGCCTACATTCGCGTTGTAGGTGTCATCTAAAATTTTCACCTGATTGGTCAGTTGTTTCACATGCAAACGACCCGCAACATGAGGCATAGTTCGCAAACCATCACGTACATCTTCTAGAGTAGCTCCCACGTGTAAAGCCAACGAAGCAGAAACCAAAGCATTACTCACATTATGTGCACCAGGTAAAGATAGACTGATAGCGATGCGCCCAATAGGTGTGACTAATTCAAATTGCGCACAGCCGTCCAAACCCAGAATAATGTTTTCTGAATATACATCGGCTTGTTTTGACGCAGAAAAGGTTTGTACGTTATTATACTTAAGTTTACCCATCCAATAATCCGCAAATTGACTATCTGCGTTGACTACGGCTAAGCCTTCTTTTTCAGATAAACCTTTAAATATTTCGCTTTTTGCTCTTGCCACTCCAAGCAAACTTCCAAAACCTTCTAAGTGTGCGGCAGCAGCATTAACGATTGTAGCAACATCAGGTTTAACTAAATTACTGGTGTAAGCAATTTCACCTAAATGATTGGCACCCATTTCAATGACAGCAAACTCATGTTGCTGCTCTAGTCTTAGCAATGTCATTGGCACACCAAGGTCATTATTCAAATTACCTTTGGTGGCCAGTACCTTGCCACGATGCGATAAGATAGCGGCAACCATTTCTCTGACGGTTGTTTTACCACTACTACCAGTAATACCCACTGTTTTTGGTGCAACTTTGGCTTTCACCGCAGCGCCCAATAAACCTAAAGCGATAGTGGTGTCTGCAACCAAAATATAGGGAAGCCGAGTTTCAACCTTACGTGATAAAATCAACCCAACAGCACCTTTATCTTCAGCTTGTTTGACAAACTTATGCCCATCAAAATTGGGGCCTTGTAGAGCCAAAAACAGATCAGTAGGTAAAATACTTCTAGTATCAGTACTGACACCTTTGATGATCAAATCCTGCTTATGTTGAGCTATTAACTGCCCATTAACCTGTTCAGCCACCCAGGATAGTGAAACCGGGATCATACTGTTTTCCTCTCTTGAAAAAGTGCTACAAAATGGCGTTCATCATAAGCCAGTGTTTGATTACCTATGATTTGATAATTTTCATGACCTTTACCAGCGACTAAAATAATGTCACCTGCAGCAGCTTCTGCGGCAGCTGTCTTGATCGCCGTTTTTCGATCATGTTTAGTCAGGATCTGCTCTGGATTAATACAACCGGATAAGATGTCTTGAATAATGTCTCTAGGATTTTCACTGCGTACGTTGTCATCGGTTAGAATAACCCGATCGGATAATCGCTCGGCAATTTCGCCCATCAACGAACGTTTACCCACGTCACGATCGCCACCACAACCAAAAACACAGATTAATTTTCCATGACAGTGTTGTTTGCTGGCTAACAGGGCTTTTTCTAAAGCGTCAGGAGTATGCGCATAATCAACCACAATAGTTGCGTGGCCTTGACGCCTATACAACTCCATTCTTCCGGCAACCGGTTTTAGTTTTTGTACGATATAAGCAATTTGTTTTAGGTTTTACCCAGGCATAATTGGCAGCAAATAGCTGCTAACACATTAGCTACATTAAATTCAGCTAATAGCGATAGACGTAACTCACAGTCGCCCCAAGAAGATTGCACCGACAACGCGATTCCCTCAGCGGTATAGCGTACATTATTCGCCACACAGTATTGATATTTAGTGGGCATATCTGCGGCGCTAATATTCTGCCCATAGAGAACAACAGACGATGTTTCAGGTATGTTTGCCAACCAATTCTTATGTTCAGGATCATTGGCGTTAAGGACCACATAGGCCAATTCTGGTTGTGACAGCAACAGCCTTTTTGCCGCAGCGTATTCAGCCATTGAGCCATGATAATCGAGGTGGTCACGGCTTAAATTAGTAAACACTGCAATATCAGTTTTAACGGCTTTGATGCGATTTTGTACGAGTGCATGAGATGATGCTTCTAATGCAACTTGAAATGCACCTTCAGCGACAAATTCAGCCAACAAGCGTTGTATACTGATAGCATCTGGTGTGGTGTTAACAATATTGTCTAGTATCTGAGTGTCAGTAGATGATGAGTATATACCAGCACCTAACGTGCCAATTGAAGCCGCTCTTTCACCCATCAAATGCGCTAGCTGACTAATTAACTGTACCGTAGAGGTTTTTCCATTGGTGCCGGTCACTGCTACTACTGACATTGAATTTGCAGGGAATTGATAAAAATATCCAGCTAACTCTGATAGTTTTTCAGGTAATTGATTAAAATATATGATGACACTTTGTTCGCGCATTTCTACAAAACCATGCCGAGTTTTATCATCACATTGTGCCACGATCACTTTTGCACCCAAACTCACCGCCTGAGGAATAAAATCTCGTCCGTCCAAAGCGTGACCAGCAACAGCGATGAATGCTTTATGAATTGCCACGTCTCTGCTATCCAGAACCAGGTCACTTATCATTATATCTGGTGCATCGATGCCAAAATGCGCCAATAACGGCTTGATGCTTTGATAAAACGCCTCAGGGAACTGTTTGTTAATGCTTACCATATCAGCCCGCATTTTCAGCCCCTATGGAGGTAATAACAGAAGTTCCTGCTAACGAAGAAACTGTTTTGTCATCAGGTGGTACATTCAGCATTTGTAAACTGGCAGCCATAATTTTGCTAAAAACGGGGGCTGCAGTATGTCCTGCATAATAAAGCTCACCTTTGGGTTCATTAATTAAGATGACCACAGCCAACTGCGGATCAGATACCGGAGCAACACCCGCAAAAATATTAACGTACTCGTCACCATAACCATTGGCGATTGCCTTGCGACTGGTACCTGTTTTACCTGCTACCCGATAACCCGGCACTTGTGCTTTTTCTGCTGAGCCATTTTGTTCGGTTACTGTTTCCATCATCTGCAAAATTTGTTGGGTTGCTTGGGCGCTGATAACGCGTTCACTTTGTACTGGCATGTCTCGTTTAATAATACTTAATGGGCGACGAATGCCGCCGTCGCCTAAGATGCTATACATGCGAGCGAGTTGCAAAGCGGTTACCGAAATACCGTAACCAAAAGACAAGGTGGATAGTTCAAAATCAGACCACCGAGCACGGTGGTTGAATATGCCACTACTTTCGCCGAGCAAGTTGGCACCACTGTCACTCATTAACCCAACGTTGTAGTACATATCGAGTAAAAATTCTTTAGGTACCGACAAAGCAAGCTTTGAAGTGCCCATGTTGCTCGACTTGCGAATAATGTCGGTTAAATCAATTTCACCATAATTACGGGAATCCCTAACAATATTGCCACCTAAATGCATCCAACCTGGAGAGGTGTCAATTAAAGTGTCTACCTTTGCAGAACCAAATTCTAATGCACTTAACACCGCCAGTGGTTTAATTGAGGAACCTGGTTCATAAGCATCTGTTACAGCGCGGTTACGAATTCTGTGAGTTGACACGCCCGCTCGATTATTAGGGTTATAAGAAGGACTATTGACTAGGGCGAGAATTTCACCTGTATTTACCGCTACAACCACAGCTGAACCAGATGTCGCTTTATAATATTGAACCGCCTGTTTTAACTCTTTATAAGCTAATGCTTGAATCCGCTGATCGATAGTTAACTGAATATTTTGGGGCTTTTCGCCCTCTTCAAATTCAATCAGCTCAACCATTCTGCCTTTTCCGTCACGACGAATTTTTCGAGAGCCTTGGGTACCTGCGAGCAATTTGTTATATAACTTCTCAACCCCTTCTATGCCGGTGTCGTCAACATTGGTGAAACCTACAACGTGAGCAGATACTTCACCGCTTGGATAATAACGTCTTGACTCATCACGCAGATAAATCCCAGCTATCTTAAGTTCTTCGATATATTCGGCCATGGCCGGAGATACTTGGCGTTGCAGATAAATAAAGCGCTTTTCTGGATTACTGACTTTTTCTTTTAGCGCATCTAAATTCTGACCTAATACTTCAGCCAATGCCTGCCAGCGTTTTGTATTCTCGTTCTGCTTGCCCTGCAAATCAAAAGTAGGGTCTTCCTGAGCTTTTTTGTGTTCTTCTTGGATGGATTGAGCAATGGCTTTAGGATCAGCCCAGATTGCTCGAACGGGTACACTTACCGCTAACTGCTGACCATTTCGGTCAACGATTAAGCCACGATGTAAAGGATTAACTCGGGTTCGTAAAGTGCGGTTATCACCCTGTTGAATTAATAAATCTGGAGATACAACCTGTATGTACGCGGCGCGAATCCCTAGACCCACAAAAACCATTAAAATCGCAGTAACCACCACCACAAAACGCCAATGCAGTAAACTCGGAGCACTATTCACTTTTGCTTGTTTGGTGTTATATTTATTGTTTGCATTATTGCTAAGACGGCTCATTTTATCCTCACCACTACTTCTTCGCTGGGTAATGGACGGTGCATGTCGAGCTGACTTGTAACAAGTGCCTCAATACGGTTATGTTCGGTTAAAGCGCTTTGTTCAAGCACTAAATTTCGCCACTCCACATCTAACTGATCTTTCTCTTGCATCAAGCGTTCAATGGCTATCGACATTTGTCTGTTGTGATGAGCACTGAATATCACTAACCCCGCGCTAACTAAGAGTGCTAGAAACAACAAAACCCGCACTGGATGGCGGGTTACATCAGCAACAACAAAACTGAAAAGATTAAAGTTTGTATTTGGGGCACTCATAACTTTTCGGCAACCCTCAGCACTGAACTCCGCGCGCGGATATTTCTCTTTAATTCATCGGCTGATGGTTTAATCGCTTTGCCGATAGGTTTCATTGCTTTCGCTGCGTCTATTTCTACCTGTAAAATAGGCATACCGTGAGGTACATTTAAACCGCGACTTTGTTCGCGAACAAAACGTTTTACCAAGCGGTCTTCTAAAGAATGAAAACTGATAACAGTTAAACGACCCTGTGGCGCTAAAGTACTTAAAGCGGCTTTTAAGCCTGTTTTGATTTCATCTAATTCACTGTTTACATAGATACGTATAGCTTGAAAGCTTCGGGTCGCAGGATGTTTGTATTTGTCTTTAACCGGCACAGCTAAGTCAATAATTTCAGCTAATTGTGCAGTATCGGTAATCGGCGCAATTTGACGAGCATTAACAATACCGTGTGCGATCCGTTTACCAAACTTTTCTTCACCAAACTCTTTAATAACTTGGGTGATATCTTGCTCTTCAGCTACCGCCAACCAATCTGCAGCACTGATGCCTCTGGTGATATCCATGCGCATATCTAACGGCCCATTTCGCATAAAACTAAAACCGCGATCAGCATCATCTAGCTGTGGCGAAGACACGCCAAGGTCCATCAAAATCCCGTCAATTTTGCCTAGCAAGCCAAGTTCTTCGGCTACGGCCTGTAATTCAGAAAAAGGTCGATGATGAATAGAAAAGCGAGGATCGTCTGCTAGCGATTTAGCCGCTTCAATGGCACTAAGATCACGATCAATAGCAATTAGTTGACCATTAGCTGATAAGGCTTTTAATATTTGCCTAGAGTGGCCGCCGCGCCCAAAAGTCGCATCCATATAGATGCCATCAGGCTTAATAGCTAAGCCGTCAATAGACTCTTGTAGTAATACAGATAGATGTGAAAAATCTTTTTCCATTAAAGTGAGAAGTCCTGAAGTCGCTCGGTCAATTCAAAGTTAGCTTCTTGTTCAGTCGCTACATCTAAATTGATTTGTTGTTGCCATACGTCTGCATCCCAGATTTCAAATTTATTGAACTGGCCAACTAACATAATTTGTTTATCGAGCTTGGCATGTTGACGCAAAGGCGCGCCTAATAAAAATCGCCCGTTTTTGTCCATATCCCCTTCACTGGCATACCCCAGTAATAATCGCTGCATTCTGCGCTCGTGTGGGATCATACTTGAGAGACGGCTTAATTTAAGCTCAATTTCTTCCCATTCGGGAAGCGGGTAAAGCAGCAAACAAGGTTGTTGTGTGTCGATAGTACAAACCAGTTGTCCCTGACAATCATCCAACAAGGACTGTCTATACCTTGTAGGTATAGTCACTCGACCTTTAACGTCTAGATTGATTGCATTAGCGCCGCGGAACATTATTCCCTAACCTTTATTATTATTATCTATCGAAAATTAACTAGTAAACACAACACGTAACAAATCTGATCTTAATTTT
Source organism: Paraglaciecola psychrophila 170 (assembly GCF_000347635.1). Lineage (NCBI taxonomy): Bacteria > Pseudomonadati > Pseudomonadota > Gammaproteobacteria > Alteromonadales > Alteromonadaceae > Paraglaciecola > Paraglaciecola psychrophila. The sequence continues at coordinate 840,863 of NC_020514.1, read as the reverse complement.
TTATGATTTCTTTGGATTATCTAACCTGCCAGATCCACTTTATGCCACTTTTACCCACAATATACAGTTTAGGTACCACCCGTCTATCATGTCAAGGACTAAACGCTTCGATTTGGTCGGATTCTAGGGCTTGTGATCAGTGGTTTTGTAGAAGTGTCTGAATTAGTAGAGAAAACCTACAAACTGACGCAATTTGGTAACAGCAAAAATAATTGGCTTATCGTTTTTGGTAAAAAGTGTTGGCAACCAGGCGAGGTTTAATATAAGTACTTGTATCGAATCAAATAATATCAGTGATTGTAAAAAATCGACCCTATGTTGATGAAATAAAGCTTCGGACAGAGGGTATAAACAGTCTGCATAATTTATATGCCAGAAACACTGCCTCAATCGTATCGTTGAAGGACAATTGAATCGACTATACTCGCCAAAATAAGATATAAAAGAAGGGAGAGGCTGTGCCAAATGAGCTAGCTAAGCCCACTGAGAAATTATTTTACTATGGGAAATTTGCAATGCTTATGCGAAGAAACAATCAGTCTAAATTTCATTTTACAGCCATGATAACGGATGAACTTGTAACGAAACACAGAAGCGAATTTCGTTGCATTATCACGGCTGTCTAAATTTCAACAAATAGATTGATAAGAATCTTGCTATGCAGTTAATCTGCGCCCGTTTCTTTTAAAAACGAAATGACACCTTGCATATATATCTTTTGATCATCAAAGATTGCCCAATGACTGCCATTGGGACTGTAAAGATATTGTCCTTTTGGAAACTCGTTTGACATCCATTCCATGTGTTTGGGGTCCATAGTGTCGTATTCAGCCCCTATTACCAGTGTTGGCACTTTGATGTCTTTCAAGTCAGCGGTCCTGTCCCATTCAACTAAAAGACCTGAGGCACCAAGTTCACTTGGCCCTTGCATAGGAATATAAACTTCAGGGTTAAGATGCTTAAACGACCTATTAACTGGGTCAGGCCACTTTTCAGGTGGCATACGCAGCACGTGTTTTACATAATGGTGGTTCAGCAGCAACGCTTGGTATTCTTCATTCGTATAATCTTCTGCCGCTTCATAAGCCTTAATTTTTGCTAATGCCTCTTGGTTAAGATTAGGCATAATGACGTTTGTGGCATATTCATTATAAGCAGGAATTGAGGCCATCATATTTGAAATAATTAGGCCTTTCAGATTATGTTGATATTTGAGGGCATATTCAATTCCCAATATCCCCCCCCATGAATGACCTAAAATATAGAAGTTATCCGCTCCCAGACCAAGTGCAATTCTCACTTGTTCAACTTCTTCAACAAAGCGGTCTGTATCTAAAAGTGAAGGGATATTAGGCTGGTCGGAATAATAAGATCCTAGTTGATCATAATAATAATACTCAATGCCCTCTTGGGGCAAGTAGCTGTCGAAGGGCTCAAAATATTCGTGCGTACTTCCGGGCCCACCATGAAGCAGAAGAAGTTTAATTTTAGGGTTGTTCCCGACACGCTTGGTCCAGACTTTAAAGTCCCCAACAGGTGTTGAAATTGGGATGTCAATTCACATAAGTAGTTATGTTCTCAGCATAAAAATATTATACTCGCTAGTCACTGCTATAAAGATGTTATGTAACAATTAAACATATGAAATAATTGAAATTTTTTCTATATACCCGAAGGAACACCCTATGCCGCTAGAAAACTGCATTTTGTCTATTGACCAAGGTACGACCTCTAGCAGAGCTATAGTTTTTGCTCCTGATCCAAGTATTGTTGCTACAGCACAGCAAGAATTTGTCCAGCATTATCCAAATGATAGTTGGGTAGAACATGACCCAGAAGATATTTGGTCAACAACCGTCAATGTATGTAAGCTGGCTATTGCCCAAGCTGCTGAAAAGGGCGCAAAGATTGCCGCAATTGGTGTCACTAATCAAAGAGAAACGACTCTGGTATGGGATAAAAAAACCGGTAAAGCTATATACAACGCCATAGTATGGCAAGACAGACGCACGGCACAGCAATGTAAAGCCCTGCAAGAAGTAGGACATTTGAAGACAGTTCAAGAACGTACAGGATTATTACTCGACCCATATTTTTCAGCTTCAAAAGTCGCCTGGATTTTAGATAATGTAGAAGGTGCAAGGCACAAGGCACAAGCAAACGAATTAGCTTTTGGTACGGTAGACAGCTTTCTTATTTGGCGTTTAACCGGTGGAAAAGTGCATGCGACTGACGTCACAAATGCCAGTCGTACCAACTTATTTAACATTCATGATTTGTGCTGGGACCAGACCCTATTGGATATATTTAACGTACCTAAATCGATGTTACCAAAGGTGAAAGAATGCGCTGCTGACTATGGCGAGACCACTGAAGGACTGTTTAGTTATACAATCCCTATCGCTGGTGTAGCCGGTGAACAACAGGCAGCCAGCATTAGTCAATGTTGCTTTAATCAGGGCGACATAAAAAGTACTTACGGCACCGGATGTTTTGTATTACTCAATACTGGCGAAAAAGCATTGTCATCTAACAACAAGTTGCTTACAACAGTGGCCTACACCATCAATGGAAAAACTCACTATGCCTTAGAAGGCTCAATATTCATTGCCGGTGCAGCCGTACAATGGCTCAGAGATGGCTTGAAAATCATTGAAAGCGCCTCTGAAACCGAAGCTATGGCTAAAAGTATCCCCGATGATCATGGCGTCTTTTTAGTACCGGCTTTTGCTGGCTTAGGCACGCCTTACTGGGCACCCGATGCCAGAGGTGCAATATTTGGTTTAACGCGCGCCACCAGTAGCGCTCATTTAGCCCGAGCCGCACTTGAGTCCGTGTGTTTGCAAACCTCTGATTTACTGAAAGCTATGCGCGAAGATGGTGTAAACCCTCAAAAATTAAGAGTCGACGGCGGCATGGTTGCGAATAGCTGGGTCTGCCAATTTTTGGCCGAAGTACTCAATGTGACGGTAGAGCGGCCCAAAGTAATGGAAACTACGGCATTAGGTGCAGCTTATTTAGCCGGTTTACAAGTGGGAATTTATCAGTCGACTGACGAGTTAGCCAGTATGAACCAAATCGATAGCCGCTTTGAACCTCAGATGGACACAACAAAACGAGAAAAACTGCTCAAAGGCTGGGCAAGTGCGATTCAAAGTACTTTAGGATTTAAATCATGATTAACCGGTCGATTTTCGGCAAAATGCCAGACGGCACAATGGTCGAGCAGTTTTGCTTGACCAATAGCCATAACGTCAGCGTTGAAATTCTGAATCTTGGTGGAATTATTCGCCGTTGGTTGATACCCAACAATATAAATCAGCACACCGACATTGTTTTAGGCTTCGACACAGTGAGTGATTATTTAGCTGACGACAGTTATTTAGGGGCATCAGTAGGAAGGTATGCAAACAGAATCAACCAAGGAAAATTTAGTATAGCCGGTAGCGTCTATCAAACCGATATCAATCTAGGCGATAACTGTTTACATGGCGGTAGCCAAGGATTCAATAGAAAGGTATGGCAGAGCACGGTTTTATCTAAAGACGATAACCCGTCGATTATGTTGCAGCTCACCAGTCCTGATGGGGATCAAGGTTTTCCCGGCAAAATATCAGTCAAACTAATATATACATTAACCGAGCAGAACCGTTTAAAAATTGAATATTTTGCCACTACCGAACAAACTACTGTATTCAATCCCACCAACCACAGTTATTTTAATTTGTCAGGCCATGACAGTGGTTCAGTAAAAAGCCACCAAATTCAGATAATAGCCAGTCATTACACACCAACAAATGAGCATGCCATACCCACTGGTGAAATTGCAGACGTAGACAAAACCCCTTTTGACTTAAGGTCAATGACCACAATCAGTCAGCCCTTAATTTCGGATCACCAACAGATTAAATATGGCAATGGTTTAGATCACAACTTATGTTTAGACACATATACTCCCCATTCAAACGAAGCCACTTATGCAGGCAAGGCATCAACAAAAACTGATACTATAAACTTGCAGATTTATACCAATATGCCAGGCATACAAATTTTTACTGCCAACCACTTTGATAACAAGAAGGGTAAAGATGGCGCACTGTATCAAGCCCATCAAGGTGTGTGTTTTGAAACACAGTTCTATCCCGACACACCTAACCAGCCTCACTTTCCAAGTGCTACGCTAGAGGCCGCTAAAGAATTTTATTCTGTGACTGAATATGAAGTATTGTTTTAGTTAACCTAAACTCGGGTTAGTTATACAACAGCAACTTTTAATACTTTTAATGGGGTCTATGCTTTTTATCTGCGATTAAAATCTTAAAAAGCCCGTTACAACTCAGTTGTAACGGGCTTTTTAAATAATACTGAAAGAAGTTATTTTTTAGCGGCTTTCTTAGCTTTAGGTTTTGATTCAGGTGCTGACGCAGCTGCGGCTTCTTCTGTTGCTGGCTCTTCAGGTTGAAGTTGTAAAGCTCTAACAGGATTTTCGGTAGTCTGAGTCAACTGCACCAAACGGTTTAATTGTCCAAGGGACAACATCACTGCATATATTGCACCTAAGTAACCAATCTTATGTAACTCAGCTATAGTATCTGCATCTAACGCTTGAAGGCGTTTTTCGCTAATAGTTTGCATGCCGTTAATGTTGCGTTGTTGTCCGTCGACGTATTGTGCCCGAATGATAATTGACTCGAGTAACCCTAAGTCTTCAAGTTTCTTAACAAAGTCCCGTGTAGCCATTTCGCTGTTAGCTAATTCTGATAACAATTTTTGACGGTTATCTAAGAAAGGACTGGCTTCACCTTCGGTGAAAAGGGGCTCACCTTCCTTACCTATCAAGTCAGAATTTTCATCAATAAACACACCCAACTTTTCACCATCAGGGCGCACATCAAAAGGATAGCGTTGAATATTAAGAGGAACAACGTGACCAGACCACTTTTCGTTTTGCATGAACAAGTTCACACCTTGCTCAATACCTAACATGGCAACACTGTGAGTAGTCTCACTTTTAGGATCTTTAATGAAGATGATTGGCATACAACTAGCGACTTGAGCGTATTCACGTATTGACGCGGCCGCTAAATGAGTGTCTTTAGTGTGAGCAAAATCGCCGTTTAACTTTACATGTAAGTCTTTATGTTTGTTCTTATCTAGGGGAATATAATTCATTGTCATTGAAAAGTTCTCTAATTTATTTTGGATGAAGCTGTTTTTATAAGCCGACTAAATTTTCGCACCTGCGTGAATATTTGGGGATCATTATCACATTTACAAGCCATAAAAAGTAGAAGTGTGGCTTATTTGTAAATAACTTATGTCGAGGTTGCACGTAAAACGCACATATTGAGTCACTTTATCGAATATTGGGAGTAAATTTATCTGAAACAAATCTATTTCAAAAGATTTAGATTGGTTTTCTATGAAGACATTGCGGTAATAGTCTGGTTTAACTCTGATGATAGGTATATGGGAATATTAGTTGAGTGCATTGAACAACATTGCACACCATTAGTCGCTGCATCGCCAACTAGGTTACGTTTCAAATAGGCATGTATTTAAAATATATAACCTATTAACGAAAAATTTCACTGCAAGTTGTTAGATATAAACCCACCTAATATCATCAACTCAGAGTATCAATATATTCTTGCAGCTTGGCATCAGCCTCATCACCAAATAAAATCTCACAAGCTTCTTTTAATCCCGGAGCGGCAAGAATATCTGCTTGCCTGACCACGAGTGATATTTTTGAACGACGGCGTAAAAAGTCTTCTAGTTTAGTGACCATTTCGCGCTCTGCAGCATGTTCGATTTCTACCCGTAAGTATTCAGAATTTTCGATTAATAATTCGGCTTTTTCGGGATTTTCACGGATTTTTTCTAACATGTTAATCGCGTTACGCCCGTATCGTCGCCAGAACCTTTTAGTTAAAGGCTCTGAGGATTTAGGAGGGGTTAGAGCATCAAAATCCATAAGCTGTGCACGATGGAAAAACTCATCACGCACCGAATCATCGGGTTCGCCGTACCATTTGAAATCTTCATGAGGCAAACTAATACCTAATTCCTTGACTAAACCCGCGACCTCGTCGCCAACGTTAATACAATCGGTAAGTTTGCCACCAAAGATTGATAAATATTTGTCGTCTTTATTGGTGTCAATGGCGTGCTTGCGAGACAGTTGTACCCAATCGGCTTTGCCACCTTTACCTTTTATGGCAAGGGGCCTGACACCACAGCGTTCTGCGATAATATCAGCTTGCGTCAAAGCTTTGGGTAAGTCTAAAAGTTTGTTCACATTGTCTAAAACAAATTGCCTATCTTCATCTGTTACTTTTGCATGCGGCTCCTCAACCTGAGTATCAGTTGTGCCAATACAAGTTTTAGGCCCCATAGGTATTACAAAAACAAACGACCGTCATCAGCAAAGAAGGTCAGGACTTTATTGCTGTCAGTGATTTTATCAACAATTAGATGAATGCCTTTTGAGAACAAGTGATGATGCTCAGTTGTCTGCTGATTAACCTGATTCATAGGATCGACAAAAGGACCCGCTGAGTTGATGATGACTTTTGAGCGAATTTCGAATTCTTCACCGCTGATCACATCTTTGGCTTTTGTATTCCATTCACCATCAATTTTTTCAGAACCATTGGCTTGAACGTAATTAGCCGCTATACAACCATAACTCATGCTTGAACGAATAAAATTAAACACAAAACGTGCATCGTTATCGTGTAAAAACGCATCCGAGTATTCGAAACCACCGTTCAAGTTGTCAGTTTTAACCACTTTTTCGAGAGACTTTATTTTTCTAGCTGTTAGATACTGTGGGCTTTGTGTGAAAAAACGCCCCATGATCCAATAAACAATCGTGCCCATAAAAACGAACAAAGGCGGAAACCGAAAACCTTTTTGAATGCTGGTAAAAAAACGAATTTCTTTAACAGTTGAAGGATAACTGCGCATCAGATGATTGCGGCTTTTACATAATTTATTGACTAAACCATACTCATGACTTTCGAGGTATTTGATTCCACCCCACGCCAAATTTGAGGAGTTTGAACTGGTAAAACCGGCAAAGTCACCTTTATCTATTAAGGCAACTTTTGCGCCTTTTGCCGCGAGTGCGGCTGCCGATACTGCGCCGTTAATGCCGCCTCCGATGATTAATACATCGAAGGTTTTCTGTGGCAACTTCTGAATATTACTTTTTCTAAGATTATTCACACGGTTTCCGTTATTTTACGATTCTTGAATTAACCCATCGTCGCTGCCCCACGCGAGTTCAGCATTTTGTTTATAGAACACTTTATTAATTAACAGCGCCATGCTTACGCACGATATCAAAGTAATAAACATCAAATGGATATAGTGCAAACCAAAAGGTGCATGAAAAGGTGAAAATTCAAATGACAATGCACCATACAAAAACACCCCAAATATGACGGCAACAATACCTGCATTAGCGTTTACGTTTCTAAACACTAAACCGACTATAAATATCGATAAAATCGGCATACTAAATAAACCCCATAACTGCTGCAGCAGATTAATGATGCTGTCTGCTTGAGCATAAACGGGCACCAATAACAAAGCTATGACAGTTAACGAAGCCGTGATCCAAGCACTTAATTTGGCCACATTTTTGGGATGACCAACATAGGGTTCGTGAAGATCACACACATACAGTGCAGTAGCCGAGTTCAAGTTACTGTTAAACGTAGATAATACTGCTGCTGCCATCGCAGCAGCAAATATGCCTGATAACCATGTAGGTAATAAATCACCCACTATTTTTCCATATGCGGCATCACCAATGTCGCCATATAACTGAAAGGAAACGATACCTGGAATAACCACAATGGCGGGTACAATTAGCAGACGTATTCCAACCGCTGCAAATACACCTTTTTGCGCTTCTTTCAAAGAAGGCGCAGCCATAGCGCGCTGTGTGATAACCTGATTGGTTCCCCAATAAAACATTTGAATGAAAATCATGCCTGTCAATAAAGTAGGCCATGGAATAGGTGAATCACTATCACCTATTAGGGTTAACCTATCAGCTGGTATGGCAGAAAAATCATAATCAATGGCATTCAGTGCTAAGAACACTACTGCAATGGCCATCGTTAACAACAACACGCCCGAATAGGTATCTGACACAGCAACCGCGCGCAAACCACCAAAAATTGCATACATTGCACCAATAGTGGCGAATGCAATGGCTACATACATTAAAGGAATATCCAAATCGAACATGGTTATCATGAACAAAGAACCAGAATAAATGACCGCAGGGCAAAATATCAAAGCACTGCTCAAGAAAAATAGCGCACCAATCACAGCACGTATATTTTTGTTTTGATAACGTTTTTCTAATAATTCGGTGGTCGTGGTGCATTGATATTTGTAATACAAAGGCAAAAACACTTTAGCCAGAATCAACAGCCCTACCAAAGCAGCAAACTCCCACCAGGCCAACAGCGCCATTTGTGTGCCGTTAGTACCCACTAATTGATCGGTACTCAAATTGGTTAAGGTGATTGAGCCTGCTATGAAATACCATTTCAAGCCACCACCAGCTAAGAACAGTTCCTTATTTTGTTGACCTTCGGTCGCATTCTGTAAACGGCCTTTACCTCTACATTGCATGTAAGTAAGAAAGGCGATCAGTGTGGTGACAACTACAAACACTAAAATTTGAATATTTTGTCCAGACACTATTCTTCTCCCGAGTCGAGGCGCATTTGCACACCGGCTATTTTGAGTTCATCAGAACCATTATGTAATTTAATGAGTCGGTTGACCTGACCAAGTGAAGCCAACATTGCATGTATGGCAGTTAAATAATCTTTTTTGTTAAAATCGATAACTAAAGCGTCGCTAAGTTCACGAAGGGCAGACTGGTTAATGGTGTAGATACCTTTAATCTTGATGCTGCTACTGTTTTCATATTGAACCACAAGCTCTATTTCTTTTAGCAGATTGCAGTCTAGTAATTGTGCGATAAATTGTTGTGTCGCTATTTCATCTTTAAAATAGTCCGCGAACACCTTTTGAACTTGTAACAAACTTTGAGTTTGATTTTCACCATCAAACAACGCTTGCCCTTGGCTTTCACTGAGATATTGACTTCCCTCATCAACATACAAAGTCAGGGTTTTATCATTTTGTAAATCTGGTCCTAGTTCAAAAGGCACTCTTAATATTGATGCTGGCACATAAGTACCTAACCAATCACTTTCTGTAAAGTGCAGATTTTTTCCCGCTATGATCCCTAATAATGCAGTGGCATGAAACTTTCCTTCCTGAGGATCTTTCATAAACACCACTGGAAAACTGGTACTTGCTTGCACAAACTCATTTATCGTCACCGGTACATGATGCTGATGGGCTGAATGATTATAGTTTGTGTGGGGAAGAATTTTCTTTTTTTGGTGTTTAGCGGGGTCTAGTAAAACATAATTTGGCATCTATTTTCTCAATCTCACTTTAAATTAAATAGCTGAAAAACCAACTTGATTAACTTTTTCTAATAAATCTCTATGACGAGGTAATGAATATTTAAGTTGTTCTAGTCGTTGGCGATTTAACATTATTTGTTTGCTGGCTAATGCCGACTTTTCATACAAGTAGGCGTTGTTAGAAAAGTCAGTCTGAAATCCTGCGCCATATAAAATATATTGATAACTCGCAGCGCTGAAGGCTTCCATATTATCAGTAAAATCATACTCTGAAGGTGAGCGAAAGCGCCAAAGTTCTAATAATTCTTTTAAGGTATCGGGGACTGAGCTTGGGTCACGATTTTTAACCCAAAATGGTGTGTCTCTTTTGCTCAAAACATAATGTAACTTAAGAAAATCGATGACCCCTCGCCATTTCATCAACATGCTAGCATTAAACCTTTTCGCCACCATCGGCATTTGTTGAGTATTAGCCGGCAACTGCTCGGCAATCAAATTGGCTGAGGTTTCCACTAACATCAAAGCCGAGGCTTCTAAAGGTTCTAAAAAACCGGCAGAAAGGCCGACTGCAACACAGTTGTTTTTCCAGAAAATTTCTCTATGACCTGGGGTAAAATTAATTTTTTTAACTTTATCTATCTTGTATTTATCGCCTAAGTATTGGGCTAAAGTATCGTAGGCCTGCTCTTCGGTGCAGAATTGACTAGAATACACATACCCTACCCCTCTTCGATGCTGCAATCCGATATCCCAAATCCATCCCGCATCCTGAGCGGTAGAGATGGTACAACTAGAAATGGGTGAGTGGATATCTGTATAAGGTATTTGAGTGGCAAGTGCGGTGTCAGAGAAAAAGATATCGTCACAAGGTAAAAAAGGCACATTAAGGCTTTCACCCAATAATTTGCTTCGCATGCCGCTGCAGTCTACATACAATTCAGCACTTAGTTCACCGTTTTCATTCGTCACTAAAGACTTAATATCCCCGTTTTCAGCCATCAAAACGCGGCTAACTGTATCGCTAATCAGTTCAACCTTAAGCTCTGCGGTGCAATGCTCACGGAGTAATTCTATAAATTGTCCCGCGTCTAGATGGTATCCATAATTTGCCACGGCTTCGTACTGTTTATTAGCGATACTCTTTGGTGCTAAACCGTTTTCACATAAATAATGTTGAAAAGTTGCAGCCTGGGAAAATGAACATTTCCCCTGAGTCGCTTCACGCCAGTAAGGCGACAAATCCACTTTGTTGAATCCTTGAGGTTCAGTAAACGGGTGGTAATACGTATCATTTTCTGTATTTATCCAATTCACAAACTTACTAGCTTGTTTAAACGTGGCGTGACATTTTTTCAAAAATTTAGCTTCTGGTACACCAAGCTTAGCTAACGTTTGGCGCATAGTAGGCCACGTTCCTTCACCTACACCTATAGTGGAAATATCGGGTGACTCAATCAATGTCACCTTAACCCCAGCAGCATGTTTTTTAGCCAGCAGCCCCGCGGTAATCCACCCAGCTGTTCCACCACCTAAGACAATGATCTGTTTAATTTCTGACGACAAGCGCATCTACCTTTGTGAACCAACTAAAAAATTAACAGTGTGTGATTAATATCCAAGTAACCTAACAAAATGCTTTTTTTCAGCTTTTTTATAAGTGACTTGGATATTAATACAAAAAGGGGGGAGAGCCCCCCTTTTTGATTAAACAAACAATTTAATTAAGGATTAAAATGAACCTCTTACACCAACAGCATAACGCGAACCAGATCTCACTTGCTCAGTAAAATGAGTAGGTATGACTCCGTATTTTTCAACATATTCGTCAGTAACGTTAATACCTTCAAAGATGACAGTGAAATTTTCGTTTATGTCGTAACTAGCACTCACATCCCATTGGCCGTAAGTCCCTACATTCTCTGGTTGTCCCGTGTCTCCATTTGCAATAGTTTGCAAGAAAGCTTCACGGTTATTGAAAGCAATACGCGCTTGGAAAGCATCTTTTTCATAGAAGCCTATTACGTTTTGAGAGTCGCCCAAACCTTCCAAAGTTGTACCATCACTAGCACTGTTGACTACAGTAGCATTCATTTGAAAACCAAAACCGCTTTCCAAAGTGTGAGTCCAAGCCAATTCTAATCCATCTACTTGAGCAGTTTCTCCATTACGTGGGCGGGTAACACTAAATTCATAACTACCACTGGCTAAAGAAAACTCTTCTGGAGAAGGCGCCTGAGTAATGAAACCTTCCACTTCTTTACTGAATAAGCCAATAGAGACGGCACTGGCATCATCGTAATACCACTCATAAGACACATCCCAGTTTGTTGACAAGAATGGCGTCAAGTTTGGATTACCACCACTGGCTAACAATAAATCAGGTCTAGTTGAACCAATGTTAGTTACAGGTCGCATACTAGCCATAGTCGGGCGTGTAAGAGTTTCAGAGTAACCAAAACGCAATAACATATCTTCTTCCACTTCAAACTTAACATTCAAGCTAGGCAATAAGTTAGTGTAAGTATTACTGATAGAAATGGGCACAGATAACCTTTGACCAGTTGCGTCCTCTAGATATATTTGATCTAGAATTGTGCCATCTAATGGGTTTTGTTGAATGTCCAACAATGTCGCTTGATTACCAGAAGCAGTAGTAGTGGTTTCACTGTATCTAAAACCAACATTGACGGTCCAAGGCATATCGCCTAAATCACCCTGAAATACGAAGTCGGCATAAGCAGATAAGATTTCTTCATCAATTTCAAAGCTGGTACCTAGCTCAACAGGTGTATAACCATTTAATGATGCAAAAGCAGCAATATTAGTAGCTGGATCTTCACCTCTGTTAATAGATTGGGCGGTGATAGCTGCGTCTGATTCCAAAAAGGCTAAATAATCATTTACGTTGTAACCAAAGAAAGAACCTGGAATACCGTCAAACCAACCATTCGGTGTGATTAACTCAGCCAGTTCATCAGGTGCATCTAAATCATAACCACAATAGAAACAGTTTGGTAAACTAGGTGATTGAAATACTTTTGCTGACTTGGTTCTATCTTGAGTGTAAAGGCCGAATTTTAATTGGGTGAATGTTTCGCTGTTAGGGGTATATGTGAAATCTGCACGCATTTCAGTAATTTCATCTTCACGCTCGTCACCACCACGCTCCACATAGTGAGCACGCAATTTACTTGCATCAGACTCAGTGAAAGGCCCAGATATACCATCTGAAGAGAATGACGGCAGAGCGCCACCACCCGTGAAGTCGTAAGTATATCCGTTCGCATAACCCATAACTGTAAAGACGCGACTTTGGTCGCCACTTAAATCTTCAGCAGATGAGTTAGAAATATCGATATTGACATTAAACTGTTCGCTTAGCTGCCAGTCTGCGTTAAAACCAAAACCTTTTATCTCAACGTTGCGATCCAAACCTTGTTGCACAAAATCAGTCGCTCCAGCGCCACCGCCGGTGGGATCATTGAAGGCATTATGTGACCAATAATTAACAGTTTCAGTGGCAGCATCCACTTCAAAATCACGGAAGTTTCCAGGCGTAAACCAGTTAGCATAATTATTCACTTGTGATTCTACTTCAAACTTCGAATACAATCCGTCAAACGTTAACGTAATATCGTCACGAGGAGCGTATTGAACCACTAATGTACCACTGGTTCTTGTACGATCTTCTGAGTTAGACGTTAAATCAAGGTTACGAGGAACCCATACATTAAACGCTTCTTTACCGGTTCCTGCAGCTGCGTCAAAATCGTTGGTGGCAATTCTATCTACTCGGTAATAACCACGAGTGTCAGCTTGGTTGATTTGAGCTTGACGCTCTTGAACAGAGAGCGACAACAACACACCCAAAGTACCGTCATTAAAAGTGTTACTCACTAACCCTGAGAATGCTGGGTCGGTTTCTTCAGATAAGCTATCATAAGTGCCTTTAACACTGCCTACAGCAGTAAAGCCGTCCATATCGAAAGGCTTAGCCGTTTTCAAGTTGATATACGAACCGATACCACCGTCCTGATTTGCTGCATTAGATGTTTTATATACATCTGCACCTGCTATCAACTCAGACGCAAGCGTATCAAAACTAAATTCACGTCCAGCTCGCTCTGACGCCATTTGACGACCGTCGACTGTCACTAAGTTAAACTGTGGTCCAAAACCACGGACAGAGATTAACTGACCTTCACCACCGCTGCGGTCTATTGACACACCAGTAATACGTTGTAGCGATTCTGCTACGTTTTGATCTGGAAATTTACCAATGTCTTCTGCTGCAATCCCATCTGAAACAATCAGCGCTTCTTTTTTATCGGAGAATGAACGTTTAAGGCTACTTATCAAACCACGCACTTCAATGACTTCTATATTGTCATCTGCCGTCCCTTCTTGAGCGAAAGCCGAAGACATACTCAGACTAGCAGCAGGTATGATTAAAGCAGCTTTTACTGCCGTCCAAAGATAATTTTTTTTCATGTGATGTGTCCTGTTTTTGTCTAATTAATTATTATTTTGAGAATGTAATAACTTTTTTTGTTGATGAGCATTATTATTTTTATAATTATACTACTAGCCCCAGTAAAGTAGGCAGAGGTCCGCCCATCCAGCAACAATTTATAAACATATTTTCAACGTAGAAATATTCCCCGTTTACTATTTTTAACAGTTACTTGAGAACAATCTAAACTGAAACCTTTATCCGCAACAAACTATGATATTAGCAATGTCTTGTGTTACTTATGCCGGCAGCATGTTTAACTTACACTTATATAAGACAGAAGAGTATTCATTTTTAATGATAGACCTAATTTAATCTCAGTTATATTTTGTTAACAAATCACTTGTTAGCCAAAATAAAATTTAACATTTGAAGCACTTTAAATTTGCTTTATCCAAAATCTAAGAAAATTGACGTGTTTTAATTGCAAAAGATATCGCTCTCACGCTATAACACTCAAAATTTCTTGACGGCAGCTTTTAAAGCGGCCTCAATAAGGTTAAACCCAGATATGACAAATTCTCCACACAACTATATTTCACTTACCGGACGTAACAGCAGCTTAGTCATCGACTGTAACAATGATGCCCCCCAAATTATGTACTGGCGCGAAAAGCTGTCAGCACAAAGCACTGGCCAGATGATGAGCACACTGCGTTTAAGGCAAGAAGCACCCGCTTCACCCATGAAGGAAATACGCCGCTCTTTAACACCTACAACGGGCCAAGGTTATACCGGACATCCTGGTCTTAGTTTGCATGGAGAAACGGATCAATGGTCAGTCTTGACTGAAATATCAAAAGTTGAATGTGTAGCGCCTAATCACTATAAAATCACCAATATAGATACCAGCCGTAACCTGCAAGTTGTGCATACCCTTAATATGGATGCAGAGACCGACGTGCTGGCAATTTCAACAGAGCTGAAAAATAACAGCAATAGCGCTATTCATGTGGATTGGTGCGCGGCGGCTACCTTCCCTATTCCAAGCTATTTTAAACACATCATTGGATTTGAAGGACATTGGGCGGGAGAATTTCAAGAGCATCATCTAGAACAAAACTTTGGTTCCTACGTGCGAGAAAACCGCCGCGGAAGAACGTCCCATGATAGCTTCCCAGGACTTATCATGCGCACTAAAGCCACTGACCAATTAAAAGGTGAAGCCTATGGCTTTCATTTAGGCTGGAGTGGTAACCATAAAATTATTGCAGAAAAAATGGGCGATGGACGTGCCTATGTGCAAATGGGAGAATTATTATTACCCGGAGAAATTATTTTACAACAAGGTCAAACCTACAGCTCTCCTACTCTTTACGCCAGTTATACCAGTAAAGGATTATCTGCTCTTTCCCAGCAATACCATCAATATGTGCGCAAACATTTAATTAGGCCGTCGGTCAAAAACAAACCTCGTCCGGTGCATTACAATACATGGGAAGGCATTTACTTTAATCACGATGTGACGGTTCTAAAAGATTTAGCTACCCGTGCAGCAGCTATAGGGGCAGAACGATTTGTATTAGATGATGGTTGGTTTATCGGCCGTGATGATGACACTGCAGGTTTAGGCGATTGGTACGTAGATAAAAAGTACTATCCGCAGGGATTAACGCCACTAATCGACCATGTAAAAGCCCAAGGATTAGAATTTGGCCTTTGGTTTGAACCTGAAATGGTTAACCCCAATAGTAATTTATTTCGTGCACACCCAGATTGGATTTTAGGCACACCACCCAATCCTCAAGTAGGATTTCGTAATCAATTAGTCTTAGATTTAAGCCGCCAAGCAGTATTCGACTACCTGTTTGAACGCATTCATAGTTTGTTAGCTGAGTACGATATTTCATACATCAAATGGGATATGAACCGCGATCTCAATCACCCCGGTGACGCAAATGGCAAACCTGCGGTACATAATCAAACCCGTGCCTTTTATCAGTTGTTAGCTAAATTAAAATCAGCTCACCCAAAGGTAGAAATTGAAAGCTGTGCATCTGGCGGCGGCCGCGCGGATTATGGGGTGTTAGCACACACCGATCGTATTTGGACCTCTGACTCAAACGATGCTTTAGAAAGACTCAAAATCCAAAAAGGTTTTTCGTACTTTTTCCCGGCTGAGTTAATGGGCTCCCATGTTGGTCCTAGAGACTGTCATATCACCCATAGAAATATCAATATGGCTATGCGAGCGTCAGTTACGCTGTTTGGTCATATGGGCATGGAAATGGACTTGCGAGAATTAACTGACGAAGAAACTGTCGAGTTAAAAGCAATGGTTCAGCTGTATAAAAAACACCGACAACTGGTACATTCCGGTGATTTGTTCCGGCTTGAATTGCCTGACTATATGCATGGATTAGGCATAGTCGCACAAGATAAATCAGAAGCGCTGTTTTCTTATAGCCTGATTGCTTGTAGTTCGGCGTCTTTACCCGACCAATTCCATTTTGCTGGACTAGAAAAGCAAGCGGTATATCAATTAGATATTGTCTGGCCAATAAAGTCAGGTGGTTGCTGGCCTAAAGCCTCAATATTTAATTTTAAAACACACCTACCCGACGTGGATGGTAAACAGTTTTCAGGTGAAGTGCTGATGCAACTGGGTATGCAATTACCTTTACTGACACCACAAAGTAGCTTAATTTTTCATTTAAATAAGGTTAATTAATATCTGTGGTTAGTTAAGATCAATGTACAGCCATGAAAGGGCCAGCAATATTGCTGGCCCTTTCACTTTATCTTGTCAACCTATAGAATCATATTAGGGGAATTGTCCTCAACAATCATCTTTAGACTATGACCAGCAAATCTATAGAAATAGATCGGTCGTGAGATTATTAAATAGCGGGAAACTATTATTGTGAATAAAACACTTAAATTTGGCGCAATATTCGCCATCAGTACATTGTATGTTAGTTCTGTTTTAGCCCTCACAGTCAGCGATAAAGCCCACAAACTGGCCCAAGAAAACATCATTATTGACTCCCATATCGACGTGCCTTACCGCATTGAAAAAAAATGGGTAGATGTCAGCAAGGCCACAGCAGATGGTGATTTTGATTACCCTCGCGCCAAACAAGGTGGACTGAATGCACCTTTTATGTCGATTTACATTCCAGCCAGTTTAGACAATTCGGCCAATTCGACTAAATTAGCCGACAAGCTGATTGATTATGTTGAAGCGATAGTGGGCCGTGCACCCGACAAGTTTGCCATTGCCACCAGCACCGCTGATGTTGAACAACAATTTGCTCAAGGGTTGATTTCATTGCCTCTGGGCATGGAAAATGGTTCACCTATTCAAGGTGACTTAGCCAATTTAAAACACTTTTATGAACGGGGTATTCGTTACATTACACTGGCTCATTCAATGGCTAACCACATATCGGATTCATCTTACGACTTGCGCCGCAAGTGGAAAGGCCTGAGCCCTTTTGGTAAAGAATTGGTAGCCGAGATGAATAAAGTAGGCGTGTTAATTGATATTTCCCATGTCTCTGATGCGGCTTTTTATCAAGCTCTTGAAATAAGTCAAACCCCCGTTATTGCCTCACACTCTTCATTGCGAGCGTTTACACCTGGCTTTGAGCGCAACATGGACGACGATATGATCAAAGCACTGGGCAAAAATGGTGGTGTGATCCAAATTAACTTTGGTTCAACCTTCGTCACCAAACGTGCCAATGCTTGGAGTAAAAAGCGCAGTGCAGGACAAAAAGCGGCGGAAGAAAAATTCGGAAAAGACAGCGAGGAATATAAACACTTTCGCGACCAATTTGCTGAAGAAAACCCATTACCTTATGCCACATTAGACAGCGTATTAGATCATATTGACCATGTAGTAAAACTGATTGGTATTGACCATGTTGGCATTGGTTCTGATTATGACGGAGTGGGTGATTCTTTACCTACCGATCTAAAAGACGTGTCGACTTATCCCAACCTAATACAAGGTTTGATAAACCGCGGCTATAATGATGCGCATATTATCCAAATCCTTAGCGGTAACTTTATGCGTGTTTGGAAAGCTAACGAAGATTACTCAGCTAAGCACTAAAACAACAACATAAAAAGCCCATATTTCACTGTAAATAACTCTTGAATGGGCTTTTTATGTTCTAAATTTAAAGCCATGTTACTTCGAAAGTAAGTAAACAATCACCAGCACTAAAATCACACTTACACTTTGCCAAAACACCACGGGGTCTCGCTCCAATAATGGTGCTTTAGTTTTACTTAAAAAGGTTTTGCTTGGTTGGCTTAAATCATAGATAAACTCTGATAGCTCTTGGTAACGTTTATAAGGGTTGGGATGCAACGCATGTTTGAGTGTGTCATCTACCCAGGCGGGGATTTCGCGATCATCATGTAACGCGGTGTGATAACGCAGTTTATTTTGTGCCGATTTAGTTCTGGATCTAGATACTTCGGCCCCATAAGGCAATTTACCTGTTAACATTTGATAGGTGATCACTGCTAATGAAAACAAGTCTGAACGCGGTGCTCCCACTTCACCTAAAAAATATTCAGGTGCGGTGTATTGAGCGGTGCCTAATATATTTTGATGCTCGATAGACTGAGTCATCTCCATTAAACCGGCCACTTTGGTTGAGCCAAAATCGATAATCTTGACCACGCCTGATGTGTCTATCATGATATTTTCGGGACGTATGTCTTGGTGTAACATTTCTAATCGGTGAAACGCTTGTAACCCCTTGGCAATTTGCCCGACAATTTCACGAACGCTTTGCAAACTCGGTTTTGGATTATCTATCATCCATTGAGTCAGCGTTTGCCCATCGATAAATTCAAAGGCGGTATACAAATAGTGTCGTTTGCGTTTTAGCTCACATGGTTTAAGCACATGGGCGCTGCTAATCCTTTTTGCAATCCACTCTTCCATCAGAAACCGTTCTAGGTAAGCGGGTTCTTCTTGCAGGTCGACAGAGGGGGTTTTAATGACGATAGGTGAACTTGATGGTGTCTCATTGTCTTCAGCCAAATACACATGACTGCGGCTAGTCGCATGTAAGTTTCGGACAATTTTAAAACCGTCAAAATTAGCTCGCACGTCTAAAATAGGCGGAAAAGGCAACGCAGTCAGTTGTTGCACTCTTTCGTTTATATCTTGGCTAGGTACTGAGTCAATGCGCACAACTTGAGCAGTAAGATTGTCAGTACTTCCCAACTTATAAGCGGTGTCTACCAAAATTTTGGCCGCATCATTTATATCGATTAACTCATCACTTACAGCAGCTATCATAAAATCACTGCTCACATGTTCATACACGCCATCAGTTACGAATATAAAGATATCACCTTGTTCGATAACCAAAGATTGATAGTCATAGTCTAAATGTGGGTATATGCCCATTGCACGGCTTAGGTAACTTTTTTCACTAGAAACCCAGGTGCGATGATCTTCGGTAAGCTGCGTTAGCTCTCCTTTACGTAAACGGTAAATTCGGCTATCACCCAAATGGAATATGTATGCAGTGGTAGATTTGATAATCATTGCACTTAAGGTGCATACATAACCTTTGTTTTTATCAAATCGGTGTTCACATTTTTGGCTTTGTGAGTGCAGCCAAGAATTGCTGGCGGTGAGCACCTGATCAGCGGATTTTTTCACTGACCAGGTTTCGGAGGTGCAAAAATAATCATCCAGCAAACCTCTTACCGAGGCTTCACTGGCAATATGACTCACTTCGCTGCTGCTTATACCATCGGCAATCGCAATTGCGATGCCTTTGGTAGATAAAACCGGCTCTTTGGGTACCAACACGCCATGAAAGTCCTGATTTATGTCTTTTCGACCCTTGTCAGAATATTGTCCAACCGATATAGCTAAAGCGTCAGACATGTAGTGTGGTCCTTGTTAAAAATGAGCTAGGATTTAATAACTAGAAACTAGTAACTTTTAAACGGTAAAAATTTACCTGTCATAGTGATTTTTACTCTGTCACCTTTAGGATCTTCTTTGCGGCTCAGGTCCATGTCAAAATCAATCGCACTCATAATGCCATCACCAAACTCTTCGTTGATCAAAGCTTTGAACGTAGATCCATAGACACTGATCAGTTCATAGAAACGGTAAATCAGCGGATCAGTCGGTACAATTGTTGGCAATGACCCTTTATAAGGTACGATTTGCAATTGCGCGATAGCGGCGTCGGGTAAGTCTAGTAAATCGCCCACTGACTTGGCCTGCTCAGCGTTCAACGTCATTTGCCCTAAAAGAGCAGCAGTTGTCCATTCTTTGCTTTGACCCACGGCCTCAGCAAGTTGTGGCCAATTGAGGTTTTTAAGTTGTTTTTGTAAAATAATTAATTCTGTTACTTCATTACGATTCATTACATAACTCTCTTAAATATGAAGAATTTTAAAATAATACTTGCTGACAACAGGTTATACGTTGCTTAACGCTTTCTGCGACAGCAAATATTAAAGGGAAAACTTAAGCGTTACGGGTTTTACTCTCACGCACATGAGTATAATAAATAGGTAAGCCTACGAATAAGAAACCACCCACCAAGTTACCCAATACCGTTGGAATTTCATTCCATAACAAGTAATCAGAGATAGCGAATTCTCCCCCCATAATCATAGAGAATGGGAACAAGAACATATTCACAATTGAATGCTCAAACACCATGAAGAAAAACAGCATGATAGGCATCCACATTGCGGCCATTTTAGCGCCCGCTGATGTAGAGATCATAGCGCCAACCACCCCCATAGAGACCATCCAGTTACATAACATGCCGCGGATAAAGATTGTAAACCAGCCCCCAATACCTTGCTCTTTATAACCCAATGTCCTTGATTCACCAATTGAGGCAACTTTTTCAGCAATCACACCGCCATCAATCTGATAACCATAAGTCAGTATGAAGGACGCGAGGAATGCGGTGGTGAGTGCACCGGCAAAGTTTCCACAAAACACGAGTCCCCAATTCCTAAGCATGCCCCTTACTGTGCAGCCTGGTCTTTTGTCGATAACGGCAAGAGGCACTAACGTAAACACACCGGTTAATAAGTCATACTTCATCAAATACAGCATGATAAACCCAACCGGGAAAAGTACAGCCCCGAGTATAGGACTACCTGTTTTGATGATGACTGTGATCGCAAAAAATGCAGCCAGCGCAAGAATGGCACCCGCCATAAATGCTCTAATTAACGTATCTTTAGTGGACATGAAAATTTTCTGTTCACCCGCATCCACCATTTTAGTAGCGAACTCTTTTGGTTCTAAATATGACATCGTTTTTCTCTCTCATTGTGATTATTGTTATTAACGTTATTCACGTTTTTAGAGCCAAAAAAAAGCGCCCATTAACTCGTTAGAATTGTCTAATGAGATAATGGACGCCGTTATCCGTTGAATCTTTTATTGTTAGGTCATCGTTGACCTTGACTCAATTTCTTACAATGCAAACTTCAAGCCAATGGGCAATAACCCGTGTTTATTAGGGTTAAATAAATAATGGAGGGTGGAAATATCCCAAAATAGAACAAACACGCACCCTAAGGGTGCATGTAAACTGATTTTCGACGTGGGAACTCAAAATCAGAATAAGACTTTATTCCGAAGGTTCGAGCTTATCTTGCGTCTTATTCTCAAAATCGCTGGCATCATTGCGCTGAAGCAATTGGCCTTCAGGCTGGCCCCAACTGCGATTCACCATTTTACCGCGCTTCACAGCGTCTCTGGCATCAATCTTTTTAGCCCATCGTAGTAAATGTGTATATGACTCAACATCTAAAAACTCAGCCGCTTCATATAACTTGCCCAGTACCATAGCGCCGTACCATGCCCAAATAGCCATATCAGCAATAGTGTATTCGTCACCACAAATAAATTCTTTATCTGCTAACTGAATATTGAGCACATCAAGTTGACGTTTCACTTCCATCGCATAGCGATCAATGGGGTATTCGAATTTTTCTGGCGCGTAAGCATAAAAGTGTCCGAATCCACCTCCTAACATCGGCGCACTGCCCATTTGCCAAAACAACCAAGACATACATTCAGCTTTTCTCGCTGGATCGCTGGGTAAAAAGGCATTAAATTTTTCTGCCAAATACAACAAAATCGCCCCTGACTCAAATACACGAGTAGGTGGATTAGTGCTGTTGTCCATCAAAGCAGGTATTTTTGAATTAGGGTTAATATCCACAAACCCACTGCCAAACTGCTCACCTTCCATGATGTTAACAATAAAGGCATCATATTCAGCTCCAGTAAAACCAGCCGCTAACAACTCTTCTAACATCACCGTGACTTTTACGCCATTAGGCGTCGCCAAAGAATGTAATTGCATAGAGTGTTTCCCTTTTGGCAACACTTTATCGTGGGTTGCACCCGCAATAGGTCGATTGATATTGGCAAATTTACCGCCACTATCGGCGTCCCAGGTCCAGACTTTAGGAGGGACGTAAGTTGCATCTGTCATATTATGGTTTCCCGTTTAAATAAAGTGAATCAATATGTGTAAGATTAAACATCATAAATCTTTCATTAGTAATGGGGATAAAACGTCAAACATAAACCATTCAGAAAAGAATTGATGACAAAAAAAAGGCTTCAAAATTTGAAGCCTTTAATATTAAATGTGACCAACGACTAGCGTTAGTATTCCCACCAAGATTGTTGCCACCATTCTAAAAATTCTTCAAAGTCGATAGAGCCGTCGTTGTTTTTATCGATTAAACTAAAACCTTCTTGAACATGACTGGCCTTGGTTTTGGGCGATAACACCGTCAACAACTCAATAAACTCTCTTAAGCCTATTGTGCCGCTGCCGTCAACATCAAAGAAATCAAACTCTTTGCGAGCTTCTGCAATTTTTTTAGGGTCTAATGCTTTTTCAGAGGCATTCTCAGACATAATCTATTCAACTTCTTCAAGTTTTATTTTAATGGGCTAAGTCTAACGCTTATGACAAGCCAGTGTCTATATTCTATTAATATCACGGTCAAATGAGTCATTCGTTTTCAAGTCGATCAACCATTACTTTTCCCCATAGCAGTGCGCTGTGCACGTCGACCCGCAGCCTTTTGTTGACGTCTTAACTTGATGGCCTTACGCGCTTCTAAACCTAAATGTTCTTCATTACGCTCAAGGGCTAAACTCACTTGTTTTTCGCGCTCTCTGAACCTTGCAAGCTGCTCTTCACTATGTTTACCGTGACACTTGGGACAACTCACGCCTGCTTCAAATACGTCACTTTGTTTGTCTTGCTCGGTGATAGGCAGGCGGCACGCATAACATTGGTCATAATGGCTTTTTTCTAAATCGTGATTCACCGCCACGCGGTTATCAAACACAAAACAGTCGCCTTCCCATAATGTGTTGTCTTTAGGTACATCTTCTAAATACTTAAGAATGCCACCCTCAAGGTGATACACCTCATCAAACCCCTGCTCTTTTAGATACGCGGTAGATTTTTCACAACGGATCCCACCAGTGCAAAACATTGCGACTTTTTTGTTTTTGGCTGGGTCAAGATTATCTTTTACGTATTGAGGAAACTCACGAAAAGATTCTGTGTTTGGATTGACCGCATACTTAAACGTACCAATTTCAATTTCATAATCGTTACGAGTATCAATCAGCAACACATCAGGGTCGGAAATCAACGCATTCCAATCAGCAGGCTTAACGTAAGTACCCACTGTTTTAATAGGGTCAATACCTTCGACCCCCATAGTCACAATCTCTTTTTTGAGCTTAACTTTGGTGCGATGAAAAGGCTGTGTTTCATCAAGGGATTCTTTCACAGATATAGGTTTAAGCCGCTCATCAGCGTTTAACCATCCAAGCAATGCATCAATGGTTTGGCGAGTGCCAGACACAGTGCCGTTAATGCCCTCTTGTGCGAGAAGCAACGTGCCCCTGATATTATTAGACTCCATAAACTGGAGTAAAGGCTGGCGAAGTGCCTCAAAGTTTTTAAGCGTGACAAATTTGTATAACGCGCAGACGACGTACTTTGATGGTTCAGACGTAGTTGACATATTGACTACCTTGCGAGTTGGGGCGTAATCCCAGAGCAAAAATTGGTGCTGGATGGTAGCAGATTGTGTGGTTTTGCGCTAGCGCTAGGAATTTTTCATAACATGAGTATGTTATGAAAAATTGATTTTAAAGCATACGCTGGCGCTTAATGCCGTCCTTGGCTTTTTTCAAACGAAATCCCTTTCGCCCGACTTACTTTTTGCCTACAGCAGCATAAAGTAAGCAAAAAGTGCCGCTCGCCAAACTATGTTCTTCATCCAATTATTTTGGATATTTTGCAGGGTGAAACTGGATTCTTTAGAAGCACAGCTTCGCCCAGTTGAACATCTCGACAAGGACGTCGAGATTGGGTGCGGATCATCATGGACGTGTGATTGACCAAATTTAAGATTTTGCATTAGCGTCAATTAGCATTAATGCTAATTGCCCACTAAATTCACCAGATAATTGGCGAACAGACATGCAAGGGGTAGAGCAAAAGCATCGACTATGCCGACAACCGCTTTGGTGGCTCCGCCACTGCTTTTCCGTCTTTTGTGTAGTTAAGAACTTTTGTTGCGAGCGGTATTTCTGGTTACTCTTTTTTGCTGTTGACCATATTTACGGGGTAAATATGGAACAGCTTCAGCTGCCTTTAGGTAAAGTGCAGCTGAAGCCGAGCGGGATGATGGCGCGAAACATGCTTTTTATTTTTTATAAAGAGTTAAAGCGTGCGCTAACACCTATTCAAGTGACTCCTCAGCAGGCCATATAGAAAGAGCATAGTAAGCTTCATCATAACTGCATCCATGTTCCTTCATAATCAAAGAGCAAGCGTTACTAATATTGCCCTTAGATTTCTCTTCAATCACTTCAGTGGATAGTTTAGACGGGTTTGGATATTGAATATTTAGTTTGTGAAGAAGCAAACCAATTTTTTTATCCATACGTATATTTTGTTTCGTTATACCCTTCAATCTTGAGTCAAAAATGAATATTACTATGATAAAAAACGTAAGGTTAGTAACGAAGAAATAGTCCATTGTACATCCTTTTCTAGTGAGGTGAGAAAGCCTACAAATGAACTCCATTTGTAGGCTTGTATTTAATAACAAGTATTATTTTTATGCGTGGTACCCGTTGCCAACAATTAACAATACACCTAAAGTAATAGAGTACCCAATCATATAAAAGGCTAAAAACGTTGATAAAATTAGCGACAATGGAGCCAAAGCCAACTGTTTTTTATCTTTGTTTAATTTCTTGTTATTTTTTTAATGACTTACTGTCTTTGAGAATACATTAATAACTACAACACCAGCTAAAATTAATACCATACCGATAATTGCTGGTAAATCGGGTATTTGTTTATACAAAACTGCACTTATTGATGCAATTAAAATGATTCCCATTCCAGCCCAAATTGCATAAGCGATACCTACGGGAACAGTTTTAAGAACTAAAGACAGGGAGTAGAATGCGATGGCATAACCAATTATACAAATAATGCTAGAAGTAAAATCAGAAAAACCATTTGACGCTTTCAGTGCTAATGTTGCTACAACTTCAGCGCCAATCGCAATTGCTAAATACCAGTAACCCATACTCAACCCTTTGATAAAAATATAACAATATTAAAAGCCAGAAAAGTTCCATGTTTATACACGGTCCCCCCCCGACGTTCTACATTTCTCAGTTCTATCAACACCCCTCCATATTAAAAGAACTAATAGGACAGTCATCGTAAGAGGGTAGCTTAACCACCAATACCAATACATTTCTCACTTCAATAAAAACATGAGTAAATATGGCTTGACCTATACATTATCAGAACAACGGCTTGTAAAGACTTAAGCAAAAACCGCCTAAAAAGGTATTTGAGTACTAACATAGACACTGCTTGGTGTAGCAGATACCATCGATAATCTTCTTATAAATAACTTAAACCAAAATTGCATTCAAATGTCCATCTTTGTATGCAGTGACTGATAATATTTTACCGAACCAAAACGTTTGATGGATTAGCAACTTTTTCATCTGCAAAATAAGGAGCATTTATGAAAGTGTTTTTAACAAAGTTTATTTCAATCGCGGTATTATCCTTAACCTATATGTCTACCAGCGCATTAGCTTCACACCACAATTCACAAAGGCTAGATATTTTCGAAACCGTAGTGGCTGATCCTTCACTTACCACTCTGGTCACCGCCATAAGAGCAGCTCGTCTGGAAGGTACTCTTAAAGGAAAAGGGCCATTTACCTTATTTGCCCCTTCTAATGCCGCTTTTGTAGAACTATCTGAGGGCACTTTAGGAGATCTATTAAATGTAGAGAATAAACAAAAACTAGCAGCCATACTTACTTATCATGTTGTTGCAGGGAAGATGACGGCAGCGGATGTGGTGAAGTTAAATAAAGCGAAAACAGTACAAGGTGACGACATTGTTATCGATAGCTCAGATGGTGTTAAGATCAACAACGCCACTGTGATCAAGACCAACATCATGACCTCAAATGGTGTGATCCACATTATAGATAGGGTTATCTTACCTGAAATCTAATATATCTCTGCTCATAGCCAGAGCGAATGAAATTAGAAGGAGTCGGAGTCACATTAAGCGGAATTAACAGATCAGCCACCGTAAAAGTGCAAGGCAATTGGCATTGCCGATATCCGCTTTGGTGACAGCGCCACTGCTTTCTGCATTTCAGGTTTCAACAACAATAGACTTATTTTAAGACTCACTGTTGACATTTCTTTCATTCATTCATACGCAACAGATATCATTCATCTTATCCATAAAGGCGGATGAATATATCATTGTAATAAAATCCAATTCATACGGTCTGTTGCAGTGTCTGCTAACAAGTAATATGCAGAAACGACGCTTATAAGGACGTCAGCCGTGCTTTTGGCTATAGCCTCAATCCAATCAACTAGCGAATAATCGCTAATTTTTGTCTAAAATAATACAAATCAAGGAAATTACATGAGTGAAAACATCACTAACGAACCCATCTCTAATGATATTCGTAACCGATTAAAGTGGTCTTTATTGGCGTTAAGATTGGGGGTGTTTGTTGTCATGTTAATGTGGACCATAGACAAGTTTGTTAACCCCGGTCATAGCATCAAAATCTTCGAACAATTTTATGCGATTTCAGGTTTAGGTGAAAACATTGCCTATATTTTAGGCGCTGCGCAACTTGTTCTGGTCTTAGCCTTCGTCGCAGGTATTAAAAAACGCATCACTTACGGACTTATCTTTGTATTACATGGTGGTTCAACCTTGTCTGCATTCTCCCAATATTTTGATGCGTTTAATAACCTCTTGTTTTTTGCCGCATGGCCAATGTGGGCTGCCTGTTTTGCCTTGTATTTATTGCGTGATGCAGACACTAAGATGACAATAGGTAATGCGGCATAAAACAGTTAAAACATCTGATGGAGCCAAGCTATATAATAAGTATTCTTATAGCTTGGACCTTTATGCGATGGTGAAGTTAAGGATTTTGATTTTCTCTCGCCTCAGTGCTCTGCTACTGGTTTGCGTATGAAGGATGTCCTCACACAGCAACAAATCACAATGCAATTTCCTGAACTTTTTGCCATCTATGGGTATGAGCTCTAGTTCCAAAAACAAGGCTATATGTCATGAATGGCACAAGCGTGCTATCTTGGTTGGCTAGTTATTTCATTTGGGTGTCTAGTTAATCCCAATAAAAATAGTCAATGGGAAAACAATCATGACACCAAAACCAGCTTTAACCAGACTTCCAATTAAGCTCGCGACAACTGGTTTTTATCGTGGATTCAGTATAGATGTGACCGTTGTGAGTAAAGTCGTTATTAGTGCTCTTGTTGTTTGGGCCATCTTTTGGCCAGTCCACGCGGATAAGATACTCGGGGATTGGAACACGCTTATTCTGGCTAATTTCGCAGCTTGGTACATCTGGGTTGTCGCCTTGTTTGTTATTGTATGTATAGGCTTGGCTCTTTGGCCCGCGGCGGGGCGACTTAACCTTGGGCGCCCAGGAGAAAAACCCGAGTTTTCGAATTTTTCATGGTTTTCTATGATGTTCAGTGCCGGAATTGGTGTTGGCATGCTGACATGGGCAGTGGCTGAACCCGTTACCCACTTCGCCAATAACCCCGAAGTTATCCAAGGATTAACCACCGGCAGTGCCCAAGACAATGTCCGCATGGCCTTCAAGTGGTCATTTTTGCACTGGGGAACAGGCGCATGGTCATGCTACGCGATAGCGGGATTGTCGATGGCGTTCTTTAGTTATCGCCGTGCATTGCCATTGACCATTCGTTCATCGCTGACGCCGTTGTTTGGCAAAGCACTGTCTGGCCCACTGGGGCACTTTATCGATATTGTGGCTGTTGTTGCGACCATTTTGGGTGTGGCGCAGACTCTTGGATTTGGTGTAGAGCAGTTTGTTGCAGGTCTGACGCGGATTGGCATTGGCGGCTTAGTCAATGCCGAAGGCACCGCAACTACATTTGGCATTGTTTTCGCTTTAATGATAATCATGGGAGCTTCAACGTTGTCTGCTTTGTCTGGGGTGGGCAAAGGCATCAAATGGCTGTCTAATATCAACATGTTCTTGTCAATCATCCTACTGGGATTCTTTATCATCTTCGGCGCCACGTTCTTTGGTGGCAATGCGATGATCTTTGGTATTTGGGATTATATTATCGCACTACCAGAAATGAGTTTTAATGTCTGGAAGACAGATGGTGTTGCAGGGTCAGAAGCATTCTTACTGACACAATGGCAGGGGTGGTGGCCGGTGTTTTACTGGGCATGGTGGATCGCATTTGCACCGTTTGTAGGATTATTTCTTGCACGAATTTCACGGGGGCGCACGGTCCGTGAATTTGTACTTGGAGCAATGTTAGTCCCATCACTTATGTGTTTTATTTGGTTCGCTTGGGCTGGAGGCACTGCCATCGATCTAGAACTAAATGGTAGCGCTAACGGTGTCATATTTGATGCGGCTAATGCTGACAAAATATTTGCGATGACTGAATTTATGCTGACGCCAATCAGTGAATGGTTAGCTTGGGGTATGGCATTACTAATTGTTGTTCTGTTAATGACGTTTCTTGTCACATCAGCTGATTCAGCGGTGTTGATAGTGAATACCATCAACGCAGGTGGCGACGAAGGCCCAAAAGCTCGGCCACATATCCTATTCTGGGGTGTAGCCCTTGGGCTTGTGGTTGCAGGCCTGTTGATTTCTGGAGGTACTGGAGCCATTAAAACGGCGATGGTCATTGGCGCACTACCGTTTTCGATCGTGATGGTATTGATGTGTTTTTCACTGGTTTTCGCGATATACAGTGATGGTCGGCGCGAGGCTGCTGGCGTTCAGACCACGTTTGCAGTTAATCGAACCAAACCTGTAGAAGAAGCTAAACATGATCAAAAAGAAACATATTTAGGGTCAAGGTAAACTTGGACTCAAAGCACCATATGCGCCAACGTGCCCAATAAGCGAAGTCGATATTCTTTGTTTGCTTCAATCACATAACTCACATCATAGGAGGCAAGCTTTCCTACTTGTGAGGTAAGCGCAGAAATACGTTCGCTAATACTTTACAATTGATATTGCACCACATCACTAAATTGGGCTGAACGAGTAGATAATTTACGCACTTCGTCTGCTACAACAGCAAAAATCAGACCGTGTTCACCCACACGGGCTGCCTCTATCGCAGCATTCAATGCTAAAAGATTGGTTTGAGATGAAATACCATCAATGTCTTGGATTCTTTGCTGGGTTTCATCAAGTGTTGACGCGACTTCGTTATCAAGCTATGTATTCTAGATTTAAAATCATTTGTAGTCAGTTCATCATCAATAATATCTAAAGAATTATGATTAGAAGAGGTAGATGACACGTCATTTTGTAAAACATACCAAGCTGACAAACCAGCATCAAAGAAACTAAGGAGACGATAGTCAGAACAATCCAATTTTTGGGTTGCACATTTCACCTAATAAAAATCATGTGAACTTTACGACTAATAACGAACCAGTTGAGATTAGTTATAAATCACATAAACCTATTGGATTTAAAATATCTGAGTCTTGTACTAAAAGTAATGGGTGTTTTTACGGATATTTAAATTAAAAGATAATATAAATAGTAAGGCGATATAGGTGTATGCCTATGTTTGGCATGCATCTAAGGGAAGAAGCGTTGATTCTTCTATTCGAAATATTAAGAGTCATTTGCTAATAGTTCACTTAATAATAGTTCACTTGCTAACTGCTTAACCTATTAAAGGATGTCATCACTTAAAACTTCGCATCGACCTTAAATGACATTATTTTTTTGCTAATAGGATGTTTAATTTTTAAGCTTTGCGCGTGCAAATGTAAACGGCTGGCGCGGGTTCCATATAAATCGTCACCTACTATGGGCATATTCAATCCCAAAGCATGAGCGCAATGTACTCTGAGTTGATGAGTGCGACCGGTGTATGGTGTTAACAGTATTCTGGTTTTATTTTTCTGGGGATAACGTTCCAGCACTTGCCACAACGTTCTGGCTTGTTTGCCATTTTGATAACATACAATTTGTTTGGGTCTGTCGTATAAATCCCCCCGTAAAGGCAAATGTATCTCACCTTCATCGTTAAGCGGCAAACCTTCAATCAAAGCTACATATTGCTTGTGGACGTCTCGAAGGATAAATTGTTTTTGCAGGTATTTGTTCGCCTGCGGATTGAGTGCTAACACCATTAAGCCTGAGGTAGACATATCCAGTCGATGCACAATGAGTGGCCCGGTAGCATCAGGGAATTGGTTATTTATTCGTGAGTATACAGAATCAGATATGTCTTTTCCGGGTACGGATAAAAATTCAGAGGGTTTATTTATAACTAAAATATCTTCATCTTCATAGATAATATCTAGACTTTTACCTCGTGCATAATTATAAAGAAACGGATTTTCATCCAACTGCATACCGACCAACATATGTTTTAAAATAGGCTGACATTTACCAATGCACGCAGGGTAAAACTGCTGATGTTTTTTGACTTCTGATTTTGGCGAAGCTCCCCACCAAAACTCAGCCAGAGCCAATGGGATTAGGTTATGTTGAAACGCATAATGCAATAATTTAGGCGCGGCACATTCCCCTGCCCCAGCAGGAGGTGTTTTAAGTGCGGTATCTGCAAAAATATCGAGTAAACTTTTTGGCACTAGGTCTTTATTCAAAAACTGATATTGGGAAAATATTCTATTTTGCAAATCAGCTGAAAGCGTTTTACGTTGAAGTTTTACCTCTGCTATATGCTCATTTAAGCCATCAAGTTTTGTCTGCAATCGGCCAATAGATTGTTGCCACTGACAGGTAAAATCTTTTAATCGCCATTTATCATAAACACTTTGTTGAGCTAGCTCTTTGAGCCCATTATCTGTAGTGGTTGTGTCCAGGTCATGTTGTAGAGTGTGGCGCTTAATTTTGCGGGCTTTACGGTTTTCTACTAATTCGCCCCTTAACTCAGATAACTGCTGGGCATGCGCCGCTTCTAATGTGCTTAGCTCTTGTTTTATAAATGATAGCCGTGGTGCGTTTTGTAACGCTTTAATCTTTTCATTAAGTTTATTAATAGTGACCTGTTCAGGTAAAAAGAAACTATCTTTAGCCAATAAATCAAATACCGGCGGCACAAAACCTTGGATTCGACTTTGCTTTGCTAACTTACCTGAAAAAGCGGATATAAAACCTAGCTCCCCCCCCGCATTCTTAACCAATAACACACCAAACATTTTACCAATGATATTATTGGGGTCATCCAACAAACCAAAGTTGTGTTGCCACTGAGTTTGAGACACAAGGTACGTCTGTAATTGTTCTGCCGCCAATACACATAGAGGGTGTGGCTGATAATAAAAAGGGAAAGTGAAACATTCGGGTAAGGCATAATTCTCAATACTCGAAGTGAAACTCGTAAAACAAGGATCTTCTTTTTTCATACCCATTCCCCTGAAATCCAGCATAGAAACGTGTTCTTAAATGCTAGATGTTATTTACGAATTCAACCAAATATGTAGAGTAATTTGCAATATTTACGATGTGAACCTAGATGATCCTGATATTTATTTAGCTGTCACAAATGTGGACTTCAAGTAGCAATACCACTGGAAGTCCTTTGAAATCGAGACAAGTTCCGAGCATATAACTTAAGGCCAGGGCGTGTTTTTAAATAATTAGGAATGAATCAGGTCCGTAACACATGTATTTGATAACGTTAAAGTAGATATAATAACTTACCCATGATTGTATACTCAAATAAAATAACCGCTAAACATGGATACTAGATGAAGCTGAAGCATATTGAGAAAACGTCGTTAGGTTTTTTTCCTACTCCTCTGGTTGAATTATCTAGGTTAAGTGACTTTTTGGGTGGACCCAAGATATTTATGAAAAGAGATGACCTGACAGGTCTGGCTTTAGGTGGAAATAAGACCAGAAAGCTAGAATACATATTGGCTGATGCGTTAAAGCAAGGTTGCGACACGGTCATTACAGCAGGTGCTGCTCAGTCGAATCATTGCCGTCAAACCGCCGCCGCCGCTGCCAAGCTAAATTTAGAATGTCATTTATTGTTAGGTGGAGAAGCCCCGCCTGAGGCCCAAGGCAACCTCTTATTAGATCATATTTTCGATTCTAAGATTCACTGGACAGGATCAAATCGGAAAGGGGAAGACATAGCCCGCATATTTGCAGAACTCAAAGCGGCAGGTAAAAAGCCCTACTTAGTCCCATATGGAGGTTCTAATAAGTTGGGGGCAGTATCATTTATTGATGCTGTTGCAGAGTTGCAGCAGCAAAATAAAGGGCCTGAATTTTCTCATATTGTGTTTGCTTCAAGCTCAGGTGGTACTCATGCGGGTTTAATTTTAGGTAAACAAATTTACAAAAAAACCTTTGACTTAGTGGGTATCAATATCGACAAAGATACAAATACTTCACTGCCATTTGATCAACTTATTGCACAGCTTGTTAATAGCACCGCAAAACTCATAGGTCTTGATTATACATTCTCAAAAAATCAGCTAATTTTAAATTCAGATTATGTGGGTGATGGTTACGGCATTGTTGGACCACAAGAAAATGAAGCAATTGCATTAACCGCCAAGCTTGAAGGCATATTATTAGATCCAGTTTATACTGGAAGAGCCATGGCCGGGCTAATGCATCTTATTCGTTCAGGAAAGATCAGCAAAAATGACCACGTCCTTTTTTGGCATACCGGTGGAGCGCCTTCCTTGTTTGCCTATTCAGATGATTTAGCTTTTTCTCAAGCAGATGTTTGTTAGAAGGGCGAAATAGCTGCCTAAATAATTTTTAACCTATTGCCACTCCAGCCCTTTGCTATAAAATTATTTTTCTGTCTTAGTTGATAAATTTTAAAGGTAAGTCTTGATGGAAGAAAAGTCTACGGGCCGTTTTTGGGGGTTAACACCCATATTGTTATTTATGCTCTTAGTGATTGGTAGTGGTGTGTTAACCCAAAATTTTTCGACCATGCCTATTCTGGTTGCTTTTGCGATATCGGCGGGCTTTGCGTTGCTACTCAACAACTCAACATCAAGTTTATCTATGACTGAAAAAATTGATGTTTTTTGTAAAGGAGGGGGTGATAAAACTATCATTTTACTGGCGTTAATCTTTTTACTGGCCGGTGCTTTTTATGCAGTCACAATCGACATAGGAGCCCGTGATGCCACCGTCAATTGGGCACTCAATTATGTTCCAACCGCCTACTTATTACCTGGTTTATTTGTGATAACCAGTTTTATTGCCTTCGCCATGGGTACATCTATGGGCACGATTACCGCCATCACACCTGTTGGCATTGGCCTAGCTGAAAGCCTAGGTGTACCGATCCCACAAGCGGTAGGTATAGTCATTGGTGGTGCGATGTTTGGGGATAATTTATCTTTTATTTCTGACACAACTATCGCCGCCACACGTACTCAAGGAGTGCGACTTAGTGATAAATTCAAAGCAAACTTAGTGATTGTTTTACCCGCGGCACTGTTAACTGCACTGCTGCTTATGTTTGTCGAAATTGACGGTGGCGCGGTGATCACATCTAATGATTACGATGGTTGGTTAATATTGCCTTATATTTTAATCATTGGCTGTGCACTATTTGGGGTTAACGTAATAGGTGTGTTGGGCGTAGGTATTGGCAGCGCGTGTGTGATTGGTTTAGCGAAAGGGTTATTTACGTTTCCATCAATGTTGCAGAGCATACAGAAGGGCATGGGATGGATGCAAGATATGGTTGCTATTGCGCTCATGATCGGTGGCATAGTGGCATTAATGAAAGCTTACGGTGGCATCCAGTGGTTGGTTAACAACATCACCAAACGCATCACCAGCAAAAAAGGTTCTGAATATGGTACTGCAGTCTTGGTCAGCGCATTAGATATAGCCACGGCCAACAACACAATTGCGATAGTCTCGACCGGCCCGATTGTCAAAGATCTAGGTGCAAAATATAATTTAGATCCAAGGCGCACAGGCTAGGCTTGTTAGATATTTTTTCTTGTGGATTTCAAGGTTTGGTACCTTATGGAGGGCAACTGTTAGCTGCTGCTAGCCTTGCAGGTTTATCACCTTTAGCGCTAACGCCTTATTGCTGGTATCCGATGCTGATTTTAGTTTTGGGGTTATCGCTATCGCCACGGGGTTACCGAAATTCAAGAACAAATCAGTAGATGATTTTAGCTGACGTTATAAATTGCTTGAGTAGAAATGGGTTCTAGCTCCTGTAAAATGTCATACAAGCCAGTTTCATCTATATTAATCACTTTTTCTTTGGCTTGTTGCATACGAGTTTGGGTATTCACACTGCAGTTGGCAATAACGTCTTCATTAATGGCATCTGGTTTGTTGTATTGTGACAAAGGTTCAGGATGCATCGCTAACCACAGCTGAGCAGAGTGTAATTGGCCACTGTAGATTAACTGACTGGTGTGCTGGCAGGTTTGCCAGTATGCATCGTTGGCGCTTAATGGATTGCTACGATAATAATTGAGATCACTTGTAACCTCTGCAATTTGATCTATCTCTTTTGTCGCGTCTAGATGAGGTCGATGCATGCAGTTTTGTTCGAGCATCGCCACCATTAACGCAAATTTTGCCCCCTCACTCGCAGCACGATTAATTGTACCGTTTAGTTCATAGTCACTCGATAATAACGCTTTGGTACTAGCATTAAGATCTGGTTGACTTGTATTGACCGAGTCGAGCAAAAAGTTATCACTGAAAAAAAAGAAGTTAATTAGTTATCGCGTTTAATAACAAAGACTTTAGGTATAAATGTTCAAATTTTGAAGGGCGCTATTAGAAGGAATATTTACCACAGAGGAAAAGAGGTCACAGAGACAAACGACCCAATAACTTTTTTACTTTCTCTTCCTCTGTGCTCTCTGTGCGCGCAGCCTCTGTGGTTAAATAACTTTTACTTTTTAATAACTAATTTAGGCCACGTTGTTAGCCAACACTTTTTTTTAACTCGTTGCCAAAAAGTGTGTTCATCTGCTTTTAGGTTGAAGGTGATATATCCTTTAAACAGAGACGTAAGACCAAAAGGAGCGACAATGGAAAAATTGCCATATTTGTCAAGTTTTACAGCAACTGCAGTTTCTTGCTCTGGCCAAAATGACATAGCATCAGCACTGCTAAGATACTGACTATGTTGACGTTTAATATGCATTAATACTTGGTTTTTCACTTGCCAATTGACCATTGGCAGCCTTTCTTGTAATTAACGAATAGCTTTTTTGGCTAGTTGACCTTGGATGTCAGTTTGGCAGTAATAAATAACATCCACATCATTCAAGTCAGTCTTTTTATTATGCAAATCATCCCATACTAAGTTACGCACAAAACCGGCAGCCACCCAACAATCAGGCAAGCTCACAGCAGCTAATGCATGCAAAATGTCCATTCGAAGTGGATCATCTTCAAGTAGACTCCGAAGCTTGTCTTGATACATCTCAATCAATGTTGTTATCCCACACGTTCAAAAAGCTATTTTAACCACAGAGGAAAAAGAGGTCACAAAGAAAAAAAGAAGAAAGACGATTTAATCAATCTTTTGTTCTTATTTTTTTTGTGCTCGGCGCCGTTGCTCTCAGTGCGCGCAGCATCTGTGGTTTAAATATTTGTCTGTGTCTTTAAAAGACTACCCAAACAGTTTTGGGATTAAAACAGGCGTGCGTTTCTTGTAATCTTGGTAAGCTTGGTTGTCTTTCCAGCGCTTTTGCGCTTGTTCTTCTTGCATCGGTATACCGCTAATTTTGGTCAGTAATACAATGACAAATATCGGAGAAACGAGCGTGACTAGCTGCCATTCATTCAACGCAGGGTAGGCAATGATGGCGACACCAACCCATAACAAAATTTCACCAAAGTAGTTGGGATGACGTGAGCGTGACCATAAACCTGTTTGTATAAAGTCACTATGAGTATTTTTTTGCTGTTTAAAAATACGTTTCTGATTGTCAGCTATCGCTTCGATAGAGAAACCAATCGACCATACGACTAACCCCACCAAGCCTATCCAACCAAAGTGTGTTTTGTGTCCCGATGTAATAGCTGCAATGGCTGCCCCTGAAGTTAGAAGTACCCATAAACCTTGCACAGTCCATGCGATAGAAAAGCGCCAAAAATTAAGTTTAATATCATCAAAACGGCTATCTGAGCCTTGTTTGCGTACCCTTAAAAATAAGAAACTGGCCAAGCGGATTGCCCAAATGGACACCAGACAAGTTAAAATTATCGAGCGTAAATCATGTTGTTCACTTTGTATAAAAGCAAAGATGACAACAGCTAGATAAGTAGCACCACCGGTTAGATCATAAAAGTGTTCGGTTTTCAGTAAATATGCCGGGATCAACGCTATCCATTGCACAATAAACGCAATTAGCGCACAACAAGCAAAAATCGTCAGTCCAGTGTCAAGATCAGCGCTCAACAATTGGCCGCCATCGCTACCTCCCCATACAATACCTATGGCAATGAAGAAAACTATAAAATGGATGATGAAGGCACGAAAAAATTGCATGAAACTGAATATCCTTGTATTTTTTTAGGGGTTAATGATTGTTGTACATTATTATACCGTCGCTGTATAAAAAAAGTTCTTTTGAGTAATTATATTCTAACAAAAAACATAGCTTGGTTATTGATAGTTATCTTGATATTTAATGTGTTTTGAAATGAATCCAGCAAAACCAAGTGACTTTAATCATTAATCTAGTTGAAAATTTGAAAATAAAAATCGACTATAGCGGTCTGTTACCTTTGTGTACGCAACTTAATGTGACCAAATGCAGTATAAAATTAGTGAGCAAGTCAGTTGGAGTATTTATGATGAATAGTTTTTTGAAAACGGGGATCACCTCAGCATTATTTTTTATATGTGGCTTTGCAGTCGCGGCAAAAAGTCCATTAATACCTTACAGCAAAACAAATAGTCAAATTGCTGAAACACGCATCGTTGGGGGCGAAGAAGCCATTCAAGAAAACTGGCCATGGATGACGGCATATGTAGGAGTTTTCACTAACTTTTTGACGTCACTGAGTGTCAACAACGTCATTTACGAAACAAGATCCTTTACGTCTGGTGTTGGTGGTCAAGTCAGCGGTGAAATCATTGCTTGCGGAATTGGTGATGCAGTATGTGTTGATGCAACCGGTAATGTGTGTCTGATAGAACGCGGCATAGTAGATTTTTCTGAAAAATCAGATAACTGTGAAGCCGGTGGCGGTATCGGTGCCATTATTTATAATAATGAAGAAGTTGACAATATCACTGGTGGCACTTTAGGTGAAGATTACACTGGCACTATTCCTATTGTTGCAGTGAACCAAAAAGATGGCTTAGCTCTTTTAGAACAAATAGGCAATATTGCGTCGTTAGCAGTAAGTGAGACCACCGAATTGCAACAAGACGCCTCATGTGGCGCTTCGTTTTTAGGTGATAAATGGGTCCTTACTGCAGCTCACTGTGTGGATTCTGAAAACGCCAATCAGTTTAAAATGAATGTTGGTGAATATGATTTATCTAATGGGGCCGAAAATGCTATTGATATCGCTAATATCTATATTCACCCGCAGTATGACGCAGATGCCATTAGTAACGACATTGCACTTATAGAACTTGCATCTTCTTCAGACGCTGTCGGGGTGAAAATAGCGGATCCTGATGTCACAGATCAATATGCCATTGAGAATAGCTTGGCAACCGTTGCTGGCTGGGGTGGTCGAGCAGGTTATGCTCCAAACGAGGGGCCGACGTCAGATTTTCCAGACATCTTACATAAAGTCGACTTGCGGCTAACTACCAACGCTCAATGCAGAGAGGAACTAGGCGAAAGTTTTGGTATATCTGCAGCTAACGTTGGTGTTACTGACGTGATGATATGTGCAGCCATACCAGAAGGAGGAAGAGGATCATGTCAAGGAGACAGCGGTGGACCATTAGTCGTGAATACCGGCTCAGGAGTACAACAAGTAGGTATCGTGAGTTGGGGCTTTGGCTGTGCTGCATCAGGCTATCCTGGTGTTTATACGCGAGTGTCTGAGTTTAAAGACTGGATATCAGCTATCACTGACGGCATAGCTATCACCCAGCGACATAACTTTGGTTTGGGCCTTGAAGGTGAAGTACAAACGACTGGACTGGCTGTGACTAATAACAGTGAGACCAATGTTGGGCTCAGCTTCGCGTTTTCTGACTCAAATACCTTTACTTTAGACGCCAGTAACTGTCCCACTTTAGACGCAGGTAACAGTTGTCAGGTTAGCGTAAGTTACCTCCCAACAATTGCTAATAATGTATCTTCAAAATTGATTATCACCACTGACGATCCTCAAGTCCAAAGTAGCAGTGCCACAGTTACTGCGGGCACCACACTCGGCTACGCAGTAGAGCTGGCCGCAACAGCAGGTAGTGAATCTGATGCAGTCACCTTGTTTAGTGGCGGTACAAATGGTGCTTCAGCTTGGGTTGCCAGTTCAACTGAAGTAGGAATTGAAAGTACAACAACAGGTGACTTACAAGACAGTATATTTGTTGCAAGTATTGAAGGCGAAGGTGTACTTACTTTTGACTGGGCAGTATCTTCTGAAGCTAATACTTTAGTAGAAACAGATCCAGACTTTGAGCGATTTGATGCTTTGTTTCTTTACCTAAATGGTGATTTGGTAGACGTTATCAATGGGAATGATGATGAAATAAGCTTTACAGAATATAGTCTTAATTTGTCAGAAGGTATAAATTTAGTTAATTGGACATACAGTAAAGATCCCGATGTTTCGGAAGGTGATGACAAAGGGTTTATTCGTAACTTAGTCTTTACTGCAACAGTAGTAGCCCCTCCTCCAGTAGCGGTAGTACCAATACCTGCACCACCAAATTCGTCAGGTGGTGCAGGTAGTTTAGGATGGATATTACTGTGTTTAGTTGGCTTAATATTTAGACTTAGAACTAAACATTAATAGCTAACTGTAACTAACCTGAATCCTGTTTAATAAATTGAACTAAATGCCTGTTCCAAGACCCGATCTTTCGACTAAAAGAGATGAATCTAAAAAGGAACAGGCATGAGTAAATTAGTTGAGCTGTTTTGTGATGTCGATGATTTTTGCAAAGTATTTATTCCTCAATGGCGTAAACAACTGCTTGAAGACGGTACGCGAAAACGTCAAAAAGAAGGGCAAAGAGAAGGGCAAATGACCACCAGTGAAATCATGACGATTGTCGTCAGTTTTCATATGTCACATTACCGTGATTTCAAAAACTACTATCTTGAGTATGTATCTCTTGTGTACAAAAATACGTTTCCAAATTTATTGAGTTACACACAATTTATAAAGGTCATGCCTAGAGTTACCGTGCCCATGTGTGCCTACTTCACATCACTTAAAGGAAAGCCATCAGGACATGAATTCATTGACTCTACAAGCATCAAGGTGTGTCATAACATCGAATACCTAGACATAAAACCTTCGACGGTATCGCTCAACGAGGTAAAGGTACTATGGGTTGGTTTTATGGTTTCAAGCTCCACTTAGTCGTCAATCATCACGGTGAAATTGTTGCTGCGAAAGTCACAACCGACAATGTGCATAACACTCAACCCGTACGTGAATTAGCAGAAGGTTTGACTGATAAATTGTATGGAGACAAAGGCTATTTGAGTAAAGATTTGGAAGCGGATTTATTAGACAAAGGTGTAAGTCTCATCACAACCGTTCGCAAAAATATGAAAGCAAAAGCTATATCGTTGTGGGATAGGGCCATGCTTTCAAGGCGCTATATAATTGAAACAATAAACGACCAACTTAAGAATATTTCTTATATCGAACACTCAAGGTATCGGAGTATGAACGGCTTTATGCTGAATTTACTCGCGGGATTGGTCGCTTATTGTTTAAAAGAAAATAAGCCAAGCCTCAATTTAACTGACGTAGAGCTGAACTCTATGATTATCGCTTAAGCAGATCTCAGGTTAACTATATTTATAAAAGGCGGGGAATTAAGATCACCCTGCCTTTTTTGTGTCCAAAATAAAAGGCCAGCATACAACAATACATTTGCCTTACATTCTTTGAAGACCGCGCTCTGAAGTCGTTGTCCTCTTTAAAGTCGCTCATTTATTGCAAGTCGATCATTTGCCGTCTTCGGTGAAGACCAAACTACACTGGCTAATCAAGAAAGAACACTCAATGGCCAGCCCGATTAGACGTTTTTCTCAAACGCACCTTTTGTACTCAAATGTACATCGTTTGTTTGACTAAATAAGTAAGTTGAGGCGAAAAAGTTTAGGCATCAGGACAATAATTATATTAGTTGTGAATTTTCATCGACTTTTAATCAGCTGCCAAGCGGCTTCCATTTGCTGCATATCTGCGGACTCCATGCTGAGGCCTTGCTTCTCAATAACTTGCTCAACTTGCCTAAAGCGTTTTTCGAATTTACGATTGGCTTTTATTAATGCTGTCTCAGCGTTGACCGATGTATGCCGAGCTAAGTTAACAACCGCAAATAACAAGTCACCTATCTCTTCTTCCACAGCCTGCTGATTAGGCTCTGATGCATTCACCTCTGCCAGCACTTCTTCAATCTCTTCGTGAATTTTATCCACTACCGGCGGTATTTCAGTCCAGTCAAATCCAACTTTAGAGCATTGTCTCTGGATTTTTTGTGCACGCAATAGCGGCGTCATGCCTATGGGAATATTCGCTAATACGCTTTTATCATTTGGCCTTGCGGCAACTTCTCGTTCTTGCAGTTTGATTTTTTCCCACTGCAGATTAAGTTCGTCATCGGTTTTTAGCTCGGTTGCTTGAAAAACGTGGGGATGACGCCTAACTAACTTGTCGCTAATAGATTGTGCAATATCCTCAAAATCAAAATTTTTTTGTTCTTCGGCTAATTGAGCGTAAAACACTATTTGAAATAAGAGATCACCCAATTCGTCTTTAATATCAACCATGTTGCCACTAAAAATAGCGTCAGCGACTTCGTAGGTTTCTTCAATTGTGTACGCCACTATGCTTTCAAAGTTTTGTTTTTGATCCCAAGGGCAGCCGGTATTGGGATCTCTGAGCTGCTGCATAATATCTAACAGCCGGTTTAATTGTGGATTGTTTTTATTAATGTTGGACACTTATTTATCAACCTTAAACACGTCTGTTACACCTCTAATAAGTTGTAGTCTACTGATCGCTTTAGACAAATATGTAAGATTTTTAACTTCAAGGCTTAACTCAATTTTGGCTGTATTTAGCTTAGTATCACTATTGCTATTTACACCCAATAAAGTCACTTGTTCATTAGCAATGACCGTTGTCACATCACGTAAAATCCCGTCGCGGTCTTCGCCCATAATATGTACTTTAGTTTGAAATGCAGCTTGTAAATTACTGGCCCAATTCACGTCAATCTGTCTTTCAGGATGTTGATCTAACAAATTACTAAGTTGCTCACAATCTTCTCGGTGAACGCTCACTCCGCGGCCTTGAGTGATATATCCTGTAATATGTTCACCCGGTAACGGTTGGCAGCAACCCGCGATTTGACTAAGCAGATTACCGACACCTTCGACCACTATGCTGTCTTTTTTCAACTTGGCGGATTGTGGTTTTTTAGATCTTATTTTTAATTCAGGCGCAGGTGCATATTTTTGCTGTAAGAAATGCACCACTTGCATAATGCGAACATCTCCACCACCAATGGCAGCATATAAGTCATCTAGAGTCTGCATGTTGAAACGGGAGGTCGCTTCGGTAGCGACTTTAGACTCAAGGTTGACTTTACCTAACTCTCTATCGAGTAGATCTTTGCCTGCCTGTTGGTTTTTACCTTTGTCTTGCTTCTTAAAGTAAGTTTGAATTTTGGCTCGGGCACGGGAAGAATATACATAACCTAAGCCCGGGTGCATCCAATCTCGACTGGGATTTGAACGTTTACCTGTTAGAATTTCAACCTGATCGCCAGTTTGTAGTTCATAGGTAAATGGCACAATCCTGCCGACAATCTTTGCACCTATACACCTATGCCCTACATTGCTGTGAATATAGTACGCAAAATCTAGAGGCGTTGAACCCAGAGGTAAATCAACCACATCACCTTTGGGCGTAAACACGTAAACACGATCATCAAATACCTGACTACGCAATTCTTCGACCAAATCGCCACTGTCTGAGACTTCTTCTTGCCAAAGCAATATTTTACGCAACCAATTAATCCGTTCTTCATAACCAGTTCTGCTAGAGATTGCACCTTCTTTGT
This sequence comes from Paraglaciecola psychrophila 170, assembly GCF_000347635.1. Classification (NCBI taxonomy): domain Bacteria; kingdom Pseudomonadati; phylum Pseudomonadota; class Gammaproteobacteria; order Alteromonadales; family Alteromonadaceae; genus Paraglaciecola; species Paraglaciecola psychrophila. Next base: position 798,024 of record NC_020514.1, on the reverse strand, counting down.
AGCGCCAATGCGCGGCTACACCGAGTTCGGCATCTTCATGCATTTGATTGGTACGAATTTGAACTTCAAGGGTTTTGCCTTGCTCACCCAAGATCACCGTATGAATTGATTGATACCCATTAGCTTTTGGTGTGGCAATATAATCATCAAATTCGTTTGGAATGTGTTTCCAATTGGCATGCACTTCACCCAATGCTGCATAACAATCTTGGAGACGGTCAGCAACAATACGCACCGCTCGGATGTCATAAAGTTGTTCGAAACTTAAATGTTTATTTTGCATCTTTTTCCAGATGCTGTAGATATGTTTAGGCCTGCCATAAACCTTAGCCTTGATATTTTGTGAATCTAGTACATCTTGCAACTCAGAAACAAAATCTTCAATATATTGCTGTCGAACAGTACGGCGTTCATCCAGTAATTTAGCAATTTTTTTGTAAGTATCAGGATGCAGATAGCGGAATGAATGATCTTCTAGTTCCCACTTTAACTGACCTATACCTAGACGATTAGCCAATGGAGCATAAATATTGGCACATTCGCGGGCAACTAATACCCGCGTCTCTTCATCTTCATGTTTGACTTTTTGCAGGGCACAAATACGCTCAGCGAGCTTAAGAACCACTACCCGTACATCTTCGACCATGGCCAACAACATGCGTCGCACGTTATCAATCTGGACTTCATCATTTTTCTTTTTACTGTTAGCACGGGTATGCAATGATTTGATAGCGTCCATGCGTCTCACTCCCACGATCAGTTTTTGAATACCTTCACCAAACTGTTTAGTAATTTGTTCATCTTCTAATTGATGTACTTCACAATAAGGATAAATAAGCGCCGCTAGTAAGGTTTCGTCATCCATATGTAATTCGTGCAGAATTTCCACCATTTCCTGCCCAATCAATAATATTTCTGGGGTATCGGATAGGTCTCTAAGTTTTTTTTTGCTTGCCTCAGGTAGATTTAAACCTGCCAGCCATTCTTCAAAAGGTGGGCGCTGATCTTCATGTACTGTTCGAATTGAAACCATATAAATCTGTCCTACTTAACTTAAACCTTACTAGGCAGGTAAAGCAATAATTGAGAGGCATAACATGAACTAATTTCGTATTTTTCATATTATTTTTAATACTACTTTAAAACTACTTTTAATATTATTTTCATAATGCTTTCATATTACGAGCCAACATTTATTGCCTATGCCGCCAGTATTTAGAGGCATAAAACAAATAAATTGATGTTAGGTGCATCACACTTGCCCTTAAATGCACCAAGTCAGTGCTAAAACAACCCATAACTTCATGCTGGTATAAAATTAATTAGACTCTAAAACCACAGTAGCCATTGCATAATGTTGTTCATCGGAAATGGAAATAAAACTGCGACTTATATTGTACTCTTTACACAACTCGGCAAATTTACCTGAGAACAAAAGTGTGGGTTGGCCCGAAGACAAATTCACCACTTCCACATGTTGAAAACTGACGCCACTGCCAATTCCAGTTCCAAGTGCCTTTACTGCGGCTTCCTTGGCGGCAAAACGTTTAGCTAAAAAACGTTCAGGGAACTTGTGAGCTTTAAATGTATGCATTTCTGTTGGAGTGAGTACTCGCTCTGCCAAGCGCTGTGACTTATTTAATTGGTTAGCAATTCGAGCTATTTCCACTACATCAGTACCCAGCCCCATAATCGCCATAACGTTTAAGCTCTTGCTTCTTGCATCAATCGGCGCATATCTGTCACAGCCTGATGCAAACCATCAAATGCCGCACGAGCAATAATGGCATGGCCGATGTTAAGTTCATACAACTCGGGAATAGCTGCGATAGGTTTTACATTATGATAGTGCAAACCATGGCCAGCATTCACTTTTAGGCCTTGTGAATGCGCGTACTGAATACCTTCTATCAGGATATCTAATTCTTTTTGCTGCTCTGCTTCGTTTTTAGCAGCTGAGTACTGACCAGTATGAATTTCAATAAAAGGTGCATTCGCTTCGACAGCTGCATCAATTTGTTTTTTATCGGCATCAATAAATAACGATACCAATATACCCGCAGCGGCTAAACGCGCGCAGGCGATATTCATTCGGGATTGATTGCCCGCGACGTCTAAGCCGCCTTCAGTGGTCAATTCTTCACGCTTCTCAGGCACCAAACAACAAAACTCTGGGCCTGTTTGTTCTGCAATCAGCAGCATTTCTTCGGTAACTGCCATCTCAAGATTCATGCGGGTTTGAATGGTTTGTTTGAGAATACGTACATCGCGATCATTAATGTGTCGTCTATCTTCGCGCAAATGCACCGTAATACCATCAGCCCCAGCTCTTTCAGCTACTTCTGCTGCATGAACAGGATCAGGATACGTAGTGCCTCTGGCATTTCGCAAGGTAGCAATATGGTCAATATTCACACCGAGTAATATTTCCTTCATTTAAATTTCCCAATATTGGCTGGTCTTGCAGCCGTCCAAGTTTGTTGAAACAACTCTCTGCTCTTTAGCGGTTTTCGGCCTAGTAGCGGCGAGAGTGCCATTCTGGTAATTCGCTTTGCACATTGTAGACTGTTCGGCGTCCATAAATTATTACTTACTTGTAACAATGCTTCTCCGCTGAATCGATTAGTTCCTAGTGCATTAACGTCAATACGTCTGATACCGCTCTCTAGGACCAAACAATAATCAACATTAGGCTCAACAGTTTCTCCACTTTCATATTCTTGTGTTAAATCAATACCATAGCCCATATCATTTAACAGCGACAATTCAAACTCACGTAAGCAAGGTTCGATATCTCCGCCATTCGCTAACCACTGCAGGCTTTGTTGATAGCATAAAAACAACTCTGGATGAGGCACTTCTTTTGGCAACAGCCGATTGAGTAACTCATTCAAATACATGGCTGAAAATAACTGATGACCAACAAGTTGCAATCTGGAACCGGCTGACTCTAGTTGATGGAGGTTACGCAATTCATGTTTACCCGTAACGGATAGCAGCAACGGTTGAAATGATTGCAATAAACTTTTTTTGTCGCCTTTATTGCCTCGGACACCCCTGGCAACGGCGCTGACTTTACCTAGTTCAAGAGTAAATAAATCGGTTAAATAGCTGGTTTCTCGATATGAGCGTCGATGTAACACAAAGCCAGTAAGCTGCTCAGGTAGCAACGTCAAAACCTTTATAAAACAAGTTTCAGACTAGCTCACTTTTATCCGAACAACTTTCATGGCTTCAAACTCCATACCAGCAACTTCTTCTTTTATCGGATAATAAGTTAAGTTGACTCTCGCCCCGGTCAGATTTTTATATACCTTTCTGCGTCGGAATTTAAAAGGCACTTCTGAGCCCTCAACCAACAATGTATTCATAAACCAATCATCGTCTTTTCTCTGGACATGTGAAATCACAACCAACTCTTCAGAATGAGTAAGATTATCGTGTTTATCCAGTAATTTTTCTACATCCGTTTTTTTTACCATGACCACTATTAAATTTAGTTAAAGAACAATTCTAGCACTTATCTCAAAGTACATAAATAATTATACCAAACTCGCCTCAAAATACGTATTTATACAACCTAAATTTGCCATTTATTGGCTGCACTCATTCGCAGTACTCACTTTAAGGATTAAGTTAATGAGGATGCGTTCATTTGCCAATGATATTTAGTTACGATGGTCTTGAGTATATAAACAGATAACAGCAAAAGATGTCGAGCCACATAGATAACCAAGGAGCACCAAGTGTTGAGCACAGTAAAAGCTCAAACAATGGTTAAGAATATTCAAGTTGTACCGAATCCATAATTCTATTTATTCTCATTGTCCTCTTTGTCCTCTTTGTCTTAGGTGTTGAACAACTTTTTGCTTTTTCTATCTGCCCCAGGCCATTTAAAAAGCTAGTTAACAGTCTAAGAATGTATATTGACGTTAATAATGCTACAAAGCGCTCACGCCCTCGACCATTAATTGCAAGCTAGTTCGGCCACGAAACTCGTTGATATCTAACTTATAAGCAAGATTCACATGGCTGCATTGTGCATTAGGCCACAAATCCAAATCGACATTAAAAGCAATAGCATCGATTAACACACCACTTTCATGTTTAACCATCATTTTTAGGTGTTTACTGCCCACTAAGCGTTGTTCCATTAATTGGAATTCACCATCAAACAGTGGCTCTGGAAATCCCTGCCCCCAAGGCCCAGCGTCCTTTAAACATTGAGCAAAAGCTAACGTAAAGTCTTCGGTCTGTAACTCACCATCAGAAATCAATTCACCTGCTAGTGGTTTATCTTTAAGATTTTCTTCCGCTATCTGATGAAAAACTTGCTCAAAAGCAGATAGATTTTTTAATGGTAAACTGAGTCCGGCTGCCATAGCATGGCCTCCAAACTTGCCAATAATATCTGGATATCGGCTGTTTATCTCTTCGAGTAAATCACGAATATGTAACCCTGGAATAGAACGAGCAGAACCTTTAAGAGTGTCGTCATCCTGATGCGCAAAAGCGATAGTTGGACGATAATATTTATCTTTAATACGGCCGGCCAAAATACCAATCACACCTTGATGATAATCAGCTTGGTACAACACTAAACCGAAAGGTAAAGTACTTGCTTCAAGGTTCAACCCCTCCAAAGCTTTTACCGCTTCTTGCTGCATCGACCCTTCTATTTCACGCCTCTCACGGTTTAAACTATCCAGCTGTACGGCTATTTGCCTTGCACGTGCGGGATCATCAGTCATCAAACATTCAATACCCAACGACATATCATCTAACCGCCCGGCAGCATTGAGACGTGGTCCGACAACAAAACCTAAATCAGAGGCTACTAAACGACTTTTTTCTTTACTTGCCACTTCAATTATCGCCTGTATACCCGGCCGACATTTGTCGCTACGTATACGCTGTAAACCTTGGTGCACCAATATTCTATTGTTATCGTCTAATGGCACAACATCAGCTACGGTGCCAAGTGCCACCAAATCTAGTAATGAGGCTAAGTTGGGCACAGGTAAACCCTGCTGCTCAAGCCATCCATTGGATTTCAGCTCTGCTCGAAGGGCTAACATCAAATAAAATGCTACACCTACCCCGGCTAAATTTTTAGACAAAAACCCACAACCTGGTTGGTTGGGATTGACTATTGCATCCGCAATCGGTAATGATTCAGCGGCTAAATGGTGGTCTGTTACAATCACAGTTATACCCAAAGATTTAGCTTTTTCAACACCAGCAAAACACGCAATGCCATTGTCGACTGTCATGATGACTTCTGCTTGTTGTTGCGCCGCAACTTCTACTATTTCTGGACTTAAGCCATAACCAAAATTGAACCTGTTAGGGACTAAATAATCATGGTTAGTCGATCCCATCATGCGCAAAGACATCATACTCAATGCTGTGCTTGTGGCACCATCGGCATCAAAGTCACCCACAATTATTATCTTTTTATTGGTTGCTATCGCTTGAGACAACAAATGAACGGCTTTCTCAACACCTTGTAATTGGTCGTAATGTAATAGTGCTTGAGCACTACGATTGAGTTGCGCCGCGTCCTCGACACCTCTATCAGCATAAATTTGTTTTAATCGTGGATGCAACAACTCAGGAAGATGTTGGCTATTCATTTTGGGTCTACGGCTGATTTGCACTTAAATATTTACCCATTGGAGAAGTGAAAAACAAAAAAGCCTGTATTAGAAAAATACAAGCTTAAGAATAGTGTAATTTAAAAAATTAAAGAATGGCTTTTAACGCTTCTTCAAGCTGTTTAGGTGGTTGATAACCCGGAATAACAGAGCCATCAGGCATAATGATATTAGGTGTGCCGTTTACCCCAATTTTTTGGCCAAAAGCATATTGCTCAGCGACTTTTGTTTTGCAGTCTTTACTGGCTACTGTGCCACCAGCTTTGGCGTTATCCATAGCTTCTTGCTTATTATCCGAGCACCAAATCGAAACCATATCGGTGTAAGTAGAACTATTAATACCACCACGAGGAAAGGCTAGATAGCGAACAGTAATACCCAGATCGTTATATTGCTCCATTTCATTATGCAACTTACGGCAATAACCACAGGTAATATCTGTAAATATATTGACCACATATTTTTCTTTATCTGCTTTGTATTCGATAACAGCGTCTTTAAATTCTGCTAAACCACCTAAGCGCACACTTCCAAGAGCTTCTTCAGTCACATTACGCATACCTTCTTCGATATCATAAATGCGAGCTTGCAACAAATACTTGCCATCTTGGCTGGTATAAAACAACCCTTTCTCTGTCATCACTTGCAATAGGCCGGTAACCGGCGCATCACCAATAGAACTTATTTGCATACCAAGAGCCGCTTGCAGTTTAGCTTTTACCTGATCAAGGTTTTGTGTATCTGCTGCTGCAAAAGTTTTGAGACTAACAGTACTGACCAAACCAATAAGTACCAAGCCAATTTTCGTCCAATTTTTCATAATCTGCCCAACTGATTGCTGTATTGATAAGACCTTAATTAGGCCAAATAATTTCAAAGTATATTACCAGTTTAACGGAATACGTCTATCAAACCAAACGGTTCGGCAAATATGTATGTAACGACTGTTTTTAAGCTTTCTGCCTATAGCCAGCAGATTTCTGAATACTTTTTTTCAAGCTCAACTTTGAGCGTATACTCGTCTAAAAACGCTTCAGCGTTGACTAGACTAATCAGCTTTAAACACATGAATGACGTAAAACAGTTAGGTAGTCTTTTAATCTTTAATTAGGTAGAGATTTACTCTGGAAACTCTGAGTTAAAAAACGCGGTTTAGATTAACAATGACTTTGATATTGCTGCAAAATTTATATTAGTTTGTTTAACCATGTCCAAGTTCATTCCGATTCAAAAAATCGATATAAGACTCCCCAACTCAATTGTCGTCCAGGCCTTGCACATAAAACAAAGATTAGCCTCGTGGATGATGCTCTGCCACCAACTTCTGCAATCGCTCCGTCGCCACATGTGTATAAATTTGCGTGGTGGATAAGTCACTATGCCCCAACAACATTTGAACCACACGCAAGTCTGCACCATGGTTAAGTAAGTGTGTAGCAAACGCGTGGCGCAAAGTGTGAGGTGATAAGTCGGTTTGAATATTCGCTATTTGACTGTAAAGTTTAATCCGGTGCCAAAAGGTTTGACGAGTCATGGCCACCCCACGTTTGCTTGGGAAAATAATGTCACTTTCGGATTTAAGTAACGCACCCCGTCCGTGTTTTATAAAAGTCGAAACCCATTCAATCGCTTCTTCGCCTAGGGGCACCAGTCTATCTTTACTGCCTTTACCTGTGACTCTTACAACACCTTGTTGAAGACTTAGTTGGTCTAATCGTAAACTGACTAACTCGGTCACTCGCAGGCCAGTGGCGTACAACACCTCTAACATGGCTTTATCACGGAGTTGAATCGGATCATCGATTTTAGGCGCATTGAGTAAGTCGATGACCTGTGACTCGGTCAACGTTTTAGGAAGTGATTGCGGCAGCTTGGGATTTTGCAGCAGGCTAACTGGGTCGTCACTGCGAATTTTTTGACGTAACATAAACTGGCACAAACTACGTAAACTGCTTAGAAAGCGTGACGTACTTCGACCAGATAAACCACCGTCATAACGTATAGCAAGATATTGATTTAATACATCTTGTTCAAAGTCGACTAACTGTACTAGATTGTCAGTCTCACTTTGCTTGGCAAGAAAAAGTGAAAATTTAGTTAAATCAGAACGATAAGCACTAAGGGTATTTTCACTTAATCCTTTTTCTAACCACATGGCTTCAACAAAGTTTTCTATCTGAGCCGAATCGGAAGTATTTAGCGACATAAAGGTTTAATTGCTCGGGTAATAAAAGGCTAACTTATACAACACTATCTTTACCGCATTGCCAACACAGTTCAAAGCTAGCGCCATTTTGCTCTTTACAGTTGCTGCATATCCAAGGAGATGAGTCTGTTGGTTGATATTCAAATTCAGCAATAAACTGCTGGGCCTTGAGTAACCATTGAGGATCGCTGATCCAAACTTCTGGCAACACGTCCATAGGCGATAATTCGCCCATGGCACCTATCGCAAATTCATTTTTCACAAAACAAGGAATACCTTTTTCATCAAGTAATTGTTTGATTTGAAAAACCATAAAGCGGTCGTAATGAGAATAAACTTTATCCAAAATTGCCTTTAATCCATATCGATAGAAACATCAGACAGCGATCCAAGTTGATTGCCTTCATTCGAATCCAGTTTGATCATAAGGCGCAAATCGTTTGGCGAGTCAGCATGGTGGATAGCATGATCCAGAGTAACTTTGCCAGCTTTGTACAAGTCATATAAGGCCATATCAAAACTCTGCATACCTATTTCCTTGCCTTTTTTCATCGCTTCTTTCAAACCACCAATTTCGTTACGCTGAATAAGATCTGTGACTAATGGAGAGTTAAGCAATATTTCAATCGCTGCAACTCGGCCTTTACCATCTGGAGTGGGAACCAGTTGCTGAGCAATAATGGCTCGCATATTCAAACTCAAGTCAAAGCGTAGCTTTTCATGTTGATCCGATGGTGCCAAATGCATAATACGCTCTATAGCTTGATTGGCGTTATTGGCATGCAATGTGGCCACACATAAATGCCCAGTATCAGCAAAAGACATGGCATATTCCATGGTTTCCATCGAGCGAATTTCACCAATCATAATCACATCAGGCGCTTGGCGTAATGAACTTTTCAATGCATCGTCGAAAGACTTAGTATCAATACCCACTTCTCGCTGAGTGACCACACAGTTGGCATGTTGATGTACAAATTCTATAGGGTCTTCTATAGTCAGAATATGCCCTTTTGAGTGTTGATTTCTATGCCCTATCAATGCCGCTAGTGAAGTTGATTTACCTGTACCTGTGGCACCGACAAATAACAACAAGCCACGCTTCGACATAATCACATCTTTTAATATTTCGGGTAAACCTAGGTCTGAAACTTGAGGTATTTGGGTGACAATACGCCTTACAACCATACCTGCCATATCTCTCTGCCAAAAAGCACTGCAACGAAAACGCCCTATTTCATCTCTAGCAATAGCAAAGTTACATTCTTTGGTTTCTTCAAATTCAAGTTTTTGTTTTTCGGTCATCGCATCATGTACTAGGGCTAAAGCGTCTTCTTGGCTTAAATTACTGCCACCGATAGGTGTCATTTGACCGTTTACTTTAGCACTAACTGGGAAGCCAACAGTGACAAATAAATCTGATGCACCTAAACCTTGCATCTCTTCTAAATAAGGTGTGAGTTCCATACATTAATTCCCAAAACTAGAAGTCGGTTTTTTATCAATTGATTTTGCAGCGGCATCTTGAGCCGTAATGAGGCCTTGGGCGACTAACCTCTGCAAACATTGATCCATGGTTTGCATGCCATGAGATTGACCCGTTTGGATAACCGAATACATTTGTGGCACTTTATCTTCGCGGATCAGGTTTCGGATAGCCGGAATACCTAGCATAATTTCGTGTGCTGCCACCCTACCCCCGCCCACTTTTTTCAATAAGGTTTGAGAAATAACCGCTCGCAACGATTCAGACAGCATAGAACGGATCATGGATTTTTCCGCCGCAGGAAACACGTCGATTAATCTATCAATAGTTTTAGGGGCCGAGTTGGTGTGTAACGTCCCAAATACCAAATGTCCGGTTTCGGCGGCTGAGATAGCTAAGCGAATCGTTTCTAAATCTCGTAATTCACCTACCAATATTATGTCAGGATCTTCACGTAACGCAGAGCGAAGAGCATTATTGAAGCTGTGGGTGTCTCGATGCACTTCACGTTGATTGAGCACACAAAGTTTATTTTCGTGGACAAATTCGATAGGATCTTCAATGGTTAGAATATGTTCACGTTTAGTTGAGTTAATGTGATCAACCATGGCTGCCAAAGTGGTACTTTTACCGGAACCTGTAGCGCCAGTCACCAGTATAATGCCAGTGGGCTGATTGATAATTTCTTTAAATATTTGCGGCGCACCTAAGTCATCTAAACTTAAGATCTCACTTGGTATAGTTCTTAATACTGCTGCCGCACCACGGTTTTGCACAAAAGCATTCACCCTAAAGCGTGATAAATCTTTTACTTCAAAGGAAAAATCGGTTTCGAGATTCTCTTCATATTCCTTACGCTGTTTGTCGTTCATGATTTCGAAAATCAGGGCATGCACTTCTTTATGGCTGAGTGCAGGTATATTTAATTTTCGCATTTCACCGTCAACACGTATGATTGGCGGTAATCCAGCAGAAAGGTGTAAATCAGAAGCTTTATTTTTAACACTAAAGGCTAAAAGTTCGGTAATATCCAATAAATATTCTCCGTATATCATGTTGCAATATGGAAACAATAGCAGAACGACTCAAAAGCGTACAAATAACCATCGAGCAATCTACCTTAGACGCACATCGTCCATCAAATACGGTAAAATTACTAGCGGTGAGTAAAACCAAACCCGTATCTGATATCGTGCTAGCGTATGAAGCAGGACAACGTTTGTTTGGTGAAAACTATGTGCAAGAAGGTGTGGAAAAAATCAAAGCCTTAGAATCACTCGATGATATTGAGTGGTATTTCATCGGGCCATTACAATCGAATAAAACTCGATTGGTAGCCGAACACTTCGATTGGGTGCAAGCCATCGACCGGCTAAAAATAGCCCAAAGACTAAATGATCAAATAGCACCACCCAAAATATTAAACCTGTGTATTCAAGTAAATATTGACGATGACGCAAATAAGGCCGGCATAGGCGTAAACGAATTAAATGACTTTGCCAAAGCCATTACAGAACTACCTAACCTTAGATTGCGCGGATTAATGACTATTCCGAAGGCCAATCAGTCTGTGACTGAACAAACAGCTAGCTTTGCTCACATGTCAGTATTATTCGAAAGTCTAAAAAAACAGTACACAACTGTCGATACCTTATCTATGGGCATGTCAGGTGATACGCAAAATGCTATTAACAATGGTAGTACTATGGTTAGAGTAGGAACCGCCATTTTTGGCTCAAGAAATTAACAGAAGGACAATCATGCAACACAGAAATATAGCCTTTATTGGCGCAGGCAACATGACGAGAAGCATTATCAGTGGTTTAGTCAACAATGCATACCCAGCGCACTTGATAACAGCCAGTAATCCTTCCATTGGAAAACTATCCGCTTTACAGGCTGATTTTGGCATTAATGTCACCCAAGATAATAAAGAAGCAGTAGATGCATCAGATGTCGTCGTGCTTGCAGTAAAACCACAACTTATGGAGCAAGTATGTGAGAAACTTGCACAGCAACAGGATTTAAGTGGCAAACTTTTTGTATCCATTGCGGCCGGTATTACTACCCCTCGACTTCAGCAAATGCTGGGTGGAACCTTGCCTGTTGTTCGCACCATGCCGAATACTCCAAGCGCGTTAGGCAAAGGAATGACCGGCCTATTTGCAGACACTAATATCGATGAAGTTGATAAGCAATATGCCGCTGATTTAATGGGTCAAGTGGGCGAAATTGCTTGGGTTGAGAAAGAATCGATGATAGACGGTGTGATCGCGGCGGCAGGCAGCAGCCCAGCCTATTTCTACTTATTTTTAGAAGCCATGCAAACAGAAGCAGAACGCCAGGGATTTGACCATGCAACGGCGCGGTTAATGGTTCAGCAAGCGATGCTAGGGGCAGCGGAAATGGTCTGTCAGCATCCTCACCTTGAATTAAGTGAGCTGCGGACCCAAGTTACCTCCAAAGGTGGAACAACTGCAAAGGCTATAGAGTCGTTTCAGGAACAAGGCTTACAACAAGTCGTCGCCAACGCCATGCAAGCAGCAGTTAAACGAGCGGAAGAAATGGCAAAGCAGTTCTAGACTGCTTTATTAAATATGCTTGTTCAAATGCTTTAGTTTTGACAGCTCAGACAGATACCGAGGAAAACCCATAATATGAGTTCAGTTCAGTTTTTAATCGATTTTGTTTTTAACATTTATTTAATGGTGGTTTTATTACGCCTATGGTTACAATTTGCCAGAGCGGATTTTTACAATCCATTTAGCCAATTTGTAGTCAAAGCTACTCAGCCTATAGTGGCCCCTATGCGCAGAGTGTTACCTTCGATCGGCCGTTTAGATACCGCAACCCTGGTGTTTGCACTATTGGTTGCGGGATTAAAAGTCGTCACTCTTAACATGGTGTTGGGAGGAACAAGTCTCAACGTCTTGTCCTTAGTCGTTGTATCATTTGTTATTGTCATTAAAGAAATTCTGACCTTAGTGATGTATGTGCTTATTTTGCGCGCTATTATGAGCTGGGTAAGCCAGGGCAGAAACCCAATGGAATTAGTATTAAGCCAACTCACTGAACCAATGCTGGCCCCAATTCGTAAAAGAATGCCTGAGATGGGTGGATTAGACTTATCGGTAATGGTGGTGATCTTTCTGTTATTGTTTATTCAAAAACTATTAGGTGATTTATTTGGAATTTTTTAATTTGAAGGTTATATATTTTTATTTATTGAGTCTTTCAGTAGCACTAGGACTGATGTTTTCTTCTCAAGTCAACGCAGAACAAAAACAAGTGCTAGGCAGTTGGGACGTGCATTACATTGCGTTAAACAGTACGTTTTTAACTCCTGAAGTAGCCAAACAATATGGCATAGTGCGCAGCAAATTTAATGCTCTTATTAATATCTCAGTGTTAGACAGGCAAGACAAGACAGCACAATCAGTAATTTTGACGGGTGACGCTAGAAACTTAATTGGTGTAGTTAAAAAGCTAACGTTTAAGCAGGTCAATGAGGGCAAGGCAATTTATTATTTGGCAGTACTGCCTTTTAGCGACCTAGAGCAGTACCGGATATCTATCGACATTAACGATGGGCTTGAGCAAAAAACATTAAAATTTCAACATAAATTTTATGCTGATTAAGGCACTATTTTTATAATGCAGAGTATTCAATGAAACTGCTCCTATATACTTTTGATTTTTGTTGTTAAATTAATTGTAGATAAAAGTTGATTTTATAGTGTTTCTTAAGTGAATTTTAAATATGGCTATAAGTAACGTCCCAACACAATCGTCACAGGATATCAGCCGTAGACAAGCTCTAAAATCCATCAGCCAAGCAGTAGTTGGGGTAACAGCAATAACCCAAGCCCCTTATGTGTTTTCCAGACAACGAACTCAACTCAGGGTGCTAGGCACTCACGTTACCTTGCAAGAAAAACTTCGCCAAAAAGCGATGGATGACTTGGACATCGATTTAATGTTTGAGCCTCGTGGGAGCGCCGCTGTATTGCAAAAAGCGTCAATGAACCCGCAATCTTTTGACTTGTGCGAACAATGGTCGAATAGCATAAGACCCCTATGGGCAAGTGGCTCCATACAACCCATTGAAAAAAAGAGACTGCGGTATTGGGACGAAATAAACCCATTATCTAAAACGGGTAAAATCAGCACAGATGCTAGATTGGGCGCCGGAGATGCACCGCATAAAATCTTACATATTGAGCCTAACGGTACATTAGGCACTGAGCACACGGATAAAATCAGCTTTTTACCTTATGTGCACAATGTTGATTCTTTTAGTTACAACACCAATGTAGTTAAACAAGGAGAGGCCTATGAAACCGAAAGTTGGGGCTGGTTGCTCGACCCTAAATATTCCGGCAAAGTGGGTATTGTCAATGCACCTAACATTGGCTTGTTTGACTTAGCAATAGCCTCTCAAGCTCAAGGCCTAGTTAACCTTAACGATATTGGCAATTTAAGCAAAATAGATCTAGATCGATTATTTAAGGTACTTATTGACTTCAAACGTCAGCAACATTTTAGTGGATTCTGGAATTCAGTACCTGAATCAGTAGATTTTATGCGAACTGGTCGTGTAATGATACAAAGTATGTTTTCTCCTGCAGTATCGGCGTTAAACGGGCAAGGCATTCCCGTTACATATGCCGCCCCAAAAGAAGGGTACCGAGGTCGGCATGGCGTAATGTGCCTATCTTCATCATCCCACGGCAGGAATAAAGACGCTGCCTACGACTATATGAACTGGTGGTTATCTGGCTGGCCCGGTGCATTCATAGCTAAGCAGGGTTATTATATTTCTAACCCTGAACGTTCCACCTCATTTTTAAGTCTCGCAGAATGGGATTACTGGTATCAAGGCAAAAAAGCGACACAAGCACTCAAAGGAACCGATGATAAAATTTCAGTCCAACAAGGCGATATTCGTTCTGGAGGAAGCTACATCAAAAGGTTTAGTAATATTGCCGTTTGGAATACCGCCATGCCCACCTACGATTACAGCTTACAAAAGTGGTATGAGTTTATTAGTTCTTAATATTAATCAGGAGATACTATGTTTAGGACAATAAAAGCTCAGATATTGCTGGTTTTAGCCATTTTAATCTTGCTGCTATTATCCCAATTTTTTTTATCTAGGAACATACAATCAACTTTTGTCGATAGTCTTGATTTGACCCAGCAAGCGGTAATCAAGGTGAGCATTGTGCGAGAACTAGAACGAGACGTTATAGATTTACAGCGTAATGTACTCATTTATAAAGAGTCAGCTAGCGAATCAGCAGTGAGTAGATTCAATTTTTTGATGGCAGAAAACCAAAGTAATTTAATGCGTTTAGAACAACTTACATCACAAGAAGCAAATAGTGATGTATATCAAGATTATATTATGCGTATGCGCACTCACTTGAATGATTACAACGAAAACTTTAGCAGTGTAGTGGACGGAAGAACCAAACGTCAAACCCTATATAGTAGGGAACTGATGGGTGAACTAGAAGCCTTGTTTAATACGATTACGACTAGCGAAAATAAAGCTAGTTCGCTACTCGATTCACTAGAAAAAACTAAGTACCATATTGCTCGAGCAGAGAACATTTTACTGCAATATTTACAAAACCCAGAACAGCAACTTGTTAGTACATTTCAACGACAAATGTCTTTGGCAAAAGTACAAATTAGCCAACAACTAGAGTCGAAAAAAAACGTTCAGACAGCCATTGATAGACTTAACAAAGTAGAAACTGATTTTCTGCAACTCACTAAAATAACCAGAGGTTACTTATTTTTGGTCAATGTGGTGATGGCAGGGTCAGCGAACGAGTTTTTATTTTTAGCCCGAGAGTTAAACAGACTAGTAACCGAAAAATTCACTAACACCAATATCGCCGTCAAACAAACCCTCGACAAAACGCGAATTGGCAGTGACTTATTTTCGCTAGTTAGCATTATTCTTGTCACCTTCACGGCACTCTTTTTAGCCTACAGAATAATGTTACCTATCAATATTATCACTAATGTTTTCCAGCGATTAGCTAAAGGGAAACATGTTGATAGCATTCCAAGCCTTAAGCGCAAGGATGAAATAGGCCTATTGGCGCAAGCCGCAGATGTTTTCCGTGAAAAAAATAAACAAACTATTTCCTTGCTCGAACAATCACAGCTAATTAATGCTAAACAAGAAGCGTTAAATACTCAACTAGTCGCGTCAAATCAAAAAGTAGAGCAAGCTACCGCGTCTAAGAGTATGTTTTTGGCTAATATGAGTCATGAAATTCGTACACCGATGAACGGTATTATTGGTATGTTAGAGATAGTATTGCGTTCAGAATTAAGCCAATCACAAAGAAAACAACTCACCAAAGCTGCCTACTCAGGCCAGATACTGATGAACTTAATTAATGACATTCTTGATTTCTCAAAAATTGAAGCGGGTAAATTAGACATAGAAAGTGTTGAGTTTTCAGTCGAATCATTATTCGTCAATATCTTAGCCAATATTTCTAATCGCGCTCAAGAAAAAAATCTCAATGTGAAGTTTTATAGCAATCCAAATTTACCAGCCCAATTAGTAGGCGACCCATTAAGGATCAATCAAATTCTACTGAACTTATGCAGTAACGCTATTAAGTTTACGCAAAATGGGCAGGTAAGCATCGATATAGATTTTCGACTTCACGAAGAAACTCAATTACTGACCTTGTACCTTGAAGTCTCTGACACCGGCATTGGTATGAATCCTGAGCAAGCCAGTAAAGTATTTGATTCTTTTACTCAAGCCGATGGCTCTACTAGTAGAAATTTTGGGGGTAGCGGCTTAGGACTGTCCATTGTAACGCAGTTAGTTGAACTGATGGAGGGCAGTGTGACGGTGGACTCCGAAGAGAATAAAGGGAGTACTTTTAAAGTTGCAATTACTTTAGCCAAAACAGACAAAGAGGCAGAGGTAATTTCTGCCAGGCCATTACCTAGCGGAAAGTTGTATTATTTTAGTCAAGCTCAAATGGTTTTTTTGAATACACAGTATATCGATAAAATTGGATTAAAATATCATCATTTACCTCTTAGTCAGCTATCTGCAACCTTTGAAGACATAACCAGTAATGATTCAGTTTTGCTCGATATCGACAATCAATCGACTTTCAGAGCTTATCATGAGTCCATTGACAAATTAGTCAACAAAGCACTAAACGTCGGGTTTATCACCCTCTCCCAACCAAGTAATTTACCCAATCAATTATCTGCCATTTGGCCAAGCGAGTGTTTATCACATCCTTTCACACCGCATCAAGCTTCCACTTTTTTGGAACGATTATTTATAAAAGAATCAAAAGTCATTCAAAGCCCTTCTATTGCCAATATTCATGAAATTGCTGCATATGAAGGACATGTATTGTTAGTGGAAGATAACACTATTAACCAAATGGTGGCTGGCGAAATGCTAAAACTGCTGGGTGTAACATTTGATGTAGCCGAAAATGGACAACAAGCAGTCACCAAAATAGTCAATTCACCGCAATACGATCTCGTTTTTATGGATATACAAATGCCGATAATGGATGGCTACGAGGCAACACGCATGTTGAGACAAAAAGGCCACAATAATCTTATTATTTGTGGCCTATCAGCCAATGCGATGAAACAAGATTACAGCAAAGCCAAAGAAGCTGGGATGGATGACTACATAGTCAAACCTCTTAAACAAAAAACATTAGAAAACTTAGTTGCTAAGTATCTTCCCAAAAGAAGCACCTAACATTAGCCCATGACTAACCATCTGAATACAATAAAATGTATGCTGCAGAATCGTTGTATCAGTATGCAAACATACAGCAATACCCAAGGTCATGACATTTTTAGCATCCATATAACACATTATATATAATTCATGACACTAGAATATTGGTGATAAGTTTCAATCACTTGTATTCTCAATGCTTATTATTTTCACACACCTTTAGCTTGAGGCAATCATGCACCCTAACCTTAAACCTGCCAACCCTAATTTCTCTTCTGGCCCCTGTGCAAAACGCCCCGGTTACGATGTCGGTAAACTTGATTTATCCGTGTTGGGTCGTTCTCATCGATCAACTGTTGGCAAACAAGCGTTAAAAAGAGCTTGTTTAGATACCGCTAAAATTTTGGGCTTGCCTGAAGGTTACCGTGTTGCTGTTGTACCCGCTTCCGATACTGGCGCGATGGAAATGGCTATGTGGTCGATGTTGGGTGAGCGTCCTGTTGATGTATTATACTGGGAATCTTTTGGTCAAGGTTGGGCCACAGATATCACCAAGCAATTAAAATTAGAAAACACTCGAGTCTTGAGTGCAGACTATGGTCAATTGCCTGATTTTACAGAAGTTAACTGTGATCACGATGTTATCTTTACATGGAACGGTACTACCTCTGGCGCAAGAGTACCCAATGCAGACTGGATTGACTCAAACCGAAAAGGGCTAACATTTTGTGACGCCACCTCAGCCGTGTTCGCACAAAAAATGGACTGGGAAAAACTCGATGTTATCACCTACAGCTGGCAAAAAGTGCTGGGCGGTGAAGGTGGACATGGTATGTTAATTCTTAGCCCTCGCGCAGTCGAACGCCTTGAAAGTTATATACCCACATGGCCATTACCAAAAATTTTTCGCATGACCAAAGGCGGAAAATTAATAGAAGACTTATTTACTGGTGCAACGATTAATACACCTTCCATGTTATGTGTTGTGGATTATTTAGACGCGTTAGATTGGGTTGAGTCATTAGGTGGCGTAAGTGCGACAATCGCTATTGCAGACCAAAATCTAGCCACCATAGCTGCGTTTGTAGAGCAACACGATTGGGTTGCTTTTCTGGCTCAAGACAGCAATATACGCTCAAATACCAGTGTCTGTTTAACCTTCGATTTAACTCCAAATCAAATCAAATCAGTTGTGAAATTGCTTGAGGAGCATCACGTCGCCTTCGACATTGGAGCTTACCGAGATGCGCCAGCAGGTCTCAGGATTTGGTGCGGAGCTACTATTGAAAATAGCAACCTTGAAGCCTTAATGCCTTGGCTTGAGTGGGCATACCACAGCGTAAAAAAGCAAATTCTTTAAGCTACTAATCCCACTTACTCACGCCCAAAAAGGTAAGGAATAACATGTACAAAGTTAACACCTTTAATCAGATTTCGGTCAAAGGACTTGACCGCTTCAGTCGCGGAAAAATACGAAGTAGTCTCGGATATTGGACATCCCGATGCAGTGTTGCTACGCAGTCATAAATTACACAATGAAACCTTGGCAGACACAGTGTTAGCCATCGCGAGGTCTGGTACAGGTGTAAACAATGTACCTGTTGAAGACTGAAGCCAAAAGGGCATAGTGGTATTTAATGCGCCTGGAGCTAATGTAAATGCAGTAAAAGAATTAGTGCTCGCTGGACTATTTTTAGGCTCTCGCGGTATAAAATTAGGCATTGACCATGTCACCACCTTACACGATGTGTATGATGCAGGTGAATTACACAAAACGCTAGAGACACAAAAAAAATTTTGCAGGTAACGAACTTAAAGGTAAAACCCTCGGTATTATTGGCTTAGGTGCAATAGGTTCGTTAGTTGCCGACATGGCACTAGCACTTGGCATGAATGTAGTAGGCTTTACCCTACGTTTTCAATTGAAGCGGCTTGGCGTTTGTCTAGCGACGTACAAAAAGCTGAAAACATGTACACCCTGCTCGCCTGTTGTGATTATGTCGGTTTGCACGTACCCGCCATCAAACCGACCCATCATATGATCAATCAAAGTGCACTAGCTCAAGCCAAACCTGGGATGCTGTTAGTGAACTTCGCTCGTGAGTCTATCGTTGATCCACAAGCCATAATAAATGCAGTCAATAGTAGCCAATTAAGGAGGTACGTGTGCGACTTCCCTGAGCCCATTTTTTATGGTCGAAATAACACAATAGCCATGCCACACATAGGTGCATCAACGACAGAAGCTGAAGGGAATTGTGCGATTATGGCCGCAGATCAAGTTATGAATTACCTAGGAAACGGCAATATCTAGAACTCGGTTAACTTTTCAGAAGTCGGCATAGCAATATGCCATAGACAACGCATAATTTTTGCTGATAAAAACTTACTAAAAGTACTCTGCAGCGTGTTACCTGTTTTAGCTGACCACATCGAAAATGTAATTGATATAATAAACAAAATCCATGGCGATTTGGCCTACAACATACTCGATGTACAAATGGAAAATGGCCATGTCATTGAAGCGATTCGTAATATTGAACATGTGACGACAGTCAGGCTCATTGATTAAGGCAAGCCCAAGTTCGAGACCGTGAGTGCTAAACGATGCTGAATATTTAGAGTTGGGTTAACTCGGAAACGCAAAGCTCACGCCTTCCCTTACTCCACTTGATGGCCATCTTTGAGTAATAGTTTTGCGCTTAGTGTAAAAACGCACGCCATCTGGACCATAAGCGTGTAAGTCACCAAACAACGAACGTTTCCAACCACCAAAACTGTGGTAAGCCACAGGCACAGGTAACGGCACGTTAATACCCACCATCCCAACTTGAATATTATCTGAGAAATAACGTGCGGCTTCACCGTCTCGAGTAAAAATACAAGTGCCATTACCGTATTCATGGTCATCAATTAGTTGCATCGCTTGTTGCATCGTATCGACACGGATAACTTGTAAAACAGGCCCAAAGATTTCAGCTTTATAACTGTCCATATCGATAGTTACGCCATCAATTAAGGTCGCCCCAACAAAAAATCCGTTCTCGTAGCCCTTCACTTTTGGGTGTCGTCCGTCGACAACTATTTTTGCACCCTGTTGCTCAGCACTATCAATATAGCCCACTACCTTGTCTTTATGCTGGCAAGTGATTACTGGGCCAAAATCATTACTCGACTCGTCATATGCCCCCACGCTTAGTCCTGTCATGGCTTTTTGCATCTTTTCAACCAGTGCATCACCTGCTGCATCCCCTACTGCTACGGCTACTGATAAAGCCATGCAGCGTTCGCCAGATGAACCAAAAGCAGCGCCAAGTAATTGGTTAACTGCGTTGTCCATATCTGCATCAGGCATAACAATGGCATGATTTTTCGCCCCTCCCAATGCTTGACAACGTTTACCGTGGGCATTGGCGGTAGTGTAAATGTATTCAGCAATGGGGGTTGAACCAACAAAACTGATTGCTTTAACAAGCGGATTGGTTAGTAATACATCTACCGCTTCTTTATCGCCGTTAACCACATTCATTACCCCATCGGGCAAACCTGCCTCTTTTAGTAATGAAGCAATAAATAAAGTTGAGCTTGGATCGCGCTCTGAAGGTTTAAGCACAAAAGTATTACCACACACAATAGCCAAGGGATACATCCACAAAGGCACCATGGCGGGGAAGTTAAAAGGCGTGATGCCTGCTACCACACCCAAGGGTTGGAATTCGCTCCATGAATCAATGCCAGGTCCTACGTTACGGCTATGCTCACCTTTCAACAATTGTGGTGCACCGCAAGCAAACTCGACGTTTTCAATACCACGCTGTAATTCGCCTGCGGCGTCATGACTAATTTTACCGTGCTCTTGACCTATAAGCTGAGCAATGTGATCTGCGTTATCTTCTAGCAACTGCTTAAACTTAAACATGACTCTGGCACGCTTAATAACAGGTGTGTTACGCCAAGCAGGAAAAGCGGCCTGCGCAGCGTTAATGGCTTCTTGCACAGTTTTTTTTGATGCCAGCAGCACTTTTTTATCTGCAATACCCGTCGCTGGGTTATAGACGTCTTGAGTCCGTCCTTCGTGTGCCACTGACAGGCCGTTAATAAAATGTCCTATAGTTATCATGTTTTTCCTCAAAAAAAGCCAACAATCGACGCATAAAAGACGTGTGGCAATTTAATTTAAATATTAGTTCTTGGATTAGGAGGCTAGACAAAAATCTTATAATTGCTGTCGTAAGGACTAAAGCCACCTGCTAGTCTTTCAAAGTAAATGTAATACATTTTTCTACCCTAGGCTTGTTATTCAACCAACTTTTACTCGTTGCCTTTACCCAAATGATAATATCCGCGTTGATAATATATTAAGGAGCCAGCTTGTTTTTTTTGTTTAATGCCTACCACTTCACAAAAAATTACATCATGAGTAGCCACACTTTTTACTTCGGTAATTTTACAATCAAACGAAACCGCCGCATTTGTTAATACAGGTGCGCCAGTGACTAATGTTTCCCAGATTGCGTTAGCAAAACGTTCTTCCATTGGTGCTTTACCACCAAATAAGTTAGATAAATTATCTTGGCCTGCATCCAGGGTATTAATGACTAAGCTATCGCTTTCAAAAAAGGTTTTGTGAACCGACGCTCCACGATTTAGGCAAACTAACAAAGTGGGAGGGTTGTCACTCACACTGCATACCGCTGTAGCGGTAAAGCCAACTTTAATATTCCCAACCTCAGTGGTCACTATATTCACCGCACCCGGAAACGCAGACATGCCCTGTTTAAATTCTTCAGCTGAAATACAAGCCACTTCTGGTTCTACTTTCACTTCTTTTAGTGCACTCATGGCTTATTTCACTCCTATTTAGATGTCTATTTCTTTAGATTATTTTACAAGCTTGTTCGAAGGTCAAACGAGGTAAACGTTTATGGGACTTATCACCATCGCCATAACCTAAGTTTATAAGAAAATTCACTTTCCATTTGTTCTCAGAGAAAAAGGTCTCATTCAACAAATTAGGATCAAACCCAGACATAGCGCCGATGTCCAATCCCAAAGCCCGTGAGGCACTGATCAAATAAGCACCTTGCATAGAACTATTACGCATGGCAGTTTCATAAGCTGCTTCTGGACTAGATGTAAACCAACTCTTGGCATCGGCATATGGAAACAATGTCGGTAACTCTTCATAAAACTCTTCATCGTAAGCCACAATAACCGTGCAAGGAGCTGTCATGGTTTTTTCTACGTTACCTTTAGACAATGAGGGTTTAAGCTTTTGTTTGCCCTCTTGTGAGGTTACGAATACAAATCTTGCGGGGCTACAGTTGGCTGATGTTGGACAAAGTTTTACCATGTCATAGAGTTGCTTTATTAACACCTCAGGGATCGCTTTGTCTTGCCAGCTCACATGAGAGTGAGCCTCAGTGAAAAGCTGAGCTAATGCATTGTCATCTAATGTTGAGGTCATAAAATATTTTCCAAAATAGTCCGGTTATTTAGCGTCATAGTGAGATAAATGTGTGAGTAAAAGATCATTAAATATCTTAGGCTCGGTTATCGTGCAGGCATGTCCACCATAATCAAAGACTCGCAAAGTCCCATTGACCAAACCTGATGCTAATACTTCTGAGCGTTGCCAGGGCACCAACATATCATCTTTATTGGCGACCACTAATGTGTCTGTTTTTATAGCCCCAAGTTGCGAGTCTATATTAAACTCGCTTAGCGCTTTAATACGAGCCAATAAATTGTCTTGATTAGGAAAGTGCTCCAACATATGTTGCTCTTCTTGTTCTAATCGTTCGATGTTGAGCATGATCCAGTCTGGCGGATATAAAAATAACGCTTGAGCTTGTAAATACATTTCGGGGGGGCTGTTGTGCAACAAAGATTGACGCACCCGAAAACAGCGTAAAGTGTGTGGGTTTGGGCTACTCCACGCATTAATCAATACCAAACTTTGCAAAATTTCAGGGCGTTGTAGAGCAATATTCAAACCTACTAAGCCGCCTAATGCATGTCCGATAAAATGACAATGGGTTATCTTTGTATGGTCCAAGATTGCGAGTAATTCATCCGCCATCGATTGAATGGAATAATCTGAAGGTAAACTCGCTGGACTTCTCCCTGTTCCATTTTGGTCATAAACAATAACCCGGTAACCACTTTGCAAAACCGGTAACTGCGCCTGCCAAAAATGTGCAGAACCACCCAATCCTGAACTCAAAACAACTGTGGGAGCATCTGGGTTTTTCGAGCCAAGTATTTCAAAGTACATAATTAAGCTCCATCAAAAACAACAAAAAATTGCTGTTTAAAATATATACCTGATTTTTCTAGCAACCCACTAGCAGTCATTAACATCATTAACCTATATGCGCTATGCTGGCAATTTCGACTAAAGCATCGGGTTTAACTAAACCGCACTGAATACAATAGCGAGCAGGCTTTTCGCCGGGGAAATATTCGGCATACACTTTATTCAGCGCAGGATAATCGTCCCAGTTTGTGATCATAATGGTGTTAAAAGTGACATCATCCATAGTGCCACCAGCGGTTTCAACCACAGCTTTGATGGTTTCCAACACGTGGCGGGTTTGTGCTTCAGCGTCACCCACATGCACTACATTATTGTCTTTATCAAAAGCGAGTGTTCCTGATACATACAAGATGTTGTCAGCCATGGAGCCGGGTACAAAAGGGGCAAGTGGCTTGCCGCTTCCAGCTGGAATAATTGATGTTTTACTCATGGTTCATTACCTTCAATGTTAAATTAATAAATATGACTTTATGTTATTTGGTTTACTGACTGACAGCTTTACAAAATTCTTCAACACTGGATATCCAGCCGAAGAAGGTCGCAATATTAAATAGTGATGATGCTTGAATAACATCTGAACCTGCTTGATGTGTGGCATCGGCCAGCACGACACCAAAATATTCAAGGAAAAAACCATCTCGCAACGTTGACTCTACACAGACATTAGTGGCGATACCGGTAAAAACTAAATTGCGAATACCACGGCTGCGCAACATGCTGTCTAAGTTAGTATTATAAAAGCCGCTGTATCGGGTTTTAGGGATAATGATGTCAGCTTCTAGCGGCTTGAGTTCGTCAACTAGCTCATAATCCCAGCTGCCTTTCGCTAACAACGTCCCCATTAGTTCAGGCTGCTTGCGCATAGTTTTTAGCGCGTTAGACTTATACCAGTTAGGTGAGCCTGGTCCTCCCGCTTCTGTATATTCTTTATCCCAACCGTTTTGAAGAAAGACGATGGGTATGCCCACTGCTCTAGCCGCTATAATAGCTTTAGCCGTTTGGGCAATCACCCGTCCAGTGCTAGAAATATCAAAACCAGCTTTATCTAAATATCCATTTTTACTGGCATAAGCGTTTTGCATATCCACTACAATTAGCGCTGTTTGTGTAATATTTAGTGCTAAAGGTTCTGGTTTAGCAGGCAAAATTACTTCGTTTGGCTTATCACCTTTGCAATAACCCGCTACGGCGTATTCAACAACCTTTGACATTAGACCACCGCTGCTGCTGTTAAGTGCTGACGAGATTTCATTAAAGGTTGGATCTTTTGACCGAAGTCATCCATGCCCTGAATAAACTCATCAAAGGTCAGCAGTACCCCTTCACAACCGGGCACAGTATCAATTTCATCCAGCATAGCTGCTACAGAAGCGAAAGAACCAACCAATGTGCCCATATTCAAGTTCACGGCTGAAGTTGGGTCAGTCATGTCACGTATATTGGTATCTTTGCCCGATTTTTTATCGACTGCGCCTTGATTCGTCATCCAATCCAAGGCGCTTTGATCTTTACCCTCTTTGTACATTTCCCACTTGGCCATGGCTTTTTCATCAGTTTCATCTGCAATGACCATAATAAGCACCACTGAACCTACGTCACGACCGGCCTTCTGCGCTACTGATATTAAACGTTCTGACGTTGGTGAAAATGCAGTTGGCGTATTAACGCCTTTACCAAAACAAAAATTGTAATCGGCATGCTGGGCTGAAAACTCCATACCTGCTGTACTTTGACCCGCACAGATAATAGGGATCTTCTTCTGAGGCATAGGCAGCATGCGGCAGTCGTCCATTTGGAAATGTTCGCCTTTAAAATCACTTTTCCCGGTTTCCCATAACTCTTTACATACTTTTATATATTCCCCTAGGTACTCGTAACGATTTGAGAAAAACTCATCGCCAGGCCACATACCCATTTGTGAATACTCAGGACGCTGCCAACCCGTTATCAGATTTACCCCAAAACGCCCACCAGAAATAGAATCAATTGTGGTAGCCATACGAGCCATAATAGCGGGTGGCGTGACCAACGTAGCAGCAGTTGCATATAATTTTATTTTCTTCGTCACTGCCGCTAAACCCGCCATAAGTGTGAAAGATTCTAGGTTGTAGTCCCAAAATTCGGTCTGCCCACCGAATCCCCGTAACTTGATCATAGAAAGTGCAAAGTCCAAGTCATAATGCTCAGCTTTTTGCACAATTTCTTTGTTCAAATCAAAGGTGGGTTTGTATTGTGGTGATGTTTTAGAAATCAGCCAGCCATTGTTGCCAATTGGAATAAATACGCCTACGTCCATTATCGCCTCACTTTTATTTTTTACTGCCAACGGACATATTATGTCGTTGGAGATGTTAAATGATGAGTGACAAATAAAACCTTGCAAACTCAATCACGGTTAGTCGTTAGTTAGCATAAACCGGACCAACCATATAAAAATCATTATATACAATAACTTATGTGAAAAAATAATCCAAAACAGACCATTCAGTCCATGCTGGAGCATTAAGTTTGTGCACTTTTGCGCAAAAATGATGCAACACTAAATAAACGATCAGGTTGAAGCACAGTGCACGTTGAAGTTGAATAAACTAGATAAATAAAGGAGGAGGTTTTACACTTGTGTCATAGGTAGTCAGTAATTAGATGAAAACACCCTTGGTTAAAATAAAAACAACAAAACAAAAATCAACCAGAAAGTTAAGCCCAAGCGCCGAAAGAAGACGTGATCAGGCTCAGCAGAATAAGCGTAAAATTATTATGCAAGCTGCGCTAAATTTGTTTTCACGCAGCGGCGTACACGGCACCAGCGTCGAACAGGTAGCAGATAAAGCTGACGTTTCTAAAACCAACTTATTATATTATTTTAGTAGCAAAGAACAGCTCTATTTAGAGGTAATAAAGCAGCTTTTAGACGTCTGGCTTCAGCCTTTACAGGGTTTTAGCGTCGAGCAGGATCCCATCCAGACCATTAGCAATTATATAAAAACCAAGCTTGAGCTATCCAGAGACAACCCAGCTGAGTCACGTTTATTTTGTATGGAAATGGTGCAAGGCGCGCCTTTACTATTCAATGAACTAAATTCACCATTACGGGCACTGGTTGAGTCAAAAGTACACGTTATTAACGCTTGGATTAAATTAGGTAAACTAGCTCCTGTAGACCCATATCACCTGATCTTTTCAATCTGGGCTACCACTCAGCACTATGCAGATTTTCGTATACAAGTGGAAGCGGTCACCGGCAAGACCCTCGACGATCCAGACTTTTTTGCCACTACCTTAAAGAATCTACAAAGCATTATTCTTAATGGTGTACGCCCGATTAAATAACGAACAGACATTGGTGTAACGTGAGGACGTTTTACTGTGCCACAATGGGTGAAGAAACTAGCTCTTTGTTGTTTAAGCCCAATCAAGATGAATCAAGCTCATACATACATACACAAACAAATCACATGACTGCATACCTAAAAGCCTAGGCTTTAACAATCAACATAAAATGAAGTAAAGCCTGCTTCCGAGCCCAGGCGAATCAACATGCAAGAAAACAAATAACAAGCACCCATCGTAAACGCTTGGTTGAATTACAACGGGTGATGTATTAGAAATTGATTTATTGCCTGAGTTTTGAAGGCTTAAAAATTTCTTTTGACAGTTACTCCAGCAGTTCTAGGTTTTGCATAAGAAATTTGTGTCGTGCCGTAGAAACCTGTTACATCAAAACCAATCAAAGCATGGTCAGAATCAGTCAGGTTGTCTACATAGGCAAACACACTCCATTTGTCTTCGTTATCAGTCCAAGCTAGATTGGCATCCGCTTTAAAGTGACTGTCAATCCTATGTGCAGTGAAATTTCTAGCATTGTGGAATGTATGGGATTGATAAGAACCACTTACTTGAACCGCCACATTACCGCTTTGAATATCCCAGTTATAACGAACAAGACCTGAAGCTTGTAATTTAGGGGTGTATGGAGGAGTCGTATCTTTAAAGACGCCAGAAGCCACTTCAAGGTTTTCAACTTTTGCATCGACATAAGACATACCAAACATGATGTCTAATCCCTCACCAGCGTTGAGGAATATCTCAACTTCTGCACCCGTAAAATTCGCTTGTTCATTAAATACTACCCCAGCGTTATTTACCCATGAAAAAGACTGATAATCTGCATAATCATAGTGAAATAAACTTCCGTTTATCTGCACCTTACCCTCGTTTAGCGTATGTTTTGTGCCCGCTTCATAAGAAACTAATACTTCAGGTTTATAACGACTAAATCCACCAAATAGGGGAGCATTAAAACTACCTGCTTTTACCCCGCGATTGATACCAGCATAATAGAGGGTGTCAGTATTTGGAGAATAGTCGAGTTGTATTTTAGCTGACCATAAATTTTGATCATTATCTAAATATGCTTCTTCAAACAACACCCCGTTTAAGTCAACTTCAATGACTCGGTCATTAGTATTCGCATTTGAAAAAACTAGACCGTCTAAACTTTTGTTTTCTTTGATCACACGTGCACCAGCAACCAAGATTAAAGAGTCGGATAAGTAATAATCTATTTGTCCAAATAATGACAAAGAGTCAGTACTTATATCAGCTAAGGTATTGACCTCTTCACCAGCAAGAAAACCTGCCGAAGGAGAAGCAGCAAGACCCTGAATATAATCTGTATCAATCCCTAAATAATAAAGACCACTTACCCAGCTAAGTGAATCACTTTCACCAGAAAAACGAAACTCCTGACTAATTTGGTCTATGTCTCCGTCGGATTGAAAAATCAGCTCAGGAGAGGCTGTTTGATCAGAGTCGAGTCCGACAACCCGAGTAAATTTCTTGTAATCGGTAATGGAGACTAATTGCATAAAATCAAAGTCATAATTAACAGTGGCCATTAAACCTTTTGATTCAATTTTGTTTTGATCATCAAAAGCGAAATCCTTATTAACTTTATTACCGCTGCCATCGGGGTCGAAGTTACCATTAAAGTCGCCACCTTGGACAGGGCGTAGCGGATCACCGTTAAAATTGGCGTCAACACATTGACCTAACTGAATCTTGTCACATCCAAGAGGATCATCTGCAGCAAAAATAACATCGATAATGTTGCCGTTTTCGTCAGCAATTTCAGTGGTATTAACGACTTGATAGGGGCCTTCACTTTTTGTCGTTTTAGCCCAATTTGCGTTAAACAACACTGAGCCATTGTCATTAATATCAAACTCAATTTGACCACGAATAGCTTGAGTATCGTCATTGTAACCATCTTCGCCGCCCCCTACTGAACCTTCTCGAGTATCAGGTTCAGAACCATCCTGATAAATATTTTCTAAAATTTCACCCTGTTGATTAGATAAAATTGAAATACGCCCCCTCACAGAATCTGAAAGACTGCCAGAAAGAGCGCCTTCTAAGCGAAATTGCTCAAAACTGGCAGCAGTGAACTCTGCATAACCTTCTGTTTCATCACTAGGTTTGGCGGTGATGGTGTTGACTAATCCACCTGTGGCGTTGCGTCCAAATAGTGTACCTTGCGGACCTTTTAAAATTTCTACCCGTGCTAAATCAAATATGCCAAAGGTTTGCGCTTGTGTGCTAGCCAAATATCCACCGTCGACATACACCGCCACCGGTGCCTCAGCAATATCCGCATAATCATTTTGTACTACACCCCGAATATTGAAGATGGCTCGCTGACCACCAATATCACCCGCCAGCGATACCCCCGGCGTAAATGCGATTAAATCGATACTATCGTCAAACCCAAGCTTATCCATTTGTTCACCACTAAACGCGGTAACAGCAATGCTCACATCATTTAGGTATTGTTCTCTTTTTTGCGCGGTGATAAGGATTTGCTCAAAAACGCCCGGTGAAGAAGCCACTTCCTCAGGAGGATTTGACGCTTGTGCTTGTGAAAGTGCCGTGATGACTGCCAGCGGCAATAAACTTAATTTTAGTGTTAATGTGTGTATCTTTATCATTTTCATTCCCCTGTTTTATCGTTATAAATATCAAACTCAATCGCACACGCTTCCCCCTTATCCGATAAAAAAATCGAATAAAGAACTAACGGTTTTCTATTACATGGTAATTTTTTAGATATATTTGCTTGTTCTAACGCCAATCGCTGATGAAGTGACTACTGCCTTTTAAAGCAGTAATAAAGCGTTGCGCCGAGGATTGAACCTGTAAACCAGCCATAGTCATAAAACCAATTCAGATACCCCGTTGTTAAAGTGAATATGGTCAGTGCTACTGGGATAAGAAACGCTGCCATTCCTTGATAATTAACGTCCGCATAGCGCCCACCTCGTTGGTAGAGAGACACCAAATCTAACTGTTGTTTATTGATCACAAAATAATCAACAATCATGATCCCCGCGATAGGGCCTAACAAACTTGAATATCCCATCAGCCAGTTTGAATAAATCGCTTCAACGCTTACATCGGAGTCAACCCAATGCATTTTTTTCAATAACTCCCAACTCATCATTAGCAGGGCAATTAACCCACTCAGTAAGACGCCACGTTTTTCGCTAATAAATTTTGGAGCGAGGTTTTGAAAATCATTGGTGGGAGACACAATATTTGCAGCACTGTTGGTTGAAAGTGTGGCAATAATAATTAAGACCATGGCAATAGCGACAACCGTTGGGTTGCCAACTTTACCGATAAGATTGATTGGATCGGTGATTGTTTCACCCACCAGCACTGTGGATGCGGATGTAAGTATTACACCCAGAGAGGCAAAAAATAACATGGTTAATGGGAGCCCTACTACCTGACCCACAATCTGATCTTTTTGTGATTTTACATAACGGCTAAAATCTGGAATATTTAAGCTCAAAGTAGCCCAAAAACCCACCATAGCAGTCACACCGGCCAGTAAATAAGGCAGCGATAAATCCTCTTTCGGGCGACTCGCTGGGGTAGCCAATACCTCAGATAGATTTATTTGCGGTAAGGCCCAAAGCATTAAACCAAACCCCATTGTTAACAATATAGGCGCTGACCAGTTTTCCAATTTTTTTAATAGAATCAGACCCTTTCAGCACCACATACAAATTCAAAACCCAAAACATCAAAAAACCATACACCTCCCCCTGGCTTCCTAACGCAGCCCAATCTCCAGAAAGGTTCGACAATAAAATATGGCATGCAATGCCACCAAATAAGGTTTGAATACCAAACCAGCCACATGCCACGATTGCTCGAATTAAACAGGGTAAATTAGAACCATACAAACCAAACGAAGAGCGTAATAAAACGGGAAAAGGTATGCCATATTTGGTTCCAGAAAAGGCATTTAATGTGAGCGGGATAAGCACAATTATATTGGCAATCAAAATTGTAATTAAGGCTTCGATTACCGACAATCCAAAATAAGCGGTCAATACTCCACCAAGAGTATAGGTAGGTACACAAATTGCCATACCGACCCAGAGTGCTGCAACATCCCATTTATGCCAAGTGCGCTGGGCAACGTTTGTTGGAGCAATATCGTCGTTATATAGGGGGCTATTGCGAACATCATCCTGAACATTTAACTCGATAAACTCGCCCACTTCGACCATTTTAGATACGTATTGCTGTGGAACTTTTTTAGTATTTAGCACAATTTTTTCTGCCTGCTGATATGGGTCAATGATTTGAGCTGCTTAGCCATTATTTCTATTATTAATATCGTTTAGGCGTTATATACCAGTGAGTTTTCCATCGCTCTCAAAGCGGCTGATATCGAGTTGAATAAATATGTTTATATCCATTTTCTGCTCTCTATTTACTTTTTACTTTTTACTTTTTACTTTTTTATTATCCGCAGACACACCAGAACACGACGGAAGTACGAAATATTGAGTTTGAGCAAATCTTCGATTGCTAACACAAGCCTTAGCACAATATAGGCCAATCATAAAAAATATAATATATACAGACACTTAACTTAAAATAAACCCTATAAACGGACTAATCAGTCTATTTAAGAGCATCAATTCTGTGCATGTTTCGCTAAAATGATGCACTCAAGAATGCAAGATACATGTGGGAAAGAAGGCTGGAGGGGATTTACTTGGATCGTAACAACATTGATCTATGGCGCAGCCAATTTAGGCTGGATTGACCAATTCACCTACAAAGATATACAATAATATCAAGAACGATACTGAAAATTATATTGTAAGTGATGAGTTGGTAACCGTGTACGCCCGATGACATGATGATCAGAAATAGATGTAAGTAAATTTACTGATCATCACTGTGTTTAGAGGCTAGCCCATTGTTGTATAAACCCAATCAGATGAATCAAGCCGATACACAAACAAATCACAGAACTCCAGATCCAAAATTCAGAGCTTCTGCCTATCGGATGAGAAACAAAGTAAAAGCCTGCAACTCCACGAACAAGATAGGTCGCGGTGATAATAATCAGCCCCAGACGTATAAGCGGTAAACGCCCTATGAGCCCAGCAGCAGAAAACGCGTAAAGCGACCAAATAGATAACACAACAACAATAAACGACGTGATGATTGTAGGTTTCATCAAACCTTGTTCAGCCATAACCGCCATCTGTTCCCCGGCACCAAAAAACCGATACCAAGTTGCACCGAAGATAATACAACCAATATGCATTAAAGCAGCGACGGCAGTTAAACAACCTGCACCAATTAGGTAGTAGTTCATAAGTATCTCCTTTTAGAACCTTACAAATAACCATGCCTTAAAAGGGGAATGCGGACAATAACTCTTCTAACATTTATTTTGGCTAGAACTAATAACGCCATGGTAGGCGTCTTCAATTATTGAAACACTGTATCAAACATAAGTTTTTACATATCAAATCTATCAAAACCATCAAAACCATCAAAATTCATTCGCATTATGGGACACTACTAACATAACGAAATTCGATCATGCAGCCTATTTAGAAGATAGATTAAGCAAGGATCCGATGTCGCCACAAGATCACCAAACGGATTTTTATGATGCTAAAAAACCGCTACACTTGCGAACTTCAAGTTATAGGCTCTGGGATCCTCTTTGCATTTTTGCTCGGAGCACGAGAAACAGCACAGTTTTCTCAGTTTTTTGATTTATTGCCAGTTTTAGGCGGTAGCACACCCTATTTTGTCCTCA
This sequence comes from Paraglaciecola psychrophila 170, assembly GCF_000347635.1. Classification (NCBI taxonomy): domain Bacteria; kingdom Pseudomonadati; phylum Pseudomonadota; class Gammaproteobacteria; order Alteromonadales; family Alteromonadaceae; genus Paraglaciecola; species Paraglaciecola psychrophila. The sequence goes on along the minus strand of NC_020514.1, from coordinate 765,461 downwards.
CTTTATGTTGGATTTTAATTTTCAAATCTTCTGGGCGTCAGTTGTCTGAACTTGGCTTAAAGCGGACTGACATGGGTAACAGTCCACTGAGTTCTTTTTTTAAATTGGCACTTTGGCTGATAGGAATAATATTACTTAGCTTAGTCTGCGGCTCAATTGTAGTTGAATTGTTCGATATATTCCAAGGCCCACTCTCCCAAGAAGTGGCTAGAAAAAGTCCTTTAGTAGGAAATTTGACCTTGTTGTTAATACTCACGCCACTTACGTGGGTAGCCGTGTTTGCAGAGGAATTATTATTTAGAGGCCTTATCTTGAATTACCTTGCTGCACGATTAGGTAAGACTACTTTTGGATGGATGCTAGCGATTGTTATTACTTCGATAATATTTGGTATTGCACACGTTTGGCAAGGTTCCAGAGGAATGGTCGGCGCTGGAATTCTGGGGTTGATTTGGGGAATGGCATACTATTTTTCTGGCCGCAACTTATGGCCTGCCACTCTGGCTCATTGCGCAACAAACACCATTGGTTTTATCTCAACATATCAAAGCTAAATAAATTAACTAGATTACCAATGTTAAATATTACGAAATAACGCCAAATATTTGATTAAACGATAATGGATGTCTGCGCAATGATGTTCTATCTAGATCGCAAAAAATCTTTATCCAGTCCACCGGAGATATTACGCAGCTCATAATCTATGACTTCTGCAGTTCGAATGGCTCCTGCGGTTTTTGTCATTTCTGCAATCAAAGTAATGATCAGTGCTTCTAATACGTCAATGTCGTTAATCTTTTCCTCTTTCGATTCAGTTAAAGCAGCAGCCGTACATTGTTTTGCAATACTATATTTACGCATACTGCTCTCCTTGGGGAGATCCTAAAAGCCTGTATTTTATTAAATACAAAAAAGGGCCAGAATATGTCGGCCCTTTTTGATTATGCGCTCATTCGAAAATGTATTCGAAAAAAGAGTCGAAAATAATGTACTTAGTCTTTGTTACGCTCATACTCACGTACTTCATTGCGACCAACCACCATGTGATGAACCTCATCTGGGCCATCAGCAAAACGTAAGGTACGTTGACCCGCATACATAGCAGAAAGCGGTGACCATTGTGATATGCCGGTTGCGCCATGAAGTTGCATGGACTGATCAATGATTTCGCAAACTCGCTCTGGGATCATCGCTTTGATCATATGTATCCAGATACGCGCTTCTTGGTTACCCAATACATCCATCGCTTTTGCTGCTTTTAGAACCATCATACGCATGGCTTCAATATCGATACGCATCTTCGAGATAACTTCAATATTTTTACCAAGCTGATATATTTTTTTACCGAAAGCTTCTCGTGAAGTTGAACGCTCAAGTGCAAGCTGCAACGCTTTTTCAGCTTGGCCAATTGAACGCATGCAATGGTGAATACGACCTGGCCCCAAACGTACCTGAGAAATTTCAAAACCACGGCCTTCGCCTAACAACATGTTAGTCTTAGGCACCCGCACGTTTTCAAGTTTAATGTGCATATGACCGTGAGGTGCATCGTCATGACCAAATACATGCATTGGACCAACAATAGTTACACCTGGGGCGTCTAGTGGCACTAGAATTTGTGATTGTTGTTTGTGTGTTGGTGCATCAGGACTGCTTTTAACCATACAAATCATAATTTTACAGCGTGGGTCACCGGCACCAGAAATATAAAACTTTTCACCGTTGATGACCCAGTCATCTCCGTCTTCAACAGCCGATGTTGAAATATTTTTTGCGTCAGAAGATGCGACGTTAGGTTCAGTCATACCAAAGCAAGAGCGTATTTCGCCTCTTAGGAGAGGTGCAAGCCATTGTGCCTTTTGCTCGGGCGTACCCACGCGCTCCAACACCTCCATGTTGCCTGTGTCAGGTGCAGAACAGTTTAATGTTTCAGACGCTAAAGGCGCTTTACCCAGTTCAACGGCGATGTATGCGTAATCCAAGTTGGATAAGCCTTCACCTGTTTCAGCATCTGGTAAGAAAAAATTCCAAAGGCCGAGCTCTTTAGCTTTGTTCTTTGCGCCTTCCAGCAATTCCATTTGACGTTCAGAGTAACTCCAACGATCAGTAAGCTTTTCACCAATTGAATAAAATTCATCTTGGATCGGGATAACATTCTCTTCAATATGCTTCTTTACAGCAAGGTAAAGCGGACGCACTGCCTCAGACATGCGTAAATCGTTTAAGTCTTCAGTCGACATAGTTGTTTCCTTAAAATTTGGTGAAATCTGACGTGTATAACTGACGCTTATTGTCACGAATAATGAAGTATAGATTTCAAATAAATCGGTCAAAATATAATAGTTGAATGACGCTGCAATGGCTATCAAGATCGCTTCAAACAGCTGAATTTACTGATATTTTCAGAAAAAAAGTGATTTTACGATTTTTTTATAAGAGCCATTTATAGTGATTTATCACTGTTATTTTTAAAGCCGTATTTTAAACGCATCAATGCTAAATTAGAATTCAACAAGCGGCTGTAACTTTCAAAAATAGAATGGCTAAAATGACTGTTTTTTAGCCAATATTTTCTGACTGTGATGACTAAACCCCAAAATAATAAATAGTTTTTTTGCTTTAACTTAAATTGACTGATTATTATCAAAGATAAACCCACTATTTTACCGGTAAGTTAAATTTAGCCAAACTATTCAAAATCCCTTAGATAATGATAAACCGCTGAACGTTAATTTTTTTATTATGGCTAGAATTTCACATGGAACAGACTAAAGTCTCGCTTCACTTTTGTTTAGGTAACACTAGGTTATGGCTTTGAAAAAGTAACAACCAAAGTTAAGAAAAAACGAATCCCAAGCAATATGTCAATTGTCTTGCCTATCGCTGAGTAACTATTTTTGTTTGGCTAAAATCTAAAATGAAAACAACTATGGTAGCTTACTGGTCGGTGGTTTTTTCTGAGATAGTTGCAGTGTTAGTGTGGTAACAGGATTTTCAATAAGGCTGGCAAGTGTATGCAGTATCTTCTTCATTTATCCTAGTGTTAAGGCTTTATTAGATATATAACAACTGATACGCCTGATGGTTCAGGCGACCAGTGTGAGTCTAAACTTAAATGACTTTGTAGTGTTTATGCAGTACGGATCATATCCGCACACTTCTCACCAATCATAATAGAGGGCGCATTAGTATTCGCGTTCATAATGGTTGGCATGATTGACGCATCAGCAACCCGTAAACCGGCAATCCCGTGTACACGTAGCTTGTGATCGACAACCGCCATATCATCACTGCCCATTTTGCAGGTTCCTACAGGGTGATATATAGTCTGAATATATTTGTTTATATAAGCTTTTATCTCTTCGTCGGTTTGAACGGCGGAGCCAGGCAGATACTCTTTTCCACGCAATTCATCGAGGGCTGATGCCGCAATAATTTTGCGTGCTATCTTCACACCAGCAATAAGTACATCGTAATCCTTTTCGTTTTGAAAAATATTATGATTGATCAACGGCTTAGTACTTGGATCCGCTGGGGCCAATGTAACCGACCTAGTTCCTTTGCTTTGCACCAAAGAAGGCATAATAGTGAAGGCATCAGAACCGTCTGTTGGATTGCCTGCGCCATCTAAAATAAAATACCCTGGAGAAAAATGGAACTGAAGATCAGGATCGGGTGATTTAGGATCTATTTTCAAAAAGCCTCCCGCTTCAGCAATATTCGAGCTCAACATGCCTTTGCCTTTTGCATACAGCTCGGCTTGTTCTTTGCTACCAGCTTGAGATAGGCTGATGGGCTTGGTACAAGTATAAACCACAGGCATCATGAAGTGGTCTTGCAAATCTTGGCCTACACCAGGCAGATCGTGGACAACAGCAATGCCATGCTCTTTTAAGTGATCTTTGGGACCTATACCAGAAGTCATCAAAATTTGTGGTGAGTTGATAGTACCACCAGATAATATAATTTCTTTTCGCGCATTTACGGTGTGCTCTTTTCCATAGGCGAAGAAAGTGACCCCCGTTGCACGACCATCGGTAACAATTATTTTAAGAACCATCGCATCTGCCTGAGCAGTGAGACGACCGGCATCAATCGCTGGGTGTAAATAACTAACCGCAGCAGACTCGCGGCGCCCATTTTTTTTGCGTTACCTGATACATGCCAATACCTTCTTGGTCACCATCATTGAAGTCATCATTCATAGGATATCCGGCTTCTTTAGATGCTTTAAGCATGGCAATAGTAATTGGATTAGGATCATTCAGTTCCCCAACATACAGAGGACCATCTGCACCGTGAGCCGCAGACTCACCTCGTGAGTTACTCTCAGACCTTTTAAACATTGGCAGCACATCAGCATAACTCAACCCAGGGTTAGTTTCGCCCCAAGTGTCATATGTTGACGTATGACCACGCTGGTAAATCATCGCATTAATTGAGGAGCTACCACCGAAGACCTTCCCACGGGGAATATAGAGTGTGTCGCCGCCTAACGCTGTTTGTGGTGTAGAGGTATAATTCCAATCCAACGGTGTTTTGAACAAAAGCGGGAACGTCGCGGGGATATGTATATACTCATTGGTATCAGCAGGCCCAGCCTCTAATATCAATACTTTATTCGCTGGGACTCCTGACAGACGAGCTGCAACCGCACATCCTGCGGATCCAGCACCAATCAGGACATAATCATACTCTTCAGCGGAAGTAGCTTGAGCATGAGCTGCGCTTAAAAAAAGCGGTGCTTGCGCAACAACAGCGATTGCCGCCGCTATCTGTAGAAACTCACGACGTGAAATTTTGCCCACATTAAAATCGCTATTCAGCTGAGTTTCTTTTGAACTTTTATAGCGCTTTTAGCTGACATGTTTTTTAAAAATTGTCTTCGGTTATGATCGGTATTTGACATATTAGGAACTCTAATCGGCTTTTATTTTGCCTAAATAGAAAATAGCATAATAAATGCACTGAAATAAATAGGTTTATTTCAGTATGCTCAAAGCTGCCACTGCCTTGGATTGATAGAACGCTCTAAAAGATAATAGACTCAGAAATTAAATCAGGTATGTTATAACGAAAAATTCATCAATACCTAACATGGCTAATCTAATTATTCTTTGGGTGTCACTTGCAGGTATATCAAATAAAAATTAACGAACCGACGCCCACTTATATTTTTAAATGGTTAGTCTTTAGAACGATAACCCTCATTTAGCTTTTCAGTATTGGGGCGCGCAATATAGGTAGCGTGGCGCATAGAGTCATAACGTTACCCGTAGCGCTGTTTTTGACGACTATATTTCTCTACGAGATGACTTGCTTCAACTATTACCCCCCATTAGACACTGCGATATTAGTCTATCCATCACTTCCCATTTGGTATTTCTTATTGGTATAGGAAACCTATAGAAGTGGACACTGTGGAATTATAAACAAATAACGATAGATAATGATGCGGTCTCTTAGTCGCTTTATGTGCACTTAAGACACTTACCCTCGGGCTCAAAACCTAACTCACTAAGATTGATGGAGCATCTATTATTGTTTGATCATTCGTCGAGTAACCTCAGAGGATGCTGACCATTAACCATGCCCATAAAAGGAGAATGAATCGAATAACCTACTAGTGCGCGAAGTTCTGGAGAAAGTTTTTTTACCGTCTCTTTTTTCAATTCTAACAAGTAATTTTCCTGTTGACGCATAAATGCCTCACAATATTGATGTGTCACAGCAAGTCTAGGAGATTTAGCATGGTTTTCACCACCGCTATGCCAAGTTGTTCCAAGAAAAAATATAACAGAGCCGGCCGGCATCACCGCTTTAATAACACTGTCAGGAGTGGGTCGCTGCTGACCATCCCATTTATGACTTGCTGGTACAACTACCGTCGCACCATTTTCCTCTGTGAAATCGTCTATAGCCCAAATACTGGCCGCACCTAGCGGTGGTCTAGGCCTAGGGATTTGATAGAATGAATCATCGTAATGATAAGCTTGTTGCTTTTCGCCAGGTAAAATATTGATCACCTGACTTTGGCTCAGCAGAAAGTTAGGTCTAAACATTAAATCCATCAACCCCAATAACCTTGGATGGTCTGCCAAACTATCGATGCAACGAGTTTTTGCCAACACGTTATATAATCGTTGCGTTCTTTCCCCCTCAAATTCATTTCTACCCTTGTGCGACATTAAAGGCAGGCAAGTGGTTTTAATGTCATTACACTGAGATGGGGTAAGCAATCCTTTAATAATGACATAACCATCAGACATTAAACTTTTGAAATCTCGATCAATCAACGTCGACTTTCGATCCGCAGATGGTTGCAGTTGTTTGAATTTTTTAGCCAGATCCCTGTCCGAATAGTCCTTAATATTGCCTTCAATTTTCATAATGTAATTATCCTCATTAATTGATCTTCAAGCTTAATACATTACAGATTAAATGTGTATTCAGAGGATTTACCAAGAGATTTACCAAGCCACCCAAGATTTACCAAGCCACCCATAATAGATTTTGAAAACCAACTTCAAAAAAAATCGTTTTTTTGTATTGAAATGGATGTAATTGACTGAGTTATGACGTTAAGCGTTAGTTTATGGCTAATTGCTGGGAGTAAGAAGTGTTTTACGGATTTGTAGACACAGCTATGCCTTGTTGACTATAAGTTGACTGGTTTATTGCGGTTATGCGCAGCGCAGCAAGGTTTTCGCTTTACCCATACCTCGAATTCGTTGATGCCCGGTGTGCTCTTTAAATTGATTCATCATTTGCTCTGCTCCGGCAGCATAACAAAAGTGTTTTTCAAACTCAGTGGTGAGGGTGAGCCATTGTTCGTCTGATAAGCCTAATCTTTGCAGTATGGCTTGCTGTTGCTGGTCAATATGCCCTGCTTTGTCATCTCGGATGACTCTTCCTGTGATATCGACTAGCTCACAGTAGTCTTTAAGGGAAAAGGGTATACCTTTGGGCATATCTTGTCTGGGGTTGCCGACAAAAGGCATCAACACATTTTTAATAGATGGCTGTTTTATCGATTCTAAACGTTTTTGAATGCCCGTGTATTTTGATGTTTCAGGCGTATCCGCTATCTTGGCTCGGATCGGATTCAGGTCAACATAAGCCATACAAGACAGCAATGCTGCATCATCTAGTAAGGCTTGAGATTTAAACCGACCTTCCCAGAACCTCCCCCTGCAGTCATCTTCTTTGTTCGCCTCTCTGGCTATGTGTTCATTGAGATTACGCATGAACCAGCTTATGTCATGTAAGCGCCTGCGATACTCGGTGATGGTGTTATCTAAGGTCTGCTGTTGTCCTTGGTTTATCGTGTCTCCTCTAACAAACATTTGGGTAAGCAATGTGCCTCGATGCAAACGATGCCAGCGCTGAGCCACGTTATTATCTGACCATACCTGCGTTCGTTTCACATCCACATGTAACACCATATGCACATGATTACTCATCACCGCATAGGCACATATGTCTATGGCAAACACTGAAGATAAAAACAACATCCGCTTTTCAACCCATTCACGGCGGTGTTCAAAACTTTGACCTGAGTATTTATCTACACCGCACAAAAAAGAGCGCCGCACACAATTGGAAATACAATGGTAATAAGGGGTATCGGTTAAACTAATTTGGCTGCTACGTGGCTGGGGCATGACATCAATCCTTTGATTTAATTCCTAATTAAAGCGTAGTTCGTCTTGGTAGTTAGTCAAATTGTTATGGGTGGCTTGGTAAATAATGGTTAAGTGTTTTTTAGTATTAATCTATAGGTTTGTACTTTGACGTAGAGTTAAGTCAATATTTGCGACGGTGATAAGTCAACGCTAAATAAATAAATAAACTGTTTGATGCTATCAGTTTGAATTGGCTCGCGACTATCGAATAATAGGCCTCGATTTTTGTCAAAATTTAAATCTAGTTAAACCACACGAAACTCTTCTATTAAAGTTGTTTGGCAATGCACAAACAAACCATATTCAGACGGATTGAATTTACGTTGTGACAACCTTAAAGTAGCGCCTGTTTTAGGTGGCTGTGTTACATAACTAGGCTCACCCCATTTTAGGTATTCTTCGATTTTTCCTATTTCATCAGAGCTTGTGGCGATTTCAAAAATCCATTCCCGAATGGTTAAAAAGGCCTGTTTGGTATGAGGCGAGCGCTTATCAAATACAGGCCTTATCTCTGAGTTTTAAAGTCCATCATTCATACTCTGATTAATCAGTTCAATTGCTTTACAATATTATAAGCATAGATAGAGTCGAGTTTGTTTACCGCCACTCTATCACTCAGACCAAGCTTAGATAGTCCTGACAGTACCGCTAGTTTAGCTTCCTCAATAGGTGAACTCATATGGTACAAAGCTGCATTTTTTCGGGCGTTAAGTTGAATATCACGTGAACGTGGTAAGCGTATATTTTGATAGGTTTGTAGTGCTGTGTGGGTATCAGTATCACTTGCCAAGCAATGCGCCAAAGCATAGCTATCCTCAATTGCCATAGCTGCGCCTTGAGCTAGAAATGGCAACATCGGGTGACAGGCATCGCCTAAAAGGGCAACGTTGCTATCTGTCCATTGATTAAGAGGTTGTCTGTCGAACAAAGCCCATAGAAAACATGATTCTGTCGCCGCTAATAATTTTGTGACTTCTGGATGCCAGCCATCAAATGTCTGTCGCAGCTCGTTAATATCACCAGGTTCATTCCATGATTCTTTTTGCCAGTCAGTACGTTCTTGTACGGCTACAAAATTAACTAAGTCACCGCCGCGCAGATAATAACTAACAAAGTGTTTGCCCGGGCCTACCCATAAATTGGCATTTGGTTTAATTAATTCATAGGGAAGTTTCTTTACTTCGACCACTCCTCGCCAGGCAACTTGCCCGGTGAACTCTGCGGATGTCTGGCCTAGCATACAAGCTTGTACTTTTGACTTAATGCCATCAGCACCAATTAATACGCCTGCTTTTAGACTTTCGCCGTTTGCAAGATGGATAGTTAAGTTTTGGAAATCATGCTGATAACTTTCAACAGCTTGACCTAAGTGAATACTTACCTCCATACTCTGGCAGGCATCGAGCAAAGTGCGGTGTAAATCAGCACGGTGAACATGCAGATAATCCGCCCCGTATTTTTGAGTGGCGGTATCCGCTAATGGTACAGTGAAGTAGGTTTTTCCGGTTTGATAGTGACGCATTACTGCTGACTTAGGTCTAAATGCCTTAGCTTTGACTTTGTCAGCGATACCTAGAGCTTGTAACACATGTATTGCATTGGGGCTAAGTTGTAAGCCTGCTCCTACTTCCCCAAGGTGTGAGCTTTGTTCGTAAATCGCTACATCAAACCCATGTTTAGCCAGTGCCAACGCAGCACACAAACCGCCAATACCTGCCCCTGCAATAACAATTTTTTTGCTCAAAGTCACAATCCAGCATTTTAGTCTCGTTTGCGCCAGATAGTAATATGGTTGTTAGCTGTTTGGCTAGTACGTTGATCTAATTCAAACTGGCTAGTCACTTGTGTTTCTTGTAGCAAATCAAATTCAGCTGACATAATTTCAAGCAAATGTGCTTCGCTGCTTAGGTTTTCACCATTTCGTTTAAAACCGCCAATCCAATACGGTACGTCTGTGATAGACACATCCCAAGCATAACTGCTACCTAACACTATTACACCACCCGGTTTTATGCGTCGACCAAGTTGTTGTAATAATTCTTGCGGTTGATAGCTGTATTCGATAACACGATGGCAAATCGCTAAGTCGTATCCGCCGAACTGTGGTTTTAAGTTAAGCCCATCGCCTTGTGCAAAATGTAAGTTTTCTGGTGATTGCTCAAATCCTAAATTTTCTAGGGTTACTTCATGGAAATCGAAAATTTCACCTTGAGTAGGCATGGCATAACGTAATTGCCCTTGCTCTTTTAAATCAAGACAGTGTTGAATATGTCTTGCGGTAAAGTCTACTCCATCAACATGATTGGTTGTTTTGGCTAATTCAAAAGATAAACGACCCACACCACAACCCATATCGAGGACTTTGCTGTCTGGCGTTATATGGGGCTGCACTACTTTAAGGATTTTCTGCAAGTCGTGGTCTTCTTGATGACTGGCCGCACCAAAGTGATGGTGTAATTGTTGACTAATATCGGTTTGCATCTCACATTTTGTCACGGCTGTGATAGGTACTTCCTGATGTATGCTTGAAACATAACGAAAACCTGAATGTTGATGGAAATGACGACGAAATGCATACCGAGAATCACGGGTTGCCTCGTTACCGGTAGACATCCAGCTACCACCTTTAATGAGATTATGCTGGCCATCAAAGGTAGGTGTTGAAAAATCATCGTATAACGGATGAACTTTAAACCCTTCATAACCATCTATTGGGCTTTCTGTCCATTGCCATACGTTACCAATTACGTCATAAAATTCTGTCTGCTTAAATTTATCCACGGGGCATGATGAAGCAAAATGTTCTAGGTTGATGTTTCCTGGAGCTTTATCCCAATCAGCTAAATCTGTATCTAATTGGTCGCGCAGCACTTGCCATTCAGCTTCCGTAGGCAGGCGAACAAAGTCTTCACTGTGACTATCTTTCCAGTTACAAAATGCCTTGGCTTCAAGATAATTCACTTCGACTGGCCAACTTAAAGGTAAAGGAATTTCCTCGGTTAGATTTCTTTGCCAATACTCACCATTTTTACGTCGCCAAAAACGTGGCATTTCACTTTCAGAGAAGCCTAGCCAACCTTGTCCCTCTTGCGTCCACAAGCTAGGGGTTTTGTAGCCACCAGCATCTACAAATTCCATAAACTCTTGGTTAGAAACTAAATATTGTGAGGCAGAAAAATCGCTTACATCGATCGGTAATTGACCATACTCGTTATCCCAACCGTAAGTTACGTTGGTATCTGGCTTACCTAGTATTAAAGACTTACTGGCAACATTTAATAAAGCATTATTGGGTGCTATACCAGAGTCTGTACAATCTTTCCATACGTTGGATGAAGTTAGATACTTGGTATCGAGCATGCGCATGATAACCGACGATGTTTCGATGTGAATACGCTCATGCTCACACCCCATGAGGATAACCCAAGCTAATGAATCCTGAGTAATAGGCAATGTTAGCGGCATCATATCAATTAAACATGATACGGTCTCTTTCACTTGATCACGATATTCAGACACGTCTTCAACACTCGGCCATTGATAATTACCCGGCGACAAATCGTCCCAAGACATTTCATCTACACCCACAGCACAAACAGACTCGATTTGGTTATTAATACGATGTTGAATAAATTTGCCAAGCAATAATTTATTTACATAAAAAACAGCCGTATGTCCGTAATAAAAAATTAACGGATGACGTAATGGTTCTGGGCGCAGTACAAAAGCTTCGTCTTCATTAATTAAAGAAAAAAGTGATTCGTAAAGCTCCCAAGTTTGCTCAAAATATGCTCTGAGTTCAGCCCGCTTACTTTCAACGTCAGTGCCTGTTAAGAGCGGAGGCTTGTCTAATATAATTAATTTTTGTTTAAGCAAAACGTGCTTTCCTAATTTTTATCAAGTTAAATCAACCCAAACATTGTTAATGCAACTTTTATGAATATCACGTAATAACCGTTAATTGGTATTTACTAAGCATTAATTCTTTAATCTTTACACCCAAGCACAGTTCTTTATTATCGGGCATGTCTTGGCAGTAATAATCTATCTTGTTTGCAAACCAGCTATCATTTTCAAATAAAGATAGCGCACCTAATTTTTTTTGCCCATCTTCTTTACTATGGTGGTCATACAAAGACACGGGTAAAGCTTTATCTTCAAAATTTGGCAACGCTTCTAATTGTTGCCATTTACTAATACCTTCAAGAACGTTTATAAGAATAAACAACATATTCAAATAAGGATCATAGTTTTTACTGGTTGCACCAATCCTATGCTCTACTCGCGCTGTTTTTCGCCAGTCACCAGCATAATGTAGTACTGAGTTGTCGGCAGCAAAAAAAAGGGGTTCTAAACCCATTGCTTGATTGTGTTTACCTATTTCTTTGTACAATGCAATACTGCCTTGATGCCCGCCAGACAGTACCACTGGGGAACTGAGCTCAGCGTCCAATTCATAATCTTGACGTAACGCTAAACGTTTAAAAGCATCTTCTTCGGGCAAAAACAAAAGACAACAATTATAGCTATTCACCAACAATTCATATTGTATCCATTCACCTAGACCTTGTTGAGCAAATAAATTTTCACCCTGATGGTTTTTAACGCTGACATTCATTTGAATCGCATTAGGAATATGTACTGACCGAGTATCCAATGAAAAAATTGCGCCAGACCCCCGCACGTAACGACCTTTATCTGCTCCCCACGCAACGGGTGACATCATCACTTTAGCAGCACCATGCTTGCACATTAATATAGGTAAAACCCGCATAGCATGGTCTAAGTTTTGCGCTTCTTTTAAGGGTGACTGACCATTAAAAAGCGATACAAGCTCCCACTGATTTTTCCAATACTCGGATTTCAGCTCACCGTCTATGTTCAGTTTCGCAAGCATCTTGTTAATAGTTATATAATCAAGCTTTTTATGATCACTGCGAAGTTCACACACTCCTTCCAACTCGAAGTGCACTAGGGCTTTAAAACCTTTCGCTTCAAGAATATTTAGCAGGTGTTGGATAACATTTTGTATCAACATAAAAAGACATTGAGCACTTTTATTGAAGGGTGTGTTTAATTATAGTAAGGGGAACCAGATAACAATCAAGTTATTTACCGCGGCTGTGCTTATATTGTGTTTTGCAATAACCACGCAAAATACCTTCAGGCCTCAAAGCAAGATGTTTAGTTTGTCTGCCCCGCATGCGTTTTCGCCATACTTTGAAGGAACCAATTTTAAGTTCACTACGCATGATGTCGATTAGCTGATTAGAATTAACGCCAAATAATCCCTCTATAGCTTCGAATGGGGTTCTATCTTCCCAAGCCATTTCGATAATGCGCGATTTTTCTTCAGTGTTAAAATTTTGTATAGTTTTCTTCATGCCATCCTTACGGATAAAGAAAATATCTGGTTCACTAATTTCAAAAAAAATAACAATAATTCGATCTAGAAACACTTATTTTCAGTAACATATGACCTATAGTCAATACTTGGAGTGTTATTTATCACAGCATTAACATTGGTTTGGTTTCGTCAGGATTTGCGTTTACGAGATAACCCAGCTCTAACCTACGCTAGTGAACGCGGGCTTGTTATACCGCTGTACATTTCTGATACTGATTGCCCCGAACATTTTGTACCTGGTAGTGCCAGTAAATGGTGGTTGCACCAATCACTTAGTTCTCTGAATGATTCATTAAACGGTCAGTTGCATTGTCTAAAGGGTGATGCGAGCAAGCTACTAATTGAATTTATTCAGCTACATGACATCAAAAGCGTCGTCTGGAATCGGTCCTACGAGCCTTGGCAAATAAAGCGAGACACTCAACTTAAGCATGCTTTAATTGAAGCAGGTATCAATGTTCAAAGTTTTAATAGCCATTTATTATGGGAACCATGGCAAGTATTAAAAAAAGACGAGACACCTTACAAAGTATTTACGCCCTACTATCGTCGCGGTTGTTTATCTAAAGCTTCCCCAAGAATGCCGGTTGAAGTGCCAAAAAACTTACAGATTGAGTATTTTCCAGAATCAGATAAAGGCTTGGACTCACTTGAGTTAATGCCAGATATTAACTGGCACGGTACCATTGAAAAAATGTGGACGCCGGGTGAACAAGGTGCCGCAAATCACCTCAGTGATTTTTTACCTGATGGCGCTAAAGAGTATAAAAACAAACGAGATTTTCCGGACTTAGGTGCAACATCCAAACTATCAGCACACTTGCATTTTGGTGAAATATCTCCGAATCAAGTTTGGTATGCGGCCATTGATTCTTTAAATGGCAATACCGAAGACGTAGGCTTAGATTGCTATTTAAGTGAATTAGGATGGCGCGAGTTTTCACATTCTTTATTGTTTCATTTCCCGCACATTCCACAAAAGAACTTCAGCCCTAAGTTTGAGCATTTCCCGTGGCGCACTGATGACAATTCACTAAAAGCCTGGCAACTAGGTCAAACGGGCATTCCAATCGTCGATGCAGGTATGCGTGAACTCTGGCAAACCGGCACTATGCATAACCGCTTACGTATGGTGGTGGGCTCATTCTTAGTGAAAAACTTATTAATTGATTGGCGCAAAGGAGAGCGTTGGTTCTGGGATTGTTTATTAGATGCAGATTTAGCGGCCAATAGCGCAAGCTGGCAATGGATAGCGGGCACAGGAGCCGATGCTGCACCTTATTTCAGGATTTTTTAATCCCGTCACTCAAGGGCAGCGTTTTGACCCCAAGGGCGATTACGTTAAACGTTATTGCCCAGAACTTAGCAAATTACCTGATAAATTTATCCATAACCCATGGGATGCCCCACAAAACATTCTCAATTATGCGGGTATTAAACTAGGTGATAATTATCCTAGACCTTTAGTTGATTTAAAAATATCACGGCTGCGTGCTCTTGATGCGCTAGCACAATCGAAACAGCAACCAGATGAAGAAACACTCTAAAATGGCTACCCTCAGACTTATACTTGCTGACCAACTGAGCAACTCGTTGGCCAGTCTCCAACATTGCGACTTAGACAACGACTGGATCTTAATCGCCGAAGTGCGTCAAGAAGCTATTTACGTAAAACATCACCAAAAGAAAATAGCCTTTTTGTTCTCAGCTATGCGCCACTTCGCTCAGGAATTAATATCTCAGGGACATAACCTTCATTACACCCATTATGACGACCAGAACAATCAAGGTAGTTTATTTGGCGAGGTAGAACGGCTGTGTAAACAAAAAAACATCAATAAAATTATACTTACCCATCCCGGTGAATATCGCGTATTAGCAGAGATGCAGAGCTGGCAAGATAAGTTAAATATTCCCGTTGAGATTTGCCAAGATGACCGATTTTTATCAAGCCTTGATGAATTCGCCACTTGGGCAGAGGACCGTAAGCAATTACGTATGGAGTTTTTTTACCGAGAAATGCGCAAAAAATGGCATTTTTTGATGGATGGTGACAAACCAGTAGGCGATAAATGGAATTTTGACAGTTCAAACCGCAAAGCATTACCCAAAGGTATGTCTCCGCCACTACCCACAAAGTTTGAACCTGACGCCATTACTCAAGACGTCTTGCAATTAGTAGCAGATAATTTTAGTGACCATTTTGGGGAACTTGGTAATTTTCACTTTGCCGTCAATCGAGAAGAGGCATTGGTTGTATTAGATGAATTTGTAGCCCAGCGCTTAATTCATTTTGGCGATTACCAAGACGCTATGGTGCAAGGCGAACCTTGGATGTATCACTCACATATTGGTTTTTACTTAAACTGCGGGCTTTTAACGCCCAAAGAAGTGATTGAAAAAGCAGAGAACGCATATCGAAATGGTGACGCCCCGCTAAATGCAGTTGAAGGCTTTATTCGTCAGGTATTAGGCTGGCGCGAATATGTGCGCGGTTTGTATTGGCTAAAAATGCCAGATTACAAAACTGAAAACTTCCTCGAAGCGACACGCTCGCTTCCTAAATTCTTTTGGGATACAAACACCAAAATGAATTGCCTTCATCAATGCATCAAAGAAACCTCAGAAAACGCATATACCCACCATATTCAGAGATTAATGGTCTTAGGTAACTTCGCCTTATTAGCAGGACTGCACCCTGATGAAGTCAACGAATGGTATTTGATTGTGTATGCTGACGCCTATGAGTGGGTAGAAATGCCCAATGTCACCGGCATGATCCTCTTTGCAGATGGCGGCTTACTGGCTAGTAAACCTTATGCAGCCAGCGGTAGTTATATCAATAAAATGTCTAATTATTGCAAAAGCTGCCATTATAAAGTGAAAGAAAAAAATGGCCCACAAGCCTGCCCATTTAACTATTTATATTGGGATTTTTTAGACCGAAACAAAGAAAAGTTAGGTAATAATCCGCGTTTGGGTATGCCCTACCGCACCCTGAACAAAATGACCGACGAAAAGCGCCAAGCTATCCAGCGAGACGGCCAAATATTTTTCAAAGCTTTAGACAAAAATGAGAAAGTCTGAGCTGCCCAGCAAAATCTGTCCTGTATGCAATCGCCCGTTTAATTGGCGTAAAAAATGGGAAAGATGCTGGGATGAGGTGAAGTATTGTTCGAAACGCTGCAGTCAAGAGCGAAAATAACGGAAGAGCACTTAAGATATAAAAAGTGTGTCAACCCTCTTATTATTTTACCCCCCTATTTTGCGCGTTCTTTTTTGTCCTTGGGCGCGCTCATCATTACTAAAATAACCAACAACCACTGAACAAAATGTAAATACCCTGAGCTATGTTTGCACAAAAAAATACGATTTAGTATCATGCCGAGAGTGATGCTATCGCACTATTATTGAGGGTTTTCAGCGAATATTTGGAATATGATTTTAACCTCTACAACTTGATGGCAAAGCGAAGATGCCTTCTTTTGGATTGCACCGATCACTGCAAATATTATTGCTTTTTTCGATCGTTGATAATCCTCAAGACACCGATAATAAAAAAACATCTAAACTGGCAGGACTCAAAAAATTAAAGTCGGTGGGGGGGGCTAAGTGGTGATTATCGCGCTGACATTTTCGCAATCACGGGATAGAAAACGTGGTCGAGTACAATAGTTGGGAACAACCTATTGGCGAAGTGCTAAAAGGTAGAGTCTCCACGTTACTCTACTCTGAACTACGTGTTTCGGTCACCTGCAAGTTAGCCTAATTTGACTGCTCATCATTCAAAAACACATACACTTATGACATACAATTCAGCTATATGACTATGCTAAAAACCAACCAAAATCGCGAATATGCGATAAAATTAGCAAATGTAGCTGAACGTTTTATGACTTCGCATGCATTCAATCATCTAATAGAACAATGGCTGTTAAAATTGCAGCTTGTGGGAACCAATGTGGATGTTACTAACGGTGTAATAACACTTGGTAAAATAGATGGTAATCAATCGTTTGCAAACCAAATTTGGGTGTTAACACATCTTGAACCATCTTTTAGCGAATACAATGGACGAGGGAAACCTTCCGGTTACACAGTTGAATTAGTCCAAGGTATTTCAACTGAAGCAAGATTGCGCAAGCAAATCATGTTGGCAGCGTATATTAAACGAAAGTAAAATAAAACCTGACGTGTTAGTTTTTGCTTTAGCTCGGACCCAAGACACAGAGGACAACTTCTATTGAATATCCCCGATAACGCAGAATGTCTACTCCGTGTTTGGTCACAAATCAAACCAACAAGACATGAGCATTGATGCTGTTAAGCAATTGCCACTCCAAGGCCAAATAGCAGTTTTTGTCGGCGACTTTCGTGAACAAGTCATCGCAGATTCAGGGCATATCGCTGTTGCCACACCAACATGGCAAGTTGCATTGCAAAAATTTCTAACCGGTGAAGCTAATTATTTGTTTTTCTCAGATGGCGGAATCGACATAATATACTTAACAATTAAAGCACCCTGTACTGATATTACCAGAGTATTTCAGTTACAACTGGCAACCACTTATTTAGCCATTTCAAAGCGTGGAAATTTGCCACAATTAGTTGAAAAGTTGAAGTCCGCAGCGACTAATTTTAAACGAACAGCACAAGTTCCAGCATACATTAATAAGACTACATGATTAGACTTTGACCACAAGCTTCTGATCAAGAATAACTAAACAAAACTATTTAGTGATTAACCTTAGATGCAAAACATCTTTGAATTAGTACCGCTAATATTTGAATAGTACTTCATTAATTGTTTTGGCTATAGGCTAGATAAAACAATTAAGCCCCTTCTATATAGCCTGTAGCCCAGAGCGTTATTATTTTACGCCCTACCCTTCGAACTGGCAATAAAACCACGCCATCCTAGCAATATCAGAAGCAGGCCAAGGTTGAGGGTAAACACCCCGCCTGTGCTGCTTTTTTCTGGATCAAGGGTTTTAACGATTTCATCTACAGACTTTAACGCTATGCCACCTGGGTCTTCAATCGTGCCGTTTGCTATGCCATCAGCATCATTGGGACCACCGTCTTTGATAGTTAAACGCACACAATCGTCGCCTTTACTCAGGCCTCTTGAATACAAATTACTATCTGGTGCTGGGCATACATCGTTATCAGATACAGTTGACGCTAAGCTGTTGTCGGCATTTTCCACAAAATCCTGCCAGCCATTTTCTGCAGAAAACTTTCTATATATGGCAAATTCAGGAATGTTTTGTTGCAAGGGCAAAACAACATCTACTGAACTCCCCACCGGGAGAATGTCACTAATTTCAAAATCGTAATACTCATTTTGATGGTTAATCGTATCAGCGATAATCAACCCTGTAGCTTTGATTTCTTGTTCAGATAACATTACACCGTCTGACTGTTGTAGCCTAGCGAATTTTCCCAAAGCCAGCACAAGACCTGGCTCTGTCTCAACAAACTTAGTGATGGCGGAATTAACATGTATAGGCTGAATATAGGTAACATCTGATACATCCATAAATGCTGGCAGACCATCGAAGTCCTCATCTAGAAAACCTTCTTCCTTATCGGTTAACCCATCGCGATCAACATCACTTTTAGTTAATGCGGGTTGAGTAGCCAAAATCGGAATATGCACAACTTCAGTGGTAACTAAGGTGCCCGGGCCACTATCCGTCACTTCTACTGATAAAGATAAAATATCACTGTTAGTAGTAGGTAAACTTATATTACTAGGGGTGATCACTACCACCATCTGATTAGCACTGACCCGTGCTTGATACTCGGCGGGAATAGTCCATTCAATAATATGTGTATCGCCAAGATTAGAGTCGTCAATGTTTAACCTTAGCTCAATATCACCATCGTCTTTGGCGACATTGGATAACATCAAGCCTCGTTGTGTGACTAAAACGGATAATTTAGGGGCTAGGTTTTCTTCACTCACAGTAATAGTATGAGTGGGTTGTGAGCCTACATTTAAGCCATCACCAAATTCCAAAATAAGTCGCTCATCCCCTTCGTCTTGAAAGTCTTCGTTTAACCTGATATTAACGTAACCAATAGTGCCACTTTCAATCACCACAAACTCATCATCAATACTGTAGTCAAAAGCATCGACATCCCCCACCACTGCAACTGGGATCTTAAATGGATAAATGGGCGAGATACCTGAGAGCACAATCTTTACAGTAGCGATGCCACCTTCTGCAACAGTCTGGTCAGGCTCAAAATTAACTAAAGGATAAAGATTAATCGTTTGCTCTATATAGGCAATATTGCCAGCGTTATCAATTGCTCTCCACTTAACCGGGAATTGACCAGATTTTAACACCTGTATACCACGCTCAAAACCAACAGGGGTAAGACTGCAGCAGTCATCACCATCTAAACCATCACTAGCAGAAATATTGGTCGCCGCCACCAATGCCGCTTCAGTAAGCGTAGTAAAGATATGCTCCGCATTAAGTTGCAGTGATCCTGGGAGGTTGATCTTTGGAGGATAATCATCAACCAGAGGATTTTTATTGTCTAGCGCTTCATCACCGTTTATTACGCCGTCTAAATCAATATCAAGTAAGGCATCATCAGGATCAAGAGTATTCAAACCATACCTGATTTCAAATTCATCGCTCATTCCGTCGTTATCGTCATCGAGATCTGCATTATTACCAATGGTGTCCTTGTCGGTGTCTAACCATTCTAATGGGTCCAAGGGGAAATCGTCTTCTGTATCTAAAAACCCATCATTGTCGTCATTAGTATCGCTATTGTTACCGGTGCCGTCATTATCGGTATCAATAAACTCCGTTGGATCGAGTTGAAATGGATCATTAATATCAGAGATCCCATCACCGTCATCATCTGTATCTGTATTGTTGCCTGTACCGTCACCATCGGTATCTACTGTCTCGGTGCTATCTAGCGGAAAGGCATCATCAGAATCAATTACGCCGTCACCGTCATCATCAATATCAAATACATTTCCTATCCCATCTAGATCCGTATCTTTGGTTTCGACCGGATCAAGTGGAAAGGCATCGTCTATGTCTCTTACGCCATCATTATCGTCATCACTGTCGGCATTATTACCGATACTATCAACATCAGTATCTAGCCATTCAGTGTTATCTACCGGGAATAAATCCAGATTATCGGTTACTTCATCACCGTCATCGTCCGTATCTAAATTATTGCCAATGCCATCTAAGTCGGTATCGAGCCATTCCGATATATCCAGTGGAAATGCATCATCATTATCGATAAAACCATCGCCATCATCATCACTGTCTGCGTTATTACCCACACCATCAGCATCGGTGTCGACTGATTCAAACCTGTTTAAAGGGAATATATCTAACGAATCTTTAACTCCGTCATTATCATCATCGTTGTCTGCATTATTGCCAACATTGTCATTATCAGTGTCTAACCACTCTAATGAATTTAAGGGGAAATCGTCATCGGCATCAATAAAAAAGTCATTGTCATCGTCACTATCAGCGTTGTTACCTACACCATCACCGTCGGTGTCTTTAGACTCAGCAGCGTTGAGTCTAAAAGCATCGATACTATCAATAGTGCCGTCGCCGTCATCATCTGAATCTGCATTATTGCCAACACCATCGCTATCAGTATCAAGCCACTCTGTTCTATCTAAGGAAAAAGGATCATCAGAATCAACGGTGCCGTCGTTATCATCATCGGCATCACCTAGATTATTACCTAAGCCATCGCCATCGGTATCTAGTGTTTCATTACCGTTAAGCGGGAAAGCATCAAAGCCATCGGCTACGCCGTCTCCGTCATCATCTGGGTCGGCAATGTTACCAATGCCATCGCCGTCAGTATCGGTATCTTCAGCCATATTCAGAGGATCAGGGTCAACATTGTCAGGCACACCATCACCATCGTCATCAGTATCGGTATTATTTCCAATGCCGTCACCATCTGTATCAATAGATTCTGTTCTATCAAGCGAAAACTTATCTATACCGTCTTCTACGCCATCACCGTCATCATCGGTATCGGTATTGTTACCTATGCCGTCATTGTCAGTATCGATGAACTCAGTAGGGTCGAGTGGAAACGCGTCAGAAGCGTCAGCCACGCCATCAGCGTCATCATCACTGTCGGCATTGTTACCGACGCCATCACCATCCGTGTCTAAGTTTTCAGCCGGATCAGTTCTAAACGCGTCAACGCCATCGGCAAAGCCATCGTTGTCATCATCAGGATCAGCATTATCACCGACTAGATCGCCATCATTGTCGAAGGATTCAGAAGGGTCATCTGGCAAAAAGTCATTCGCGTCTAATACACCGTCGCCATCATTGTCAGGGTCAGAGTTATTTCCGATGCCATCATTGTCTGTGTCTAAGGTTTCATTGGCGTTCAGCCGAAACGCATCATCTACATCGTCAATACCGTCATTATCATCGTCTTCATCGGCATTATTGCCGACACCATCGCTATCCGTATCGGTTTGTTCATTTGGATCCAAAGGTTTGGCATCATATAAATCGATCACACCGTCGTTATCGTCATCAGCATCGGCGTTATTACCTATGCGGTCACTGTCAGTGTCTTCCCATTCAAAGCCATTCAAAGGAAACGGGTCTATGGTATCTGCAAATCCATCGCCGTCATCATCTAGATCTGCATTATTGCCGAGGCAATCACCATCGGTATCGATCCACTCAAGTGGATCTTCGGGGAAAGGGTCGTAGAAATTAATAACTGGGTCAGCATCTAGATTATTATCATCTCCATCCAGAACACCATCGCCGTCATCATCATTTTCATCAAAATTACTGATGCCATCTAAGTCATAGTCGTAATGGCGAATAGGATCATTTGGAAATATATCTATATTGTCGTCGTAACCATCGCCGTCGGTATCAGTGGTGGTCAAAGGTGGTGGACCAGGGCAGTTAACAGCCTGAGCATAAACGAGTTGCGGCAAAGCCAAACCAATTAAGATAGAACTTAAAAGTGGTAACCTTAACCAGATACGCCGAAGCACTGCGGCAGATTGCAGGTTTAATCTACACATAAACAATATTCATTCCTCACTTATTCACTACGCTTTCTAACCTTCAACATTTATTCAAATGTGATTAGTTACCATAATAAGTTGGGCCAACGTCGAAGTTAAACTTAACCCCCAGAAAAACAGAACTCATGCTGCCAAATTCGGACATCTTAGGAAAGTGTTTTACCCCCATGATGGCAGAGACATTAGAAGACATTTTATAATGGGCTGAAATAGCTAAAAAGCCATTGATATCACCGGTTTCCGAAAAATATTTTTCTTCATTAAGTTCAACCCAAGTAAACTTATTATCGGTTAATGACGCCGCTACTCCTAATTGGTATTCCATACTGAAACGTCTCATTGTAGGGTTTCGAGCTGTGAATTGATGGCGATAAGATAATGATGCTTCAGCGCTATTGATAGGGAATTTCAAATTACTGTTATTCCACTCAACAAACACTTCATCATAGCGACTGAAGCCTAGACTCCAATAAAATGGGTTTTTCCGCGAAAAGTTATCGGCAATAAATATTGAAAATCCTTGAGTCTCATACTCAGTTCCTTGGTGAGCACTGACGTCAATTTCTAGCGCTTGTGTTGGCAAAGAACACACTAATAAAGACAAAACCGTTAGAAAGACGGCTAAGACTTGCCTCTTAATCGAAACGCATCGATCAAACAAAATATTCATAAACACCATAAATTCCTCAGCTTAAAATAACCAGATGCGCCATTTAGCGGAACATTTGCCAGTATTAAACAGAACATTTGCAAGTATTAAACCAACAACGTCTAACAAATCCACATGGTGCAAACAGTCAACATTCCAAGAGCTAACCAAACAAGTTATAGGGTTTACCGTTCTTCAAGTGTTGCCATATTTATTCTCTGTGGTAAAAAATCAAATGATTTTAATGATTGTTAAATCTCTCTGCATATTTTCATCCCAGCCGCATATTATAACGGTTTATGAGTGCTTAAAGACATATACTCCCTAACCTAGAAAAACTTCAGCGGAGAAACCAATGTATTCACCAATTCATTCGATTCACTCTTTGTTCGATCAATTAGGCCTTGATAGCTCCGAGCAAGCTATTAATAGCTTTGTTAGACAACATGGCTCACTACCCGCCAACGTCAAATTACATCAAGCCGACTTTTGGAACACCGCTCAGAAGACCTTTTTACAACAAATGATTGACGAAAATGCCGACTGGGCTGAAATTGTTGATGAGTTAGATGCAAAACTGCGTTGAGAATACGACGTCAAAAGTCAGATATTTTAAAACTTAAGCTATCACTCCGTGACGAATTAGCGGGTCATATTTAATAAGCCACTGAGTCAATTCAGTATAGCGCTCAAGTTAATCCAAACTTGAGCGCTATTTTTATTAAACTACAACTGTTTCTGAGCGGCTTCTAATTCAAGGTTCAAGCGATTTTCTTCATCTGCTTTAGGCTTAGTAAAGCGCGCTAAAGCGAAATACAGCACCGGCGTCAAAAATAGCGTAAAGCCCACCGCCAAACCAAGTCCACCAAATACTACCCAACCAATAGCATTACGTGCTTCAGCACCCGCACCAGTGGAGAGAATGAGCGGCAATCCACCTAAAATAGTAGAAACCAGGGTCATCATGATTGGGCGCAGTCTGACTTTACCCGCTTCAATAATGGCTTCTTTAACACCCATGCCGGCATCACGAAGTTGATTCGCAAATTCCACCAGCAAAATTGAGTTTTTGGCGATTAGTCCAATCAACATCACCAAGCCAATTTGCGAGTAAATATTGATTGATGTGCCAGTAAAATAAAGTGCATAGATAGCCGCAGCAATACCAAAGGGCACGGTTAACATCACCACAAACGCACTATTAAAACTTTCAAATTGTGCGGCTAACACTAACATTACAATTAAAAATGCCAGTATGTAGGTCAACATGACTTGTTGATTTGTTTCTTGATACGTTAGCGCTTCACCTAAGAACACCAATCCGATGCCGGGTGGAAGGGTGCTGTTGGCAAGTTCTCGAATCGATGTGACAGCTCGTTCAATGGTGATCTCAGCGGGTAACTCCATTTCTAATTCTATTGCGCGGCGCTGGGCATGACGCTCCAACTCAGCTGCGACTCCTTCTTCAGTCACGAAAGCCACACTTGAAAGCGGAACTAAACCACCTTTGCTAGAGCTAACGAAGAGATTGAGGATGCTTGCAGGGTCTAAAGAATTACGGTTACTCGACTGTAAAATAATAGGTACCGCTTGGTCGCCCACATTTAAATCTACAATATCATCACCGCTAACTGCCGCTCGTAGCGTTCGAGATACATCATCAAAGGCAACACCCAACTCCTCAGCACGGCGTCTATCGATACTCACCCTTAGTTGTGGTTGAGTCGGTTCGTAAGAAATGCCTACGTTGCCTAATTCTGGAAGGGTATCTTCAATTTGTTTAGAAAAATCGAGGGCTGCTTGGTAAATTTCTAGATAGTTGTCGCCAGTGAGTGCGACTTCAAATCCCCCGCCAAATCCTCTTAAATTCAGGCTATTACTACCAAATGCTCGCCCCGGCGCGCCCGCTACTTGTGACAACATAGGACGCAACTCATCAATAATCTGTTGTTGTGAGCGCTTCCTATCTGCCCAGTCAACCAAAGGCACCGTAATAAATAAAATATTAGGATCCCAGCGGCCCACAACAGTATAAATCGATTCAATTTCGCCTTGGTCAATATTAGGTAAAAGTAACGCTTCGGTTTTTAGGGCTTGCCTGTCCATAAAATTGATACCGGTGCCGTCAGGGCCACGTGCAAATATACGCACCACACCTCTGTCTTCCGGCGGAAGTAACTCGTTGTCTAATTCATTAAACACATAATAAGCGCCAGCACCTATTAAGGTGCAAAAAATGACCACGGCAAGGGAGAACTTTAAAACAAACAGCAAAGCGCGCTCATAACCATTAACACATGCAGTACCAAAACGGCTGAGTAGTCCCGGTTGTTTTTGTTTTGAGACATCGATAGCAGGAATTTTTGCTGTTAGAGCGGGCACTAACGATAACGCGACAAATGATGAAATAACGACACTTCCGGCTAATACACCGCCAAACTCTCTAAATAAGCGCCCAGCGGTAGAGGGAAGAAATGCAATAGGTACAAATACCGCCACTAATACTGCTGTGGTCGCAACGACAGCAAAAAACACTTCACGGGTACCTATCACCGCTGCTGCCCTGGCTCCCATACCCGCGGCTCGGCGTCGCTGAATATTTTCTGATACCACTATGGCATCGTCGACTATCAACCCTGTGGCAAGAACCAAGGCGAGTAACGTCAAAATATTAATTGAAAAACCAAACATCCAAAGAATAGCTAAAGAGCCAATCAAAGAAACGGGGATCGCTAAAGCGGGTATCAAGGTCGCTCTAAACTTACCAATAAACAACCATAACGTTACGATTACAAGACCTATCGTAAACACCAGAGATTGCAGCACCTCATCCACTGAGTCGCGAATAAACTCGGCATCGTCTGAGGTGACAGTCATTTCTAAGTCAGGGAAACGTTGACGTAAACCATCTAACATTGCTAACACTTCATCTGAAATTTCGATAGTGTTAGAGCGTGCTTGCCTAATCACACCTAAACCAATAACAGGCTTACCGTCTAACCGCACTATGCTGCGTAAGTCAGCAGGGCCAAAATAAACGCTGGCTACATCGCCCACTTTAACATTACCTGCAATCACAATATCGCGAACGTCTTGCTCGTTTACAGATGTCGCATCAGCACGCACTATCAATTGATGATCAGTGGAACGAATACTTCCAGCAGGTACATCAAAAGGTGCGGTACTCAATGCTCTGGCCACGTCAGATATAGACAGATTAAAGCTCGTTAAGCGTAAATTATCGACGCTAACCCGCAATACACGCTGCCGGTCTCCATCTAAACTCACATCAGCCACACCTGGCACATTTAAAAATAATGGGGCTAGGTCTGTTTCAACTATGTCAGTCAGGGTTTCTAAATCATACTTTTCACTAGAAATCGCAATGTTGACCACCGCTTGTGCATCATTATCGGCTTTTACAATGGATACTTGCTCGACTTCATCAGGTAATCTTCGCTGAATTCGCGCTACAGATTCTCGCGTTTCGTTAGCGGCATCTTCAATGTTAATGCCAGGACGAAACTCTACGCGAATACGGCTGTTGCCTTCTTCACTTTGTGCCCGAATGGTTTTTACACCACTGACTCTGGCGACTGCACCTTCCAGCCGACTAGTGACTTCTGAATCAACTGTTTCAGGGGCGGCACCGGGATAGTTGGCAGAAACGGTAATTATAGGCCGGTCAACGTCAGGTAATTCACGAATTTCTAAGGCAAATAGCGCGGCAATTCCCGCCGTAACAATTAACAAGTTCAACACTAAAATTAATACGGGTCTGCGTATAGATAATGACGGTAAATCATCTTTGAAAAGAGTACTTTTAAACACTAGCCTGCAACCTTTGATTCAAGTTGTTTTTGAGTCAATTTTATATTATTTGTTTGAGTATTTTGAATATCTAATGCCTGACCATCTCGTAACCCTTGTATCCCCTCTACAATCAGTATTTCGCCTGAACTTAAATCACCGGTCACCAAAATTCGGCCCCTCAACCTTTGTTCAATCTGCACACCGACCCGCTTGGCCTTTTCATTTTCAGCTAACCAAACGAAGGCACCGTTAGCACCCCAAGATAATGCAGCCTCAGGGATCGCTATATATAATTCTCCACGAACTTCTAGGGTGACTCGAAAACTCATACCTGGACGATACTGATCGTTTTGATTATCTAGCAGTGCTCTTGCTCGAATTGTTCTGTCCTGAAGGCTTACTCGGGAGTCAATCTCAGCCACCCTGGCGGATAATAAAGTCAACCTGTCAGTCCAAGGCTGCAATTGAACCATGGGTTTTTCCATCAAATAAGACACCGCCAATTCAGGCGCGAAAAAATTTACAAAAAGTTTGGTTCTGTCATCTAAAGTGGTTATTTCAGTTTGTGGGGTGATGCGATCCCCAGCCTCAACATCAGTCAAACCCACAATGCCCTCAAAAGGTGCCCGCACTAATCGGTCTTCTTTATTTTTTTGCGCTTCAAGCAAGTTAATCTTAGCTAACCCAAAGATGGTGTTGGCATCATCAACCTCACGCTCTGTGACAGCACCCTTTTTAAAGCTGTTTTTCACTCTATCAAGATTCTTCTGGGCATCTTCTAGTTCAATTTCTGCACGCTGCATATCGATATCCTGCAACCGACTGTCTAACTCAAGTAACACATCATCTTTTTTTACAGCCTGTCCCGCAAAAAAGTATACAGACGTGACCTCATCAGAAACACTGGAGAAAAGTGTCACAGACCGTTTTGCCTGGGCCGAACCCACAGCCTCAATTTTTGAAGTCTCATATTCAAAACTTAACTTCTCAACTACAACAATACGTGGACGATCTGCACCGCGGTATTGTGAAGCAGCAGGAAACGTCAGCGTAAGCACTACAAAAGTTACAAATACACTGATAAATGAGAATAAACGAGGTGACATGTGAGTAAGAATTCCTTCTAAATTGAGGTGATGGCTATCTGTAACAGCAAATTTAACAAAAATGAACACTTTTCTAGGGCTTTAATTAATACAAGTCTAGTAAAGTTTTGTTAACGTTAATCAATAAGGTAGCATATGAACAACTCTGGTATGCTTTTTGTCCAATGCACACATTTACACGACTCAATGTTACGACTTCACAGAGCCTTTATGCGGGCTATTTAATGCATCAACCCGCTAAAACATCTGCAATAATCAGCCACACTTTTGGATTAACACCCAATCCCATATGCGAACTATTCACCTCGATATTCCTCGCTTGCTGGTTGTATATATCAACCGACGCCTGCCAGCTAACCACACCATCTGATTTGCTATAAATGGAGGTGACAGGCTGAGTCAAACCGATAGCATTGCGTTGATGTACGTCAAGTTCAAATTCTTCTAAATCGATGTTATTTAGCATGGCATATCGTTTGCCGACTGAAGTGAATTTGGGGCCGCCAACTATAGGTGTACCCAAAGTTAAGACCTGTTGCACTACATCAGGGAATAAACGTGCGACTTCTCGGGTAAGCACCCCACCTAAACTCCAACCGATCAAGGTAACTTTTTCAGCGTTTAGGTCTTGAGATACCGATTTAACTCGCTCTCCCAAGCGCATCATATCAGTATTGACCTTACCCATATTTCGACCTAACTCGGTATAGTAGACATCGTAGCCAAGATACTTAAGGTAAGCACCAAGAGGACGCATCGAGTGATCATCCGCTAAGTAGCCGGGCACTAACATCACAGCACGTCCATTACCCTTCGGTGCTTTACTTAACGCATGTACATTTAGCGCAAGTGAGACAAACTCAAAAGGCGCTCTAACCTCTGCCAATATATCCAATAGAGTAGGCTTGGGGAATTGTGGAGGTAAAGACAAATCAATATTCAAAAGAATTTCTCCGTATCTAGAGTCTTTATACTACAGCTAAAATATAATTATCATATAGAGATAGTATGGGTCAAATAACTCACATTTTTTTGGGACGATTAGGCAAGGTATGAAGTCGCAATATACGTCGTCCCTCAGCTTTTACATCATCACGCTTTTGAAATGCCCATAACTTATCTCTTGCTGCTTTAGCGCTTGTCTCAAAATCAATTATGGGATGCGGATAATCAATGCCTATATGCACCTCGTACATTTGTTGTTCCATCTGTGTGAGTTGCCAAGGCTGATGGATAACCTCAGTAGGTAGTTCTGTGAGTTCCGGGCACCACTTTCGAATAAAGTCACCTTTGGGGTCTTTTTCTTGGGACTGTTTAATTGGGTTATACAAACGAATTAAGTTAATACCTGTGATCCCCGCTTGCATATGAAACTGTGGATAATGTATACCAGGTTCAAAGTCCAAAAATAACTTGGCCAAGTGTGTCACACCATGGCGCCAGTCAACATCAAGTTGGTGACATAAAAAGCTGACTAACATCGAACGCATCCGAAAATTTATATAGCCGGTTTGATGTAAGCAGCGCATGCAGGCATCAATTAATGGAAAGCCGGTTTGACCTTGTTTCCATGCCTCTACATTGGCTTTAGCTAAGTCACTTTCATCGTATTCATATTTTTCGTAGGCACGATTAACAGGACGAAATTGCATTTCAATTTCACTCTCAAACTTTTGCACAAAGTGACAATGCCAATGTAGCCTTGATGTGAAAGCAACCAGAGATCTGCGCCAGCCCTTTTTTTGCCAGTTGCTAAGCGTAAATTGATACACCTGCCTCAGGCTGATATTCCCCCATGCTAAATAGGGAGATAACCTTGAGCATGCTTTACGGCTGGCGGTAGGGCTAGAAATTGAATACGCATAATCCTTACCCCGCTCAGTAAAAAAATGATGCAATGTATACCATGCACGTTTTTCACCGCCTGCTTGAAACTGTGGGTGAGGTGTCTGCCAATGTTTTGGAATATCAAGCTGTTGTTGTGAAAACACTGGGTGCTGTGTTTCAAGAAACTGAATGTTTTCTAGGGGTCGGTCAAAACATTGATGGCGCATCCGCCTTTGCCAGTTTTTGTCCCAGTCATGACGCTGAGTTAAGCCGCGTATTACTGCTCCATAACCAAATTCTGACCATCGAATAGCGTTTAAATCACACCACACTCGAACGGCTTTATCACGCTCAAACGTATTGCTTAAACCAATTTCCTGATGACTATAGATATGCTTAATGCTGAGAGTTTTTAATAATTGTGACAATACAGCGGTGGCTTCACCTTGCATAATCAGTAACTGGCAATTTAACGGACTAAGCTGTTGATTAATATCTTGTAAAGACTGCCAAATAAAGCGCCAATGACGAATGTCATAATGGGGGTCATCTAATAAAATAGGCTCAATTATGTAAAGCAGTAATACCGGGGTGCCGTCAATTGAAGCATTAAACAGCGCTTCATGATCTCTAAGCCGTAAGTCCCGCTTTAACCACACCAAATTGACTTTATCAGGGACCACATCGTCAACATTATTAATTGGCACTATTACTGTTCACTACTGTTCACTGCCTAACCATTTATCTCTAAATACAGCTTGAGGATCGTAGGTTGCGGTTTGTTTGGCTAAATCAAAGCGTCTATGGCCACGAGGATCAGCACCAACACCTGCCAAGTATTGCCAATTCCCCCAATTACTGGCGACATCATAATCAATTAACTGTTGTTCAAAGTACGCCGCACCATATCGCCAATCCAAGCCCAATTCATGTACAAAACAGCTTGCAACCAATTGCCTGCCACGATTTGACATATAACCTGATTGCTTAAGTTGACGCATACAGGCGTTCACTATGGGATACTCGGTCATACCTTCACACCAGCGAGTAAACGTTTGTTGATTGAATTCAGACAAAGGGGCTACTTGCTGGATCCCAGAAAAATAGAATAACTTGGCTTGGTGTTTAGCTAAGTACCACTGAAAATATTCGCGCCATAACAATTCAAAATAAAGCCAATAGGTAGAATCATTCGCTCCACGTTGTACTTCGTATTGTTTAATGGTGTGATAAACCGTTCTTACTGATAAACAACCATTAGCCAGCCATAAAGACAATTTACTGGAGCTGTCCCAATCATCGAGTGCGTTACGAGTCTGTTTATATTGCCTGATTAAATCAGTACCAAATAAATACTTATTTAGCTGTGCAGTAGCCGCTTTTTCACCACCTGTAACCACGCCTTTAGTCAGTAATTGTTGTGGTACCTCAGGTGAAGGCTCTATCGCACTTGGAAGCTTTAAAAGTGCTTCTACCGGCGCATCGATTGTAAGGCTTTCAACTTGCTTTCTAAAGGGCGTAAAACTTTTCGGTAAATCTTCAAGTTCAAAAGGCAAATCGGTGCGAGAAAAAAGTGAGTAGCCAGTTTCACTAATGAACTTAACTTGAGGGCAATCATTGTGTAATGCTTGTAGGGACTTTTGCTCATAAACTCCCGGATGCCAGTCAGATCCAAAATGGGTAACCTTGTATTTGTGAACTAAATCGTACAAAGCACTATGGGATGGAGTATCTAAAAAGAGTAGATATTGATTTTTATGCCTTAGATCAGCATCTAGCGCCAATACACTTTGATGTTCAAATGTCTCCTTAAGTTTACTGGTATTCCCTACACAGAAACTGCCCTGAAGCTCTTTAGTATAGCCTTGAACATAAACACAAATGAGCACGTCGACTTGTTCGCACAATTGGTTGAAGGTGGGATTATCGATCAAACGCAAATCGTGTCTAAACCAATATAATCCGGTTGTGATATTTGTTTTCATCTGATTATTATGTGTTTTGCATAAAATAGGATCATAAACATTGAGGGTTTTTGATTAGCCACACTCGATTAAAAAGTCTTAATCTTAACTACACCACTACTCTTTCTTGTTTCCTGTCATAAAATACGGTGTTGCTGATCTCTACTTAAAATAAACTACATTTTTCAGCGTACCGTTTCATAATTTGAAAACGTGACTGACACTAGGACCTTGTTACACACCTAAAAACATGATTATTGACATCAGCTCAGCTAATTTTAATAAAGATGGAAACGCCAAGGACTCAATCGAAAGGAATAGCTTAACCATTGTTAAAGTATATCTTTTGTTGGCACTCGGTGAGTTGTTGTAACAGATACCCCGTATGTTAATTAACGATAATGTTGAGTCTTGACACTTTTTTTACCAAATACTATTTCCCTAATTACACAGGGTTGTTCTAATCTAACGTCGACATGTCAATCACAAAACGATAGCGAACATCGTTATCTTTCATCAGCTCAAAAGCCTAGTTGATATCACTCATGTCGATCATTTCAATTGTTGAAACAACATCGTGCTCTCCGCAAAAATTTAACATCTATTGAGTTTCTTAAAGTCCCACAATAAATGATCCAGATACGGCTTTTCGGCCACTAACCGGCAATGCATCGTTCACACTTTCTAATGGCTCTATAACGCGCCCCCTTAAATGGTACTGTCGTGTTTCAGCAATTTCATGTAAGGGTTGATATCGTGCCCGACCGGTTTATTCGAATAACGGCATCAGGCGGGTTGAAATGTCTGTGGGCATTTCATATGCAGACGATCCTGAAAAGGCTGCAGAACTGATTGTAGAGCAAATCAAACAATATGATTTTGTTGTTAAAAAACAAGAGACAGCCGCATTTGCTAAAGACTTCGGAAACAGCAGCGTTAACCTAGTGTTGTGATTTTAGATAGATTATCCCGGTGAAACAGGTTTTATGTAGGCTAGACATAAAGCAGTGGTTGACGTTAAAAAAGCACTAGAGGCTGCAGACATATTAATACCTTTCGCCATTCGCACTTTGGACTTTGGTGCCAAAGGTGGTGAGAAATTAAATGACATGCTCACACCCAATAAACATAACGAAGATAAAGATAAAAGCAATAACAAGGACGACTCTGATAACAATGATACAGAGCGAGGTTCAGACTAATTTGATATACAGGCAACAATAACTCTTGTTACCTATGTTAGTGACACTGCACCACAAAACTGTGGTTGCCTTATAACCAAGACAAGTAAGCTAGAAATAGGAAATACCCATGAAAACATCTACAGTTATTACAAACATAAAATCAACTCTTATCTTAGTATTGATGGCTGCAGCCTTAGGTTCCTGTGCAACCATAGAAGGCGCTGGAGAAGATATTGAGTCTGCTGGTGAAGCAGTACAAGATGCCGCAAATGGATAAGTTTAGTAGCTAACGTTGGACAATTAATTCAAACCAAACCGGACTATTATGTTCGGTTTTTTGATAAACGACTTTGTCGGCCACACTCCATACCTATTAACTGGGCTAGTCGGGATTCTGTTCGCCTGGGGAATGTCTATTGTGATTAGTAAGATTGTTTACAACATATCAGGTCGCAGCAAAATGCGAGCATCCTTAAGGGACTTGTTATAACACCTAAGTAGTATTCAGGTTTGGGTGTTAGGATTGTTACTGGCGGCTATGGTGATATTCCCTGGCTTAACCCCCGCGAAAGCTTTAGGTGGGCTCGGCTTGGTATCGGTTGCCATCAGATTCGCTTTTAAAGAAATTTTTGAAAACTTCTTTGCTGGTATTATGCTGTTATGGAAATATCCTTTCGAGAAAGGGGATTTTATTGAATGTGAGTCCATCATGGGTAAAGTCGAAGACATTTCAGTACGCATGACCCAAATCCGTCGTCCATACAGTGAATTGGTAGAAACCCCTAATTCATTTCTGTTTAAGAACCTTGTCAGAGTGCTGACAGATTCAGATTTCAAGCGTCTCACTATCATGACAGGGTTGGCATACTCTGAAGATGCCAACGAATCACTGCAAATAGTCGAAATAGCCTTAACTACCTGCAATACCGTTAATCAGGATTTACCCATAGAAGTATTTTTAAATGGATTTGGCGACAGCAGCATAGTTATAGAAGTGATTTGGTGGACAGACCCCACACCACTGGGACAACGAAAATCTCGAGGTAAAGTAGTCGGAGCCATCAAACGCGCCCTAGACCAAGCAGGTATCAAAATACCGTTCCCATGTCGCACCATGACGTTCAAAGAACCGCTGAGAATCCATCAGATAAAAGAATCATCACCCACCGAGTAGTACATATAAAAAGGCTCGCTTGATGTGGTATTAAGAGTGACTAAGCAATCAATAAACAAAAGACTTTCCTAAGCTAAAATTGATATGCAGTATTTCTGCAAGCCAACTAATTAGTCGGTCATTGACTCAAAATACATTATTAAGCTATATGTAACTAGGTAAATGTTTTTATGGTGTTTGCATCATGTTGGCGCAGCTTTGAGGCTGTAAAAATGTTGTGTAGCTGCTTATCATAAATTATTTTATTAACCTAAAATGGATTCTATTTTACACGCTTCAATTGATACTCATTTACGCTTTAAGCTAGTTATGCTAAAAATTGTATTCTTCATTTTATAGTGTAAATAATAATTTATGTTGTTGTATTCGATTTCTCTGCGTCGACAGTGGATAGACTTATTTTCAAATAAAAAGGGAACACCATGCCAAAGATTGACGTGAACGGAACCACCATTTTTTATCAAGACCAAGGGCCGAAAGACGCTCCGGTTTTGGTGTTAAGTCACTCACTGTTTTTTGATCAACAGATGTTTGAACACCAAGCAAAAACATTTGACTAAAAACATTCGGATAGTGCGCTACGACCACCGAGACCAAGGGCAAAGCGCCCGTACAGAATTAGTCAGCGTCGATATGGATACACACGCAGATGATGCAGCGGCCTTAATTGAAGCACTTGAATTAGAGCCTTGCTTCTTCGCCGGCAACTCTATGGGAGGCTTTATCGCGCTGCGTTTAGCCGCTCGTCGCTCAGATCTACTTAAAGGCTGCATTTTACTGGGTTCTAGTGCAGAGCTAGAGTATAAATTAGAGCAGTTTTCGCCATTAATAGCAGGTTTAGCTGCACAGGGCACCGAACCGTTTATCGATACGCTTATGTATATTATGTTTGGTGATGACTATTTAGCAGACTCATCTCGCTCTAATGAGCGCGAGTACTGGCGTAATTATATGCTCAAACTTGGAACAGATATCGCCAGAAGTGCACACGGCGTTATTCATCGCGACGGCATCTTGAAAGAACTTGAGAATAACAAAGTTCCCTTGCTAGTATTGGCCGGGGGAGCAGGATCATGCGTATGAGGTACCTTTGTCAGAAAATATTGCTCGAACCACTGCTGGTAGTCAGATAGTTGTGATACCCAAGGCAGGCCATTCTGTGTCACTAGAGCAGCCAGAAATAGTCAATCAATATATTGCCAACTTTATTACATCACATCTATAATTTTGGTGATGCGGGTGGTGTGTGGCTGATATTCATAACGAGCTCTGCTAAGTAATGGGCAACTCGCTCACTGTCTGCTGAATATCATGACATGTTGTTGCGGCAAATAATCGTCGGTACGAAGCCATTGTAAGCCGACCGCGCTCATTTCTTTTTTAGCTTGCTGTTGGGTCATTTTATGCAGTCGCTTGATTGGCACTCTGTTGTCTTCACCGCGGTATTCAACCAGCACTACCCGACCGCCCGGTTTCAATCCCTTCACTACCCCAGCCATCACCTCGCGCGGATACGAAAACTCATGATAAGCATCAACCAACAACACCACATCAACACTTGCATTAGGTATATTAGGAGACCGTTCATTGGCCAGTATAGTATCAATATTTTCGATGCCCTCAGCAGACTTTCGCTGCTCAATTAGTCTGAGCATTTCAGGTTCAATATCAACAGCGAGTACTTTTCCCGCAGTTAATTGCACAGCTATAGGAAAGCTAAAATAACCGGTACCGGCTCCCAAATCGACCACATAATCTGTGGCCTTTAAAGACAGCTGTTGTAATAATAAGTCGGTACGCTCCTCGCGCTCACGCTTGGGGCGTTCAAGCCAACCGGCACCAAGATGGCCCATGACGTGGGATATTTCTCGGCCCATATAAAATTTTCCGATACCATCGCGACTGGCTTCCCCTATTTGGTAATAGAGCTCATTGTTTTGAGTATCGGCATGAATTTGAGAAGGTGTTAGAAACAGAGCAAGGATGATGATAATAGTGATGATCATAAAAACACCTTATATTTTGGGTCTGTTAACTCGATAATTTACAGACTTTGTTATAGGCAGTTACGCTATGATAGAGCTTGGAGATCAGTTTGCTGCTAGCCTGCTTACCTTTCTGTCACCAGAACGCTCTAGGTTGGAATACCATTCGTAGAATTTAAACATTTAAGGTGTTTCTTTAGATAATAGTTTACATCAACTGACATCCATTATTATCGGCTCAGGGTTTGCGGTGCACTTCCGAAATAAGCTTGTCGATGGTAAGCTAGTTCGCTTGATAGTGACTCGTAGCCCGAAGACATTAAACCGCTAAATAAACAGGCATTATTTAGTAAATTACATCTTACTCGCAACAGTGTTAACTTTTTGATAGGGCTTGATGCAATATTGCTACATAGCAACACACTCACTTTGGTATCTCCCCCTAATAGTCACGTTAGACTGCTCTGATATCAAAAACTGAACGAGTCTTCATCATTGGGCGCAACTATCTTATTGGCGGCTCAATGTTAATTAACTAAAAAAATTATATGGACTGACTAACTATTCTGTCTCAGTATTTAGCTCCATAAATGGATATTATTTGATGAAAAATACCGTAGCCTCTCTGTTAAATCAGCAAGCCCAGTGCGTACTCGCCACCCTCGGGGATAAAGAGCTAGCGTTACATCTAATGGCCTATGCTATCTCAACAGATTTGGATGAAATCTACCTGGCATCGCTCGAAAACACCCAAAAAGTAAAAAACATGCGTGCTAACCCCAATGTGACCTGTCTTTGGGATAATCGCACAGGCAAGAATGACGATCATGTCGCTGGCTTAGCCATGAGTGGCTTTGGCAGGGCCCACGAACTAACAGGTGAGTCTGCTCGATCAGCGCAGCGCTTGTTGCTGCAACGCAATGCAACCCTGAAACAACTATTATCAGAGCCCAGCATAGTTATTTTTGCGCTTCAGATTGATCGTTACCAATGGGTAGAAGGCTATACTCGGGTGATAATCTATAAACCAGAAAAATCTTAAGAACTACCTTCAGCCAATTACCCGCAGCAACTAACACTGAAACATTCTGTAGTGATACATAAAAAATAAGCATTCTAAGTTTATTGTGGTTTTTCTGGTTCTTTTAATATAATTTTGACCATATCGGAAAAACCAAATACCGCAGCAATAATATAAATGTTAGTGCCCACTTCAACATAATAATTCCCTCTCGTTTGTTTAAGTACATAGTTGGTTCGAACTACATTATCGACATTTATTCCAAACAAGATAAAACATAAGTCATTGTTTTACATACATACGTGGAAAATTTTCAAAGTGAGTAGGAATATGGTTCATTTTTTATGCAACGGCTGAAATGTAATGACGAAAAGAAAAAATGCTACTTATATGTTTTTGACTTAACGTTTTACAGGACGATAGCCTGCACCATCAAGTCACCAAACCCCCAAACTAGGGTGCCGCTTATTAACAAAGAAATTTCTAGCACCCCCACAGACATGCGCAAGTCCTGCATGGCTAAGTTAAGTCGTTGATCGTGATCTGCATTCACCTGATCTATGCCTAGCGCAATCTCTGAATCACCTAGTTGTTTGGCTTTCAATTGTCTTAGTTCTTTATTACGTATCCAACTTGCTCGACGAGATATAAGCTTCTCATGCAAAACGACACCAATACTGGACCATACGCCCAGCACAACTACAAGACATCCAGACCGAGAAAACCATTCAGCTTGCAACCAAACAAGATTAGTCAAATAAAGACCTAATGCAAAACAGATAAAGGCCAGAAACCAATACACCAAACTACTAAAATTATTTTTTTTACTTAGATTAATTACAGCCAATGTTTTTTCTCATTAATTGAAGGAACAATTCTTTCTCATTTAGATACTAGTCAGAACAAACCAATAGTATAATGTTGGGCAATATAAATACTAGGGCATACCCTTGGAGATTTACCCAATGTTAAAATCAATAAAACTAGTTATGTTGATGCTAACGATTAGTTTTAATGCTTTAGGAATACAATCGGACGATCCTTATGTGTTTGTTAAAGACGTTGCATCTGCCACTTTCGCTAAGATGAAACAAGAGCAAGTCATAATAAAAAATGATCCTCGAGCCTTGAAACAAATTGTAGAACAACAGTTAATGCCCAATGTCGATCATGTTTATGCAGCTCTTAGTGTTTTGGGTACTCAAGCAAAAGATATCCCCCGTGAAAAGTTAGAGCTGTTTTTTGAGCAATTTAGATTGTACTTGTTGACCACTTACTCCAATTCGTTAAGTAGTTACACCAACCAAGTTGTTGAATTTGAGCCATCTAGACCTACTGAGAGTAAAAAAACTGTATCTGTAAAAGCACTTATCAAGGAAACGGGCAAACCAGATATCAATATTACTTTCCAAGTACGTCGTAATAAAGACAACCAATGGAAAGCGTTTGACCTAGTGGCTGAAGGAATAAGCATGGTACAGTCAAAGCGGGCTGAATTTGCGCCAATGATCAGGCAAAAAGGTATTGATTCTGTTATAGAATTCATGCAAGAAAAAAGTGTGAAACATTCTAAAGCAGCTAAGTAATCACAGTTAAACACCTCTCTGAATATTTACTGAGGTGGTAGAGTCACCCTCGGAACATTATTCAATATTGTGTATTCACATGCATTGAATATAGTCAACAGCGTAACGATTATTTCACCCACAAATGAGCATCATTATGACACGACGGTTGTTTCTGGCTTTACATGGTTTCATATTCAAGCGGATGCACCAGACTCTAAAGAGTGTTTACACTATTTAGGTTTAAAAAATGAAATTATAGACGCGCTGTGTACAACTGAAACGCGCCCTAAAGCAATGCAGTTAGGTGATGGAATGTTGGTGTATCTTCGTGGCATTAATCGTAATCCTGATGCGGCCCCTGAAGATATGGTGTCGTTGCGATTATGGGTCAGCGATAATATGGTGATTTCTGCTAGACGAAAAGATCGCAAATTACTGTCGCTACAAGACGTAAAACAAGAACTAGAAAATGGCACTATTCCTAGCTCGCCAATGGACTTAACCTTAAAAATCATCACTAAAATTGCCGATAGAATCAGCGAGACAGTGGATGTATTGGATGAAGAACTAACGGAGTTTGAAGCCTTAGACAAGTCTGAAAAACAAGACAGAATTAAGCTGTCAATGGTACGCAGACAAGCCGCTGCAATACGCCGCTATTTAACGCCACAACGAGATGCACTTGACGCCATTTATCGCTTTAATAAATCACTAAACCAACAACAAGCCTTTGAGTTGCGAGACCAGACTGACCGTATGACTCGCTACGTCGAAGATTTAGAGCTAGCTAAAGAGCGTGCTATGGTTTTACAAGATGAACTACGCAATCGTATTGCTGAACAACAAGGGATGCGCATGTATGTGCTTTCCTTGGTTACAGCAATATTTTTACCTTTATCCTTTTTAACTGGGGTATTTGGAATGAATGTGGCTGGATTACCCGGTACTGAAGAGCCTAATGCTTTTTTCTATTTGGCAATGGCTATGCTTACCGTAGCCATAATATTGCTGATAAGCATGTTATGGAAAAAGTGGTTTTAAGTATTTTATTGGGAGCAAAGCGTGTGATAAAACAGATGATTTTGGTACTTGGACTTTGCAGTATGTTCAACCCACCAGCTTTTTCTCAAGTGGAAAAATCCTTTCAACTTGTAAAAGCTAAAACGATTGACCGATATTTAGCACTGCAGTTTCCTATTGATAAGTCATTTCAAGGTACCGAGGCCACTTTTTCTGATGCAAAGATCCGCATAGATACACTGGATCAATCGATTAAATTACGAATGACAGTAACGGCTAATAGTGCACAACAGATTTTAATCGCGAAGCTAGTGTTTACTGGTGTTATGCAATACGACCAATTTTCAGAGTCATATCAGTTTGAAAAGCTGCTGCTAGATAGTTTTAAAATTGAACATGATTCTTATTCCGACTCGCAACCAACAATAAAAATGATTAAACAAAGCCTTATCAATGATTTTGACAATATTGTGTTGTTTAATCTAACTGAAATAAACACACTTTCACCTAGACGGCCTGCTGACCAAATTGAAATATTCTTGAATCAACTACGTTTTATTTGGCATTAGTCAGATTGGAATGTTTAGCTAGGTCACAAAGTACCCAAGAATCAAACTCTGTTAAGTTAAATATATTGAAATATTTGTGCAAGTTCACAAGTCCTATGTAATGAAGACAACAACAAGAATTGAGTAGTATGAAAATCAACACATCTGGTCTTATGTTTATTAAGAGGGTAAACAATTTATGGGCTTGTATCTTTATAACGTTTATATGCCCATTTGCATTAGCTGAATCGGTACAAATTAGTGACCAGTTTGGTAACCCTATAGAAAATGTAGTGATTAGCTTCACAACATCAGAAGCTTTTAACGTTAAACCCAGCGTTGTGATAATGGATCAAATCGATAAACAGTTTGCTCCTCTGGTGCTGGTAGTACAGAAAAACCAAACTGTTTCTTTTCCAAATAGTGACGATATTCGCCACCACCTTTATAGTTTTTCTAAGCCGAAGTCTTTTGAATTTAAAATGTTTAAAGGTGGCGAATCAAAACAACTCACATTTGATCAAACCGGCATTGTTGTGCTTGGCTGTAATATTCATGATCAGATGGTGGGGTATATTTATGTAGCTGACAATGAATATACCGTTATAACTAATGACCAAGGCATTGCTGAATTACCCAGTGCCGAGCTAAACGTTAAATTATGGCATTCAAGATTATCTGTCAATAAAATTGAAAGAAAAGACGTACAGCTAGGTGCATCTGATTCAGAACAGCCCATTCTCATAACATTGACTTTGTTGACTGATGTAATAGCTCCAGTTAAAAGCAAATTTGGCTCTGAAAAATTCAGCAAAGGAAACCAATAGTTGGCTCAAAAAACCTCTGAATCAAAGCATATTTAGACTAATAGTTGGCCTAGTTGTGCTGACTGCCATTACCATTTTTGTCAATGTATGGATGGCAACGAGTGAGCAAACCCAAAATCGACTAGACCGAGATTTGTTGATTGCTGAAAATGTATTACAAAGGGTGTTACAAAGCCGCGAAGACTTGTTAAATACCACAGCCAATGTGTTAACTGCCGACTTTGGTTTTAAGCAAGCCGTTGCTTCTGGCGATAAGGGCACCATTGATAGCGCTCTGTATAACCAAGGACAACGCATCAAAGCGGATCTGATGGCCTTAGTTTCGTTGACTGGCGATACAATTACTAGCGCACCAGCGGTGCTGAAAATGCAACAACCCTTTCCATATCCTGCTGTTATAGGCAACGTCATTCAACAACGGAGTTATGCTTCACTGATGATGCTGGATAATCAGCTGTACCAAGTCATTATGCTGACCATTAATGCCCCAACGCCTATCGCTATAGCACTAGTTGGTTTCAAGTTAGACAATTCTATCCTCACCCAGTTAAACAAAATGACCCAACTCGAGACAACATTACAAGTCTTCAATGGTGAAACAGAGGTTTATAGAATCAGTACTTTGCCAGAAGCCGCCGTTAGCTCTGCTTTGGCTAAAATCAATCAGCGCCCCTCTTGGCTGTCTATCACCATTACAAAAGACACACCGTACATTTCTCAACAATTTACTCTAGCTGATGATTTAGGCAGTCTAACAGTGATTACCTTGTCTGAAAATGCGCAACAGTTATTCGCAGATTTCAGCGCATTGCAATTTGGTATCATCGCCATATGTATTTTAGCTATTTTATTAGCGACCTTGCTTGCCGCACTATTTTCAAAAAAATATCGCAGCCATTAACAGTTTTAGCAGCTAACGCTAAAAGAATAGCAGTAGGTGATTACACCAAAGACGCTGCGGTTCCGTCCAATACTAAGGAGGTGAACCTGTTATCTGAAGTATTTACCTTGATGCAGACCAACATTCAGTCTCGTGAGCAAGACATTATCTTTCAGGCCAGACACGATATATTAACCTCACTTTATAATCGACATTATGTTGAAACATTTCTCAATAATAAATTTTCTGAAGACGCTCCCTTCTTAGCTTTAGGCATCAATATTTTTGGTTTTAGAGGTGTTAACGATATCTTTGGATACCATAACGGCGACCTTTGTTTAAAAGAGTTGGCACTTCGTTTATCAAAATTCGAAGGTGTAGCAGCTAGACTTACCGGTGGTGAACTACTTTGGCTACCCGAGAGTTTACCAACAACAGAATTCATTCATTCATTAAAATCAGCCTTAGAAGCGCCGATTGATACTGGGGGTGTCGTCATAAATATCAAAGTTGCTATGGGCCTAATATATTGCCCTAAAGATGCCACTACCCCCGAAGAAGTCTTTAAGCGACTGAACATAGTGTTAGACGAAGCCCAAATTACCCGACAATTTGTATTGCCCTTCAACTCTGAACTCGAAGAGCGCTACTCAAGACGCCTGTCTATTATTACCGAACTTAAAAACACCCTAGAACATGCTAGAGAGGAATTGAGTCTTAACTACCAACCCAAATTAGATTTGAAAAATGGCAAAGTCACCCATGTTGAAGCATTAATAAGATGGACCAACGCGCGTTTGGGGTTTGTTTCACCAGAAGACTTTATTGCGGTTGCTGAACAAGCTGGTTTTATCGAAAGCATCACTAGCTGGGTTATTAATAAAGCCATCGATGACGCGGCTAGATTTAAAGAAGTAAACATTGATGTATCGGTTGCCATTAATCTTTCGGCAAAAGACATTATGAATCCAGCACTATTGCCCAAAGTATTAGCATTACTCAAAGCGAAAAATTTACATGCCGAATGTTTATCATTTGAAATAACCGAAGGTGATTTGGTTAGAGACCATGACAAAGCAGTTACTCATCTAAAAGCATTTAGAAATGAAGGGTTTGAAATTGCCATTGATGACTTTGGCACTGGATATTCTTCTATGGCCTATCTGCAAAACTTACCTGTTAACACCTTAAAGGTAGACAAAAGTTTCGTGTTGAAATTACACCAACAAGATGGAGACCAAAAAATTGTCAAAACAGTGATTAGCTTGGCGCATAGTTTTGATATGAATGTAGTGGCAGAAGGCGTAGAAAACCTCGAAGCCTTAAAACTTTTAGCTGATTGGGGCTGTGAGTTGGCTCAAGGTTATTACATTTGTAAACCTACAACTGCTGATAACCTCATTACTTGGTTCAACGATAATCGAAACACAAAATGGCTTTAGAAAGAGGTAATAACATGCATTCTTCATGGCGTAAGTCTTGGCTATTTTTTCTGAGCTTAGTATCTATTATTGTCCAGGCGGGTGATGGTAAATTAATTGGTACTGCAGGTCTTAATCAGATTGAAGGAAGTGGCGGCGGCGGTATCGTGCCTTGGGCCACACTCGCAGGATATGATAGCCAACAAGAGATATCAGTGAATGCTTTTACCACTCAAGTAGACGTTGATGACTATCGTTTAAACGTAATGGGAGTCAGTGCCTCTTTTTACGACCGTTTGGAAGTCAGTGTGGCGCAACACAGAATTGATTTAAAAACACTCGGCGGTGAAATCAAACAAAATATATATGGGCTTAAATATCGACTTTATGGCGATGTAATTTATTCAATATGGCCTCAAGTGAGTGTTGGGTTTCAACATAAGAATTTAGACGATGGCAGCATTGCAGCTGCCTTGGGTGCAGCAGACACCAGCAGTGGTAATGATATCTATTTAGCGGCCAGCAAAATTCATTTAGGGGCTTTAGCCGGCTTTAATACCGTTTGGACCGTCACGGCTAGAGCTACTAAAGCGAACCAACTAGGTTTGCTGGGTTTTGGTGGTACCAACAATGATAGTTATCAAATAATGGCAGAAGCATCGGCTGGTGTTTTGTTCAGTAGGCATCTTGTGGTGGGTGTTGAATATCGACAAAAACCGGACAATCTAGACTTAGGTGAAGATGACTGGTTTGATATATTTGTCAGTTATATTCCAAACAAAAACCTAAGTATTACCTTAGCATGGGCTGAACTAGGCAGTATTGCAGCTGCGCAGCAGCAAAAAGGGTTATACCTCTCTCTCAACGGACAACTTTGGTAACAACATGAAAAATATTTTAATAATGTGTTTCGGTTGGATTTTTTTTAGTGCTTGCACCACTACCCAAGTAAATATTTACCAGCAACTAGGTGGACGACCTAAAATTGAAGAAGTAGTCGATAACTTTATTACTGAAATTGAATTTGATGCGGTGTTGTTTACGTTTTTTAAAGACTCAAATATCGAACGTTTCCGTGAAAAACTCAGCGAACATATCTGCATGCTGACAGGCGGTCCTTGTAAATACAGCGGTGATAGTATGCAACAGGTTCATGCTGGAATGAATATTACCGAAGCAGAGTTTAATCATAGTGTTGACTTGTTTATTAATGCAATGACAAAAGCAGATATTCCTCACTCTGTTCAAAATAAGGTATTGGCGGTGATAATACACACTCGAGACAAAATGATTTATCTCTAATAAATGTCTATTAAAGTTACGAACTCCTATACGAAAACATGAGGACACTTCATGCCATTTGCCGATAAAATCATCAAAAGAAACAATGTGACTATTTTAGGTTCGGGCCAAAAGACGTTGCTCCTAGCACATGGTTTTGGCTGTGATCAAAATATGTGGCGCTTTATGTTACCTGCACTCACGCCTTACTATAAAGTGTTGTTATTTGATTACGTGGGTTCAGGTAAGTCCGATATATCCCATTATGATCAAGCACGCTACAGCTCACTGGAAGGTTATGCACAAGATATTTTGGATATTTGTGAAGCCCTAGATTTGCAGGATGTCATCTTCGTGGGTAACTCGGTCAGTAGCATGACCGGTCTTATAGCTTCAATCCAGAAACCAAAAGTTTTTCACAAATTGATTATGATTTGCCCTTC
Organism: Paraglaciecola psychrophila 170; assembly: GCF_000347635.1. Classification (NCBI taxonomy): domain Bacteria; kingdom Pseudomonadati; phylum Pseudomonadota; class Gammaproteobacteria; order Alteromonadales; family Alteromonadaceae; genus Paraglaciecola; species Paraglaciecola psychrophila. The sequence goes on along the minus strand of NC_020514.1, from coordinate 720,576 downwards.
TCCATGTTTCTTAAATTTTAAACCTGAATATATTGGTGGATTTGAAAAAGTTGATTTAGAAGAACTGATCGACTTAATGGATAAAAATTATATAGGTTGGGCGAATTATCTTGCTCCTCTTGTCATAGGATCCGATAATTCTGAAAAGTTAGTAGGTGAGTTGTCAGGCAGCTTTTGCTCTACTGATCCTATTGTAGCCAAAGCTTTTGCCAAAGCGACGTTCTTCTCCGATTATCGTCACTTATTAAAAGATGCTAAACACCCAGTAAAGATCTTTCAAAGTAGTCATGATGCTCTAGCCTCTACTGATGTGGGTAGTTATATGGCTCAGCAATTACCAAAAGCAGAATTACAAATTGTAGAAGCGGAAGGTCATTGCTTGCATATGACTCACCCTGACATAATTAACAAAGGCTTGAGAGACTACATTGACTAACCAAGCCATTGGATTTTCCAATCCTAAGCCGGATGAATTCCAGTCTGGCGCATTAATAACCAATGAAAACCGGGAAATTGTTTATGCCAATACATATTTTTCTGATGAACTAAATTGGACACTTAAGAAATTGTTAGGTCAAAGTTCTGATGTTTTATTCACTATCTCTTCAAAAATATTTTGTGAAAGTTATTTGATGCCTTTGTTAATCCATGAAAAAAAATGTGAAGAAATGCAGTTAACTTTGTTTGATGGTAATGGAAAACGTGTACCTGTAATAGTTAGTGCAAAAATGGATGAAAAAAGCTGTATTTATTGGAGTTTTTTCAACGCATCAAAGCGCGACAAACTGTATGAAGAACTGATAGACGCCCGTAAAGAGTTAGAAGCACAAGCAAAAACGTTAAAGTTAATGGCATCAACCGATGAACTAACTGGGCTGATGAATCGCCGTGAACTAAATTTGCGAGCACCAGAAGTTATTAATCAAGCAAAACGCTATACTCATAATATTGCATTATTGATGATTGATATTGACCACTTTAAAAAGATTAACGATGCACATGGGCATTTGGAAGGTGACCGTGTTTTAAAAGCATTAGGTCAGAAATTGCTAAAGTTTGGTCGTCAAACTGACTTGATAGCAAGATTTGGTGGCGAAGAGTTTATTATGTTGTTGCCTGACACAAATACAAGTAATGCCAAAATATTTGCTCGGCGACTACATCAGTTAACGTCAGGAATAGAAGTCAATCATGCCCCAGTCACAGTCAGCATAGGCATAACGATGACAGACGGAAGTCACAGCCTTGATGATTTAACTAATCAAGCTGATGGGGCTCTTTATGAGGCAAAAAAGAATGGTCGAAATAAAACTGAGTTTTACAAAGAAACCTAAGTGTCTGCTGGCTACAGCCAATTAGTCAGCTTAAATCCAATACCCAACCTATGGGCATGATGGTTATAATAAATAAGACTCTCACCATAACCGTTAAAGTATTCTACATAACCTTGTATCCGGTCGTTTATGGGGAATGACCACCCAAGTTGAATAGCGCCTCGATTGTCAGAGCTACGTAAATTGTTTCTAAGCATAAACTCTAACGAATGCTTATCGGAGATACTCCATAGTCCTCCTAATTCACCGTACCCCATATACTTTTGAATATCGGGATTATCATCCCCCGATGGATCAAGTGCGGTTTTTTTTCGTTTTCTGGTAAGCGGTACCATGTTCTAAAACCCCACAACACATTGTCAGTTGGAGCAAAGGCAAATCCTAGGATGATCCTGTTCCAACTCCGTGATAGCTGCCCTGTTTGACCATTTGATTGATGATTAAATGACAATGTAGTTTGTTCAACAGGAAAACCCAGTAACGACCAAGAGTGGTGATAATTGAGTATCACTTCTGGTTCATAATTAGTCTCTCGAAAAGGAGCCGAAATACCACTGTTGTAGGCTTGCCACCAGCTAGTCGTAGTGAAAGCAAATTGTAAGTCGAGGTCTCTAAAGATGAGGTCCTGCATAAACAAATATTTCAAAGAAACTTGAAACTTAATTTCAACATCATCTAGTTTATCGCCTACTGGGGTGTCGATATAGGGCTCTTGATTAATACTGGTCAAGCTTGCGGGCAACACAAAATTAGGTCTATGGGGAATAATCGCAAAGCGGTTTTTGGATGCTTGTTTTTCTAACTCGACCCGTTGTTTAAATAAAGTTGGCTCTATCTCTAAGCAGCTTTCCCGTAATTCACCCAAGGTTTGCTGTGGATCGGCTTGTTTCAAGCCCTCTAATAGACAGCTTTCGCTGCTATTTTGCGGACCTAATTCTAATTGATCGCCATGTGCATTGATAATTATCAACGCTGCTGACGAAAATAGCACTATTGTTCTGATCACTCAGTGAATTTCCCGATGTGAAAATGTTGGACTAATGATTCACTCTTATGGTGCCAGTACCTGAGGCGAATGCAATGAGTAATGCAGAATCAGCATTTATCCATAACAAGGATGTCATATAAGCATTCGATGCTCTACGCACAGATTAACAGAATAGTGACAACCTCATAGGTTTAAACAAGCCAAGCGGCTATCAAGGACCATTATGTAAGACAAATCAACGCATAGATTTATACCATCAATCAGGAACACAAGCCGCATCTGCCAGTATAACGAACAAATGGTTGTGATGCTCGTTGAGAGATGGAGCGCGATCTTTAATGGGCGCAACTACAGTTATCCGATGTGAGCGCCCCCCCCTCCCACCAAGCCAAGAATAATTGAGCCTGTACTTTCCTTTTTACTGATCACCTATTTTGACTAAGTCGATATTTATTTAACGTGAACTCGGATTAAGACGTGCCGGGTCCCTAGAAGTCATTTCAATATAAACGATATGTAGAGCCTGCGAATTTGTTTGCAAAGACATTGAGCGGTATGGCTTATGCTGAGCTCAAGTTACTTAGTTAAACCAATGCCGAGTTCTGTTTACAAAGTACACCAAAGACAACATCACAGGTACTTCAACCAGCACACCGACCACCGTGGCCAAAGCCGCACCAGAGTGCAATCCAAACAACGAAATAGCCACAGCAACTGCCAATTCAAAAAAGTTAGATGTACCAATCATGCTGGCGGGCCCAGCAATATTGTGGGGCAGTTTAAGACGTATCGCAAAAAAGTAAGCAATAGCAAAAATGCCATAGGTTTGAATTATTAGCGGGATGGCAATTAATACAATGGTCTGCGGCTCAGTCAAAATTGTCTTTGCTTGAAAACCGAATAATAACACCACCGTGCCCAACAAACCTAGCATAGACCAAGGTTTGAGTGCAGCGACAAAGCTGTCTACATTCTTGGGTTCTGTTGTTTCCGCTGCTTTGGCGGCTTTTTTATCTAACAAAGACCGAGTCAATGCTCCGGCAATCAAAGGTAATAGCACATAGAGCAGCACTGAAATAAGTAAGGTATTCCAAGGTACTTGAATTTCACTGACACCCAGCAAAAGTGCAGTTAAGGGCGCAAAGGCAAAAATCATAATGATGTCATTAATCGAGACTTGCACCAAGGTGTAGTTGGCATCGCCCTTGGTCATTTGGCTCCAGATAAATACCATTGCGGTACAAGGTGCCACACCTAACAAGATCATGCCTGCAATGTATTCGTTAGCTGATTGTGGGTCGACCCAATCGGACAAAAAAACCTTTAAAAACAACCAACCTAATGCCGCCATAGTGAAAGGCTTGATAAGCCAGTTGATAACAAGGGTTAAGGCCAATCCCTTAGGCTTTTTACCTACATCTTTGATTGATGAAAAATCGATTTGGATCATCATGGGGTACACCATCAACCAAATTAGTATCGCCACCACTATGTTCACGTGGGCATATTCTAAACTTGCCACTAATGAGAAAAAGTCTGGAATAATACTGCCCAACACCACACCGATTATGATGCTGATACCAACCCAAACAGATAAATAACGCTCAAATAATCCCATCTATTTGCTCCTCTATGTTTTATGCTTTTTATTTAACGTCAGATAACACGTTGATTAACGCGGTGACTAACTTGCTCAGCTGATTCTACCCGCTCTGAATAACGGTCGACTAAATAGTCACTGTTGTCTCTGGTCAGCAAGGTGAATTTCATCAGTTCTTCCAACACATCCACAATACGATTATAAAATGGCGAAGCTTTCATTCGATCGTTGTCATCAAATTCCATAAAGGCTTTGGCTACTGACGACTGATTAGGAATAGTCAGCATACGCATCCAACGACCTAAAATACGCATTTGATTAACCGCGTTAAATGACTGCGAACCACCACACACCTGCATCACAGCTAGCGTTTTTCCTTGAGTGGGCCTGACACCACCTAAATTTAGCGGCACCCAATCAATCTGACTTTTCAGAATGCCAGTCATGGCGCCATGACGCTCAGGCGAGCACCATACCTGCCCCTCAGACCACATCATCAGTTCACGCAGCTCTAATACTTTTTCATGTGTCGCTGCGTCGCCATCTGGTAAAGGTAAACCGGTTGGATCAAAAATCCGCGTCTCGGCACCCATAGCCTCTAACAAACGGGCCGACTCTTCTACCACCAATCGGCTAAACGACCGCGTACGTAATGAACCATACAGCAGCAGTATTTTGGGTTTATGCTGAGCACTTGTCTTGGCGAAGTCGTGCACTTTTGGAGCCTGAAATTGGGTGTTATCAAGGTTCGGCATAGCCGGGGTAGAAATTGACATTAAATTGCTCCTAAACTAGCAAGCGCAGCTTTGAAAGCGACCTTGTCTCTTACATCTAGGTTAAGGTTAGTCAGTTGCTCCACTCGTTGCTTTATGTGCTCGATAGTTGCCTCAAAAGCTTCGGCAATGTGTGCCTCAGACCCTTGTAGCTTAGATGGATCAGCTAAGCCCCAATGCACTTTTAAGCTTTTACCGAACCACACTGGGCAGGTTTCAGCGGCAGCAGAGTCACACACTGTCACCACTAAGTCTGGCGCAAATTGTTCAAAGTCATCCCATGATTGGCTACATAAACCTTCGGTTGAAATATCCGCTTGCTGTAAATATTTAATCGACAATGGATGCACTTCACCTGCAGGTTGACTACCGGCACTTCTCGCCGTTATTTTGCCAGCAGAAAATTGGTTGGTGATTGCTTCTGACAAAATACTACGGCAACGGTTATGGGTACAAATATATAAAATTTTCATTTTAAAAGTATTCCATCTCAGTAATACGGTTAACAACAATTATCTAATTGCTTCGCCCTATTTAAGTGAGTTAAAGATTCGTTTAAGAATTGATGATTGTCTGTGGCGGTAAGCTTAAGCACCTCAACCGACCATTTAGGCAAGTCTTGATCAAGTTGATAGAACACCCATTTTCCACGCCTTTGATCAGACAGAATTCCACATTTACGTAGTTCAGCTAAATGTCTGGACACTTTAGGCTGGCTTAACTGTAGAGCACTGATTAAGTCACACACGCACAACTCACCTTTAAGTGTAATCAATAGCAAACACTTCAAACGTGTGTCTTCAGATAAACATTTATAAAAAGAGACTGGGTTCATTAAAAGTAGTGCTCAACTCAAGACATATGAAATATCATATATATGATATTTCATATGTCAATCAAAAAGCGAGGCGACGAATTCTGTGGAAAGACGTAGAATAGCAACATTATTATTAAGGTTGCACCAATGTCTCAAAATTTACCCTATTTAGCTCACTATCCTGCTCATTTACAGAACGATATTCGTCGCTTAGTTGATGCCAATACACTAGGTGACTGGTTGCGAACACGTTATCCAAGCTTGCACAAAGTGGCTAACGATAATGACTTACGTGATTACACTATGTCATTAAAAAATCAATATTTGAAAAAAACAGCGCCACTGAGCAAGGTGATATACGACAGCAAAATTCATATAGTCAACCACGCATTAGGTTTACACAGCTATGTATCACGGATACAAGGCGGTAAGTTAAAAAGTAAAAATGAATTACGTGTTAGCACCTTGTTTAAAAATACCCCAGACGCGTTTTTAAATATGATCGTAGTGCACGAATTAGCCCATCTAAAAGAAAAACAACACAACAAAGCATTTTACCAACTATGCCAGCATATGCAGCCTGATTATCACCAAATTGAGTTTGATGTCAGAGTATATCTGACCGAACTAGAGCGCACGGGTTGGGTATTTGTTATATCCAAGACATGATTTTATTATGTTTTAGTATTGTGTAATGCTGTTATCTGTAAACAATAAAGTTTAAAGTAATATATATATTTAAATAAAAAACGACCTTTTTGATGCAACAGCCTAGCGTTTTAATTATCGATGATAGTGAAATTGAACGGTACATTTTAAGCCATCAACTTAAAAAAATTGGCGTTAGCGAAATCATGCAACAAACGAATGGTACTTCTGGCCTTGAGTTTTTAAAAAATCATTCACAGAACCTGCAGCAATATGGTGCTAGTTTCCCACCTGCAATTATCATTCTTGACGTCAATATGCCTATCATGGATGGGTTTGAATTTTTGCAGAAGTTTGCAGAGTTAAAAACACAGGTTGACCTAGATATCTGCCAAATTTTGATGTACTCGGGGTCTGACGACCCACAAGAAAAAGCACGTGCCTTGCAATATGACTTTGTGAAAGGTTTTCTAATCAAAGGTGAATCGAGCACAGAAGAATTAAAAATTGAAATCGGAATAACCTAGGACACAAGCAGTCTTTAACCACCATCTATTGGTTTAAGCATAATCACAGTGAATATTTCAATCTACTTTTGTATAGGAATAGGCATGCCAAAACACAAAGAACTTAGTATCCAAACATTAAAAAAATATAATCTTAATAGTACGGATATAGATAAATTATTTGATGACATAGCCGTTCTTGCGATCGAAGGCTGTAATAAACCCTTTGCCATGGTTAGTTTCATCGATGCCGACACTCAATGGGTGGCTTCAAAAGTTGGCTCATTTCCAAACGAAATAAACCGAGAAAATATTTTTTGTACAGATATGCTCAAGCAAACTGATGTATTTGAAATTTCTGACACTCTTATCGATGAGCGAACCAAGTTAAACGAATGTGTTATAAAAACACCTAACATACGTTATTTCGCTGGTGTGCCTCTGATTAATTACGAGCAGAAAATTTTGGGTACCTTATGTGTATTTGATACTCAGCCAAGTCTGTTAGATAAACATCAAAAAGCTATATTAAAACTTTTGGCCAAAGATGTGGTGTCCCAATTAGCACTTCGAAGAAAAAATCTCGAATTGTCTAATCTCATCGATCTCAATCAGATGATCACTGAAAATAACCCAGACTTGATATTTGCCAAAGACAGTGATTATAAAATTTCACATGCAAATACCGCTTTTTTATCTTTATTTCCAGAAGAAATGCGCGATAAGGTTATTGGACACTCCACTTTAGACATATATAGCGATGCAGAAGCTTTAACTTTCCTAGTACAAGATAAATTAGCTTTCGAGCAAGGCAAAGCCGAAACAACAGAACACATAACCTTTCCAAGCGGTGAAATGCGTACCTTTTTCATCACCAAAACGCGCTTTGATGATGACGAAGGCAATGCCTATTTATTAGGTGTGGCAAGAGATGTGACCGAGCGAGAAGCCTTAATTGAAAAGTTAAAAAAGTCGAATAGCGACCTTGACGAATTTGCTTATATAGCCTCCCATGATTTAAAGGCGCCATTAAACGCCATCAAGCGTTTGGTGTCATGGATTGAGGAAGATGCCAATAAAGTGTTGCAAGGAGATAGCCTTGAACATTTTGGTATGATCAAAAACCGCATCGATAGAATGAACATGTTACTTAAAGACTTACTTGATTATTCTAGAATCGGAAAAAATGATGGTTTACCACAAACGCTTAATCTACAAGAGTCAGTAAAAAGCTGTTGCAAGTCATTAGCCTTATCAGACAGTTTCATTATTGAAGCAGATGACACCGACCTTGTATTACCTAAAGTGCCATTTGAATTGGTACTTACCAATCTTATATCTAACGCAATAAAACATCATGATAAAACATCTGGGCATATCACTATAAAATGTAAACATTTAAAACATGATTTTCAAATAAGTGTGACAGATGATGGGCCAGGAATTGATCCCTCGTTACATGAAAAAATATTTATGAAATTTCAAACTCTTAAACCAAGAGATGAAGTAGAAGGCAGTGGCTTAGGGCTGGCAATAGTAGAAAAAGTATTAGCAAATTATTCAGGTAATATTTCAATCACATCAGATGTTGGCAAAGGGGCAACTCTTATTGTCACATGGCCCAAGGCAAATAATAAATGAGCAAACTCAGCCCTGACGAAGTCACCCTCTTTTTAATAGAAGATGATGATATTGATGTCATGAGTATCAAACGAGAGTTTAAACGTCGCAAAATTTCCAGTCCCATAAAACGTGCAAAAGACGGGGTAGAAGCATTTGAATTACTCGAATCAGCTAAAGTAATGCGTCCTTTTATCATATTGTTAGACTTACAAATGCCACGTATGAACGGCTTTGAGTTTTTGACTAAATTGCGGTCACATAAAGATTACAAAAATAGTGTGGTATTTGTTTTAAGCACCTCACAGAATGAGCAAGATATTTTCAATAGTTATGCATTTAACGTCGCCGGTTATTTTATAAAAGATGAAGTAGGCAATAGTTTTGTTAGTATTGTTGATATATTTGACGCTTACAGAAAGGTTGTGCATTTACCGTTAAGCTAAATAATGGGTAAGGTTTTCCCAAAGTGCTCATGGCCTGCAATGCCTGAATTGACATTTTATCCACAGCTGGCAATTGGTTTAGCGTATAATGGTTGATTACAATTCAATAACCTGTGACATCTAATGGACTATCAATTTTCACATGATATTTTAGGCCACCCCGTAGCCACCTGCGAGCTTGAATGTGAAGCTTTTGGTGATTGGTTAAGTCATGAAATCGCACAAGATACCGGGCAAGTGACACTGTTACTCAATACTATCCAGCAGCTTCAAACCCATCAACTTTCTCATTACCAACACAATGGAAAGGAATACCATTTAGTGTTTGATAAAGACGAAGTTGAACTGATTCTAAATAATAATCATATCCAAGAGATGGCACATTCAGAAGAAGACGAAAGCCAAGAATTAAGTGATTTACATATTCAATCAGGCTGTGGTTTAGCAGATTTTCATATTTTACTGCAAGCTTGGCAGACGTTTGTTAGCTAATACTCATGGCATAACTAGACCATCCGGTCTAACGCACTACTGTGGTGATTTCATAAGCATTCTTCACTAAGACCGTGCAACCATCGTCTATTTCGTCCTGCAAGATAATGTAACGCACTGTTTTTAAAGAATAAAAATATTGGCATAATATCTGCTCCACATATATTAACGAGGGGTCTGTCTTCGAGAGGTAGGGACTGATCAAGGCGTACTAACGACTCCTGATTGCCAAAAATAGCAACTAATAGTTATCATGGCAGAAGACAGATTCACTCAAAAAGCAGAAGCGCCGATTCATAGTATTATGAGTCGGCGCTTTTTGTTTTTAATAGTGATTACTATTAAAGCTCACTTAGATTCATCACAACCCAGCCGTTGATAAAAATATTTCTAGGCCTGACAGCGGCGTAAATGGTATCGGACTCGAATAACGCTGATATCTGCACCAAGCTCAATTCCAATGTATCTTTGCGATAGAAGTGTTTATACAAGGCTCTGTCAGACTTCATATGTTTGGTAGGCGACACCCTTTTAGACTGTGGCATATTACCGACTTTGAATACTAACGAGCGTTCCTTAACTTCCATTACCCTCATGGGCACATAACGATATTTTGCATCAGAGTCGTCATTAATTGCAAAGTAGTCCACGAAGAAAAAGTCGTTACGCTGTGGTTGCTCAACCACCATTTTTGTGACTTTGTTGTTATGCCAAGACGAAAGCATTAAGCCCGCGCACAACAACACAACAAGTACCCATTCGAAGTTTTCGCCATTCCATTCAATAAAGCGCTTAATCTGAGCAAAGCTGGGCGGGTTGAAATAGCTACCTTGAACACTAACTAACATACATAATCCTTTTAGAGTAGCTGAGCCCACATATTCCCACGCCATCTGCCAAGTATCAATTATTTGCTCAAAAATCACACAGCAAACCCAATTTCTAATTTTTTTGAGCACGTATCCACACTACAAAGACAAACCTTGTTTTAGATCAGTCATGAGCTTGGTGAGTCATTTAAAATTGATTTATTCATTAATACTCAAAGAGAAACATATGAAAAAATTAATTTTATCAGTTGCGATAGCAGTTACTTTATTAGGCACAATAAGTTCAGCGTTTGCCTATGAGCAAGGTGATTGGGTGGTGCGAGTTGGAATGTCGAATATTGCGCCAGATGACTCAAGCAACTATGTTAGCGTCGCAGGAGCAGATTTAGGCGTAGGTGTGAATATTGATAGCAACACCCAACTAGGGTTAAATTTTGTGTATTTCTATAGTCCACATTTAGCCATCGAGGTACTAGCTGCTTCGCCCTTTAATCACGATATAGGTTTAGATACGGTAGGCCCATTAGGTAGCACTAAACACTTACCTCCTTCTGTTAGTGCTAACTATTATTTTTCAGAGCCCAGCGCTAAATTTCAGCCATATGTGGGTGTGGGCATTAACTACACTATATTTTTTGATGAAGAATTTAGCAGTGCTAACAGCAATGCAGGTTTCAGTAAACTTCACTTAGACAACTCGTTTGGTCTGGCCGCTCAGGTGGGTTTTGACTATATGCTTGACGAGAAATGGTTAGTCAATGCGTCGCTCCGTTGGTTAGATATAGACACCGAAGCAAGTTTTGACCTCAATGGTTCAGCAGGTAACGTGGATGTGAGTATTGACCCCTTTGTTTATTCCATTACTGCCGGATATCATTTCTAATTTTGCATTAATACGAACCACAAAAAAAAGGACTGTAACTTTAATCAAGTTACAGCCTTTTATAGTCTTTTATAGTCTTAAGCGTTATAAGTTGACGACGACGTATTACCACCACGCCCGGTCCAGTTTGTATGGAAAAACTCACCTCTTGGCTTATCTATGCGCTCGTATGTATGCGCACCAAAATAGTCACGTTGGGCCTGTAATAAGTTAGCCGGCAAACGCGCGGTGCGATAACCGTCGAAGTAGTTAAGCGCTGCCATCAAACATGGAGCGGGAACACCGGTAGTGATGGCATTGACTGCTACGCGTCTCCACCCTTCTTGGGCACCCACCACTGTATCTCTAAAGTAGTCGTCCAATAATAGATTGTTTAACTCCGGATTTTTGTCGTAGGCCTCTTTGATTTTACCTAAGAATGCAGAACGAATAATACAACCACCACGCCACATCAATGCGATGCCACCGTAGTTGAGGTTCCAGTTATATTCTTTAGCTGCTTCACGCATTAAGGTATAACCCTGCGCGTATGAAACAATTTTAGACGCAAGGACCGCTTGGCGTAAATCTTCGATAAAGGCGATTTTATCAGCATCGCTACCATTGAATGTTTTAGCTGGACCCGTGATCACTTTAGATGCTTCGACACGTTCATCTTTTAGTGAGGATATACAACGAGCGAATACAGACTCAGCAATCAGTGTTAATGGTACACCTAAGTCGAGTGCGACTATTCCGGTCCATTTACCGGTTCCTTTTTGGCCTGCCGTATCAAGAATTTTTTCTACCAGTGGACCACCGTCTTCATCTTTAAAAGCTAAAATATCGCGAGTAATTTCAACTAAATAACTGTCTAATTCTGTGGTGTTCCACTCTTTAAACACTTCATGCATTTCATCTGCTGACATGCCAAGCACATCTTTCATAATTTGATAGGCTTCACACAACAACTGCATATCGCCGTACTCAATACCGTTGTGCACCATTTTAACAAAATGACCGGCGCCGTTTTCGCCTACGTAATCACAACAAGGAGAACCATCTTCTACCTTGGCTGAGATATCTTGGAAAATAGGCTTCACTGCCTGCCATGCCTCAGCCGAACCACCAGGCATAATTGAAGGCCCTTTAAGCGCGCCTTCTTCACCACCAGACACACCGGCACCCACAAAGTTAATACCTTTCTCAGCACAGTATTTTTCACGTCGAATAGTGTCAGGAAAATGGGTATTACCACCATCAATGATGATATCGCCTTTGTCTAATAAAGGTAAAAGCTGATCAATAGTGGCATCAACAGGCGCACCTGATTTCACCATAATCATAATTTTACGAGGAATGGCTAACGATTGAACTAGCTCTTCTACCGAATAAGCACCGCGAATGCTTTCGCCTTTGGCACGACCATTAATAAAGTTTTCAACCTTATCCGTGGAGCGATTATAAGCAGTAACGGTATAACCTTTACTCGCCATATTCAGAATCAGGTTTTCACCCATAACAGCAAGGCCGATTAAGCCAATATCAGATAGTGTTTTCATAAAATTCCAATGTTTGTTTTAATTAATAATACTGGCTTAGCCATTCAACGCAATGCGAAAAACCCTTAAATACAGTTCAAAGATATAGTCCAATTGAACCAAGCAACTTAAGGCATCAGGGCGTATTTAGCTTTCATATGTACATATATAATAACCACTAAAATCAAACTTAACACTTCATAAATGCATAAATAAATAATGCATTGGTATATGAAATATTGTTCAGCCCATTTTAGTGCAACAAACTAAGCTTTAAAACACACTTCGCGTGTTCAAAATTACGTTAGTTAGTATCTAGTGCCCGTTACTACCAAACAGCAGTTGTTGCCGTGAATTAAAAATATTAAAATTTAATGGTGAACTTTAAGCAATCAAGGGAACTCACTATCACCTTGGTCACAATTATAAACGCAAGGAATTATAAATGGAATATCGTCGTTTAGGTAAAGCAGGTTTAAAAGTGTCAGCCTTGTCGCTGGGCTCTTGGGTTACTTTTGGAAAGCAGGTTGATATTAACGATGCAAAGCAGCTATTAAAAACAGCTTACGATGGCGGCATTAACTTCTTTGATAATGCCGAAGGATATGAAGCCGGCGAATCAGAAAAAATCATGGGCGATGCGATTTCGGGCTTAGGTTTAGCTCGCGATTCATTTGCAGTGTCCTCAAAAGTATTTTGGGGTGGCGACCAAAAAATGCAAATGGGATTAAGTGCCAAACACGTGCGTGATGCATGTGATGCGGCGCTTAAACGATTACGTGTCGATTATTTAGATTTGTATTTTTGTCACCGCCCCGATATTGATACCCCCATTGAAGAAACAGTGCGCGCCATGCATAACTTAGTTCAGCAAGGTAAAGTGATGTATTGGGGGACGTCAGAGTGGTCAGCACAGCAGATCACTCAAGCACACGCCATCGCGCGGCAAGAACACTTAACCCCACCGACTATGGAACAACCTCAATATAACTTATTGCACCGAGATAAGGTGGATGGTGAGTTTACTCCGCTTTATGAACAATATGGCATGGGCACCACAATCTGGTCGCCATTGGCCAGTGGATTATTAACGGGTAAGTATAACGATGGCATTCCAAATGACAGTCGCTTAGCCCTTCCAGGTTATGAATGGTTGCGGGATTTATGGACAAGCGAAGACGGTAAACAGAAACTCGATAAAATTCGGCAATTAACCTCTCTAGCCAATGAGTTAAGTATTAGCTTAACCCATTTATCAATAGCTTGGTGTTTAAAGAATCCAAACGTCAGTACGGTTATATTAGGTGCTTCTCGGTTGTCACAACTAGAAGACAACTTAAGCGCGATGAATGCCCTTGAAAAGTTAACCCCAGAGGTTATCGAACGCATAGAAAGTATTATCGACAACAAACCCGCAGCAGCAGAACGGTTTGGTCAGTAACCTCTTTTAATTAGTAAAGATAGCACTTGAACCTGCTATCTTTTCTATTACTCCTCTCCCATTCATCATCCTTATGTTGATAATCTTGAATTGACATAGATACCCACCATAAATTTTAATATATGGCGTCAAACTTAACTTTATAGACTTTGCTAATTTTTAATGTAAATCAGACAATTATTTATAGCTAGACCAGCAAAAATAAGGGAAAAAAATTAGAACTAAAAATTTACTAGCCGCATAACTATTTTTGCACTAAAGCAAGTCGTGGCCGCAGCTTAGCTTGTTTTATTGGCGTATTTATTGCTGCTTTATTCTATAGGTTTTCAATATATCCATGGTGATAACGTAACATGCCTATGCACCTGGCTCAGGTCGATTTTACAGGTAAGTGAATTATTGCTAAGTTTAACAATCGGTTAGGTATTTGTTTTTCGATAAATCGACGATTGAACCGATAACAGAACTCATCAAAGTATTCTTGTAGGTATTTTCCGGTTACACCATGAAACGTACCTAACAAAAACGTTCTTAAATTGCCGATGGCTATATGTACCCACGGTAACCATTCATCAACTAAATAACCCGGGGTTACTCTTGCCTCATAGTTTTCTGTTTGACCTATAATATTCAATGCCGGCAATGCATCAGAATGAACTTGTTGGCCTTGTTTCAAGTGTTTCTTGACGAATTCATTCACGCTAAAATGACAAATGCTATCGACCACTGCCATTGCGATAAATCCTGCTTTTTTATCCTTACTTTCACAGGCTATCAGCACATTCTTTTTTCCTGCTGCTCCGCGTCCTCGTTTGCCTTTTTGTCTACCGCCAACCAGAGCGTCGTCTAGCTCTATTGTGCCACTTAATTGATATAAACTATCTCTATGCCCCATAGCCGTTCTAAGTTTCTTTAAAATCAGCCTCGCGGTTCGCCAATTGACTTCTATTAATTTACTGAGTCTCAGTGCTGAGATACTTCCCTTATCAGAGCCAAGAGAATAGATAGCCCAAAACCACTGGTTCAAGGTGATTTTGCTGCCGTGAAAAAGTGTTCCTGACATGACTGAGGTCTGCTTTTTACATTGTGTACACTCGTATAAATGATGACTTGTAATTTCATAGCTATGGTTATTGCCACAACCAGGGCAAATAAAGCCATTTGGCCATTTCATTTGTTGCAAGTATTTTCTGTACTAAACTGTTTTTGCCAAGCTAAAAAGCTTGCTTCTGGCATGTTCATGGTAATGGTTACCTATACAGGGTGTTTGTATATACAGTACAGTTCAGTCCTGAGTTATCTGCATAGGCATGTAACATAATGACAATCCAACAAAAATTTTTCTACTCTGTGGCATCGGTAATATTGTTTTTTGCTATTATTTAGCTTCTATAAGCTGCATTGAAAGGCTTGCAGAAACCCAAGAAAACGTTAACGATCAGATTGTTAAACAGCAAACTCACATAATAGATGTTTTAGAAAAAGCAGACGTATTAATGGCAGCAAGAGTACAAAATAGCACGCGCCTATTAATGAAAATAGGTGCCGAATTAGGACCGCGTATGATGGAAGGCATGATTAACGTCAATGGTGTTTCAGCTTATAATATTTACATGGGTGATAAGGCCCAAGGTAATAACTTTGAATTAGTGGACGGACTGACAAATATTATGGACGGCACCGCCACCATTTTCAGTAAAACAGGTTTAGACTTTATACGTATAAGTACCAACGTCATAAAAGAAAATAAAAGGGCGATTGGCACCAAGCTTAGTCATACAGGCAAGGCAATAGATAAGATAAATCAAGGGCAAGCTTATTATGGCAAAGTTCATATATTAGGTAATCCGTATTTAACATATTACGCGCCATTAAAAGATGCGAGTGGTAGTAAAATTGGCATTTGGTATGTAGGCTATTTTGCTGACCTTGCCAGTACAGTTCATTACATACCATTGAAGGCAGCCGGATATTAAAAATGGTTTTATTGCTTTAATTGACACAAAAAATAATATCAGATCGCATTCAGGTCATATGTCTACAGCGCAGATATCACAAGCTATGGGAAATACTGCAGATTGGGACATTACCCAGGTAGAATTTAAAAAATGGGGTTATGAAGTCATTTTATGTGCGGATGCGAATGAAGTATCTGGCATTGTTTTTTCAAGTGTTTTGTGGGCAGTTAGTAAATAAATATTTGCTGGTTTAGTCATTCTTATTACAGTATTTGTGATGCTTAAAAAGATTGTGGGACAGCGCATCGAAGATTATATCAAGTCAATTGATGACATTGCCACTGGTAGCAGCGATTTTCGTTTTCGTTTTCGTTTTAGTGAAAAGCAAAATGATGAATTTGGTCGTATGGGAAAAGGGCTGAATAAACTGTTCAGTAAATTACACAACACCATAGAAGACGTATAGAAAACCGCCGACATTTTGATAAGTAAGGCAGTTGCTTTGAATAAGCTTGCAAACAGTACACAAATTTCTGTAAATAGGTTGACGCCGGAAGTTTCAATCGTGACAAATTCAGCTTCAGTCTTAGCAGAAAAAGTCTTAGCAGTTGAAGAAAATATCAACAAAGCAGATAAGGCAGCAGCAAGCGCCGACAAAGAAACCAACCTAAGTGTACAAACCCTTACTACAACAATTATTGACATTAAGAGTCGAGCAGATAAAACAGAAAGTTCCGTGTGGGTAATTGAAGAACTAGCGCGCTCTAGTCAAGCAATCAGTGGTGTTATGGAAGTCATTCGCAACATTGCCGAACAGACTAACCTGTTGGCCTTAAATGCTGCAATAGAAGCAGCACGAGCGGGTGAACAAGGCAGAGGATTTGCAGTAGTGGCAGATGAAGTAAGAACACTTGCAAGTAGGACTCAAAAATCAACCGAAGAAATTAGGATAATGATCGAAAAACTGCAAGCTGGAAGCAAAGAAGCCTCTTCGGCCATGGCGGCGAATAAAATGTCAGCATTAGAAACAGTTGAATCAACCTCGAGAACAGGTGAGGTACTCCAACAAGCTCTGGCAGCAGTAGATGAGATAAAAGTCTTAAATAGCGCAACGTCCATTATGGCAAGTCATCAAAAAGAAGTCTCTATGGAGATAAAGCAAAGAATCGATGGGGTTAATTTAATCAGCCTAGAAAACTCTACTAGCGCCAGTAACATGAAATTGATGTGTGATGAATTATCAACCTTAGCTAATGACATGCAAGACAAATTAGCTGGTTATACCATCAAGGGAATTTAACTCCGCAAAGTTGAACATCTCTGATTGATGCTCAACTTACTCTACTCATTACAATATAAACTGCAGGCTGCGTTGCAGCTTGTTTAAAGCATTACCTCGGTATAGTTCAGCCTAGATAGATGTAGACCTGTGATCTTAGATTTTTACGAGACCCGCCTTGTTGTTGTGCCTAGAATCATCAGCGTCCAATATTAAAACCCTATAAAGAATAGACCGACTAAAGCAAATGATATTGCCAATCTGACAGATTATTTACCTAGTCCAAAAATGATAATTAATTTTTAGATGCGTAATCATTGAAAGCTGCTTGGCGTTTTTCAATATGAGGAGATTGACCAAAAATAACATAGTATGTAGGCATATCTTCAAGGAATTCAATAATGACGTTATCTTTAAGATTCAATTTTTTCTTGGATATAATAATCGACGGGCGAACGATAAGAAATAAAGTGGCTGGTTCGTTTTTTTAGGAAAAGTTGAATGGCTGATATGTTGATAGGCAAGTCAAAAAACTCATATCCTTAAGCTGTTAATTCCTATCTAAAACCGTGATAACTAAAACCACGGATGGCCACGACACTTCTCATCGATACGGTGCCCTCATGTGTTTACGAATCAAGACTTAAAGTACTAAAAGGGGTGTCCACAAACACTATGCCTTTTGGCATCGCTTTTGTACTTTTAATGCTGCTTAGAAAATCAACTTTAACATTTTATAATAGTCGATATATACTAACATGTAGACTGCAGATGCCATCAATATTGATAGCATCTGCAGACAGTATTTTTTGTAATAGTAACGAAGTGACCCACACATTTGTTACTCTGTTGATCTACTCTTACCATAGAAGGAAGCACCAGCGTTCCCAGGGTAACGGTTTGTTTTTCGTGTTCAGAAGTAATAATATAAAAATGAGTATTCTCATATTATAAAAACCACACTGAAGACAACAATGTATCAGACTAACAACATGAAGCTTACAATCCAAACGTATTGCTAAACTGGATTTTGTTGTTCTCAAACAAGGTAGGCATGAGCTTAATTTATGATGGGCTTACTCAGTCTGTGATTTGAGAACCACTAAGCAAACTAAACCATATCCGACAAATCGAAAATTCAGCTGTTATTGTCATCCCCTTCTTAATGAAACGAGGGTTTAAAACGTTATGACCTTTACCCATAAGTAAAAGCCAAAACCATTAAGCCCTTTTCGTCTCAGCCAAATTTAGGCCTTACCTAAAGCCTAAATTTGACGTTAAGCCGGTGAATTAGGTCACAACAGTAATTACTTAGCCTCACTATATGGCTTTATCGCATCAGCGATAAAAGGTAAGGCTTCTGCATCTTTGTGATACTGAGGCTCTAGTCTGCGCAACGAATGTTGTTCGTATCCATATGCATAGGAAAGTATCTCAGCATCGGTATTTTTACCGCCAATAAATGATAAACCAACCGAAATCCCATGAATGCCTCCCATCGGCACTGTTGCATGAGGATAACCAGCTTGAGCGGCATGACCACCAAATCCTGGCCAACTACTAGGCCAAACGTCGCCGTTGATAGGATCCACTCTTGGCACAGTCGGACCCGAAGGAGCAATGAGTACTTGCACCTCAAACTCTTGCAATAACGTGTCAATGCCTTCTTGTCGTGTCGATTTTTGTACTGTTTCAATCGCTGTTTTGTATGCCTCACTGTCAAGCGAGTCCATGGATTGTGAAGCCACAAATATACTTTGATCGAATAATGCTAGCTCAATGTTTGAGTGCGCCTCATTAAAAGCGATCAACTCTTCTAAGGTGCGAGGTGTTACCTGTTCAGCTGACGTCGAGGCCAGATAAGCATTTAAACCATGTTTAAATTCGTATTTAAGAATATCGTAGCCCATCTTACCAAAATCCTTAGGGGTCTCTGGACGCTTATCGATGTCAACCAGAATCGCTCCTGCAGCCTCAAGATCCATCAAAGCGGTTTTGAAGTGCTCCAGTATTGGCATGGACTCGCCTTTGGCAAAATTCAATACACCTACTCGCACACCTTTTAAAGCGTCTTTTGTAAGACCCGCGCTATAGTCTGTATCAGGCGTGGTAGTGGCCATAGCATTCATCATCAAAGCAGCGCCCATCACAGTTTTAGTCATCGGGCCGGCTGTATCCTGAGACTCAGAAATAGGAATAATATACTGCTGCGGCACAATACCCACGGTAGGTTTAAAACCAACAATGCCATTGGCGTTTGACGGGCAAATAATCGAACCGTTAGTTTCAGTGCCTACTGAAGCCGCAGCAAGGGAAGCCGCAGTAGCGGCACCTGAGCCTGAGCTAGAGCCACAGGGATTACGGTCTAACATATGCGGATTTCTTACCTGTCCACCCAACGCACTCCAGCCACTCATCGAACCTTCTGAACGAAAATTGGCCCATTGACTCAGGTTAGTTTTACCTAAAATTATTGCGCCTTGGGCACGTAAACCTGCGACTAAAGGACTATCTCGTCCAGTTATATTGTCTTTGAGTGCAAAAGCTCCAGCAGTAGTCGCGATAAGATCTTTTGTCTCAATATTGTCTTTCAGTAAAACAGGCACGCCATGCAAGGGGCCCATAATTTCGCCGGCTGCACGCATTTGATCAAGCTGTTTGGCAATTGTCAGCGCATCTGGGTTGAGCGCTATAATGGATTGTAACTTTGGCCCATTTTTGTCAATTTTTTGAATACGTTCTAGGTATAACGTTACCAAGTCTTGTGAACTAATCTGATTACTTTCAAGTGCTTCTATAACGTCAGGTAAGGAGCCTGCGAGAATGCCTGTGGCACGAAAGTCCGTTTCTACTAATACCGGTTGTGTTACTTCAGAATTTTCTGTGGTTGGCGTACAACCAGAGATCGAAATACCTGCCGCTATGGCACAAAGGAGTAAATGCTTCATTAATTATCTTTTAAAGTCTTATAAGGTGCTTGAAATTAATAAAACTAACTGATGATTGCAAGGAAAAGTTGTGGCATGCATCAATGAAGATATCCAAACGCAGCCGCGGTCATCGATAATGTGTTTAAAGCGCCTTTATGACGTGAGGCTACATCAGGTATGGGATTTACCTGCGTTACCGGAACAATAGGAGTAATGTAGGATATTGGGTTCTCAACTCAAGGGTGCACTAAAAAGAGAGGTAGGTTCCCCAAAGGTGAAATCACTTATCTGTTTGGTGCAACACTGCGTCTGAGTATAGACCTAACCTTTATTGGTTGACTATATCTACTGCCTGCTTCTTAGAAACTACTCTTGATTAAATGCTCTTAAAATAACCTCTAAAAGTTCAAAACAATGCTTAGACCTTTTAGAGATTTAAATCGTGATATTTCAGCCAACACCGCATTCCAATGCTTGACGTAATAACCACCTTGGTTAGTTAACATTTGAGGCGATGTTCAAGGGCTTATTATTTTTGTTTTTCATCACGTCTATAACAGCCTGTATACCTTGTTGTCGGATCATCGATTCAAATTCACTGCGTTTGCTCGATAACAAACTGATCCCTTCAGCTACCAGATCATAGGTTTTCCATTCTTGTGTTTTATTACTTTTACGCAACTTAAAGCTAATGTTGATATCAGGACGGCCCGCTTGTCTAATGAGTGCCTTAATGCTCATACTAGTTTGATTTTCAGTATCTTTAACTGGTTCAAACAACAGTTCTTGTCCACCATAACTCGCTAAAGCAACAGCAAAGTTAGACACTAGGTATTGCTTAAACTCGCTCACAAACTCTGGGATCTTGTCTTTAGGAACGGATCTAAATTGGCTTCCCAATACCTTGAATGCAGCGAATCTATGATCAACATGTGGCATCAATTCTTGCTCAATAATCTCCCGAAGATGATTAGGATTAGATTGAATACTTTGTTGGTCTAATTCAATTCGCTGAAAGGTAGCGTTAGTCACTTGTTGTAACAAGACTTGAGGATTAAGTAATTCTGCATGGCTCGAACTGGTTAGCACGGATGCCAATATAAGCAGCCCGGATTGACTGATAATTTTTATCGTTTTTAAAAATGTCGTACTCATGAGTGTTGGTGCCTTAGGTGCTACAGGATGTTGAACATCCAAAAATTAAATAAAAAAATTAAGTTGTTGTATATAAATGAACAAACTGTACGAGCAATAATGCTTAGCACACACCTATTCAATAAAAGGGTTAAAACTCACGTGCATAGGTCAGACTCAGAAAATCTAAACCGGGGTTATCATCATTTAAACCACCGTTTGAATAATGCATGTAACGCACCGCTACAGACTTTGCTAGTTGCTCCCCAAACTCCAATATCAAACCCAGTCGGTCTTCAAACTGATAATGAGAGCCTATATTCTTACCGGCAAAACGGGTGTCAGTGATAAGTGAAACACCGATACCAAATTCCCACTTGAGTGGATACTTGCCATATAAACTATCAAATTGTTTTGAGAACACCGGAGATAATGCAATCGCGTAATTGGTTTCATGTTGATTGTCCTGTCCAAACTCCCAAAAATTGACACTTGCCTCCCAGTACACATCAAACTCACCTAGCCATTCAAATGTGGCTATCTGAGTCTGATAGGGGCGATAAGCCAGCCGAATCCCCGTTAACCCGCTTTCACCGTGCAAATAATCGATTGCCACCGCCTGCTGACTAGCCACCACATTTGTACTTGGCAGTGAAACAAAAGATATAGCCAGTATTAAGACCAACCAACGCATAATAATATTCTCCAAAATGCCTAATATTTTCCAAAGGATGCTATTTAAAAGACTTCGTTTCATCCGAGTCATAAAGACGCTTAGAGGAAACACTGATAACGCAGGCTCCCGACCCACATTGTTGGAAGGTTAGGACTGCTTATCCATAAGCATTGTTGCTTGCCGTGGTTATCCAGAAATTGTAAGTGCGGTTACATCTTTAATGGTTTGACTCACTGCTAAATAAAAAGCGCCTAATGCTTAGCAAAACGAATACTGAGTAACGTTTTGTTTGTACTCATTAAGGTTGTTTTTCAACTTACTTATCTCATAGGAGGATTATGGCCACTAAACTAATATAAATATAATTATATATTTATATGTGACACATTTTATTTTGTGATGTATTGTTGCATGATAATTATTTGAACGAAAAAGTTATGCGACCACAAGAACTAAACCTGTTAATGGTATTTGATGCCATCATGACTGAGCGGTCCATTACCCGTGCTGCTCAAAGACTATCAATGACACAGCCTGCGGTATCTAACGCGGTCAGTCGAATGCGAGTCGCATGGAAAGATGAGTTATTTGTCAAGGATGGCCGTAATATTCAACCTACTTTGCATGCCCAAAATTTGTGGAACCAAGTCCGCGAACCGCTTATTTCACTCACAGAAGCGGTTGATCCCAAGAATTTTGATCCCGCGACTGTCAAACGCACATTTCGAATTGCGGTGACAGATACAGTCGTCGATATGGCTTGGGCTAAATTACGTTGCGCTATCGAGAAGGAAGCGCCTGGAGTCAATATCCATGCGATCCCTTATACAATCGTCAATTCAGATCAGGTTTTGGAGGATGCAGAGGTTGATATGGTTATTGGCACCACAGGCGTTATTTCAAATACGTTTAGAGCTGAATATTTATTTTCACCTACTTATATTTGTATCATGAACCATGATCATGCATTGGCAAAAGCGGATCTTAGTTTGGAAGAATTTGCGGCGGCTGACCACCTTTTGGTGTCTTTGTCTGGGGATATAACCGGATATACAGATCAGGTTTTGATGCAACACGGATTATCTAGACGAGTGGCGGTTACCGTTAATCATTTCTCCTCTGTTGCCAACTTAATCAAGCACAGTAATTTGATATGTGTGATCCCCATTTCAGCGGTTGCCAAGCAAATAATCGATGGTGATATTGCAGCCACTAAACCACCAATAGAATTGATGCCGCAGCAAGTTTCAACTATTTGGCACAAACGACAAGATAGAGATCAAGGGTTAATTTGGTTGCGTGAGCACTTCAAGCGGATTATTGGACGAACGGTTGAACTTGAAACAACACAGGTTATGGAATGTTTATGTAAAAAAAATCCAGCGATGTGCCAATAAAATCAGTTTTTGTGAGAGCCACGCATCTCTGAATTTGGAGTCTAAATCTTGAACCCGTTACTAAAAACTATAGATTAATGTGTTTTTTTAGTAACATAATTTACACTAACTTATCAATTGGAACATTATGACTGTATATATACTTTCAAGGCTTACTATTCATGACCGTGCCGAATATGACAAATATGAAAATCAATTTGAAGAAGTATTTGCTCATTTTAACGGCAAGCTTTTAAGTGTCGATGAAGAGCCTCTTGTGCTTGCTGGCGAATGGGAAGCGACACGCTCGGTTCTAATGGAATTCCCCTCTAAAGAAGATGCATTTACATGGATGCAATCCGATGCCTATCAGCGTATTTCAAAGCACCGCAACGCCGGCAGTACATTGAGCTCGATATTAGTTAAATCGACTGAAACCGATGAAATTTAATATCTAAATTAAAAAAGTTAACAAACACAAAAAAGCTAACGCTTTTCATTTATAAATGCCCCTGTAAACGCTAACAATATATCTAACTTAATTTCGAAGAAATTGTGAGTGGTGTATTGTTAGTTTTCATTCGTAATTTAAGCTCTTATCGTCAGACTTCAGTTGCAAGATTAGAAGACAAGAGTAAAAAATTTACACCATAGAGTTCTATGAACCTTGACTACAAAGAGGAACCGATTGTTAAGAATTGATTTTCTTTTACTCTGTGGTGATTAAATATCTTTTAGTATTTGTGATTTAGACACTAAAAACGGTTTAAGCCATCCAGACAACAGGCACAAAAAAACCGACATATTGTCGGTTTATTGTTATCTGCGAAGTGGTACCAGTGGGTTAATACGAGGCTTTCTGGAGCAATGCTCCAGTGGTATTAACAATTCGTCAAGGACGGCGAATTTGGGTGCGGATCATCATGGACGTGTTAGTGACTAGCCCATAAGGTTTCTGAGTGCTCAAATTCTAGGCACAAAAAACCGACATATTGTCGGTTTATTGTTATCTGCGAAGTGGTACCAGTGGGCGGACTCGAACCGCCACTCCCGAAGAAACCAGATTTTGAATCTAGCGTGTCTACCAATTCCACCACACTGGCTTCGCAAATGCTCAAAGACTGTTTCAACCAACCTTCAAGAGGGAGGCATTATAGCCATAGACGCCTTGCTTGCAAGTATTTTATTAGGTATCACAACAGTTTGCCGACTTTTTAATCAACAGACTTAAGGTCCTGTTTATATTGCACTTCTATTTCACTTCATTAGAAAATGGCTTACCCCTTCCTAGTGATAAAAAAATAGCGTTTAATATTTTCACAACTTCTTTAACCAGTAAGTTCATCACTACTCTCTGTGACCCCTGTAAACCTTTCACTTTAGTTCATCAGACTTGGACTGGGTAATAACTGAGACAGCCTCTAGCGTCGCTTTTGGCTACTGAATTGAGCATATACCATCCAGCTTATTCTGGTTACGATCAACAGGGCTTCTATTAGGTTGATACTCTAGTCACTAGTAAGTTTAAGTGACTTAGCCAAAAACAAACAAACCTGCTAATAAGAAGGTTTGTTTAATAATGTAATAGCAAGCATGCATAATGATTTATTAACCAGTAATTTATTTATTATAAACAAAATACTGACTAACGTTTAAGCAGCTAGGCGCTGCTTAAATTCTACATGGTTCTTAGTCTGAAAACTGCCTAATCATGACACCTAATGTTTCTTTGGCGTCACCGAATATCATTCGACAGTTGGGTTTGAAAAACAACGGATTATCAATACCGGCAAAACCTGATGCCATGCCCCGTTTCAGTACAAACACGTTCTTAGCCAAATCCGCATTGATCACTGGCATCCCATATATGGGGCTACCTTTCATTTCTCGGGCTGCTGGATTCACCACATCGTTAGCACCAATAACCATAGCCACATCAAAGTTTTGAATCCGCTTGTTGATTTCGTCCATTTCGAATAGTTGCTCATAAGATACGTCGGCTTCTGCTAACAGCACGTTCATGTGCCCAGGCATACGTCCCGCGACTGGATGAATGGCGTATGCGACTTCGGCGCCGTTTTTTTCTAACAGTTGCTGCAACTCTTTCATCACGTGTTGCGCTTGTGCTACTGCCATACCGTAACCAGGAATGACCACCACGGACTGCGCCGCTTCGAGCACATAATACGCATCCTCGGCCGATAAAGGTTTGACTTCACCTTCTATTACCATGTCTGTTTTAGTCACTGACATAAAGCCACTGAATAACACATTACTCAAGGAGCGATTCATGGCTTTACACATAATGTTGGTCAAGATAATACCGCTGGCACCTACTAGCGAACCGGCCACTATCAAAATATTATTCTGTAAAGCAAACCCGGCTGCACAAGCGGCTAAACCGGAATATGAGTTTAGCAGTGAAATAACCACTGGCATGTCTGCCCCACCAATAGGTAATACCAACATGATGCCAAATAACAAAGCAAACCCCATGGCTGTATATAGCACCACATTAAAATCAATGTTTATACCAGCCAGCATTGTAGGCTGGGCAACAAACAAGTAAGCAGTAAATATAATCGCCAGTACCAGCAAACTATTAAACGCTGCCTGACCTACGAAAATCACCGAACGACCAGAAATGCGCTCACTCAATTTTGCCCAGGCAATTAGGCTTCCTGAAAAGGTCACGCCGCCAATTAATAGGGCTAGAAATGTCACTATCATAGTGAAAGCGGTAAATTCACTATTGGCTTCAACCGTGGCCCACGCAACAAATAAACTGGCGAGGCCGCCAATACCGTTAAGCAGTGACACCATTTCAGGCATAGCTGTCATGTCTATCAACCTTGCTGCAAGCGCACCTATTATGCTGCCTGCTAACATAGCAATGGCTATCATTTGAAAACTAACAATATTGTTATCAAACATAGTGACAACAATCGCAATGAGCATCGCAATGGCAGAGAGTAAGTTACCCTTACGGGCTGACGAAGGATGCCCAAGCAGCTTTAAGCCAAAAATGAATAAGGTAGCAGCGAGCACATAACTGAAGTTGATCACTAAGTCGATTGTGGTAGTTTCTATCATCATATTTTCCTACTGCTTTTTCTTGAACATAGCGAGCATTCGGTCAGTAACCAAATAACCACCGACGACGTTTATGGTTGCCAAAAAAGACCGCAAATGCACCAAGGTACGTGGAATATTCACCCATACTGTCGCTGCCCGCTAAGGCCAGCGCACCCACAACTGTGATACCAGAGATGGCATTAGCACCAGACATTAAAGGAGTATGTAATGTGGCTGGGACTTTTTGGATAAGTTCATAACCGACAAACATTGATAATAATAAAATGAATAATAAATATACGGCGTCCATTAGGGTTCCTTTTTATCGTTTGTGGATGAAGTATTAGACTCATAGACAGACTTGAGCATGGCATTCACAACTTGCCCTTGATGAGTGATGATACAACCAGACTGAACTTCGTCTTCAATATCCAGCTTAAATGCGTTGTCTTCTTGGTGCCAAAATTCACTGATTAAATTGAACATGTTATTGCTGTACATTTGAGTAGCATGTTTGGCTACTCCATTTGCCCAATAACCAGTGCCAATGATGGTCACACCTTTGTGCTTGATAATTTCACCGGGTACTGAGCCTTCGACGTTACCGCCATTTTCAGCGGCCATATCAACTATCACACTGCCAGCTTGCATTGATTCAACTGTTTTCAGGTCAATTAGCATGGGAGGCTTGCGCCCAAATAACTGCGCGGTAGTAATAACTATATCTGATTCAGCAATACATTTAGCTTGTTCACGTTGCTGAATTTGCATTTGCTCTGGGGTCAGAGCTTGGGCATAACCCTGTCCAGTCTCACCTGTTTTTCCTAAATCGATATGTAAGAATTTAGCACCTAACGACTGCACCTGTTCAGCAACTATGGTTCGGGTATCAAATGCCGTTACGCTGGCACCTAAACGTTTAGCGGTAGCAATAGCTTGCAAGCCTGCCACTCCGGCACCAATAACAAATACTTTTGCTGGCTTTAGAGTCCCTGCTGGTGTCATCATCATAGGTAAAACACCATCAAGCTCATTAGCCGCTTGCAGTACCATGACATAACCAGCCAAACTTGCTTGAGAACTTAGAGCGTCCATTTTTTGGCAACGACTAATACGTGGGATCATTTCCATGCTAATGCTGGTGATATTGTTTTCACACAAGCTTGCTACAAAACCTTTCTCATTAAATGGGTCTAAATAACTCACTATCAGCGTGTTAGGTTTTAAATGACTAAGATCATCTCTAGTGAGTTTGTGCAAACTGGGGACAATGTCCGCATTTGCTAAGATTTCAGCACGGCTAGTGACAATTTCTGCCCCAGCCGCTGCATATTCTTCATCACTAACATGGATGTGATTACCGATACCGGCTTGCACATGCACAGTGGCACCCAATAATTTGTATGCTTTAACGTTTACTGGCAACACAGCACAACGCTTTTCCTGTGGTTTAAGCTCAGCAGGGAAACCAAGAATTGTCATAGAAACCTCAAAAGTTAATTTTTCTTTAATAAATATGGCTTATTTAAGAGTGAAATGTAAATTCACAGTAATTATATTGAATATGAAGTTGTTTGGATTTTAGTTCATAATTTAAATAACACCCACCTTGTTGTATCAACAAGTTAGTCTATTTTATTAAAGATATATATTGTTGCGATAACCCTTGCTTGATCAGTCTCACGGGTCAGTGCTTTAATACTGTGTGAATAGATTTATGTGGCATTTTTTAATATTCGAGTGCTCAAGAATGATCAAAATTTATATTTAGTGAATATTACTGATAACATCTGTCCTATTTTTTAAGGCTTACTTTTGAAACCTACGCATCCACAACACTCCCGAGCAAGTTTCATTCGCAGACTAGCTGCCATGGTATACGACATTTTAGTAGCGGTTGCTGTTGGCATGTGTGCAGCAATGGTCATGTTACTAACGATGCTGTTGCTAGTTGAAAACAACATATTAGATAACCAAGGTTATGAGCATTTTAGCGATCTCATTCAACACTCTTTTAGCTATCAACTTATCTTACAAGTGTGGGTAGGTTTATGGATTGTTGGTTTTTTTCTGTGGTTTTGGCGAAATGGCGGTCAAACCATAGGTATGAGGGCGTGGCGCTTACGCTTATTCAGTACCACTGACAAACCTTTTGGTTATAGGCGCGCACTTTTACGATTAATATGTTCATTTGGCGGTTTAGGCACTATTTTGGTGTTATTCGATTTCAAGTCTAAACAATCATTGCAAGATAGGCTCGCTAACACTGAAATATTGGTGCTTAGCAAGGAAGATAACCATCATTCATCTTGGGGGAAAATTCAAGAATAAATGGGCTGGTGCTAGCCTTTCCTTTTCAGCATATAGATTGAAAAAGCAGCAAAAACCAAACTGGGTAAAGCCGCCCCCATAAATGGCGGCAAGTGGTAAACCAAGCTTAAAGCACCAAATACTTCATTGCTCACAAAAAAACCAAAACCGGTTAACACCCCCTAATATGACTCGTGCGCCCATTGTGACACTGCGCAGCGGTCCAAAAATAAATGACAACGCCATTAAAAGCATCACACCTACAGACAATGGTTGCAGCACTTTTCGCCACAGGGCCAACTCGTAGCGACTAGCGTCTAGACTGTTATTATTACGATAGTTAACGTACTCAACTAACCCTCGAATCGACAAAGCTTCTGGTTTGACTGTTACCACGCCTAGCTTGTCTGGAGTGAGAGTTGACAACCACACACCCTTTTCAAGCTGTTCGTAACGGATCCGCTGATCGCCTATAAAGGTATATTTGACTTGCTCTAATTGCCAGCCATTCTCACTATAATTAGCCTGCAAAGCACTGGTAATTTGTCTTAGCACTAGATCTTCATCGAACTCGTATACATTCACTTTACGTAACGTATTGGTATCGACCACCTCACCGATACTTACGAAGTTATCACCGTCTTTTGCCCAAGTTATTCTGTCAGAAGCAAATAAGCTACCGCCAGAAATAGCCTGAGTGCGAATTTCTTTGGCTCTAGTTTCTGTGAGAGGCGCAACCCATTCACCTATAAACATCACAAATAGCACCATTAGTAGGGCTGATTTCATGGCAGAGGTGATAATATTCCATCGACTTTGACCCGCGGCTTGCATCACAACCAGTTCGCTGTTGCTAGCCAATATTCCCATACCAATCAATCCGCCAATCAAAGTGGCCATCGGGAAAAACTGCTCTAGCTCTCTGGGTAGACTCAACACTACATACACCAAAGCGACCGTCATATCATAACTGCCACGACCAACTTGTTTCATTTGTTCGATAAATTTAATTAAGGCGCTTAAACCTACCAACACACTTAAACTCAGTGCCGTTGTAGCAAGTAGTGTCTTAGCAATATATATATCAAGTATTTTAAACACTGGTATCACCTCTTAATCGAGCGCGCAGCTTGACGCCAAAAGGCCTACCTTTTAGTAATAATGCAATACCGATCGATAACAATACACCGTGCACCCACCATAACCCTAGTTGCTGGGGTATGTTCCCATCTTCCAACGCTTTTCGGCCCGCCATGAGCAGCATAAAGTAGCCCAGATATAACATCAACGCAGGAAACATTTTTCCAAAGCGACCTTGTCTAGGATCAGCGGCACTGAGGGGCACCGCAATCAATACTAAAAACGGTAACGATAGAGGAATAGCTATTCGCCAGTGAAGCTCTGCTAGCGCATCAACTGAAGGATCAACTAATAAGTCGGCAGTCGGATATGCGCTTAGTTTTCTGCGTTTTCTTTCAGGCTGTTGCTCTGCAATTTGAATTTGATACTCTTCAAATTCAACAACGCGATAATCTTGCCTGCCCATTTCACCCTCGTATTGTTTACCTTGATTGAGTATCAGTTTTTGTGCGCCATTGGCTTGTTCTTCGATGCCCCCCCTGTTTGCATACACAATTCTTACATTTTCGGTATCGGAGTCAGTATCTCTTTGTGCCAGAAAAACCTTTCTTAAGGGATTTTGGCCATTATCGATGTCATGAACAAATATCACGGCTTGCTGATTGGCAGTTTGTTGGAAACGACCAGGGATCAGGCTTGATAAGCCACTTTGAGCACCGACTTTTTCTTCTAGTTGATAGGTGCTTTCAATAGCTAAGGGCGTTAACCACATAGTTAAGCCAGCGGTTAATAAAGACATAAATAAGGCCAAAATCAGCATGACACGGGTGATATACCACTCACTGATACCACATGCTCGCATCACACTCATCTCACTGTCGACGTACAATCGGCCATGAGCCAACATGATCCCCAAAAAAAGACTCAAGGGAAGCACTAGTGACGCTAAGACCGGCGTGTGTAAAGCCAAAAAGCCTAGTACTAAGCCAGCAGGAATTTCTCCTTCTGATGCATCAGCCAATACTTTAACAAATTTTTGAGTAATAAAAATAGCCATCAACAGCATAAAAATTGCCAGTTGAGACTTCAACGTTTCTTTCATTAAATAGCGGAAAATCAGCACAACACATCCAAGGGAAAGTAGTATTTTTAGTGGCACTATGGGAAATTTTAAGTAAACTTAACGTTTTCACAAGTTTAATTTATAAAGTGTGCGTATTTAGAGCACTCAGCCAAGATCTTATTTACAGATTATGTCCGGCTAATGTTAATCTTACAATAATAAAGCTGTATAACCCAATATCACCTTTCGATTATTAATTAAAAGGACAAATGGTTGCAGTATTATTCATCAAGTACCGAGGGTTCAAAGTGGAATTTAGCGTAAAAAGTGGCAGTCCAGAAAAACAACGCAGCGCCTGTATTGTAGTAGGTGTGTTTGAGCCAAGGCGTCTAACATCTGTTGCCGAACAGCTCGATATTATTAGCGAAGGCTATATTAGCAACCTACTCAGAAAAGGCGATTTGGAAGGTCAAGCCGGTCAAATGTTATTGCTGCACCACGTGCCTAACATCTTAAGTGAACGAGTATTGTTGGTAGGCTGTGGCAAAGAGCGTGAACTAGACGAACGCCAATACAAACAAATTATCGCCAAAACTGTTAAAACTCTAAATGAAACAGGCTCGATGGAAGCGGTTAGTTTTTTGACTGAGTTGCATGTTAAAGGCCGCGATACTTATTGGAAAGTACGCCAAGCTGTAGAAGCGACGCAAGATTCTCTTTACACCTTTTTACAACTTAAAACTAAAAAAGGTGAACTACGCCGACCTCTACGAAAGATCGTTTTTAATGTATCTACACGTCGTGAGTTATCTATTGGCGAACGAGCACTTGAGCATGGCTTAGCCGTAGCGCAGGGTTCTAAAACAGCTAAAGATGTTGCTAATATGCCGCCAAATATTTGTAATCCTAAATATTTACTTGAGCAAGCAGAAATTTTAGCCGCAACATATGAAAATCTGCATGTTAGCTCAGTTAATGAAGAACAAATGGATGTGCTAGGTATGCACTCCTATTTGGCAGTAGGCCGAGGCTCTGTCAATGAATCGATCATGACAATAATGGAACATAAGGGTGGTCCAGCAGATCAAGCGCCTATCGTGCTAGTCGGTAAAGGATTAACCTTTGATTCTGGCGGTATTTCAATCAAACCAGGCGAAGCCATGGATGAAATGAAATATGACATGGGGGGTGCAGCTGGCGTACTAGGCGCAATGCACACCATCAGTGCTCTGAACCTGCCAATTAATATTGTGGGTATTCTAGCAGGTTGTGAAAATATGCCTGATGCCAACGCATACCGCCCAGGTGATATTTTAACCACTATGTCAGGCCAAACAGTTGAAGTACTCAATACCGATGCCGAAGGCCGTTTAGTATTATGTGATGCATTAACCTATGTCGAGCGTTTTGACCCTGAGTTGGTAGTGGATGTGGCTACATTAACAGGTGCTTGCGTGGTGGCTTTAGGTAAACACGCCAGCGCCGTATTCAGTAACCATAATCCTCTTGCTCACGAATTGCTTAATGCATCTGAACAAAGTGGCGATAAAGCTTGGCGTTTACCTTTATGGGATGAATACCAAGACCAAATCGAAAGCCCTTTTGCCGATATGACTAATCTCGGAGGTCGTCCTGCAGGCGCCATTACCGCAGCCTGTTTTTTGTCTCGTTTTACTCGCAAATATAATTGGGCGCATATGGACATTGCAGGCACCGCTTGGGTTGGCGGAAAAGACAAAGGTTCAACTGGCCGACCTGTACCGATGTTATCTCAATTCTTAATGAACCGAGCTGGAATTGAAACAGAAGATTAATCATACATTTTAGGAACCACTTCGCATATGTCAAATGTAACGTTTTATCTGCTTGATGAAACAGACGACACACACCAACAGCCAGCGCACTTTGCGCTGGCTTGTTTGTTGGCGACCCGTAGTTATCGGCAAAAACAAAAATGTTTGGTGTATTGCCAAGATCAAAAACAAGCCGAACAATTTGATGAGTTGTTATGGCAATTACCTAACGATGCCTTTGTTCCCCACAATTTGACTGGAGAAGGTCCCGTAGGTGGGGCACCTGTTGAAATATGCTGGCAAACACCCAGTCAATTTAATCGACCCATATTGATTAACTTGTCTGACAACATTCCTGATTTTCATCAACGATTCAGACAAGTCATTGATTTTGTGCCTGCTAAAGAACAACTCAAACCTCAGGCCAGAGAGCGATATAAACACTATAGAGCGGCAGGTAATCAACTCGATACCCTACCCGCCTCAAGCATTAACGAGACACACAATAATGGATAAGACATTTAATCCACAAAATATAGAACGCGATATTTACCAAAAATGGGAAGACAGCGGGCAATTTAAACCTTCTGGAGAAGGCGAGTCCTACAGCATCATGATACCGCCACCAAACGTGACGGGCAGCCTACATATGGGCCATGCGTTTCAGCAAACGATTATGGATGCACTCACTCGATACAAACGTATGTCGGGTAATAATACTTTATGGCAAGTAGGTACTGACCACGCGGGTATTGCCACTCAAATGGTGGTGGAGCGTAAATTAGCGGCAGAAAACGGCCCTACTCGAAAAGAATTAGGCCGCGAAGCTTTTATTGACAAAATTTGGGAATGGAAAGCTGAGTCAGGTAATACGATTACTAATCAGATGCGTCGCTTAGGTGCATCAGTCGATTGGGAACGTGAGCGTTTCACTATGGATAAGGGCCTTTCAAACGCTGTCAATGAAGTGTTTGTGCGTCTGCATTCAGAGAACTTAATCTATCGTGGTAAACGCCTGGTTAACTGGGATCCTAAGTTACATACCGCCATCTCTGATTTAGAAGTCGAAAGTAAAGACAAAAAAGGCCACATGTGGCACTTCCGCTATCCCTTGGCTGATGGAGCTAAAACGACTGATGGCAAAAATTACCTTGTAGTTGCCACAACCCGACCTGAAACAGTGTTAGGTGATACAGGTGTTGCCGTAAATCCAGAAGATCCCAGATATAAAGACCTAATTGGTCAATTCATCGATTTACCTCTAGTGAATCGTCGTATCCCTATTGTGGGTGACGAACATGCAGATATAGAAAAAGGCACAGGTTGTGTGAAAATAACGCCAGCCCATGACTTTAACGATTATGAAGTCGGTAAACGTCATCAATTACCGATGATCAATATTTTAACTTTTTCTGGTGAAATTCTTCCTAAAGCTGAAACATACGATACTAAAGGTGAAGTAACTGATGCGCTAAATTCAGCACTTCCTGAGGAGTTTCATCACTTAGACCGTTTTGCCGCCCGCAAAGCCATCGTCGCTAAATTTGATGAGATGGGCTTCTTAGAAGAGGTAAAAGACCACGATTTAACTGTGCCTTATGGCGACAGAAGTGGTGTAGTGATTGAACCTATGTTGACCGACCAATGGTATGTACGTGCAGCACCATTAGCAAAAGTCGCAGCAGATGCCGTCACCAATGGCGAGATTGAATTTGTACCCAAACAATATGAAAACATGTATTTTTCTTGGATGAATGATATCCAAGACTGGTGTATTTCTCGTCAATTATGGTGGGGCCATAGAATACCCGCTTGGTACGATGAACAAGGCAATGTGTATGTGGGTCGCAACGAAGCAGAAGCCCGCGCAGAAAATGGCTTAGCTGCAGATCTAGTACTTAGGCAAGATGACGATGTATTAGACACCTGGTTCTCCTCTGCGTTGTGGACGTTTTCTACATTAGGTTGGCCTGAAAATACTGACGATTTAAAAACCTTTCATCCTACTGATGTGTTGGTCACTGGTTTCGACATTATTTTCTTCTGGGTAGCAAGAATGATCATGATGACTATGCATTTTATTAAAGATGAAAACGGCAAACCACAAGTACCTTTTAAAACAGTATATGTGACAGGCCTTATTCGTGATGATGATGGGCATAAAATGTCTAAGTCTAAAGGTAACGTCATCGATCCTCTGGATATGATCGACGGTATTTCTCTGGAAGATTTACTCGAAAAACGTACCGGTAATATGATGCAGCCTAAAATGGCTGAAAAAATCAAGAAGCAAACGGCGAAGCAGTTCCCCGATGGCATAGAGTCTCATGGAACAGATGCATTACGCTTTACCCTAGCAGCAGTCGCTTCTACTGGCCGTGATATCAGTTGGGACATGAAGCGATTAGAAGGCTACAGAAACTTCTGCAATAAGTTATGGAACGCCAGTAACTTCGTGCTGATGAATACCCAAGAACATGATTGTGGATTTAATTCAGACTCGAGTATGACTTTTTCACTTGCAGACAAGTGGATCA
This sequence comes from Paraglaciecola psychrophila 170, assembly GCF_000347635.1. Classification (NCBI taxonomy): domain Bacteria; kingdom Pseudomonadati; phylum Pseudomonadota; class Gammaproteobacteria; order Alteromonadales; family Alteromonadaceae; genus Paraglaciecola; species Paraglaciecola psychrophila. The sequence continues at coordinate 685,467 of NC_020514.1, read as the reverse complement.
TGGGGCAGTACCAAAACACTATAAAAGCCTATCGCGGAGCTATGGATACTTATCGTTTTGATATCGCCGCCCATGCATTATACGAGTTCACATGGGACCAATTTTGTGGTTGGTATATAGAATTAACAAAACCTATTTTATTGCAGGGAACTGAAGAGCAGCAACGCGGTACCAGGCATACCCTAGTTACCGTTTTAGAGTCTTTACTACGATTAATGCACCCTATTATGCCGTTTATCACAGAGACTATCTGGCAAGATGTATCGCCTATCGCTAACTGTCATAGCGCTACCATCATGAATCAGACATACCCTGAATTCGATGTTGCTAAGGTTGATGCCACCGCAATGCAAGATTTGGAGTGGGTCAAAGGTTTTGTATTGTCTATTCGCTCGATACGTGGAGAAATGGATATTGCACCAAGTAAACCTTTGCCGGTGTTGCTACGCAATGCTTCGCCTGAGGATATTAGGCGGCTTAAAGAAAACGCCATATTCTTGCATTCAATTGCTAAGTTACAAACAGTAACAGCATTAACCGAAGATGATGAATCACCGGTCTGTGCTACCTCTTTATTGGGCTCACTTGAAATTATGATCCCCATGGCTGGATTGATTGACAAAAACGCTGAACTCGCCCGTATAGCCAAAGCATTAGACAGGTTGGAAAAAGACTTTGCTCGTACTCAAGGAAAACTCGCAAATGCGAAGTTTGTGAGTAATGCACCTGATGCAGTGATTGAAAAAGAGAAAGCTAAGTTAGCTGACTTTACAATGCAGATGGGTAAACTGCGCGAACAGCGCATTAGCATTGAATCTATCTAAAAAGTCATATCGATTATAGGGTGTGTTATCAATATTGCTGACACACCCTAGCTATCTGAAGTTGTGATGATGTGATGATGTGATGATAAATCACATCGATAAATTGTATGAGGAATGAGAAATTGGTCTTACATTTCAGGTTCTTGATCGTTCTGTATTTTTTTTGATAAATATGGCGACGAGTGTCACAGCTTCAACTGAAAAAAACCTAACCCTAGTATTTGCAGGTAATATGCCTGACATAGGCAGTAATACCTATGGCACTTACACAGGCCTTGCAGGTTTATTAGAAAAAATGAGAACTGAACACTCTCCGACTATATTTACCTTTGCCGGAGGAAGTTTAGGACCGAGTCCTTTATCCAGTTTGGACCGAGGATCTCATATCATTGATATCCTGAATACATTAGAGCCTGATCTGATGACACTGACTAAACGTGAATTTAGCTATTTTGAAGATGAACTCACATTACGCTCTTATGAAGCCGCATTCCCGATGATTAGTAGTAACCTTTTTGACCCAATAACCAATGGTAACCTTGAAGGTATTTTAACCAGTCTAATTGTTGAAAAAGGTAACACTAAAGTTGGTTTTATCTCGATTCTAGACGAAGAGGTAGTCACAGAATATTTGCTAAAAAGAGTCAGTATATTTGAACCTCGCCAAATCATTCAACAGCAAATTTCCTTTCTAAAACAACAGGGCGCTGAATTAATGGTGCTAGTTTACTCCAAAGAAAGGGATTATTATCAAACTCTTATATCTGAAAATAAAATTGACTTTGCACTGAGGATCGTTAGTGAAATGGAGGAATATCAACCTAACAAAGTCTACTCTATTTCCAGCCAGGAACCATTCATGTTACTTCGCATGAGTTGGCAGACTAACAGCAAAGCGAAAAACCTGACGATTGAAGCGCCTAAAATTTATTACTCGTATCCGCCTAGCAAATCCACAACTTCATTGCTAGTTGACGAATACAACCAGAGGCTAGAAAGACTACTCAGTCAAAAAATTGGTGTTTTTGGAAGTGAAGTTCAGACATCGAGAAGCCTCATTCGAACAATGGAAATGCCTTTTGGGAACTTCATAGCTGATGCACTTAGACACTATGCCAAAGCCGATATTGGTTTAATAAATGGTGGAGCAATCCGTGGTGATAAAATTTATACCGAGGGAGCCTTTATCACCCGCCGAGACATTGCTACAGAGTTACCTTTCAGATCACATGTTACTGTATTATCTTTGACAGGAGAGCAGTTAAAACAAGCTCTAGAAAATAGCGTAAGTGAAGTAGAACTAGCCGAAGGCCGTTTTTTGCAAGTATCAGGGGTATCTTTTACCTATTCTATTAAAAAACCAGTCGGCGAGCGAATACAAACAATATACATCAACGGACGCACATTAGAACCTAAACGAAAATATTCAGTCTCCACCTCAGATTACCTGGCAAATGGTGGCGATGGCTATGCTGTGTTTTTAGACACTCAGCACCTAGAACGCAACAATCAAAAGCCACCTTTGATAACTGATGTCGCTATTCGTATGATACAACGGCAAAAAACAATCTTGCCTAAAATTGAGTTCAGAATAAAGCGTGTGATTGAATGACTATTTCAATCTCAAAAAAAGGCACTCGGGTCTCTCTAGTATCAGTATTTAGTGCCGGCTTAGTAGGAATATTATTTGTTTTTATACTACTTAGTTATTTTACCTTTACTCGCTTACTTAGTTTTGAATCAACACTGACAAACATCTCTGATAAGTCATTACCTAAACTAATACGTATCAGTCAACTTTATAGTCAAGCCAGCACACTTTTAGAATTCACAGAGCTGTTGTCAAAATCCTCATCAAATGCGTCAAAACGCTTAGCCGAAAAACAACTTCAGACTAACCTTATTAACATTCGTCAAGCTGCCAAAGAGATCTTTGCAAATGAGTTTTTAGATACGCAAATAAAAACCATCTCTATCGAATTAGATGAATATTCAGCCTTAATCGAAGACCGTTTGCAAACTCTGAACAGTATCGAATTATTAAAATCTAAAATGTATGCACTTAACACGCAAGCCATTAGCATTGACAAACAAAGTTCACAGGCTTGGATGTTAGGGTTTTCGCTAGCCTCAGTAGATGTGAGCAGAGCATTAAATGAGAAAAAGCTACAAAAAGTGAGGTTTTTGTTTAATCAATTAAGAGAGCAACTTAATCAGCTAAGTGCTAGTTCTGCCATAGGACCTGAGAATGTCATTAGGCGTCAACTTACGAGTCAACTGAAAGCATTACTTTTTGATGAAAATAGAATGGAAACGTTAAAAATAAAATCTTTACGAATAGAAGGCAGAGTCTTAGGACGCAAAAGTTTCGTGCATAACTTAATTGAAGATTACGTAGCACAACTCGGTTTTGTTACCAACGAAACAGAACAAGATACCACCCAACAAGTAGCCACTTACGTTACAGAAATGAACCAACAGACCCAACTCATTAGATATATTTTGATCGCGGGTGTGGTTTTTTTGGTCGTTATAGTCATTTTGTTTCAGCAGCGGATACTAAAAAGGATCCGTATTTTCAATCACATGTTAAACAGCGAAACACAAGATTTTGAGTATCAGACCCTACTTAAGGGAAATGATGAGATTACTGATTTGGCTGAAGCTTTCAAAGCATTTCATCAAACAATTGAAATACAAAAATATAAGCTTGAGCAACTTTCAATGTCAGATGCTCTAACCGGTATTTCTAATCGAAGAGCTTTAGATATCCGCTTAAAACATGATATTGAGTTGTCTTCTCGGAAAAAATCTAATGTCGCGGTGTTGCTGATGGATATAGATTGTTTCAAACTTTACAACGATAACTATGGGCATATAGCCGGTGATCAATGTTTAAAGGATATCTCCAAGATTATTGATGAATCACTACACCGAGATTGCGACTTTGTTGCAAGATATGGAGGTGAAGAATTTGTTTGTGTGTTGCCCGATACTGATTCAAAGGGCGCACAAGAGATTGCAAAACATATCATTGAAAAATTAAAACACAACGCGCTGCCACATATGTACAGCCATGTCGCAGACTATGTGACGATGAGCATTGGTATTGCAATTTCACAACCCAATGCTTTATTAACTGCAGAAGCCATCATTAAGCAAGCCGATACTGCCTTGTATGCTGCAAAAAAGACAGGCAAAAACACATACATATTATATTCCTAGAATACATCTTCTAAGTAACGGGTTCTTTATTGGCAATCTCTTGGTCTATGTACACGCTAAATTCTTGTTTAAACCAACGCTGCAACATATTTTTTTCGTAACGCAGTGATTCACTATCGAAAAAGCGATTACCGCGGTCCATAAAAGACATGTCTTTGAGGTCTACATCAGCCTGTTGAATGACTGCGCCAGACGTATCCAATAACTGATAACTAAAATTCATCCTTGGAATATCAATGTTCTTAATAACCCGCACGTCAGATGTCCCCTGCCCCAGCCCAACAAAAGAGGCAGGCCAAACTTGTCCAGCCAGGTCAAGATCAGTCACTTTCATTCGTAATTTTTGGTTATCAGGTAACGACGATGCCAATTCATGCATATATTCATTAATGCCCTCAAAGGTGGCTTCCATGAACCTTTTACGCGACTCATTACTAGGCCTAACATCACGGTATTTTTCTGGTTTGTCCCATTCAATTTCGACCTCGGCTTGGGCTAAAACTTGGTTAGATAGACCTATTGTCATTGCAGAAATAATCAATCCGGTTAATATTTTCAAAATAAATCTCCTACGTGAAGGTAACGTTCAGTATTACTCAGGTACCTGAATATATACTGAATCTAATTAAAAAGGCCCAAATACTTGAGCATTTTCAGCCCAAGTACTATGCCATACTTGATTACCATGGATAACACTTCTGTCCTGCCATCCATTGGCATAAGGTTGTTTCGTCTCGTCAGGCAGCACCACACCTCTTTCGATTAACTGTGGATTGTTAGATGTGGTATCAACTTCAAGCAACATCAAACTATTAAAGGAAGTCCAAAGACTCTCAAATTCATCGGTATATCTGCTACAACTCTCAATAGGTAAAGCGAATCGGTATCGACCATTATTATTAAGCACCGATAATGCACGGTAGTCATATTCAACTGGTGTATAACTGCTGGATTTAATAATACTATTTATCGCAACAGGATTGCTGGGATCGGATACGTCAAATAAACTAATTTTCATGCCTTCTTGAGTCACCGGCTTGTCAGTTGCATCTCCAATAAAAGAGAAATTGTTAACCTGCTGGCCTATCTCAATTAGAAAACAGTTACATAGAGGATGTAAATAGCTAAAAAACCCGGTTATTTCTGGGGTAACTAATACTCAACCATTAGGCCAAATATTCGAGGCAGAAAAACAACAAAATATCGATATCCCACAACTTATTTCGACCTTAGGAAGGACATATTAACTTCGCTCTATGGGCGGTATTGTCTGGTCAGATAGTGATGAAAATATACTCAATAATGGACAAGCAATTGTGCTCAGTGACTCGCGTGTTACAGAGCAAATTTACATTCTAGATAATACACCGCAGTTACTAGAGATCTCATTATCGATTAACCGTCTCGTTTCTAGGAAATTTTTGTTGTTGGGTGGGGTTATCGCATCTTGCGATTTGGCCACTATCACGTGACTTATCAAATCTTGAAAGAACGGTTTCAAACATCAAACCAGATGGCAGTATTAAGCAAAATACTATTAGTCAAACATCCCTGATCTATCCTATCGCAAAATCTCTAGACAACATGGGACGCCAAATTACTCAACTTATGCAAAATCAACGGGAACTAAGTGAAGCTGTGACTCACGAATTTCGACACCCTCATGCCAGATTAAAGTTTGCTCCCGCCATGAATCCACCAGCGCAAAGCAAGCCTTGGCTAGATATGCAGCAAGACGTCAATGAATTAGAACATCTTGTACAAGAAATGCTTGATTACGCCAGCATAGATGCTCGTATACCCGAGATGAACTTAGCTGAAATTCCGTTTAAACAATTATGTCAGCAATTGCTCAATCGCTTAAAAGAAAGTCATCTGTCGAACTTAAACGTAAGGGTTTATGGTGATGACCCTCATGTATTGGCCGACGAACACTTTATTGAAAGATCGATTGAGAATTTAATTTTAAATGGCAAACGTTACGCAATTAAGACGCTAGAGATACATATCGTCAAACAAAAAAATATTCAGATATGCGTATAAGATGATGTTGTGGGCGTGTCTCAGGCAATACGTCAAAAAATATTTTCACCTTTTTTTCGTCCTGATGAATCTCGAGATAAACAAAAAGGTGGCGCAAGTCTTGGTTTAGCGATTGTAAAAAGGATTGTCGATTGGCATCAAGGTGATTGTTGTGTAACGAACGGGGAGCTAGGTGGAGCTAAATTTATCATCACCTTGCCTAACCATTTTACGTGAACTTATCGAGAATACCCTTGCGGCTAATTTCGCCACAGACGTGACGTAAGTTGCGACCATAAATATAGGGATTTTTATCTCCCGCATGGCAATAATGTAAATTGAAGTTATAAAGTTCAGTTTTTGTGCTGGTGATTTTATGTAAATATTTAGTTTGCGGGTCAGTCAAATCTTGCACATGGGCTGAGATTTCATTTCTAAACTTGGCTAGTTGCTGATTATCTATGGTCATAGAAATACCGTGCATCCACTGTGTAGTAGTCGTTCGCATATCCGACAGCCAAAATTGCACAAATGCACTGCGCAAAATCATTATCAATGCCAAGATTTCAAACGTAACGACTGCAAAACGTAACATACTGTATATCTCAAAGACCATTTATTCATCAGAAGAGACCAGATGTTACGTGATAACTGAACACTAAAATACACTTGATAGTTATGCCTTCTGATAACTAAGAATAACAATCTATGAGATATTATATAAGGATAAAAAGCCTGACCGAGATCAAGCACGGTGGCTAACATGCTGGTATACTCATTATGTTATCAGTCTGTAGAACTCTCTACATCTGCCTTTTTTGATATTTCAAGGACACCCAATGAGTGAGCGAATCCCCGTTAAAAACATCTCACCCGTAAAAGTACACCGACCAGATACAAGTAAACATGATAATTCCTACACTCCTCGAAGCAGAATATACGTAAGAGCTGTCACGGGTATGCTGGAAAACTTTCGTCGATTTTTTGGCCTGTTCTTTTTAAGCATTTTTGCAGCACTTCCTTGGCTACAGTTTAATGGTAGCCAAGCCGTGTTATTCGATTTCGGGGCACAGCGTTTTAATATATTTGGCTTAACACTTTGGCCACAGGATTTGACATTATTGGCATGGATTTTAATCGTTGCCGCCTTTGCACTATTTTTTGTGACTACCTTCGCGGGTCGGGTTTGGTGTGGTTTTATGTGCCCGCAAACTACCTGGACCTTTTTATATATCTGGTTTGAAGAAAAAATTGAAGGCAGTCGCCATAAACGCATGAAGCTTGATGAAAGAAAAATGGACTTTGACAAGCTGTGGCGTAAAACCCTTAAACATTCTGCTTGGGTTGGGATTGCTTTACTCACCGCTTTAACTTTTGTGGGCTACTTCACACCAATAGACTCTTTGTTTGTAGATTTCTTCACTTTCTCAGGTGGATTTTGGGCAGTCTTCTGGGTACTATTTTTTACACTTTGCACTTACGGTAACGCCGGATGGATGCGTGAAATCATGTGTACTCACATATGCCCATACGCTCGTTTTCAATCTGCAATGTTCGACAAAGACACCTTCACCGTGGCCTATAACGCTTCGCGTGGAGAGCAACGTGGACCCAGAGGACGAAAAGTAAGCCGTGAAGAAAATCAAACTAAAGGTCTAGGTGACTGCATTGATTGCAACCTATGTGTGCAGGTTTGTCCTACTGGAATAGATATTCGCAACGGTTTGCAATACGAATGCATAAATTGCGGTGCCTGTGTAGATGCCTGTAATGGTGTAATGGAAAAGATGAACTACCCCAAAGGTCTTATTAGCTTTACATCAGAAACAGAATTAGCAGGTGGTAAAACAAAAATACTCCGACCTAAATTAATCGGGTATGGCATTGTTTTGTTGTTAATGTTGGGACTCTTGGTATTCGAAATTGCAACAAGGAAACCTTTGGAAATAGACATTATAAAAGACAGAGTTCCTATGTTTCGGGAAACAGGTAATGGGCTTATTGAGAATGTATTTACCTTAAAAATTCTGAATAAATCTCAATACACTCAGCGCTATCATATATACATAGATAATCTTGAAGGGCACACTTATATTGGTGAGAATGAAGTAACAGTGTCAGGAGGAGAGGTGTTCAATTTACCACTCAGTATTGCCATCAATCCAAATAAATTAACCCAGGAGTCCACCGCATTTAGCTTTAGAGTTGAGTCTATTGATGCTGAAAACACCCCAGTAAAAGTGCAAGAAATAAGCAAGTTTTTGTACCCTGATTTGTGAGACCTTTTAATTTTTCAGAGCTCACACCTGATTTGATCGTCGACGCTATAGAATCACAAGGCATCCGTGTAGAGTCTGGGTTATTAGCACTTAACAGCTACGAAAACAGGGTTTATCAGTTTATTGCTGAGGACACAAAACGCTATGTTGCCAAATTTTATCGACCACAACGTTGGAGTCGAGCACAAATTCAAGAAGAGCATGACTTTTCTATTGAGTTAGCATCTTACAAAATTCCTATCATTGCGCCGTTAATTTGTAACAAACAAAGCCTGCATATTTATAAAAACTACTCATTCGCATTTTTCCCCGCGGCAGGCGGGAGGCAATTTGAAGTAGACAATTTAAATCAAGTCGAATACATGGGGCGTTTTATTGGTCAAATTCATGCCGTGTCAAAACGTGCAAACTTTATCCATCGGCCAACAATGAGTGTTGATGACTACCTAATAAAATCCCTGCAAGAATTGCAAGGCAGTCCACTGATCCCCGCAGGTGTGCAACCATCGTTTTTTGCTATTTTACAGCAGGTTGTAGATTTAACTTTATCGCTTTACAGCAGTACAAATAACATTAGGCTGCATGGTGATTGTCATCCGGGCAATATATTGTGGCGCGACGGTCCAACCTTTGTTGACTTAGATGATTGTAGAAGCGGTCCTGCGGTCCAAGATATGTGGATGATGCTCTCGGGCGACAGGCAACAACAATCCCTTCAAATGCATACGTTGGTCAAAGCCTATGAAGAATTTTGTAAGTTTGATACCGCTCAGCTCGCATTAATTGAACCTTTACGCGCCATGCGCATGGTCCATTATATGGCTTGGTTAGCAAAACGCTGGCAAGACCCTGCATTTCCACAAGCTTTTCCTTGGTTTGCCGATGGAAAATATTGGGAACAACAAATACTGAGTCTAAAAGAGCAGTTGGCGGCATTGCAAGAAACCCCACTAGCTCTTTAAGCGATGCTTAAATCGCAGTATCGTTTAAAAAAAATGCACATTGCATTGTTGTCATTCATCTACTATTTTTTATATGTAAAACAATGTGTTAGCAGTCTTTTATAATATTCCAAATAAAAAATAGTCGATATTTAGTCCAGCTATATAAATCAAATCATACTTTTAATAGATAAATCATCAAATACAAAGGTATATATTTATACCTACTCCGTATTTTTTATATACCTATTAGCGACACCAATGCTGGCACATTTATACCATAATATGCGTATCCAAATCAGTGACACTAAACTAAACTCGTTTTAAACCACTGCTCTTAACAAATTTTATACACTTACGAAAAATTAAAACAGGTAAAATTATTTTTTTATTTTATCACTTCCTTTTTATAAGCACTCATCTAGCAAGATTGTAAATAATTTTTATGATGCATATGATCATTAAATTCACTGATATTTATTGTCTTGGGAAAGTAGTAATAAGCTAGCGCTAACCTTAGGCTGAAAAATAAAACCGGATTAAAAATCAATCACTTTATATATATGTATATTTTAGATACCTATAAGCATTTTACATACTCATTTTTTGCAACACAATATGCGCCATCAAATCAGCGGCACTAACTAATAAATATGTAAGCCCTTGTTTTAAAAAATTTTTTATATGTGTTCCGTTAAGAGATCACAGAGGTTGGATTTATTTAACAAAACTTGAAGACTATAAATATATATACTTAAAAAACCTACACACAGGTAGATGACATGAACATAAAAATCTTTTCAAAAAATTTGACTGGAATAGTAGTTGGCTGCTCTATTTCACTTTTCTCCTTTGCCGAAGTTGTAGTTGTGATTCATCCAAGCAACGATGCTGCACTAAACAAAAAAGGCGTGCAGCAGATTTTCCTTGGTAAAGAGAAAAAGTTCTCGACCGGTAAAGAATTATTACCTGTTAACTAAGTGTCTTCTTCAGCCGTCCGTGGCTCTCTCGATACCGACACATTAGGCCGTAGCTCAACCCAAATTGCGGCTTACTGGTCAAAACAGGTTTTTACTGGCAAAGGGATACCAACCGAAGAATTAGACAACGACGAAACGGCTCTAGCCATAGTGGCAAATAATCCAAATGCTATTGGCTACTTAGATAGCGTATCAGTTTCTGGTGCAGTCAGAGTCATTTCGTTGAACTAATTAGGAGTATTATTATGAAAAAATTACTGACTATCGCGGTATTAACAGCAACCACACTGACTGCTTAAGCAGAAGTACGCATTAATGGTTTTGCTAATTTGATTGGCGGAATAACCAGTAGCGATGAAACCCTTTTCGGCTAAGAAGATAATATAAGTTTATTTGCGGTCCAAGTCAGTGGGGATATAAACGATAAAATGACGGCAACTGGACAAATTGTGGCTCGCGCTGACAATGATTACAATGCTGAATTCGAATGGGCGTATATTACTTATGCTGCGACTGACAAAATCAGTATCTCTGCTGGCCGTCTGCGTCTTCCACTGTTTAAATATTCTGCTTCATTAGATGTAGGTTACTTTTATCACTGGGTTAATGCGCCTCAGTCAGTTTATGACGTGCCGTTTAATAATATTGAAGGCCTTAGAGTCGACTACAGCGACTATGCGGGTGACTGGGAGTATTCTATGCAGTTTGCTTATGGTACTTACGACAATACAAGCGAAACCTTCAGTCTGTCTGGCAAAGATACTATTGTATTTACTGGCGAAGCACAAAACGAAGGATTTAAAGTTAGAGCTGTTGCAGGTCGTGCTAAATCTACTTTTATAGTCCCTGGTTTAGAGCCTATTTTTGCTGGAATTCAGCCTTTTATATCAGCTGATTTATTTAACAATTTGAGATATGAAGAAAGTACCGGCACATTTTACGGTCTTGGTCTTGAGTATGATGTCTACAATTGGTTTGTAAGTGGCGAGATTACTAGTATTGATTCAGAAAAATCATATCTTGCAGAAGATGTTGCCTATTATGTTACTGCTGGTATACGTTTTGGTAAATTCACTCCGTCGTTAACCTATGAAGCTAAAGAAAGTGATGATGCTTTAAAATTTGCTGACCAAATCAATCCACTTCCAGCCAGCTTACAAGGCACGATAGCAGTTTTAGAAAGTACTTTTGCTGATGATGAGGAAACGATTACATTGGCTTTACGTTATGACTTGGATACCAATGTGGCTCTGAAAGCCGATATTATAAAGTATACGGATAATCTAATTGATAGTAATGATGCCACCCTAGTGCGTGTAGGTGTTAATTACGTTTTCTAGATAATTATATATTCAGTAAAAGGTCGCATTATTTGCGACCTTTTTTATGTGTGGCATAAAAAAGGTCGCTATTATTAACATCGCTTTACAAAGTCCTATCGGATTTTTTTGGTAGCTATGCTAATCTGCAAACAAATTTGAAATAAGTTGTGAGAAGTATGAAAAAATTATTATTGTTACTTAGTATAACTTTATTAATGCCACTACAGGCCTGCGCTCAAGAAAAATGGCGCGAAGGCACACATTACAAAACCATATCAGAACAAGCGACTGAGAAAAAAGAAGTCTTAGAATTCTTTTCTTTTTGGTGCCCGCATTGCTTTAACTCTGAGCCTCTGGTCAAAGAAATCAAAACCAAATTGGCTGATGATGTTGAATTTAAAAAAGTTCATGTGAATTTTATGGGCTTCACCAGTGCCGCCATTCAGGACGATGCAACTAAAGCTATGATGGTAGCCAGAGAGTTGGATAAAGCGGATGAGCTTAATCAAGCCATATTTAAATATATACACGAATCCCGCTCAGCCATAACAGGTCTTTCAGACTTAAAAAATATCTTTGTGGTAAATGGTGTAGAGCCAGATGAATTTGACAAAATGATCTCAAGTTTTGGCGTAAAGAGTAGGTTAAATATGAATAACAAGTCTGTACAAAAATACCGAGAATACGTTAGTAGCGTACCAAACTTCATTGTTAATGGTAAGTATCAAGCAACATTTACAAGGGATATGGAGCTAGACGAGATGGTTGATTTGATTGTATTCTTATCAAACAAAAAATAATTAAAGCTTCAACAATATAATAAGTCCTTTAGCCGGTTGTTTAGCAACCAGCTTTTCCTTTTAACCACAAAATTTATAAATAAACTTTAGAAGGGTTTTTATGCGCCAGTCATTTTTAATCGTGTTTTTATGTTTAATCTCATTTAATTCCTTAGCACAATCAAATTGGCAAGAAGGTACTCATTATAAAGTGATCGCTGAAAAGGCGAGCGTTAAACCTAAAGTGCAAGAAGTGTTTTCTTTTTGGTGCCCAGCTTGTAACGCATTTGAAACCATAGTGCCGCAGATAAAACGTGCTCTTCCCGCAAATATCCCCTTTCAAAAGATACATGTTAATTTTAATGGCAGTACCTCTAAAGATACTCAGAATGACGCAACGGCAGCAATGCTGGCAGCTAAAGCCCTAAAAACCGATGGGTCTTTCAACAAAGCGTTATTTAACGCTATTCATCAAAAAAGGATAAATATAGCCAGCAAATCTGACATCCTCAGTGTCTATGCAGAAACAGGAGCTGATACCGCTAAGCTAGAAAAAATGATGAGTAGTTTTGGTATTCGTAGTCAAGTTGCCAAAAATGACAAAATTGCTCGGGGCGTAAGAAGTGTTCCCACCATCATTATCAATGAGAAATATCAGGCCATATTCACCCGCGATATGACCCCAGAGCAATCTGTTGAGCTTATCAGCTGGTTGGTTAAACAGAAGTAACAACACTGGTCTTCGGGCTACTTGTACCAGCTAAAAAATAAAGATAAAAGCTTATCACCACAGAGGAAAAGGAGCGCTTTCGCTTCACAGAGGAAAAGATTCGATAGCTTGTTTGTTTTTCCTTTGTGCACTCTGTGGTAGTAATTTTTTCTTTTAACCAACAACATATCCTTCAAAAGCATATTAAACTGATCAGTTCATTAGTTGTTAGTTAGACAGAAAAACATCAAATGCTTTAGACCAATGTGTACAAACAGGTTAAAAAGGCAAATATAACCTTCCTCTGTGTAGCGCCAGCGCTCGTTTTCCTCTGTGGTAGTAAACTTTTAATTTTTTCACTCCAAACTAGTCGTTCGTAGCTAAATTTAAAACAAGCCCATTTGTTGGCTGGTCATGTCTTCAAAGGATAAAGCTATGAAGGGCAAAATTCCTTCGGCGATAGGTTTGATTTGTTTATCCACGTAATGGTCGTAATCTATTTGGCTGGTTAGATATTCAATTGGTTGTGGGCCATTGATGGTGATTACGTAAGCTATCCAGCCTTTATGCTGATATCTGAGTGTTTTACCTGAAGCTGCATTTTGCTGATCGGCCAGCCTGGCTGCCTTTACATGGGGCGGCACGTTTTTTACGTAAAGATCTAGTCTACGGCGAATACGTTTGCGATAAACCAATTGCTGGTCAAGCTTGCCTGAGCGTGTATCTTCGATGATTTGCAGTAAGTAATCGTGAACATTTTGCCCTGCAAATACCATTTTATATAGAGTAAGCTGAAAACCTTTCGCCAGTTGCGTCCAATCTGAGCGAACAGTTTCTAAACCTTTAAATACCAGTTCATCTCCGTCTTTAGTGGTTTTTAATCCTGCATAACGCTTTTTGCTACCTAATTCTGAACCACGGATAGTCGGCATTAAAAACTGACTGAAATGGGTTTCAAATTCAATTTCTAAATCACAATCGAGTTGATGGATCTGCTGAATGTTGTGTTGCCACTTTTGGTTAATGTTAAGCGCCAGTGACTGGCCTATTTGTTTGGCTTGTTGCTCTGTATATTCGCCATCTAACCACACAAAGGTTGAGTCAGTATCGCCATAAATCACTTGATAACCGGCTTCTTCAATCCATTTTGCTGTGGTCTGCATAATATCATGTCCACGCATAGTGATAGAGCTGGCTAGTCGCGTGTCATAAAATGGACAACCACCTGAGCCTAATACGCCATAAAACGAATTCATAAGAATTTTTATTGCTTGACTACGTGCCGCATCTTGGTTTTTCTTAGCTGCATCGCGCTGTTGCCAGAGCGAAGTAATAATGTCTGGTAAGAAGTGCTTATCGCGACTGAATTTAGCCCCTCGATACCCTTCAATAGCCTGTTCTGGAAATAGTAAACCTTCCACTAAACCAAGTGGATCAATTTTAAAGGTGCGCATGATGGAAGGATATAGGCTCTTAAAATCAAGTACTAGTACGTGCTTATATAAACCTGGCTTAGAACTCATCACATAACCGCCGGGGCTAGCTAGACCGCCATCCTGTGGACGATTAGGTGCGATATACCCTGCCCTGTGAAGCTTAGGTAAATACAAATTGATAAAAGCAGCAACCGAGCCCCCCATTCGATCTAATTCCAGGCCGGTTAGCTGACCACGTAAGGTTAAATAATCCATCACCTTGGTATGCTCAAAAATATCTAGAACTAGCTGGCAATCTTGCAGATTATATTCTGCTAGCTTGACTTTATTATGTTTAAAATCATGTTCAATCTGGGCAAGTCTATCGTCAACATCTTCTGTCTTTTTACCTTTGCCTAAAAGAGTTTGAGCCACATTTTCTAAGCTAAAACTATCGAAGTGATAGGTCGCCGTTTTAAGAGCATCAATACCATCAACCACCACTCGACCTGGCATCGAAACAAAACCCTGATTCACTTCATTTCTGGCATCTCGCCATAAGATAGGATGATTATCACGTCCCAAGGACAATTCAACCTTATGCAATGCAGCGCGTTTGATTAGTAAACGAAAGTCAAAATTGACCACGTTCCAACCAATGATAATGTCGGGGTCGATTTGACTCACTTGAATTACGAACTGCTGCAGCAAGGCTTTTTCATTTTCTAACCAATGGATCCAATCATCTTCTACTTGTGGCTTGCCAATCATCAATACACACTTATAAGTGTCGCTGGCTAAACCAATGGAGAACAACTCGCCGTGTTCACTGCATTCAATATCGATGGATAGTAGACTGAAGTTCGGTACAAATTGACTAGGCTTGCATTGAATTTCTGTGATTTCGGTTGGTTCATTTACAACTGGTGAGCCTGAAAAGCGGGCACTTCCATAAACAAAACGCTCCATCAAATAGCGTTCCGTTAAACGTATATCATCCTCATAACAAATAATATGATGCTGCCTTAAGAGTGTTTTTGCTTTATAGAATGAGTGGTTTCTATCGAAGTACATTCCACCTACAGCTTGATGTTCAAACGTTTTTAAAGCTAAAGGTTTGTAACTATGCTCAATTCCGCTTTGCTTGAGCAGTTTCAATGTTTGGTGATGATCTTTTTGATCTATGAAAAACACACCCTGCTGCGCTGTTGATAATCCCTTCACCACGCCATTTTCAGTAATAAACCAACATTCAATATAGGTTTTACCTTGGCGTTCTATATTGCGTGCTGTAAGGATAAATCCCTCAAAGGAGACTTGCATAAATAGCGGTTCTATAAATTAATATGATGGCAAGGTAAGGGGAATTGCAATAGATAGCAAGTAACAACATAAACACATAACTATAATATATATCAGTACCTGAATTTTATCATCACACCAGATAAAAGGGATTTCGGAAGATTGAGGAACACTTTTAAAAACAAATATGAAACCGCTAGATTATACCAAAGCAATCAAGTAATAGTGGTGAGCTTATCTAATGAATGCGCATCCAATATTATAATTTTTACGCCTAGTGACTAAAAAAACTAGCTCAATTGTCTGATGTTTCAAGCATCAAACAGATATTGATGAGGTCTTTTTATTGGCACCTGTATTATTTAGATGCTTAGGGCGTCCTGCTAATACATGAATATGCAGCCCGCATGAATAAGTGTGATAATTACACGACCTGAATCAACTGCAGGTATCTCACTTCTATTTTCACAGATAAAAAAATGGCCTCAAAGAGGCCATTTTTTTATGGTCAGTAGCTTTCTGATTTAAAAAGAAAACGACTCACCTTCCATGTTGAACTTATCGTTCTTTAGGAACAATTCTTTACAGAGTCTAAATTCTGTCTTTAAGCACAGCAATTATTGGTGAGTTGTCTAAGCCATTTTCTGATCCCCAAGCGATGACAGTTTTGCCGTCTTGCTCCGGAGCGCTTAAGTCACCTTTAGACATTTTCTTAACCATCAAGGTACCTGTTTCAATTGCGTTGTTAAGCATAGCCGTGCGGATAAGGCTATTACCACCACAAGATATACCAGGATAGTAATCTTTAAGC
Organism: Paraglaciecola psychrophila 170; assembly: GCF_000347635.1. Taxonomy (NCBI): domain Bacteria; kingdom Pseudomonadati; phylum Pseudomonadota; class Gammaproteobacteria; order Alteromonadales; family Alteromonadaceae; genus Paraglaciecola; species Paraglaciecola psychrophila. The sequence continues at coordinate 668,858 of NC_020514.1, read as the reverse complement.
TTAAGTTTAAAATCAGATTCAACACGCTTCATTTTTTTACGTAGTTCGCCTTTGTCATCTGCTTTAACAATAGTACAAATGTTTTGTAGCGCTTCACTTACATCGGCTTGAGCATTGCCCACAGTAAATAAAGCAATAGTAGCGACAGCGATGGTAGTTTTAACTAATTTAAACATGGTCAAATTCTCGAAGTTATATTTAAGGAAAAAATGAAACTTGTTCTGTTTCAATATTGGTCATTAAAGAGTAGTTTGAGTGATTAAAAAATATACAATATGATATTTAGGTATGGGACTTAATAAGTTTAACTTTATGGAAATCATTTAAAAATTACATAGTATAAAGTTTCAAACCTAAAGAATCCAGGGAGTGTAGGTGCATCTCGATAACAACTTTTGATTGTTTATTATCTCAACATACAATTTTTCAATTCGCATCCAGCGCCTTCTCGGCGCAAGATATTAGAAAGGCCATTTCTGAATTTAAAAATTTACTGCTCTTGTCGTGTAAACACCAACTCATTGCCCTTACTTTTTTCAGTTGAAAACTGATATCCGCCCACTATCGCAACCTGTTGCAAATTGACTCACCTCGGTTAATTGATTTCGTAAAATATACCGTGCCATCATGCCTCTGGCCTTTTTAGCGTAAAAACTGATCACCTTATACTGGCCGTTTTTACAATCTTGAAACACAGGTGTGTAGATTTCTGCATTCAACACTTTAGGTTTAACTGCTTTAAAATATTCATTCGAAGCAAGGTTAACCAACACATTGTCACCTTGGGTTTCGATGGCTGCGTTCAACTTATGGCTAATACGCTCATCCCAAAACTGATATAAATTTTTGCTTACGCCTATGTCCAGTTTGGTACCCATCTCTAAACGATACGCCTGCATCAAATCCAATGGTCGTAGCACACCATATAAACCAGATAAAATACGTAAGTGTTGCTGAGCATATTCGAAGTCTGCTTGACTAAACGAGCTTGCATCAAGCCCGGTGTAAACATCACCGTTAAATGCTAATAAAGCTTGTTTCGCATTTTGGGTATTAAAGGGTGTGTTCCAACTGGCATAACGGTCCGCGTTCAAGCCTGCCAATTTATCGCTGATTTTCATCAACGATCCAATTTTAGCTGGACTTAATGTTTGGCAATGGGTAATTAGCGTCTGTGAATCATCCAGCATTTCTGGTTGAGTATAGGTGTCGGTTGCTGCTGGGGTGTCATAGTCGAGGTTTTTGGCTGGCGAGATAACAACTAACATTCAATCCGATCCTGTAATGAAAAATTTATATTTAAAAACTATCTCTTTGATATGTGGGATTCGTTGCCAAATACAAGTTGGTATTTTAATTTTCTTTGTATTTCAAAAGCGCTTCAGCCAATATTAAGCTTTATTGACTTACAACATACTCAACAAAGTAACGAACAGTTAAGGATAAATATGTACCTAAGATTTTTAGGCATCGCCACCATCGGTTTATTATTATCGAATTGCGCCAATATGAATGAATCAGATTGTTTAACCGCAAATTGGCAATTAATAGGTTTTGAAGACGGGAGTTTCGGTAAGAACGAATCACATATTTCTCAGCATAGAAAAGAGTGCGCCGAGCACGGTGTTACTCCTGACTTAACGGCTTATCAAAAGGGACACTTTGCTGGTTCTAAACGTTTTTGTACAGCAAACAATGGTTTCACTCGAGGTCAGAAGGGCAAAAATTATAGCCGTAGTTGCCCTGAACAATTTGAAGCTGAATTTTTAGCTGGGTTCGCAGATGGTCAGACCCTATATGGCTTGAAAAAATTATTAAATCAACGCTCTGCTGAGCTCGAAGACGCATATAAAAATTTAGATCGACTTGAGCACAGTATTTCTGAAAAAAGCGAACTCATGATTGCTGATGGCCTTACACGAGATCAACGCATCATTATTAGAGATGAAATTGTGCAATACCAGCAACAACAGGATGAGCTATTTAGTGCCTTACCCGAACTAAAACAGGAGTTTGAAAGCGCTCTTCAAACTTATGAGTTAGGTAAACAAGAATTCTCTTATTATTAATAAGAGAAAAAAATTGCCTTAAATTATCAGAGGGCTTGAGCAAAACTTTCATTATTTATAAATGCTATGCAATGTTAAGCGCGCCTTACGATTGCGTGATTTCTTATACATATTATTTTTGCTCGCAATCTTGGCGTTTTACTGGCGTCTGCTATTTAACAGATATATCCTATCCCTATTGTTTTTTATAATCATTCGGTAAGCATTAAGACATATGATAGTCACCTTACTTCTTTGATTTCCTAATCAATTTTGCCAAGCTATGCACATTAAAAAGCGATAGCGAATAAAGCGTCATTACTTACAGAGGATAATATGTCTAACCAATTACAAGCACTACGAGAAATCACCACTGTTGTGGCTGACACCGGCGATATTGAAGCCATTAAAAAATACCAACCGGTAGACGCGACCACTAATCCATCACTGTTACTTAAAGCAGCAGAAATGCCGCAATATAAATCTCATTTAGAAAGTGCTGTCGCATGGGCGAAACAACAATCATCTGATGCCGAGCAACAGATTATTGATGCAGGCGACAAATTATCTGTGACTATTGGTACTGATATTGTCAATATTGTACCTGGAAGGATTTCTACAGAAGTTGATGCTCGTTTGTCATTTGATACCGATGCTAGTATCGATAAGGCCCATAAGTTGATTGCGCTTTATAAAGACGCTGGCATCGACAAAAGCCGCATACTGATCAAGTTAGCCTCTACTTGGGAAGGTATTAAAGCCGCAGAAGTGTTAGAAAAAGAAGGCATTAACTGTAATCTCACGTTGCTGTTTGGGTTTGCTCAAGCTCAAGCTTGTGCAGAAGCCGGCGCGTTTTTAATCTCTCCGTTTGTTGGACGCATTCTTGATTGGTTTAAGAAAAGTACAGGAAAAACAGACTACACATCGGCCGAAGACCCGGGTGTTGTCTCAGTCTCTAAAATTTATAACTACTATAAAGACCATGGTTATAAAACAGTGGTTATGGGTGCAAGTTTCCGTAACACCGGTGAAATTACTGAATTGGCGGGTTGTGACCGTTTAACTATTGGTCCTGCTTTACTTGAAGAATTATCACAGACACATGCACCTTTGCCGATTAAGTTAAAAGACAACGGCGCAACCAAAACACCTGGGGCACCTTTAACAGAGGCTCAATTTCGCTGGAATATGAATCAAGATGCCATGGCAACTGAAAAATTATCTGAAGGTATTCGTAACTTCGCTGCTGACCAAGTTAAATTGGAAGCCATGTTAAGAAGCTACTTGTAAGCTAACGTAGTAATTTTCAAAGCGTCGAATTCGGCGCTTTTTGCTTTTTAGTCGTGTTTAAAGCCATACCTGATCTTTATCTTATATTGAGAAAATAAAATGACAGCACTAACTTCATCACCAGCGTGGCAAAACCTTGAAAACTTAGCCACAAAGATAAAAACTCAACATATGCGTGACTGGTTTGCTGCAGACCCGCAACGTGCTGAAAATTTTACTCAAGCCGCCTGTGGTATTGAATTAGACTTTTCAAAAAATATTATCACTGATGAAGTAATGCAAGCATTGCAGACACTTGCCACTGAATGTCAGGTAAGTGAAAAAAGCCAAGCAATGTTTGCTGGTGAAATCATCAATCACAGCGAAAAGCGGGCTGTATTGCATACCGCACTGCGAAATTTTTCCGGCAAACCTGTATTGGTAGACGGTGAAGATGTCATGCCAGAAGTGTTAGCTTGCCAACAAAAGATCCAAGATTTTGTTAGCAGCGTGCACAGTGGTCAGCGAAAAGGTTATACGGGTAAACCCTTGAAGCAGATTATCGCCATTGGCATTGGTGGTTCATTTCTTGGTCCTAAAATAATGTCAGAAGCCCTTAAACCTTATGGGTTTGAAGGAGTGAAAGTACATTATGTTGCCAACGTTGATGGCTGTCATATCCAAGATGTTTTGGCTTCTGTTGATCATCAAGAAACCTTAGTGGTGATGTCATCTAAGTCTTTCACCACCCAAGAAACCTTACAAAATACTCTGACCGCTAAAGCTTGGTTTTTAGCGGCAGGTGGAACACAGCATGATATTGCTAAGCACTTTATTGCGGTGTCTTCAAATATTAAAGCGGCTACTGAATTTGGCATGGCAGAAAACAACATTTTCCCTCTTTGGGATTGGGTTGGCGGACGATATTCACTTTGGTCTGCGATTGGTTTACCTATTGCATTAACCATAGGTTACGACAACTATCGTGAATTATTGCAAGGTGCATTTGAAATGGATGAACATTTCCAAAATGCACCCATTGAGCAAAATCTGCCAATGATATTAGCGTTGTTAGGGGTGTGGTATGTGAATTTTTTTGGTGCACAAAGCCACGTTTTATTACCTTATTATCACTATTTACGTGGTTTACCCGCTTATGTGCAACAGCTGGATATGGAAAGTAACGGTAAACGTATCGCAGGTAGTAACACACAGGTAGATTATGCAACAGGCCCTATCATCTGGGGCAGTGAAGGAACCAATGGCCAACATTCGTTCCACCAGTTGATTCACCAAGGTACTGTGCTAGTACCTGCAGACTTTATGTTACCGCTAAAAGTCCCGAATCAAGATGATAAGCACCATGCCATGTTGGCCTCTAACTGTTTTGGTCAAACACAGGCCTTAATGCAAGGCAAAACCTTTGAAGAATGTAAGGCTGATTTGGCATCAAAAGGCTTGGACAACGCCACACTTGAATCACTTGCGACTCATAAGACCATGCCAGGTAATAAGCCGAGCAATACTTTGCTGTTCAACCAAGTAGACCCTAAAACTTTAGGTGCATTGGTGGCGATGTATGAGCATAAAGTATTTGTTCAGGGTTCGATATGGGGTGTAAATTCATTCGATCAGTGGGGGGTGGAACTAGGTAAAGAACTGGGTAATCAAGTACTTGATAAACTGTTCAACACTGAGGCTAACTTGAACTTTGATGCATCAACCAATCAGCTTATTAGCAAGTTTAGACGGGCCAACGAATAACCGCGAAGCAAGCACATGTTGCTAGCTACAAAACAAAAGACAAAATTTATTTACCAAAGAGGAAAATGAGCGCTTTCGCTACGCAGAGAAAGAGATATATCCACTTTTTTCCTCTGCGCACGGCACTCGTTTATCTCATTTTCCCTGTGGTTTAAATTCTTTTGCATTGAGTATCGTAACTATATTCGTGAGCTATGATCCCAAGGACAAAATTTATGCATCACAGAGGAAACTGAACGCTATCGTTACATAGAGTAAAGATAAATACGCATTTTCACCTCTGTGCGCAGCACTCGGCGACCTCTTTTTTCTTTGTGGTTTACATTTTTTTGCTCTTATCTTTCGGTATCGTAGCTACTCCTACATAATTTTTCTTGTCACTAAACATTCACTTTTTGTTAATAAAAGGGACAAATACTTATACTATTCTGACGTTCTGTATGGTAAACAGTATTTAAGCTATTGTTTTATGTCGATAATCACAAAAGCTTGAAGAGTATTTTTGTAATCACTGCGCTATAAAAAATAAGAAAGGAGATCAAAATGGATAAGTCCGAATTATTGTCTACCTTAGATTCAGAGACCAAGTCGTCTAAAAACAAAGCAAACAAACGCAAATGGCGAGAGATTGAAGCCATCCACGACAGACAGCGACTTAAACAAGAATTACGAGAGTTAGGAATGTCATCTGAAGATGCATTAGAATTTTTATAAATGTAAAGCCCTGAATCTCAGGGCTTTTTTATGTTACCCATACCGCTTTGCTACACAGAGAAAAGATCTGTTTGATTTTTCTTCTGGGGTTTAAATTCTTTTGCTCTTAAATTTTAGCTTCGTTGCTGAATCTACTAGCGACATGATAAAAGATAAAATTTATTTACCACAGAGGAAAATGAGCGCTATCGCTTCACAGAGAAAATGGTCTATGTGATTTTTACTCTGGGGTTTAAAGTCTATTGCTCTTAGTTTTTAGTTACGTAACTGAATTTTCAAGCGACAAAATAAAAGACAAAATTTATTCACCACAGAGGAAAATGAGCGCTATCGCTACACAGATAAGGTGATACATCCGTTTTTACCTTTGTATGCGGCATCACATCAGACTCATTTTTCCATGTGGTTTAAATATTTAGCTTTTGTTTAAAGCTCGCCACTGATTGCTAATTGTTATTTTAGGCAGGTTAACTGGCTATAAGGTTAAACTTGCCAATTAATCTGGCTTTTACTTTGCTGTTTTAAAAGGTCATTGGTTTGAGAGAAATGTTGGCAGCCAAAGAAGCCTCGGTACGCTGATAATGGAGATGGATGGGGGCCACTGAGTACATGATGTTTATGTGTGTCTATTACCGAGCCTTTTCGCTGTGCGTGGCTACCCCACAACAAAAAATTAGTCCATTACAATGTTCACTCAACTGTTGAATGACACTATCAGTAAATCGTTCCCAACCTATTTTTGCATGAGAGTGAGCTTGTGCTTGTTCGACTGTCAGCACGGTATTAAGTAACAACACTCCTTGCTCTGCCCAACTTTGTAAAAAGCCATGTTGCGGAATAGTAAACCCTGAAATATCAGTAGCTAATTCTTTATATATATTCACCAACGAAGGAGGTGTTTTAACGCCTGGTAATACCGAAAAACATAACCCGTGAGCTTGATTAGGGCCGTGGTAAGGGTCTTGTCCTAATATCACTACCTTAACCTTAGCCAGCTCAGTTAGGTTGAAGGCATTGAAGACATCTTGGCTAGGTGGGTAAATAGTTTTACCTGCAGCCCTCTCACTTTCGACAAATTTCATTATCTGCTGAAAGTAAGGTTGCTGTTTTTCTTGACCGAAAATATCTGCCCAGGTGGTCATCTGTTTAAATTAGCCCAATAAACTAAACAAATGTGTTTTTAAAACCTGATAATCACAAGGTAATTCAACTGACAAGCCTTCTTTACCAGCACAATCTGCAAGAGGTTTCGGTAGGCTGATAGGCTGACCTAAAACATTTTCTACCGTTTCACGAAATTTAGCGGGATGAGCAGTACCTAGAAAGATACCAGTTTGCCCTTCTTCCATTTTTCTAATTAACGCTTTGTAAGCAATCGCAGCGTGGGGTTCACTTACGTACCCTAATTGCGCTAATTGACGCATTGCCACTTGAGTGTACTCTTCGTCGATTGTGGCGCCCGAAATATCAGACTTGTCGACCTGACCTTGCTCAATCATGGCTTCAATTCGTGGCCAGTTATTGGGTTGGCTCACATCCATTGCATTAGACAAAGTAGCAACCGTGTTTTTAGGATCCCACTCGCCCGTTTTTAAATAACGTGGCACCGTATCGTTTAAGTTGGTGGCGGCGACAAAATGTTTGACTGGTAAGCCCATAACTTTTGCAATTAAACCCGCTGTCAGGTTACCAAAATTACCACTAGGGACTGAAATCACTAAATCTTCACGCTCGGCTGGCGTAAGCTGTGACACGGCTTCAAAGTAATAACAAACTTGCGCAGCTAATCGGCTTATATTAATAGAGTTGGCAGAGTTGAGGTGCAATCCATCACGTACATCAAGGTCATCAAAGGCACTTTTCACCAATTGCTGACAAGCGTCAAAATCGTCATCAATTGCCACGGTATGGATATTGCCACCAAGCGTTGTAAATAACTTCTCTTGTAGCTGGCTGATTTTACCTTTTGGATAAAGAATTACTACATTGATATTTTCGATGCCATAAAACGCATGGGCAACAGCGGCGCCAGTATCACCCGATGTCGCTGTTAAAATAGTGATCGGCTGACCATCTGATATTTCAACTAAACACTGAGCCATAAAACGACCGCCAAAATCTTTGAACGCTAATGTAGGCCCATGGAAAAGTTCCAAAGCATACACATTGTCCGTAACCTTAGCCAAAGGAGCGCCAAACTCAAACGCTCGCTCAACAATACCTGCAAGCATTTCGCGGGGTAATTCATCACCAATTAAGGTGGCTAAAATTTCTACACTGCGCTCAACAAAAGGCATCGTTAATATTGATTCAATATCATTAAATTTAGGTAATTTTTTAGGGAAAAATAATCCTTGGTTTTTGCCTAAACCCTTTTTTACTGCTTCTGCAAACGTGACTTGCTCAGAGGCATCTTTTAAATTGACGAGTTCCACTTTACTACCTTTTTAATACTTAAGTGTTGTACTAATAACAGGGCGTTGGCCTTATGTTATTAGCTCCGATGAAAGCTATCGCTTTCAAGAATGGCTTATGGATGCACCACTCGTATCTAACTGGCAAATATGACTAAAACCGGTGTCATTTTGAATATAATTATAAGTTAGCCATTGATTAATTATTTTGGCATTTTCTATATTATCGCACACTGCAAATACTGTTGGCCCAGAACCTGAAATACCAAAAGCTATCGCGCCATGTTGTTCTGCAAAAGCTCTAGACTCGTCAAACCTTGGCAACAGCGATTTGCGGTAAGGTTCAGCAATGACATCTAACATCATAGCTGCGGCAAGTTTTTCATCCTTTCGATATAACGCGTCAATAAAGACTGCCAACTGACGCCCAAATTGGATCGTATTTGACATCGAAACCTGCTTGGGTAAAATATTTCGCGCCGCAGCTGTCGATACATTCATTCCCGAGTAACAAGACACCCAATACCAGTTTTCAAACATCGGCAATTGTAATGCTACTTGTTCTTTATGTTCGGCCATTAAGGTTAGACCACCTAAAAAGCATGGTGCAACATTATCATAATGTACACTACCGCTAATTTGTCCTTCCAGTTCACCCATAATCAATAATAATTCATTTTCAGTAAAAGGGATTTTACCAAAATACTCAGCAAAAAACTGATTCAAACCATGTAAAGCGGCCACAATCGAGCTAGCACTAGACCCTAAACCACTGCCAATAGGTAAATGTTTATGCAGTGTCATTTTAAGTAAGGGGATAGCGCTTTTTGCATGGCCTTGCTGTTCTAACACAGCAATAAAATGCTGATAGCAGCGAGTGACAATATTGCTATCTGGATCAGGTGGCAATTTGTCGGCAAACCGCCCTGTTACGACAAGACTAAATTGTTCTGCAATTTCGATATCGACTTCATCACCTAATAAACTGCCGTCTATTGGTTTTAATGCTGCGCCCAGTAAGTCAAAACCTAAGCTCACATTTCCGATTGAAGCTGGCGCATAAGCTCTAAGTATCGATTTTTTCATATTTGCTTCTGACATTATATAGATTGCTTCCAGGGCATAGTGCGCATGACATCTGCAAATACGCCAGCGGCCGTCACCGCAGCACCAGCTCCATAACCTCTTATGACATATGGGATAGGTTGATAATAATGACTATGTATAGCCAACGCATTTTCGCCTTCTTTTACCATATACAGTGGATGCGACTCATTCACCGCCTCAATACTGACCACACACTTGCCATGATCAATCGAGCCAACATAACGCAACACTTTACCTTCATCCTTCGCAGCCGCTACTTTTTGAGCATAATAATCGTCTAATTGAGGTAAACGTGTCATAAAATCATCGATACTGCCACTGGCATCAAAAGATGACGGTAATATGGGTTCTATGGTGATGTCAGATAACTCAAGAGTTAAACCAGATTCACGAGCCATAATCAGTAATTTTCTGGCTACATCCATACCACTTAAATCATCACGTGGATCAGGCTCAGTAAAACCATTCTTTTTAGCAATTTCAGTTGCCTCAGACAAACTCAAACCTTCGTCTAACTTCCCAAACACAAAGGATAATGAACCGGACAATATTCCCTCAAAACGCACTAATTCGTCACCGGCATAAAACAAGTTTTGTAAATTATCGATAACAGGTAAACCCGCACCTACTGTGGTTTCATACAAAAATTGCCGATTGGTTTTTTGGGCTGTTTCGCGTAACAATTTATAAAATTCAGTACTGGCTGTATTGGCTTTTTTGTTTGGTGTGACAACATGAAAGCCATCTAACATCATCTGAGGATATTGTTCTGCGATTTTAGAGCTACTAGTACAGTCAATTATAACAGGGTTAACCAAGCTATTGTGGTGCACAAAATCCTGCAAATTTTCGAGGGATAATTGTTTGTCGCTTTGGTTTAGGTCTTGCTCCCAAGAAACATTCAAGTCGATACCGTTAGATTGCAATAATAATTTTTTACTGTTTGCAATTCCGTATACTTTTAAACTTATATTTTTTTCAAGTAAAGATGCTTGTTGGCGTGCAATTTGGCCTAAGAGCTCTGTTCCAACGCTACCGCAGCCCACTAAAAAAACATCGATTGCATGCAGATTTGAGAAAAAATTCTGATGCACTACCTTAACGGCTTTTTTCGCTTTGTTGGCTTCGATTACAGTGGAAATAGAGCGTTCAGATGATCCTTGTGCTATCGCCACGTTATTCACTCTTGCTTGTGCCAATGAGCTAAAGAATTTAGCAGCCAAACCTTTAGAATGGCGCATACCATCACCTACCAATGTCACAATAGCCAATTCATGGCGTACTTCAATCGGGTCCAGTAAATGATTGCTTAGCTCTAAAGTAAATGAATCTTCTAATAAATCCTGTGCACGACTCGCATCTTTACTATGAATACAGAAACTAATACTGTATTCAGATGAAGACTGGGTGATCAGGCTAATAGATATATTTGCATTAGACATGATTTCGAACACACGGCTGGCCATACCGACCATACCTTTCATGCCAGGACCTGCTACATTAAACATGGTCATATCATCTAAATGCGATATTCCTTTTACGCTAGTCCATTTAGTGCTCGCTTCGTTGCTGATTAACGTTCCTGGCGCAGATGGATTAAGCGTATTACGAATTAAACATGGGATATGGTGTTGAGCGATGGGACCAATCGTTTTAGGGTGTAGCACTTTGGCGCCAAAATAAGACAGCTCCATGGCTTCTTGATAAGTCAGCTTATCAAGTAATACTGCGCCTTCTACTTGGTTTGGATCAGCATTATAAACGCCATCTACGTCGGTCCAAATTTCACAACATTCTGCATCAATACAGGCAGCCAAAATAGCCGCGGAATAGTCTGAACCATTTCGGCCTAAGGTGACTTTTTCACCGGCATCATTAACCGCAACAAATCCAGGCATGATTAAGATTTTGTCACCGGAGATATCGACATCACTAAAGCGTGCCTTGCTAGCAGAAACATCGGCAATACTGTCTAAGTAGTCACCTTCAGCAACAATATAGTCAACCGGGTCGATAATGCAGTTCGCATGGCCCAGGCTGGTTAAAATCTCACTGAAAATATTCACACTGACGTATTCACCAACACTCAACACTCTCGCAACAACTTGCTCAGGCGCACAACGCAGCAATGCAAAGCCTTCTAGATGCTGATTCAGGTCGTTTAAAGTATGTTGAATGAAATCGGCCAGTTTAGCTTGAGAAAAATTTGGTAAGCTAATTTTTAAGTCATCTAAAATACCAAATAAAACCATATTTAATTTTGCAAACAATTCTCCATAATCTTTCCCCGCTGCGGCTTCGTCACACAATAACGATAAGGCATTGGTCACGCCCTTTGGAGCAGATAATACAACAGCCGCGCCCACGTCATTGTGGCATGCGATACTAATATCTTTTACTCTTAAGTAACGTTCCGCATCAGCGAGAGACGACCCGCCAAACTTCAATACCTTCATATTTAACTCCTTTCCTGTTTCAACACTCTGTGTTTACCACGTATTTTTTAGGCACCCAAATAACAAAAAAGCCCGCGGTGGTTGCGGGCTTTTTATGTGTAATGCTTTTGCACTAGCCAGCGACCACCCTATTAAAGGTAATAATCATCAGCATGCTGGTAGTGAGTGATTTTATTGTTTTCATATACGCAATTTGCCGTATAGACGTCTATATGTCAACTAGCACTTCGAGTTGTTTTGTTATTTGATATTCCTGCACCAACTTCTGCGGCTCTAACGCTCCATTATTTGAACTTAAATAGAGGCGGGTATGTTGGAGTTTTACATAATGAAAGAAATTAATAATGCTTACTTAGACTTTGGTATCACAACGCTATCGTTGCAACACTTATTATTTAAGCTTTATTGCAAAGCCACTAAGATTGGCTTTATATTTTAATGCCAAGATACTGATTGCAGTAAAAAATCATTGAAATGTACGACTAATTACCTTTTGTAAATTTATTATGATGGTCGATAGTACCCACATACAAATTAAGATGTAAAAACATATGATTTATCCTTGGGTAGACAGTGCTAATAAAATTTTTAGGATCGTGGTCATTGTACAGTGGCTAATATCACTATTCATTGCGTTTTTCACCTCTAGCTGGACTGAACCATTTTTATTGGGTTTACCTATTTTGGCTCTACCAATCATCCTCAGTTATACCCATGCTTCCAAACCTATTAGTCGATATGCTTTTGCGATAGCCGTTCAACTTTTTGCCGCGCTACATATTCAGCAAGCTTACGGTATGACAGAGCTGCATTTTGAAATATTCGTGATGTTAGCGTTTTTGTCTTATTTTCGTTATTGGAAAACGATCGCAGTTGCTTCGGCCACAGTTGCGGTTCACCATGTTCTTTTTTACTTTGTGCAAAGCGGTGGTGGTGCCTTATTGATATTCGAAGAGGGCAGAGTGTCACTTCACACCTTAGCCATTCACGCTGCATTTGCCGTAGCTGAAGGTGTATTGCTAGGTATTATGGCCAGAAGTAGTTTTAACGAAGCTAGCGGGGCGCTGATACTGAATAAAATAGTTTAAAGCATTATGCATGAAAAAGACTCTTAAAATCTCAAGGTTGAAATACCCAGTGACATTCAAAGCATTCAAGAATTTAATACCCTGATCGAAGCGTTTAAGTCTTTAATTAAAGAGTCAAATTCTCTTAGCAGTAACGTTTCAACTGTTGCCCAAAAGGTAAATAACTCTTCCGGCACCCTTGATAAATCGGTGTCAATCAGTGCACAGCAAGTGCAATTAATATCAACATCTATAGAAGAAATAAGACATACCATTGCAGAAGTTGCCGTGCGTTCAAAAGAGTCAAATGTTCACGCAGAACGAGCAAGAAGTAGCACGGTAGAAACCAAAGCCTCTATTGCAGGTTCAAGTGAAAATGTGTCTCAGTTAAGGCAAACATTGACCTTAGCTTCAAGTGCTATCCAAACACTCAGTAACAAATGCAATAATATTTCAGAAGTGATGCAATCCATTAAATCTGTCGCTGAACAAACTAATTTATTAGCATTAAACGCCGCCATCGAATCCGCTAGAGCCGGAGAACATGGCCGCGGGTTTGCGGTGGTAGCATACGAAGTTAGAAACCTAGCAATAAAATCCAAAGAAAGCGCAGAAGAAATAGAAAAAATAACAGTAAGTTTGATAACCAGTGCAAACACGTCAGTCACACAAATGAATGACTGCGTGACTATGGTTGACGAGGCGGTTAGCTCATCGGGCATCGCTATGTAAAAAATGGATAGCGTGGTGGATAGCTTCCAACTAGTATCAGACAATATTACCACTGTGGCGTCATCTGCGGATATGCAATCTAAAAATGTCAAATCTATTAATGACTCGACACGTTTATTGCTGGAGTTATCTGGCGAAGGACAAAACAACGTCAATATCGTCAAAAACGAGGCGCTAGAACTAGCCGTATTGTGCAAAAAGCTTGAGCAACAGCTACAACAATTTTCGGTATAAACTATGTCTGTTAAATGGGTTGTCGGTATTTGGTATATTGCCTGTTCAGCAGGATTGTTGTCTCTTTCTGCCAGTCAGCTTAACGAATTTGATCCTCAATCAAAACTCTCAATGGCTATCACTGATATCGAATTCGAACAAAATTTCGACAAGCAATTACAAAAAAATCACTCCTCAATTGGACAATCGATAATACAATTTTCTGATAATAATTGTTTTTGCGAAACGCTGGCGCAACCTCATATAACTCGTCTGTCTAATGATATGCATGCTAACGGTTTCCACAATATTCATATTAATATAAAGACACTACCAGAATTTTCTCAATTTGTTCCATCGACTCCAGCCGTCGCCATAGTGGGCGCACTAAAAGAACTGATATACCTAGGGCCCTGTTCAGAAGGGTATGGGTGTTTACAAGGCACGGGGTTAGTCGACGCGCTACTACCCCAAATAAATAGCAGCACAGCTGAAAACACCATACTTATTATGGATGCAAAAGGATGTTATTGCGAAACGTAGTCAGTCTCTATCTAAAATAACCAGACCCGGACCCGACACTTGTAATTCATCATCTGGATTATAGATAAGCAACCACATCCAATACAAACATCGAGTGAGTCTCGAAGCTTGGTCAACCCACGAATTTGCTGATCCAATCGCTGCTGCCAGCGTTGTGACAATTGCGCCTAGTCCTTTTTATCAGGTGTCCGACCATCTGGCATACCTAAGAAGGTTTGATGGATACTGCTCAAACTGATCCCTAACTTTTGCGCGGGTTTTATGACAGATATTCTGCGTAACACATCTCGCTTATACCGTCTTTGGTTACCTTGATTGCGCCAACTTTTAATCAATCCTTTTTGTTCATAAAAATGCAGCGTTAAAATCTTCACCCCAGTCCGTTTGGCAACATAACCTACTGAAAAATTAGCGTCTTCCATCACCCGCACCTCTTAGTAAACAAGTATATTAAATATAGAGAAAAAACACTTTACCTCAATCTAACATGAGGTTTTAACATTACACTATCGAAAACAGCACACGTTAACTCAACGAGGTAAATATGATGAAAAACCTAACAACCACTATCAAAAATCACTTTAAAACAGCATTGAAAAAATCTTAGAAATATACAATGGCACTATGTATTTCAAGTAATAACCGAACGCCTTAATAGGTAGCTATAAATTAAGGAATAGCCAACCAAACCAGTGACAGTGAGGAGATAAAGCCAATACTCCAAAATGTGCTGCGTAATACATGTTTATCAAAGTAGTAGGCAACTAGATAAGCTAACCTTGAGGCAACAAATGCAATTGCAAAATATTCTGCTAACTGCCCTGCATTATTTGTAACAAGCACTGCTAGTGCTCCAGGGGTAAACATGATTAACGCTTCAAAACAATTTTCGTGAGCCGCTTTTGCTCTAGCGCCAAAACCCGATAAAGACTTTTGTTGCTCTCGTGGGTTTCGATTATCATAGCCACCAGCCTTACTCATAGCCAAAGCCAAGGGTGCTTTAGCGAGAATGGGCATTACAGTTACGATAAATAAACAGATTATAATGATGCTCATAGTGATGCCTTTACATTAATTAACTAACTGATATTTAAATAACGAGGTTAAAACAAAAATAGCGTGAATAAAAATAATTTATTATCACAGTTAACAATAACCACCTCTTCAGCTGAATCCATTATTCAACCTAATTGGGGAGCAAAATACGGCATCACTCTAGCGGTCAAACGGGATGATTTGCTGCACCCTGTCATCTCGGGCAATAAGTGGCGCAAGCTAAAGCATGCTTTAACGCCTGCGATTGCCGCCAAGACACAACATATCATCAGTTTTGGAGGTGGGTTTTCCAATCATCTGCACGCTTTAGGTTATTGCTGCCACCAACTCAACATTCAATTCACCGCCATTATCAGAGGAGATTATTCACACAACCCTAGCCCTATGTTGCAAGATTTAATCTGTTGGAAAACCAATATTCTATATGTTGACCGGAAAACCTACCAACAACGAGGCGAACCTGATTACCTGAAAAGGCTTCTACAACTATATCCCGATGCTTTGATTATTCCAGAGGGCGGATCGCAGCAACAAGCGCTTCAAGGTGTAGAAGAAATAATTCAAGAACTGCAAGTTCAATATGATTATATTTTGGCTCCAGTAGCTAGTGGCGGTACCCTTGCTGGATTAATAAAAGGCGCAACCCAAAATGTAAAACATCATAGTTGTCAAATTTTAGGTATTGGCGTATTAAAAGGTGAAGGCTACCTAGAACAACTCGTTAGGGATCTACTAGTTGAGGATGACAACAACAAAAACTGGCAAATCAATCACAATTATCATTTTGGTGGTTACGCGAAGTCCAATCATGAACTTAAGGAATTTTGTGACGATTTTTATCAACAAACTGAAATAAAGATAGAGCCGGTTTATAGCGGAAAATTATTTTTTGCATTGCGAGACCTGATTAACAATGGTTACTTTCCCCAAAATAGTCGTATATTAGCCCTGCATACTGGTGGTTTGCAGGGGGCTAGGTAAGTCATCATTGCTTTACTCATCAAAGATACTGTAAATTGTGTGTTATTAAGCTCCCCTATTAGAAAGCAACCTTACATTGATGTTTTTTATTTATACAAATCTAGTTCTCCTTGCACAAAGAGAAGCCATTGCTAGTTAATCTGGTGATAACTTCCAACATTTTTTCAGGTTTTTATGGACTGGCTTAACTGGCTACAGGGCTTCGCAGGTGCATCACCGCAAGAATGGGTGGCAACAGTATCTGGCTTTCTCTGTGTTTACCTAATCATAAAACGTAGCATCTGGTGTTTTGCTTTTGGCTTTGTGCAGGTCAGTATTTATGCTTGGATTTTTTATGATGTGAAACTGTATTCGGATATGGCGTTACACCTATTTTATATTGGTTTTCAAGTTTATGGTTGGATGCTGTGGAAAAACGCTCAAGACTCAACCGGACACGTGATAGTAAACCAAGGGACGACTAAGGAATATGTTTTATGGATTATCGCTATTATTACGAGCACTTGTTTACTCGGTACGATAATGAATCAATACACCGATGCTAGCTTCCCCTACCCTGATGCCTTTACCACTTGTGCTAGCTTGGCAGCACAATGGTTACTGTCACATAAAAAATTATTGAACTGGATGGTATGGATTGTCGTAGACGTTGTAGCGATTGCAATATATTGGCAAAAAGGCTTATTCCCAACTTCAGCTTTGTACGCCTGTTTTTTGGTAATGGCTATTGTCGGTCAATGGCAGTGGTATAAATACTCAGTCTCTAATCCCAATAACTCGAATAAAGGACAACACAATTCGTGATCAAAAAGATTGTCTTTTTAGGTGGCCCTTCTACTGGTAAAACTACCTTGAGTGAAGCATTGGCCGATAAGTTAAACAGCATAACAGTGCCTGAATATGGTCGCGACTATTGGTTACAGCATCAAATCGACCGAAGACTGTCGCCAGAGCAGCTATTGCATATTGCGCAAACTCAAAACCTTTGGGAAAATCAATCAGCTTCGAGGGCTAACAAATTTCTATTCTGTGATACTAACGCTTTCACCACTTGGCACTTTGCTATGCATTACCACCAAACAGCATTGCCCGAATTAGAGCGGCTAGCAACACAGTGCTGGCAACGCTACGATTTGGTAGTGCTATGTGATGATGATATCCCATACGACGATACATGGGAGCGTTCGGGCGATGCTAATCGTCAGGAATTTCAAGCGTTTAACCTTAAGTACCTTAAAGAGTATGGTATAAAATATATTCTAGCATCAGGTGACATCAAACAAAGAAAACAAACAGTTCTTAAGTCACTTGGGCTGGTATCAGTTGAAATATGCACCAATTGATTTCAAAATCTAACTCGGGAATAAGCAAACTCAGCTGCGTTTTTGAATATTCAACTTGCACCACAATAAATTACTGCTAGCATTCAACTTTTATATGTAATTTAGATTATTAGGAACTCACTATGTCTCGCGTTCTAATCATTGGCGCTGGCGGCGTTGCCGCTGTGACCATAAAAAAATGTGCTCGTTTGCCTGAATTGTTTGATGAAATATACCTAGCAAGTCGCACAGTTTCAAAATGTGAAGCACTACAAAAAGAAGTCGGTGTAGACCGAGTCAAAGGCGTATTTGCGGTTGATGCAGATCATGCCAGTGAAGTGGTTGCAGTCATCAACCAAGTCAAACCTGATTTGGTGGTAAACCTAGCGCTGCCTTACCAAGACTTAGCCATCATGGATGCCTGTTTAGAAACGGGCGTAGATTATATGGACACGGCTAATTATGAACCCAAAGATGTCGCCAAATTTGAATATTCGTGGCAATGGGCGTACCAAGAGAAATTTCAAAAAGCGGGCTTGATGGCGTTATTGGGAAGCGGTTTTGATCCCGGCGTAACCAATGTTTACACGGCTTATGCAGCTAAGCATTATTTTGATGAAATTCATTATTTAGACATAGTTGATTGTAATGGCGGTGATCACGGTCAAGCCTTTGCGACTAACTTCAATCCAGAAATTAATATTCGCGAAATCACCCAGCGTGGACGTTTCTATGAAAACGGTGAATGGAAAGAAACTGATCCGTTGAGCGTACGGGAAGATTTGGACTATCAAAATATTGGGGTGCGTGCCTCTTATTTGATGTTCCACGAAGAATTAGAATCACTGGTTAAACATTTTCCTACCCTTAAACGAGCTCGTTTTTGGATGACCTTTGGTGACGCTTATCTAACCCACCTTAAGGTACTTGAAGGTATCGGCATGACAAGCATCGCACCTATCGACTTTCAAGGTCAGCAAATTGTACCTTTAGAGTTTTTAAAAGCGGTATTACCTGATCCTGGTTCATTGGCCGACGGATACACCGGTCAAACCTGTATCGGTACTTACATAACCGGCATAAAAGATGGCCAAGAAAAAACCATCTTTATCTACAATAATTGTGAACACGCTAAGTGTCACGAAGAAGTAGGTGCCCAAGCGGTGTCTTATACGACGGGTGTACCAGCCATGATAGGCGCGGCACTGATGTTAAACGGCACCTGGAAAAAAGCTGGCGTGTGGAATATGGAACAATTCGATCCAGACCCCTTTATGGCGATGCTCAATACTCACGGTTTACCTTGGCATGTGATCGAATGTGACAGCAGCCCGTTTAACAAATAGCCACTAATGCGCTCGTAGCTAAAACATTTAAAAGACTTTGAAGCCCTCTTCAAAGTCTTTATCCCTTTGTTTACAAGCCACCAGCACAGATCTTTTAACCACCTCAATACAAGTTAACTTAAATACGCGACTTATGACTCATCCGATATTAAACCCGAATATACCTTCACCCTGTTATGTGTGTGAAGAAGCTAAGTTAGAAGCTAACTTAAAACTCATGCAAAAAGTGCAGCAAGCAAGTGGTGTAGAGATCATCTTGGCACTGAAAGGCTTTTCAATGTGGTCGACTTTTGGATTAGTTAAGCAGTATTTGCAAGGTTCAACTGCCAGTGCAGTCTGGGAGGCAAGACTCGGAAAAGAAGAAATAGGCAAACAAGTTCATGCCTATTCACCCGCCTTTAAACCTGTCGATATCGACGAGTTAGTTAACTTGGCCGACCATATTTCGTTTAATAGTTTAGGCCAATGGCAAAGATTCAAACAACAAATTGTCAGTGCTGGTGTGTCTGCTGGCTTGCGGGTCAATCCAGAACATCAAGAAGCTGAAACGGAACTTTACGACCCAAGCGCACCAGGTTCCCGTTTGGGTATTAAAGCAAAAGATTTACAGTGCGCTGATTTAACCGATATCGATGGCTTTCATATCCATAACTTATGTGAATCTGACTCCTTTGCAACAGAGCGAACGATCCAAGCAGTAGAACATAAATTTGGCCAGTGGCTTCCCCAACTTAAGTGGATTAACTTTGGCGGCGGCCACCTTATGACTCGTGAAGGTTATGATGTTGCCCACTTAATCGCCACATTAAAAGCATTCAAAGCACGCCACCCTCACCTTACTGTTATCCTTGAGCCCGGTTCAGCGGTGGCTTGGCAAACGGGTACCTTAGTTGCTGAGGTGGTGGATATAGTAGAAAACCAAGACAAAATAGCCATCTTAGATATCTCAGCCACAGCCCATATGCCAGATGTATTAGAAATGCCCTATCGGCCTGATGTGCGCGGGGCAGGCAAAGCAGGTGAGAAAGCTTATACCTATAGATTCGGTGGCAACTCTTGTCTAGCCGGTGATGCCATTGATTTATACAGCTTTGATCACGAATTACAAATAGGTGAACGGGTAATATTTGAAGATATGATGCACTACACTATGGTCAAAACTACCTTCTTTAATGGTGTTGAACATCCCTCCATTGGTATTATTCGCAAAGACGGTAGCTTTGAAGTAGTACGTAAGTTTGAGTACGAAGACTTTAAAAATAAGCTCTCTTAGATATCATGTATACGTTGTTTTTTGTCAAATACACTTGGCAAAAAACAACGTGAAGTTGCACTCGATTTAAAATTAAAGCTTATTTTACTTTTAGACTTGAGAGTTTGACTTATGAATGATTTTAAACCTGATGAAAAATCTGTTCAGAACGTAAAAACACTTACATTTTACAATTAGCGTTATGGGCCTTGGCATGATTAGTTAGCACCGCTCCGCTGCTATTTTGTGCAGAATACAAAGGGATTATCAACCAGCCTATTCGATTACTGCCCTGTTCACTCATCTCGATTTGGGTGTAGCTATGATAATGGTGAACGTCAAAAATTTAATAAACCTTGACGAATTGCAACGCAAAATCACTATGGATACTATGGCATAACCTCAGGGGTAGGTATGGTGGTTGGTATAGCTTATGAACAACTGGAAGATATAAAACTGATTACTTTCGAACCAGAAATCAGACACTTTATAATGCTCATGGGCATCACATACATCATCAGTATTTTAGTCGGTAATAGGAAATACCAACGAAAAACTGCTTAAAAGTACTTAGAGCTGAACGTGACTGGACCCAAGCGGATTTACCCGCTGCACTGGCCGTATCCCACAAACCGCCAATACCATCGATAAAGGAAGTTAGACCCAGTTTACCCTTAGCGGTTAAAATCGCTAGGTTGTTTAATTTAACCGTTGAAGAGATCTTTACTGGTGAACCAACGTAATTTAGAAAATCCATATCCCCTTTGGTAATATAGGTTTCGGCTAAACTATTCAAAACGTTGCTTCCATTGACGAAGATGCTACTGCTTGTTTGAATTTCAGGCACCATTGATTTCATCATGTGCTAGGACTGAAAATGTACGTGAAAACTTACAACAAATTGGAATCGTTTAAACTATTTACAAAAGGTTTATCGATGACTTTTTCGTTTTTTTGTGGCGTGCACAAGGACTAGCCCAAAAATGTTAAAAAGTATCAAAGCTGGTTTCGTAACAGATACAGAGATAAAAGAAGACCCTTTTTTGCATCGCCGCATAATAATCACGACTGCTTTACTTGTCTTTACAACCTTAACTTTTGCCGTATTTGTGCTTATTAACCTTGATCATGAAAACTACATTTTACCCCTCGTAAATTTCATCTTCGCCATCTCGACAGCACCAGCGTTGTACTCACTTATTGTCAAAAAAATTTTAATTTTTCTGCCTATTTTTCCACTACCCTACTCTTCACTATCTTAGTTATTTTTTCATACTTCGCTAAAAATGAAAGCTTTGCTCTGGTGTGGACGCTTTGTTATCCATTATTTGTTATTCCTATATTGGGAACACGCAATGGCATGATAATGGTGGTTCTTTTTTACTTAATAATATTACCCATGGCTTACCTAGGATTAGGTGAATGGGACTATGGATTTTAGAACTTAAAAGGGTTTGTAAGATTTTACAATTGCCTCTTTCGCTATCGTGTACGCCACCTATTTTTTTTGAAGTATCAGCACACTCAGCCTATAAGACAATTCAAGAGATAAGAGAAAAAGAAAAGATCCATCTCATAGAGTTAGAAAAACTGTCTGTTATTGACCAACTCACTGGGTTACGAAATAGACGATACCTTGATGATAACTTCGAAATTGAACGCCAAAAAATCAAACGAAATAACCAAAAATTATGCTTAATCATGATCGACATCGATCTTTTTAAACGGATTAATGATGAATACGGACACCAAATGGGTGATACCGTACTCCAAGAATTTTTAATATTATTACAAAAAAATATTAGGGTAACTGACCTTTTATCCCGATGGGGCGGGGAAGAGTTTATAATTCTGTTACCCGAAACATCCTTAGAAAATGCTATTAATCTTGCCAAGAAAATACACACTGCTATTAACGCGTTCTCTTTTGCTAATATAGGAAAGCTTACTGCAAGTTTTGGCGTATCTAAAGTGGATCCTAATACAAACTCGAATATGGAATCGCTGTATCAAGTTGACAAGGCACTCTATCAGGCAAAAAATCAAGGCCGTAATAGAATTGTCGCTTATAAAAACAATGAATAACGCACTAAGAATACATGCCTAGACTATTGGATTCGTCATAGGTAATAACCGTAGGCTAGTCAAATGTGACTAAGGTTAGGATAAATTACGTATAGCGGACATATTTTTGTTGTCATTAGTTCAATAGTAATCAAGTATGCCGACACTCACCTCAATAAATTACCAATAATACACTCGACCAACAAGGTTAAATTTATCGAATTATGGGAAACAAAAAAATGGGAGATATCAAAATATCTGTTTTTAGATAAATTCGTTTGAATACAGTCTGGGAATACAGTTTTCTAGAATTGAGAGCACGTCGTTATCTCAATCACTACGATTGATATTGTTAAACTTTCAAATGGTTGACTTAGGTGTGTTTTAACAACGTTTTCGCTTTACTTATGTCTGGTATTCTTTGGTGTTGAGTATGAATACCAAATGGGCGCATCAGGTGTTCGCTACCTACCGCTGTATTAAAGTGTTGTTCAAACTCTGCAGTCAAAATCAGCCACTGTTCTGAGTCTACACCTAGTCTTTCCAGTACCGGGCTTTTCTCTTCGATATAACCGCGTTTGTCTTCTCGAATGCTCTTGCCTGTGGTGTCGATTAATTCACAGTAATCTTTGAAGCTGTAGGCAATACCCTTAGGCATATCTTGCCTCGGATTACCTACAAATGGTAATAGGTTATCAGGTTGCTGTGCTTTTTTAGCAGCATTGATACGATATTGAATACTGGCATGGTCTGAGGTTTCTAGGGTTTTGGCCATTTTGGCCATTTTGGCGCGAATAGGGTTTAGGTCTACATAAGCCATACAAGCTAAAACAGCTGATTCATCCAGTAACGCTTGGGATTTAAACCGTCCTTCCCACAAATTTTTACGGAAAAATTTGAACAGCTACAGCTGGCCCGAAGAGTGAGCGCCAGGGATGGCAGCGAATAAAAACTGCCACTGCAGTTATCTTCTTTGTTGGCTTCTCTGGCAATGTATTCATTGAGATTACGCATTAACCAGCTAATGTCATACAGCCTCTTGCGTTAAATCTCGATGGTTTCATTCAGAGATATCAACTCATCTTGGCTTAACGTTTCGTCCAGCATGAACTTTGGGGTGAGCAAAGTGTCTTTATAAACATTATGCCATAACACCAAGACTCATTTATCTGAACAGCCTTGGGCTTTTTATAGTTGTTTAGAGCCAACGCATTAAAACTTATATACGGCAGACAATCGAACTGTCCTTGGTTCAAGTACGTGATAATGCAAATCTTCAGTCGCACTTCCTTGTGGCTCATTAGCTATTCGGCTGGCGTAATAATAGTCAATATCATGGTCGTTACTATCAAGGGCATTCAAAATATCGAGCTTTAAGGTAAGTTGAGTAAACTTATATCCAACATTAAGGTTCATTATTTGTGAATCGTCCGATGTTACGCTGCCGTCTTCAATTAGAGGGCGTTCAGAGAAATAGCGCAGTCTTGCATTGGCAAACCAGCCTTGCTGAGGCTGATAACTTACACCTGCTTGCAGCACGTGTTCAAGCGCTCCTGGAATTTGATTGGCGTTACTCGGTAATTTGTCAAACTCGGCATCGGTGTAGGCATATTCCAAATCAAAAGTTAATGAGTCGGTCACACTATAATAACCGGTTAACTCAACACCATAGCGAGACGAAGAATCACTGGGTTCAGTGTTACCAGCGTCACCAACAAACAGTAGTTCACTGTCTAGATTAAGCTGCCAAATCGACAGTGATGCATTAAGCTTATCGAATAAATTTGCACGCAAGCCTAGTTCGTAACCGTATGAATCAACAATAGGATCTACAGGCTGAATAGCCCCTCCAGAATTAGGATCTACCTGAACGATTGTGCCTCTAGCATCATTTGAATGGAACCCTTGCCCGGCCGAAACGTAAGCCTCCCAATCATCATTAAAAGTGTAAATTAAATTAGCCTTTAGAGCCACATTACCGGCGTCTTCCGTGCCATTGTTTACGCTTAAGTTAACACCATTAATGTTTGTATTAATATTACTCTTTACATCAAAATCAAAATAGTCATAGCGAGCACTAACAATGGTTTTAATGGCATCGCTCCAAATAATATTATTTTGCCAATAAAATCCTGCGCTACTTTCATTAACTGTGTCGTTTCTAATTACGCCTAATCGCTGCCTTTTCTGTGTCTGGAATAATCCAACCTCGTCAATATCATCGACTCTTATTTGCGCACCAAACTCATTTGAAACAGGTAATCCTTGCCAGTTTACAAATGCGGTATAACTTAAGTGTCCACCGTAAACTTTTCTCTTATCAACCTGTTCAAATTGATCTCCTGTGGCAGGGTTATCCAAAAAATAAGTAAAGTTTGACCATAAGTTCAAATCGTAATCAATAAGATATCCAGAGGCATTTATATTTTCATTTTTCCATTCAGCATTAATACTATAGCGGCTGCTGTTACCGCCTAAACTAGTATCTAATGAACCTAGTTCATCGATAATACCCGCGTTTACAGCTCGTTGCGGAATTTGGTCTGCACTATTCCAAGTATTGTCGTAGCCCATAAACGTCACTTTAAAATCGTCACTTTTATGGTTGCTGTTGTAGCTCAAAAATATATTGGTTTTGTCGAGGTCTTCATCAATGTTGGTCCAAGGCCCATCATTGCTATTAAACTCTATAGCGTAATTAATGTGTTCGTTATCCAACTCAATGCCGCCAGCCAATAAATATCGTTGAAAATTGTCTTCGCCTATTGTGGCAGACAATTGTGTTGTTTGAGGCTGGTTAACAGTATTGAAAGAAGCGCTGCCCGCACCACTAAAATCACCTATTTGTCCATAATAAGCACCTTTTTTAAAGGTGATAGTTTGAACCGTTTCTGGGATGATAAAGTTTAAATCGGTATAGCCTTGCCCATGACCATGAGTACGCATATTAATAGGCATGTAATCAATAAAAGTCGCAAAGTCAGTGCCATGATCAAGGTTGAACCCACGTAAAAAGTATTGATTGGCTTTACCTGTTCCGCTGTGCTGCGTAACTACCATTCCGGGCACTAACTCTAGAATTTCACCAATCCGTAACATGGGCCTATTCAAAATTTCTTGCTGCCCAATGACCCCCTCTGAAGCAGAAATAGCCTCGCCTATTAGACTCGCAGCTTTACCTTGTATCTCAATTTTTTCTATACTGACGGCTTCTATAGGTTCATTCCAATTGTTTGATTCGCTTAACGCAGAAAATGAAAATAACGAACCTGCACCTAGCAACGCGCAACTCAGTACAGCACTGCATAACTTACCTAGTTTAAAGGGAACATAATTTGTCCTTTTCATCTTTTTACCTTTTTTACGAAATATTGCATCTAGAACACATGTTTAGGCGTTTAGTAAAACATACACATTTATAACCGATAAGGGCTCGGTGCAAATTATGGATAATAGAAGCAAGACGTCGGTAAAACCACCATTATCTGCCCCAGTGCTAGGGCAACGGGAAATTGAAACCCTTGGTTTATTTTGGCATGATGAAGAAACAACATTAAGTGCAAGTGACATACTCAAAATACTAAAGTTCCAAGCCAAAGAGCCCGAAGATGTTATTAGCTTAAATACGATCCAAAGCACTATTGAGCGACTATGGAAAAAGAAGTTACTTAGCCGACACAAGCAAGGAAAGGCCTACATTTATACGTCGGTGTATTCAAAGCAAGAAGTGATTAGCAGTTTGATAAAAGAGATTAGTGACGTCTTTGGCGAGGGTGACGATAGCGTGATTATGTCGGGTATTTTTACCTTTTTAAGAGCCAGAAGTACTAACAATCAAGTAAATCTATTACAAATACTCGAGCAAGAGCCCGCTTTACATCATGCTAGTTTAGCCAATGGTAAGTGACGTTCTTTTGGCTGCAGTGATGCAAATTGCTTCACTCTTTGTGATTGCTTGCTGTATTTTTTTAGTCAGTTCGTTGATAGCCGGTAGTACGTTTTTAGCGCATCGTAAATATTTAAGTGCATTACATTATCGAATAAAGAATAAATATCTCGTTCTTCACGCTCTTTCAGCAGTGTGTGCAAGCATAGTTGTAACAGTCTGGTTGTCGTTGCCCAATTCCCAAAGACTCCCATTTGTTTTCAAGCATTGCCATAGCAGTAATTGCGCTACCCATATCCCTGCTATAATAGACTCCACTTTACTTAATTTACTCTTTGCATTTTTTGTAATTGGGATGGTAACAGTATGTTTTATATTAATAAAAGCGCACCAAAATAAATTAGAACAGCGAATAAATAGCTTACTTCGCCTTTCACACAATAAATACTTAGATAACAACTATAGGTTACAAGCTAGCATTATTAGCGTATCCCAACCTGTATTACTAAATGTTGGAATGCTCACGCCAAAGTTATTGTTATCTTCTCAGATAGCAGAATTCCTTGACGTTAAAGATGTAAAACTACTGTTAGCTTACGAATATGCAAAGGCTAAACAGTTTGAAAACTTCAAGGTAAAGCTGGTGCAAATTGCTTGCTTATTTTGGCCTGCAAGTGTTCGTAGATTAATTATTACCGACTTACTCGCCGTCTTACGCGATCGCGCCTTTAATGAGGTTCATCAGCTGTTTGGAGGCCAAAAAACCACTATTCCTAAAACTATACTCAACGAAATGAGCAAGGATATACAGGAGTTTTTATTGAAAATAGAGAGAAACACTGACCATCTACCTCAGTCCGCTGATGTTATCGTTGGCGATGCTAATTTGACCGCTACGGCGTATTTAGCCAGCTTTTCGTATTTTTTACTCCTAGTCGTAGTCACATCAAACTTCACACATTTTCTATTTGAACTCATTGGTTAGCTATGGATAATGCCCTTGAAAATGCGATATATCGGTAATACTTACGCTTAGTATTTGCATTTATATGTGATTCACCACGCCAAGGTAATTTGAGTAACGGTACTTTTACCGCTGCCAAACCAATAAGTAGAAAGCGACTAATTAGTCGTTTTCTACTTTTATAAGCTAGTTATTGTGGACTGTTTCACCCAAAGCAGCTGTCCATAGGTCTAAAAATCTCATTTTCTTTAACTGAATAAGTTAGACATGAGTTATTACCCCTAAGATTGCTGCAAAGCGATCCTTCCTGATCTAACCGCCTGCTTCATTACTTTTACCTCTGGAGCCAGTATAAACAAGTCGCCATTCAACCCAGTCAAACTTATAGGCACATGACTTAAACGGGCTATGTCTGCATTGGCTTGTAAATGCTCGGCTTCTCCGTGAGTGGGCACAGCAATTTGTGGGCGCACCCATTCGTACATTTGTTTTAGTTCTTCCTGACATGGATGCCCTGAGGCATGAATAGGTAGCTCTGAGTCATCGGCCATCAAGGTTTGAATCTTGCGGGCTTTATAGGCTTTAAGCAGGTTCTCGATTGATGTTTCATTGCCGGGTATCACAATAGAGCTGAAAATCACAAGATCCCCCTCGTCCAGGGATACATTGCGATAGGTGTCTTTAGCGAGTTGATTTAATGCAGCTCTGGGCTCGCCTTGGCTTCCTGTTGCTACGGCTAACACTTCTTTTGGTAATAAATATCCGGCATTAAACGCATCCAGTACCGGCAAATCATCAGGCCAATGCCCTGTGGCTTTGGCGGCGCCAACAGTATTTTGTAATGACCGACCAAACAATGCAAAGTAGCGTCCTGTTTCTTTGGCTATTTTTGCTAAGGTAATCAAGCGCGCAATATTACTACTAAAACACCCCACTACAACCCGTCCTGTCGCGTTTGCGACGGCTTGTTTTAGGCCCGTATAACATTGCTGCTCAGACACAGAATGTCCTTCGCGAGTGGCATTCGTTGAATCACAAACCATGGCTAAAATATTTTGTTTGGCTAATCGTTTAAAAGCATGGGCGTTAAAGGGTTTATCTGTCACCGGCGCGAGGTCAATTTTCCAGTCCGCGGTATGAAAAACATTGCCAGCTGGCGTTCTTATCACAAAAGCATGAGGCTCAGGTAATGAATGGGTAATCAGCATCCATTCCACGTTAAATTCACCAATATCCACACGCTCGCCACTTTCTATTTCGATGATCGGAATGTTGTCTCCCTGACCATCACGGGCAAGCTTGCGGCGCAATATTTCTGCAGTGTATTTGGTGGTGTAAACAGGGCATTTAAAGCGACGCCATAAATAAGGCAAAGCCCCTATATGGTCCTCATGCGCATGAGTGATCACAATGCCCGCTAGCTGCTCTTTGCGCTGACTAATAAACCAAGGGTCGGCAGCCACAACGTCATGTTTATGTAGTCCTGAAGTTTTAGATTCTGCTTCTGTGCAAAGTGGACTATTAAAAGTGATGCCACAGTCCATCATCAACCACTGCCCAGCATGGCCATACAGATTCATGTTCATGCCTATTTCGCCGGTTCCACCTAATGGCAGAAACCAAAGGTCTTTATCGCTGGGAGTGAGTGATTGGATAGTTAATTCCTACTATAAATTGCTAGATGAAAAATTGAGTACGGCTACTTGCACCAAAAAGTTGTTCACTCACTCAGTGACAAATCTGGCTAAATCTTCACCCAAACTAGTCACTGGTTTTTCAATAATGCGACCTAATTCATTTTCGCCTTGCAGTAAAATAATGGTCGGTGTGTACCTTAAGTCATATTTTCTGTGTAAATCATTGGGTTCTTGTTTGTTGTAATTAACGCCGTGTAACGACAAGCTTTGCAACTCGACACCAGACAAATCCAATAATTTCAGTAGCCTTGGCACCTCACGCTCACTGTCGTGACACCAGGTGCCTAATAATACGACCAGAGACTTGCCCGATAAAGACTGTACCGCTGCGACTTCAGCTGAGCTAGGCTGGTATTGTTCATAAACCGCACGAAATTCCGGGTATTCTTCAATCAGCTGACTCTCTGAAATCACGCCAGTAAAGGGCTCAGATTTCGCCAGCGATTGCTCTGTAGAGTTACAACCTATTGATACAATCATCAAGAGAGCTAAAAAAAGTGTTTTCATATTCGTATCTTTTTAGTCGATTCAAATCTTAGACTACCTAAATTCCGGATAAAATAGAATATATATGTACATTCGATGCTTATGCGGCTTATCAATATTTCGCATCTCACCGGGCTTAGAAAAATAGTCTTCGCTGCTTGATTTAAGATGATTCGGAATTTCAATTGGCACATGGATACCAATGCTCTTTTTCACATTGAGGATATCGGCTAAAATATTTCTGCCTTCAGCTGAAGAATAGAACCAGTAGGGTGATAATGCCTTGTCGCTAATACGTTTTTGCCAATGGTCTTTATAAGGCAGGTAATGCTCTTCATCTGGGTCGGCATCGCCCATATGCATAACAGTGACAGATGCACCTTGATTCTTTAGGGTCACTCTAAACACTAAATTATCAATCTGTGACCGTCCGGGCCAACCAGCGTGAGGTATACGTACCGCATCAATGACTAAGCCTGCTATCTCTAAGGTTTTTTGGTGCTTGATTAAATGCCAGTTCAACGCCGGTCACTTGAGGGAGTATTTGCTTAGCTTCAGCCAAAGTGATTAATTCTGTGACCGCTTGCTGTGGCGCAATTAGTTGGGTGTCAGGGTATTTCTATAAATACTTCAATACATCGTCTGCAGCAAAATGATCACCGTGGGCATGGCTGATAAAAATAGCCGTTAAATTATCGAACGGGGGTGTACCGGTAAATATGGCCTGTTGAGTGTCTTCTGGTACCAACTGATAAATACCAAATGCTTTATGAAAAAAGGGGTCAAACAAGACCTTTTTATCACCGTTTGTTATCAATACCGCTTCATTTGCTAGATAAGTGACAGAAGCTTGATGAGCCATAAGTTTAAAGTGGCCAAATATTATAAACCACACCAAGAAAATTATGTGTCTCATTAAATGTTCCTTACTTAGGTTTTTGGCTGTTATTTAAGAAGGGCGATTTAGTTTACTACTCAACACCATTGGATTAAGCCTCTAGCAAGTTACCTTGTCTGATAATCAGTTATATCAAGATCACAAAATAACAAAATCAAGGAGTTGTTGTAAGCTTTACTCCCGACTAAACTTTTCAATCTTGGTATCATAAATTTGAGTTGAGCCTAATTGTGTTGTTCGACATCAGCTTAAAACAAACATGTTGACCACATTGAGAGATGTCATTACAACTAAAAGCTATCGATAACAAGATCGTTTTTTTGGCTCAGTTTATTTCTTTAAAGATGGTTATGTATATCTGCAATTTCCAGACTAATATCTCAGACAGTTCAAAACATCAGTGGCTTCAATTTACAAACTAACAAGGTTTGATTTCTTGGCCCACAACAAAGTAATAGACTTGGTTATATTTTATGACGGTAATATTACATAAAAACACAGTCAGTCTGGGCCTGCAATTGTAAGAATAGTGTAAAAGACAACGGTCAAAAATAGATTATCTGTTAAAGGCTTTAAACAGGCGTTCACACTTAATTTACAGTAATGATCCATAGTCATTTTTTATGTCATTTTTTGATAAAACAGTACATTTTATTTGCGCTATCTGGCCATTTAGTATGTATTATTAAATCAAGCATAAACACATGGCGTTTAATCTTCTTCTGAATTTTTAGTAACAACTCCTGCAATTCTGTTTATATACCCTACACCACCCCGCTCGGCTTGACCCGTTAAGGACTTTACTCATGCGTTCACCTATTTCTTACCTATCAATCATATTGCTAATAGCTTTGACTAACAGTTGTTCTGAGACTGAAAAACAGTCTCAACAAATGCCGGCACCCGAAGTGGATGTTAGCCAGCCCATTCTGGCTGTAATTACTCAATGGGACGAATACACTGGGAGATTTGCTGCGGTCAACCAAGCACAAATCAGAGCAAGAGTGAGTGGATATTTACAACAAACTACATTCAAAGATGGTCAATCAATCAACAAAGGGGATGTGTTATTTATCATTGATCAACGCCCATTCAAAATTGCTTTAAAAAGTGCTGAATCACGGTTTGAATTAGCAAAAAAAGAGTTGGACAGAGGCAAAGATTTACGCAGTAAAAATTCATTATCTCAAGAAGAAGTAGATAGCAGAACCAATGAGTATCAACTCGCTTGGGCAGCCCTTGAAAATGCCAAATTGGAGATGGAGTTCACTGAGGTTAAATCACCTATAGATGGCGTTGTTTCAAGAGATTTAGTGAATGAAGGTAACCTTGTGACTGGTGGTACCAACGAGGCAACATTGCTAACCACCGTGGTGTCACTGAATCCTATTCATTTCTATTTTGATGCAGGTGAACGAGACCTTTTAAAATATATACGCCTGAGCCAGTTAGACAAACGTGAGAGCTCTCGGACTAAATCCCATCCAGTGCAAATACGCTTGCAGGATGAGCAAGAGTTTAGTCACTTTGGCGTTATGGATTTTGTTGACAATCAAGTGGATCAAGGCACGGGCACTATTCAAGGAAGAGCTATTTTAGATAATCCAGGTGAATTTATTTTACCCGGCATATTTGGTCGCATGCGATTGTTATCCCAAGAGAATGTGTCTGTTATGTTGGTGCCCGATATTATTATTGGTACTGATCAATCACGTAAGTTTATCTATGTGGTGACCGCTGATAATAAGATAGATCGTAAATTTGTTTCCACTGGTGAGTTACAGACCCAAGATTTGCGGATTATTACTGAAGGTTTACTCCCCAATGACAGGATATTAGTCAATGGCATGATGCGTGCTCGACCGGGGGCTGTTGTGTCGCCGAAACAAGTCGATATTGCTAGTCAATACAGCTACTAACTGGGAATAGACACATGAACTTTTCGCAGTTTTTTATCTCCAGGCCTAAGTTTGCGTCTGTTTTAGCCATCATTGTATTAATCATTGGTAGCCTTGCTTACCAAACATTGCCTATCGAACAATATCCACAAGTTGCTCCACCGACTATTCAGGTGACCGCGTCTTACCCCGGAGCCAATGCCGAAATTGCTGCACAAACAGTTGCCACACCCTTAGAACAACAGATAAATGGTGTGGAAAACATGCTGTATATCTCTTCTCAATCTACCGCAGACGGAAATGTCAGCATCACGGTTACCTTTAAGTTAGGTACCGATTTAGATACCGCTCAAGTGCAAGTACAAAACCGCGTGGCAATCGCTGAACCACGTTTACCTGAACCGGTACGACGTATCGGTGTAACTACTATTAAAAATTCACCTGACTTGATGTTAGTGGTGAATATGTTTTCACCCAATGGCACCTATGACCAAACCTACATAGCCAACTATGTGACGTTACAAGTACGTGACCAATTAGCGCGTATTCAAGGTGTTGGTAACATACTCGTATTTGGAGCCAGTCAATATTCAATGCGTGTGTGGCTTGATCCAGACCGCATAGCTTCAATCGATATGACGGCAGCAGAAGTAATTAGTGCATTACAAGGTCAGAATATTCAAGTGCCAGTGGTACCTTAAATAAATCCCCTATTACCCAAGGACAAAACTGCTTTTGAACTCAGTGTGCAGACGCAAGGGCGACTTCGTTGAGCCAGAACAATTTAACAATGTAATTATCAAAAATACTGGCGGCAGAATTGTTCGCTTTAAAGACGTAGGTAGAGTTGAGTTAGGCGCCGAAAGTTATGCTACACGAGGCTATTTGGGTGATAAAAAAGCCGTGGCTATGCCTATTTTTCAGCGACCGGGTACTAATGCGTTAGAAACCGCAGCGACAATTCGCGGCATCATGGAGACGTTATCCGCTAACTTCCCACCAGACTTAGCCTACGATATTGCCTACAACCCCACCGAATTCATTAGTCAGTCAATCGATGCAGTTGAAATCACCATCTATGAAGCCATAGGTTTAGTGGTATTGGTGATACTGGTTTTCTTACAAAACTGGCGAGCGGCAATTATCCCGATTATCGCCATACCAGTTTCCCTCATTGGTACGTTTGCGGTGATGAGTGCCCTAGGGTTTTCACTGAATAACCTGACCCTGTTTGGGTTGGTGCTAGCCATAGGCATTGTGGTAGACGACGCTATAGTCGTGGTCGAAAACATGGAGCGTTTATTATCCCCAAGGTAAAAAGCCTATGCAAGCAGCACGTGAAACCATGCGCGAAGTAGGAGGCGCAGTCATGGCGATAGGCTTGGTGTTGGTAGCAGTATTTTTGCCCACGGCTTTTGTCGGTGGCATTTCAGGGCAATTCTATAGTCAATTCGGTATCACCATCGCAGTAGCCACGTTAATTTCCGTGGCGGTATCCTTAATTTTAAGTCCTGCGTTATCCGCGGTGTTACTCAAGCCCCACGAGCCGACTAAACAAAACCCTGGTTTGTTAACTCGCCTTGGCGCTGCTTTTAACCGGATGATGGACAAAACCGCGCAACTATATGGAAGACTAACGGCCAAACTCATACGTCTAGGTGCACTCATGTCTCTTGTCTATGTAGGGCTAATGGTATTGGCCGGTTATTTGTTTACCTCTGTTCCACAAGGTTTTATTCCCGCACAAGATCAAGGTTACTTAATTGTTAGCATTCAATTGCCTGCAGGTGCTTCTTTGTCTCGCACTGACGATGTAGTCAAAGACGCAGTAGACCGACTATTAAACATTGACGGCATTAGAACCTCTGTCGGCTTTGCTGGATTTTCTGGTGCTACCTTCACCAATGCATCTAATTCTGCAGCTATCTTTACCATGATGGATTATTTTGATGAGCGCTCAGAAAAAGGTTTAACCTTCGATCAAATTTTCGCAGAAGTGCAACACCAGATGTCACAAATCAAAGAAGCTTTTGTAGTCGTCATTCCGCCACCTGCGGTGCGTGGAATTGGTAACGGCGGAGGCTTTAAAATGATGATTGAAGACAGAGCCGGTCGTGGTCTTCCCGTTTTAGAACAAGCAATGTGGCAATTGGCTGGAGCGGCAAATCAAGCACCTGCCACTCAGAATGTGTTTAGTTTGTTTGAAACCAACACGCCTCAACTCTATGTTGATATAGACCGAGAACGGGTCGAACGTCTAGGTGTGCCGATATCAGAGGTATTTAGTGCCCTGGAGATATATTTAGGTAGCGCCTTTGTGAATGATTTTAGTTACCTAGGCAGAACCTTTAGAGTCACAGCTCAAGCCGATGCGCCCTTTAGAATGACATCTGATGACATTGGCCGGATTCGAGTTAAAAATGCATCTGGTGATATGGTGCCACTTAACTCTGTGGTTACGTTCAAAAACCAATCAGGTCCGTCGCGTGTGCCTAGATACAACTTATACCCCGCTGCAGACTTATTAGGTAGCACCGCCCCGGGATTCAGTTCTGGTGAAGCCATTGCTAGCATGGAAAAACTTGCTGCAAAAATATTACCTGATGGCATCAGTTTTGAATGGACAGAGCTGGCATATCAGCAACAAAACGCCGGTAACTCAGCGAGCATCGCGTTTATAATGGCGGTAGTATTTGTATTTTTATTATTGGTAGCCCTATATGAAAGCTGGACCTTACCTTTAGCGGTTATCCTGATTGTGCCTATGTGTCTACTCAGCGCTATTGCGGGGGTGTGGTTAATGGGCATGGATAATAATATTCTGACCCAAGTGGGCTTGATTGTTCTAGTCGGGCTTGCCAGCAAGAATGCGATTTTGATTGTTGAATTTGCCCGCCATCTAGAGCAACAAGGGACGCCTCTTTACGAGGCTGTCGTTGATGCGGCTAAGCTTAGGCTGCGACCTATCCTTATGACTTCATTTGCGTTTATTCTAGGCGTTATCCCATTGGCTATCGCAACGGGTGCAGGTGCTGAGATGCGTCAGGCATTAGGCGTCACTGTGTTTAGTGGCATGTTAGGCGTAACGTTCTTTGGCTTAATATTCACACCTGTTTTTTATGTACTATGCAGAAAGCTGTCTATGTTCGTTAAAGGGCAAAAGTTGGATGAAAACGGCTGCGTACCAGTAAAAATCACTGACTAATTTTATGCTATAAACAAAAAAAGGTGGCTGTACCAAACAGCCACCTTTTGTATTAAGTTACTTTTAGTTAACGTTACAATGGGATGACGCGTAGCTCAACACGTCTATTTGCTTGACGACCTTGAGCAGTAGCATTATCTGCTATCGGCTTACTCTCACCCATTCCAAGCGTCTGCAAACGGTTAGCTTCAACACTGGTAGCTTGCAAGTAAACGGCTACACTGTTTGCTCGTTGCATCGATAATTTTCGATTAGAGTTTACATCGCCAACAGAGTCAGTGTGCCCCTCGATACTGAGCTTCGTCTTGTCGTAACGATTCAACACTTTTGCAACGTCTTCTAAGACTGGATAAAAACCCGTTACAATTGCATCGCTACCTGTAGCAAAAGTAATATTACCGGGGATCGATAAACGGATGCTGTCGCCTTCTCGATACACTTCTACGCCACTGTCTGCGAGTTCTTCCCGAAACTCTTCTTCTTGTTTATCCATATAACTACCTATGGCACCACCCGCTAATGCGCCTAACGCTGCGCCCCAAACATAACGTTTTTTATCATTATCGCCGGTGCCTTTACCCACCAAGGCCCCTATAACTGCGCCAATCCCAGCGCCTTTTTGTGTATTACTAGTATTAGACGCACACCCGGATAAGATAAAGGTTGATAACGCCACTGCAATCATAGTTTTTTTCATGTCTATTCCTAATTAACTAACAATCTGAATCCCAACGGGGATGCACAATGTGTTCCAAGAAAATCAATTCATAGCACAAATTGATTACGTTCAAATTTTGCCCAACAGCTCTTTTTTTAACTAACGAGGTAAACTTGCATAGTGCTTACTTTATAGAAAAAAAGCTTAATACAGCGAAGTGAAATAGGTTCTAAATTACTGCTCACAAGTACAGATTACTTCATCAAAACACTGTTACAAGCCAAAGAAGATAACATCTACTGCAATTATCGCATGTCTCGTACCTTATATCATACAACGCGTATCACATGTCGACGCCACTTATCGTTTACTTGGGATGGGGGATGACCTTCCATAAGGAAACCACAAAAATTAAAGCCCACTTTGAGAGCCCAGTCGACCCTCATTATGCTCCATTAAGAAGTTGCCTGTGAGAAGTTAACCGAAGTGATTAAAGACTATTTTATTACCGTCAAGATCACGAAAGTACGCACCATAAAAAACATCAGGAATACGTTGTCCAGGTTCGCCATCGCAGGTTGCGCCCAAGCCTATTGAGCGATGATACATTTCATCACATTTTTCTTTTGAACCCGGAGCGATGGCTAGTATATTGCCGTTACCGCAGTTTTGTGGTTCCTCATTGTAGGGAGTACAAGTGGCTAGCAATGGTTCAGCCATACTTTTACCCATAAAAATAATACGATCCATTTTTATCAGCGTTTTCGCGCTAATAGTTCGTTATAAAAGGCTTCTGATTTATCTAAATCTGTGACACTGATGGTGACATAAATGAGCATATTCATGCCTTCTTTATTATAATTAAAATGGTTTATATTAGGTATTTATTTGACTACATCAGGTTAGTTTAAGCAGGTCAATAAGCGTCTGCATATGTCGGTAATGAGCAATTAACTGACTTTGCCCCTCATTAACTTAATAACTGATTTAGATACAAAGTAGGTCTGAATTTTTATACATCTTTACCAAAAAAGTACACTAAATGTAAGGCATACACTCATTGTCTGATTGTGAAGCGAGCCTAAATTTTTCTAAGTTGTTTTTAGGTGAATTTGACTACTGAAAAACTCTTTTAAAAAATTAAGTAATAACCTAAGTTTTTTAGCGTTGGCTGTCCCAGGAGGAAAAACCCCGTAAACATTGATGTCGCTAAGTGAATAATCATCAAGCACGGTCTCTAAGGTGCCTGCTTTCACTTTTGGCCAAGCGTCGTAAGTAGGAATACGTCCCAAGCCATGCCCCGCTTCAACAAACGCGGTACGTGCAGCCGCATTATTGGTGCTAATGCCGCCTTTCGTAGTCACACTAAACGAACGATTGCCCTTGGTTAGAGTGACGACAACCGGGGTTAATTTATAAATCACCCATTGATGATGACTTAAATCAGCAGGGCTTTTTGGACGTCCATATTTAAGAAAGTACTCCGGTGCAGCACAAAGACACGTTTGTAGGGTGGCAAGTTTAGTTGCTTGCAAACCTGAGTCAGGCAAAGGTGCCCCACGAATAGCTAAATCGATACCCTCTTTCATAATATTAACCACTTCATCAGTAAGCATGACATCAAGCTCTATTTTAGGATAAATTTTCTTGAATGCATTAAGGGCTGGTACAACAGTCTGCAAGCCAATATTGACTGGGCAGGTGATTTTAAGTAATCCAATCGCTTCGTTTTTAAAGTTTTCAATTTGCTGATTAGCTGCACTCGCTTGTTCAGCAATAACGCGACAGCGTTCATAATAAGCTTGACCAGCTTCAGTAAGGTTAATCGAGCGGGTAGAACGATTCAGAAGCTTAACTTCAAGTTGGGCTTCCAGCTTTTTCAAATGATAACTGACCACCGCTCTAGATAGTCCAACATGTTTAGCAGCTGCACTTAAGCTACCTTGTTCAATCACTTGAGCAAATACAACCATGCTTTTTAGCTGTTCAAATGAGACATCCATACACACCACCAAAAATTAAAAAACCAATTGTATCAATTATTAATACAATGATGTCAATTTTATCTGCATTGTTCAGATTGATTCATGAGCATATAGTGGGACACAGAAAATTAAACAGTCGATAACAAATACGGAGCACTTATGACTAAACATATATTAATGGTACTGACTTCACACGATGAGTTGGGCGACACCGGTAAAAAAACAGGCTTTTGGATTGAAGAATTTGCTGCCCCTTATTACGCATTTATCGATGCGGGTGTTGCAGTAACACTGGCGACTCCAAAAGGTGGGCAAGCACCTATTGATCCAACTAGCACACTTGAAGACTTCCAAACATCGGCCACAGAACGTTATTATGCCGATGCTGAATCACAAGCTAAAATTGCTACAACAGTAAAATTGTCTTCGCTTAACGAGAGTGAATTTGACGCGGTGTTTTATCCAGGCGGGCATGGTCCATTATGGGATCTTACTGACAACCAAGACTCAATCACCCTAATTGAAAACTTTCTAAGAGCAGGCAAGGCCGTTGCTACGGTTTGTCATGCCAGTGCTGCCTTACTCAATGTAAAACAAGCCTCTGGTGAGTTTGCGATTAAAGGAAAAGCAGTATCCGGCTTTACTAACGGTGAAGAGGAAGCAGTGCAATTAACAAATGTTGTACCTTTTTTACTTGAAGACGAATTGATTAAACGCGGCGGCGAATACCAGAAAGCACAAGACTGGCATGCATTTGTAGTACAAGACGGCCTTATCATCACCGGTCAAAACCCAGCAAGTTCAGCATTAGTAGCTGAAAAATTACTGACTCACCTTTCAGCTTAATGGCTGTAGTTGAGCTACAAGTAAACCGGCTTAACTAATCTGTTTTAGATAACTACAGGATTAAACATGTTAAATTTTGATTTTCAAAACCCAACCCGTATTCATTTTGGCGAAGCACAAATTAAAGCGCTTTCAAAAGGGATCCCATTAAACGCTAGAGTATTACTAGTTTACGGTGGTGGCTCAATTAAAGGCAATGGCGTCTATCAACAAGTGATTGATGCCCTTGGTGAACATACTTGGTTTGAATTTTCAGGCATAGAGCCAAATCCAACCTATAACACGTTGATGAAAGCGCAAGAAATTATAAAAACACAAAAGATTGATTATATACTTGCAGTCGGTGGTGGCTCAGTCGTTGATGGCGCCAAATTTATTGCCGCTGCTGCATTGTTTGAGGGCGACGATCCTTGGGATATTCTCGCTAAAAATCATCCGATCACAAAAGCATTACCTATTGGCGCGGTATTAACCTTGCCTGCTACAGGCTCTGAAAGCAACGGCAACTCAGTGGTAACCAGAGAGGGTAATAAACTACCTTTTTCTAGTCCTCTAGTCCGCCCATTATTTGCTGTGTTAGACCCCAGTGTGACGTTGTCATTATCGGATCGTCAAATTGGAAATGGTGTGGTTGATGCGTTTGTTCACACCATTGAACAGTATCTAACGTATAACGTTAATGGCAAAGTGCAAGACCGCTTTAGTGAGGGGTTATTGCAAACCTTGATCGAAGAAGGGCCGAAGGCATTAGCGCCTGACACCAAAGACGACTTAGAAGTTAGAGCTAATATCATGTGGTCGGCGACTATGGCATTGAATGGCCTTATTGGCGCAGGTGTGCCACAAGACTGGTCAACACATATGATAGGCCATGAATTAACTGGCGCTTTTGGCATCGACCATGCGCGTACTTTATCCATCGTATTACCTGCGGTAATGAAAGTGCGCCGTGAGCAAAAGCGTGAAAAATTACTGCAATATGCAACCCGTGTTTGGCACATAAACGAAGGTGATGACAACGCCCGCATTGACCAAGCAATCCGTCTAACTGAAGACTTTTTCAAACAGATGCAAGTCCCCATACGTTTATCTGATGTGGACCTTGGCGGTGATGACATTGATTTACTGATTGATAGATTAAAACAGCACGGCATGACAGAGCTTGGCGAGCATGGCGATATCACAATAGATATAAGTCGCGAGATATTAACCCAAGCAGTATAAGCACTTCTGGCGTGTTAAAATCTTAACACGCCACTATTCTATATTTTTGATTAGCCCTTCTTTCTTCGTAAAAACTTGATATTATTAAATTCAGATCAATAAATTTCAGATATTCAATATCAAATTTAAATTTAAATTTTAGTAGATTATTTTGACCTCTTTTGACATGACCGATCGTAACTTCAACCACAATACATTTAATACATTCAAAACATCATTTATTATCTTTGCACGCAGCGCTGCTGCTTAATATTTCATCTAGGAACGAGCATGTTTGCCCTGAAAGTTATATGTCTACGAATTTATATGATTATTTTCAAAGGCATTACTGTAATTTTACCGTTTAAATAGCCAAAGATTTTTGATGGCCCAGGTTCTTCTCTGGAACTGTGCCGATATATTGCCGCAGTGGGTCACAAAAAAGTATTACTAGTCACCGATCCATGTTGGTCAAACTGGGATTGTTAGATGCTATGCAGGCGGAGTTGGAAAAGTTAGGCGTGACAGTTGTAATATACGACGGTGTAAAACCAGACCCAACTATCCAACAAATTGAAGCTGGTATTAGCGTACTTAAGGACAATCACTGCGAAGCAATACTGGCGGTGGGCGGGGGTTCATCTATTGACGCGGCGAAGGTCATTGCAGCTCGAGGTAAAAGTGATAAGTCTATTGCTAAAATGGCGGGGCTTTTCAAAATTTATTTCAGTGGTACTTTGCCCCTTTATGCCGTTCCAACTGCGGCGGGTACTGGCTCTGAGGTAACTATTGCTGCCGTAGTTTCAGACCCAGAACAACAACGTAAATTACCCTTAATGGACTTAAAACTGATGTCTATCGCCGCAGCATTAGATGGGGAGCTAATGGCTGGCTTGCCTGCTCATATTACGGCAGCGACCGGAATGGATGCATTAACCCACGCTGTAGAAGCGTACATATCTCGTAATGCCCTAAAACGCACCGATATGCAAGCGATTGAAGCCACCCAACTTATCATGGCAAACTTAGCAACAGCGGTAACCAATGGCAGCAATATAGCGGCTAGGCAGGCGATGGCAAAAGCATCTAATCTCGCAGGCATGGCATTCACACAAGCAGGGGTCGGCTACGTGCACTCTATTGCACACAATTTTGGCGCGCTTTATCACACGCCACATGGCCTAGCTAACGCGATAGTTATGCCGTATGTACTGGATTATTCGAAATCTAAATGTGCGAATCGACTGGCTGATTTAGCTAAGGCTTGTAACATCGGCTCAGCTGACGGCAATAATGAACAGCTAGCAGACGCTTTCATTCATCA
Source organism: Paraglaciecola psychrophila 170 (assembly GCF_000347635.1). Taxonomy (NCBI): domain Bacteria; kingdom Pseudomonadati; phylum Pseudomonadota; class Gammaproteobacteria; order Alteromonadales; family Alteromonadaceae; genus Paraglaciecola; species Paraglaciecola psychrophila. Next base: position 627,460 of record NC_020514.1, on the reverse strand, counting down.
CATTAGGGAAATGCAGCAAAAGTTTGATATTCCAGATAAACTGGCTGCTTTACAGCAAAAGGATATTTCGCAAATCGCCAGTGCCGCCCTAAAAGAAGCACGCTTTACTTATGCGGTACCGCGGTACATGCACAAGGCCACTTGCGAAGGCTTAATTAGCCTGATGCTAGTGTCGTAAACAGCTAGAATTTTATCGTCCCTAAAACGGACATTCAATTTTCACATAAGAAAATGTGGGGCGATTAGAAGTATAATATACAGATAATAACTGGCATCAACGACTCATACTTTATTTAGATACCCTCGCTAATTTAGATAAAATTGGATTTATTTATGTTTTTCGGCTGCTTAAACTAGCGCCTATATGAGCACTAACATAAGATTTCTGATTGCGAGTCAACGCAGGTGTTGAGGTTAGTATTGAGAGCAGTTTAAACACTTGTGCATTCTTACTAATACCTAAAGACTTCTATAGTCGGAACTCATTTCTCGCCACCTTATCTTGTTAATCAGGCTAACTATAAATTCAACAAAATCAGAGCCTGTTGCGTCGATCAGGGATGTGGTTTATTGTTTAAACACTCCTATATCGAGAATAGATAAGATTAATGCATAAACAACTTTTAAGCTGGCTAACTCCATGTAAAGCTTTATATTTAGCTTTACTCACATTACCTATCGGTGCACAAGCCGAGACCCTAATGCTGCAACAACCGGCCATCAGCAAAACTCAGATTGCATTTGTGTATGCCGGTGACATCTATGTTGCCGATCGTCAAGGAAAAAACCCTCAACGCCTCACCTCACACCCCGCAATTGAACAAGCTCCTCATTTTTCCCCAGATGGCAAAACCATTGCCTTTACTGCAGGTTATGACGGTAACGACGATGTGTATTTGATTGATTCCAATGGCGGTCAACCACGTCGCCTGACGTGGCACCCAAGCAGCGATAGGGTAGTTGGCTGGGACCCGCAAGGTAAATCTGTAATGTTCATGTCACCGCGAGAAATGGCAAGTGGCCGCTCAGGACATTTGTACCAAGTAAATACTGATGCTGGTTTTCCTGAAAAAGTGATGCAAGCCTTAGCCTTCGAAGGAGAATTTAATGACAATGGGAAATTGCTTGCCTACCGCCCCTATCGCACTGCGCATATTGGCGCCAGTGGCTGGCGCAATCATCGTGGTGGCAGCACCCCACCCATCTGGATCATGGACCTAGCTAAAAACAGTTACATCGAAGTTCCCCATGAAAATGCTTCTGACACTAATCCTATGTGGATTGGCGATGACTTGTACTTTTTGTCTGACCGCGACAAAACTAAAAACCTATATCGTTATGCTAACGGCAACATTAACCAAGTTACCCAGTTCAAAGATTGGGATATCGCCAGCGCTGATGCCTATGCAACAGATATTATTTATGCCCAAGGTAGTGCTTTGTTTGTGCTTGATACCCAACAAGCTAAAACGCAAAAACTCAGCATAGATATCAAACCAGATTTGCCACAAATACGACCTCAGTTCAAAGATGCCATGCAGGCAATCACTAGTAGCCAATTATCCAGCACCGGCAAACGTGTATTAATCAGTGGCCGCGGTGAAGTCTTTACTGTACCGGTAAAAGACGGCAGTACTCGTAATATTACGGGTACTTCGGGCGTCAGCGAACGCGATGCATTATGGTCACCCAAAGGTGATCAAATTGCTTATATTTCTGATCATGGTGGCACCCAAAAACTGCTGTTAGCAGAACAATCAGGTAAACAGCTAAATACTTTTTCGTTTGGTGACTACCCCGCAGATTTTACCCTACTTCATTGGACTGCAGACGCTAAAAACATTGTGTATTCAGATTCAAATTTAGTTATGTGGGTCATTAACTTAGACTCTTCAAAGCGCCAGAAAATTGATCAACAGCAAAACATGCTAGGTTTCAATAGCGCATTGTCCTTCGACGGCGACTGGCTGGCCTACACTAAAAGTGGCAATAACTACTTATGGGATCTTTATGTTTACCAATTTTCCAGTAAAAAAACGCTGCGCCTGACTGATGGTCTTAGCCATAACGACTGGCCTGCCTTTAGTCGCGATGGAAAATATTTATACTTTGCTTCATCTACTAACGCAGGGCCCAGTAGCTTTGGGCTAGATTTGTCTACTCAGGAACGCCCGCAAAGATTTGGTTTGTATGCTGTAGTACTTCAAGCCGATGGCAAATCACCACTGTTACCTAAAAGTGGCGACGAATCACCAGAAAAACTGGCGGCAAACAAAACTGACAAAAAAGATGACACAAAATCTGCTGAACCCGCACCAATAGTCAAAATTGATGCTAAAGGCATTGCTCAACGTATTGTCGCGCTACCGGTACCGAAACGCTTTTATTCTGATTTAGCTGTCGCTGATGACGGGCATTTATATTTTCTAGAAAATACTCAGGCTGGTGCCAGCATTGAACCCAATGGACGTGCGTTAGATACGGCAGACTTATTAAGATTTAATGCTGAAGATAAAAAAGTTGAAACAGTACTTAACACTGTTGAAAGTTTCAGTTTGTCAGCAGACGGTAAACAAGCACTGCTGGGTTTTGCCAAAAACACATTTAAAGTCAGTGAAGTGGCCAAAAAGTTTGAACCCGAAGATTTGAATACTAATGATGTCAAAGCACTGATTGACCCTAAACAGGAATGGGCACAAATTTTTGCTGAAGCTTGGCGCAATGAGCGTGATTATTTTTACGATCCGAATATTCATGGCCTCGACTGGACCGCTATTTACCAACAATACCTACCACTGCTAAGTCATGTGGGTAGCCGCGAAGACTTAAACTGGCTAATGGTACAAATGATTGCCGAAATGGAGGTGGGACACAATCGTATTTATGGTGGTGATGTACATACAGAAACACCGATTCAAGTAGGGTTGCTGGGGGCGGATATTCGCCTCAAAAAAGGCCAGTACGTAGTAGATAAGATATACACTGGCGGGTCGTGGAATCCTTTTATTACAGCACCTCTGGGGGCTCCTGGAGTAGGTATACAACAAGGCGACCGGATTATTGCAGTCAATGGTGTAACACTACGTAAAGGTGACAACTTCCATCAATTTTTTGTGAATACCGTGGGCAAACAAATCAGCCTAACAGTTAGTAAAGACGGCTCGAACAAAAACGCTAAAGAAGTGGTAGTCGAACCCATTGCCAACGAAAGCACACTGCGAAACTGGGACTGGATTGAATCCAATCGCAAAAAAGTAGATGAGTTAAGTGATGGTAAAATAGGTTATGTATATTTGCCTAATACCGCTTCTGGCGGCTTTACCTATTTTAACCGGATGTTCTTCGCGCAAATTGATAAACGAGCGATGATTATCGATGAACGTCGCAATGGAGGGGGCCAAGCAGCCAATTATATTACCGATGTGCTAAGTCGCGAGTATTTAGCGGGCTGGAAATACCGTTCTGGTGATATGACATTAAGTACGCCAGCTGCAGCTATATATGGTCCAAAAGTGATGATAATTGACCAAGATGCAGGTTCAGGTGGCGACTTTCTACCTTACAGTTTCAAACGTATGGGATTAGGCAAGCTAATTGGCAAAACAACTTGGGGTGGATTAATTGGCATTTCCGCTAATCGCTCACTTATAGATGGTGGCGGTCAAACCGTGCCACACTTTCGCTTCTTTACACCCGATCATGAATGGCGCGTCGAGAATGAAGGCGTAGCACCGGATATCGATGTCGAGCTTGACCCTACGCGAGTGAATAAAGGTGAAGACGCACAGTTACAAAAGGCTGTTAGTGAAGTGTTAGAGCAGCTTAAAACGTTTAAGCCAGTGCGCCACGATACTGCTCCAGCCTTTCCAACCAAGCTTGGAAACTAGCGACATCGATTAAAATCGCATTCTCTTTAAGTGGCTAACTCAACATGGGTTAGTCACTAACTAAATGCATCCAAGACATGAATTAGACCCCGACGACGACTTAGTATCTATGCATGTTTTGATAAACAGCAAGGTAACTATTCAATCATCTGTTTAACTATTTGGTTAAACCACAAAAAATACATCTCACACCAAACCGATCTAAAAAATACGTTTACCAATAGCTCTAATTCAAACCCCTGATACTTCTCAATACATAATGATGCTTGGTAGTTGTTACTATTATTGGGTCTAATAGTTACTTACCCAAATTCATGTTGGATACATGATACCAAACGATATCATTTATCCAGGCGGAGCAAAGACCATGCAAATAACGTTTATAGATGCTGAAATACCCGAGCCAGGCACACTGCAAAAAGTGGCTCCCGGCATATTTTGGTTGCGCATGCCATTGCCCTTTGATCTCGACCACATTAACTTATATTTACTGGAAGATAATCAAGATGGACAAGAGGGTTTTGCGTTAATCGATACCGGCATTGGCACCCGCGAAACAGAAGAGCTGTGGGATACGATACTCGACATCTTAGGTAAGCCAATTACTAAAGTGATTGTTACCCATATGCATCCTGATCATATTGGTATGGCAGGCTATTTGGTAGAAAAATTTCGACTTCCAATGTATATGAGCCAGGCTGAATATTTCACAGCTCGAGCAATATTCGCCGGCCCTTGCGGCGCATCTGATTGGCAAGATGATGAATATTTAGTGCGCTGTGGTATGTCTGAAGACTATGTTCACAATGCCAAAAAAAATCGCAAAGAGAGCAAAGGGATACGCCAAGTTATTCGACCTATTCCATTGCAATTCTATCGTTTGCAAGCAGGTGAGCATATACGCATTGGTGCACATGAATGGCAGGTGTATATTGGCCGTGGTCATTCACCAGAGCATGTCTGCTTATTTAACAAAGACAGCAACATCTTGATTTCTGGGGATCATGTGTTACCCGGTATTTCGCCAAATATTGGTGTATACAGTACCGAGCCGGATGCTAATTCACTGAAAATGTACTTAGACACTCTGCCACAATTTACTCAATTGCCAGAAGATACCTTGGTGTTACCTTCACATAAACAGCCTTTTCATGGATTACATACCCGCGTTAATGATCTAATTGGTCATCACCATGCCCACTTAGATAACCTTAGAGTTTTTTGTGAGCAGGGCAAAACCATAGAGCAATGTTTACCTGTGTTGTTTAAGCGTAAACTGAACTCTCACAGTATGAATTTTGCGATTGCAGAAGCGTTTGCTCATCTCAATTATTTGTATTTTGAGGGCGAGTTTAGTCGCGAGATCAATGCCAAAGGACAGTTTATTTTTACTCTGAAATAAGTGTTTACCATCAGTAGCCTGGCAAGAATAAAGCTAGGCTACTGTATTAGAAAAACCAACACCATCCCCCGACTTATTCACCTATTACATTTCAATTCAAATTTATGAGTACATAAAAAGCCAATTCGTTCTCCGTATTTGAAATCATCTTTAGACATTATGTTTACTTAAAACACCCATAAAACATGTCACAAATACTCAGATGCAGACAGTAAAAATCACTAGTTTTACGTACTTACCATATGACTATTTAGTGTAAAGTCCATATTAGTAATCTGTAGCGATAAAATATTTTTAATATGAACATTTAGTTTAGGTCTACTATTACGATTCACAAAGAGAATATCATTTTGAATTTTTATGTTCCACGGCAGTGTATTTTAAACAAAAACTTATTGGCTTATGAATTTTTGTTTCGCAATAGTCTAAAAAATAGACATGCTTGTGCTGTCACGGCCAAAATCATTGACGTATTAGTAATTACTTTAGGATTAAAGAGCTTGACCCAAAGTTGGTTAGCTTTTATCTGCTTTAGCCATGACCCATTAATAAATGGCTATTGCTTATCATCAAAACAGTATTTCCAGCCTATCATATCGGCATTAACACCCCGCCCTAGTATTCAGCCCCAATCAGAAAAGATCGACACTTACTCTGGTTGGCACGCCCCTGTCAGTATTGATCAAACACACAGTGAAGCAATATTAGGAGTGTGTAAATGTTAAAATCGAAAACCCAAAAGGAGATGTTGGAGCACGTCTAAAGTATTATTAATACACTGCGGGACCCCTTAATTACAATGGATGAAAATTTAAGGGTAGTCACAGTAAACCGTTCATTTTATACATTTTTTAAAGCCAAACCTGAAAACACAGCCGGGCGACAAATTTTTGAGCTAGGCAATAGGCAGTGGGATATTCACGAACTACGAGAATTACTGCAGCACACCCGTTTTGATGACTATATGGTTGAGCACGATTTTGCCGATATCGGGCGGCGAATTATGCGCTTGAATGCACGCCAGGTAGAACAAGCTGAAGGTAAAAAAGAATTGTTTTATTAACCATGGAGGACATCACTAAACGGGCAGATAAATTAGAGATTGCCAAAGAAGAACTTGCCTTTCAAAACAAAGAGAGAGATGAGCGGGCAGATGAACTAGCCATTGCCAAAGAAGAGAAAGGCAAGCGAGCTGATGAATTAGCCATTGCAAAAAAAGAGAAAGGCAAGCGAGCTGATGAACTAGTCATTGCCAACAAAGAACTTGCCTTTCAAAACAAAGAGAAAGATAAGCGGGCAGATGAACTGCTCATTGCCAACAAAGAGAAGGAACTTCTGCTACTAAAGTTAAAACGTGCCGCTAGTGTGTTTAGCCATGCCCATGAGGGCATCATGATAACCGATGCCACTGCTACTATTACTGAAGTCAACGATACTTTCATCCAAATGACTGGTTACACCTCAGAGGAAGTGCTGGGAGAAAACCCAAGAATGCTTCAATCTGGGCGTCATTCGTCAGAATTTTATGTCGAAATGTGGACTACGTTACTATCACAAGACCATTGGAGTGGCGAGGTATGGAACCGCCGTAAAAATGGTGACGTGTATCCCGAAATGCTTACTATCAGCGCCGTAAAAAATGCGGCAGGTTTAGTGCAGCACTATGTTTCATTATGCACTGACATTACAACGATGAAGGTATATCAAGAGCAATTGGAACACGTAGCTCATTATGACGTATTGACTGATCTGCCTAACCGGGTTTTACTGGCTGATCGTTTAAGTCATGCGATAGCCCTGTGTCAGCGTCGCGAACAGTCATTAGGGGTGGCGTTTATGGACTTAGATGGTTTTAAAGAGGTCAATGACAACTATGGCCATAATGTGGGTGATGAACTACTCATTACCGTGTCACAACGCATGAAAGCCGCCTTACGTGAAGGCGATACGTTAGCACGTATTGGTGGTGATGAATTTATCGCAGTTATGGTGGATTTAGACAACATTGAAGAAATTACGCCTATATTAGAACGTCTACTTCAGGCTGCCTCCGATCCTGTTACCATAGGTAACGACGTCATGCAGGTTTCAGCTAGCATTGGTGTAACACTTTATCCACAAGACGGGTCAGACGCAGACCAACTCATACGTCACGCCGACCAAGCTATGTATGGTGCTAAGCAAACAGGTAAAAACCGATATCGCCTATTTGATACGGCACTTGCTAATGCAAGCAAAATGCAACTAGAAAGTATAAGTGATATTCGCTCAGCTCTGTATAGCCGTGAGTTTGTGCTGTATTATCAACCCAAGGTGAATATGCGCACTGGTGCAGTAATAGGCGTAGAAGCCTTAATCCGTTGGCAGCATCCGGAGCGTGGTTTAGTGCCACCTTTAGAGTTTTTACCCGTCATTGAAGGTCAAGCTATTAGCCTAGAGCTAGGTGAATGGGTCATATCCAGTTCATTGTCACAAATAAGTCAGTGGCAAAGCATAGGAGTCAATCTACCTATCAGTGTCAACATCAGCGGTTACCAGTTACAACAAGGTAACTTCGCAATTCGCGTAGCAGCATTGTTGGCAGCCCATCCTGAAGTAAACCCAAACTGTTTAGAATTGGAAATATTAGAAACCAGTGCATTGCATGACATCAGTAAAGTGTCTGCCACTATGAATGCATGCCACAAGCTTGGTGTACGTTTTGCTTTAGATGACTTCGGCACGGGATATTCATCACTCACTCATTTAAGACGCTTGCCAGCGCAATTGATTAAGATAGATCAGAGCTTTGTGAGCGACATGCTAGAAGATACTGACGATTGCGCAATAGTTGAAGGCGTAATAGGACTGGCCAAAGCCTTCCGCCGTGACGTGATAGCAGAGGGTGTAGAAACGATTGATCATGGATTGGCACTGTTGCAATTAGGTTGTGAGTTAGCGCAGGGTTATGGAATTGCTCGACCTATGCCTGGGGCCGATATTCCACAATGGGTATCTCACTGGAAAGCTGATGATTCTTGGCCGGCATGGGAGCTTATTAAGGACAACCGGACGTGGCCAAACAAAGTTTAAACACTCATAGGACAACTGGCAACTGCAAACGAAGGGTCTAAATTGATCAACTCACAATCTAATTTGACCATTAGCTGAAAGTCGCATCAACCAAACTAATTACTCTTAATCTTAATCTTGCAAGGTTGCCCTCAGTACACAAGTAGTTTCTGTTAATTCTTATTCTCAGCCAAATATCGATTTAGGACATATTTTAGCTGAACATGAACGATTGGTTTGGCCAGATGTGAACCCATACCCGCATCCAATGCCTTTTGAACCTCGTCTTTTAATACCGCAGCGGTTAAAGCCACAATTGGAATGTTGGGATTTATTTGCCTTATTATTGAACAGGCTTCAAAGCCATCAACATTTGGCATGTGTAAGTCCATAAACACCAGATCATAATGTCCGTTTTCAAGTGCATCTATACATTGCTGTCCGTCATCAACGAGATCAACTTGTAGCCCATATGAAAGCAGAATTTGCTGGGCTACCACTTGGTTAATGTCATTATCCTCAGCTACCAAAACATTGCCAACAAATTGTGTTCGCGCCTGTTTAAATGCTTTTTTATTAATGGGGGGCTCTGCAGATACTCTTGGGCTGAGCGTGAAAAAGAACTGACTACCAACTTTATCAATATTATTTACCCATATCTGACCACCCATTTTTTCAACTAAATCTTTTGCAATTTTCAGACCCAAACCGGTACCACCAAATTTCCGCGCGGTGGAATCATCGGCTTGCGTAAATGCTGAAAACACGCTCCTTATTAGCATTTGGAATACCTATACCGGTATCACTTACACAAAATTCAACAGTTTGAATAGTATCTGTTTGATTGCTTATGGTTACGCCAATATTCACTTTACCTAAAGCGGTGAACTTAATCGCATTGTTAACCAAGTTATTCATAACTTGGGTGATACGCGTTGGGTCGCCAATCAGGCTCGCTTTTACGTTATCATCAACGCTAAAGGTTAAATCAATACTTTTTAGTTGTGCCTCTGATTGTAATATGGCGGCAGTATCAACGATTAATTGGTGAACACTAATTGGCACATTTTCAATAATAAGTTTGCCAGCAGTCAGTTTAGAAAAATCTAGAATATCATTAAGGATACGGTGCAACACATCGCCAGAACATTTGATTTTTTTCAAGATGTAAGCGTTGTTGCTCCAACAAATCTGTAGACAACGTAACATCCAAAAAACCTAAAATACCGTTCATGGGCGTACGAATTTTATGGGACATTGTGGCTAAAAACTTAGATTGGGTTTGGTTAGCCTCACGCTCGCGCATCAACGCTTTTTTCATCTCATCTGACTTATCCAGACTTGCTACTAATGCTTTTTCTAAGAAACTGACCAGTGCGAGCACCATAATGGCAACGATCGCGTTTGAAATACTTAATCTTAGCCAAATAGCTTTTTCATAGGGTAAATCAGCAAAGGGAACCAACACAGTGGAGCTGGCGAAAATAATAACAGCAAATAATCGCCAGTAATGTTTGACTAACATCACGGGAAAAATAGTAGCTAACGAAATCAGTGTTGCTGGGATAAGACCATTGGAGAGTATTAATATAAGTGCCAGTGGCACTGATATTAATACCCAACTTTTAGCACACCAATGATTATACTTTGGCCTGATTAAAGCGATGGCAGCTAATATGAACCAAGTAAAGGTTATCACCCAGGCAATCAAAGGGTTATTAAGCTCAGTCATGACAATAATCGCCGAAATAATAAACGCAAAACCTAGCATCACTTTAAACCCAGTAGTGCGCAGTTGCTGCTCTACTTTCGATGAATTATTGAACATTAAACGACATTACTTAAATTTCTGTCTATAGCCACTACTAGCGGTTAAGACGGTTAGCTTTAGCTGATTAATCATTCAGTTATTTAAAAAATCCTAACACGCTTTGATTAATAAGTGTCTCGACCAACTTATGATTTATCTCATAAATTACTTCCAAAGATACATGCAGCACAACTACAATTTATCTAAAACTGATTTTTTTAAATGGGTATCTACCATATTGGCTGAAAAGGTATTAATGTCGTTAAAAGAAATATAAAACTACGCCAAGGAGTCATTACCCATGCAAATCGCATCCATTCTCAGACGCGCAGCACAGATCAATCCCAAGGGGATTGCAACCATCTATGAGGACAGGCAGCAAACCTGGACCCAAATGCAAGATCGCGTCGCACGGCTGGCTGGAGGCTTGCAAAAACTGGGCATGAAATTAGGAGACCGAGTAGCGCTATTGTCACTCAACTCTGATCGATTTATTGAATACTACTTTGCTTCTGTTTGGGGTGGCGGAGCGATGATGCCGATGAACATTCGCTGGGCGGCGGCTGAATGTGCCTATGCGTTGAATGATGCCGGTGCTGAGATCCTTATTGTGGATGAGGCATTTAAAGGCGTCGCTGCAGAACTTAAATCACAGGTTCAGGGTCTTAAAACCATAATCTATTGCGGCGATGCTGAAACGCCTGATGGCATGCAAAACTACGAGGATATTGTCGCATGCAATGCCCCCGTTGCAGATGCGGGCAGAGCTGGTGATGATCTAGCTGGTATCTTTTATACCGGTGGTACAACGGGTTTTCCCAAAGGCGTGATGTTGTCACATACCAACTTCTATGTGGGTGGTGTTGCCAATGCTCACGAACTCAACATGCAAGAAGAAACTATTTATCTACACGCAGCGCCGATGTTTCATATCGCTGATTTAATTTGGTTTAGTGCGGTAACTTTTATGGCGGGAACCCATGTGGTGATACCCATGTTCACACCTGATGGCACACTGGCTGCCATCGAGAAACACAAACCCAGCCAGGTATTGCTGGTACCCGTGATGCTACAAATGGTGATGCAAAGCGACAAGCTGGCACAGACTGATGTGTCATCTTTGCGGCAGATTGCCTACGGTGCTTCGCCCATCACCCAGTCAGTACTGGTGGATGCGTTTAAGAAGTTTCCCAATACCTCTTTCATACAGGCTTTTGGCCAAACAGAGTTAAGCCCTATAGCGTCAGTACTGTCGGAAGAATATCACGTGCTGGAAGGCCCAAAGGCCGGAAAATTGCGCTCAGCGGGACGTCCAACACGCGTTTGCGAAGTCCGAATAGTCGATGCCAACATGCTTGAGGTACCACGCGGCGATGTGGGACAAATCACCGTTAAAGGGCCAACCACTATGTTGGGCTATTGGAACAAACCTGAGGTCACCGCCGAGACAATCCGCGACGGTTGGGTACTAACAGGCGATGCAGGTTATATGGATGAGGACGGCTTTATCTTCCTAATGGACCGTGTCAAAGACATGATCGTCTCCGGAGGCGAAAACGTCTATTCAGCTGAAGTGGAAAATGCAATTGGCCAGCATCCAGCGGTTGCCACGAGTGCCGTAATTGGTATTCCAAGCGAACAATGGGGTGAGAGTGTGCATGCTTTAGTGATCTTACACCCTGGTATCGAAGTGACCGCACAAGCATTGCAATCACACTGTCATACGCTGATTGCCGGATACAAATGCCCCCATAGCATTGAATTCACAACCGAGCCATTTCCATTGTCTGGTGCCAATAAAGTGCTTAAGACCGAGTTACGCAAACCCTACTGGGAAGGACAAGAACGCCAAATATCTTAATACTTTAGCTTACCGGGAGGTATCAGAACTGCGGGTTAACACTTAGCCTGCAGTTCTTTGCATCTGAATTTTTTTAGGACCTCATGCAATGAAAGACGCTGAATCTTTTGTCAAAAGAGAACATTCAATCACTGTACCTATCTAAATCGTCGCATCAGCTTTCGATTAGGTTGAGGGGTAGACTTCATTTACGCGACGGGTTAGGTGAATTTAGTTGCTATATGTATCAGCATCTAGCAGTTGGTAGAATGCCAATGAGACACCGTTGGTCCAACCAAAACCATGCTGAACTTCATACTCCCCACCTTGTGCAACACGTTGACTATGTTGAACATTATATTTTTCCATCATGTTGTTATCAGTAATAAATTGTTGCTCCACCGTAGTCATCCATCTATTCATAATAGTTACCGATAGTGGTGCAAACCCATAATTCATTAAACCAACCACCGCAAAATATTGCAAGGGCGCCCATCCATTTGGCGCATCCCACTGTTGCGCGGTGTCGTTGAGTGTCGTAACTAGACCACCTTCCATTAAAAACGAATTTTCGAGTTTATCTGCAATGTGCTCTGCTTGTTGATGTGAAGCAATCTGACAAAAAAGAGGTAAGCAAGCAGCGAGTGATTGAATCGTTGTTTTTTGACCTTGTATAAAATCAAAATCATGATAAAAACCACCTTGTTCATCCCATAAATATTGATTAATCGCATCCTTTCTAATTTGGGCGTAAGCCGCAAATTTTGAACTCAGTTCACTCTCAAGCAATTCAGTATAAAATTGACTTAGCAAGGTCTCTAATTTATACAACAAACAGTTGAGATCGATAGGCACAATATGCGTGGTTTGGATTGTCGATAAATCATCTTGGTTAGCTAACCATCTTGAACTAAAATCCCAACCTGATTCGCAGGCTGCGCGGATATTGCGGTAGAAAGCAGGTCTTTTAGCTGCTGCAATATTTTCTGCCGCCTCGATATCTTCTCGATATGATTCAGGCCTAGGCTCAACGCTATCATCCCAATAGCGATTTAAACACACCCCGTTTGGCATTTTTACGACACGTTTGATTGCCTTAGTAGTGCCCACTAATTGCTCTTTGTCATGCATCCAAAATTGGTATTCTTTGTCTAATCCTTGAACACAGTGTTCTAGAAACTGTCTTCTTACCTTTGTCTGAAGCGTGTCAATATTCTGTAAATACATTTCAACCATCAATCCTAATACAGGGGGCTGAGAACGGCTATTGTAATAGCTGCGATTACCATTAGGAATACACCCTAACGTATCCTGTAAATCAATAAAGTTTAAAATCATTGAACGAATGATATCTTGCCGACCCGACTCATTGAGCCCCAAAGCAGTGAAATAACTGTCCCAGTAATAGATTTCTCGAAACCTGCCCCCCGGCACAATATAAGGATGAGAAAGGGGTAACAAAGAGCATAAGTCTAGTTTATCTGGCTGTCTTTCAAGTTTTGGCCACAACGATTCAATATAACTTTTCACTGAGCCTTTATCGGTATCGTTGCTGAGTAATATTGTTTCAGGAATGACAAAGTGCTGCTGCACAAAGTCGCTAAGATCAAACCCTTTGCAGGTCTGATTTTTTTGATAATCAGCGAATATTTCAGACCATGAGAATTTAGGATAAGCGTCGGCGAATGTTTTACTATCGGCAAATATTCCAGCTAGCTGCACATCGTTAAATAAGTCACTGCTGAAAAAATCTAGGCTTTGCTCTAGACACTGTTTTGCTTCATTAGTATCTGACATAACGGCTACTGCTCATTCTGTATGGTGGAAGAAGACAGCTTATTGGTCGACTTACGAAAGAAGAACAAAGTAAACGCAAGTAACGCCATGGGAAGTAGTGATAAGTAAAAGGCATTTTTTCCACCAAAGGTATCAAACACAAGACCCGTAATAATGGAGCCGGTAGTACCACCCAGTGCAGAAAACACCACAATTAGCCCAGTCATTTGTGCATGTTTTGCTTTTTCTAAAGAACTTAACATCACAGAATTAATAATCGGGTAAATAGGGGCCATCATCAAACCTGCAATCGGCAAAAGATAGGCGGCGATAGGTGCATTAAAAATACCGGTAACAGCAGTTGCGTCTATGTCATCCGCTAAGGGCAAACTCAACAACATCAAAACCGCCATCATCGCGATACATATGTTCAGGAATAAATACCAATTCACAAACTTCAATATCTGCCCAGCCATTAATCTACCAATAGCAATCATAGCCGCAAAAATACTGGTGATTTGTACGCTCACGTCAACAGGTAGGTGTAATACTTCACTGTTAAAAGTAGGTAACCAAGTGCCAATCCCTTGTTCGATTAACACATACAGAAACACCGATAAAACAAACACTAAAACCAGCGGTTTATAAGCCAACTTTAGCATTTCAACAAACTCTTGGGTCAAGCCATTAGGCTGAGATACAACTGGGGTTTTCTGGATCGGTGAGAATAAAACAATACAAGCAGTGATAAATAACCCTGCTGCTAATGGATAGTATACGTTAAGCCATTCGAGTGAAGTAGGCGCATCGGGATCAATGTAAGCGCTGAAGATCCAATATCCAGATAACACCCCCAGCATAAAAATACCTTCAATGGTGTTAAGCAGTGATGAGTGCGAGCGCGTGTCATGGGTGAGCTGGCCAACAAGGGAATAAACCGACACTTTTACCAGCGCAAACGATATACCAATACAGGCAAACAACACTTTTATCGCAATGAAGTCTCCCAAAACAGGGGTCAGTAAACAGGCTCCTGCTGCCAATAACAAGCCGATTAGCAAAGCGATTTTATACCCCATTCTTGGAATAAATGAGGCAATAAAAAAAGACACAAAGGCTATGGATAAATCTTTAAAACCTTCAAGAGTACTGGCATCTGGTTTACTGACACCAAAACTGTTTATGGATTGCAAGATAACCGTGCCGACACTGTTCAACATAATGGCGAACATAAAATAACAGGCGGCTATCGCAACAATAACAAGCAATCTAGACATATACACTTTACTCATAGGCACATAATAAGGTTAGTCTATATGCAACTCAAAATTTATGCAATCGTTTGCATTTTAATGCTTGTTTATATACACATTATTATTTAGTGCCGAGTAGAATTCCGCGGAATTAACTCAATATCAATAACAGTAGAATGTGTTAGTTTGCCTTCAAACTGAAGAACTAACTGATTGACCATCACTTCTGCCGCTTTTTTAACGTTCTGTCTGATAGTGGTAAGCGAAGGATGGAACAGCTCTGCCATCGCAATATCATCAAATCCAACGATAGCCACCTCACTAGGAATACCAATGTATCGCTCTTTTAAAGCCTTAAGCGCCCCTAGAGCCACCATATCACTTGATGTGACGATGCCATCAAAAAATAAACCATGGTGTAAAATCGTTTCGCTAATTTTTTCATAAGCTGCTGTACTAGTAATATCAATAGATAAGGTTAACCTGTCTTCAAGCACACCGCCTGCTTCAGACAAAGCCTGACGATATCCTTTATAACGTTCAGCCAATTCCAAATGCTCTGGATCACCTAAAAACGCAATGTTTTTACAGCCGCTGTCGATTAAATGTTGGGTCGCAATATATCCACCTAACTTGTTATCACTCCCTACAACGGTGTAATCAACGTCTGATGTGGGGTCGCCCCACACAACCATGGGCAGTCCAGTCCTTGCTACAGCATCAATTTTTTCATCGCTTTTACCTTGTCCAACCACAATGATGCCATCTGCGCGGCTACTGGATAGAAAATAGTTTGCCCAATCGTCAGACGCCATAAAAGAATTAGACAGTAACAATTCGTAGCCTTTATGGTTAAGTGCCTGATTCAATTCACCCACCACCTTAAGTAAGAAAGGGTCACTGATGCTTTGTTCAGTATGGTCAATCAGATTTAGGATCACAGCAATCACATTGGTTTTTTGAGTACGCAAACGGCTAGCAGCTGCATTAATACTGAAATTATGCTTACTTGCTAAGGCTTTTATTTTATCTCTGGTGGCTTGTTTAATAACGGGATTATCGTTTAAAGCTCTTGATGCGGTGGAAGTTGAGACGCCAGCAAGTTTGGCAAGTCCAGCAAGGGTTAATTTTTTATCTGTTTTCAAGATGTATTCAGACTCTACAAGTAAGTAAAAAAGTATTTATGCTGATACCCAAGCACAATTTTATTCTAGCATATTTGTATTATTTGAAAATAATTTCAATCGATTGCACAAAACAATTGCAAACGATTGCATTTTTACATATGGTTTACAAGTCGAACACAAACACACATGTAGGTAACAACAATGAAAACTAAAACATTCCATAAAAAATTACTTCCACTCAGCATTGCATTTATCATAGCAAGCCCAGTTATCGCTCAAGAAGAAGCGTCAGATGAAAGTAACAACACAGGTTTTATTGAACAAATTATCGTAACGGGTACAGCAAGTGGTACCGCAATTAGAAAGGTAGACGCGAGTTATGCCTCTACCTCATTAAGTGCAGCAGACATTTTAAAGTTAGCCCCTAAGAGCACGGCCGAGCTTTTTAGAGCAGTACCGGGTGTTTGGGCAGAAAGCTCTGGCGGAGTATCAGGCGCCAACGTATTTGTCCGGGGTTTTCCTGGTGGTGGCGATGCACCTTTTTTAACGGTTCAACTGCAAGGAGTTGGGATATATACCCCTCCTTCCGTTTCTTTTCTTGAGAACTCTACATTATTTCGCGTTGACGAAACGATTCAGTTCATGGATGCATTACGGGGTGGACCCGCTTCAGTATTATCCAATGGACAACCAGGATTAACCACCAATTTCTTGCTTAAAGAAGGCAGCGAAATAACCGAAGGTACATTTAAGTACACCACGTCAGACTATGGGTTACAACGTATTGATGCAGTACTAAGTGGTGCATTAGATGAAGACTTTTATTACATGATTGGGGGTTACGTACAACAAAGCTCAGGGGTAAGAGACGCTGGTTTCACCTCAGAGAAAGGCAATCAATTTACCATCAACCTGACCAAAGAATTAGACAACGGTAAAATTAACCTTTACACCCGCATCACAGATGATCATGGCACTTGGTACACACCTTCACCTTTAATAGATGGTGTGGACAACAGCTTTGTACATTTAGGTACACTAAACAGACAAGCCACCATCAACTACGGTCCAGAAGATGATAGCACCAGTGAAGCTGTTGATTTTGGTGAAGGCCGTGGCTGGGATGGTTCAGTTTCTGGCGGAAGCATTAACTTAGAACTAGGTGATGGCTGGACGTTTGTCGACCGTTTCTCTTTTACCAAGGGTGAAGCTGATACTTTAGGTTTAGTGACAAATGGCGACCCGGTAGCCCTCTCATCCGTCGCTGATAGTGGTGATTCTGCTACAGGTTCAGTAACAGGTAATGTATACAGTGGCAGCACAGCGGTACAACAACTTGGTCGCTGGGTTGTGCGTAAAGACATCGAATCATTTACTAATGATTTAGCATTAACAAAGACAACCGATACCCTCAAGGCTTCGGTTGGGCTTTTCAGCTCTAGTTATTCTTCGAATGACTGGTGGGCATTAGGTAATCACGCGTATCACGTGGTGCAAAGTGGTGGTGAAGCGCTAGCTGGTATTGAATGTAATATCAGTGTGGCTGGCTGCGGCTGGAACTACGATATCAACAGCACCGGTGATGGTAAAACCACAGCACTTTATGCGGCTTTAGATTATAAATTTAGTGATGACCTAAGTGCAGATATCGGTATAAGAAACGAAAATCATGAAATTGAGTACAGTGTAGATGAAGGTTTGGATGGGGTCATAACTAAAGCGGTTCAGTATGATGAATCTGATGTGGCTTATACTCTGGGTGTGAACTGGCAGTTTGAAAAAGATTCAGGTGTGTTTACGCGCTATAGTGAAGGTAGCAAAATGCCCTATTTTGATGACTTTCGCGATAATTTCGGTAGCTATTCAAACGGCAATGACCTCATCTCTGATGTCACTCAATTTGAGTTAGGTTATAAACTTGCTACCTCAAATTACAATGTTTATGCAACAGGCTTTTATAATGAAGTCGAAAGCTCTCAAACGCCTATACCCGGCGGCGTATCAAATTTATTCGCAACCGAAGCCATGGGTATTGAATTTGATGCAGCATACTATGCTGATAATGGACTCGCTATATCGCTGAATGCAACCATTCAAGATTCGGAAATTGTAGACTCTGCCGATGCGACCATCATTGGTAATGAAGCCCAGCGTCAGCCAGGTTTTCAATTACGTGTTACACCAAGCTATGACTTTGAAATGGAACATTTCTACGCCACGTTATACGGCACATTATCTATTATTGATGACAGGTTCGCTGATCCCGGCAACACGGTCGTGCTAGACGGTTACGAAAGTCTTGATTTAGGACTCACCGTTGCTAATGATAGTGGCTTAAACATGAATATAGCCATACAGAACTTAACCGATGAAGATGCGTTAACGGAAGGTGATCCTCGTAACCCAACAGCACCCAATGGGCGCTTTATTTTACCTAGAACAATCACCTTTAGTGTGGGTTATTCGTTCTAGTAAAACTTAACAGATATTAATTTAATGCTTATAAACTACTAGTCTATAAGCATTTTGCATTAAAAAAAATATTAATGAAAGCATATCAGAAGATACAATACGTGAGCCGTGGAGTTATTTTAAAAGACTTACTAGAGTAAGCAGTTCTGATAATTACTTCATTATTTTCTAGGCTGTAGATTAACCAAGGCCTAAAATAATGGTTAATAAAAAGGGATGGCATGCGCCATCCCTTTTGTACAATTAGTTGGAGTTGGCCGATAAGCCGGGTTTTGTGAAGTTTGTTCGAAAACAAACAGCGACAATCATTCATCTAGGCCAGCAATCGCTCACTGGCTCCAGCAACACACCCGATCTCAACGTGGGCCACGCCATACGAGATCCTATTTGGTCTTGCTCCGGGTGGAGTTTACCTTGCCGTATACTGTTGCCAGCAACGCGGTGCGCTCTTACCGCACCCTTTCACCCTTACCGATTTATTACGAATAACAAACTGGCGGTCTTCTCTCTGCTGCACTTGTCGTCGGCTCGCGCCGCCCAGGCGTTACCTGGCACCCTGCCCTATGGAGCCCGGACTTTCCTCCCTTCAGAAATTCAAGAATGAAAACTGAACGGCGATTGTCTGGCCAACTCCGCGGCGGATTTTACGCAGGTTATAGATTAGATACAATCACAATACCCAACAAATTGGCTGTTGCGAATATTGTGCTCATTATTGCAGTTGATGCCACAAACGATTATCAGTTAATGGAGCTGTTTTAGGTAGAAAAGGGTTCGATAGTTTATGAATAACCCTAGTACTTAATTTTCCTTTAGAGAGTGCCTCTTGATGTGCCGGATAGTTATAAAGAAGTTTGTCAAAACTGCCATCGTCAATAGCTTGGTTTAAACCAAACACCAATCTCTGCGCTAAGGCTTTATTATCTTTTTGTACGAAGAAATACATGGCAGCCGGGTAATAAAGTAGATGTTTATTTTCAACCACTAAATTTTTAAATCGATATTTTTGCATTTCTGCCCAAGGCTCTAAAATAGACCGAGGAAAATAATCGTAATATCCCTCACTCACACTTTTGTACAAACTTTTGTACCAATCTGATGTTTCTACTTTGAAACCATTTGTCCGAAGAATATCTGTATCCGCCCAATCTATTCCTTGTATTGCAACCATATTCTTAATCTGCTGTGTAGTTAGTGTATGTGTTAATTCCTGCTGCTTGGTATCTTGGATCACCATTACTCGATAACCGATAAGTCCCTTGAAAAGAGGGATCAAAATGGGTAACAAGTCTTGCTCCCGTTGCTTTGAAGTCATGGCCCACATCACATCAAGCTTGCCACTATTGAGACTCATCAGTTTGCGTCGGTATACCATAGAGGTTCCAAAAGCTTGTAAAGAGGCGGGGCCAAATTTATGCTTTGCTTTTTTTAAGGCTAATTGTAGCAAAGCAACATAATAGGTTTTTTGTTGGTCACGATCGGAGCTTGAATTGACATATTTGATGACGTCTTCAGCGGCATGACAAGTTGTAATAGGCTGTAACATAATCAATAAAAAACACAGCGTTGTATAAATTGTCTTTTCAACAGGGCTCACAGATAACAACTCGCTAAGGATTGAAATGTTGGGTGCATTATCGTTCCTGAGAAATTAAAAAATTTATTGATAACAATATATTACTACTCACCCATTAGTACAAGGAGCATAATATCTCCCTAGACTACATTTAGGGATGCCATTTATGATATGTCACAGCAAATTCGACATATTCATTAAACATATTTAATTATCTTAGAAGGGTAAAAAGTTAAACGAATAATCGAGTAGGGTTTTAGTCACGTTTTGGTCACCAAAATCGATCAATTTAATGCGACGCAGTAATTTATTTTCAACATCTTCTGAATTAAGTTCACTAAAGACCAGTTCAACCTCAGACACGCCACCATTTGGATCTATGCTTAATTTAACGGTTACCTTACCTTGCAAGCTAGGGTCCGAGCGTAACGCTTTACGGTAGATGGCGTAAATAGCCCCCTTATTAGCATCAAGCACCTTTCGGATGGATTCCGTTTGACGGCTACCCAAAACACGGTCTTGTATTTCAAGTTGTTTAGCTGCCAATGATGCTAAACCTTCACTAGGTGCGACATATTCAGTGTTTTTCCTGCCTGCCAGCTCACCTTTTGAGCCAACATTAGTCGTCAAATCACTGGTATCTACGCCACCACTATTTCCCGCTACTTTTTTACCGATAAACTTACGCTGGGTTTGGTTACTGGCTCCTGCGCCTTTAATGGTTTCGGTATCCGCTAAATTACTCAGGCTAGTGTTATCGCGCATACTGGCCAAATCATCTTGGAAGGCTAATAGACCTGATTGTTTAGCTTTAGTTTTTGCTTGTTCGGTTATTTCTGCTTGGGTGGGCACTTTGACCTTAACCGGCTTAGGAGGCGCTTTTTTGACTTCTTTTGGCGGTGTCTTTTTTGGCTCTACTGGTTCAGGTGGCAAAGGTTTAGGCTTTTCAACCTTAGGTGCGGCCGGCTTCGGTGCGGCCGGCTTCGGTGCAACCGTCTTCGGCTCTGGAATAGGTTTCGGCTTTGCTGGTTCTACTTTTCTGGGCGTCATTAAGCGCGTCAATTGTGCCGGTACTTTTTCTTTCTCAGCGCGAGCCCGTTCTGGTAATTCCTGCCATTTCACCACTGCCGCAAAGGCTAAAGTGATACACAAAACAACCATAGTGATAACTTTAAAGCGTTTATTTTCAAGCTCACTGGAAGACCAAGGCAGCACAGTAAGAAATGCATTGGGCTCTGACAGCTTACTGTTTATTGTGGCGGTGTGCACATTCATGCTGACTGCACTCATAGTCCGTCTCTTTGCGCTACAACCACATTATTCACATCGCCTGCATCGGGCTGCAAAGAAGGTTCTTGCCCTTCGACAGCCAAAGATATATTGGTAAACCCAGCTTGGGCACATGTCTGCATAATACGTTTGAGTAAGGTATAAGGAATATTCTTATCGCCCATGATGGTAATCGCTCTTTCGATATCATTGCCATCGGCATCTTTATCGCCACTGTTACCTGCGCGATTAATTTGATATGCCAGCTCTGTTGCCAGTTCGGGGATCACATCGTCATTTTGGCTCAGAATAATCTGTACGTCGGCTAATTTTTGGCCCTGCAAGATCAAGTCGTTATTGTTGACCATTAAAATCAAAGTTTCTTTCGCTGCTTGTTGTGCCGTTGATTCAGGCAATTCCACACTTTTACTGTTTTGTAACACTTGCACTTCTGATGCGTTAACCATTAAGAAAAACACCAGAATCGTAAAAATATCCATCAGAGAAACTAAACTGAGTTTAGAGTCTTTGGCCATACGTTTGTGATGGCGCTGCATGCGCATAGCTCTGGCTGATTTTTTCATTTTGCACTCCTAGAAGACTCACTTGATGCGCCAGGAATAAGTTCGGTTGCTGCCACCGCTTTAGATTCAATAGCGGCAGGTGCATCCCCTAAGGAAATTTCGGGAAAAAGTTCAGCATCAACAACTGAAGCTATCAGTACATCTTGATACGATCTCGTGGTATCCATTAAGGCCACAATCACTTGATAAGGAATATCTTCTTCCAGCAACAACGTCGCTGCTTTTTTATCCATATTTTTGTTTATTAAAGTTTGCTTAATTTGCCTTAGCACCATTTGTAAGGTGGGATAATCATAACCTTGTTCGGTCACCGCGATATTTTTAACCAAATACCCTTGCGGATAATACACAGCAATATTGTCGGCTCTGACAACCAGTTCCAAACGCTGATCTTTCACATCAATGTTTTGTTCATTTGCTTCGCCAAGCTGCGGTAAAGCAAGTTCTAAAACGGTGATCCTTGAGAACACCATCATCATCAATAACACTGGCACCAGTACTATCATCAAATTCATAAAAGAGGTGATGTCCAGTTCAGCTTCTGGTTTGATGCGCCGACCACTTCGCCCGAATTTAGCTTTACCCGCCATATCTTATTCCTATGCTTGGAGAATCTGTTGGCATATTCTATGAACCGTTATCTATTGATCATTATCTATTAATAGAAATCTATCGATTCTCATCAGTGGAACGAGATTGGGTATTCAAATCATTACGGGCTATCAATGCGTTTAAACATTTCACCCCAGCCATTTCCATACTATCAATGATCTCAGTAGTTTTAGTTTGTAACACCGAGTGAAAAGCCAAAAGTGGAATAGCTGCAATCAAACCAAAGGCGGTCGTATTCATTGCCACCGAGATACTCTGGGATAACAAACTGGCTTTTTCTGATGGGTCAGCTGTCGCCACCGCAGAGAATGCGGCAATCAAACCAATTATAGTTCCCAGCAAACCTAATAAGGTTGAGATATTTGCCAGCGTCGCTAAATAAGCAGTGCGCTTTTCTAGTCGAGGCGTCGTTTCCATTAAACCTTCTTCCATCGCATATTCGATATCTTCACGCCTTTGGCTGTGATTCAAACGCGCCATACCTGCACCAATAATACGGCTAATAGGCGCTTTATCATTACTAGCAAAACTTAACACGCCGCTATAATCATGTTTATTCAGCAGCGGCTCCATTTGTTTAAAAGCTCTTTTATTGACACTTTTAGAGAAACTTAAAAAGAAAAATCGCTCTATAGCTATCGCTAGGCCTATTGCCAACACAACGGCGATAGGAAACATAAACGCACCGCCCTCTTGAAAAAACCGAACTACCACTTCAAAAAAATCCATCACTGACTCCTACTAAGTAATCTGTTAATTATATCTATTAACCCAGGTTTTTTAGGTATTAGCCTAAGGGTTGGGGTATAACATTTTTATTATTTAAAATTTGAATTTGACGCTTCAGTTCGTCCCGTTGTAACGGCACAAACGTCTTATTGATTCGTTCAACAATAGGGCTAGGTAAAGCTTGTTTTGTTTTAGGGGATTGCCAAGGCACTATGGTTAGTACTTTAGGCTGCTCTTGGTTACCTCGAATGGTCTCTTCTAACTTAATAACACTAGTCTCTTGAGCATGAAGCATACTGCTCATTAAACATAACGCCATGCCAAAAACCATCCCCAAAAAACAGCCCTTGATTGTATTCATAACATCGCTCCAGCTTCAGTGACTGCTTGGTCACGTTTGATTTGCCGCTTTAAATCAATTATCCAGCCTTTTAACTGCCGTGAATTGTCATCCGACAACGCTTGATAAAGCTCATAATCGACCAAAGCCAGAGACTTTCTCCCCATGTACAGATCGTATAATATGCCGCGATTGAGATATCCCTCTGCAAACGCAGGCCAGCTTTTTATGGCCGATTCATAATGGCTTAAAGCTTGCTGAAATTGACCTTGTTGCCGCAAAACCAAAGCAAACTCGTTGTGGGCTAAGTAATTGAGTGGATTAGCAGAAATCGCATTATTAAGATATCGGGTCATCTCTTTGTGCTGTAGTTGTATATCATCGTTATCTTGCTGCTTAGCCAACAATGCTAGTTGTAACCAGACTCCTGAAAGGTTTGGGTATTGTTCAGACAAAGCAATAAACCGTTCCCTAGCTAGAGACAGCTTACCTTGCTGCTTGAGTAATAAAGCCCCTTGGAATTGGTGTAGAGTCTGGGCACTGGCTTTATCTTTTCTCGTCTGGGTTTTATATAGATTAGGCAGCGTTTGTAAAGTGTTTACCTTAGTTTGCAATGGTCTCAGTGGCTCTTCTACGGCTTCTGACACGTTTTTTTCTGTTTCGTCAAAAGGCAATAAACTAGAAC
Source organism: Paraglaciecola psychrophila 170 (assembly GCF_000347635.1). NCBI lineage: Bacteria > Pseudomonadati > Pseudomonadota > Gammaproteobacteria > Alteromonadales > Alteromonadaceae > Paraglaciecola > Paraglaciecola psychrophila. The sequence goes on along the minus strand of NC_020514.1, from coordinate 603,047 downwards.
AACTATTGAGTAAAGCGAGGCTCATCAAACTCAAGATAATATTAGTAAATTTCATCCGTCACCTCCACGCTCTTTTCTTGTTTGTTATATCTGCTTGGCAACAGTTTTTCTAAGGCACTGAAACTCTTTTGGACCCAAGCATCATAACTGCCTTGCCAACTTCGCTTGGCGTTGGTTTCATGAATATCGATGGCTTTTTCTTCAAACGGGTAAGCTTGCTCTTCAAGCAGTAAATCATATTGCTCCAGCTCCAAGGCATTGAGATTTTTTGGCTTACTGGATGTCATCAAATCTTTGGCAAGTTGATGATAAATGTCGGCAATACTAAAGTTGGCTGAAGTACTGAACTCTTCCACTTTATAATCCAAGGTTTTATTGTAGGCATCGAGCGCATTATTTAATGCCGTTTTTTTCTTGGCTAAGCTAGCTTTTAATGGCTGCGTTAATTTGATTTTTTTGTATACATATAGCTTGTCATCGGCAAACACATTGGACGCCATTGCCGCTAAATATCGAGTCCGAACAGCACGTTCAATATCGGGGGATTGTTGTGCTTGTTTATCTGCTTGAATTAATTTATTCAACCAAAAACGCCGCTTACTGGGCTCATTACTTGCCAGATAAAACTCACTCATAATGACGCGGGCTTCGTTAGCTTCAGCAAAGGGCTTAGCATAGCTGTGGGCATAAGTGCGGTAAGCCTCTAATGCCTGTGGTCTGTTATCAATCTTGTTCAAATACTGCGCCGCTACATACAAGGCTTGCCTGCCCTCCTCAGACTCAGGGTTAGCGTGGTGTAAAACCAATAATTCATCCGCGGCTTGTTGCCAATTTTTATTTTGCTGATAAGCCTCAATCAACTTATCTTGGATCCCGGCCGTCAGCTTATCTTTGGGGAAACGGCCTCTAAAGTCTTCAAATAAATCAATCCCTTGTTGCCATTGTTGCATCTCTAACAAATAGGTCGCGGCATCATATTGTGCGTTGACACGAATAGCTGACCCAGGTGTTTTTGCTAACACTCTTAAAAAGTCGTTAACCGCCAAGGGTAAATAGTTGTTGCTAACATTCTGCTCACCTTGTTTGTAGATGCTTGCGGCTAATCGATCGCGAATATCAAGGCGACGGCGATCGTTATCTGGCAACAGTCGTAGAATTTGGTCATATGTCGTTTCCCCCAGTGCATACTGCTGTAACGCAAATTGACTGTGCCCTGTTACTAAGTAACTGGCTAAGCGTTTATCAGATTGCACTTTTGGTTGCCAATCCAATAATCTTGTAGCCCCAGCAATAGCCAAGTCATAACGTTTTAAGGTGAAAAGCTGTTGCATGCGGCTATACAGAATGTCACTTGCCCTAGGATCATCAACAAAATTATTCACAAAGTTTTCTTGAGCAATCAGCTGTTTGTCTAGCCAACTAGAATGCTGGTTATTATTTTGCAATGCCAAAGAGTCTAAGGAACCTACTGGGCCTAATAAATCTAAAGCGACTAAAGGCACTTCAGGCAATAATTGAATTTTCTGATAAGCTAAAATTGCAGCATAAGCCGCTTCTGCTGCTTTAGGATGAGCAGTGGTTATATGCGTATTAGGTTGAAGATGCTGATAAGCATACCGTTCAAATGCATGAATAGACGCTGCATATTGCTGCGCTTCGTATAAAGCTTCACCTAAACGGTAAGTTGATTCAGGGGTTTGCTTATCCTTAGGAAACGTCAGGATAAATTGCTGATACCACTTAGACGCTAACAACAAAGCTTGTGTGGCTTGTGCTTGTAGCGTTTGAGGTGAAGGTCGATTGTTATCACTCACCTCAAAGTTAGTTTTTTGACTCGCGCTGGCTAACATTTGCCCGCGGCTATGTTCATATTGTGCAAGCTCTTGTAAATATTCGTTTAGGTAAGGTGCCACTTGTTCTTGCAACACAATTGGCCAATTAAGCCAATATTTTCCAGCAATACCGTAACGTGTCACAAACCCCTGCTTGGCGGGTAATACTAAAGTGGGAAATTTACCTAGAATATAAGCATCAATTTGTTTAACCGCAAAAATCGGCGCTTGAAAATGGTCGCCGTGATTTTCAGTAAAGGCTTGGTATGCTTTAGCGCTATCACGGTATCTGTCGTTGTTCAGGTAGTGTTGCGCCAATGCGTCGTACAACACATATTCATAGTGCCTACTTTCGACATTTTTAAAATGAGTGGCAACACTCTGAGCTGGATATGCAACGTCGCTATTTTGATAAGAAAGCTGGCTGTCCTGATAAGAAAACAACAAACTCATAATACGAATAGTGTCGTTTACCAAACGTTTTTCACCCACAGGTAAACGCTCAATTTGTGCTTGACTGTCTACCTGAGTCAACATCTGCTGGGCAACAATTTCATTCGGTAATTGATGATCAAGCAAGGTAGTAAATGCCTTCAATGCTTCGCTTTGTTGTTCATTTTTAAAATAACCCCAACCCAACATATATGCCGCAGTGCCGTAATAGGGGTTTTGGTCACCTTGTGCCAAAACATTGTTGTAGGCATTGATAGCGAATGCGTAGTTAGCACGATTAAACTCGACTTCTCCCATCCTAAAGTGGATTTCAGCGAGGTAGATGTTCTGAGGAAATTGTATTAATAACTGCTGCAAAGTAGCAAAACTCTGTTGCATTTGACCTTGTTGTTCATAGGCTTTAGCTAACTGGTAGAGCACTTCTACGTTATCTGGGTTTTGTGCATGCTCCACCAGCAATTGTTGGTATTGCTCTATGGCTAAATCAAATAATTGGTGTCCAGCTGAATCAATAGGTAGTCCGTCTTCCTGCATTTGCTCTGCCAGAGACACTTCTAAGTCGGCGAGCCGGTACTGGACTATTTTTTTAACTAGCGGATCGCCTTGGGTAGCTTGCGGGTCAGCGACAATATCAAGTAACGCCTTATAGGCGTCTCGCATGGTTTCAGTTTCAGGCTGCTCTAAAGGTGTATGGTCGAGTGGCAATGTTTCAAAATATACATCGCCAAGAGTTTGTTTACTGATAGAGGGTGCTTGTGGCACCTGTTGTGGGCTGTCACTTGAAAACAATCCGCATCCAGATAACGTTAACAACATAGCTACAACCGCGAGCAGTGAATAACCTAATTTCATAACGGGTCATCCTCTGTTACTGATGTGTCATTCAGTGGTGTTTGGCTGTCACTGTTTTTTAGTAACGCTTGATCGTTCAAACGTACCATGGCTAATTGCGCCTGCAATATATAGTGACTAACCTTTAGTTTATGCGCCTGAATAAACTGCGTAAAGGTGTCAGACAACTGGCTAACCAGTGCATTTTGTAAGCCATTACTTTTGACAATTTCAGTACTAATACGCTGTGCCAACGAGCTGACTCTGTCTCTTTGCTCAGCAAAGTCAGGTTTGGCGGCCAACTGCTTAAGAAGTTGCTGCTGACGTTGTTGTGCTTTGCTAATTTCAGCATCGAGTTGCTGCAATGCCTTCTGGGCTTGCCAATGATTTGCGCTGTAAGCTTCACTTGCTTGCCATATTAAACGCCCTGCAACGCGCTCGACCCGCATTTCATAAGAATCAGCTAAAAGAGGTTGATCTAGCTGTTTTTTAAGTTGAGTAATAGTGACTAAACGTTTTTCCGAACGCTTTACTCGGTCTAACCATTGTTGACTTTGTAGGCTCATTAAAACTTGGCCATTTTGCTGATTTTGAGCGGTAGCGATAACCTGCGCAATGACATCGCGCTGTGCTTGTAGCGCGGGTAATTGCTCTAAAATACGATTTTGTAAAATGTGTTTAGCGCGTTTGCGTCGCTCAACTTGCCTTTCGTCCAACATCAAATGATATTGCTGCAGTCGTTGTTGCCAATTGAGCAATTGCTGTTGTAGGTCACGATTTTGCTCAAGCGCCAACAACCCTGCCCTAAACTCATTGCTGACAGACACACTATCAAACAGCTGAGCCGTATTAAATGGCCGACCTTTAGTATTCAGCGACAGGCTTACATCCGCGTCGACGCTTAGCTGCTTGTCTTTATTAGGCAGTAAATCCAAAATAAACTGGCGCTGTTTAACCTCTTTCTCTGCTTGATTGAGGTTCACTAAAGCCTGTTTGAAGCGATCTAGGCCCAATTGCAAAACTTGCAATGATTGACGTGGTGCAAATGCATTTTCATAGGCATAAGCGCTGGCTAAATAAGCTTCTAGGGTGTATTCACTATTTTGCGGCATGAGTATTAGGCGTTGCCAAATCGCCAAGGCAGTTTGTAATTCATCCTTTTTAGCCGCTGCCCAGCCATAACCTAACAACGCGGCTTCTGCGTCTAAACCATCAGTACGGATATTTTCAAACACTCTGAACGCTTCAAAAGGCTCAGCGTTTTGTAGTAATGTATAACCCAGCGTTAGGTTAGCGCGGTCGCGAATAGCGTCTCGCTCAGCGTCAACATTTGGTGCATCGTTATCACTAAATAGCGGATCAGCCCAATCCATCCAGCGGCTGACAAAGCTATTATCGTTATTTATCAAAGTAGACAAAACAGAAATAGCCTGTTGGTTATTACCTTTTTGCAGTAAGGCTAACGCTTGGTTGTACTGAACATAGTCGCGGTAAATGGAATTCTCTGATAACTGTTGTAACCATTGAATATCAGTAGTATTAGTAGTGTTAGTGCCCTGTTTTAATAAAAAACCATGTAACTGCGATTGCATATACAGCCAATTATCGCGAGTGGATGGCTCAAATAATTCATCTGCAGTGTGTGGTTTAATTTGCTGAAAAGCATGTGCAGCATCTGAAAACTGGCGTTTTTGATAATACGTTTTACCCAACAATAACCAAGAATAGGCTGTGACATCAGGCTTGATATTATTTTTTAGTAAACGCAGGAAAATATTAGCAGCTTGGTTATCTAAACCATAGGCCAAACTGATCCCGCCTTTTAGTAACTCAGGTTCAACTTGATAGCCACTCAAAGAATCGGGTATCTGGGTCAACCCATTGGGGAACTTCTGCTCTAAAATAGCCATTTGGGTTAACGCTAAGGAAAAATTGCCTTGATAATATTCGTACAATACTTGTTGATAAGCTTTTTTTAGCGCCACAGAATTGCGATGCTGAGTCTGCTGGGCGTCATCTTTGGCATTGATGTGGAAACTCGTCACCAAAGTAAAACAACAACTTAACGCGTTAAACCACTTCAACATATTAAAGCTCTATCGCCTCAAAAACAGGCTGTTGCTTAAGGCTAGAATCAATAATGCTTAATTCCAAAGATTTAGCCTCTGCAGTTTTAGTAAAGGTGATACTGGTGGCTCTTTTATACTCTCTATCTTGTGGTCCTTTACCGATAAAAAAGGCAGTGAGTTGATGCTTGCCTTGGGCTAAGTTATCGATATGTAATTTTTGCACGCCACCTTTAAACAAGGCTTGAATTTGTTTTTCGGTATACAGGTGGTACGTAACAACCTTGTCATCAATCTTCAGCTCAACCGCATCTAAGTTAAAATAAGCACCCACATCCATTGAAAGATAGACTACTACCTGAGTGCTAGATGGAAACAATAAGTCCTCTTCTAGCACAAACAAATCACGGTTAAGGGCAACCACTTCTTTTCTCAGTTGTTGTAATTGTTCAGTAACAGTAGTGTTGATGGGTTGCTCAGCTAACGGCTCATTTTGCTGAGCATTGACGCTTAAACTGATGCTTAATAAACACCCCACCAGCAACGATATCAACCAATGAACACTGTTAATTTTAGGTGCTTTTTCTGAATAAAAACTCATGCGGTTAAACTTCCTATAGCCTTTGGACAATCAAAGGGCACTAATAAAATATGGACACGTACAAACGTGTGATATTGGCCGAAAACTGATAAAGCGGCTCTGCACCTATTGGTGCATCTACCGCTAGCACATTTCTAAAATCATCATAGTCATAGTTAACATGATCAAGGTCGAGGTTGATGGTGCTTTTTTTGAAAAAATTTGCTGCTGAAAATTGGAATTCATAAGTTAGGCTTAAACCCAAAGACAAGTTATTGAAGGTACTCATTTCTTTATCCCGGGCGCGGAAATTAAATTCAGCACTTCGAGTATATAAATCCTGATAAAAATCAGCTTTGTCTTGTTGATAATGCCGCCCTCGCAATTCCACAATCCAGTCTTCACCAAAGGTATGGATATAACCCAACTTAATAGTATTCGCTTCGATGCCCCACGAATCCGAAAATACCTTGGCTTCGCCATACACCGAAGCACGATAAGGTAAATAATAGTTAGCGGTGATAGCGGCTGCGTTACTTCTGCGAGTGTTAGGGTAAACTTCGGTTTCAAAACGATAACCACGAGCACTGCTAGCATCTAAAAAGCGCACTGAACGATAAGGGTTATTCAAATACCCTTGATCGGATATGTTCTCTACACTCAATCCTAATATCATATTTTTAGTAATAACCTGAGTGATCCCCAGTCGGTAATTTTGTCGTTCAGCCAGTTCTAGAAAATTATCATCACCGGTTTTACCCACTTCATCATTACCTTTAGAGTATCCAAGAGTGAGCGTGGTGAGGTCACCAAAAAAGTCTTGGCTAACCCCTAAGTGAATCGACTCAGCTTCAAAGTCGTTTTCTGAACTGGTGGTGTAATTTAGGCTCATCAAGGTTTTATTATGCAGGAAATCAACCCCAACACTATTTTCGGTGCGTTCTTCTTCATAGGGACTAGCAGTAGCCAACACGTCTATGGATGCGCCAGAAATGCTATCAACATAATAATTAGCAGAGACAGAAACATAATTACCAATTTTTTTGCGTAACAAAATGGATGGACCATCAATCGACATGCCACCACCTTGATAGGAATGGTACATCGCATCAGACCGGTCTTGGGGTAACACGGCAGCAAATGCTTGCCAAACCAATAAGCTGAGCACAAGACTTGCAAATATTAATCGAATCATTAATTTTCGCCGTGTTCCAGATGGGCGGGTCATTTTCCGTCTAATTACAGCCACAACCGCCTCCTGCTCCACCTTCCGCGCCTCTTGCACCTTCACGGGCTTGAAAAGCATGGTGGGTATAAGACATCGATACTGGGTTACGATTCATGCTCATGATAGGGTCGGCTAGATTGTCCCGCTCATAAGGCTTTACCCAAGGTTCAAAGGTGCTACTACAACCACTGGTTAAACCCGAGGTCATAATGACCATCATGGTCAAAAACAAGCGCAACGAGTGGGTTTTAATTGCATTCACTGCCTACTCCCGAAGTAATGCTTTAACGGCTTGTTTGTATTTCACTTCATCGCCACTTTTATAACCGTAATGCACCAATCGTTGATTACCATCGCGGTCAACGATCACAGTGGTTGGCATAGCCTGTACATCATACAATTTGCTGACATTATCATTGACATCAAATAACACAGGAAAAGAAACAGCAATATCGTTTAACAAGATGTTAGCTTTAGACGGATCTTCGTCTACATTGACCGCTAAGATGGTAAAACCCAAATCGGCATATTCTTGTTGTAACTCTTCCAAATAAGGTAATTCTTCACGGCATGGGCCACACCATGAGGCCCAAAAATTGATCAATACCACATTGCCAAGTTGTTCTTGCAAACGCACATTGCCTCCCTCTTTACTGGCTAACGTAAAGTCAGGGGCTGGGCCTTTGGTATTAACTGCCAAGCTATTCATAGAAGTCAAGAAAAGGACAATGCAGACCACTGCCAACTCTAAACGACGGCAAAGTTTGGTACTGGTTTTTGGGTCAATGTTTTTAATAAATAACGGCATATTGTAGTCTCTCAACAAGTAAACAACTGACTAAAAAAAGAACGTGGCACCCAGGCCATATTCAATATTGTGGGTGGTTTTTTCTTCACCGATTAACTCAGAGTTAAACAGGTGATCTTTCATATTGATGTGCAAAGCAAAAAAGTCAGTCAACAGCAATCGGTAACCCGCTCCTAATGTCACGGTAAATCGTTCATCACCACCGAACTCGGTGCTGCCGGCGCCTAATGTAAGATAAGTGGCAGAGTTAAACACCCAACGGTCTGTGAAAAAGGTTTCGCCATTGAGGTTGTAACCTAATGACACGTTGTAATAGCGGTAATCTCGTTCTGCATCGGTTAAAAATGGCGCACCACCACTGAGTACTTCAAAACTGGTTTCTCCCGCTTCAGCTTGTCCATAGGTGGCTTCAACAAAAAAATCTTCATTAACGTGATAAGCAGCGCGCGCGCCGACCAGCATGCTAGATGAAAAATCTTCTATACTAATGACACCCACTAACATGCCAAATTCAAAATTTTCTGAGTCGATATTAGCTTCGTTAATATCGCGGCGTTCAACGCTAGGTTCGATGACACTTTGTGGTGTTTCTTGTTGCGTGTTTTGCTCCCCTGCATCTTGTTGCGCTCCTTGTTGCGCGAGCACAGAAAAACTCATCACTGTGCCTAGTACGGTGCATAGTACGGCTAGAAAAAACTGCGAATCCCAATTTCCATTGTTCTAAATCCTCGTTCATGTCTCTGTCGGTTAATGCTTGAAGGTGCTGGTATTCAAGCTTAAGCATAAAATTTTGTGCCATGTAATATCGTAAACCTATACCTGCAGCCAATAAATCACTGGTGCGAGTTTCATCACCACTTTGAACTAAGTTGGCTCTAGGTTGTGTACGGATTTTCCCTGCGCCTAGAGTGATATAAGGAGACACGCGCCATTCTGGAAAAGTGGTGTGTTGCACTCGTATTAAAAAAAATTGATTTTCAGATAAATCACCTAACGCTTGGGTCACACTTATCCCCGCGGCTAAGTTTTCAGTTGCCACCCAATCAGCAAATACGGTCATCGAAGGCACACCTTCAAACGAACCACCTAAAGCCCCAAACTCAACATTACGCTGGGCAAAAGACTCAAATGAACCATCGGACAGCTTTACTGGTTGGCCACTACTACTTTGGGTCAGGTGTAATGCGTCTTGTTTTACCCAGCCTTGAACATTTCCTTTCCCACGTCTTTCCGAGCTTGCTTCCGAGCTTCCTTCGACAAGTCCTTTTTCACTGCCTCGCACACCTTTTATTGTTTCGACTTTAAACCAGTTGGTGCGACGTTTTAATACCGTGATCCACTGATTTTTTTCCACAACATGAATAACAGGAAAACCACCCGCAGGGCCAGAATGTAATTCAATGTAAGGCTGCTTAACCTGCACTTGCACATTTTCAGCAGCGAAGGCCTGACTAACCATTAACCCTAATGTCAGCCATATTCCAAGACCCAGCTTGAGTAAACTCAAAGAATGCATGAATACCTGTTTGCAGTGCATCAACATCAGTTTAGCGGTGCCGCAAAGGGATCATTGTAATACTGACCACCAATATCTAACCATTCAGATAATAACTTTAGCTCAGCGGGCGTTAACCATCCCTCATGGGATCCACCCGTGTTAAAAGGAATAAAGAATCGGTTGCTCGAACGCGCGCCATTTACAGACATACTATTAGCCACCCCCACAGTTCGGGTTACTGGGATAGCATTTCCCTCAGCGTTCAAAATTAACTCACCTGCTTCATCCACTTCAAACACAGTGTTGCCATTTTGGTCTGTGACAATCACCAAACGATCAAGTAATGCACCTTCAACTAACTCTTGTTCATTATCGCCAAACATTAATTCTCGATAACTGCTGAGAAAATCAGGGTTGTCAGTTAACGGCGTTGCACGCAAATCTAATTGGGCAGCAGGAATTTGTGCTAAACCATCTTCGCCTTCAGGTGTATGGCAACTTAAACAGCTTTGATCTTCAAGTAGCGGCAGGCCGTCTTCATCAAACACCTGCCGGTCTAATGAAAATATAGGTTGAATATGCTCAGGAAAATTAATTTGAATACGGCACAAGCTTGTCCAATTAAGCGCACAAGCCGCAGTAATAGGTAAGGGCGATTGTAAGTCGCCATAGCGGTAAGCGAAACTGCTGGCTGGGGTTTGCATAGCAGGGTCTGTCCAGATATCTTCAAAATTGATATCTTGAAAAGGAATATTGATGCCGTTAATCCTACCTGATGTTTGCGCCATGGTATCGCCTAAATCAGCAAACAAGATTGGATTAGTATTAGGAAAGGGGCTGCCCGTATTAGCCGAGCCTAAGTTAATACTATCTGCTTCAGCATCTGCACGACCATGAGGGGCTTCGCTGTCTTGACTGTGACAACCATTACATGTGCGTACTTCACCCGCAGCTAACTGTAACCAATTCTGATGCCTCTCACCTACTCGCCTGCCGTTTACATCCAATACACTGAAGGCTAAAGGCACATTAGCGGGCGCTTCAAAATACACCGAGCCATCAGGCTCAATGGGTACATAACCAATGATTTCTCGCATCAATTGATTGCGACTGCGACCGAATGCAGAGTTGTCAAAGTCTCGCACCTCTTCGTTTGGAATGGACACAGCTTTCACTATTCGCAAAAATCTCGCGGGTCTGTCGCCAATAGGGGTTTGAGTGGGGTCGGCCATTATTGCAATGCCTTGTGCCGTGATGTCGGTACCCGCAAAGTCGTAAACACTTTTAATGTGCACCCGTCCTAAATTATTGTTCGCTAAGTCTTGGTCAAATTCTTCAGCTTGTTGTGCGTCTGCGGGAAAAGCACGAGGCTGCATGGCCACCACATCAGTATAAAATTGACCTTCCTCAGGTACATTTATGACTAACTGGGTATCGTCAATAGGGTCAAATATCCACAATCCAAACAGCTGCGGTGCGGTTTCTATTTGTGGGTTGGCTATCAGTTCATCATCACAGGGTAAAATGGTGCGTACGTCGCTTTCGCTTTCACTTTCATTTTCATTTTCATTTTCATCTAAAACTTGTTCGGGATCATATACTCTGCATTGACTCCAGCTAAACAACATCCTTTGGCTATTATCCCAAAGTGGATAGACTGCTAAGAACACACCACCAGGTGAAATACTGCCATCAATTAAAATATTATCGAACAAGGCTGATACTTGCGCCGGGCCGTTTAAACCACTTTGTGAAGCAAGTGGCATAGTGTTATCAATGTAATTGGCGATATCGATATTAACGTATTCACCGCCCCAACCATTACTAACAAACGGCCGAAGCGCAGCCAATAACTGGCCATTAGGCTGCTCGGTCAATTGGGTAAATTGCAAGGCTTCAGCAGAGAGCTCACTATTATGACTATGTCGGCCATAGACAATCTCTAAATCACTGCCATCGGCATTCATTTGATAAATGTTAATATTATTGTTGTTAGCTACGTTATCCCAACGACTAAATAAAATTTTGCCTGAACTAAGCACCATAGGATTAAGATCATGGCTTTGATTGAAAGATATTTGTTGAATGTCGCTACCATCGGCATCCATTACATGTAAAACAGAGGCAATTTCATCGCGGTCTTCATCCAACCCTTGATATTGAGGTTTACCTTCGTCTAATAAAAGCGCTTGATTAGCCTGTTGACGAGTCGAACTAAAAACAATACGCCCATCAGGCAAATAGGTAGGTGAGGTATCTTGGCCAAAGCCAGCGTCTAAGTCAGAAGCGATAACACGCCGAAGAGCATCTGCCGTTAGGTCATACTCCCAAATATTCCAACTGGGTTGTTCGTCATCATCAGCATCTTCAATTTCTGGTGCGCGCATTGCAAACAGCAAATGAGTGCCGTCATAAGACACCGATAAATCTTTTACATCATAACCGGCTAAGGGGGATGTTTCTGATGCCGCAATTATTTCATCTTCAGTAAAAAATGCGCCGTCTGAAATGTTTTTTTCAAGGGCGCTAACCGATGCCCTTGGTTTGATAAATAGCTGCGCGCCGGGTAAGAAATCATTCGGAATACGTAAATCTTGCGTCACCAATACCAAATCTTCATCTAATGGCGCGGGCCGTTTAACATAAGCAATCGGGACGTCTACTACCACTGGATCTGGCTCTTGCTCTGCCGTTAATAATTGGTCACCACCACAGCCCATAAATTGAACACAGAGTAGAATAGCGACTGCGCGTGTCAGACTAAAATGGTTGAGTGTTGATAATGACCAGTGCTTCAAGGTATTTTCACTATGGTTAATAAAACGTTTTCGCTATCGTTAATAAAACACAAATAGTTTATCAGTATCTGTTGCAGTCAAAAACTGTCTACAGACAGCTACCTTTATCTATTAGCAGGGGATGGATAGTTGCATTAACAGCTTTAGGGAGCAATTTATGGTTCTATCATTAGGAATGTTATTCAATACGTTAATTTATACTCTCAGCACTTCGTAACATTTCACAGCACTTGATAAAAATAATGCCATTTTAGTCTACCCTTTATTGATAATAATTTTGATGACATGCAACGCCACATTTAATGTATTTAATCAGAGACACTAACATTACTTTAACCAAACAGACTTAATTCATTGATAAATATACAGATAATCATAGAAGTTAATTTTTGCAAGGCGAATCAAAACACCTGCATTTCAAAAAACAGACTGATATAAGTAACACTTTGACTAATGCACCCATCATTTTATTGATGCTACATTCCATAAACGCTATGTAACTCATGCCATTAAACTAAATGGCGTAATTCATGCTAAACATGCTGAATATGCGCTGGTTAAGCGTTAAACACCTGCCATATAAGTACGGTATTTACGCTACAGAGACTGTAGCCATTCGAGTTACTCTTAGGAACTTGTTTACTAAGAAATACGTTTTTTATAACTAACCCTCCGTTTTTAGGTATGAATTACCAAACCTAACTTGCATCAGTAGTATTGTCATAAATAGATTTATTGACTAAAACCCATAACAAGCCACATAAATCGTTATTGGCGGTAAGAGGAGTTGAAACTTGAAACATCTAGTCAGACAAATTGGCGCAACTAAAATCGCTGTCAGTTGGGCAGTAATTGTTGTCAGTTTAACCACTCTACCGCACACCTATGCCGGCACAAGAGAACAAGCCAAACGCATTCATGACCGATTGGCAGGTGTACCACCGAATAACGATGTACTGGATCAAATGGAAAGTCTTGTTAATGCAGATGATGTGCGCGGGGCCGCGGATATCGCAATGGACAACCCAGCCTTTTATTCAGTGACCTTAAAAAACTGGATAACACCTTGGACTAACGAAGATGCTGATGTATTTGCACCTTTGAATGACTACACTGCGACGGTTATTGGCATCACTCGCGACGAAATTGATTTTAGGCAAATACTCAGTGGCGATATTTTATATATAGGTGCTGCAAGCGCTGGTGTACCTGCGTATTCCATCACTAGTAATGCTCATTATCAGGCTTTAGATGTCCAAAGTGCTGATTTAAAACAAGTGTTGCAAGCGACCACACAATCAGCGGTGACAGGCTTACCTGCAGATGCAACGGCAGGTGTGATGACTTCACGCGCAGCCGCTAAATCATATTTTAAAGACGGCACCAATCGCGCCATGTTCCGCTTTACTTTAATTAATCATATGTGCACTGATTTGGAAGGTTTAAAAGACACTAGCCGCAGTCCCGATCGCATCCGCCAAGATGTGAGTCGCAGCCCCGGTGGTGATAGCCGCATATTTAATAACTCTTGCGTGGGCTGTCACTCAGGCATGGATCCACTCGCGCAGGCATTTGCTTATTATAACTACGAGTACAATGTTGCCAGCGATCCCGAGGGTGAACAAGGCTCACTCCAATACAACCAAGCTGGCGAAACCGATGCCGAAACAGGTTCGCGGGCACAGAGTAAATATCACATTAATAGCAATAACTTCCCTTATGGTTTTATTACCAACAACGACAACTGGAGCAATTATTGGCGACAGGGTTTAAATAAGAACCTAGGTTGGGATGAGTCGTTACCTGATAACGGTAACGGTGCTAAATCTATGGGCCAAGAGCTAGCCAACAGCCGACAGTTTGCTAGTTGCCAGGTCACCAAAGTATTTGAAAACATCTGTTTACGCTCACCACAAGATGTCGCAGACAGAACACAAATTACCAGCATGACCAACACATTTACGGGCACCGGCTACAACATCAAACAAGTGTTTGCCGACTCCGCTGACTACTGTAAAGGGGAATAAAAATGAGCCATAACGTGACCTCTTTACCTTCAAATAATCTAAGCCATTTTTTTACAGCATTGGGTTTAGTATTTATTGTTTCGATACTGACGGCTTGTGGTGGTGGCTCGGCTGATGTGATTCAAACGCCGGCACCCGCTCCTTTAGATAATACACCTATCACCTATTCCGGCCCCGTAGCATCAACACCAGACGTGACCCAATTCAAATTAGAATTATGGGACAACATTAGCTCACAAGACCGCTGCGGTGCCTGCCATGTGCAAGATAATCAGTCACCTGCTTTTGCGCGTAATGATGATATTAATTTGGCTTACAGCGCAGCAAATTCGTTGGTAAATTTCACCTCCCCTGAAGATTCATCTTTAGTTTCAAAAGTAGCAGGGGGCCACAACTGTTGGTTAACCAGTGACGCCGCTTGTGCTGATATTATGACGACTTGGATCAGCAACTGGGGAGCCACAGAAAGTACCGCTAACGAAATTCAACTAGAAGCGCCCGTCGCAAAAGAGCCGGGTGCGAATAAAAACTTCCCGGCAGATACTCAGCTTTTTGCTGCCAACGTTTACCCAATATTAAAAACCTACTGCTCTAATTGCCATACCAACTCTGCCACTATTCCTATTTCACCTTATTTTGCGTCAAGTGATATTGACGAAGCATATGCTGCGTCAAAAGCCAGAATTAATCTCGACACACCTGCCAACGCAAGGTTTGTAGGTAAAGTGCGCGACGAATTTCATAATTGTTGGAGTGATTGCAGCAGTAACGCAGATGATATTATCAATGCTCTTCAAAATATGGCCGATGGCATTGATGTAACTGATTTAGATGCGGCATTAATCAACAGTAAAGCCTTAACTATTTTTGATGGCACACTTGCCACAGGTGGCGGACGTTTTGAAACTGATGTGATAGCAAAATGGGAATTTAAAACGGGCTCTGGCACCACCGCATTCGATACCAGCGGTGTTGAGCCTGCTATTAACCTCTCTTTAAATGGAGAGGTAAGCTGGATAGGTGGTTGGGGTATTCAGCTACTTAACGGCAAAGCCCAAGGGTCAACGACCAGCAGTAAAAAGTTACACAACCTCATCACTGCGACAGGTGAATTTGCAATAGAAGCGTGGGTAGTACCCGCCAATGTCACCCAAGAAGGTCCGGCTAGGATCATCAGTTATTCGGGTGGTGCCGACACTCGCAACTTCACGTTAGGCCAAACCTTATATAACTACAATTATCTATTACGCACCGATAAAACAGATTTAAATGGCCAACCTGCGTTGTCGTCATCTGATGCTGCAGAGGTGCTGCAAGCCAGTTTACAACATGTGGTGGTTAATTATGACTCGGTAAATGGTAGACAAATATTCGTTAATGGCCAATTTACGGGTGATACCGATACCACCGAGGTAGGCAATTTTGCAGACTGGAACGACAGTTATGCCTTTGTATTGGGTAATGAAGTATCAGGAGATATTCCTTGGGCGGGGTCAATAAGAATGGTCGCTGTCCATAATCGGGTATTAAGTGCAGAGCAAGTCGCGCAAAATTTTGATGTAGGCATTGGTCAAAAATTCTTATTACTGTTCGAAGTAAGTGACATCACCCACATCGCACAAAGTTATGTGGTGTTAGAAGTCAGTCAATTTGATAATTACAGCTACTTATTCAGCGACCCCTTTTTTGTTACCTTAGATAGCAGTGCCAGTATTACTGACATCCCCTTGCAAGGTATGCGCATCGGTATCAATGGGCGCGAAGCCAATGTTGGCCAAGTATACCAAAATCTAAATACTCAACTCACTCAAGCTGGTTATGTAGCAGGTCAAGGGCAAATATTATCAGCTTTAGGCACTATCATCCCCGTTGAAAAAGGTGTTGAGGTAGATGAGTTTTTCTTGACCTTTGAAGTATTAGCTGACCAAACAAACGTGGTAGTGGAAGCCGATCCCCCTGCCCCAGCTGCCAGCGCTGACTTAAAAGCACAATCACAAATTGGCATCCGTAACTTTGCCGAAATACATGCCAGTATGTCGGCAGTAACCACTGTGCCTATGAACAATTCGGCCGTTAAAACCGCGTTTGAACAGTTAAAACAACAGCTGCCTTCGGTGACCAATATGGATGGGTTTTTAGCTTCTAATCAGATGGCTGTCACACAAATGGCAATCAAATATTGCGACCAGTTAGTAGAGACCAAAAACCTAAGAGACAACTATTTTACGGGTTTCGATTTTAGTCAAAATGCATCGTCGGCGTTTACCGCTCAAGACAGAAACTTAGTGTTAACTCCGTTAACCACTAGGATGTTGGGTACCAGTCTAAGCGACCAGCCAACTAACAGCGATGTAATCGATGAATTAGATAATTTAATCACGCGTTTAACCGACTGCAATAACGGTAAAATATGCGATGCCAACTACACCAAAACAGTCGTTAAAGCGGTATGTGCTGGTGCGCTAGGCAGTGCTGCAATTACGATGCAATAAGTGTTAGATAAAATTATCAACTGCACAGAAAAGTGACAGATGGTTAAACTTATTCACTCGGTCTCTGTGCTAATAGACGTTGCTGGTGTTAGAAATTTAATCAATGAAAAGCACAAAAGCATTTTGCACCACAGAGGAAAAAGAGGACACAGAGGAAGGGCATAGTGCTTAAACTCTTTTCTCAGTATGTGGCACTCGTTGCTCTCAGTGCTCTCAGTACTATCAGCGCTAATAAATTTATGAAATCAAAGAGGTGAAAATGAACAACAAGAATCCAATTGGCTTAAACGACCCTCTTTATCATGCTTGCCATGCCAAACCGGTGACGCGCCGTGATTTTATCGCTCAGGGTTTTATGGCCGGTATGGGCACTGTCCTTAGCGGTTCAGTGTTAAGTTTGTTTGCCAATCCGGGGAAAGCCCATGCTGCTTTATCACCCGATTTAGAAGCGCTAAAAAGT
This sequence comes from Paraglaciecola psychrophila 170, assembly GCF_000347635.1. Lineage (NCBI taxonomy): Bacteria > Pseudomonadati > Pseudomonadota > Gammaproteobacteria > Alteromonadales > Alteromonadaceae > Paraglaciecola > Paraglaciecola psychrophila. The sequence goes on along the minus strand of NC_020514.1, from coordinate 585,974 downwards.
CACTGTGGTATTGCCACCCAAGGCGCTGGAAAAATTCCTTTTATCGTATTCGATTTGGCAGGTGGTGCAAATATTTCAGGTTCCAATGTGCTAGTGGGCGGCCGTGGTGGACAATTAGATTTTCTAAGTACCTCAGGTTATAGCAAACTGGGTTTACCCGGCGACACCATTCCCTCTATCGCTAATCCAGATACAGGTTTGAGTGATTTTATCAATACCGAACTGGGTTTAGCTTTTCACTCCGACAGCGCATTTTTGCGGGGCATTCAGGATAAATTGAATGTGACTAACCGTGCCAACGTCAATGGAGCGGTCATTCCTGCACGCTCTGAAAATGATACCGGCAATAATCCTCACAACCCTATGTATGGCATTAATAAAGTAGGCTCTGATGGCTCATTGTTAACCTTAATTGGTTCCCGCAATTCAGACTCTGGTGGCAACTCTATGGCACCCGCTGCCATGATAGACACATCCAAGCGTCCCACTAAAGTCGACAGACCTTCAGATGTGACTGGCTTAGTAGATACAGGGGATTTAGTGGGTTTATTAAGTCAGCAAGACTCAGTCGCTGTGATGGAGTCGATTCAACGAATTAGCGCCATGAAACTCGGCAAAGTGAGTACCCAAATTACCACAGACGATGTGTTAAAAGATCTTGTCAATTGTGGCTATGTAAAAAGTGCGGATATCGCCGACAGATTTGGCGACCCCTCCTCTCTTAATCCTGAGCTTGATGCCGACATAGTAGGCGAAAGCGGTATTTTCAGCCAACAAGAGTTTGACGGTGATAGTGAATTTCGAAAAACTGCCTCGACCATGAAATTAGTGATCAACGGTTTTGCAGGAGCAGGCACTATCACCATGGGTGGGTTTGATTATCACACAGGTGACAGAGCCACAGGCGAAGTGCGCGATTTACGGGCAGGCCGATGTATGGGAGCCTGCTTAGAATATGCCGCACGAGTAGGCGTGCCACTTATGATGTATGTATGCAGTGACGGCTCAGTGGCCAGTAACGGCATGATAGATGATTCAATTAATGGTCGCGGCAAAGGCGTGTGGACAGGTGACAATTCATCTACCGCATCATCGTTCTTTTTAGTCTACAACCCCGGCGGCACACCACAATTAATAGGCGCAACGGCTGAAACACAAGCCCAACACCAACAAATTGGCTATATGCGCAAAGACGCATCAGTCGAAACGGCTGCCACACCCGCCGCGAACAACGTTAATTTATTAGTAGAAACAGTGGTTTTAAATTATATGGCGCTACACGGTGAACAAGGCAACTTTGCCAATATATTCCCACAAAATGGTTTGGGTAGTGCTGTATTAATGGATAGTCTTACCGCATTTGAGCCTATTGTTAATGGGGTAATTGCCTAAGAGGCCGTGTTCAAAGCCTAGAAAGTGGACTCACCACAGAATTACCTCCGCGCTGCAAAATATGGGTGTAAATTTGTGTGGTACGTAAGTCAGCATGGCCTAGTTGATCTTGTACAGTGCGGATGTCTGCGCCTAATTGTAAGAGGTGGGTGGCAAATGAATGGCGCAAGGTGTGAGGTGTGAGGTGTGACATGTTTTTCTATACAAGCTTTACCGGCCGCAAAAGTAATATTTCGCTGTATTTGTTTTTCATTGATATGGTGGCGCCTAAGTTTTTGACTTTCAGGATCAATACTCAGTTTTGCTGAGGGAAATAAGTATTGCCAGTTCAAACTTTTATTGGCAGACGGATATTTTAATTGCAATGCGTGAGGCATCCAAACACCAGCAAATTGTGTATTGTTTAAGTCTAATTGCAGATACTGCTTTACCTTAACAATTTGACTATGAATCGGATTTTCTAATTCACTTGCAAGGGTGACAACTCGATGTTTTCCGCCCTTGCCATTCCATACTCTTACGCAATGGTAGTCAAAATCGATATCCTTTACCCTGAGTCTAGTGGCCTCCATTAATCTTAATCCGCTACCGTACAATAAACTTGCAGGCAAATAGTAACCGGCGCTAATTTGTTTAAGTAAGTGTTTAACTTCGTCTACGGTTAATACCACTGGCAGCTTTTGTTGGCGTTGGCTGCGAACAAAATTTAGTTTCATCGTCAACGGTTTTTAAATAATGGCCTTATACAAAAAACTTAGCGCATTTAATGCACCTGCTTGAGTCTGCGCAGCCACTTTTCTTTTATTCACCAGAAAATTTAGAAAGGCTTCAACATCACTGTCATTTAGCTGAGCGGGGTGCTGTTTGTTGTGAAAATTAATATAGAATTTTATCCAATAGAGATAAGCCTCTATCGTGCGTTTGGCATAACGTTTTTCACGCATGGTTTCGATGATATGTTGCAAAAACGGGGAGTTGTTCATGGGAACGTCCTTGTGATAAATTATACTGTATTTATAGACAGTATAATGTGATTTGTCCAATAAGAGCAGATCGTGGACATTCTGGGGTATTTCAGCAATTATCTTTTGCTTGGTTGGATGAAAACGTTTATAAAAGAGATACGTAGGGGCCGAGTAAAAATATGGTCTGAACTATAGACGACATAGAGGTTGCGTGAAAGATCCCTTTATGTCGTCGAATAAATTGTTAGTAGCCCTATCCGTTATTCAATGTGGCTACTGGTAATTGGGTACGTAAACTGGTAAGTTTTTAGCTCGGCAGTGTGTGGCAATCAGTCACACCATTAAAAGGAAGTTGGTCATCACATTTACATCACACATTTCAACTTCACTACCGCAGGTAAATTCAATCTTCTACTTCAGCAAGTTGTGGTGTTGCTTGTCAGTTATAAAATTAATCAAGTGCTTGCGTGTACCGTGGGCACTAACAAGCAAAGGCACACGGACGCGCAAAAAGCGCGCGCCAGTGCTTTGAAGCGTTAGGTAACAAATATGGGAACGGAAATATTGGCTATCTCGTTTTTTACAACTCCATTGATATTTCTGATCAGTGTGGGTTTGTTGTTTAAACGTAAATTACCAAATCCAAAGGCTATTATTCTGTTAGTTCTAAACACTCTTTTTATCAGTTATTTTATTATCACTGGTCTCATCGATGGTCATATACTTCAAGCGTTTTTAGTTGGTGGCTTCTTACTTATGCCATTTCAAGTTCTAGGGGTGCTAGCTGCATTATCACTTGGTGGTAAGTTAGGTGACAAACAAGGTAGTGTCAGCAATGTTACCTAACAAAACAATAAACAACATTCGCTTCGCTCATTGGGAAAAAGCCTCGCTGTCGCTTAGCTTTTCCCGTTATTGTAGGCGTTATGTTTTTCATTAGACGAGTTAACTTATGGATAAGTTGTTTAGCCGAAAAGAGAAAGTATTTTATTCGGTAGTTTTTGGGTTAAGCTTGATGATTTTTGCTTCGGCCATGTATCGAATGGAAACATGTGGGTACGATTGTGGTTTATTTGCTGTTTCATCTGGCCCAACTGTTGTAGTGGTTTACTTATTAAGTTTTTGGACTTCAATTATTATTTTAGGTGTGTTTCTTCTAAAATTTCTAATTCGAAAGTTTGGTAAAAACAAAACATAACAAGCTGTTTAACAAGGACAAAATACAGTTGGCTTTTGCTCCTTCGTCGCTTATTTTAGCCAACTATATTTTGCCCATTAACAGGGCGTTAGTAGCTCTGTTCATTTTTCACAGTGCTTACTTGCAAGTGGGCACACAAGTCTGATAGTTTTTAGTTAATTACCGTCGGTTAGGTTGTCGCAGTATAACCAGGGAGAAGGTCATCACTTATTTTCAATATCTTCAGGTTTTGCTCTGTTGCTTTGCTTACCGTTTACTTCAAAAAGGGCTAACGCTGCATGTTAGTTAATCAAATCAATCAAGTGCCCTCGTGTACCGTGGGCACTAACAAGCACAGTCATCCGACGCCAAACTGCGGCGCGGCTGCTGTGAATCGTTATAAGCACTAAAGGAGTTAAGTGTGGCATTCAACCTAGAAGAGAAGTTCATACTTCAGGCTGAAACAGAATTAGAAGCAAACCTCCCCGTAAATTACAAAGCTGCAATGCTAGAAAATAACGGTGGTGAAATTGAAGTTTCTGGTGATGTTTGGGAGCAGTATCCTATTCTTGATAAATCTGATAGAAAGCGCATCGCACGTACTTGCAATCATATTATCACTGAAACCAAATCCTGCGAAGGCTTCAGGAATTTTCCTTCAAACGCGCTGGCTATAGCTGGCAACGGATGCGGTGATCAACTAGTCCTACTTAAGCAAAATAGTAACTATAGTGATTCTATCTATATTTGGTCGCACGAAACTGGCGAAATTGATAAAGTAGCTAGCGACTTCAATGAGTTAACGTGCTTATAACAAACGCATTAAACCTGACTCCACAAGTGGGTCGATTTTTTTGCAAAAACAAACAGCGCAAAATAAGCGCCCAACTTGCTCCGCTGTTTATGCGAAGCGTTATAAGCCAATACTAGGTTTGGAGTATCATGGAAGAAAATAAGTTTTTTAAATTAGTTTGGCGCTTCAACGGGCTAGTAATTTCAGTCGCGGGCGTACTTGCTGTTGGTGTTCTTTTATTTGTCGTATTTAAACTTTTTCAGGATGTGACGAGAGAAAGAACAACCAGAAATATTGTAAATATTGAAGAAAATGCTGAAATAAAAGAAAACTGGAGATTCGGACAACTAACTCAAATAAATGATGGGAAAGTGCTAATGATTCCACTTTATTCTGATCAATCATTTGATCGTGCTTATTTCAGTAAATCGTCAAACTCAACAAGAAATCACTTATTTATAAACACTGAAACATCTCAAAAAACGTGGTTGTTTGATCATACAAATTATTTAATTGAACGCAGTGATAAATTAAGAAAAGGAGATTACGATTCAAAACAACCTATTATTGCAATCTTATATCAACTTGTTCAACTTGACTCAGATAATGATAATCGCTTATCTGCTGGTGATTTAACAACAATAGCTATTACACAACCTGATGGTTCGGGTTATAAGGAATTAATACAAGAAGTGGAGTCTATAGTGGATCATACAATGCTAAATAAAATGGAATTATTCCTAGTTTATCAAAAGGCTGGTGTGTCATATTCAACAATACTAAACTTGAAAAGTTTCGAGCTAACTAAAACTGATAAACTTCCAAAAGTTGGCTTATAACAACACGCCCTGAGGTGGACAACAAGTATAAATTAGCTATTTACCGCAAATTTTAATAGAGGCGAGCCTCTTCGTTTTAGGGCCTCTAAGTATTTTGACTCATCGTATGGCATACTTGTTTTCCAGCACCTAAATAGTATCCTAATCCACTTGAAAGCTAGCGATCTGATGATGCTGTTATGTGGTTTTCCTTTGCTCTTTTGTTGTTCATAATAAGCCTTAGCCCAAAATGAATAACGTATCGAAAAACCAGCCCATTCCACAAAGGTTTGCCTTAAAAAGGTCGGACAACTATAGCGCCAATGTGTCCACATTTTCTTTCCGCTTCGCTCAATGACAGGCGCAATACCGGCATACTTTTGCAGTTCACTCGCATCTTTATAACGCTCTCTATTACTCCCAAAGGCCACTAATAATCTTGGGGCTAGTTGAGGGCCAGCACCTGGGAAACTGTCAAAAATCACCTTGTCATCGTGCGACTTGTAGGCCAGTTTTATGGCTTTATCTAACGACTCAATTCCCTTTAGTAAGACTCTGTATTGTGCAATGAGCACTTCAACTAATAGTTGGTTCGGTTCTATCACGCCGATGTCTTCGGTTAATGGCATAGCACTTTTGATGCTTAAGATACGTGCATCATTTACCTGAGAATAATGTGAGTTATGGCTGTTGAAAAAGTCTAAGAGTGTTTGTTTTTTTACTCTTTTAACTTTGGTAAGTGATGGCCATTTACTGATAAAGTCACAGAAGATGAAGGTGTCTTTTTCTTTAAACCATTCAAGTGCTTGAGGATAATAATTCTTTAAGGTGGCGGTTATTTTATTGGATAAATCCACGCTATCTTGAACTAAGCTCCGACGGTACTCAACTAACTGTGCAAGTGAGCGCATAGCCGCTGACTCGGGTTCAATGACGGTGAGCTTGTCCATATGCAGTGTAAGTATTTCGACTTGAATGAGTGCATCAGAAGGGTCATCTTTCGCGTTACTTGGCGTAAAAGCTTTACGGTAATTAGCCACGGATGACGGGTTAATGGTAAATAAGGTTAGGTGGCTATATTTTGCTAAGGCATAAATAAGAGGACCTTTTTTTAGTTCGCAAGCCACGGCAATTTGTTGATTTGGGTAGCGCTGTTTAAGGCTCATTGCCCAGTCATGAAACGCTTCAGGTTTACTCTTAATAATACAATAATGGTACTTTTGTGTGTTGATAGGATATTCACATATGTCATGTTTTGTATCTGCCCAATCAATGCCGATTAAAGCAGCGAAATCATTAATATTATATGCTTTCATTTTGCAGCTCCTCCGAGTAATGTTACAGATGGAATGTGCTTAAATCTCGTTTCTCGCAGGTCTTATAGATAGTCGTGGTCGGCAATCCCTGAGTATGCGTTTTGAAATGAGTTGCTCTGTTGGCTCGAACGTCTTGTTAGAAACATTTAATGTTTGCCATTAAATATTCGTAACCAACAGAAGCATGTTCCACCTAATATAATAGTAAGTTACTTTGTTAGATTAAGTGGCTTGGTCGAACTATAAGTCATTCAAGCAGGACAAAAAACAGCTGGTTTTGTTCACTGCGTTCACTATTTTAACCAGCTATTTGTTTGCCTCTTAATGAAGCGTTACATGCCAACGTAAGTATCAACCTAAGGAGTTATAATGAAAAGTATCACATGGAGTCCTGCAGCAGCGTGCCCTAATTGTAAACATACCTTTCTCGCGAATTCTTTTCTTGTATGTGAATTAACTTCAGAGCAATTAATAAATGGTCCTTACCCAAATATAAATATGTCAGGTAATCGTATGAGTTGCCCTAAGTGTGGTAGTTTTGCTGATGTTTTTAACTACACACCAGAAACAGTGAAATCTGAACTTCAAAAAATTAGAGAACAATTCTTAGATATAAAAGAGGCTGAACTGGCTGTTTTCTTTAAAACATTAAAAACCGCTAGTCCAGAAAACTACGAAGAATTATACAGTTTAGTTTTAGAAATAAGTCCATCTCTATCAGAGGTAATGCAGAATTTTAAGGCTACATTAAACTGGATTTGTCTTATTGGTGGTACGTGGGCATTTTTCACACAGTTAGAAAGAACGCTACAGTAGCCTAATATAGAGGCATGTAACAAGTTACTCAAACGGACGCTAAACAGCTGACTATCTTCGTTCCTCCCAATTTTACCCAACAATTTCGCGCCCGCTTATTAAGGCGCTAGGCATCAATCACGCATGGGCATGAAAAAATCGGATTGCAGATGACATTAATGATTTGAGAATATATTTTCACAAAATTTTTGAAGTTGTAGGCACTTCAACTGAGTTTTCAGATTTAGGTCATTTCACATCATATGTAAAATTGGATATGTTGTGTAATCTTTATAGTTGCCTAGACTTTTGGCTAAAACAAATATGTAAACAAAAACAGCTAAGCCTTAAATTAAATTTAAAGTTCAAAGACATTAAAGCAGATGATGAATTTGCTGTTTATCATAAATACCTAGTAAAGGTTGCTGGTGTAAATATGGATGATGTTAATAAAGAGTATATTAACTTACAAAAATTAAGAGTTATTAGAAACAGTATTATTCATGCTGGTTCGCATGCGGTTGACATAAAAAAGATTAGTGATATTCCGGGAGTCACATTTCATGAAACGCTGATATGCGTATCTAAAGAATATGTAATTAATTCTATTGAAGAAGCTGAAAAATATCTATTAAGTGCTAGTAATGCCTAACAAACGCATTAAACCTGACTCCCCAAGCAGGCCGGTTTTTTGCAAGTCACACGGCGCAAAAAAGCGCCCAACTTGCTCCGCTGTTTATGCGAAGCGTTAGTAGCCCTATCCGTTTTCATCGTTGTTACTTGCCAGTAGGTACACAAATCTGTTAGTTTTTAGTTACGTGAAGTTGGTAAGTTCGTAGCACCATAACCAGGGAGTTGGTCATCACATATTTTCAATATCTTCAGTTTTATCAATGTTGTTCTACAGAAAGTTCCACTTCAAAAAGTTACGGCACCGCATGTTAGCTAGTCACATCAATCAAGCGCCTGCCTGTACCGTGGGCACTAACAAGCACAGCCATCCGACGCCAAACTGCGGCGCGGCTGCTGTGAATCGTTAGTAGTGCTATCAAATTTAGGTGTATTTAGATATCTATGAAAGATGAAACTCAAGAACGATATGTTTTCTTTCGATTCGCGATTCAAGATTTTTTTGAATGTGCTGAAACACTTGAATTACTAGAAAGTAGTGATAACAATGAAATTAAAATGGCTTTATTTAAAGCTGCGGTTATAGCTTACGCTAGACCTTTCTCTGGAAATAAAGCAGTCCATAAGAAGCATAATTGGCGTTTAGACGAAAATTGGGTTACGGATCTTGAAGTTCATAGGTTAGCAATTGAGTATCGGTCAAAGTTATTCGCTCATACCGATATCCCCTACCTTTCACCTAGTTTAGCTAAAATTGGAAATCGGCTCCCAATCAGTATGCGAGGAACTTATTTTGAAAAGTATATGGAGCTAGTCGAGCCTTTAGCAATGTTATCTAAATCAATGATTTCAGTTCTTAAAAATAAGACAAAAGAGTACGAAGTAAAGCACTTCTAACAAGCTGTTCAAGTGGGACAAATTACAGTTGGCTGGTTCCGCTTCGCTTCACATTATAGCCAACTACAATTTGCCCCTTAACAGGGCGTTATGTGTCAATATCAATCAAATTAAGGAGTATTAAATGGAATTAGAAATAACATGGAAACGAGCAGCTAGAATTTGGTGGTCATATCTTTGGCGTAACATCATAGCAATTATCGGAGCTGTTATTATTGGTGCTATTATCGGCGGTGTTTTAGGTTTTATTCTAGGTATGCTTGGTACTTCTACAGATATTATTAAGTTAATTGTTCAACCCATTGGCTTCTTAATCGGCCTAGGAATTTCAATCATTCCATTAAAGCTTATTCTTGGTAAAAACTTTGGGGAGTTCCGCTTGGTTCTAATGAGCACTAGCGAAGAGTCCAACACATAACAAGAACTTCAAACGGAAAAAATACAGTTGGCTGTTTTACTTCGTTCAACATTTTAGCCAACTATATTTTTCCGCTTAAGTAGGCGTTAGGCTTAAAAAAGGAATTAAATAAAATGTTTGGAATTAGTCCCTCGCAACTGCTTTTTTTTATTGTTGGGTTAGGCGTTTTTATGGCGAGTATAAGTTTATACCTAGGCCGCAGAAAAACTGAAACACCGATACTTGTTTCCGTTATCGGTTTTTTCACTGCATTCATCCCGCCAATCGCTTTAATTTATTTATTAATATTGGTCTTTAAACGCGACTTACCGAAGGTTTAAATTAGTGGATATGCAATTTAAGCCTAACAAGCACAGTCATCCGACGCCAAACTGCGGCGCGGCTGCTGTGAAGCGTTAGGCAAAAATTCGAAGTAAATCGGATATTTAAATATAAAAAGGAAACATAAAAATGTTAAAAAAAATAGGTTTAGTCACTCTTGTACTTTTAGGAGTTTCAGGGTGTTCCACGTACTCAGTTAATCGCTATGCTGTATCGGTAGACAATATTTCATCATTAAAGAAAATGGCTGATTCTAATATTAATGTTGGTGAGTTCAGTAATTCCGGGGAAAGCCAAACTAGTATTATGTGTAGAGGTGTTGGGCCAATAAAAACTCCAGATGGCCAATCGTTTGAAGGATTCATTCGTAAGGCATTTATTGATGAGTTAAAAATGGCAGAGGCTTTCGACGGTGATGCTCCTATAACCCTCACTGGCATATTAGATTCTATCGACTTCTCCTCTGCATCAGGTAGCTGGGATATCGCTATGACATTGAATTCCTCTAATGGAGAGTCCATATCCGTTAAAGAAAGTTACTCTTTTACAAGTAGCTTTTATGGAGAGACTGCTTGTAATCAAACAGCCCAAGCTTTGATGCCAGCAGTCCAAAATTTGATTGGCAAGATTGTTCAAAACGAAAACTTCCCAAAACTAATCAAAGGCGCCTAACAAACGCATAAAACTAGACTCCGCAAGTAGGCCGTTTTTTTGCAAAACAAACTGAGTAAAAAAGCGTCCAACTTGCTCCGCTGTTTATGCGAAGCGTTATAAGCCCGTATTACTGGTAGTGAACGGAATAAAAGAATATACGGAAAAATTAATTTCTTCGTTGGTATTAAAAGTCGATAAAAATATTATAGAGAGGGAGTAGGGCAAAATGAGAGAGGTGATTTTTCGTATATTAAGCTTAGTTTTAGGCGTAGCCGGTTTATATGTTGGATACATCGCATATAGCAGAGGTGAGTTTGGTGGCAATGGTGGATATTATGTGATTGCGTTTTATTTATATGGTATGTCTCCGTTTATTGCATATGGCCTTGGTGGAACCAAGATCTTGTCTAAGATACCGCCTCGGATGATATCGCAAAATTTAAAATAGCAGTTATAACAACTCGTGAGTTTTTCTAGGGAGTGAGAAGGTGAAAATAATAGTTCGTGTCATTCAAACTGCTGGCCTGCTAATCGGAATTGTCATCATCATAGGTATTGGTTTATTTATCTCTACTGCTGGCGATCATGGTGTACCCGATACAGTTGCAACTGATCCAACAATTCCCCACATTGAGATCGATGGTGTAGTCTTCCACGCCGAGACTTTTGGCGATCCACAGAACCCTACCGTGGTCGTTGTTCATGGCGGGCCGGGTGGTAACTATGGCTATCTACTCAACTTGCACCAGCTAGAGAACGATTACTTCGTTGTCTTCTATGACCAACGCGGCTCAGGCCTGTCCCCACGGGTCGACGCATCCGAACTTTCGTTAGAGTCATCTATCGCAGACTTGCATCGGGTTGTCACCCACTATGGACAGGGAGAACCAGTCTACTTGGTGGGCCATTCGTGGGGCGCAATGCTTGTTGCAGGTTACCTTGGGCAGTATCCTGAATTTGTTGCCAAGGCGGCACTAGCAGAGCCTGGGGCACTTAATAACGCCTCTTTGGCTCGTTTTAGTGAACGGCAGAGCAACTCACAAGGCTTGGGGTTCTATCGGGTACTGCTGCCCACTATTTTCGAAACCTTCCACATGAAACCGCAAGATACTGATGCTATCAACGATTATATCTCTGGCAGGATGGCAAAAGCATTCGTTGGCTCATTTGCGTCCGGCTACACCTGTGCAGGCGAACCTGTCAGTACTGAAGAGCCAAACGTACCTGTTCCACCCAGCCGCTTTGGATCTACAGCCTTCAACACCATCTTTGGCCCTTCAACTGATCTTTCACAAATCGGTGTGGTTGCCCACAACTATACTGACGAGGTACTGTTCATTGCGTCCGAATGCAGCGCCTTCACTGGTGAAAAATTACAGCGTGCCCAAATGACAACCTTTCCAAAAACGCGATTAGTGGTCATTCCCAATGCAGGGCATGAAATGTTTGGTGACAATCCTTCTGCTAGTCTTGCTGTGATACGTGAGTACTTCGAGTCTTAGCAGAAATACCTGTTGATCCGAAAAAGGAATTAATAGTGATTACCAAACTGTTAGATACACATAACCATTCAAGCAAGCGAGACTGCCTAACCGGCAGCCCCTATTCGAAGCGTTATGTTCTTCCGCAATATTAAGCCTAGGAGTTGACTTGCAGCTTTTATACAAATACATGTCTAATCCTGAGTACTTCTTGAAAGATGGCTATATTAGAGCAACTCAATTATCCGCATTAAACGATCCTTTTGAAGCCATATATTGTGAAAATGCATTATCTGAACTTTGCCCTCATTTTGAAATATGTGAGTCGCCAAGTGAGTTAATAACTCATATTGAGACAAATAAAAATAAAATAGGGGTCATTAGCCTAACCGAAGCTAAAGATAATTTATTAATGTGGTCTCATTATGCTAATGAACATAAAGGTGCTGTTATTGGCTTCTGGTCAAAATCTGCTTTTGATGGGAATATGTTTACTCATTTGCACGAACCTCAACTTAATTCAACTAGCATGTTTGAAGACTATGAAATGTTTCGTGGCGAATGCATTCCAGTTATGTATAGAAAACAGCCTAGATACCGTGTAGATCAATTTGATTTTGATTACTCTAACATTACCGCTGAAGGCAAAGACCGAATTTTCTTTGAAATATTTCAACAGAAAAGCGATGAATGGATATACGAGAAAGAACACCGTGTAACTCTTCGCTTAGATCAAGCTGATAAGGTTATAGTTAATGATATCCATCGATTAAAAAACAAATTTGTTTTAAATAAGTTACTGGAACTAGGTATCGAAGATGATAATGGTCAATATACTATTTACCTCGACCAGATTTCGGACAAAGATAGAAGAGAGGCATATGCTAATAACCTTGTTGAGCTTAGTTCTGACCCTAGCAGCTTGTACCTTTTTAAAGTTGGCGCTGTTAAGTCAATCATTTACGGTCTTAATGTTAGTGAAAGCATGATAGAAAGCTATCAACAATATATTGAAAATTATCGCCACATGGAGCAGTGGAAAGCTTCATTGAATAAGGACTTTTATACTTTGAAATTCGACGAAATAGAACTAACATAACAAGAAATTAAACAAGGACAAAAAACAGTTGGTTTTTGCTCCTTCGCCGCTTATTTTAACCAACTATTTTTTGCCTCTTAATGAGGCGTTATATACTAAGGAGGTTAGGTGCTTAAATCGATTCACCATGCCGCTATAATTTGCTCAGATTATAAAAAGTCTAAAAATTTTTATGTTTCAATTCTTGGATTAGAGGTTATAGCTGAGAATTATCGTGAAGAACGTGATTCATTTAAACTCGATCTTAAATTACCAAATGGTGGTCAAATAGAATTATTTTCCTTTCCTAATTCGCCAGATAGACCGAGCTTTCCTGAGGCTCTAGGTTTAAGACATTTAGCATTTAATGTAGAGTCAGTTGAATCAGTAAAAGCTTATCTTTTGTCTCAAGGTGTAGATGTTGAGCCGATTAGAGTAGATGAATATACCACTAGAAAATTCACATTTTTTAGTGACCCAGATGGACTTCCTCTAGAGCTATATGAGCAGGCAGGCATATAACAAGCCAAGCAAGCGGAACTAAAAACAGTTTGCTGTTTTCGTTCCTCAACATTTCAGCAAAAAATTTTTAGCCCTTTATTGGGAGTTATGTGCCAATGAGGTTGATTTGAAGATACTGATTGCTTTATTAATTCTGTTAACTCTTTGTTCTTGTGCTGTTATCAAAGAGGATTTTTATTATCCAAGAGCATACGGTGGTTCTGTTGAGAAAGAGTCCTGTAGAGGGCAGGTTGGAGCAGATAACACACTAATATTGAATTTTAAGGGTGTAGTTTCCAAGTTTTCAATGCGTATATTTGGTGATAAGCGTTTTTTCTCAGTTACATTAACAATACCAGACGGTGCAGAGGTAATTTGGCCAAAACAGACTATTACTGGAGTCGCCGAAGATACAAATGTTGACTTGACTATAAACTCCTTTGCTAGGGTTGTAAGCCGAGGCGATAATTATCAAACAGCTGAGTACTTTGCTGGGTCAATCATGAAAAATAATTCAGATAGCTCAGAAGACGAATATTTTGAATCTATCTTGTTACCTAACAAACTTTTTGAAGTGCTAACGATCGAAAACCTCAACATAATTATTAACGGAGAGACGCTATCTGTACCAAGTATTCGTTTCGAAAAATCAAGTGGTTATTTTTTGCACCCGCTAAATTGTTAGCAAAGGCACATAACAAAAACATCATGGTGGGAATTTTACTCGCTGAAAAGCGCTCCTAAAATCCCCATATGTTAAGCGTTAGCAGGCCAAAGCCATTATCAGGTGGTTGTCGGTAAGTGGCGTGCAAAGCGGTTAGCTTTTTTAGTTTGTCACTGTTGGTAATTTAACTTCACGTACACTTAAAAGTCTGGCAATATTTAATCAACAATTACTGGCAAACAAAAAGGCAATGGATAATGCAATTACACAATTTAAATAAGGACCGTGCAGTTTGTTAGTCTATCAAATTATTCAACCCGCTTCACGTTATGCGGCCGCTAACAAACAAATTAGAGCCGACTCGCAAACAGCGCGCTCCACCTATTCGAAGCGTTATAAATCTCAAGGAGGATTGGAGTGGATTCATGCACTATAGGTGGAATAATAGGCGGGATTGTTTCTATTATTTTATGTGGGTACGTTTCTTTAAGAACCAGTCATAAGTCAATTGATGGACAACTCAAGTTTGGACTCATTATTTCATGTCTATTCTGGGTGTGTTTACTCATAGTCGGAGCATGTTTTTTTGGATTGCTTTTTACTGATATTAATCTTGAACGAAATCTTTATCCGATAGTCGGGTTAATCGCGGGCTTTGGTCTAGGAGCTATATATTCATATGGTGAAGCCTTTAAAGTTCATGGGAAATTTGATGAAAAATCAATACAGTTTTCGTACTCCTTGGTCTGGTTCAAAAGATGAGTTGTGGGCTAATCTAAAACAAATAAAGTTTCACGCCACTCCAAATTAGTATACTTTGACTTTTGAAAGTGGTGCAAAAATCAGATTTTCAGCATTGTTAAGCGGCCACGGTCTAGTAATCGAGCACGTTAAGTCATTAGGTCACGATTTATAACAAGTTTATTAAATATAGTTACGGCCAAAGAACGGCCTTCACTGGACGCGTAAAAAACGCGCGCCATTTATAAAAAGCGTTATATTTATTTTTTAGGGTCAACGTAAAAGTTTTAAAAGAGAGTTGAAGTTAATATGAATGAAAACAGTACAATATTGTCCGATGAATTACTTGAAGGTAATGAGCCTAGTTGCAGTAACACAAGTTGTTGCCCACCTAAAAGTCCTATTGTAAGGGCGACTCCAAAAGTTGGGCGTAACGATCCTTGTATTTGTGGTAACGGGCGTAAATATAAGAAATGTTGCGGAAAAAATGCATAAAATATCCTGTACATTCTAAATATAACAAAAAAATCATGGCAGGGACGCGAAAAATCCGCGCCCCATATTTGAAGCGTTATACGAATTCATCTAGTTTGGGGGATATATGAAAATTTTAGCATTAACAAGTATGATTTTATTAATATCTGGATGTACAAAAAATGAAATTAAGCACCGATTATTACATCCAAATGCTAGTACTAACAATCCAATAAAGGCTGCAATTTATGTTGGTTCTGCCCTGGTTGTCGGTGAACTTTCGGAAGATTGTAGTCATGGGCACCCCGAAGATAGAGAAAAGTGTAGAAAGGCTAAAAAAATTTAAAAACTACAGAGTAATATTCGTATAACAAGCCAAGTCAGCGGGAATTTAACTCGCTGAAAAAACGCTCCTAAAATCCCCATATGTTAAGCGTTATATTTTCGAAGGATACCGAAAGTGAATGAGAGTATGAATATACGAGAAAAGACAAAACTGAAAAAGAAGGTAAAATTATACCTAGTGATGTTTCCGGCTATTGGGGTTTTAGGTGGAATTTCATTTGGCCTAATTTCTGGAATTGCTGTCTTAAGTGGCTCCAATATTTGGATTATAATCCTACCAGCATTAATTCCTTTTGCAGTGATGTGGAATGGATTCAAAAAACTTTTCAATAAAATTGATGAACTATAAAAAATAAATATAACAAAAATATAACTGGAAAATCACTCGCTATCACTCCGTATTTTCCAGTTATATTAAGCTTTAGGCGCTATCAAGTCATATCCACGTATTAAACTAAGGAATTTTATGAAACGGCTAAATAATAAAGTTGCTATCGTTACAGGATCGTCGCGAGGAATAGGTGCTCAGATAGCAATATCACTAGCGGATGCTGGAGCAAGCGTAGTTATTAATTACTCTAGCAACCAAACATCAGCTGATAAAGTTGTCTCTGATATTAAAGCTAATGGTGGAAATGCCATTGCTATAAAGGCAGACATCAGTAATCCAGGCGAAGTTAAGTTGATGTTTGATTTGGCGATTAACCAGTTCGGAAAAATAGACATCCTTATTAATAATGCTGGCTCTATTTTGTATAAAACAATTCAAGATACAACGGATGATGATTTTGAACAGATATTTTCTGTTAATGTGAAAGGTACTTTTAATACACTTCGTGAGGCAGCTTCACGGCTTGAGAATGACGGACGTATTATTAATTTTTCTAGCTCTACGACCCGCCTAATGCTACCAACGTATGGAGCATATTGTGCGACCAAAGGGGCTGTAGAGCAGCTCACAAGAGTTTTTTCAAAAGAGGTTGGTGCGCGAAATATTACGGTCAACTCAATTTCACCGGGCCCAACCAATACTGAACTTTTTACTGAGGGTAAAAGTCAAGAGGTTATAAATCGACTTGCGGGAATGGCTGCACTTGGTCGTATTGGCGAACCAATAGATATTGCCCGTATAGTGTTATTCCTTGTTGGTGAGGAGGCATCATGGGTAACAGGCCAAAATATTGGTGCAAACGGAGGGTTTGCCTAACAAGAGACTATGGCGCCAATAGTTAATTTATAGCCTTTGGCGCTTCCCACATCACCCCATCTCTTAGCATAGAATTTAAGATAACTACCATTTTTCTAATACAAGCGATGATAGCCACTTTTTTAGGTTTTCCAGCTGCTACTAATCGTTGATAAGTCTCTTTAAAAACAGGATTACTTTGTATAGCCGACATCATTGCCATGTATAAAACGGTTCTGACCTGATGTCTTCCACCTTGGATTTTTCTATGTCCTTTGTATCGGCCACTTTCTCGATTCATAGGCGCAACACCGACTAATGCAGACGCTTGTTTAATGCTGATATAACCTAACTCAGGTAAATTACTGATGATGGAAGCAGAGTCTATTTTACCAATACCTTTCATGCTTTGCAGGGTGATGTTTTTAGCTTGATAATCTGGGCAGCTTTCAATTAATGAGACTATTTTGTTTTCAATCTTCTCTATCTGATTTTTGAACACGGTTAATACAGGTTTTATGGTCATCTCTAGATGTTGGGGCAATATCTGCATTCTATTTTTCTCCATGGTTTGCATAACAAGGAGTTGATTTCGCCTAGCGACTAAGTCACTCATAGACTGCATGATGTCTGGTTTAAGGTTGACAGCTTAGGTTTAATGGCTTCGCCATAATGGGCTATCAACTGGGCATCAAGTTTGTCAGTTTTAGCACGTTGACCATTGGCACCTTCGAAACGTTTAATGTGGACCGGATTGGCAATCACGAAGGGCAAATACATTGGCGGCCTTAGCTTCGCTCAAAGCGGCAACCCATGCATTTATCCATTATGCAGAGTGTTAGGTTTTTTATGGATAAAAAGCTCTTTCGTGTTTTTCTTTTGTTCAACATCAGCTGCCTTTTTTCTGCGTTGGAACAATATTTCTTTTTCCAAACAATTTTGTTGAGTCAGCAAATGAATATATTCTGACTAGTAACGTCTAAGTTAATGGAGTGATGAAAAAAGAATTAAGCTAAGGTGTATAATTTCATATGCCTAAATAACATTTATATCCTGCAGATGACTCTTTAATCTCTGGTTAACACTTCTAATAATTCAATTTCAAAG
Source organism: Paraglaciecola psychrophila 170 (assembly GCF_000347635.1). Classification (NCBI taxonomy): domain Bacteria; kingdom Pseudomonadati; phylum Pseudomonadota; class Gammaproteobacteria; order Alteromonadales; family Alteromonadaceae; genus Paraglaciecola; species Paraglaciecola psychrophila. The sequence continues at coordinate 568,221 of NC_020514.1, read as the reverse complement.
ACTAGATTGGAGTGAGGTGGGATCATCGTGCCAATCTGGCGTTCTCCATACGCTAAATGTGCGGGTACTCGCAAACGACGTTTGCCGCCGACTTGCATATCTTTTAAGCCTAGTATCCAACCTTGGATAACGCGTTTATTACTCAGTACGGTTTGAAAAGGGGCATTCTTTTTATAGGAAGAGTCAAACTCTGTACCATCTTCAAGCCAACCGATATAGTGAGCGGTGATCAATGCTCCACGCACGGCAATTTTGCCTGTGCCTTTAACTAAATCATCAATTTCTAATTCTTGTTGCATATTTACTTTTCAAAACCCAATATTAGTGAATGTGTACCTTGTAATGAATAGAGCAGGTAAACTGTTATTGAATATCATTTTATCCTAAATTAAGGAAACAAACATGGCAATGACCCCCTCCAATATGTTGCCGCTAGGCCACAAAGCGGCGAGTTTTAGTTTACCCAATACAGATGGCAATATAGTAAGTTTGTCCGACTACGAGGGCACTCAAGGTCTGGTGGTAGCTTTTATATGTAACCATTGCCCTTATGTTATCCACATTGCACCACAGTTGGCAAAGATTGCGCAACAGTATCAAAAAAAGGGTATCGCTTTTGTCGCCATCAATAGTAACGACATCGAACAATATCCCGATGACGATATGGCACATATGATTGAGGAAAAACGGGCCCGTCAATACCCTTTTGCATACCTACTGGATGAAAAACAGGAGGTTGCTAAAGCCTACTCTGCAGCATGCACACCTGATTTATATTTATTTAATGGTGAACAAAAACTGGTTTATCGAGGTCAATTCGATAGTTCAAGACCGACCCGAATATCTTCTGGAAACTACGATTCATCTCAACACCAAGCTACAGGTCACAATTTAATTCAGGCTATGGATGCACTGCTTGTTGGTCATCATATTGACACAACTCAGACACCCTCTATGGGCTGCAATATCAAATGGAAGGCTGGTAATTGATTGTTATCATCACCTTAAAAGTTCAGTGAGATTTTACGCTGATATTCGCATCCCAACATTCAAGCCATAAGCACTGATGACCCCCTTCGGGTTTGCAGCGACGACTTGTGCCAGCAGACCTAAAGGATTTCATCTGACAGGGAGGGCTAAGTTAGTATCTGCATAAATTTAATTCACGATCAGTGCATAAACTTATTGTACTGAAAGTGGCAGCTGCTTGAATTGTATCTTTGTTAAACGTGACTTCTGTTGACTCTTAACCAGTAAGTGATATACATCAACCCCACTCCTATTAGTGTTGCAACTATACTGACTTTTGAGGACAAGGCCGAAAATACCACGAACCTAGGTGAATCAATATTCGCACCGTTATTGGAGAACAAATCTTGGCCGAATGCAAAATATTCACGTAATGTATTCAAGAAAAACCCCTCATCAAGGTGCAAATATTTCACGACAAAAGATTCAATAAGCACTATGGCAACTATGGGTAATATGGCCCATAAAAAAGGAGCTTTGTTGGCAAACATCGAGGCTAACATTAACCATGCAAAGACAGGAAACATCCACAATGCATAGGGTAGCAAGTTTAACCATATAGAAGTTAAGTTGCTAATAATATCAGCACTGCTCCATAATCCCCACAAAGATACGTCATACCCTATCGACAACACCAAGCAAGCAATGAGTGCAAATAATAGAAAAACAAACACCACACAGGTGGCTGCCAGCATAAATATCGTTGGTACCACTAACGCCCCAGTGATCAGCTTAACGCCAACACTTAATACATCTGAAACAGGCAGTGATCGCCAAAAATAAATGGATAAATCACGTCTTTCGTCAAACAAACAATTCGTAAAATAATAAAGTTGTATGATCAGCGACACCATAATAAATGGAACGAACATCCCCATAATGGCAGTCAGGAATATACGGGTGAACCCTTCAACATTCGCTAAATTATCTACATTGGTAACAATATCTAACCACTTAGCCGATTGGTAATCTTCCATCAATATCAATTGAAACAAAGGCGCAACTATAATAAAAACAGCGATGATGAGCGGCACCCAAAATAAGGTTTTTTTAAATTCCCATATTTCTTTTCTAAAACTGGTGATGATTTGTGAACTGTTCATTGGATAGTCTCCTTGGTCATCATTCCGACAAAAATATCAGCTAATGTGGGTGTACTTACTTTACCTAAAGTAGCGAGAATAGCTGGGTCGGCATTATCAAATAACATGCTAGTGATGCCCATCATGCTGTTGGTAAAAAGTGGGTTATGGGCTTTGGCTTGCTCGAGATGTTCGTTGTCAACTGCGACTAATTTAAAGCGACTGCGAATATCATCCACGCTTTGATCTAGTACAATCTTACCATCACGAATAAATGCGGCGTCAGTCAGAATATGTTCTATTTCTTCGATTTGGTGAGTGGTGACTATGATGCATTTATCTGCGTCATAAAAATCTTCCAATAAATGTGCATAGAATTGACGACGGGTTAAAATATCTAAGCCAAGTGTAGGTTCATCCAAAATCAGTATTTTTGCATCAACGGCTAAAATTAAAGCTAAGTGCAATTGTGTCACCATACCTTTGGATAAGGTTTTTACTTTAGCTGTTGCAGGTATATTGGTTTTGGATAAAAACGCTTCAGCCTTTTGTCGATTGAAGTTCGGATGTACACCTTGCATATAAGTCAGAGCTTGGTCGACTTTTATCCACTTTGGTAAAACAGCAACATCGGCGATATAAGCGACATCAGCCAGCATTTTCTCCCTGTTTTTGCTCGGGTTGTATCCTAAAACATCTATGTCACCGTCATATGTGGTTAGACCTAATAACGCCTGTAAGCAGGTTGTTTTACCCGCACCATTTGGGCCCACTAAACCTAAGATTTGTCCAGCACCTAGGGTTAAATTAACATCCTTCAATACCTGCTTATTTTTATAAGACTTATGTAGTCCTGAAATCGAGATCATAGCTGACATTATTTATTCCCCTTGATGGTGCGTGGCAATTCTTCTATTGAAAGCTTTAATCGTGAGATTTTCTGCAATATCAGTGGCCACTCGTTAGCCAGAAAAGACGTTCGCTCATTTTCCAATATGCGGTGAGGTGCTCCAGGCTTAACAAACAAACCTTTTCCTCTTTGTTTCTCAACATATTGCTCATCCTGTAACATTTGATAAGCCTTAGAAATAGTAACGGGATTAAGTTGATATTCAGCCGCAACTTTTCTAACCGAAGGTAAAGCTTCACCTTCTTGAATGTTGCCATCCAGAATGCGCTGTATTACTTGTTGGTATAACTGAATATAGATAGGAGCATCCCCATTCCAATTAATTGTCATTTATTACCCCAAAGTACAATGTGTGATTAGCTACCATAGTGATATACACCACCAACACACCATCAGCAATTATTTTGACCTTACTATTTGTAAGTAATTATTACCTTTATTAGCTTTAGGCATAAATATATTGCTTCAGGACGTCGCAACTTATATAGAACTTGCCTTAAATAGCTTAGGGAGCAGCATTTTTTGAAGCTGGTACACAATCAGTCCAGCTAACACTAAGGCACATGCTTGATAAAATATTCCCATCATATTTGAATGTTCGCCATGGGATAATTGCATTTCCCAATCAAATTTCTCAAACAGAAAATCTAACATCAGCCCAGAGACCAATGCACTACTTATGATAGCCAGTAAATACAGACCGAGCTCACGTTTGCCTAATTCGTTTTTAATCACCATCAAGGTGGCGATGTTAGTAGCAGGCCCCGTCAACATAAATACTAAAGCCGCACCGGGTGTGATGCCCGATAACAACAAACCTACAGCAAGCGGAGTTGAAGCCGTAGCGCACACATACATAGGAATTGATATCACCACTACCACTAACATAGCCAAGATACCCTGAGCATATTGAGTTAAGAACCCCGCAGGCACTAAAGTAGTCACCAAAGCCGCAAAGAAAATACCAACCAGAAACCACAGCATAAAGTCTCGTAGTAACTGACCATAACCAAACACCAAAGCAGTTTTTATTTTATCGCTAATGGTAAACGCAACAGCACTGGATTTATGGCAGCAACTGCTTTGTGATTTGCCTTGCGATTCAGGTTCTGGCTCAATTGCACTCTCTTGTTTGCCAAACCAAAGTACTAATAACCCTGCGACTATGGCAGAAAAAATTGCTGCAATGGGTCGTGCCACTGCCATTATGGGGCCCATTAACGCATATGTAATACCAATCGAGTCAACACCCGTTTCAGGTGTGGCAACCAAAAAACTAGCGGTGCTTGCTTTACTTGCACCACTGCGTCTTATTCCCATTGCAACGGGAATAACAGAGCATGAACACAACGGAAGCGGTGCACCAATCAGCGCTGCAGTTAGTATTGAACTTTTACTGCCTAATGTTTTTTCTACCCATGTGCGCGGGATCCATTGATTGATCATCCCAGCGATAAACATACCTAATAATAAAAAAGGTGCAGACTCGGTAAAGAGCAACACAAAATTTGAGAGAAGATCCATATTGTTACTCTTGTTCCAAGGCAGCGATGATTGAACAAAACTCTGCACTTTCTTGACCACCACAGCAATATTGCTCTAGCTGTTGTAATGTCTTTTGCATCTGTTTTAGCTGCGCAATTTGCTGCGTGATATCGGTTATTTTGGTACTGGTAATCGACTTAGCTTCAGCACACACATGCTGGCTTTTGTCATGCTTAATTGCCAATAACGTAGCTGTTTCGGCCAAACTAAAACCGCACTCTTTACTACGTTTTATAAACTTAGCCGTGGTTAGATCATCTTGTGAATATATACGGTAGTTACTTTCGTTGCGTTGTGAAGCACTAAACAAGCCTGTTTTTTCGTAATAACGTAATGTATGCGCACTGATACCAGAACGCTCTGCTAAATCACTTATTTTCATTTTACCTCCGTAATCTTTGACTCAAATAGTAATCCTTAGAGTAACATCTAAGGTCAAGCGATTATTTAACCTAAACGCGTAATAAAGTATTTTTTACTGCACGCTATTGCTTGGCTTATCTTCTTCGAACCTTTGCCCGTAGCTCACCTTAATATGCGCAACACATCTAACATTGAATTAAAACACACACTTACTAAATACAAATGATGCCTAAGCTTCGGTATTAAAGATAAGCGGATGTTAACAATTTGTCGATAGACTCGCTAAATACAAATACTAAATTACACTTAGTAGGAATTTATAAGAGGCAAAAAAACTATGAAAATTAGCAATCTATTTTTACTTATACTTTTATCTTTTCTTGTTAACGCATGTAAACCTGAATCGACAAGTGACCAAGCCTTACCAACACCTATTGTTGAAGCTGATACTCAAGCAATAAAATCGATAAAGAACAAGGCACCCGCCAAAAACTGCCAATTTGTGCTTGGATTTGACGCATGGGAACCGTATCAATATGTAGATGTTGGAGATCGGGTTGCAGGCTTAGATATTGAATTAGTTGCAGCAGTAGTTAAAGGCATAGGATGCCAACTCACATTTCAACAAGGCACTTGGGTTGATTTGTTAAAGGCGCTGAAAGGGGGGGAAGTGGACATACTATTGAGAGCATCTAAGACCGAAGCCAGAGAGCAGTTTGCATTTTTTAGTGACGCATACCGAATGGAAGAGTTTTCTCTTTACATTCGCAACGGCGATAATATTCGAGCCGAGTATCAAACCCTGTCTGATTTTACTCAAAATGGCAGTAAAATTGGGATAGTAGGGGACTACGTTTATGGTCCAGAGGTAACAGATTATCTAGATAACCCTGAGACATCTCAGTATTTTTTAAATGCCATTATGGGTGAGCTCAATGTGGCTAGACTACTAGATGGCGATATAGACGGATATCTTGAGGATAGTTTTGTTGGGGCTTCATTACTTAGGCGCAAAGCATTATCTAATTACATTGTTGCCCAAGGTATTACCATACAAACTGGAAATGCTTATGTGATGTTCAGTCAAAAAAGTGTGGCACCAGAACAACTTTATGAATTTAATGCACAACTAGAGAAAATAAAAAACAATAATACTTACCAAGATATTTTAGACAAATATTCTTATTAACGGCTCAATAAAGGGGGGGTCGTCTAACAATGCGAATGCCCCGCATGACTGAAAGTGGGCGCCTAGTTGTTTGATTGCCAGACATAGGTACCTAGTTTCGACGACAGTGGCTAGATTTTTACATACCTAAAGATTAAAAAGACAAGGAAAGTTGTAACCCGTAAAATATTTGTTTGTCGCTATCCCAAGTTTCACTATCAATCTGACGAGCTTTGACAAAACCTTCTATGCGGATATTTTTTGCGTTGATCCCTGCCCCTAAACCAGCATAGCCATCTATCGCATTATCTTCTTGGCCATCATTAAAGTAATTATCATCTCGATTATCATCTACGACAAGTTCAAATGCATCAAAACCAGCCTCAATGTAGAAAAAAGCCTGTCCGTAAAATCCTAACCTTACACCTGTATCCAGCGATAGGAAATTTTGCATGCCCCCCCTGTCATCTAAAACTTCAGCATAGTTGAGGGATGAGACAAGCTCGCCTTTGACTAAACTATGTCTTGGACCTATGGACATCGTTACCCCTACTCCAGTGATAGAATCCGTAGCATTAAACTCATGCTTTACGAAAATATCAAATGGTTGGTTGGCATAACTCGATGAGCTGAAAAAAATAAGACTTAAAAAAATGACTCTAAACATGCTCACGTAACCATTGGATATACAAGGATAACGAGTATCCTATTAGAAGAAACCTTAATCAAATGTGAATTAGGCTATTTCGACACGTGAAGACCCACAAAATGATAGCTTTAAGTTAGTGTCTTCAACTTATCCTGCTATGATCTGTGCCTAACTATATTAGGATCAGATAATGCATAAAGTTTTTTTCAAAGGTCGCATTGAGGTGCGAGAAAAATATCAACGATTTGGCTATAATACTAACAGAAAAGTGAAATTAGGCACTGTAAATTCGCCCTTAACACTAGTGGTCAATTCAGAGCTGCGCAAAAAAGAAATCGAGTCAATACTGTCAGACAAGTCACTTATTGCAAATATCGAAATTGATGCAAATCAACAAGAAAATATTATGGAGCTAGACGCAATCTTAAATAAGCCTGCAACACAAACCACGACTCCTACATTAAATCGCAACGCCCCCTGTAGTTGTGGAAGTGGCAAGAAATTCAAAAAGTGTTGTGCTACGTAAATAGCCTTAAGATTGATTTTTTAAATAGTGATTATGCATGGCTTTTGTAAAAGTGCTGAGGATAAAAACAAACACCGCAAAAAAACATACAACGTTACCTAGGTCTGATAGCAATGGCTTAATCCACCCTGTGCGCTTCAAAGCAATATAGACTACGATAAAAAAGCTACTAATAATAAATAACAACATAACTGCACCTACTTTTTTGCTAAATTATAGTCAAAAAAATTTATTGACAGATATACATTGCTTATAGCCGACTTATACTTTTCCAATTTCGAGCTAAACCTATTAAGCTATTGATTTTTAATTATAATAAATGGAAAGTTAGGTGAAGTTTTAATTACTTAATGGTGGAATATTATCTTTTAGCTACACACTTATGATTAACAAAGAGGCATGTCCAACTTGCATGGGAAAATAAAAAAATTCGAAACTTAAACGCACCGCTCCCAGTACCCATAGGGTCAATATCTAATTATAATAAATGTTTGATACTTGAATCTTTTGCATCGCTCAATTCAGCTATTTATTTTTAATTATGCAAAACCAGAGGTGAAAAAGTATTCGTATTTTAATCGTCACTATAATCGGACTTCTAATATTTCCAGTTCTTGCTAAACAACAGCTTAAAATTGCAGCATCTATATCAAATAGTGCTCAGCGCGCGGCCTATTATAATTTAATCCGAGCGTTTGAAGACGAATACCCAGATACGCAGATATCTATCACCTCTTTTACCAGCGAAGTGTTTAAAACAAAATTTCCGCAGATGTTGTTATCAGATCAATATGACATTTTGAACTGGCACGCAGGTGAGCGTTTATTTGAATACATTGAACAAGGCAACGTTGCTTCAATAAGCGATATATTTACTGCAAAAGAAATGACCGGCATGTTTGAAAAAGTAGTTATTGATGCCATTTCACTTGAAGAAAAAATCTATGCCTTACTTATATTTTATTATCAAATAGGCTCCTATTGCCATAAACCTTTATTTTTAAAATTTGGACTAACTGAGCCCAGTAATTGGGACGAATTTATCGAAGTTTGTGACATTCTCAAGCAAAATAATGTGTCACCCATCTATATTGGTAATAAGAGTAACTGGCCTGCTACAGCATGGCTTGATTATTTAAACCTGAGGTTGAACGGTATACAGTTTCATAAAGACCTTATGCGAGGTGAGGCATCCTATTTAGATGAGAGGATACAAAACGTCCTAAAGAAACTCCAATATATCAGTGAAGCAAACTACTTTATTCAAAACCATCAGGATTTGGAATGGAAACAGGGACTCCCACTATTATCTAGTGGTCTCATCGGGATGTCGATGTTAGGAAATTATGCCGTTCAAAATTTTCCAGAAAAAATTATAGATAAAATTGGTTATTTTAAGTTTCCGATATTCAATAACCAATTAACTTATTACGAAGAAGCCCCCCTTGATGTTTTAGTTGTACCGACCACTTCCGAACACATGGCATTAACCAAATTATTCATTCAATTTGCCGCACAAAGTGTTAATCAAGAGAACTTTAATATAAGTTTAGGGATGTTATCACCTCATAAAAACGCCCAACAAAAAAACTCCAGCTTAGTGCAAGAAGCTTACATTACACTTACTAATGCTGAAGGCATAACCCAATTTTTCGACCGCGATAGTAAGAAAGCCTATGCCGATAAAGCCACGCCCATTATCGATGAATTTTTGCTCAATTTAGATATTGAAGGTACCCAAAAAGCACTTGAAAAAGTGCGGCTTACAATATTCACAACACAAGCTATACACAAAAACTGAAGCCATACTTAAGGAGTGTTCATGGACAAATTTATGCAAGCCGCAATCGAAGAAGCACAAAAAGGATTAGCCGAAGGGGGGATTCCGATAGGTTCAGTTATCGTACATAACAACAAAATTATCGGCCGTGGTCACAACCGGAGAGTGCAAAGCGGTAGCCCAATTTTACATGGCGAAATGGACGCATTTGAAAATGCAGGTCGTCAGTCTGCTCAGACTTATCGAGAATCGGTTATTTATACTACCTTATCACCCTGCTCAATGTGTTCAGGAGCTATTATTTTATACGGCATCGGAAAGGTAATCGTAGGAGAAAATTACACATTTTTAGGAGACGAAGCTCTTTTAATTGCTCGTGGTGTATCCGTAGAGGTGTTACAAAATCAACAATGCATACACCTTATGCAAAGTTTTATAGATACACATCCTCAGCTGTGGAATGAAGACATTGGGGTTTAAAGACAACTAAAGCACCCTTAAAGCATATAATTATCAACTTAATGTTAACTATAATTAAGGAGCAACTTTTATGAATATGTCTTTTAGGGAAAAAAGTATTTGGATTTCATTGATCTCCACCCTGCTGATTTTTAGTGACTATTTTTTAATATAATAGCTTTAGGTAACCTACCTGAACAGGTCGCTAAAACCGCAGCAATAGAACTATCAAGTCGCGCTTTTGTTCTCATCATTATTGTTGAAATAATATTTCAAACAGTGCTTGCGATGAGTAATCGTAAAGCAGCTAAACTTGGTGCTGATGAAGGAGATAAATTATTCGAATATAAAGGTAACAACTTTGGCTACACTGTATTAGTTATTGGCGTGTTAATAACATTAGGAAGAATGGTTTCTCTAGAAATAAGCCCGGAATTTATTGAACAATTTAAGGTGCTAAACATCCCATTTTTAACTGCACATATTTTGCTTTTCAGTTTCATTTTTTCTGAAGTAGTTCGATTTTCTACACAACTTTATCATAGAGGTAGTCACTAATTTGTCTACTCTCCCCATCAAAAATAAAATTCGAGAACTGCGTTTTTTTGCTGATGAAATGACTCAGCAAGAGCTCGCAGAATTGATTGGCGTAACACGACAAACGATCATGGCCATTGAAAAATGTAAGTACTCACCTACACTTGAGATTGCCTTCAAAATTGCCGAAGTGTTTGGCCAGTCTATTGATGAAGTTTTTCAATATAATTCAGCCTAAAACATTAAGCCGCAAGAATTTAAAGCTAGTGAAGAGAGAACATTTAAATATCCATCTTTTGTCATAAAAAAAGAGTAAGCGCCTACTTACTTCCCAGTCCACTTAACTTTGTACAGGTCACGTCTTCTATCCAGATAATTTCTGACTGAGCCTTCATTTCGAAGTTGCGTCAATCTATCCAAATCCAAATCTACAATTAACGTCATTTCTGTGTTGGGTGTGGTTTCTGATACGATCGCATCATGAGGAAAAGCAAAATCAGAAGGAGAGAAAACAGCCGATTGTCCATACTGAATATCAACATTATCTACCTTAGGAAGGTTACCCACACTACCCGCGATAGCCACATAACATTCGTTTTCAATTGCCCTTGCTTGGGCACATATTCGCACTCTAAGATACCCATTTTTAGTGTCTGTCCAGAAAGGAATGAAGAGTATCTGAATCTCTTGTTCTGCTAAAATTCTGCCTAGTTCTGGAAATTCCACGTCGTAGCAAATAAGAATTCCTATCTTACCAAAGTCAGTATCAAAGGCCTGAAGTTTGTCGCCACCTTGCATGATCCAATCCTTCTTTTCATGAGGTGTTGGATGCAATTTATATTGGCAGTCTATTTGCCCATCTCGGTGACATAGGTAACTGATGTTATATAATTCATCATCCTTAACAACCGGCATTGAACCTACAATTACATTGATATTATATGACACAGCCAAACGAGACATTTCAGTTAATATTTCGTCGCTGTACGTCGCTAAATTCCATATTGCATCGATTGATGTTTCGGCGGGTTTGATACCCATAAGCGGCGCATTAAAAAACTCAGGAAATAGTGCCACATCACATTTGTAATCAGAAAGAGCATCAATAAAATATTCAGCTTGTTGCAATAATTCTGCGACATCGTGAAAGTAGCGCATCTGCCATTGTATGCAACCCACTCGTGCTGTATTTCTGTGGCCACCAAAAAGCTTGGGAGATTCAGCATTATAATAAATGTTATGCCATTGCAGAAGAGTGGCATAACCCATCGACGCTTTGTCTTCTGGTAGATAAGCCTTGAGTATTTGTTTCACCTCAAAACCGTTTGAAATCTGAAACGTTAGAATGGGATCGAACAGGTCTTTAGATTTCACAGCCTCGATATATTCATAGGGTGTCATAGTGGCAGCATGTTTTGCATAATTGGGTATACGCCCACCAGCCATAATCGATTTTAGATTAAGGTTTTTACATAATTCTTTTCTGGCTTCATACAAGCGACGCCCCAACCTAAGGCCTCTATATTCTGGCGAAACAAAAATATCTACACCATATAAAACATCACCTTTTGGATCATGCGTGCCTAAGTAAGCATCTCCAGTAATTTCATCATAGGTGTGTTTGTCACCAAATTTTTCATAATCCACAATGACCGAAATTGCAGCGGCTACTACCTTGCCTTTGTCCTCAATACAAATCTGACCTTCTGGAAAAGTATTAAGCTGAGCCTGATAATTTTTTAGTGGCCACGCACCTCCCACTTGTAAATAGACGACATCCATTAACTCCTTCACATCAACATAATCTTCGAGCGTAAGATATCTAAGTTCTAATTTATGTGTCGTGTCGTCAATGCTTGGGGTTGGTTTGGTTTCTCTATCTTGCATAGCTACTTCTCTAGTTATTTATTTATTTATTTTAAAAGCACTTTATTGAGTGAGATTAAGGCTACAAGTGATGGGTATTTACTTTGACGTTGTATGCTGCATATAAGATACACCAAAATTATAATAAATCACTATGGCGAACTTAACTTTTATCGATACCATATGGGTCGGTATTTAAGGGGATATAGATGGTCAGTCAAGAACAGCGGAAAAGTGCATTTTTATGGTTACTCAATCGACTTAAATAAGGTCAAGTCGCAGTGCCTATTATTGCCCGAGATTTCTCCTCTGAAGATTGGGCTTTTGTATTCGAGGGGCTACCCAAAGACCTACGGTTTGAGTTGTGGCAAACACTCAATGAGAGTAAAAAGTCACCCATTTTGGCTGCGATGCGAGGTGACTCTCGTGAGAAACTTATGTCGTTGTTGTCTAATCAGAACATTGAAGACCTTGCGTTTGCCAGCAGCACCGAACACTTAGTCGAAATACTCGATGCTTTACCCCACCGAGTAGCAAAAGATTTGATCAAAAAACTTAGCGCCCAAGAGTCAGGTCTAATCGAAGAGGCGTTAAACTATTCCGACGAACAACTGGGTCGTTACGTTAACCATGATGTATACGCTGTCAATAAGAGAGTGTCAGTAGGCGTATTATTAGAAACGCTGAAGACTGAGGCCCTACCCACCTATACCGATAGTATTTTAGTAGTCGACGATACGGGGCACTATTTAGGCCAAGTAGATATAAATCAATTATTTTCGTGTGAAGCAGGTACTCCACTTATTCATGTGGCTGAATTTTCAGATCACGTATTGCAGGCGGACCTAGACCTGTTTGAAGCGTCTGAAGCAGTAAAAAGTAGTGGTCGCTCGATGTTACCTGTTATCACTAAAGAAGGGCGTTTACTCGGACGTTTTTCTGTTAAAGATGCCATTGACGTTTATCAAGAATATTATGAAACTCAGTTGTCACATATGGGCCGCGTTAGCGACGAAGACTTATTTGCGCCTGTTTTTACGAGCTCAAGACGCAGGGCAGTATGGTTGGGGATAAATCTATTAACTGCTTTTGCCGCTTCAATTGTGATAGGTATTTTCGATGAAGTAGTGGCACAAGTAGTCGCATTGGCTGTATTGATGCCCATTGTAGCAAGTATGGGCGGCATTACTGGTAGCCAAACATTAACCGTAACCATCAGGGGGTTGGCCACAGGCCAGTTAGCCACATCTAACCTGACGGCTCTTGGGAATAAAGAAGTCTTAGTGGCCTTCTTTAATGGCTTACTTTGGGCTTTAGTTGTATCGGCTATTACTTCTTTTTGGTTTGACAACCCGTGGCTGTCAGCCATTATTGCAGTGGCGTTAATTATCAATATGCTTATTGCTGCTATAGCAGGCATAATGATCCCAGTGTTACTCGACAAAATGGGGATTGATCCTGCTCTTGCTAGCTCCGTAATACTAACCACAATGACTGATGTGGTAGGTTTTTTTGTGTTTTTAGGATCAGCATCATTACTTTTGGTTTAATAACGATTAATCGTGCTAGCCAGCACAATTGTTGTTTATTATAATCTGCTTGTTTCAACCCTTTTGATAGACAGTAAAATATTATGCCAAAAACTATAAAGTGGACAGTTGATGACTCGGAAAATATCTACCGAGTAAAACGTTGGGGCGCTGGCTATTTTGAGATTGGTCAAAATGGAAATTTGCATGTGACCCCCGATCCGTCTAATACCAACATGCGCATTGATTTCAAAGAAGTAATAGATGAAATCAAACAAGAAGGAATTCAATTTCCTGTGGTGGTGAGATTTCACGATATTCTGCGCTCGCAAGTAGCATTGCTTAACCAAACGTTTCAACAAACGGTTAAAGATGCTGAGTATCAAGGCGAATATATGGGTGTGTACCCTATAAAAGTGAACCAGATGCGTGAAGTGGTAGAAGAAATAGTCGATGCGGGCGCCCCCTTTAACTATGGTTTAGAAGCCGGCTCAAAGGCTGAACTTTTGACGGTAATGGCGCTGAATACCAATTCTGAGTCACTCACCATACTTAACGGATATAAAGACCAAGAATTTATGCAGTTGGCTCTATTAAGTCGTAAACTGGGTCGAAAAACGATTGTAGTCATCGAGAAGTTTTCAGAACTAATTCTATTAGTAAAAACGGCTAAAGAGCTGGATATAATGCCAATTGTGGGTGTTCGCTCGAAGATGACGGTAAAAGGTCGAGGCAAATGGGAAAGCTCTGGTGGTGATAGAGCTAAATTTGGCTTAACTATCAGTGAAATAATCAATGCCGCGCGTTATCTTGAAGAACACGGTATGGCAGATTGTTTAAAATTATTACATTTTCATATTGGTAGCCAGTTAACTGACATTCGTGCGGTAAAAGAGTCCATCATCGAAGGCGCAATGATTTACTCTGAGCTGCACAGAATGGGCTTCAAATTAGAGTATGTTGACGTTGGGGGTGGTTTAGGAATTGATTATGATGGCAGTCAATCAACCAATGACTCTTCTCGAAACTATAACATGCAAGAATATGTTGCAGACATTGTATATGGCATGAAGCAAGTGTGTGATTTAGAAAATGTTCCCCACCCTACTTTAGTTAGCGAAAGTGGCAGAGCCATTACCGCGCATCATAGCTGCGTAGTAACTGAGGTGGTAGGTGAGATAAAAGCACACGGAACCGGCGTAGATACTATGGCTGTGGATGGTGAACACATCTTAGTGAGCGATATGCGAGAACTAGCAGACATCATTGATAAACAAGACAACCTTCAAGAAATATTTAATGACGCCTCGCAATTTAAAGAACAGGCCTTAAATGCATTTAAACTGCGGGTAATATCCCTAGAAGAATTAGCAAAAATTGAAACCTTGTACTGGCAGATTATGAAAACTGTTCAGTTGCGTCTCAAGGACGCTGAGTTTGTACCCGAAGAAATGCAAGAGCTAGACTTTGCGTTATCTTCACAGTATTTATGCAACTTTTCAGTATTTCAATCAGCTGCCGACACTTGGGCAATAGACCAATTATTACCTGTAGTACCACTGACCAGAATGAATGAAAAACCAACCATCAACTGTTCCTTGGTAGATATCACTTGTGATAGCGATGGAAAGTTAGACCAGTTTATTAGCGAAAGTGGTATATCAAATATTGTGCCGATGCATAAACTAGAGCCAGATGAAGACTATTATTTGGGCTTGTTTTTAACCGGTGCTTATCAAGATGTGATGGGTGACATGCATAACTTGTTTGGTCGCTTGAACGAAGTACATATATTTAGTCATGACGAAGATCCACAGGGCTTTTACATTGAAGAAATGGTCAAGGGATCTTCGGTTGAAGATGTATTATCGATCATGCAATATCATCCAAGTTCAATGGCCAAAAGCCTGAAGAAAATGATCGATGTCCACGTTTCACAGGGGAAAATGAAACCTAGAGAAGGCGTTAAATGGACAGACTTCTATGAATATTGTCTTAAGGGTTATACCTATTTAAAAACTTAGCTCTTAATAACCTGCACCTAGCACCTAAAAATTATTTATTCTGAATAGTATTAGGTGCTGTTTGGATTGAGCCTGCTAGTAAGCTTACTTGTTCTAGATGTTTAAAACAGCGGGCCCAAAAGTCAGGCGTAAACTCATTAATCAAGTTGGATTCCGCATTCATCAACATCACATAACCCACGCCATATTCCGGTGAAAATGCGATATCTGCGCGGTAACCCTGTACCCAACCGCCATGATAATTAAGAGTATGCCCTGCAAAATCATAGATGCGCCATCCTAGTCCATAGTGGGCATCCGTCAGAGACTTACGCCATTGGCGGCGATACACTTCATTGGTACTTTTAGTGAGCGGAGTGGTTACCTGGGAAATCAACTCAGGAGAAACAACTTCTGGCGACTCACCTAGAAGTGCCCGCATCCAAATAACCATGTCCCGCATACTCGCGTTGACACCAGCTGCGGGAGAGTACTTGTAATAATCTTCTCGTACTGAAGTCGAACGCCAGCGATTTTTTGAAATCGCTACATGCGGTCTTGCCCAATTAGCAGATGACTCTAAACCCGCTTTTCCAACACTCGCATTAGGCATGTTTAATGGTTCAATCAGAGTGTGAGTCAAGGCCTGGCCATAGGAAGAATGATGTTGCTCAAAATACCCGTCTACCACTGCAAACAAGGTATTTTGATAAGTATAACATTGCCCTGGCTGACACAAAGGTTTGAGGTCTGAAAGCATAGTAAGCACTCGCTTAACAGCATAATTTGCTTCAATTAAATTATCATAAGCATTAGGCGTATAGCCACTCGATTGGCCAATAACATGTTGTAATACCAACTCGCCGCTGTTCCCTTTTGCATGAGAGAACTCGGGCACCAATTGCGCTACCGGCATTTGCCAATCCAATTGATTTTGTGCAACATATTTGGCTATTAACATTGATGTAAATGTTTTTGATACCGAAGCCAACCTAAAGACAGTATCTATGGCAATAGGTTTGCCTGATTTACTTTCTTTGCCATATACAACCACCGAAGCAGGTTTACCTTTTTCGATATAAGCAAAAGTATATCCAGGCAGATTCTTTTCTTGCGCTTTGCGTTGAATATCTTGAGAAAATTTACTCAACCAATTATCTGCAGCAAAACTCTGCTGGCTCAATAAGCTTAAAAGCAACAGAGGCCCTAGAACGGGCTTAAACATGAAAGAGTGAAAGTTGTTCAGGTTTGCTTAGTATTTCTAATAAACCCATGATGATATAAACAAAAGAAGTCACATTATTCCTATATTAGATTGCACTGGCTAAACTATATTTAGCCTAATAATGGCCATTATCCTCCTTGTTAGTACTTAGGATCAACAATCATTATGAATTGTTATTATTAACCACTATTGACTACCGTTTTTGTCGCACTAATTCGATAGAAGTCTTTAGAATAAACATAACGATGGCATCAAAGCACACAATAATGAATACAGATTATCAACAAGCTCGACTGACTAGAGATCCTCGTTTTGATGGCACATTTTTTATTGCGGTTAAAACGACAAATATATTTTGTCGACCAATTTGTCCAGCTAATGCCCCACTTGAAAAAAATGTAGAGTACTTTCAGTTAGCTCAGCAAGCCATGTTAGCAGGCTATAGACCTTGTTTACGCTGCCGACCTGACAGCGCACCCCACTCCTGCGCATGGCAAGGAGTGAATACCACGGTACATCGAGGGATGCGTTTACTCAGGCAAAATAGAGAACTGAGCATTCAAGCCATCGCCACTAAGTTAGGTATAACCGATCGCTATTTTCGGCAGCTATTTCAGCAACACTTAGGCTTAAGTCCAAAACAATATCAATTATTTGATAAGGTTTTATTTGCAAAGCAACTACTTCACGAATGCCACTTGCCGATTGAACATATTGCACATGCTAGTGGTTTTGCAAGTGCTCGGCGATTGCAACATAATTTCAAAAAGGTGACCGGCTTAACACCCAAACAAATCAAGCACGGTAAAAACAAGCAAGACGAGCTTATTAGCCTTAGGCTAGCTTTTCGGCCACCTTTCAATTGGTAGCATATACAATCTTTCATGGCTTTGAGAGCAATTAAAGGGGTTGAGAGTATCACCGGAAATTGTTATTCGAGAACGTTTGTTATTGGAAAAGATAAAGGTTGGTTTAACATTTCAAGCATTCAAGACAAACATTATTTGAAGGTAGATATAAGTCTACCCAATATTGAAAAGTTGGCGACTATATTAAGTAATATTGAGAGAATGTTTGATATCAACGCAGATACCACAACTATCCAAACTCAATTAGTAAGATGCGGAGTACCGGAAGACAAGGTAGTCACAGGATTAAGAATACCCGGTGTATGGGATACATTTGAAGCGGGCTGTCGTGCCATTCTAGGTCAGCAGATATCAGTCAAAGCGGCCGTTACCTTATTATCCCAATTAACCAAGGAATTAGGCGAGACACAAGGTGAGAAACTTTATTTTCCAATAGCTGCAGCGATTGCAAATAGTCAGCTTGGTTTTCTAAAAATGCCACAGAGTCGCAAACAAACCTTACGGCTGCTTGCAAAACATCACCTTAACTTAGTAGGCTCATCAGATTCACCAGACACACAAGACGCTTCTGTAGATACTTGGTTAAATATAAAAGGCATAGGACCTTGGACTGTAGCCTATGCAAAAATGCGGGGGCAATCATGCCCAGACATATGGCTCAACACTGACTTAATTATAAAAAACAAATGGCAAAAATAAAAATAGAAACTGAATTAGCGCGTCCATGGCGAAGCTACCTAACATTGCAACTCTGGAGTATGACGTGACTAAACCTAATCATTTTTTCGAATATTTGGATACAAGGTTTGGCACACTAGAAATTTGTGCCGACCAAGATGGCGTTACGTCAATCCGCTTTGTCACAGATATGTGTAAAACAAGCAATCGGTGTTTGAATACCCAACAAGCAGTTGCGCAATTGGGAGAATATTTTGCAGGTGCAAGAACTCAATTTAGTTTGGACTTAAACACAAAAGGTACTAATTTTCAGCATCAAGTTTGGCGACAACTGACTACTATCGAATATGGAAAAACCCTTAGTTATGCGGATATTGCCAAAGATATAGGCAACCCAAAAGCAGTCCGGGCTGTTGGCGCAGCAAATGGGCGCAACCCCTTTACGATTGTTGTTCCTTGTCATCGTGTTATCGGCAGTAATGGCAAGTTGACGGGTTATGCGTGGGGTACTTCAATTAAAGCAGGTTTGTTAGAATTGGAGCAACGTGTTGTTTTATCTAATCCAACACGCTGAATGCTTCAATCAGAATCAATTAACTGCATCCTAACCATGTTTCTACCATCACGTTTGGCAGAAAATAAGGCATCATCTGCCGCAGAAATAACTTCAGACATAGAGCGAGGCGTTGCAGTAAAAGATACCCCAAAACTACCTGTTATATGGATAGATGTTGTCCCCGTAGTAATAGTCATAGCCGCCATTTTTTTGCATAACTCCTGACATAATTCAACCGCTTCGTGAGGACCAGTATCAGGCATCAATAAAATAAATTCAGCTCCACTCCAGCGCCCTAAAATATCTTTTTCACGAGAATCCTGTTGTAACATTTGTGCAACTTGACGCAGCACTATATCGCCAGCTTTCCTACCGTGAGTTTCATTAATAGGCATAAAATTATCTAAATCAATTAACACTACACTTACCGGTTGCTTCTCATACATCAGTTCTTCAAATTTTAAGGTGATGTTACTGCGATTAGCCAGCTCGGTCAGGATATCTATTTGTTTGATTTTTTGGATATCTTTTTTGAAGTAATATAACAAGTTGTATATCAATAAAAACAATCCAAATATCACGGCTAGTAAGGTCACTATACTAATAATAAAGCCTCGACTTATTTCAGTTTGTCGAGATTGCAGTGGAGTAATGATGTATAAAGTCCAGTCAAAGGGCTGAATATTAAGTTCTGCTATCAGTGCTTCTTGGCCATTAATTTTCAATAACAAATTATTCAATGACCCTTGTTGTTGCTCAGGTTTTAATGTTTGAAACCATGGTAAACCTGCTAGGTTTTTGAACGTCACACCTTTGATTAGTAACTCGGGATCAGATGTTAGAGTAATATCTTTATTCTGATCAACAAAAATAAAATCATATCCGTAGGTCTTTTTATATTCATTAAACACTTTGGTAAATGCATTCAGGCTTTTTCCTACACCAAATACCCCCAGAAAATTGTTTTCATCATCGTAAATTTTTAAATCAATGTAAAACTGAGGATTTTGCCATTGTCCAATATCGGCCATAGCATCTTCTGGCTGGGCTTTATATCGAAAATACCAATCAACTTTATCTTCAGTCAGTTCGATTTTTCTACCTTCTGAATCATATTGAATACGACTAATCTCACTAGCAATAAAAAAGTTTAATGAAAATTCTTTATTCAGGCGCTTTAGGGTCGCAAATATTTGGTCTTCATTGTCTTTCGGACTGCGCATTAAGTCTTTGAGCTCTTTTGCTTTAGCTAATGTCTGTGAAATATGCAAAGGCTGCATAAGCTGTTCTACAACCAATTGTAACGCGGGAGAATGGGATTTTTGTTGGGCTCTACTTTGTTCGGCAACTATTTTAGATACACTGATATGGACTAAGGTGACGATAGATATCACAACCACTGCAAACAGCATTAAGATACTTCGATGTAATGTACGAAAAATATTCACGGGCAGCCTTGCTCTTAATTTATCTAATCTGTCTTCCAATAACACATGCCAAAAGGCACTGAACCCTATCATAACGGAGAATTGTCTACAGAGTAATCAGCCTGGTACTTTTTTTTATTAATATTGGTTGAAATCTATCTGAAGCCCTTATATTAGAATGACTATTCTGATGATTCAGCTGCACTTTCTTCAGTATTCTTGGAATATGAATAAACCAAACTTTTTTACACTAATTCAGCTACTGACACTACATTAGCAAATAAGTAGAATGTGTTAATATTTAGGATGTCGCACCAGTGGGCAACAGGTATCTCTCTTTTAAAGGAAATTGAATGACTTTTTCAGTAGTAGTTTTAGCAGCAGGCAAAGGCACTAGGATGAAATCTTCTTTGCCTAAGGTATTGCACCCCATTGGCGGCAAACCCATGGTTCAGCACATCATTAATACAGTAAAAAAATTAGGTGCCACGCATATACACTTAGTATACGGACACGGACGAGAGCAGTTGCAAGATAAGCTGAGCCACAATGATTTGACATGGTGTTTACAGGACCAACAATTAGGCACTGGCCACGCAGTTCAACAAGCAGCGCCTCAGATACAAGATAATGAAGATGTTCTGATATTAGTGGGGGATGCGCCGCTAATTAAAGAGTCCACATTGCAGCAGTTAATAGCCGTAAAAAAACATGCTGACCTGGCTTTGCTTACGGTAGAACTAAAAGACCCGACTGGTATGGGTCGCATAATCAGACAAGGTGAACAAATCACCGCCATTGTTGAACACAAAGATGCTTCTGAATCACAACGTCAAATCAAAGAAACTAACACCGGTATGATGATTATGGGGGGCAAAGATCTAAAACGTTGGTTGTCTGCCCTAAACAACAATAATGCTCAGGGCGAATTCTATCTAACTGATGTGATTGAAATGGCCGCCAAAGAAGGTAAATCTATCCATGCTTCACAGCCCAGCTCAGCAATTGAAGTAGAAGGGATCAACAATAGAGTGCAACTTGCTTCAATCGAACGAGCTTACCAATCGGAACAAGCGCAAGCATTAATGATGCAAGGTGTATCATTATTAGATCCATCACGCTTCGACTTAAGAGGTGAATTAGACGTCGGACAAGATATCAGCATAGACGTGAACGTCATCGTTGAAGGTAAAGTGAAAATTGGTTCAAACGTCACTATCGGAGCTAATTGTATTTTAATAGACAGCATCATCGAAGATAACGCGACTATTCACGCCAACTCAATCTTAGAACAAGCCACTGTAGGCCAGCACTGTAGTGTTGGCCCCTATGCTCGACTTCGCCCAGGCTCGGTTATGAAGGAGCAGTCTCGTGTAGGTAACTTTGTGGAAATGAAAAAAACCATCTTAGGCAAAGGCTCTAAAGCCAATCATCTCACTTATCTTGGCGATACCGTGGTTGGTGAGGGTGCCAACATTGGTGCTGGTACCATTACCTGTAATTACGATGGTGTAAATAAATTCAAAACCATTATTGGTGATGGCGCTTTTATTGGCTCGAACAGTGCACTGGTGGCACCAGCCATTATAGGTGTCAATGCAACCGTTGGGGCTGGCTCTGTTGTGACTAAAGAAGTAAGCGCTAATGAATTAGCCATTGCCAGAGCGAAGCAAAGAAATGTAAGCAATTGGCAGCGACCACAAAAAAAGTAAGCTGCATGTTGTGCTCTGTGTGCGCAAATTTTGATGCCTAACAAATGCCTAAAGTGGATTCAGTTTAATGTTTCACAAAAACATAACTTGCAATTCGTAAGATTAAATTTAGAATAAGTTTCGATTTGAAACTTATTCTAAATACATGCAAAAACGAAATACCCAACAAAGAAGACGCACAATCGTTGAGCTGCTTAACCGCACTGGTGAAGTAGCAGTAGATGAATTAGCCAAGTTGTTCTCCACTTCAGAAGTGACTATTCGCAAGGATTTTATTGAACTTGAAAGCAATGGTTTACTGCTCAGAAAATTTGGTGGTGCTATTTTACTACCCACCAGTTCCTCTGAAATGTCAGATGAAAAGGTATCTCCGTACAAAAAAGCGATTGCTGCCGCTGCGGCTTCTATTATCAAAGATCATAATCGCATCATCATAGACAGTGGCAGTACTACCGCCGCATTATTGCCTGAATTAAAGTACAAGACGGGTTTACTGGTGATGACTAATTCATTACAAGTAGCCAATTATTTATTAGAGCGGGAAAACGAACCTAAAGTCTTAATGACTGGAGGGACATGGGACACTCAATCCCATTCTTTCCAGGGAAAAATGGCTGAACTGGTGCTTAATGAATATAACTTTGATCAAGCTTTTATTGGCGCGGCTGGCTTGGACCCGCAAAAAGGCACCACCACGTTTAACGAATTAACACAATTAAGCCAAACAATGGCCAAGGTATGCAATCAAGTGATTGTTATGGCCGAGTCGGAAAAATTCCAAAGAAAAATACCGAATGTAGAGTTGCCATGGAGTGCAATTTCGGTTCTAGTAACTGACGACAAAATATCAGCAGATGTAAAACAACAAATTGAACAATACGGCGTAGACGTTATCTGCGCCAATACAACAGAGATTGAGGCTTAATATGTGTGGGATTGTAGGGGCGATTGCCGAACGTAATGTAGTTGAAATATTATTAGAAGGTTTACGACGCTTAGAATATCGAGGATACGACTCCGCCGGCGTTGCTCTATTAGATAGTCAAGGCAATCTCACCCGTACCAGACGAATAGGTAAAGTAAAAGAGCTGGCACAAGCGTTAAAAGAACAACCTGTTAAAGGTGCAACCGGTATAGCTCATACACGCTGGGCGACCCATGGCGGAGTAACCGAAGCCAACGCCCACCCACACTTATCATCTGAGCGTATTGCAGTGGTCCACAATGGTATTATCGAAAACTACCAAACATTACGCCAAGAACTGACCCAAGCCGGTTATGGTTTTAGTTCAGACACTGACACCGAAACCATTGCCCATCAGGTTCACTTAGAACTGGATAAATGCGGTGATTTACTTAAAGCAGTACAAAATGCTGTGACTAAGTTTCATGGTGCCTACGGTACGGTTATTATGGATAAACAGGAACCAGAACGCATTATTGTTGCCCGCTCTGGTAGCCCATTAGTGATTGGTTTAGGCATAGGCGAAAACTTTATCGCCTCAGACCAAATGGCATTATTGCCTGTGACTCGCCGCTTTATGTTTTTAGAAGAAGGCGATGTGGCCGAAATTTCCCGTACCAGTATTCAGGTTTACGATCAAAGTGGCGCTGTCGTAGAGCGAGAGGTGATTGAATCTGATGTAGAGCACGATGCGGGAGACAAAGGTGGGTACCGCCATTATATGCTAAAAGAAATTCACGAACAGCCAAGTGTTATCCGTAACACATTGCAAGGCCGTTTAAGTGATACCGGTATCAGCCCCAATATATTTGGCCAAGGTGCCGACAAAATATTTGCCGGCATTCAACATGTGCAAATTATTGCATGTGGTACCAGTTATCATTCAGGCATGACAGCACGATACTGGTTAGAACAATATGCGAATGTATCCTGTAATGTTGAAATTGCCTCAGAGTTTCGCTACCGAAAATCCTTTGTGCATCCCAATAGTTTGATCGTCACTATTTCACAATCTGGTGAAACAGCTGACACACTCGCGGCACTTAGGCTTGCCAAACAACAAGGTTACTCAGCAAGTTTAGCTATCTGTAACGTACCCGGTTCATCCTTGGTGAGAGAATCAGACTTAGCCTTTATGACCCTCGCAGGGGCAGAAATTGGGGTTGCCTCCACCAAGGCATTTACGACGCAGCTTACTGGCTTTTTAATGTTGACCCTAGCGATTGGCCAACATAACAACATGCTTCAAACAGACCACGACGACATTGTGAAAGCACTACATAGCTTACCCGCTAAGTTAGAAGAAACCCTGACGTTAACTGCAGGGATTAAAGAACTGGCTAAAGAATTTGCCGATAAACAACACAGCTTGTTTTTAGGTAGAGGCGATCAATACCCCATAGCGATGGAAGGGGCACTTAAACTCAAAGAGATTTCTTACATCCATGCTGAAGCTTATGCCTCTGGCGAACTTAAACATGGGCCATTAGCGTTAATCGACGACGAAATGCCGGTCATAGTAGTCGCACCTAATAATGAACTACTCGAAAAACTAAAATCAAACGTCGAAGAAGTCCGCGCTCGCGGTGGCATTATGTACGTCTTCGCTGACAAACAAGCCAACTTCAAAAGCGACGATACTATGCGCGTGATCAATGTACCTCACTGTGAAGCAGCAATAGCACCGATAGTGTATACCCTACCCCTTCAACTGCTGTCATATTATGTAGCGGTGATTAAAGGTACTGATGTTGACCAACCCAGAAACTTAGCAAAAAGTGTCACAGTGGAATAGAAAGACACTATTTAGATATTTTGTTGTAGGAGTATATTAATATTTGAAACTGGATATTAAAGTTTGAAACTAGACATAAGTTTTTGGAACCCGCTTTTAAAGTGGGTTTTGTTTTTTAAGGAGCACGCAGAATAATGTTCACAATGGGTGATCTTCCCTCAGTTGATCAGTTTGATTGTATCATTGGCCATATACGCCGTGCTGAGTTGTGGGCGTAAATAGAGGTCTACTGCAAATGGTTAAAAAACGCTATTAACTATATTTAAGCACTGAATAATTTGTAGAAATTGGAATATTTATACAAGTTTATTAATTATGTTAATAAGGTTCAATTTTATCGACACAATGACCTTACCTATCGATCTCATCGATATATACTCATTTCATGTCGATAGAACGAGATAAATTAAACATGACTTGGCAAGCCGACATTCCCTTTAATCAACTACCGCCACTGCCACCTGCTGCAGAGGTGGAGGATTCTGTACCTGTACTTAAAGCTTGTATTCCGACCCGCACCGCCCTAGGCGAACTTAAACAGGCCAGGGCATTATTACCCAATCAAGGCTTATTAATTAATCTATTACTCTTGTTAGAAGCAAAAGACAGCTCTTAGATTGAGAGCATCATCATGACCTCAGATAAGTTGTTTTAATATGCGCAGGAAGATAGCTAGGCAGACCCTGCGACTAAAGAAGCTTTGCGTTATCGCACCGATTTATATGATGGCTTTATACGGCTTAAAGAGCGACCTTTGTGCACTGATACTGCAATTGAGGTATGTTGCACCGTAAAGGCACGCAAATGGATGTTCGCAAAGTGCTCGGTACCGTTATTGCCAACCCTAGTCGTGGTGATATTGTTTACACGCCGCCCTTGGGTGAAAAGCAAATCTGTGATTTACTCAGCAATGAGAAGCAATTTCTGCACGCTAACGATGGGCTGGATCCGCTTATTAAAATGACCATAAGCCATTACCAGTTTGAAGCCATTCACCCCTTCCATGACGGCAACGGCCAAAACGGGGCGCTTATTGAATATTCTGTATTTGATTGAGCAAGACTTGTTAACCCTGCCCATCTTGTATTTAAGTCGCTATTTAGTGCAGCACAAAGCCGAATATTACGCTTTGTTAAATAGCGTCACCAAAGACGGCGACTGGCAAGCTTAGAGCATCTAAATGTTAAAGGGCGTTACCCAAATGGCCCAATGGACCACGGCTAAAATAGCGGTCGTTAAAGCGTTGATTGAACACACCAGTGAGTTTATCAGGTTAAACTTGCCAAAATGTATAACTTCGAATTAGTGCAAGTCATTTTCGAGCAACCTTATCGCCGCATTGCCAATCTGGTTGAAAAAGACATTGCCAAACGGCAGACCGCGTCTGTATACCTTAAACAATTGGTGGATATTGGTGTATTACAGGAACAGCAAGTAGGTAAAGAAAAGCTTTTTATGCATCCCAAACTGATGCAATTAATGACCCTAGACAGCAACAAATTTGAACTTTACGCCTGATTTTTCTGACGCAGAAATCAATAAAAACTCAATCTTATTTGAGTTACCCTGCGTACCACGTAATAATACATTTTCACACCATCTGAGTCCTAAATTTGCAATCTATCACCGACTTCAAACAGCTGTTTTTATCCGATACACCGATGATAGACGTACGTGCGCCCATCGAGTTTATTAAAGGGGCTTTTCCTTCTAGCATCAATGCGCCATTGATGAACGATGACGAGCGCGAAGCAGTAGGTACCTGCTATAAAGAGCACGGTTCTGATGCGGCGCTTGAACTCGGCCATCAATTAGTTTTTGGGGATATAAAAACGCAACGTTTACAACAATGGAAAAATTTCATTAATGAGCACCCTGACGGAATTTTTTATTGCTTTAGAGGCGGTTTACGCTCTCACATTACGCAGCAATGGCTGAATGAGGTAGGCATAGACCGACCTTATGTGGAAGGTGGCTATAAAGCGATGCGCACTTATCTGCTCGAGCAATTACAACAACGTGCCAGTGAAAGTCGATTTCTTGTTCTCTCTGGTAAAACTGGCAGCGGTAAAACAGAAGTGATCAACGATTGGCCACATTCTATTGACCTAGAGGGTTTAGCAAACCATAGGGGCAGCGCCTTTGGTAAAACCTTTGTTCCACAGCCTGCACAGATTAACTTTGAAAACGCTTGGTCAGTGGCATGGTTAAAACGCATCCATGTGAGCGATTCACCGGTACTGATTGAAGATGAGTCACGCCTAATTGGTCGCATTGTAATATTGCCAGAATATTTAGAGGCAACTAAGTTAGCGAGTAACATTTTGCTCGAAACCCCTTATGAAGAACGTATTGCCCGCATTCGCAGAGACTACTTTATGTATGCCTTTGAACATTATCAAAAAAGTAACCCCGATACGTCTTACGATTTATTGGATGAGTTTATTCGAGAGGCAGTTTTACGTATTAAAAAACGCTTAGGAGGGGATCGTTTCACATTAATTAACTCAATGCTCAGCTCAGCCATTATCGCACTGAAAAGTCAAAACCAGTGGTCCGAGTTTGACGACATTATTAACATATTACTCAGTGAATATTACGATCCAATATACGAATATCAGTATCAGCAAAAGAGTGAAAAGACTATTTTTAAAGGAACTCATCAGGAGATCATTCAATGGCTGGCCACACAATAATGATGTTTAGAAGTATTATCATGAACATTCTTCACGCGAACTATGAAGCGATTGCCAATACTTTTATAAGAAACCAACATCATGCATGAACGTGACTTAGTTTTTATTGGCGGTGGGCATACACATTCACTGGTATTAAGAATGTTGGCGATGCAACCCATAGACAATGTTCGCTTAACACTGATTACCGATACCTTGTTAACGCCTTATTCAGGCATGCTACCTGGTTACATTGCCGGGCATTACAGCGAAGCAGAAACACACTTAGACTTAAACAAACTGTGCAAAGCGGCTCAGGTTCGGTTAATTCACGGGCGCGTTAACGGGATTGATGTCGCTAATAAAACGATTCAATTAGAAAACCAAGCCAGCATCGGCTACGACAAAGTATCGATCAATACCGGTTCAACACCCAACGTCAATGTTGAAGGTGCCCGTGAATTTGCTGTTGGAGTAAAACCTGTCAGTCAACTCACTGCTACGTGGCGAAAACTACTTGCTGAAAAAACCGAAGATACTAACGATAAGAGTTCCGCACATAATACTGCCCATTGGGCGATTATTGGTGGCGGTGCTGCAGGTATCGAAATGGTATTGGCCATTGCTTATCGGTTTAGGCAGGCAGGTGAGGCTTTGAAGCTGTCTTTGGTGCAGTCTGGCGCTACGTTACTACCTGGCTCTCATAAAAACGTACAAAAACAGGTGGCTATTGCACTTAAGCAGTACGACATCGATTTAATTACTGGGTTTAAAGTTTCCCGCGTCACTAAAAATGAAATTGAGTCAGACTCAGGCAACACACTAAATATTCAACAGTCTATTTGGTGCACACCAGCCACTGCGCCTATATGGCCCAAACTTGCAGGACTCGATACTGACGAAAGTGGCTTTATTGCTGTGAATGAGTACTTACAAAGCACGTCCCACAAGGATGTTTTTGCCTGCGGTGATGTGGCGACAATGATTAAATCACCTCGGCCCAAAGCAGGTGTTTACGCGGTGCGTTCGGCACCCTTTTTAACCAAAAATTTGCATGCTGTATTTAGCCAACAAACGATGACGCCTCTGTCGTTGCAAACCGATTTTTTATCACTGATTTCACTTGGTGGCAAAGTTGCTGTGGGCCAACGGGGCTGGTTAAGTTTAAGTGGCGAATGGGTTTGGCGATGGAAAAATCATATCGATCAAAAGTTTATGGCTTTGTTTTCTAAAAACCTACCCGCTATGCCTAAAATGAACAATGAACCCATGCATTGCGCTGGGTGTGGCAGTAAAATTGGCCCTGAATTATTAAGTGAGACATTGAAAGAACTCAGTGTTTTTCCAAACAAAAACTTTGATACTGATTTAACACAGGCAGAAGATGCGCCTGTTGCTGCGGTTATTAACAACACCTCGTTATTGCAGAGCATGGATGGATTTCGCGCTTTTAGTGACGATTATTATAAATTGGGGGTCGCCACGACCCATCACGCCATCAATGATTTATACGCCATGGGCTTGCAACCTACCAGCGCTCAGGTCTGGGTAAATTTAAAATTTCAACATCCGCGGTTGACCAAACGGGACTTTAAACGCTTAATGCAAGGCGTCACAGAAACTTTGCTACACCATGAAACTACATTAGTCGGTGGCCACAGCACTGAAGGGGTTGAGACGCACTTAGCGTTAGTAGTTAATGCAGCAGGTAATTCGTATTGGCAAAAAAACACCCTTCAAGACGGTGATTGGTTACTTTTAAATAAACCATTAGGCTCTGGCATTATACTCGCGGCAGATACCCAAGGTGCGGCAACAACACAAAGTATTACAGCCTTGTGGAGTAGTTTGTTGCAATCAAATCGTCCGTTTTTTTTGACCCTAAAAGATAAAGAGGTACATGCCGCCACCGACGTAACTGGATTTGGTCTTATTGGGCACCTTTTAGAAATGCTTAAAGGAACAGAATATTGTATAAAAATTTCAACCGACAATGTGCCATTAATGAGTGGCGCACTTGATTTGAGCCGCCGAGGATTTGAATCCACATTAATGCCACAGCTTATGTCGATGCTAAATCAATGTGATACCAATGATATAGATTTAGCGGTGCTTAAGTGTTTGCTAGATCCTCAAACAAACGGAGGCTTAGTTGTTTCTGTGTCAGCAGATGTGGGCCGTGAAATGATGACTAAAACGGGTGCGCTTAAAATTGGCGAGGTGTGTCGTGCTCAAGATGCTGAAAGTGCTAAAAAAATATTATTCCTAAGCTGATCTACCTTTAATAATCACACACTCGCTAGATCATATATTCTATCGAACCTTCAAGATGTTCAGTTGAAGCTACCTCACTGCTACCTTTAACCCTAAAAGTGAGCATCTTAAGATGCAACTCCGATATCGATTTACTGCCAGTCTTTATGCACAAACCTGGCACTAAGGCATGTATAAAGCAGGCGATTGCTGCCTTAAAAAGCTTCATTGAAAAACTCATTGCGGTAAAAAAATGTTGTATGTATGTCTCGTTGACAGACTTTGGGTGGTCAATAAATAATTGCTTAAACATGTCTATTTCCTATTTTAGAGTATTGCTGGCGCAATAAATTTCATTGTTCGGTATTGATTAAAAGATAATTCAACATAAGTATGTACAAATTTTTCATACAAAGTCAAAGCTATTTACAATACCTATGAGCTTGCAGCAGACAACGTAGAATGACTGAAAATAACCTAGCGAATTTCAATTCGTGTTAATACTGATAAAGACCTGTACGATCGGTTTATGGGCGTAGATTTTCATTATTTAAACATCGCTAAAAAAGGTGCGTGGCCAGACTCTGAATATTTAATGTCGCTAGCAAATGGCAAACTCTCATCATGCAGGTTCTCATTGCAGATATCTGCTTTGACAAACAAGTGCTACACAGACTGTGAAATCAACATATGAACTAACAAGTACCTTTACCGAGATGCAGTTGACTAAATTTAATTAACTCAGCAATGCTAGAACTACATGGAGGCAAAACACTGCCACGTAAATCTGAATTACCGGTATTCTCAACACTACCGCATATTGCTTCTACCTTAACTTCTCCTGGCTCAGCATTAAAATCACCACAAACTACAATCTTCGCATTCGGTGAATGCTTAAAGATTGCATCCACTAACATTCTGGTTTCGAGTGCTTGGTCCACACGCTTGATAGAAGAAATAAAATATCCCTAAGCCCAACCAGCCGCACTTTTCCATATGTAATTATTTGGTTTTTGGCCGTTTATGTTTGATGCTATACGCGACTTTAGATGTAAATTCATCTCATGCACTAAACCGATATCAGGTACTTGCACTTGAGCATACAAAATAGGCCTGTCCCAACTGATATATTTTGCCGTTTCAACCGGAAAAACTGTGGCTTTTCAATATTCTAGTTTATCTAAATGATGGTGTTTATATTGCAAAGACACGCAGATTGGCCAACGGGATAGTATGACTGAATTTGGTTTATCATAGGGTTGTTCGTCTGAGGTAACGGTATGCACTATTTGATAGTGAGCGTATTGGGTATCAAAAATTAACGTTTCCAGTGCCGATAATTTTCGTTCGGAGTGATTTCGGCATGCGCCGCTAGTTCCTGCCCCTGTAATTATTGTAAGCACAGGGTTGGCATCCAGCCTGACCAAAGTGCCGTGAAAAGCAAGAATCTGTTCGAGTAAAGTGGTGCTATAGTCACCGCTCGACACGTCTAAATTTTAAATATTGAAAGTCGCAATCTTTAGCATAATCTTTCCTTATTTTTAGAAGCTATTCTGATAGTTAAACAAAATTCAGCTCGCGCTTAATAGCGAGCTAATTATAAAGTGCATACTAGTGCAATTTTACTATTTTGTGCGTTAGTTGTTAAACGCGTTACTCCCATTGGGCAGTCCTCTGAAACATCCGCAAATGGCCGCCAGCCCCCATCAAAATTTGTCTTATCCGACTGCATCAATATGCTATTCACTGCGGCAATAGCATAACCGTTTGCGGCCCAAGCATAATAATAAGCCCCTTTAGGCAAAGTGGTTAACAGTTCTATCTGGCCTGTTTCTGGATGATAACTTTTCAATTGCCACTAGGTATCTTCCCCTTCACCAATCGATACGGTGTAACTCATCAATATCGATTGTGGTATCGCAAACAAGCTTGGACCGAGGTTTTTATCCAGGACTTGACTCGACTGTTTTCGCACATCAGCAATTTGCAGCGTCTGGGGCTCTCCAAGAACAAACAACATCACTCGGTTATCATCTACCCAAGCGTGGTATCCAATGGGGTTAATGTTAGTCAGCAACTCACTTGCAGGCGTAGCTGATTGTTGTTGAGGGTATAATGGATAACGCCATAATTTTTGCTGGTCGTTCACAACCCGAATGACAGAAAAACTGTTTCCATTAGGCATTAACGTTGGTGAATACTCACTTTCTGTTGAATTTGAAAGATTTGAGATCCCACCAGACTCAAGTGAAATAAGCATACTGTCAGTTTGCTTAAGGTTGTTAGTGGTCAGCGCAGCGCTATATAGTAGTGAATTACCATCAGGTAAAAACACAGGCTGGTTATCATATTCTGCTCTCTTAGTAAGGGCTTTAAGGTGACTTACCTTTAGCTGACTACCTTGCAGACTTAAATCAGCTGTATAAATATCGAAGCTCGGCATTTGGCCGATGCCGAAAAAATCATTACCCCTAACAAACCAGTTATTAATCTCATGTTTTTCCTTTCACTTTTAAGCTTATTTATTTCTTATATACAGTGGAGGTGTTGTGACGTTTTTTGTTCTTTTGATCATTCTAAACCAAAGGTGAACGACAAAGGTGGTTGTTTTAAAAAGTAGTATGAAAAGGGAACGCGCCGAATTTATTGCATTGAATTGCCGAATTTATCTTAGACATAAGTATCGTTAATACGCTAGCATAATTAACATATATTTAACTTTTTATTATTTGATTAATCTCATAAATCAATACTTGGTAATAGCATGGAACAATCCACAAAAATAAGAATGGGAATGGTCGGTGGCGGCCAAGACGCATTTATCGGTGCAGTGCATCGTATGGCAGCTAATCTAGATGGCAATATTGAATTAGTATGCGGTGCTTTTAGTTCGGATCCAGCAAAAAGTATATCTTCAGGTAAAAAACTCTATTTACCTGCTGAGCGCTGTTATGCCGATTACGTACAAATGTTCGCTGCAGAAGCGAAGTTACCAAAGCACCAAAGAATGCAATTTGTGTCTATTGTTACGCCTAATCATTTGCATTTTCCTGTGGCTAAAGCGGCATTAGAAGCAGGGTTTCATGTACTCAGTGATAAGCCGGCTACTTTCACACTTCAAGAAGCGTTGGATTTAGCTGATATATTAAAAACCTCGCCTCAACTATACGGACTCACTCATACCTACAACGGTTATCCTTTGATTAAACAAGCCAAACACTTAATCGCCACTGGCGTTTTGGGGAAGATCAGAAAAGTTGTTGTGGAATACAGCCAAGATTGGTTGGCGAATAAAGATGATGAGCTTAGTAAACAAGCGCAGTGGCGTGTTGACCCATCAAGAGCAGGTGTCAGCTGCTGTATGGGTGACATCGGGGTACATGCCGCCAATTTGGCTGAATATGTGACAGATACAAAAATTTCAGCCATGTGTGCAGATTTAAACGCAGTGGTTGATGGCCGGAAGCTCGACGACGATGGCACCGTATTGTTACGCTTTGATAGTGGCGCTCGAGGGGTGTTGATGTCTAGTCAGATAGCGGTGGGCGAAGAAAATAATCTGCGTTTGCGGATATACGGAGATGAAGGCAGTATCGACTGGTCACAAATGGAGCCCAATAGTTTATGGCTAAAATCTAACACCAAATCGACCCAATTGATCCGCACGGGTGTGGGTGAATTTTGCGCAGATGCTCAGGCAGCCATGCGTATTCCCGCTGGACATCCTGAAGGTTATTTAGAAGCCTTCGCCAATATTTATCAAAATTTTTCGAAACAGATCCAAGCGTTTGAACAAGGTGTGCCATGCTCAAACGAAACATTCGATGTTCCTGGCATTGAACAAGCAATTCGAGGTATGGCTTTTATCGAAAACACGGTTAAATTTAGTCAGTCCGAATTGAAATGGCATGATTTCGATTTATCCCCCACCATAAATTCAGGAGTATCCTAATGAAACAAATCAAAGGCCCAGGCATATACCTTGCGCAATTTGCTGGCAATGACATGCCGTTCAATTCTTTTCCTGACATTTGTAATTGGGCAGCAGGATTAGGCTTTAAAGGCATTCAAGTGCCTACATGGGATGACCGCTTATTTGATTTAGAAACAGCGGCAAAAAGCCAAGACTACTGTGACGAAATCAAAGGCATTGCCAGTCAAGCTGGTCTAGAAATCACCGAGCTATCTACTCACCTGCAAGGCCAATTAGTGGCAGTAAACCCTGCTTATGACCAGATGTTTGACGGTTTTGCCCCAAAACATCTACAAAATAATCCCAGAGCACGCACCGAGTGGGCAGTTCAACAAATGAAATATGCTGCTAAAGCCAGTCAACGTTTAGGCTTAAAAGGTCATGCAACTTTTTCTGGTGCCTTATTGTGGCACACCATGTACCCATGGCCACAGCGCCCTGCCGGTTTGGTAGAACAGGGCTTTGCAGAATTAGCAAAACGATGGTTACCTATTTTAAACGCCTTTGATGAGGCAGGTGTAAACGTATGTTATGAATTGCATCCAGGCGAAGATTTACATGACGGTGTGACCTTTGAACGTTTTTTAACCGCGGTTGACAATCACCCACGAGCTAATATTTTATATGACCCAAGCCACTTTGTTTTACAACAACTCGACTACCTTGCCTTTATCGACATTTATCATGAGCGGATTAAAGCTTTCCATGTAAAAGATGCTGAATTCAACCCGAATGGACGATGTGGTGTATATGGCGGCTATCAAGATTGGATAGATAGGCCAGGACGCTTTCGCTCTCTGGGCGATGGTCAAATCGATTTTAAAGCTATATTCAGCAAATTGACCCAATACAACTTTGATGGATGGGCTGTGATGGAATGGGAATGTTGCATTAAACATCCCCTAGACGGGGCAGCAGAGGGGGCTAAATTTATTAGCGAACATCTGATTAAACCAACTGACAAAGCCTTTGATGACTTTGCCGGTGTAGAAAAAAACGTTGCCATGAATAATAAAATACTCGGTATTAAATAAGGTGAAAAATATGGATGTGACAGCCAACATTTCAGATAAAGACGCTAAACGCATTTTTCGTATAAGTTGTATAGCCCTAATAGTGACGTCTATGACCTTTGCTATTCGAGCAGGAATATTAGGTGATTTAGGTCAGCAATATGGCTTAAGCGGAAAAGAACTTGGCTGGATAGCCAGTATGGCCTTTTTAGGTTTCCCTGTTGCCATGATATTTGGCGGAATATTGTATAACGCTATCGGCGCTAAATTGATTATTTGGTTAGCCTTTATTGGTCATGCCTTAGGTATTGTATTAACTATTTTTGCTGATGGATTTTGGGGCTTGATGATCTCAACCTTCCTTATTGGCATCGCTAATGGTTTGGTAGAGGCAGGCTGTAACCCAATTATTGCGCAACTTTATCCCAACAATAAAACCACCATGTTAAACCGGTTTCACGTATGGTTTCCTGGCGGTATTGTGATTGGCTCTCTCGTCTCTGCAGGTATGACTCAAATGGGATTAGGCTGGGAAGCACAAGTCGCCACTATGTTAATTCCAACAGCTATTTACGGCATAATGATGTTAGGTTTTGAATTCCCTGAATTCAACCAAGCAGAAAACTCTACTCGCAGTAATTTAAAAGGCTTACTTAACCCTATATATCTGTTTTTAATTGTGTGCATGACCATGACAGCCGTCAGCGAATTTGGCCCAGGCCAATGGATCAATCAAATATTAAGCGCTTCTGGTGCACAGCCTATGCTTATCTTAGCGATGATTACCGGCATTATGGCCGTTGGTCGTTTTTATGCAGGCCCACTGGTGCATAAACTCAGTCCCGCTGGCGTATTATTTGTTTCAGCGATATTGACTAGTTTAGGATTGTTTCTAATGACGCAGTTACAAGGCAGTGCTGTTTATTTTGCTGCTGTTGTATTTGCTTTAGGTGTCACGTACTTCTGGCCAACAATGATTGGCTGTACCAGTGAATATACCCCTAAAACAGGTGCGTTAGGCATGTCACTCATGGGTGGCGCAGGTATGTTTGCGGTAGGTATGTGGAATCCAGTAATTGGGAGCTGGATAGATTCAGCAGCAAGAGAAGCTGAAATTGCGGGCTTAGCAGGTAACGACTTAGCAATGGCTTCAGGCCAAGCTGCATTGAATAACTTACTGTATTTCCCACTTGCTTTAATTGTTATTTTTGGCGGGTTTTATTGGTTTATGCGAAAAGAAAATTCTGAGCCAAGCGTCCGTTAATAATTTGATGTTACCAAATAAAGCAGGTGTTAAGTCTAATAATATTGAGGAGATTGTTATGTCCACTAATTCAAATAAAACCGAGTTAGATATACACACAGATGACCAAGATAACCGCCGTTTGTTTATGAAAAAGATGGCTGCTTTATTTGGTGCAACTACGGCTGCAGCAGTGCTGTCGGGTTGTAGTCTACCTGTGGCCGAAAAATTTGCGGTACAACGACCCAAATCATCCCAAAATGGTACGTTGTTTTCAGAACATGAATTGAGCGTTCTTTACAGCCTATGCGAAACCATACTGCCTAAAACAAACACCCCTAGTGCGGTCGAAGTGGGATGCCATGAATTTATTCCCCACCAGCTTCAACACTGCCACTCAAAACAGCAGCAAGATGACTGTAAGCAAATCATCAATACAGTGGATATGCAGGCGCTTAAAAAATTCGGTCAAACATTTATATTATTGCAACCCCAACAGCAGCAGCAACTTTTGATAGACATTGAAAGTGATAGCATATTGTCAGATATTGAAAAAGGTCAATTTAAGTTTCTTAAAGCATTGATCGTGTTTGGCTATTTCACCTCTGAAGTAGGCACCACACAAGTACTTAATTACCAACCTGTTCCTGGTGGTTTTATCGGTTCTATCCCTGCCAATTTAGATACAAAATCTTGGGGTCCACAGGCATATTATTAGTTTCTATTGATAGAAAATGGACGTAACCAAACGGAATCACGAGTAAATTATATGACTACAGATTTATATATTCACGAAAGCGACCAAGTATACGATGCCATTGTGGTAGGTTCGGGTATTACTGGAGGCTGGGCTGCTAAAGAGTTTTGTGAGCGCGGTATGCAGACCTTAATGATAGAGCGCGGGCGAGTAGTCGAACATCGAAAAGACTATGTTACTGAAGGAAAAGGCCCGTGGGAATTTGAAAATAGAACCAAGGTCGATAATTTACTCACTGAAGAAAAATACACGGTACAAAAAAAATGTTATGCCTTCAGCGACATGACAAAACAATTCTTTGGTAATGACAAAGACCTGCCTTACAGTACAGAACAAGGGACTGGGTTTGATTGGATAAGAGCCAATCAATTAGGGGGGAAATCCCTTATCTGGCATCGTCAGTCTTATCGACTCAGTGATTATGACTTTGCTGCTAATAAGGAAGATGGCCATGGTAATGATTGGCCTATTCGTTACAAAGATCTTGAGTCTTGGTACAGCCATGTGGAGAAATTTGCAGGCATAAGTGGCAGCTCAGAAAATCTTGAACAACTACCTGACAGTGAGTTTTTGCCCGCATTCGAAATGACTGCTCCCGAGTTACATGTGAAGCAAAAAATCGAGCAGCAATATCCAGATAGGCATCTCATCATGGGACGCACTGCACACTTAACCCAGCCTACACAATTACATTTAGAACAAGGCCGTGTTACCTGTCAAACCAGAAACGAATGTCAAAAGGGATGTTCTTTTGGAGCCTATTTTTCTACTCAAAGCTCTACTCTACCCGCTGCGGCTAAAACAGGTAACTTGTCGATTGCCCCGAACAGTGTGGTGCATAGTCTGATTTATGATGAAAAAACTCAACGCGTGAAAGGTGTAAGGGTGGTCGATAACGACGATCTTAGTACTCGAGAGTATTTTGCTAAAGTGGTGTTTTTATGCGCGTCGACTTTAGGCTCTGCGCAAATCATGTTAAATACCAAGACTAAATCCTTCCCAAATGGTATTGCTAACAGTTCTGGGGTGCTGGGTCATTATTTGATGGATCATAACTACAATGCAGGTGCTACAGGCACAGTGGAAGGTTTTGAAGATGAATATTATTCAGGTAGACGACCGTCTGGCATATTAGTCCCTAATTTTCAGTACAAACCCTCTTTATACAAACAAACTTATGTTCGTGGGTATGGATTGTCAGGTGGCAGTCATCGCGAAAACTGGCAGAGTAATGCTAATCAGCAAGGCATAGGTGCAAACTTCAAAGACAAACTTAGTAAACCAGGAAGATGGAGAATGGGCCTTCACGCACAAGGTGAAATGTTGCCACGTTTTGATAATTACATGGCATTACACCCCACTAAAACTGATAAATGGGGCATTCCACTCATCCACATCGATTGTACTTGGTCTGAGAACGAAAAATTAATGATGGCAGACGCCGAACAAACAGCAGCTGAGATGCTAACCAAAGCAGGGCTAACAGAAATCGATAGTTATAACTCGATCGAGACCAGCAACCCTGGTTTGGCTATTCATGAAGTCGGCACAGCACGGATGGGCAAAGATCCAAAAGAGTCAGTGTTAAACAGCTTTAATCAATGTCACGACGTTACTAATTTATTTGTAACCGATGGTGCAAGTTTTTGCTCAAGCGCGGTACAAAACCCTTCACTAACATTTATGGCTCTAACAGTAAGAGCGGTAGATTATTGTGTAAATGAGATGAAAGCGATGCGGATATAAATCAACTCTGGCTCAAAGTAAGTAGTACTCTGAAGAATCACTACTATGGAGAGTTGGAAGTACATTACTCAAAAAAGACTATATATTCTTAGCCTTTTTTTCTGAGTAATAGACGCTTCAATTTATTTTTAGCTGGCGTCCAAATAGTAAAAGGTTTTCTAGGCGCCACTGTCAACACATGCGCAAAGTCTTGCTCGGTTAACATGACTTCACCACCATGGGCCAACATAATAGAGGCAGGCCGTAAGGCCTGTACTTTTAAAATTGAAGCCCTATATTGTTGAGGATAATTCACTGGGATCGGCGGTATAAAACGGTCTTTTACCTTAACTAATAAATCTGCTACATAAATTCGCATTGAAGCTATATGCAAAACAGATAAGTCACGATCGGTATGACCTGCTGTCAGTAATACACGCCAGTCATCAAAACCAGGTAATGTATCTTGATCAGTCAATGCATAGTCAATTTTCAAATGAGGCGAATACCATAGATTTTTTCTAGTTTTGCCTATTCTACTTGCCACCCATGTGGCTAGAGCAATATCTACTAGGTGCGAAAGTCTGCCACTTAGACCTGTATACCACTGCTTCGGCATATTGGCGCTAGCAATCTTACAACCCGTTATTGTTCGTAATTTATGGGCTGCGCCAGCATGGTCTGGATGCATATGAGTGACTACAATCAGTTTTAAGTCAGAGAAGGGGCGACTTAAGTCGTCAGTAATAAACTGTTCAAGCATACTGATATCTACACGACAACAGCCATCAAGCAGCAACAATTGTTGTGGGTACTCGACCAAATAAATCGATTGAATGTAACCTTTTAACTGATGAATTTTCAAAACAAATAAGCTTTAATTCTCTTCACTAGAATCAACTTGTTGTTCGATATACTCAATCGCTTTTTGTAAACTACCAAAGGCGTTAATCAGGTTTTTTCGGCCTTTATTCATCAGTTCTGGATCGTTATTTTCGGACATCATCCACACCCAAGTGCGGATCAAAGACTCTGGAGGTACATTATTCATGGTGGTCCACGTATCTCTTATTATTATGGTTTAAAAACAGCAAATATTATATCGTGCAAAATCGAGGTAATCGAGCAGTGTTTTAATATTAATAAAGCGCTTAGTGCTACAATTTAAAGCTATTCGCTTAAATAATTTACCGTATTAATATTTTATGAGGCATCGGGGATCAGAATGATAAAAATTGTAGTCGGATCAAAAAACCCAGTAAAAATTAGTGCTGCTCGAACCGCAATATGTGACGTTTTAAGTTTAAAAGAAGTGGAATGTGTGGGCATAAACGCTCCATCAAACGTATCTGAGCAGCCTATGAATACTGAGGAAACTAAATTTGGCGCCATCAATAGGGTGCAATATTGCCAACAACACTCTCAAGCTGACTTTTATATTGCGCTTGAAGGCGGGGTCGACCAATTCGAATACGGCCCAGCCACTTTTGCATTTGTAGCTATCGCAAATCAAAAGCAAATGTCTATAGGACGCAGTTGTAATCTGCCTTTGCCCCCCGTCATCTATCAAGCACTGAAAAACGGTGAAGAATTAGGTCATGTTATGGACAGATTTTTTAATACTGACAACGTCAAACAAAAGCAGGGTGCTATAGGCCTTTTAACCAATGGTATAGCCACAAGAGAAAGTGTATACCGACAAGCCATCATTCTTGCTATGGCCCCATTTATTCATCCTGAATTATATACGCAATAAACACCCATCATTTATTCAGTCAGTTAAACTCTGAGTTTATGAAAGCGAACCCATGTGTAGACTGAAAACCTTGGTTTTTTTGATTTAGCTGGTATCGTATTGTCGAATATGACCCACTGTATATTAAGTATCAAAACCACTGAGGCAAGGCATGCAAAAGAAACCCAAAGAATCGAGTTTTTTTCTCTCCAAATATTTAAGTAAAGTCGAAATTTTTGGTTGGGGACTGTGTATTTTTTCCATGATGACAATCGTCTTTGCCAAACAGCTTTCACCCGACACAGAACCTTATGCTTGGATTGGCGCGATAATTGGTGCGGGTATCATAGGTTGGGGAATGGCACGTAAACACAAACGAGGCTAGGCTGATTTAGGCTATAGTAAGCTTAGCTACACATGCCTTTTAATCCTTAAACACCAGGGTCACCACTACACCCGATTTATCTTTAAGATTATCTATTCTGATATCACCTTGGTGATATTGGGCAATGATTTTAGCAATATACAAACCTAAGCCTAAGTGAGGTTGCTCGGTGTTTTGTTGTTTGCGAACTGAGACCATAGAATCAAGCAATTGGTGTTGCATATTCTCTGGTAGCAAACAGCCTTGGTTAGCAATGGTCAGCACATAACCTTGATCACTATTCACCATTTGCAAGTTAATTGCAGAATTTTCTCGACTGAATTCAACCGCATTGGCAATGATTTTATCTAACATCTGAGCGAATAACTCAGGGGCACCATGAAATTTCGAATTAGACACCGACACTTGCACATCAAACTTTCTAGCGGCGTAAGCTAAACGATAGCCCGCCACACAACCTCTTAATAATTCATCTAAATCAAAGGGTTCCCGATCGTTGCTTTGGATCGCCTGCTCTAATCGTGTTGCTTCACTCATATTTGAGAGTATTTTACTTAATCGGGTAATACCTTGTTTCGCACGATCCACGTATTGTCTTTTCTCTGGGTTTTGTTCTTCCAATAGCAGAATGTCTAACGAAGAATTAACAATCGCCACAGGAGTGCGTAACTCATGAGACAAACGAGAAGCCATATTCTCTAAGTAAGTATTGTACTGGCTGAGCCTGCTTAGCACATGAGTAAAGGTACGCGATAAATCGCCTATTTCGTCACGGGTAGTCGAAGGCACAATATCGCCAATAATTTTGCCTTGTTGGTCAATTGCACTTTCGGTTTCATTTCTAAGTTTACGAATACGCCAAGAAATACGTGAAGCCATTAAAAATAACGCCAGTGTACTGATTAAAATAACCAGCAATATATAATGAAACTGCTGTTCCAGAGCTTTATTTCTAAGGGTACGAATACCATTGGTAGTTTGTTCTACTACCACGGCCCCCATTACCGTTTCATCAATATAAATAGGATGAGCAGCCGACATAATCACCGCTTTATTATCTGAACTTAAGCGCCACAAAGAACTGGGTGTACCCTTTAATGCTTGGCTTATATCTTGGCCTTGTAATGCAAATGCGTCACGTAGGTCATCTACAAAATCAGCAGGTGGTTTAGTCAATATTTGATAATAAAGCGGTAACAACCAGTTGTTTTCAATATATTTCCACCAGCTGCGTTGATCCAGTGACTTATTCCCACTTCCAAAGCCAATATGTGAGTTATTCTGTGAATCACTCTGCACGCCAGACGCCCTTTGAATATTGCCCGAACGAGCGAGTACCCGCATATGTTTATCTACCACCCAAACCCTAGCATTTGAGTATTTAAGCCCTTTAAGAATTTGCTCTATTTCCGGCGAAGGCACCAGTACAGTGCCCAGTGAATCAACTTGCGACGGATTAGCTGTTCCCATTATGTGTTCCACAGTTCTAGTACTTGGGTCATCAACATCAACAATAGCAAACGCAATTTTGCTTGAAATCATAGCCAAGGGGAAACGTAATTCGAGTTGATAACCGTTTGACGTATCCCTCCATTGCCCTTGAATCTTAGTTTCTAACCTTTCTGGCTGTAACGAGTTTAAGTCATCTTTTAGCAGGTATGCGTTCACCCAACCGGGCTTTGACGGTGCAATAATATAGCGTTGAAACAAACCATTTTTATCTGTCATGGCTATTTGTAAGTGATCGTTCTTATCAATACGTAAACTATTGTTTGGCCTGAGTAATACTTTGTCATCCGTGACATCAAACATTGCATATAAGAATCTATCGTACTGCCCCACCATATGTTTAAAGTGCAGGCTGTCCAATTTGTAGTCTTGAATAGGATCAATCAGGTTTTGTTGCCCATAAGCAATGGCCAAATGCCGATAGTCTTGCCAATCGTCTAACTTGCCGTCCAGTTGAATAGGATAGGCAATTTTATGGGCGTATAAATCAGTGCCTGGTTTAACGTCAGTTAAATAGGCTGATTGACTATCAAATAACGCAGGGCGCTCATGTAAAGCAGTAGCCACAGCACGAGCAGTACCTACCATGGTTTGCTCTTGGCCTATGCGCAGATAGGTTTCCATTTCCCATACGTATTGATATCCCAACCAAGGAATAGCCAGTAAAAAAGAAGAGAAAAAAAGTAATTTAAGACGCAGTCCAAAGCGAAATCGGCTCATATACTTGCCACCCACAAACTGACATTAAGCGGTGACAACATATTTACACGCTTTTCCATCTATACCCCATACCATAAACGGTCTCGACACAGTCAAAATCTGGGTCTAGCTGCATAAATTTCTTACGAATACGTTTGATATGGGATGTAATGGTGCTGTCATCCACGACCATCTTTGATTCATCCATCAGTTGTTGGCGGCTTTTGACATGTCCCGAAAATTTAGCAACCGCGTGTAACATCCAAAATTCGGTAACAGTTAGTTCAATGCCCTGCCCTTTCCAGCTGACAGTCATACGTTTGCTGTCCATCAGCAAATCACCTGTTTGAATCAGGTCAGTTTGTGCTTGTGGCCTATCTAATAGTTCCGTCCGTCTGAACAGTGCAGCTATTCTGGCCAATAAATGCGGTAAACTGATGTCTTTGGTCAGATAATCATCAGCGCCCATACGCAAACCACAAATAGTGTCGTAATCATTATCTCGCGCAGTAAAAAAAATAATAGGTAAGGTTTTGGATAAACTTCTTAATTGCTGACAAACAGCAAAACCACCATCTATTTCATCTTCTAGACCAATATCAATGATCGCCAAATCCGGTAGTCGCTCAGAAAATGCCTGTTCTGCACTACTTCGATTAGGATAGGGTTGTACCTCATAACCTTGCTTGCTAAGCGCAGCAATATAGTTTTCCCTTAATGCTTGGTCATCTTCAACCAAGGCGATACGTTTTGACATAGCCTGTGCCTGTTTACTTTATTGCCGCTTTATTTCATAGCGGCTTTAGTTATAGCTGAACTATATCGCAAAACATCTTTAGGTTAAGTCGATAAATAGCCAAAAATTACAATTTCCATTTTTCCGCCACAATTGACCTCTAGATTGCCATTTTCCCTCCCTGAATTAGCCACACAATATTTGTTTACTAGAGAGGAATCAAACAACCACTCTCTTGGAGATAACAATGAAACACAAGAAAATAACCAGTATTAAAATGACTACCGCGATCGCCTTCACTTGCTTATTGTCTGGCAGCGCAATTGCTGAACAACGCAGTGTTCAAGAAAAAACCAACGAAGTCATTGGCCTTAGCTCAGGCGTAGTAATCGGCACCGCCATCGCTGGACCACTAGGCGGGATAATCGCAGGCATTTTTGGTGTGATGATAGCTGATGACCTGAACTCTGATAAAAAGCTAGAAACAGCTAACACTGCACTTGAACAAAAAGACCAACAATTGTTTGTAATGCAACAGAATTTTGAGCAAGCAAAAGAACGTGCAATGGTTCAAATAGCATCAATGGATAGTGCGTTGGAACAAGCTACGTTTAATCATAGCGTTCCGGAAATTGAAAGTAATATTCAATTTAAAACAGCTTCTTATGTTTTAGAGACACACTATAAATCACAGTTAGACTTGATAGCCAAAACTTTACAAAAAAATCCCGCATTAAGCATTACCTTATCAGGTTTCGCTGATAAACGTGGCGACAGCACGTTTAATCAAGCTCTTTCTGAGCAACGTGCGTTAACAGTAAAAAACTACCTCATTAATAAGAACGTTAGAGAAGAGCAAGTCATCACTAACTCATTCGGTGAATCTTCATTAGTTAGCGCAGGCGTGCATTTCGAAGATGATTTTTTTGATCGCCGAGTCATGTTAAAAGTATCTGATGACCAGACAGAAATGACAGCAGCTAATCAATAAAAAAGGAAACCTTGCTATGTCATCACTACCTAAACTTGCCGTTGTTAGTTTGGTGGTTATTGCGATAGGGGCCCTGCAATATGCAGTGCCCGCTTTTACCAACAAACACAACACACCTTCCATTTCAGGTAAATTAGGATCACCAGACAAACAAGTAAATGTCGCTCTCATCAATCTACCCATAAGAGATCATCAAAGTGCCCAAAGTGGCACCTTGTTTTTTATTCATCAACAATTAGTGCAGGGCGAAACAGTTGCACAACACTCGCTAAGCCCAGTT
Organism: Paraglaciecola psychrophila 170; assembly: GCF_000347635.1. Classification (NCBI taxonomy): domain Bacteria; kingdom Pseudomonadati; phylum Pseudomonadota; class Gammaproteobacteria; order Alteromonadales; family Alteromonadaceae; genus Paraglaciecola; species Paraglaciecola psychrophila. The sequence goes on along the minus strand of NC_020514.1, from coordinate 523,575 downwards.
CTTAAAACCAGAGTTGATATCAAGGTAACAGGTATCGTCGCTCGTACTAAACTGACCCAAACCTTTAAGAATACTGGTGAAAATTGGGTCGATGCACTATACGTATTTCCTTTGCCCGAAAATGCCGCCGTCGATCATTTTTTGATGACAGTGGGTGAGCGCAAAATAGAAGGTAAGATTAAGGAAAAATCTGAAGCAAAGCAGATTTATCTTCAGGCTAAAGCGCAGGGCATAAAAGCCAGTTTAGTGGCACAGCAACGGCCCAATATGTTTTCTAATTCCATAGCGAATATCGGCCCAGGTGAGACGATTAAAGTGACAATTGAATATCAGCAAACGCTAAATTTTGACCGACAACAATATAGTCTGCGTTTCCCTATGACCATTACACCTCGATACTTCCCCAGCGACAAGACACCAGAGACACAAACACCGTCAGAGTTTCCTTACAGCAATTATAACCAACCAAACACCGAGTTAAGGGTAAGTTTACATGCTGGTTTTAAGGTGAAAGGCATTAAAAGCGAATTCCATCCCATCACTGTTAAACGACTAACAGATGGGAGTCATCATATTCAAATATCAAAAGGCAGTGTTACTAACCAAGATTTTGTTCTGAACTGGCGACCAGAATTAGGCGCAGCACCGCAGTCTGTAAATTATACCCAGCAAGTTAACGGCGATGAATATGGTTTGATAATGTTGCTACCTCCAATCAATACAGAGCAGGTTACGCAGACTCAACCACGGGAAATGATTCTTGTTCTCGATACATCAGGGTCGATGGAGAGCGACGCTATTAAACAAGCCAAAAAAGCACTGTTTTTGGCTGTTGAGCAACTTCAAGAAACAGACAATTTTAATATTATTGAATTTAATAGTTATGCACAAAATTTGTGGAAATCACCAAAATTAGCAAACAAAAATAATAAACAGGATGCAAAACATTTTGTAAATAGTTTATCTGCCAATGGTGGAACAGAAATGAAAAGTGCATTAAAACTAGCCTTTTCCCAAGCTAGAGTTAATGATTCGAGCACTTTGCGCCAAATAGTCTTCATTACTGATGGTAGCGTGGGCAACTAAGAATCATTAATGCAGTTGATCGCTGACAAGCTTGTAAACACACGCCTATTTACTGTGGGTATAGGTAGTGCACCTAACAGTTACTTTATGAGTGAAGCAGCCAAAATGGGCAAAGGAACCTTTACCTACATTGGGTCGATTGCTCAGGTACAAGAAAAGATGCTTACATTATTAACTAAATTACAGTACCCAGCCTTGACTGATATCGAGTTGCAGTTAAATTCCAGCAGCTTGCAATCGAATAGGCAGTTAGAGTTTTACCCTAACGTTATAAGCGACTTATATAAAGACGAACCGCTGGTGCTGAGCTACCGGCTAACTGCCGGGATAATTGAAGCAGGACACTCTTTAGGCTCTGGCAGTTCTTCAGGCTCTGGCAGTTCTTTAGGCACTAGCAGTTATATAGACTCTGGCAATGACTTGTCAAAAATCAATCTCAGGGCTCAATGTTTTATGGGCTAGAGAAAAAATAAGCCAGTTGACTAGGGATAAGCGCCGCGCGAGTATGCGACCTAGCAGTTCCGTAGCCGAGCAAAATGAATACCAATCTCAGATTACAGAAACAGCTCTTGCACATCATTTAGTCAGTCAGCACACCAGCTTAGTCGCCGTAGATGTAACGCCAACTGGCCCAGCTGACGTTCAATCAAACACTCAAAAAGTAGCAGATCCAGTACCTAAAGGCACCTCAAATCAACTAGTTCAATCATCTGGCAGCCTTCCTCAGACAGCGACTTCAGCACCCATCAAGATAATAACAGGCTTAATTTTAATTGGATTAGCTATATGTATGTACTTACTTACAAGAAGAAAGGTAGTATTTCAAAACTACTATCCCTAGTCATCAGGCATAAAATTATAACCTTGAGTCTGTTGCTGGGTGTTTACCAATTTTCTGGCGGGTTTTATATTTTTGCAAAAGCAGAGTTAGCACAATACCTCATCGCTCATGCTTGGCATAAAAATCTACAGTCTGATAAACAACACAAGCCTTGGCCTTGGGCAGATACTCATCCAGTGGCTGAACTCATCATTAAGGACAAAAGCTGGTATGTGCTGGCTGGTGCCAGTGCTAGAAACTTGGCTTTTGCACCGACCCACATCAGCTCAACACCTGAACCGGGAAAAAAGGTAACAGCGTGATAATAGGTCACCGTGATACACAATTTAATAGCCTAAAAAGACTCAAGAAAGGTGACCTTATCGAAGTAAAGACCCGACACAAGCGTAAACAGTTCAAAGTGACAACGCTGCGTATTGCTTTGAATTTACAGCTAAACTATATTCAAAGTAAAAATTACAACGACACTTTTGATGTTGAACAATCCAGCCTTACCCTAGTTACCTGTTATCCATTTGACAGTGTGTTACCGAACCCAATTCATAGGTTTATGGTGCGAGCAACTGCGACGTAATACGAACCTGTCGTCAATTAAAGACATAAATAACCTCTTTTTCTGACGAATATAAAGTAATCTTTATAAACACCATATTTATCAACGTTTTGAAAACATGGAACGGAATTCGCTAAAGGCTTTTTATGGCTAAAGGCTTTTTATAGCTAAAGGCTTTTTCTAAGAGCGTATTAAGCGAGACACTATTTATTAGACACATCACAAGGAATAATAATGACCTTATCAAAAATAACCCTAGCAATGACATTTGCCGCACTAAGCATTGGGCTGAGCGCTTGCACTGACACACAGAAAGAATCGGCACAAGAAGTAGAAGTAGAAACCAAAGAAATGGTAACTACAGCAAAGGAAAAGTCATCAGTGTTATATGGCAAAACTAAAGAGGGTGCATCTAAGCTTGCTGACAGCGCAGCAGATATGGCTGATGATTTAAAAGAAAGCACAACTGAGGCTTATGACGAAGCCAAAGAGAAGGCCGGTGACGCATACGATGCCACAGCTAAAAAGGCCTCTGAAACCATCAATGCGACTAAGGAAAAAGCAGCTGAGTTAAAAACTGATGCAGCTAAAAAATTAAAAGATGCATGCATTGCAACCAAGAAAAAATTGGGGGCAGATCCTGAAGGCTGTTAATATCATAGTCTCTAATTAGAGACAAAATGGCGTATTGCCCTTTTGTCTCTTTAATATATAAAATAAAAGCTAACTCATTCCCATCACCGTTGCACAGACCTAAACTGTATAATCGTGAACTAGGCGTAATGCTAATCACTTCAATAACTGGAAAATATAAGCGATTGCTAAAAATCAGAGTTGTCTGACAATATCCCGTTCTCGACTCAAATCTAAAACAATTCACACATAAGCTTGAATTAAGCATAGTAAACACAATATTATAGCTCCGTTATATGACTCTTCTGTTATTAAAATAAACTACATCTTTACAAATTTTAGTCGCTAGAATTCGATATATAAAGCACACATTTTAAATGCATGAGCATATCCCAATTTCGATTCACACTTTATCTGGCAGTCAATATGAACGCACTGAGTATCAAAGGATTAACTAAAACCTATAAGGGGGGCACCAAAGCCTTAAAAGGCATCGACTTAATAGTAAAGCAAGGCGATTTTTTCGCTTTGCTGGGCCCTAATGGCGCAGGTAAATCAACTGCCATAGGGATCATTAGTTCGCTAGTGAATAAAACTCAAGGTGACGTTGATATCTTTGAATACTCGCTAGCGACTCAACCTATCGAAGCGAAATCTTGTATTGGGCTAGTACCGCAAGAATTTAATTTTAATCAATTCGAACCTTTAATACAGATCATGCTAAACCAAGCAGGTTATTATGGGGTGCCTAAAGATGTCGCTAAACCCAGAGCTGAGAAATATCTTAGGCAACTCGACCTATGGGACAAACGTGACTCACCTGCCAGACAACTTTCTGGTGGCATGAAAAGACGGCTAATGATCGCCAGAGCATTAATGCATGAACCTAGAATACTTATTCTAGATGAACCTACTGCTGGTGTAGATATTGAAATACGCCGCTCTATGTGGTCTTTTTTACAAGAGATTAATCGCCAAGGTGTGACAATTATTCTTACCACCCATTATCTTGAAGAAGCAGAAATGTTATGTCGCAATATCGCCATTATTGATAAAGGTATTATTGTCAAAAACACCAGTATGAAGGCCTTACTTGCCACATTAAACATTGAAACCTTTGTGCTGGATTTATCAAAGAACTTAAGTTCTTTAACTTTAGATGGCTTCGAATACCGTTTAGTTGACGAGCATACTTTAGAAGTGGATGTGCCTAAGGAATCGGGCCTTAACTCCGTTTTTGAACAGTTAACTCAAAAAGAGATACAAGTATTAAGTATGCGCAATAAATCCAATAGATTAGAAGAACTATTCGTTAGAATGGTCGAATCTGGAAAATCCATAAAAGACGTTAACCCAACCAAAAAACAAGCGTTAGGTGTCACTAATGAGTAACCTTAAGCCTAACAGCTCTGAGCCGATAAACAGTCTTGAATCAACAAACAGTCTTGAACCAATAAACAGTCTTGAACCAATAAACAGCCCTGAGCCTATAAAAAACATTACGCTTATGAACAGCCTGAATATGGTGGCCCTAAGAACTATGTGGCGTAAAGAGTGTTTACGTTTTTTAAGAATTTGGATCCAAACTCTGCTTCCACCTGCAATTACCATGTCATTGTACTTTGTGATTTTTGGTAATTTAATCGGTAGCAGAATTGGCAACATGGGCGGTTTTAGCTACATGGAGTTTATTGTACCCGGCTTAATTATGATGGCGGTGATCACGAATGCTTACTCCAATGTTTCCTCTTCTTTTTATAGTGCTAAATATCAACGAAATATTGAGGAGTTATTAGTTGCCCCCGTTTCGAATTGGATAATTATCGCTGGATTCGTTGGTGGAGGTGTAGCTAGGGGCATGCTGGTTGGTATCATTGTTACCATTGTCTCGTTATTTTTTGTAGATATACAGATTCACAATTTGTTAATAATTTTTGTGACGTTACTACTAACAACAATATTATTTTCTACTGCAGGGCTAATAAACGGCATCTTCGCGAATTCATTTGATGATGTGAGTATTGTACCTACCTTTATACTGACACCACTGACTTACTTAGGCGGCGTCTTTTACTCATTAAGTTTATTGCCTGAATTCTGGCAGTGGGTCAGTAAAATCAACCCTATTGTGTATATGGTAAGCGGCTTCAGATTTGGTTTTCTAGGCGAGTCGGATATTAACTTCTATGTCTCGTTGGGCATATTAATAGGATTTAACGTGGTATTACTTGGTTGGGCTTACTCTCTGATCAACCGTGGCGTAGGCATCCGAAGTTAATGCAGCAACAATCACGCACCATCAGTACCAATCAAACGGGTATTCATCAAAATTTGCACAAGGTTGTTACCCGACACCTTGCTTGTGCAAGTCAAAAGCCCCTATCGATACATACTCAAGAAGCCTTTCAAGATGCGATTAGTTGGCTTGGGGATTGGCAGGGAGATCTTATTTTAGACTCTTGTTGTGGTGTAGGTGAAAGCACTGTGAATATTGCTCAAGCACATCCAAATGCGCGAGTAATAGGTATTGATAAATCCGCTTTACGCACAGACAAACACCAATCTTACGCCAGTACTTTACAAAACTATTTGGTATTACGTGCAGATCTGAGTGATTTTTTAAGATTACTTATTCTTTCTGATAAAAAATTAACAAAACACTATTTACTCTATCCCAATCCCTATCCTAAATCGGCCCATTTGCAGCGTCGTTGGTATGCCACATCGGCATTAAGGGATATATTAAAACTGGGTGGAACACTGGAAGTAAGAAGTAATTGGCAGTTATACATACAAGAATTTTCTGCCGCTTTAAATATTGCTGATATCAGTAATCAAATCGGTGTATATCAGAGTGAAAAGGCAATCACACCCTTCGAACGAAAGTACTGGCAAAGTGGACAAAGTAGCTGGCAACTGTTGGCAAAATTATAACTATAGAAATGTATAACGTTTAATCTGCCTTGGCTTTAGGTTGACTAAAATAAAATCCTTGGGCATATCTAATGCCCAGCTGTTTTACCACCTCTAACGTTTCTTGGCGTTCAATTCGTTCAGCTATCACCACAACCTTATTGTCTGCGGCAGCAATGATTAGCCTTTTAACAAAGTTTTCTGTGGCTGCATCGCTTGTTACATTATCAAATAATGTAGCGGATACTTTTATTGCGGATATGGGTAATGAGAGTATTGCCTGCAAATCACACTCTTTCTGATCAAAGTTATCTATCACAATGGTAATACCTAAAGCATCACACGTTTCATAAAATTGACTGAATTCAGCACTTTCTACCAATGCATTTTATGCTGTGATTTCAATAGAAATTCGTTTTGGGTTAAGATAATCCTCAAGTTGTGATTGAAGAAATTTAAGGATGTTTGAGTCAGTCATATCCGACAAACTCAAATTGATATTCCACGCCATGTTAATATCTCTAAAATAATTGGCGCTGCGGCTAAACACGGTTTGAGTCAACTGGGCGACTGATCGTTGCCTTTCAACTAAGAACAAAAAATCTGAAGGTAAATAACTATTTTGACCAGACGTTAAAAGTCGAGCGAGACATTCATAACTCCAAACCACGTTATTCTTCAAATCCATAATAGGCTGAAAAAACGGCACAATGTTATCTAAGTTAAAACTATCAGTTACTTCAGTGACTTGCATACAAATATACTTCTTATTGCGAGTATTTTGAACAATATAACAACACTTTAGTAATTACCAGATTATTACCCATTCCTGTATTTATTGGCTCTTTAATTATGAGTTGTAAGCACCTATTGTTAATAGCAAAAATTAAGGTAAAATACGCAATGTGAAAGTTTTCAGATTAAGGTAATAATAGTGAGCGGAGCTGAGGTTAGTTTAGAGCATTTGTACAAAGTGTTTACTATGCCTGAAGGCAAAGATTCTAAACTTGCACAGATTGAACAACACCTGTCTGATAATCTGTCAGACTTCCTGTCACAACATGTTGTGACTAAGGTGAATTCACTTGAGCAAATTGAAAAAAGTTTCGCAGAGTATGCAGTACCTGAGTCACCTGAGTTCGTGTCAAAGCATGCAGAAGATCTTTTAGATAAATTAGTAGCCAACTCTGTTAATACCTATTCCCCGAGTTTCATTGGTCATATGACCTCCGCATTGCCATATTTTCACCTACCATTAGCGAAGTTATTGGTAGGGTTAAACCAAAATTTAGTAAAAATCGAAACATCTAAAGCGTTCACGCCACTTGAACGGCAAATGCTAGGCATGATGCACGAGTTGGTTTATAAGCAGTCTGGAGATTTTTTACCATACCTATCTACATAGTGCGAACCATGCTTTAGGAGCCTTTTGCTCCGGTGGAACTATTGCCAACATAACGGCTTTGTGGGTCGCAAGAAATAAAGCTCTACCGGCCACCACGCAATTTAAAGGTGTAGCTCAGGAAGGTATGACAGCAGGAATGATGCATTATGGCTATAAAAAAATGGGGATTATTTCATCTAAACGCGGCCACTATTCATTATCTAAAACAGTTGATCTATTAGGCTTAGGTCGACAGCAGATGATTACGATCGACTGCCCTACACAACGTCTATCTCCTGAAAAAGCCTTAGCGGTGGGCAAACAATACCAACAAGATGGTAACAAGATATTATCTATTGTCGGTATCGCAGGCACCACTGAAACAGGACATATTGACCCGTTAGACGAGCTAGCAGATGTAGCAAAAGAACTAGGCTGTCACTTTCATGTGGATGCGGCTTGGGGGGGAGCAACATTGTTTTCTCACGAACACAGAGGCTTGCTTAAAGGTATCGAGAAAGCAGACTCGGTGACTATGGACGCCCATAAGCAGATGTATGTGCCTATGGGAGCTGGCATGGTGCTATTTAAAGACCCGAATGACAGTAACGCTGTTCGCCATCACGCCCAGTACATTCTTCGTGCAGGGTCTAAAGATTTAGGTGCTACCACATTGGAAGGTTCGCGAAATGGTATGGCGATGATGGTATACGCCTCTTTACATATATTTGGCCGCCAAGGTTATGAACTGCTAATTAACCAAAGTATAGAAAAAGCCAAAACGTTTGCTCGTATGATCCAATCACATCCAGACTTTGAACTTATCACGTCTCCCACTTTGTCTCTGTTAACTTACAGAGTGAATCCAGAAGACGTTCAGACAAAAATGAAAACCCAGCCAAAAATCAGTCATGCGTTAAATATGGAATTAGATAATCTGACTGTAAGCGTGCAAAAACAACAAAGAGAGGCAGGCAAGTCATTTGTCTCTCGCACGCGGTTGACCACTGAAAAATACCCTCATCAAGCGATTACCGTATTTAGAGTGGTATTGGCTAATCCGCTAACCACTGAAACCGACTTACAAAATATTCTTGATGAGCAAATAGTCATAGCCAGCGAGACTAAAATGTGGAAAAAACTTTGTTTGAAGCATAAAAAGGCAAGCTAGAGCAACTTGTCTTCATACTAAATTTTTCTACAACCTAATCTGCAAATTATCAATCAATCGGGTTTTCCCTAAAAATGCAGCAGCTAATAGCACCAAATGACGGTCTTCATGTCCTGGCTGTAGCAAGTTTTCAACATTCCGAATTTCAAGATAGTCGGGATTAAACCCTAATTTGGCTAGCTGTAATTTGTATTCTTGAGTTAGCGTTATAAAATCCCTACGACCGGAATTAATTTCAGTGGCTAACTGTTGCATCTTTTTATAAAGAGTAGGCGCTAACTTACGCTCTTTGTCCTTTAAATATTGATTCCTTGAACTCATTGCTAAACCGTCATCATCCCTTGTAGTTGCCACACCAAACACTTTTAGGTTCATTGATAGGTCAGTCACCATAGCCTTGATCACCTGTAATTGCTGAAAATCTTTTTCACCGAAGAAGGCCAAATTAGGTTGCACCATGTTAAATAGTTTGCACACTATCGTTGCCACACCACGAAAATGTCCTGGGCGACTGGCACCACAAATCATATAAGACAAACCAGGTACTTCGACGAAGGTTTGTTGTTCTAACCCTCTGGCATAAATATCGCTAGCCTGAGGCATAAATAGTACATCTACACCTAAATCTTCCAATAAACGGCTATCACTTGCTAACGTTCTAGGATAAGCATCTAAGTCTTCATCAGGGCCAAACTGCATCGGATTGACAAAGATAGACACCACCACAATATCTGCTTGTTTCTTAGCTTCACGCACAAGGTTTAAATGGCCCTGATGCAGATTTCCCATAGTAGGAACAAATGCAATCACCTTAGCGCTATTCTGCCAAGTACGTCTGATTTCACGGAGATCTAAAATTTCACTGATAAGTTGCATAGTGGTAAATTACTTTAATAAAGAGTTACTAGTAAACGCTGAAAAGATACAAGCGCATGTTAATTAAAACTGTGCTCGTCTGAGGGGAAACTCCCATCTTGCACTTCTTGAATATACTGGCTAACAGCCTCACGCATATTGTTAGTTTGCTGCAAATAGTTTTTAGAAAACTTAGGCATGTAATTTGCGCTAATACCAAACATATCGTGCATCACTAATATTTGCCCATCTGTTTGGGCCCCAGCACCAATACCAATAACAGGGATACTCAGGCTTTGAGATATTTTGGCAGCGAGGTCAGATGGAATACACTCCAATACTAATAGCTGTATGCCAGCTTGTTCTAATTCTTTGGCTTGTTCGAGGATCCTTTCAGCTTGTAGGTCGTCGCGGCCCTGTACTTTAAATCCACCAAAAACATGCACCGATTGTGGTGTCAGACCTAGATGGCCACACACAGGAACACTGCGTTCGTTCAACCCTTTTATAGTATCCAATAACCAACTACCGCCTTCTACCTTCACCATGCTTGCTCCTGCACGCATTAGTTGGGCAGCACTTAAGTAAGTTTGTTCTGGGGTGGAGTAGGACATAAAGGGCATGTCAGCTACTACAAAAGCACGTTCAACCCCCTTCCTCACTGATCGGGTATGATAGGCAATATCTTCAAGGCTAACGGTTAATGTATCGTCATCACCTTTTAACACCATACCAAGTGAATCACCAATCAACAAAACATCGATGCCTTGTTCATCAAACAATTTAGCAAAACTTGCATCATAAGCGGTCAAGGCAGTGATTTTAGTACTCTCTTGCTTCATTTTCAGCAAGCTTGAAGTCGTTACTTTTTTCATTAGATATTCTCCAATTTTTGATGTTATCAAAAAATACTATTAAGTGCCTAGATACAGTACATAAGGTAAATGCACTATACGGGTTTTTTTCTGCATTTCTAGATTAGTAACAAATATGTCATTTTAAGGGTGCCATTTTTCGTAAACCATTCAACGGGCATGTGAGCAACAGTTCAGATAGTATTTCACCACAGGGTAAGATCAAGTCAGGGGCTATTTCAAACAACGGATAAAGTACAAACTCTCTTTGTTTCATGCCACAGTGGGGAACTTGTAGATATTCTTTATCAATCTGTTGTTTGCCGTATAACAACATATCTAAATCTAGGGTTCTAGGCCCCCATCGGTTAGCGTTGCGTGTGCGACCTTGCTGACTTTCTATTAATTGAGTGTGTTGCAACAGGCTGTCCGCTGAAAGTTTAGTTTCTATAAGAGCAACAGCATTCACATAATCGGGTTGGTCTTGTGGACCCATAGGTTGGCTTCGATACAAGCTTGAACACATAATCAACGCTGTGCTAGGTAACGCAGCTAAGCTACTGCAAGCGGCTTGTATTTGCTTTTCAGGCAGCGCTAAATTGCTGCCTAAGCCAATATAAACTGAAATCATACCTTAGGTTTAGGTTTCTTGCGGTTACGTCTGGGGCGTCTGGGAGGCGCACCTTCCTGTTGACGTAGCACTTCTAACATTGTCTTACGTTGATCTTCGTCTGCTTCTTGGAAAACGGTCCACCAGTCGGCTAACTCTAATAAGTCGCCGCCTTCAATCTGGCCACGCAGCAATAAGAAATCATATGCAGCTCTAAATTTTGGATGCTCAAGCATTTGATAAGCTCTACGACCATAACGCTTAGGCAATCGATTTTGTAACTGCCAGATTTCCCTAATCGGCGTACTAAAGCGTTTGGGGATCATAATGCGCTGAATCTGGCGATGCATCACATCATTTAGCGCCAAATTAAAGGCATCAAAGTGATTCAACCCCCCATCAACCATTAGCTGCTGACAACGCTCTTCTAATGGATACCACATAAATGCCGCAAAAATAAACGCAGGCGTCACTCTTTGACCGGTATTAATGCGATTATCAGTGTTGGTGAGTACTTGCTCCACAAATTGATTTTCACGACTGCCTGGTTGCAACAATAAGGGTGCTAACTGTGGGAAGAGCGGTTCAAATAAATGAAATTCTGACAATAGCTTATAGGTAGCTAACCCTTGTCCCGATAACAATAATTTGAGAATTTCTTCAAATAATCTGGCCGGAGGGATATTTGCCATCAATGGCGCCATACGTTTAATAGGTTCCGCACTTTCCTCGCTGATATGCATATCGAGCTTAGCAGCAAACCTCACAGCTCTAAGCATTCTAACCGGGTCTTCACGATAGCGGGTTTCAGGATCGCCTATCAATGTAATTTTTTATTTTTAATCGCTTCCATACCGCCAGCAAAATCGCTGATCGAATAATCGGCAATGTTGTAATACATAGCGTTGATGGTGAAATCTCTGCGTTCTGCATCTTCTTCAATGCTACCAAATACGTTATCTCGCATTAATTGGCCGTCGTCGCTTTGTTTACTATCTTTCGAATCGCCTTCATCATTATTTTCATGATGACCACGAAAAGTAGCTACCTCAATAACTTCTCGGCCAAACACAATATGCGCCAACCGGAATCTACGCCCAATTAATCGGCAATTACGAAACAGCCCTTTGATCTGTTCTGGTGTAGCATCAGTGGTGACGTCAAAATCTTTGGGTTCTTTACCTAATAATACATCGCGTACACAGCCCCCAACTAAATAAGCTTGATAACCGCTATTGTGCAGGCGATAAAGAACCTTAAGTGCGTTTTCACTCATTGAATCACGAGAAACAGAATGCTCTGCACGAGGAATGACAGTCGCAACAAGTGCAGCGGGCTGGTCTGGTTTTTTTGCGCGCAGAGCGCTCCTGACTTTGTCAATTACGCGAGAAATAATATGCTGTGCTCCTTGTTTGGGCCTGTTGTGCTTCTATCTTTTATGTGTGGCTGATTTAAGCAGAAAAATTCGGCGCTAATCATATACTGTCTGCTTGCCCAATTCTATTATCAATACACTCTGTTTTAGCGGGTATCTTATTCAAGTCCCACTCACAGATAGCCCAATTCAATATATTTTGCACTGATCCCTGTTGCAACTCCTTGCATGGAAATAAACCGAGAAATTCGAGCGCGTTTATTAGGTTAGCACGAACATCATTAGGGTTTATTTTACGGGCATGGTTTTGCTTACTCAATTTTTCACCAGATTTGGTCACGACTACTGGAAAATGTAAAAACTTGGGCACTGGGCTATCAAATGCCTGATACAAGGCAAGTTGAAACAATGTGGCATTTAACAAATCAGCACCTCGTGCCACTTCAGTTATTCCTTGCTGAATATCATCAACTACCACAGCCAACTGATATGCAAACAGATTACCCTTAAGCCTGATAGCAAATTGTTTAGGTATATCAGACTTGGGGAAATCGACTTGTCCTAATAACTCATCATAAAACTGTTGCTGGGTATTATGATGTCTGAATCTTATCGAGCAATTTTCAACATTTAAATTTTGATTAGCACAATGACATAATTGCTCATTCTGAAGGCTAGCTAATTCTAAACGGGTACATTGACAAGAGTAGGTTAAACCTTGCGCAGTTAAGTACTGAATTTTTTCATTGTATAAGTTACTTCTGCTGCTTTGATAAACAGGCTCACCGTCCCAGAACAAGTGGTGCGCTTCTAGACACCGCATGATTGAATCACTGGCACCCGAGACTTGCCTAGTGGGATCAATATCTTCTATTCTAAGTAACCATTGTCCATTTTGGCTCTTTGATCGTAAATAACTACCTAATGCAGTCACCAAAGAACCAAAATGTAAGTTTCCTGATGGAGAGGGTGCAAAACGCCCAACGTAGACATCCTTAGATGTAACGAATTTCATGTGTGAGGATTTCTGTGCAGTAACCATAGAGTGGAAGGTATCACCCCAAGTAGCTGATTAAAGAATTAATAAGCACTTGGGGTAAAAGGCAAAGTTAGCCTTGAAGTTGTTTTTCTTTAATTTCTGCCATGGTTTTGCAATCAATACACATATCTGCTGTAGGTCTTGCTTCTAAACGGCGTACACCAATTTCGATACCACATTCATCACAAAAACCAAAATCATCTTCGTCAATTCGCTTCAGCGTCTTTTCAATTTTTTTGATTAATTTGCGTTCTCTGTCGCGAGTACGTAACTCAAGACTAAATTCTTCTTCTTGTGCTGCACGGTCAACAGGATCAGGAAAGTTAGCTGCCTCATCTTGCATATGGTGCACCGTACGGTCTACTTCTTGACGAAGTTGATCGCGCCAAGCCTTAAGTAATAAACGAAAATGCATCATTTGCTTTTCATTCATGTACTCTTCGCCTTTTTTCTCCTCGTAAGCAGTCAAACCGGCTAGTGCTAATAATCCAAGTGTTTTATTCGTTTTTGCTGTTGGCATGTGCCAATTCTCCTAAACTACGGCAAGAGCTGTTTGTGCATGAGGTTATGTATATCAAAAACCCATAACACAGGCAATTGCTTGCTCTTAACATCTTCCGTTACAGTGAAAACAATTTTCTAGCAGGCAATATGGAGGCCTTGCTGAAAAAATCAACGTCTATATTATGAAAAAAAAGGCAAAGATTGATTTATATAGATTTTTTCTGAGCTAATCTTACAACCGTAACATAAAATTTGTACTCCACTTATCATAGCTTGTTTAAGCTCCTTAGCGTAGTCCGGGTCAATCTGCTTTGCCACTTGCACCGATTGAATCCCTGAATGTTGCACACAAAAAAGCAAAACTGCACGTTTCCCTTGGTTGGCAATTAGACTTAACTCCCGCAGATGTTTTTGCCCACGTATAGTTTTTGCATCAGGAAAGTAACCTACATTATTATCTAATAGAGTGACCGATTTGACTTCAACGTAACAGTCTGCTTTTTCAAAGTCGGTTAGTAAAAAGTCAATTCTGCTGTTTTCTCCACCAAACTTTACTTCCGCCTTCAAGTTTGCATAGCCGACTAACTCAGCTATCTTATTTTCTTGTAGTGCTTCTTTTACTAATATATTGGCTTTGTGAGTATTTATTCCAATCCAATGATGTTTATCAGTTAATACCACTTCCCATGTATACAACAATTTACGTTTTGGGTTAGTACTAGGTGATAACCACACTTTCCAACCGGGCTCTGCACAGCCGGTCATTGCCCCAGTATTAGGGCAATGTGCGATAACTATGGAACCGTCAGTTAACTGCACATCGGCTAGAAAACGCTTATAACGTTTTATCAAAGTGCCTTGAATAAGAGGAGAAGAGAACTGCATGATAGCTTCTTAAAATGATGTTTGGTGGAAGACGTCATGCTATTCTAACTCTCTTTTTTTAGATGGAGTAGTTATGTCTCGTTTATCTGTGTCTATTACCACCCAAGCACCAGCTGATTATTATTCAGCTGGAACGGTATTGTCTGTTAATGGCCAAACTGCGCAAATTCACTTGGTGGATCCTGAAAACAATTTAAGCATTATTCAAAAATCTGCTCGTAGTCTTGATAGCTTAGGTGTGATGCAAGTTGAACTAACAGGAAGCTGGGAAATTGAGCAGCAATGGGCTTTCGCGCAAAGTTTTACCACCACTAAAAAACAACACCATATCCAGTGGTGCGACGATGACAATGCAATTGAGTTATCGCACCGCTATCAAGCGATGATCTTTACTCGCAATATCACCAATGCGACGCCAGAAGATTTATCACCGGAAATACTTGCTAATACGTGTGAAGATTGGCTTACATCAATAGATGAAAAACACATAAGCAGCAAAAGATGGGTCGGCGAAGCACTCAAAGAACAAGGTTGGATGGGAATTTATCATGTGGGTCGCGGCAGCACCCGCCCCCCGTCTTGATTGAGATCGATTATAATCCGACTGGAGATAGTAATGCGCCAATTTCAGCCTGCCTCGTAGGTAAGGGAATTACATTTGATAGCGGTGGCTACAGCATCAAAAGTAGTGAAGGCATGCTCAGCATGAAATGTGATATGGGCGGTGCAGCTACTGTCACTGGCGCGCTTGGCTTAGCTATCCTTCGTGGATTGGATAAGCGAGTTAAATTATTTTTATGTTGTGCAGAAAACCTTATCAGCGGTCACGCTTATAAATTAGGTGATGTGATCACCTATAAAAATGGCACAACTGTTGAGGTAGTTAATACCGATGCCGAGGGCAGACTAGTGTTAGCTGATGGCTTAATGGCAGCCACTGCAACAGGCGCTAAGCTGATTATAGATGCGGCAACGCTTACGGGCGCAGCCATGGTAGCTTTGGGTGAAGAATACAACGCCTTTTTCTCCTTAGACAAAGCATTGCAGCAAAGAGTTTTAGATTACTCAGCCCAAGAGTTTGAGCCATCATGGTGTTTGCCTTTAGAGAAATGGCATCAAAACAAATGCCCTTCTGCTTTTGCTGATACAGCGAATAGCAAATCACAAAAAGGCGGCGGCGGCGGTGGCGCATCAAACGCAGCAGGTTTCTTATCAAGGTTTGTTAATCAAGAAGGTAAAGGTTGGTTACATATCGACCTAGCTGCTGCATACAACGCAGGAGGAACAGTACATTTGCCTGTAGGTGCAACAGCTCAAGGAATTAGAACTATAGCTCGGGCATTACTAGAAGAGTAAACAATATCGAAGGGGCGGTACTTTTTATAACCGCCTTTTAATAACCGCCTTTTCGATATTTAAGACCAGTTACAAGCCACCTAAACGTTTAGCAAGTACCTTATATTTTTCTACCGCATCTTTTGCAAAAAGGGGGTTTCCATCAGGATCTTTATCAGTAGCAGGTAGCAAACTTTCTCTTTCTAGTCTCTCAACTCTTACATCCTGTACACCAAGAAACTCGGCTACGTGCTCGACAGTCACCAGACTCATTGCTCAGTCCTCTTATTTTCTAATGATATTTTGATGACTTATTTGCTGTGCGCAAACTTTGAATTTTGCTGATACAAATTACCATCACTTAATAGGGCTACAAATCTCTATTATAACCGTAATTTATTATTAAATTATCAACCTATTGAAATTAAAACTAATTTTAGGGCATAGGGATGAGATGTTATAAACTAATATAAGTGCAACGTTATGTAAGAGACAAACAATGGACACTTGGTCTGCTGCTATCACCTTATTTTTAATTATGGATCCACTCGGTAATTTGCCCGTGTTTATGTCTGTATTAAAGACCATTGAACCTAAACGCAGAAGAATAGTATTGGCTAGAGAACTTTTATTTTCACTTATTATTATGTTCACTTTCTTGTTTAGTGGACAGGTCGTGTTGGACTTTTTAAATGTTCGCCAAGAAAGTGTCAGTATAGCTGGGGGGATTATTCTTTTTCTGATTGGTCTAAAAATGATATTTCCACAACCAGTAGGCGTGGCAGGATTAGCCTCTGGTGAAGAACCCTTTATTGTGCCATTAGCCATACCTATGATTGCAGGTCCATCTGTATTGGCAGCACTTATATTATTAGCAAACCAAGATCATAGACGTATGTTGGATTGGTCTATGGCTCTGGGAGCAGCATGGTTGGCCTCAGCGACCATTTTAATGCTTTCTAATAAACTACACAGACTGTTAGGTGAAAGAGGACTAATCGCAATAGAAAGACTGATGGGCATGATCCTCATCATGATTTCTATCCAAATGTTATTGGACGGTATAGGAAATTATTATTCATTAGGGTAACTTAGTTGTAGTTACTTATTTGTTGTAGACAAAGTAAGTGTATTAGACACTTAAAAATTGTAGACACTTTGCACCTTTGAGCTTGTATCCCAGCGTGAGCGGCTACGTAAAAATATTAATGAGAGTGATTTTGAATAAAAAACTAAATATATTCCAACAAGTGAGAGAATTAGAAGGTTGGTATGCAGTCGCTTTTTCAGCCACACTTTTAGAACGAATGTTACCTAACTATGTGCTTTTTTGTGAGGCAACAGAGTTTGCCGATCCTGCGCAGTATCGCAATAGTTTAAATGCCATCTGGGAATGGTTAGCTGTGCCCCAAGCCAAAATAAATTTTGCAGCTCAATTAGAGAAAGTAGAAGACGCGGTTCCAGATGCCGTAGATTTTGACAACTATGGTGTCTATCCAGCAATCGACATGGCTATGTCGCTATCAGCTACCATTTTGCTAATCCAAGGCGAAGATCCTCAAGGAGCAGTAGTTGTCAGTAAACTATCACAAGGTGGAGTAGAAGCATTTATCGAAGCAAGTACTGAAGAAGACATCAGCGACCTAGATATTAAACAACACCCGTTAATGCAATGGGAAGTCGAGACTCAACAAGAATTATTAATATTTCTGTCAAAATGTGCAAAAAATGCAGAAAGCTGTAAACAGTTGAAACAACTCGCCACCGCAGAAGGTATGAGTAACATTGGCATAGAAATCTAAACACGGTTGATAGTGATAACGTCAATTGGCGCGTTGATACACTCTGGCCAAAATCTGCGGACTACGCTTTTCTTTAATCAATTGCCAATTTTCAGGTACTGAATAACTGCCCCCTTGCCCTTCACATTCGATGTAAATGACCCCATCGACAGATAACAAAGCATTTTCAGCAATGCGTTGAATCGTCTGAGGAAGTAAGTCCTGATTAAATGGTGGGTCTAAAAAAATCAAATCATATGGCTGATTCAAGTTATTTAAGGTGTCTAATGTGTTGCCTTGAATAATTTGTGCTTGCTGTGAACTTAAGTCTAATAATTGGATATTATCTGCCAATTTTTCCGCTGCGTTTTTATTTAACTCAATAAAAGTACAACTTTTCCCATAACGTGACAAAGCCTCAAATCCCAATCCACCACTACCCGCAAACGCATCTAAACATACCGCATCTAAGGTGTAGGGCATCAACCAACTAAATAACATTTCCTTGTTTTTATCAGTAGTTGGGCGCAGTCCCTGAACATCGAGTACAGACAATTTACGGCCACGAAAACGCCCGCTGATGATCCGTACCGTGCCACCCGATTTTGTGCCCGCTGCTACGCTGCTCTTTGATGAACGTTTTTCGCCTCGCTTCATTTGGTATAGAAATGCTATTATTGAGAAATGATTTAAATAGTTTACCCAATTACCTAGGATTTCTCACCGGAATGTCAAAGTTTTTTAAATGGCTCAAAAAAGATAAACAACAAGAAGAGTCTCCTGTCGATAAAAAAAGCCCTCTTCTAACCTCAGATGAACAGGTGAATTCAGAACCAGAAATAATAAAGAATGACAATTCTACAATAGATGAGTCCAGTGCCAATCCCAATCAAAAATCTCAACCAAAAACAACTGAAACGACACCAGACTCAGAGCAAAAAAGCCATACTGAGCAGGTATCAGAGCCGGTTACAGTAATATTAGAAAACAATCGTTCTCATATAAAACCCAGCACGGTTGAGCTACTTAAAAACAGCCAAGAACCTGTCAGCAGAGAGTCAGATTCAGAAACCAAAGCGCTTGTCACTGAGCCTTTCAATGAAAGTACCTCGGCACTTGAAAACACTTCATTAGCGGATAATCAAGCAACCATAGAAGTCCTAGATAATCCAACTACAGAACAACAAGATGCCGAACATAGCGGTTTTTTTAGTAAATTAAAACGCGGTCTGTCGCGAACTAAAGAAAGTATCGGTAGTGGTATTGTCAGTTTGTTTCGTGGAAAAGCTATTGATGATGAATTATTTGAAGAATTAGAAACACAATTATTAGTAGCTGATGTGGGTATGGACACTACAGCTAAAATCATTAAGCAGTTAACTGAAAGTTCAGACCGTAAACAATTGAAAGACGGCGACGCCTTATATAAATTATTAAAAGAACAAATGGCCGATATATTGAAAAAAGTCGAGTCCCCGTTAACCCTTAAAACGGAGTCTGGTCCATTTGTTATTTTAATGGTTGGTGTAAATGGCGTAGGTAAAACCACTACTATTGGAAAAATGGCTAAACAATTCCAACAGCAAGGTAAGAAGGTTATGCTGGCAGCAGGTGATACCTTTAGAGCTGCAGCGGTTGAACAACTTCAAGTTTGGGGTGAGCGTAATAATATCCCTGTGGTGGCGCAACAAACAGGTTCAGACAGCGCGTCAGTAATTTTTGATGCATTTCAGTCCGCCAAAGCAAAAAATATTGATGTGTTAATTGCAGATACAGCTGGGCGCTTGCAAAACAAAGAACACTTAATGGAAGAACTTAAGAAAGTAGTCCGAGTGATCAAAAAAATTGCACCACAAGCCCCTCACGAAATCATGCTGACCCTAGATGCAGGCACCGGACAAAATGCAATAAGCCAAACTAAATTATTCAATGAAGCAGTAGGCTTAACTGGTATAAGCTTGACCAAATTGGACGGTACCGCAAAAGGTGGAGTGATTTTTGCTATTGCTGACCAATTTGATATTCCTATTCGTTATGTCGGCATAGGCGAAGGCATTGACGATTTGAGACCCTTTAATAGTCAAGATTTTGTAAATGCGTTATTTTCAGAATCTAGCAAACAGCAATAACCAACTAAGCCACTTATGATTAAGTTTGAACAAGTCAGCAAAACCTACCCCGGCGGACAACAAGCCTTGAGAAAGGTAGATTTTCATATTGAGCCAGGAGAAATGGCATTTTTAACCGGTCACTCAGGCGCCGGGAAAAGTACCTTGCTGAAACTCATATCTATCATGGAACGCCCCACTGTGGGGAAAGTGTTAATCAATGGGCACGACTTAAGCAATATTCAACGTAAACAAATTGCTTATATACGCCGTGATATAGGCATGATTTTTCAAAGCCACCACTTACTGATGGAAAAAAGTGTGTTTGACAATGTGGCACTACCTTTAATTATTGAAGGTTATTCTCATAAAGAAACAGCGAAACGGGTGCATGCAGCCTTAGAAATGGTTGGCCTAAGTGATAAGGTCAAAAACTTGCCTGCTATGTTGTCTGGCGGTGAACAACAAAGAGTTGGTATTGCCCGAGCGGTAGTGAATAAACCACCGTTGTTATTAGCCGATGAACCAACGGGTAATTTAGATCCCAAATTATCGATGGAGATTATTAGACTATTTGAAGATTTTAACCAAGCTGGCGTATCTGTATTCATTGCTACACACGACCTTGGACTGATTGCACGCATGAAATATAGAACACTGACACTCAAACAAGGCCAGATGATAACCGATGGTCTAACAGATGAATTTCAAAGTAATGAGCTCTATGTGTAACTCTATGCCTTATTTATTGTTTAATTCGATGTGTAACTGCACGCCTGTGATTAGCTCAGCAATGGTTTACTCATTAATGAGAGCAACTCAATGAGCATCTTGTTTAAAGGTCGAGTACAAGGTGCGCAAATCTCTAAAGTATCTGCCAATCAACGTTTTGTGATGTTCTTTGTCAGTCATTTCAGACAGGCACTGGGCAGCTTGGGTGAACTATGGCGCTCAAAAGCCGCATCACTTATGACAATAGGGGTTTTAGGATTAAGTATCACCTTACCCAGTACCCTGTTTGTTATGGTAAAAAATGCCGAGAATGTCAGTTCTGGTTGGGAGCAAGCGTCTCAAATCTCTTTATTCTTAAAAGAAA
Source organism: Paraglaciecola psychrophila 170 (assembly GCF_000347635.1). Lineage (NCBI taxonomy): Bacteria > Pseudomonadati > Pseudomonadota > Gammaproteobacteria > Alteromonadales > Alteromonadaceae > Paraglaciecola > Paraglaciecola psychrophila. The sequence goes on along the minus strand of NC_020514.1, from coordinate 502,552 downwards.
AAGTCAGTCAGGGAGACATCGAGCAACTACTAAAACGAATTCAGCTGTGGCCAGAAATCGACTCAATCAATTATATCTCGGCAGACCAAGCACTGGAAGAGTTTAAACAATTATCAGGCTTTGGTGATGCGATTGCTTACTTAGATGAAAATCCGTTGCCGAATGTGATACTAGTTATCCCCACCAGCCGACATGCCAGCCCAATAGCCGCTCGTATACTCTTAGACAAACTCAGAGACGAAAGGGAAGTAGATATTGGTAAGTTAGATATTGAATGGCTTGAGCGATTACATGCATTGCTTAATGTAGTCAAAGACTTAGTCACCGTCATTGCTCTTTTGCTGTTTCTAGCAGTTGTGCTCATTATTGGCAATACGATAAGACTAAACATTCTTAGTAAAAAAGACGAAATTTTAGTGATGAAATTAGTTGGCGCCACAGATGCTTTTATCCAACGGCCTTTTATGTACACAGGTTTTTGGTATGGCTTTTTAGGTGGTTTATTAGCGTGGATAGCGGTTATATTACTTTTATGGTGGATGAGCAGCAGTGTTAGTGCAGTAAGCGAGTTATACCAGAGGAGTTTCAACTTAACCGGCGCTGACTTTTCTACCTTTCTATGGATGTTAGGCCTCTCGGTTTTTCTGGGTCTAACCGGCTCTTTGCTATCGGTCAAACGTCATGTGCGTGATATTGAGCCTAAATAATCTGTTCACTTGACGTATGCACCAAACTGCAACAAGAAAGTGACACCTCCACTCTTTAAAAAATACTGATTTAAAACGTCCTATAAATTCAATATAGAAAAGCTACAGATGTTTATTTGAGTACTTTATAACATCTGTTATGTACTCAAGTCTGGCAATTTAACCACACTCGTTCAACGAGGGATTAGCAATCTTGTGTCATTAAATGCTGAATATTTTTAACATGTCCATCGGTGTCGGCAGGTTTTATCTTCAATACGCAGGCCAATAAACCGTATACTTCTATGTTGTCGAAAGGTTTCGCTTGCAATTTTTTCTTAAATGCGGGGCCATTAGCAATAAAAGTAGCATGCATCAGTGGGTCTTGATTATCATAACCATGAGTGGCGACCGATCGGCCTGATTTAACCAACGATTGGGGCTCACGTTTATCTCGACTAGCGTAAATACTCCAGCCAGTATCCGCTAGCAACATTATGTCGGGTCCCCTTTTTGGGTGGTCAAAATAGTAATTAGTCGGAAAATCACCACGGCGAAACACCTGCATTTTTGGGTGTGCTTTATGCAGTTTTTTGTAGGCTGCATCCACTAATTCAGGTGTTGCAAACAAATTTAGGAACGGAGCGTGTACTGAAGCTCTCGTATCTGACCAGTCGGATACGACGAAACTAGACAAGTCTACCAATGAGTCAATATTGATCACTCTTTGATCAGATAAATTGACCATTCCATGATCCGCCACCACCACTATATTTGAACGCTGTTCAAGCCCTAACTTTTTGAGTCCCAGTAGCAAATCGCCAATGTGTTTATCAACCAAAGTTACTGCTGCTCTTTCTTGCGCCGTATCTACACCAAAGCTGTGTACTGCAGTGTCTACTGCCGAAAAATATAATGTGATTAATCTTGGTCGCTGTTTCTCAGGTAAAGCAAGCCATTGTAATACCTCTTCAACACGTTCGGCATAGTCTTTATTTTGTTGATATGGTTTCCAAAATGTTGGTCGCACACCGTCAATTTCCACTTCTGAACCTATCCAAAAATAAGTCGCCGCTTTAATACCTTGTTTTTCAGCAGTTATCCAAATAGGTTCCCCACCCCACCATTTAGAATCGTTGACGTCTGTTTGACGATTAAATTTACGGCCTATTTCTCGATCATAAGGGTAATTGGAAACAAAGCCATGATGTTCTGGGTGCAAACCAGTCGCTAAGGAATAGAAATTCACAAATGTTTTAGTCGGCATGGCTGGGATCATATTAGCCCTCACGCCAGTGTCCGCTAAAACCTGTAAATTGGGAGCGGGCATACGTTCCAAGGTATCGGCTCGTAGCCCATCAACGCCAATCATAATAACAATAGGATCATTATTAACTGCAACAGAATGAGCATTAAAAGAAACCCAAAAAATAAGTGTTAACAATCGCTTAAAATAAATGTTCACCATCTATATTGGACCTTATTAGGTTAAGTAAAAAGATGTGAAAAGAAAGTCGTTTAGCAAAAAGAACAAAGCAGATAAAATCATTCCATCCGCTTGTTAGTCAGTGAATTATTGAAGGGGCAAATCTGAACCATTACTTTCTTCAGGATTGGCTTCGGCTGTTTGAGAAGCGGCAGTTCCCGGTTTTTCAACTTCCACTCCATCTACCCGTTGTAGGCCCCGAGGTAGTTTATTTCCTCGTCTTCCCCGATCTCCTTGATAATGAACAAGATCAGCTGCGGTTAAGGTCATACCTCTTTTACCGGCTAGAATTTTAACGTTAGCACCCTGCGGCACCACCGCTAACACACTCACATACTCTTCTCTGGATGCTACCTTGGCTGACGGAATACTCAGCAGTTTGTTACCTTTACCTTTACCTAAGCTTGGTAAATCTCGAAGCGGAAACATTAACATTCTGCCTTCGTTCGAAATAGCTAAACACCAATCAGTCTTGAGATCGTACACTGGCTGTGGGCCGATAATTTTAGCCGCAGTAGACAAAGATAAATAAGCTTTACCTGCTTTGTTTTTACTCACCATATCGCTAAATTTACCGACAAACCCATAGCCAGCATCAGAAGCCATTAGATATTGCTGTTCATCATTACCGATCACCATATGTTCAACATGTTCGCCGCTGACTATATTAAATCGGCCGGTTAACGGTTCTCCTTGGCTTCGAGCAGAAGGTAATCCATGGGCATCACAAGAAAAGGCTCTACCTGAAGAGTCAAAAAATACAACTTGTTGATTACTACGTCCTTTAGCACTGGCCTGATAGCTGTCACCAGCTTTATAACTTAGTCCTTCAACATCCACATCATGACCTTTGGCACATCGGGCCCAACCTTTTTCGGACAGCACCACTGTGACCGCTTCTGAAGGGATCAACTCTTTTTCAGTTAACGCTTTAGACTCTCCTCGTGTAACGATAGGTGAACGCCTGTCATCGCCATATAGTTCTGCAGCCTCTAGTATTTCTTTTTTAATCAATGTCTTTAAACGTTTATCAGAGCCTAACAACAACTGTAATGCATCACGCTCTTTGGCAAGCTCTTCTTGCTCAGCTTGAATTTTTACTTCTTCTAATTTAGCAAGGTGACGAAGTTTTAAATCGAGTATGGCTTCAGCTTGAATATCCGACAAATTAAACTGAGACATTAATTGCTGTTTAGGCTTTTCTTCATAGCGAATAATGCGAATAACTTCATCAATATTCAAAAATGCAATCATTAAAGCTTCAAGAATATGCAGTCTGGCAAGTACTTTATCTAATCTAAACTGCAATCTGCGAATGACAGTGTCTTTTCTAAAACTCAACCACTCGGTTAATATCATTCGCAAGTCTTTAACTTGTGGTCGGCCATCTAAACCGATCATATTGATATTAACCCTATAGCTCTTCTCTAAATCTGTAGTGGCAAACAAATGTTGCATCAGCTGTTCTACATCCACACGATTAGATCGCGGTGTAATCAACAAACGGGTGGGATTTTCGTGATCAGACTCGTCACGCAAGTCACTGACCATAGGTAACTTTTTGGCTTGCATTTGCGCAGCAATCTGTTCAAGAATTTTGCCGCCTGATGCTTGGTGAGGCAGTGCAGTGATAATAATATCGCCACTGTCTTCTGAATACACTGCGCGCATTCTAATTGAACCACGGCCAGTTTCGTAAATCTTAATAATGTCAGCTTTTGCAGTGATGATTTCTGCGTCAGTGGGGTAATCGGGGCCTTTTACAAATTCTAATAGTTCGTGTAATTCGGCTTTGTTGTTATCCAGTAAATGGGCACAAGCACTGGCGACTTCTCTCACATTATGGGGAGGAATATCAGTCGCCATTCCCACTGCAATGCCAGTAATGCCGTTCAATAAAATATGTGGCAAGCGGGCCGGTAACACTTTGGGTTCATCTAAGGTGCCATCAAAATTCGGCTGCCAATCAACCGTTCCTTGGCCTAACTCAGTGAGAAGCACCTCACTAAATTTGGATAACCGAGATTCGGTATAACGCATCGCGGCGAAGGATTTAGGATCATCGGGTGCTCCCCAATTACCTTGCCCATCAACCAATGGGTAACGATAAGAAAACGGTTGCGCCATTAGCACCATAGCTTCGTAACAAGCGGAGTCGCCATGTGGGTGAAATTTACCGAGTACATCACCAACTGTACGTGCCGACTTTTTGTACTTAGCCCCGTTATTCAAACCTAGCTCAGACATGGCATACACAATACGCCGCTGCACCGGTTTCAAACCATCACCTATATGCGGTAATGCTCTGTCCATAATCACGTACATGGAATAATTTAAATAAGATTCTTCGGTGAATCGACGCATCGTTAACTGCTCGATGCCGTCTTTATTAATAATGGTTTCTTGACTCATGTTTGACTATTTATACCACTTATTCTTGTTTTAAATTGTAGGATGAAGTGAATAATGCATAGGATTATATTACTCTGCTGTGTAGATTACCCTATAAGTCGCACCGATTACATCACCTAAGTATATCTTTAGCCCTCCAACACACTATCAAAATAAAGCTAAGGTTTGCCATAAGTATTAGTCGGATGGTTTAATGATGTAAATTACCTCCCATACCGACTAAATTTGATGTTTCCTCGCATTTGCAGATTTTTACTTATCGTTTTAATGTCTATTCCTTTGTGGGCAATGGCACAAGGGGATATACAGTTAATTACCACTGATGAAGTTATTAGGTTATCTCCTCAATTAAAGGTATTTCGAGAAACGGGTAATCCACTAGGGCTATTCGACGTCAAACAAAGACTAGGTGAGTTTGTTTGGCAACCAGGAGACAATCCAAACTATGGTTTTTCGGATAAAGGAGTATGGCTACATACCACTATTAGCAATGTTACCAATAATAAACAATGGGTAATTGATGTGGCATTTACACAACTAGAAAAGGTAGATATATACGTATTACTTGGCGATAAAGTACTAGGTAATGCTAGTCAAGGTAAGATCCGTTCAAACCCTAAATATCGTTTTCCTACATTGAAACTAGATATGCCATATGCACAAACAATCGATTTATATGTGCGTATAGAGAGTCAACGATCTGCATTAGTGGCACCGGTTGATATCCAAACAGATGCACATCACGAAAAAATAAACCTTTATGACAACCTTATATGGGGTCTGTTCTATGGTGGGCTCATCATGCTGGCCCTATATAATCTAATTCTTTATGTAGGATTGAGAGATAACAGTTTACTGGCATACTTTGGTTATATTTGTTCAGTTCTTATCTGGCAGTTTGTTTGGGGTGGCCATTTACACTTATTGACACCCAGCTCCATCACCATATGGGCTAGTTCGCATACAGATTTAATCTACGTCATCATTGGTATTTTTTCTGGCTTATTTACTATTTCTTTTTTAGAAATGTCTAAATCAGCACCTAATTCTTTAATTTATATTAAAATTTGTATTGGCCTGTTGGCGACCTTGGGCTTATTCTCAATATTAAATATCTTACCCCCAGCTTGGCAAAGTAGTTTGGTTTATCTGACAAGTGTAATGGCCATTACCAGCTTCACTTATGCGGGTTTTGAGAGTTATGGCAATCAGTTTCATGCGGCTCGGTACTTTATTTTTGCATGGAGTATATTAGCTGGGTTTGCACTTATCGGAATGTTAAGTTTGGCTACTGTTTTACCTTCTAATTTCTTTACTGCTTATTGCTTTCAACTAGGGGTTTTCATTGAAGCAGGTTTGTTCTCGCTCGCTATTATGGACAAAAGTCGTCATCAGTTGGAACTAGAGGTAGAACAAACTACAGATGACTTAAGAAACAATATTGAACTAGTTGAAGAGCAAAACGTGCGTTTAGACATTGCTCGCAAAGATGCCATTGCTGCAAGTAATGTTAAGTCACAGTTTTTAGCCAACATGAGTCATGAAATACGCACTCCCCTGAACGCAATATTAGGTTTCAGCAAAGAGTTACATTCAGATTCACTACCACCAGAAAAGCGCGAGCAAGTCAGTATTATTAACGCGGCAGCAGATAACCTATTAAGCATTGTGAATGATGTATTAGACTTTTCTAAAATAGAAGCCGGCAAGTTAAAAATCAACAACCACCCTTTTTCACCTAATGAAATGTTAGAAAATATGGTGAGTGTCATGGCCAAGTCCGCGCACCTAAAAAACTTAGAATTTATATACAACTTAGAACCTTTACCAGAAAAGTTAATTGGTGACAGTTACCGAATTAAACAGGTTTTGAACAATCTTTTAGGAAATGCGCTCAAGTTTACTGATCATGGTTTTGTCACTCTTTCGGCCTCAGGAAAAGAGCGAGATCATGGAATTTACGAATTGGTACTTAAGATTGAAGATTCGGGAATAGGCATAAGCCGCGAAGATCAGAGAAAACTGTTTGCTGCCTTCTCACAAGTTGACGATGCCTTGAGCCGTTCATACCAAGGCACTGGTCTAGGTCTGGTAATCTGTCAAGAACTAGTCAAACTAATGCGTGGTGAACTTACCCTCCAAAGTACACCTCACTCTGGTAGTTCATTTACCGTAACAATCAGATGCAACCTGCTTAATACTAACCTTTCACTTAGTCCTGACAGCGAATGGCTAGATAAGAAAATTATTTATTTTGACCCTTTTCCACAGTCTCGCTATTGTGGTGCGAAGATACTGACCTATCTAGGCGCGACTGTGACAGGAGTAGAATCATTAGCTTACCTAAGAGGTTTAAAGCAGCATTATGATTTAGTGTTTATTTGTGTACCTAACAATAAAGAGAATATTCTTCCCAATATATTAGAAGCCACACGACATCTAAACACAGAGAATGCTGTTCTGTTATATTCTGGCATCGAGTCATTATCAAACCGTAGCGACCTGTCACAATATTTTTCACATCAAATGCGCCTGCCATTGACGTTAGGCAAACTCAACACCTTAATACACACACCGGAAGAAAGCCCGACTGACAAATTACAACAACGTTTAACTACATTACCCAATGCCAAAGTATTGGCTGTAGATGATATGGAAATCAATTTACGGCTACTCACGACTTGGCTCAAAAATACAAATTTGCAACTTACCTTGGCTTTTAGCGGGGCAGATGCGGTTGCACAATGCAAAGAGCATGAATTTGATTTAATCCTCATGGACGTGCAAATGCCACACATGGACGGTTTAGAAGCGACTAAACAGATCCGTCAAACAGACTTAAATTTAGGTACCCCAATTATTGCGGTCACCGCTCACGCATTTAAAGAAGAGCAAGATAAATTGCTCGCTTCTGGGATGGATGATTACCTACCTAAACCTATCAACTTGTCGGACTTAATAGACTTGATCAAACGCTGGTGTTTAATAGCGGATCCAATTAACGAGCAACAACTCAGTTTTGACTGGTCACTCGCACTTAAGCGCGCTCATCAAAACGAGGTGGCGGCTAAGGATATATTGCAACAATTTGTACAACAATTACCAAGGCTGGTGGAGTCCATTGAGCAAGCTAACCAAGCCGAAAACTATGTGCTAATGCAGGAAAAGGTTCATCAGTTGCATGGCGCATGTTGTTATACGGGCGTGCCAGCCATGCTGACACTTTGCAGTGATATGGAAGGTGCATTAAAAAGCAAACAAATTGACCTTGCTAAATTGAGGGCAAGCAGTTTGAAAAGTGAATCTTTAAACTTACTGTTAGCGGTCAAAAAAGCTAATATAATTTAATCTCATTTTTAGATTTAGATCACCTCATCATCAGAAGTTGAAACTAATACACGTTGTTGACATTGCCGCAACAACTCGACAAATTCCTGCTCTGAACGATCCAATTCAGAGCCCGCTACAAAAATATCATATCCTAAACGTGCTCTTAACTTAGTCATACGATTAGCAAACATAGCCTGAATACCTCTATACTCTGCCCCATTACTATCTTTAAAATAATCGTGCTCTAACATATCGTCACTATGACAGTTGCCAGTGGCACAGTTTTCTGTTGAAGGCATAGTTTGAAATAATAATGGACGCTGTTCCATTAAAATATTGGTCATTAGCCGTGGCGATACTTTTTCCAAAAAAGCGGAATAGCTTTTAATCTTTATCGCCACCATCTCCAGCGATTTAAGTTCTAATCCATGAGTGACTTTAGGCACATCAACTCGCTGGATATTGCTCCAGTCAAGCTGCCATTGCCCATGTCGATGCTTATAAATAATGAATGTTTTAGAAAGGAGAAAGCTGAACTGTGGCTCTCTATATTTGACCCAGGCAATTAACAATGCCACTAATGAAGCACTGGTCAAAAATATTCCAATCAAATACAACGATTTAGGCAGCACTGAAAATGTAATGCTAGCCAAAGACAAGCCAACTAGGCCAATCAATACGCTGACAATCACATTACGTTTAACTTGGCTTCTGATTTCAATTATGTCTTGCATATTGCCCGTTTATCCCCAAAACCAAAAGTAAATAATACAACTGAATATTGCCCAAATCAGCAAAGCTCTTATTTGTTTACATCTTACACAATCATTGTGCCACCAGCTAAAATGAGATTTTTTCACGGGTTTCATTTTGTTTCTCAAGAGCTACTTTCTATGTTTATCGTACCTTGTAAACCAGATATCAAGCAACCGTATTGTATCCACTTATCTGCAGACACATTTCCCTAAGGTGGCCGCTCTCTGAGTATCGATAGATACTTTAGACGGGTCTATTTAATCTTGATACCACTAAAGGTGTGAATACTAGAGATAAAATAACAGAAAAGCCTACACCACCTGCCAACACTACCGCTAATGGTGGCCAAAAAGTGCCCTCACTAAATAACAACATAGGAATAAATCCACCTACAGTAGTGAAAGTCGTAGACAAAATATGCCGACTACACCCCATCGTTTCTTCCACAATTTGACTAATATCGCCTGCTTTCGCTTGTGGATTGGCATTAATCGCAGCGATCACCACAATAGACCCGTTGATAGCCACTCCGATAAGCCCAGCACATCCTAATAAAGGATTAAAACCAATAGGTAACCCAGAAAGCCAAAGACTGAACATACCTAAGCCCACGGACAATACCGCTACAGACCCTATCACTAATGCTAATCGCAGACTGCGAAAAGATAGTATCAAAGTTGTGATCATCAACACTAACAAAACAGGGGCATATGTGGCTAATTGGCCTAATGCCTCTTGTTGTTCGTCAGCATCGCCAGCCATTTTAAAACGATACCCTTTGGGCATAATAAAATTCATATTTTCTAGGCTTTTTAATACTTGCTCACCCACATCGATTGCTGTGGCGCCTGTTAGCAAGAATGCCTCCACATTATTGACTCGTTCACCGTTTTGTCGAGTAATACCAGCCACTGTTGGTCTTAATTGAAAATTACCTAAGGCAGATACTGGCATCCACAAACCTTGGCTAATGAGTTTTTCACTCAACAAAGGCAAGCTCTGGATCTGTGCGAGTTCGCCTCTAAGAGAGTCTCCAACACGAATTCTGATAGGAATTTCTTCGGTCCCTTCTAATATTGAGCCTCCAACCTTGCCGTCCAGTGCATATTGTAATTGACGAGCAATTTCTACTAACGACATACCAGCCATTTTACTAGCATCTTGAGTTGCCTCAAGGACCCACTCAGGCTCACCAAAAGTAATGGAAGCAATGGAATGGGATATTCCCGGCACCTGTGACATTGCCAACCTTACTTGTTCACCTAGGAGGTTTAACGTATTGATATCTGGTCCAAATATTTTTTAATCCTACCGGAGCCGATACGGGCGGTCCTTGGCCAAATGCGCGTACGACAATTTTACTTTGTGGAAAAGCCTGATCTAATTCAGTTTGCAGTTGTCCTATCAGTACTTTGGCGTTAGATACACTTTTAGCCTTAACCACGCCATGTGCGTAGTGAGATGAATTATCTTTATTCATGACTTGATTATAATAAACAGATGGAAATGACCCACCTACTAACCAACTAAGTTGTGCCACTTGTGGCTTTTTACGGATCAGTTCATCCACACTATTAACCACAATTTGCGTCTCATTAATGGCCGTACCCTCTGGCATCCACAAGTAAATTTCAAATTGATCTCTGTCAGCGCTAGGGAAAAACACATTGCCTAATTGCCCAGCCAAAATAAACCCAGAAACCGAAATGGCAATACAAACCAATACACCTAACAAAGGTCTTTTCAGTGCTTTTTCCAGGGCATTCCTGTAGCCAAGACTAATAGATGGCGCTTGGATACCGATGGAATACCAAGCCGATGACACATCTAACTTTCTGGGTAAAAATCGAGCGGCGAGTGCTGCTATAATCGTGAGTGAGATAAACAGTGAGCCAATCAGAGCCATTACTACACTAATAGCAATAGATCCGATAAAGTCACCAATATTACCCGGCAACAAAAATATCGGCATAAAGCCTAAAATGGTGGTCAAAGTGGATGCTAATAGAGGTACAAATAAGTGTTGAATGCTTTGTGTTAACGCATCAATTCGGCTGATATCAGGGTTAACTAATTTACTTCTAATTTCATCGGTAATAACAATAGCGTTATCAATTAATAAACCAATGGCAATGATAATCCCAAATATCGACATTTGATGAATTTGCTCATCAAAAAAGCTAAGTGAAAAAATCGCAAAAGCGGCACAAAGTGGCAGAGATAAACCCACTATCCATGACGCCTTTATGCCCATAAAGATAAACACTACTGCCATAACTACTAAGCTACCAAGCAGCAAGTTGATAGTTAATTCAGATAAACGAGTTTCAGTATAAGAATTTTGTTCAAACACGATATTCGCCTGAATACTGCCACCATATTGGTTATTAAATTTATCAACAATCTCTTTGGCATTTTTTGTCCAGGTATCCACTCGTAAAGTGGCCTGCATCCTTGAAGCAACAAATATCACCTGTTCCCCATTAACCAAACCGATGTCATTAACCGGTAAACGCGGCCCCTTTTCTACTGTTGCTATGTCACCTATGCGTAAATACCCACCTTGTTCGGTCACCCGTAACGGTAAATCTCTAATGGTGGATACACTGTCTAACTCTTGTGCAACCTGCATTCGCATGTTTTGTTCAGTGGAGTACATCATGCCAGCCGGAACTTTAGGATCGGCTCCAGCAATCAGTTGACTGGCTTGTGCAATGGTTAACCCTGAACTGGTTAATTGTTGCGGGTTGATAGTGACTTGGATTTCCTCGTCTAGCTCTCCGTATATTCTAACCAACTCAGTACCCGGCACATTGCGCAGTTGATCGGATAAGTGTTCTGCCATACGACTGATAATAGATAAAGGTGTTGTATAACCTGATGCAGCTTGTAAACCCACTAATAAAGTAAAAGCGGTGGCACCCCTGCGCTCATCAAAAAAGGGATCACCGGCTCCTTGTGGAAACTTGAGCTTAGCATTATTAAGTCCATCGCGGATCTTCGAAAATATTTGTTCGTTGCTACTATTGTTTACCCATGCTTGCAATTCGATAGAAACGACAGAGGTACCAGAGCGTGAAGTAGAGTTTATTTCATTAATTTCATAAAGTTGTCTAAGCTCATCTTCAATTACATCTGTGACTAATGCTTCAACTCGCTCTGCGGATGCACCAGGATAAGGTGTAATCACCAATACATTACGATTATCTATTCTGGGATCTTCTAAACGCGGAATATTATTAATTGCAGACAGCCCCGCAACTACCAAAACCATGATGCTTAATACTAACAGATGCCCGTTGCGAAAGAATAAGCTATACCATGGGTATGATTGCTGATTATTTAGTGACACTTTCGACATTTCCTTGGCCATTACGGTGAACCTAAAATAACGTTGGCTAAGGTTTCAGGATTGTCATTTATTAATACTTTTTGCCCCGGCACCAAGCGTTGAACACCTTCAATAACCACTGGTTCACCCTCTTGCAAAGCACCGCGTACAAAGCTTTTTTTGTCATCTGCATGCACCATTTCAACCAGCTTGGCCACTAATTGATGCTCGCCATCAATAGCTTCAACAGCAAACAGGCTCCACAACCCTCTGACATTGCTGACCAAAGCCTTTCGAGGTACCCAGAAGCCTTGAGCATTGATGTTACTACTGATATCAATATGTAATAAGTCACCAGGTAAAATTGCGGTGTTTTGCTCAGTTAAACTAACGATGATATCTACAGTACGGGTATCTAATCTTCGTTGCTGAGCAATAGATTTAATTTTACCTAATACTTGATCAGAATGGGTCGACAGAGTAATCACTTGCTCCAGTGAAAATTTGTCCACATAATCCGCCGAAAGAGCAAACCTAACCTCCAGTTGACCGCTTTGCTGTAAATTAAATAATGTTTGCCCTGCCCTAACTACGGTTCCCTTGTCCACTAAACGGCTAACAACACTGCCAGCAAAAGGTGCCAACAACTTGGTCTTTCCTATCTCAACTAATAACGTTTGTCTGCGCGCTAAAATTTCATCTACAAAAGCTTTAGCTGCGTTCACTGATTCTCTGGATTCGTCCAGTCGCTGAGCTGACTCAAGCTTTCTATCAACCAGTTCAACCACTCTTTTAAGTGAAATTTTGGCCAGATTAGCTTCAGATGTAGCGCGATTTAAAATAGCGGATAATTCATTCATTTGCGCTCTAAATCTTTGGTCATCTAATTTAGCGAGTATTTGCCCTTCAACCACCCATTGCCCTTCATCCACCAATATATCCATTACAGGGCCAGATAAATCAAAGCCTATAGCTGCTGTCTGTGGGGCTTCTGCGCGCCCAACAACTAGGCGTCTTTGTACATATTGTTGATCCCATTGAATAGGCATGACATTGACTAATAGTTTTTTAACCTCAGTAGGCGCTTGCTGAGTCTGCCCGTTGCCAGATGCTTTCATTAATACCACCAAAGCGAACAATGAAATGAAGGGGATCAGCCAAATCAAATATTTTTTGTAGCGTGACTGGTGTAGCAACTGATTAGCATTTGTCATAAAGTTCTCATAGATTTGATAAAAACCAAAATAAATTAAATACTAGACTGTCTAGTTTGGTATATAATAATGTTTTATGTGAACGTTGCAAATACTTTTTTAGTATCACAAGAGGTTTATCGTTGTTAAATACACAGACCAGTAAGGCTGGAAGGCCTAAAAGTGCTGAAAAGCGCAAACAAATATTAACTTCCGCAGGCGAATTATTTTTAACCAGTGGTTTTAGCGGCTGTTCTATGGAAATGGTGGCCAAACAATCAGGCGTGTCTAAACAGACTGTTTATTCGCACTTTAATAATAAAGAAGCATTATTCTTAGCCGTGATTGAGGATAAATGTTCGGAATATCAACTAGATGATAGATACCTAGAGATAGGAGATCATCCGTTGCTTCACGTACTGCGAGAAAGGGGATTGCAGATAGTAAAGTTACTTCATGACGACCAAGTCATAGCCATTCATCGGGTTATCATTGGTGAGGTTAATACCAATCCTAGAGTGGCTGAATTATTCTATCAAGCGGGTCCCAAACATAGTCTCGAATATTTGGAAAAATGTTTTATAAAGTTTGCTAAGCAGCCCATTACTGAAGAGTTTGCACATAAATGTGCTGCAACTTATTTTAGCCTGTTGCAAAGCGAGTTCCACATCAAGAGCATTTTAGGTTTAGACTTTGCGCTCTCTAATTCAGAACAAGTAGCTCATGTAGAATTTGCCATTCAACAGATTGAAATGTTACTTAAATCTAAGAACTAACAAATGACGAAATCAATACATTCTCGCACTTTATGGTTTTTAATGAGTCATAAAGGTACTTATGCAAAGTTTAGTGACCCAATTTATGCGCGCCATTAGCCGTATATTTATACTGTTATTTGCCCTTAGCTTTATCAATTTTGCCGTTCAAGCCAAAACATTATGGCAAGAGGGATCCAGTCAAGCTAAGTCAGAACAAGTCAGAACACTTCGGGCAATGGCCGAAGATGCAAGATTCATACAAATAAACCAAGCTTTGTTAAACAAAATATTTTCTAATCTAGGCTTACCAACTGAAATCACTTTACCTCTGCCCAACGGCTTAAATATACCGGTCAAACTTAATCCCTCGCCCATTTTAAGCGAAGATTTATCCGAACAATATCCCCACTTTATGACTTATCAGGCTGAGCAAGTTGACCAACCAAATAACATCGGCCGATTTAGTATTTCCCACCTAGGCTTATTTGGTTTTTTTCGATACAACAACCAATGGGTGTTGTTGTCGCCTCGGTATCAAGGTGAAGCATTAGAATATGCTAGTTATTGGTACAAAGATGCACCCACTGAGTTTGAAACTGTCTCACTCACAGCTGATTTTTTGCTGGCAGATATACAACCAGAAATACCTACATTGGCTCAAAAATCAGTCACTTCTGGCGACACTGTCCGTACCTATAAGCTGGCTATTAGCACCACAGGGGAGTACGCCCAAAAATTGGGCGGAACGACCGAAAATGTATTGGCAGAATTGATGAATTTGGTGAACCGCATCAATCAGGTATTGTTAATCGACTTGGCCTTACAATTTGAATTGATTGATAATCAAGATATCATTTTCTTTGATGCCACTAGCGATCCATATACCAATTCAGATACCGCTACTGATATCGAGGAAAACCAAAGTGTCGTCGACCAAGCCATTGGTAGTCAAAATTATGATATTGGACACCTACTTGGTACCAATGGAGGCGGGTTAGCGTACGTAGGTGTGGTGTGTAACAACCAGTTTAAAGCCCAAGGTTACTCAGGTTTAAGTAACCCTCAAGGTGAACGCTTTTACATTGACTTAGTCACCCATGAATTAGGTCATCAATTGGGTGCAGGTCATAGTTTTAACGCTACCAACTCTGATAGTTGTGCTGAAGGTCAACGCAACAACAGCACGGCTTACGAGCCTGGCAGTGGCTCCACCATTATGTCTTATGCGGGCATTTGTGGATCACAAAACTTGCAAAATGACAGCGACCCTTATTTTCATTCAATCTCGATTCAGAATATTCGTGATTATGTCGATGGTTTCTCTGGACAACGTTGTGGAGTTGAAGATGCAATTGATAACGCAATCCCGCAGATTCAGTTGATACAAAATGTTTATACCATTCCGTCTGACACACCTTTTGTACTAAGGGCCGCTGCCACAGATGCAGACAACGACTTGCTCACTTACACTTGGGAGCAGTTTGATAATGGCGGTACGTTAGGTGCAACAAATAATCTTACTGAAATGAATAACGATAACGGCAACAATCCCCTGTTTCGTTCTTATAGCCCAATAGAAATATCACAACGTTACTTTCCTCAGCTTATTGACGTGCTTACTGGTCAAACGCGTCTTGGTGAAACGTATGCCACTACCGACAGGGATTTGCGTTTTAGATTAACGGCCAGAGATAACAATGGCGGGGTGAACCAGCAAGACTTAGTGATTACTGTGACTACCGCTAACCAAACGTTCAATATTGATACACCGACACAATGGCAAGGTTTATCCGAACAAACAGTGACGTGGGATATCGGCGATACCCTAAAGGCACCCATCAATTGTGCCAATGTCGATATTCTGCTCATCGCTGACACAATTAACCCGATTGAAACCAAAGTATTAATGGGAACACCCAATGATGGGCAACAAAACATCACAGTGCCCAATGTCACCAGTGTTAACGCACGACTCGTCTTAAAATGTAGCGACAATATTTTTTATGCCCTCAGCCCCGCAGCATTCTCGATTATGGCTGCTGAGCCAGTGGCGCCTAGAATCGATAGTCAGATGAAAATTAGCCTTAGCGAAGACTCAACAACACAAATTGAATTTACTGATCTAAATGTATCTGATCTAGACTCTGCTTATCCAGAAGACTTCACCCTGAGTTTACAAAACGGGGCCAACTACATTATCAATCAACGCACACTGACACCAAATACGGACTTCAACGGTATGCTGAGCGTGCCAGTTGTTGTTAATGATGGCTTAGTAAATAGTAATGTGTTTTCACTACAGGTACAGGTGACAGCTGTCAATGATGCGCCAGTAGCAAATAACGACAGTATTTCTGTCGAACAAAACAGTGTATCTGTGGTGATTGACGTATTAATCAACGACAACGACATAGATAGCGATGTGTTGAGTATCGACTCGTTTAGCTACAGTGGTCAAGGCCAAGTGGCCATATCCAATCAACAACTTAGATATACTCCAGCATCGGATTTTTCCGGTATGGAGTCCATATTCTATGTGGTGTCAGACGGCACACTAACGGACGATGGGACACTGAGCATTCAGGTTAATTCAGTAACGGCCGCTTCTAACGATTCAGGTGGAGGCAGTATGATGCTGCTAAGTCTTTTGTCTTTTCTTTGTTTTTCAGTAAAGTTAGTTAATCACTCACTTTGTAAGGGCAATTATGAATAACCGGTTATCCCTTTTGATGTTTGTTGCTGCGATAAGTTTTTTAACACTTAGCTGTAGCCAGACTACCACATCTTTTTTATCTCAAACATCTGAGCCCACTGAAGGTAATCAAAGTGGGGAGCTAAGTAAAAACCAAATTGCTGAGCTAAAATGGCTGCAGTATGCCGATCCTAAAGCAGATGCGAATTTAGCGATTCAAAAACAAGATTTCACATTATTAGCCTTTGCTGGCAGAGTCACCTCTTTTCCGGGCATCGACAATAAATCATCCACACTTTCACTACAATGTGGTTACCGACTATTGGCTAATAGTGGTGACGAGTTGAGGTCAGAAAACGAATTAAAATTTCGTAAACAATTGTATCAATACTCAGCCACATACAACCAACTAGTTGCAGCAGCCTGTCAAAAAAAAGTAACCAATACAATTAGAACCAGCCCATAACTTGCCATGCAGGCTATGGACTGATATTGCTAATGTGCGAGTACAATTTACTTTGCATTGGAAAGATATTGATATACTCGTGAAGCTTTGCGTTGCTCTGAAAATGACACTAGATCAATCCCATTACATTCCATTCCATCAGATGCGATTAACTTTTTCAGCACAGCTTGAGAGTTGCTCGCGACTAGACCTACTTTATTCCTGACACTGCGCTTGAGCATGTTGACATCATCTTTGACCACAGCTTCACAAAAATTTTTATACCCTAAGTCACCGGCATATTGCACATTAACCTGTGAACCCAACTTTGCGCTGGCATTAAGTGCAAAAAAAGCAATCGATATTGCAGATAGCGCGATTAGTTTCTTCATCAGTATTCTCCAGTTAGTTCATCATTACAGTTATAATCCGGATATATTTATGACGGATCGACCGATAAACTTCTGTAATTTTATTGTATACAACGAGTAAAAGTGATGTAAAAAAAAGTGTTAAATTTATATGACAGCTATAATCACCTGAAAACTATAGCTTTTTTCAAAACATATATATCAAAAATAACGGTAAAAACAGCTAAAGATAATAAACAATCTAAAAAAAGAGTAAATTTCCAAAAAAAATGGGGATGTAATCAGTGTTTGTTACACTTTGTTAACCATTGTCAAGCCATAGAGTTAATTTGAAGTCACATAAAAGCACCAAAGTGACTTGATACAATATCATCGATAATATTACGCCAGTATCAAGTGTAGATTTTTTTAGACCTCAATTTATCCCTTATAACAACCACTCCATCAGCATTTAATCTTTGCATTAAATCCCGATATCGTTTTTTTAATGATATAAGAAAGCAAAACAAGACGTCATGGGATCTAGGTATTATAATCAACAAAAATTCTAAACGAACAATATGTATGACTGACAACTACCAACTGTTACCCGAATGGACACAACAAGAAGCCGTGATGCTTGTATGGCCGGATAAAAATACCGATTGGCAGCCTTGGCTCGACGACGTACAAAACGTTTATCTAACAATTATTGAATCACTCAACCAAGCGAATACTCATGTGGTGTTATTAGCGCGCAATGACGAGATTAAAAATTGTTTGAGTAAATTACAAAAATCCAGCAACGTATTGCTCGTAAGTGCTGATTACAATGATACTTGGATAAGAGACTATGGATTTTTAAGCTGTGCAAATAAGTATGGGTTGCGGCCTATCGAGTTCGTATTTAATGGATGGGGGCAAAAGTTTGATGCCACTAAAGACAACAAAATAAATCAGGATGTACTGAGTCAACTTTGTCAGCAGCCAATCAAATCAATTGATTTAGTAGTTGAAGGTGGCGCCTTGGAAATTGATCAATTTGGCACACTATTATCTACAGAACTTTGTATCACCAATCCTAAACGTAATGGCGATAAACCTAAGACTTCTTACCAGAAGGATTTTGAAAGAACCTTAGGTGCTAAACACAGTATAATTTTACAAAACGGGCATTTGGAGGGTGATGATACAGATGGGCATATTGATACCCTAGTTCGCTTTACTCCAGATAACGGTTTGGTTATCCAGAGCGCATTTAATCGCCCAGACGACAGTCATTTTGAAGGCTTGGCCGCCTTAGTTAAAGAATGTCAGCAAATTCTGCCCACACACCAAGTTTATGAATTGCCACTGCCGCACATTGTGAATGCTCAGGGCGAAAGGCTTCCCGCTTCATATGCCAACTTCTTAATTTCCAACCAACATATTTTATGCCCAGTTTATCAACAAAAAGAAGATACCTTGGCTCTGCAAGTTATGCAAAACGCCTATCCCAAATTTACTATTGTACCTATAAATTGTCTGCCTTTAGTTCAGCAATTTGGTAGTTTGCATTGTATTAGTATGCAAATACCCTGTGGCATACTTAAACCCGAAGTGTTGAATTTGTTTGCCAATGGAGTTTGTGTCTATGAATAACCAAAGTTTAAAAATCGGTGTGGTACAACAGGCCGTTGCCGGCAATAATAAAAATGTAAACTGGGCGAAGAGTGCTGAGCAAGTGAGTACTTTGGCTGCACAAGGCTGTGAGTTGGTGATGTTACAAGAATTACACAGCACCTTATATTTTTGCCAGCAAGAAAATACCGATTTTTTTGACTTGGCAGAGCCCATACCTGGCGCTGCCACGGATTACTTTGCTGCATTAGCAGCCAAATTGAATATAGTACTTATTACCTCATTATTTGAAAAACGTGCATCAGGCTTATATCACAATACCGCCGTAGTATTTGATCGCCAACTAGGTTTAGTTGGCAAATATCGCAAAATGCATATCCCCGATGACCCCGGTTTTTATGAGAAGTTTTACTTTACTCCTGGCGACCTAGGATTTCAGCCGATTCAAACCAGCGTGGGCAAACTCGGTGTATTGGTATGTTGGGATCAATGGTATCCAGAAGCAGCAAGGTTAATGGCCATGGCTGGTGCCGAAATGTTGTTTTACCCCACTGCTATTGGCTGGGATAAAAATGACACACTAGCAGAACAGACCCGTCAACACGATGCTTGGCAAATTATACAACGCTCTCATGCCGTCGCTAATTCGTTGCCCGTTGTGGTAGCAAACCGCACAGGTTTTGAAGCGTCTCCAGTGGCGGGGGAGACTGGGATTCAGTTTTGGGGGCAGAGTTTTGTCGCTGGCCCACAAGGCGAAATACTGGCCCAAGCAAGCAGCGATAAAGAGGAAAACTTAATAGTCGACATAGATCTTAACCGCACAGAACAAATCAAACGTATCTGGCCATATTTTAGAGACCGTAGAATCGATGCCTATGAAGAACTAACCAAAAGATGGCGTGATTAAGAGTTTAAGTAAAACGCCATTCAGCATGGCGTTTTACTGCTGAATAACACCTATCAATACATTGAAAACTCACATCTAGACCTGACATTGATACTGTCCCATGACAGCGGCTAACTGACTCAGCTCACGTTACATGCAATCAGCCTAGTTTTTTTTGAGCATCAAACTTAAGCCTTTGCACTTGGACGACTGCTCACTGCGCTATACCATCGTTTTAAATTAGTTTGTTCATCGGTAATCTTAATATTCACAACTCGGGCAAAATCGACTGCACACATAGCAGTAATATCGGCAATGGTGAATCGGTCAGCGGCAATAAATTCAGACTCAGATAAACGTTTTTCTAATACATTAAGAAAACCTGCCGCGTTTTTGCCCGCTACTTCGCCGTATTCTTTGACGGGTGTCATACGATCTTTAAAATAACCGGTTGTATGTTGGAAACACATACCTACCTGACCAAAAAAGTACAATTCAACCTGTCGATGCCACATGTCTATACTGGCTTTTTCTAGGGCGTTTTCCCCCAATAGATTGATGTCTGGATATAGCTCTTCAAAATACAAGCAAATCGATGCACCTTCACTAATACAGGTGCCATCGTCTAACTCTAAAATAGGTATTTTCCCCACCGGATTTTTTGCGCGCATTTGTGGAGAGATATTTTCACCCTTTTGTAAATCCACTTGCACATATTCCATTGGAATATTTTTCTCAGCTAAAAAGATGCGAACCCGTCTTGGCGAGGGAGCTGTTTTGGTATCGTATATTTTCATAGTTACTCTTCTTTAATATTAAGTTTTGCCAAAGACGAAAACTTATGGTGAATAATCATTTAATTTAGCCAGTAACGTTTACAGTAGTTATTAAAAGTTGGTGTTTTTTTGAAATCTTTTAATCCTTGATCAACATATTCCAACATACTTGCGTGTTTTTTATGCATGAGATGATAAAAAAGAATGGTCAAAACAGTCCGATAGCTACTGGTACTCAATTCCTCTTCATAGGCAGACACGTCAATCGAAGATAAAATAATATAATCATGTTGAAACGCTTTATCTTCTATCCAACAGTCTTTCATAGTCAAGATAACCACGCTGGACTAGAATTTAACTACGCGAGCATAACTTATCTTACACACCAAATAAAAAGAAGCTTCAGTTATTGGTCCTGACACTTGATGCACGAGCATATAAAAGTTTGAAACTGAGAGTTAATGTTTGAAACTCACACAACTGAATCAAACCCGCTTTTGGTCGAGTTTGTGCCAATGGACTAAACCGCTCTCGCGGAAGGGTTTCCACTTTAACGTAGTAAAACTTCCCACCATTTGTGACCCACTTCTATGCTGAGCAAAGGGCATTTCCGCCCTAAAATCACTTAGGAGTATGATGATGACTCAACTTAATGAAGCCGCTAGTCCATTACGTTAACTCATGATAGACGATATGAACATTCATAAACTCAGCCCTAAAACCCAGATTGGTTATATTCGTGCAGTGGCAAAACTTGACAACTTCCTCAAACACTCGCCTGCACGGCCTACACCAGAGGAATTGCGGCAATTTCAGATAGTATTAGCCTAGCAAGGTACGTCGAATATAACCATCAATGCTTCGTTATCAGGCCTGTAATTCCTTTACTGCAAAACCCTTAATTGTCCCGATATTGTGCATAAATTCAGTACGGTGCCTACTCCGCATAAATTACCGTAAATACTGTGCTTGGAGGAAGTGAAACGGTACTGTCCAGATACCGAGATCGGATGAATCGAATGGCGATTAAACTACCTATTCCATTCAACGAAGGCTCGGTCACGAAATACTTTGTAATTACTCGTTTTCATTAAATGGCGACCAAGCCGAAATAGATTATTAACCACGCTATGACAGGAGAGAAAGCGTTGAGCCTGACCTTGGGATGTAAATTTTCTCTTCTGCCTCTTCTGTTGCCGACCAGGTTGATGTGATAATTCACATCGGTTGTTTTCGTACTGCAAAGTGGAGTGCTCTATACTAGGTATCAGCTCTTTCTTTGCTGCTGAATAACTGCGCAATTTATCGGTGACTATCTTGATTGGCACGATGCGCTGGCCTTTGAGAAATTTTCTAAAGAATCGATTCGCCGCTTTTTTGTCATTCCATTTCTGAACCAGAATGTCAATTTCTCAAATTGCTGCCTATAATAAACTTATTATGTTGACTAGGGATAGGTGGCTTATTGAGCCATGGCATAGTAAGAGCATTACTTAGAGGTATTTTGTACGCGCCGTGTGGGGTATAGGCTTCAGCTCCTTTAATTTGAAGTCGACACAGGCTAATATGCCTTTCGTATCCTCAAGTAATACTCTGGAGGGCTAATGTATCCATTAGCATATAGAGTAGTCTATGAGGTATTTAAAGTGAAATACATACAGCTGATGTTGATTATTTTTAGTGCTAATTGTTTTGCACAAAGTACACCGTCTGAAATGGCTGAAATGAGCCTCCAATAGCTTTTTTTTGAAGATATTTATGAGGTCGGTGCGACTTCACCATGGACATTGGCCGCTCAATTCAAAGTCGTGGAATTTAGAGGCTATCTTGATGGTACCCAACCGGTAGGCAATGACGAGGTGCTATGGGATGGGCCGATGGGTGTTGAACCGCGAACGGCTCAAAACTTCCCCGTTGTACCCACTGTCATCACTCAAAAGGCCACTGTTTTTTCACTGGGTTATAAGTTAAGTTCTCAATGGCAGGGGAGTATATCGGTCCCCTATATTAATCAAGAAACTGACCACATCAGCAGTGTTCCCAGCTACAGTAATTTCAAAATTAAAACCAGCGGAATAGGGGATGTTACGGCTGTAGGGCTCTACAGCTGGTACAGTTCCAATGAGGGAGTTTGGGGATTTTCGTTCGGCGTGTCCCTGCCAACCGGGTCTATCGATGAGGAGGGGATACGCCACGCCCGACCGAGGATGATAAGGAGCCGCTTCCATATACCATGCAACTGGGCTCAGGCACCTATGATTTCCCGTTTGCAATAAATTATCAATATGGTGGTGCACATGACATCAGCGTCGGTCTGTCGGCTAGAATACGGACCGGCACGAATGATAGGGACTACCGTCTGGGTAACAATTATGGTCTGAATGGCCGTTATCAATTTGACCTATCTCCAAGACTCCAACCCTTTATCGGGGTGGACTTTGAGTACAGCGAAAAAATTCATGGGCAGGATGATTCTCTAATAATTCTTGGACTGCCTGTTTCTCCTTATCCTGCCTCAATCACAAACCCAAAACTTTTTGGCGGCAAAAAAATTCATCTTAAGCTTGGCCTTTTATGGCGTCTGGCCAAGGACTATCGACTCACAGTAGAAATTGGCGCGCCTCTTTATAAAAAACTCAATGGGCCACAGCCAAAAGAGAATTGGCAAACTACTATTAATATTTCAAGCGTACTGTGATGTTAATTAGCTGTGTTGAACCTATTTAGCCAACCTTTGAAAGCGCTATTCAGACAGCTCTTCGTAGGCATATTCTGCCTTTTATTATGTTTTTCAATCAACGCCGAGGATTCCTTAAGTAAGGAAGATAAATTAAAAATGGCCTATATATGGCACTTCATCGGTTTTATTAATTGGCGAGATTTAGGGTCGGTCAAGCGGCCTTATGAAATACGAGTTTGTATAGACGGACCGAATAATTTTTTGGCATTTTTTCGCCAATTAGTTGGAAGCAGGCAAGCTGGAGACTTGGAACGGTCAGTCGTAGTATTACAACTAAATACCGCAAGAAAATGTGAGTTAATTTACGTTAGGTATGCGAACAAAAAAACAGCATTGAAGCTTATTGATGCCCAGAGTCTGGGTGGCAGTACTGTCATCGTAGCCGATACATCCAGTATTTATTTTCCCGATGCATCCATAATTTTTTACATAGAAAATAAAAAACTACGCTTTGAAGTTAATCTAAAGAAAATCGATTCTTTGAATGTTGATATCAGCTCGGAATTATTAAAGCTGGCAAGGATTAAGTGATGAGTCCTCCGAAAAAAAATAGGAGTGTATTTTTTTATAGACGACTTATCGCTGTGGTTGCAATTAATGTTCTCCCGCTTCTCGTCCTTTCTGGACTGTTATACACATATATTATTAGTGATTACAAAAGTAATTTAATAGCGATGATGAACAACCAGATCATGTTATTGGCAACAACTAGCGAGTCCGCATTATTGTTTGATGATGCTGAAGCTGGGGAAAGGGTGCTATCAACACTCGAGCTGAATGAAACTATCCAGTACACACAAATTTATAATGCCGACAATCAACTATTTGCTCAATATAGACATCCTGAAATAATTAATGACCCGGTTATTGAGCATTTTGATAAGGCTGTAGAGTTCAAAAATAATAATATTTATCTAAACTATAAAATAATGAAGAACGGAGAATATCTCGGTCTTATTGTGATGTCCGCAAGCACAGAGGGTTTAGCTGCTCAAAAAGACCATCTCCTCATGATCTCAGTTTTGACTCTTTTAGGTAGTTTTATATTGGCCTCTTTACTGAACTGGACACTGCAAAAAAGACTGAACACCCCGATCAGAGACTTGATTAGTTTGGTCCACTATGTCACAGAACATAAAAGATACCATAAGCGACTTGATACAGATCAAAACAACGAATTCGGCGACATCATAGCATGGGTTAATACCATGCTAGACACCATGGAACTCCATGAGAACGAGCGCAAAGCCTCCTCTGCCAAAATCATTCAAGCATCAAAATTAGCTACACTCGGTGAAATGGCGACATCAGTCGCGCATGAACTAAACCAACCACTGAACGTCATTCGCATGGCTGCTGATAATTGCCGCCGCAAAGTTTCTACCGGCACCGCTGACACCGAATACCTATACGGTAAACTGTGCCGCATTGAGCAGCAGACTGTTCGAGCAGCTGCAATCATCGATCACATGCGGATGTTCGGGCGCAAGGCAGAGGAAGACCCAGCGCCAGTTGATCCTCGAAAGGTGGTAACGAATTCGCTTAACCTCATGGGAGAGCAATTGAGGTTGGCTGGAATTGAGCTAGTGACCGAGCTTGCCGAGGACTGCCCCTTTGTTTTAGGTCATACTATTCAGTTGGAGCAAGTGCTCTTGAACCTTCTCACTAATGCCAGAGATGCCATTGTTCAAAGAGAGGGCGAGGCGAAGATTACATTGCAGGTGTTTTTCGACGATGAAGGTGTACAGATTTGCACTGAGGATACCGGCGGGGGTATTCCCGAAAAGGTTCTGCCGCGCATCTTCGAGCCGTTCTTCACAACAAAAGAGATGGGCAAGGGTACGGGCTTAGGACTGTCTGTAGGTTATGGGATTATTCGTGATATGAATGGCACCATTGTCGTTGAAAACATCGTTAATGGTGCCCGCTTTAAAATCTTTCTGCCGAGTGTTCGGAGAATAGGTAAAACAAAACGTCATTTTCCCTAAAATCAAAATACAGGGTGCCTCACAATTTCATATTGAGATCTATTTTATATGCTTAAGGGAGTGAAAGTCGGCTTTTTTTCGTCTATTAATCAACTGTTTTGACATAATTCAGGATTTAGAACAAGCGCTTACCGCTGTTGTGCAAACCAGCTCTGAATATTGCTTATGATGATGAACGGCTTTTATTAAAACAGACTTATCTGAGGCGGCGCTCGACTTTGTGGGGGCAATAATTCAACAACTTCGTAATTTTTTGTATTAAGGTGACTGGGTATCTTTTGGATCACTAATGGGCCTTCGATGCTCGCTATAACCTTAACCGCAACACCGCATTGCTCAGAGGTTTCTATTTCTATTCCAAAAACCCGTTTAAGTCTTTGTGCCCAGGTCATCGACTGGTGCTTTTGTGCCCGTGTTTTTCCTGCCCTAGCGGCAATGCTTTTTTTGCCTTATTTCGTAAGGCTGGTGTTATTGTTACGCGGTGCTGACTTTTTGGTGCAAACACACCATGAAAACGCGTCAAATTAACTATGGGTTTGGGTACCAGTATCGCTAGCCATAACCTCATCATGAATATTTGACAGCAATGTTTTAAGTTTTGCAAAAATACATAATAGGCCACCCATAATAAAATCAATTAAAAGTATATATTTCTCACTTGATTTTGAGCTTAAAATATCAAAGGGGTAAAGGCAGCATGAAAACTAGGGCTGTATTGGCTGTATTAAGAAAACTAAGAGTTAAACGCTGATTTCTAGATATGTTTCGTCCTCTTTAATTAAAAAAAGCACAAAATAATAGGATGTTTGAATGTTTGTTGGGTACTCCTAGGATAGCAGTCGTTTGGCCTGCTTCATCCCACCTATTCGTTTTCTGTGGGTATGGGTTTTGAATGCTTGCATCATCTGCGCTGCGCCCGCTGCATAACAAAAGTGTTGTTCGAATTCGGTAGTCAGGGTTATCCATTGCTCTTCTGATAAACCTAATCGGCTCAGAATTGGACTGTGTGCTGAGTCGAGAGCACCTGCTTTATCTGCTCGGATAATGCGGCCTGTGGTGTCAACCAGTTCACAGTAATCTTGTAGCGAAAAAGCAATGCCTTGGGGCATGTCTTGTCTAGGACTGCCGACAAAGGGCAGTAACTTATAAGGCTGGCGTTTGTGCTGTTGTATGGCCTCAGTTCGTTTTTAAATACTGGTGTGCTGTGAGGTTTCAGGGGTTTTTGCCATTTTAGCTCTAATCGGATTTAAGTCGACATACGCCATACAGGATAAGACTGCTGCATCATCTAGCAACGCTTGAGATTTAAAACGGCCTTCCCAGAACCTGCCTGTGCAGCCGTCTTCTTTATTGCCCTGCCTGGCAATAGGCTCGCTTAAACTGGCCATAAACCAACTGATGTCATACAAACGCTGGCAGTATATAGCGATTGTCTCTTTAAGGCTTATCAATTCATTTTCACTTAACAACTCGTTACGCATGAACTTCTGGCTCAATAATGTGCCTCTATGTAACCGATGCCAGCGGCCTACCACTTGTTTATCTGACCACGATACGGCTTCATCTTTATCCACACACAGCACCAGATGCACATGATTTCTCATTACTGCATAGGCGCATATACCAATGGCAAATACTGACGATAACCACAACACTTTGTCTTCTACCCAGGTCCGTCTGTGCTCGTAACTCGTACCTGAGTATTCGTCAGTAGCGCGGCTACCGTACCACATAAAAATGCGCGTCTGACACACCGTGAAACACAATGGTAGTAGGGTGTGTCGATGAGGCTGACCTGAGAAGAACGAGGCTTGGGCATAAGAGACTCCTATCAATTTATGCTATTTCAATTGGTGTTAGTAAAGCTTAGTGCAGAACAAAAAACAGTCAAATTATTATGGGTGGCCTAATTAAGTTCAGCCTAATTAAGTTGCTTATTGTTTAAAAGAAAATAAGCCAAGTCTTAATTTAACTGACGTAGAGCTGAACTCTATGGTTATCGCTTAAGCAGATCTCAGGTTAATTAAGTTATTAAGTTCTGCCTAATTAAGTTCTCTGGTATCAAGAATTCGACTTTTCACACAGACTGTGACAATTGCAGCGCGATGAATCAATTGAATGGTGGCAGAGGTATTGTCGAGGAGCCACTGGGGCAAGGTTGTAGGCTAATATTTTGTGTGGTGATCATGCGCAATATTACAACCTGAGTTGACATTAGTCTTGGTATTGATATTAATAAGAGTATTAATAATAAGCGTACAGAGCGTGATTAGATGCTCTAAACCCGAGCATTTATTTACGCAATTGATAACCGGTTCTAAAAATTTGCCAAACGATGACTAGTGCAATGCTCAAAAAGAATAAAATCATCGCAATACTGGTCGCAACATTAACGTCGGATACGCCATAAAAACTCCAGCGAAAACCACTAATTAAATAGACAACAGGATTAAATAAGGTCACTGTTTGCCAAAAAGGTGGCAGCATACTAATTGAATAAAAGCTCCCTCCCAAAAATACCAGTGGCGTAACTACTAGCGATGGGATCAATTGTAACTTCTCAAAATTATCTGCCCAAATACCAATAATAAAACCTAGAAGGCTAAAGGTCACGCAGGTCATTACCAAGAAAAATAACATAGCGAAGGGGTGGGCTATTTGAAGCGGAACAAAAAGTCCAGCGGTCGCTAAGATAATAAAACCAACAATAAGAGACTTCGACGTTGCCGCGCCTACATACCCCAGTATGATTTCGCGTGCAGATACTGGCGCTGATAATACTTCGTAGATAGTGCCAGAAAACTTGGGAAAGAAAATACCAAAGGATGCGTTTGAGATGCTCTGTGTTAACAGCGACAGCATTAATAGACCTGGCACAATAAATGACCCATAAGGTATGCCATCTATCTCATCGATACGCGAGCCAATTGCTGAGCCAAATACAATGAAATACAACGAGGTAGAAATAATAGGCGAAATAATACTTTGCAACAGCGTTCGCCAAGTGCGCGCCATTTCAGCTTGGTAGATGGCCTTTATCGCATAGTAGTTCATGGCTTATCTACTGCCGTCGCTAAGCTTAATTTTTTTCACTGTCTTTAACAAGCTGTACAAATATTTCTTCTAAGGAGCTCTGCGTTGTATTAATGTCATTAAAATTTATGCCGTTATTATCAAGCTCATCTATTAAAGTCGCGATGCTTGATGGTTCACTTTTGTAACTAGATTCACTCCTAGTGCTGAACGTATAACTCAGTTGGAGCCCGTCTTTAGACAAGTCTAATTGATACTGTTGAAGGTTTGAGGGTATATGTTCGAGACTTTCTTGCAATTGCAGCGTGATACATTTTTTACCGAGCTTTTGTATTAAGGTTGCTTTGTCTTCAACTAAAATAAGTTCACCGTTGTTGATTACTCCAATTCTATCGGCAATCTCCTCTGCCTCTTCTATATAATGTGTTGTTAAAATAATAGTTACACCTGACTCTCTGAGATTGTTAATCACCTTCCACATATCTTTTCTGAGCTCGACGTCAACACCTGCAGTTGGCTCGTCAAGAAATAATATCTCAGGTTCATGAGAGAGAGCTTTAGCGATGAGCACACGCCGTTTCATTCCGCCCGAGAGCGTCATCATCATGTTATCTTTTTTATCCCAAAGCGACAGCTCTTTCAGAATCTTCTCAATAATTATTGGATTTGAGCTTTTTCCAAAAAGGCCACGACTAAAAGTTACCGTATTCCAGACGGTAGAAAATGCATCGGAAGTCAGTTCTTGCGGGACTAAGCCAATTCTACCGCGAGTTTTACGATAATCTTTTTGGGTGTCAAATCCATCGACGCAAACATTCCCTGAAGAGGAGTTGGCGATGCCACAAATAATAGAAATTAGCGTTGTTTTACCTGCGCCATTAGGACCGAGTAAGGCAATGATTTCACCGCGATGGATATCAAGGCTAACGTTTTTTAGAGCTTGAAACCCAGAATCATAGACTTTATTAATATTTTTAATCGATATGATCGGTGACATTGCTTGACTCAAGTTAGTAGGTGACAAGTTTAAAATGCTTATACGAAATAGCTTTCAACTTTTCTTTCAGTATAAGTAAAATAAATCGTGATTTTTCCTAAAATCAAAATACATGATGCCTTATATTTTCCATATTGACATCTATTTCATATTCTTAAGGGAGTGAAAGTTGGTTGTTTTTCGTCTATTACTCAACCGTTTTCACGTAATTCAGAATTCAAAACAAGTGTCTCCCACTATTGTGCAAACCAGTTTTAACATTGCTTTTATTCAAGCGGAATTAGCTTAGGCGCTGCTCGATTTTCGCTAGTAAACAGGGCGATAAATATCCGCTTTCAGTGGATAAGCGGTATATAACCGATTGAAAAGCTAATCGCCCCGCCGTCCCCTGCTTGCTCAAACCCGCCTGTAAGTTTATTAGGCAAGTCTGCAACACAGCAACAGAGATATGTTGCTGTGTTAGCCTTGACATGACTTAAAGCCGCGAATGCTAAATACAAATTTAAGCAAATAATAAGATACAATTTCATTTCATAAGTACTGATGTAGTGAAGTTGTGTCATCAATTTACATAGCTAATTTCATCAAGTCCGTTACTAAACCTAAAGACTGGTATAATCTGCCATTATATTAACTCAATTAGATTAACTAAGAGTATCTATGCCAAATGAAAAAAATGTATTAGACCAACCATTAAAACTTTGTTGTGGTAATACCGGGTTTACTCGTGAAGGTTTTTGTTACGTGCCTTCCAGTGATCATGGAAATCACAGTGTATGTGCAGTGGTGACGGAAGATTTCCTGGCGTTCTCAAAATCCAGAGGTAATGATTTATCTACGCCAATGCCACAATATGAATTTGCAGGATTAAAAGCGGGAGATAAGTGGTGTCTATGTGCTGCCCGTTGGCAAGAAGCATTCAATGTCAACTGCGCACCTAAAGTAGTGCTATCCGCCACCAACAAGGCATGTTTAGCGGTTATCAAATTAGAAGATTTAAAGTCTTGCAGCATTGCCGAGTAAATCAGACCTAGCTGTCCTGAGACTTTTCCCAGTCTTGAACAGCTTGCTGGCTGTTCGATTGGATTTGTTGGTGGTTCTGTCTAACCCACCACTTTTCCATAATGCGCACGTTTTTTTGGTTAGATTTATAAAATAAATCTACCACATCACCCACAAACGGGATTAAGCCCAGCAGAAAATCAATACCGATATTTTTTAGCATCGCGAGCCTTAAAGCTCGCGGCACCTGTATGCTTTTTGCCATAGCAACAATGCTCAAAGATACACCGACCATTATCACATCACCTATCACCGGGATAAGACCAATTAAAAAGTCTAATCCCAGGCGAACACCTATGAAGGGTATGCGCACCTTACTATCGGTCAAATTAGCCAGCTTTTGTGCCCTAAGCAATGCCTTAGGTGCTTGGGGAGTTTGATTCATAATTTATGTACTCAGTTAATACTTTGCAAAATTTGCCCACAGAACCAAGCCATGTAAGTGCCCACTGTATAGCCAAATACAGCTAACATTACCGCAACAGGTGCCAATGATGGATGAAAAGCAGAAGCCACAATAGGAGCTGAAGCTGCACCGCCAACGTTAGCTTGGCTACCTACCGCCATATAAAATAATGGCGCTTTGATTAACTTAGCAACAATCAACATAAGCGACGCATGGATTAACATCCAAATTGCACCAATCACAAAAAATAAAGGCTGATCTGCAATCATAGTCACATCCATCTTCATGCCTATGGTTGCAATTAAAATATATAGAAAAGCGGAGCCTATCTTTGAAGCGCCAGCTCCTTCTAGCTGTCTTACTTTAGTGAACGACAGTGCCACGCCAACCGTGCTAGCAAAAACAATCATCCAGAAAAATTTACTATGGAAACTAAACTTTTGTGATTCAGGGAAGTGTTCGACAAAATACGGCGCAATAGTATCAGCAAACATATGAGCAAAACCTGTTACGCCTAATCCAACAGCTACAATCAACATAATGTCATTTAAGCTGGGGATCCGAGAATGTTTAGCCTCAAAACTCTTTACTTTTTCTTTAAGTTCATCGATTGCTGAGGTATCAGCACCCGTTTTGGCATCAATGGCTTTCGCATTTGCCGCCATGATTAACAGCACAGCCATCCATAAATTCGCCACTATGATGTCTACCGTCACCATGGCAGAAAACATTTGGTCGCCAGCGCCATAAATTTCTTTCATAGCGACTTGGTTGGCACTACCACCAATCCAACTGCCTGCTACGGTTGTCATGCCTCGCCAAACTGCGTTGGGGCCATCAACTCCTAGCAACTCGGGGAAAAAAGAAGCCACCACAAGCAGAGCAATTGGCCCACCGATCACAATACCCAAGGTACCTGTGAAAAATAAAATAATCGCTTTACTGCCTAACTTAGCAATCGCTTTTAAATCGACACTAATAGTTAATAATACTAGACAGGCAGGCAGTAGATAACGAGAAGCCACGTAATAAAGCTGGGAGTTCTCGCCATCGATTAAGCCAAAAGTATTTAATAATGAAGGCAAGAAATAACAAAGTAAAACCGATGGCACAAACATATAAAACTTACGCCAAAAAGAAGCTTGGCTATTGGCAGTGTAAAACACTAAACCCAATAATATTGCCAAAATGCCCATAACGGTCGCATCATTAGTAAAAAGTGGAGTATGAACCAAAGCTTGGTCAGTGAGGTTTTGTGTAGACATAGAAGTTCCCGTTCTGCATCCGCGTTGTCCACCCATGAAGGGCTGCGCGGCTTTTCTGATTATTATCTAATAAGTACTCTATAATTATGTACTTGTGGCAAGCTGTTAACATAAAGATGTTGAGTTTATGTTAACAGTTTGCCTATCGGTCCTGTATGACGTTTAGCAAATCTGAGTCTATTTATTTCTCAGCGCCTTTAGCTCTAGCTAATGCGTTTCGCAGTTCAGTACTTTCTGTTGGCATTACCCAACCTTGTAATTGTGACTCCAGCAATTTCGTAAGCGCTTGAATATGTGTTTCATCTGTATTTAAAGCAGCAATATATTCATAACGATCCCCACCCGCTTCAAGAAAATAATCACGATTTTCTTCACCAATTTCTTCAATCGTTTCTAAACAATCAGCAGCAAATCCTGGGCAAACAACTTGCACGGATTTAACCCCTTTCTCTGGAAATGCCTTAAGTGATTCATCAGTATAAGGTTTTAACCATTCTTCTCGACCAAAACGAGATTGGAAACTAGTAAAGTGTTCTTTATCGTTTAGACCTAAGGCTTCAGCGATAAGCCTTGAAGTTTTGTGGCATTCACAGTGATAAGGGTCACCATTTAATAAGTAGCGCTTAGGAATACCGTGATAGCTAAAGATTAATTTATCCGCTTTACCATGTTTGTCCCAATGAGCTTTAATTTTGTCTGCCACTGCTTTTATATAATCTGCATTGTCATGATAATGTGTAACAAAGCGCAACTCTGGGATCCAACGTCTTTTACTAAAACTTTGGGCAATCGCATCAAAGGTCGAGCCAGTAGTTGAGGCACAATATTGAGGATATAAGGGCAATACAACTAATTTCCTTACACCCTGATGTAACATCTTGTCGACCACTGAATCAACCGAAGGCGAACCATAACGCATGGCAAATTCTACCACTACATTGTCGCCATACTGCTGTTTCAATTTATCTCGCAAAGCATTAGCCTGGTCTTGAGTGTGATACAAAAGCGGTGAGCCGCGCTCAGTCCAAACAGTTTCGTAAGCCTTGGCCGAACGTTTAGGTCGAATATTCAGTATCACTAGATTTAAAATCATCCACCACAGTAATCTTGGCACTTCCACTACTCGTGGATCAGATAAAAATTCCTTTAAATAACGTTTTAGTTCAGTCTTTTTAGGCGCATCGGGTGTACCCAGATTTGTGACTAACACGCCGACTTTATCGATTTGGCTATGGGTAAAAGTAGGACTACCTTGGTATTTCATGAAAAACTCTTGGTGATGTTATGTAAGGATAAAAGCATATTTGCTGCACACAATATACCTACGCTAATATCGCTATTTTGGACTAGTGTTGTTAAAAATCAACATATTAGTCAGTTTTGCTTATATGTTTGATGAAAAAATTTTAAACATATTACGATTTAAAACATCTGTGTTTGGTCAAAATATACAATGTTTGTATGTCACCTAAACATCTAATGGATGTATTTGTATTCAGCGAAATTTAACACTTAATACAACCAATTTTAAGCATCTTTTCTGTCGTTCATAGATAACATCTGCAATTGTAATTGAGATATTTGCTGGGATATTTCTTTAAGACTTGGTTCACCCTCTTCTTCCAATGCTTCAGCACGAGCATTCGCATTTTCTTGCTCCATAACATTCACCACAATGCCAATTACCATATTTAAAAAAGCAAAAGCGGTGAAGAAAATAAAGCTCAGATAGAATATCCAGCTTAAGGGGTAAACTTCCATTGTTTCGTACATAACATCGGTCCAATCCTCAAAGGTCATAACTCTGAAAAGGGTCAGCAGTGAGATAATGATATTACCCCATAAATCCGGGTTAATAGTGGCGAACAATGTACTGCCCACAGCAGCATAGATATAAA
This sequence comes from Paraglaciecola psychrophila 170, assembly GCF_000347635.1. Classification (NCBI taxonomy): domain Bacteria; kingdom Pseudomonadati; phylum Pseudomonadota; class Gammaproteobacteria; order Alteromonadales; family Alteromonadaceae; genus Paraglaciecola; species Paraglaciecola psychrophila. Next base: position 468,442 of record NC_020514.1, on the reverse strand, counting down.
AGATAATAAACATCAGCAACATCACATAACCAAGTTGTGGCAACGCTTTTATTAACGATACTAATAAAATTCTGAGTTCAGGGATGATAGAAATCATTCTGAGCACTCTAAAGACCCTGACTAGCCTTGCAACCAATGCCAACTCAGTATCATCTGCAGGGATCAAGCTGATGATAACAATCAGAGTATCAAAGAGATTCCAGAAGCTTTTGAAAAAATCTCGCTTACGATGTTCAGCCAAAAACCGGATGGTAATTTCAGTCAGAAAAAAAGCGCTAATAAACCAATCAAGAAACTTAGCCATACTGTACATAGTGCCTGATATTTCATAGGTTTTAACCCCTACCAGTAACGCAGAAAAAATAATAACGGTCACTACAAAAGTTTCGAATAATTTGTTTGAGCGAATTTGAATAAATTTGGCTTGTAGGGTCGAAGCTTTCATATTGGGAAATAGGTCTCAAAAAATAATAAAATTAGCGCTAGAGTATTCAATTGAACTTGGCTGTCAATCCATTATCAATATTTCTTTTGGTGTGTAATGTCTTAACGCCGTTGAATATAAATGCATAACAAATGATAAAACAGTCAGGGGTTATTGATTATTTTCTTATATTAGGAACGTTTAATAGAAAAATAAAAAAGGGCAGCAAAAGCTGCCCTCGGAAACATACTGATTATGATTAGCCAACTTTAGCAGGTATCAGTCCACGATTGATATCGACTAAATCTTGTTCGGTTAGATTTCCTGATGCACGTTTCAAATCCAATATTGCACTGATAAAGTCATAACGAGCACTAGCCAGTCGCTGCCTAGCGTCAAACTGGTTTCTGGTGCTGTTTAACACGTCTACTATCGTTCTAGTTCCTACATCGAAACCCGCTTCAGTGGCTTTTAATGCGCTGTCTGCTGAAACAACAGCTTGTTGCAAAGCACGAATAGTCGATGTAGAAGCAATCACATCATTGTATGCAGAGCGCACTGAACGAACGGTAGAACGGTAAGCCAGTTCTAAGTCTTCACTTGCCGCCACAAAACGATATCTAGCTTGGGCAGTCTGGGCGCTTACTGCGCCACCAGAGTATATTGGAACACTTAAATTCAAACCTATTGAGTTATTGTCTCTGGCTGGAAAGTTACTGTTACCGTTTATCTCGGTATCGTTTCTACCATAACTACCGCTCAACGAAAGCGTTGGATAATGCCCCGCTTTAGCTGACGCAATGTCGTCTTTTGCGATGTCTTTTGAAAAACTTCTGACCATAAGCTCAAGATTTTTTTGTTCCGCAATTTTTAACCAATTATCTACGCCTTCTGGCGAAGGGCGAGTAGCACTAAAATTTTCTGTATTCAGAACAGATAATTTATCGTGATACTTTCCAGTAATTTCACGCATTTGTTCTAAGCGTAATTCAACTACGTTCTCTGTAATTATTTCTTGAGCCACAGTATTATCAAAGTTGGCCTGGGCTTCATGTACATCGGTAATGGCAGTTAACCCGACATTAAATCGTTGTTTGGTTTGTTCTAATTGGCGTTCAATGGCGCGTTTTTCGGCTTGAACAAAAATCAGGCTATCCTTGGCCCGCAATATTGCTAAGTAAGCATCAGTTGTCCTAATAATCAAATCTTGTTTAGACAACGCATAACTCGTGTCACTTTGATGGGCTACTTTCTCAGCACGTGATAAAGCCACCCAATTTTGTCTATCGTAAATAGACAAGCTCAAATTTAAACCTAAACCTATGTTCTTCGAATCACTTTCAACTATTTTTATAAAAGGTGGCGTTCCTACCGGGGCAGTTTCGGGTGCTGGCTGAAAGTCGAATTGTTCTAATGTGCTATCTGTATAACTAACAGAGCCTGAAACTTGAGGTAATAATCTTGCTCGACTTATAGATATTCCTTCAAAAGCAGCATCTCTGTCAGCTTTAGCACGGTTAGTAGTGGGATCTTTTTCAACTGCCATTTGATAAACTTGGTACAGATCATCTGCAGATACTGATGTAGAAAGCCCCATGCTGGTCCCTATGCAGATCATCGACGACAAAAATATTTTTTTCATTGGTAGTCCTTTGTGGTTCTTGATCTGATCTTAGCCATGTACTCTATACAAGGTACGCAATGTCAGATATCAAATTTATATGTATGGGTAAAGTCTAAGCAAATCAAGTGTTAAGTAACAATGCTTTGTGGTAACACCAAGGCTTCAAGTGTAACAGAATATTATGAATTAACAGACCTTAAGCGCACAGCATGTGAAACCTCGTTATGCTAGTCTTATGTTTTTAAACGTTTAGTTATGCTCTGTACAACCCAGAGGTTAATACTCTAATAATCGGAGAAAAGTTTGCAAAAAGGTCAGCAAAAAATTCAACAATTTTCAGTTGAAGATATAAAAATATTAAGCAAGGAAACGTTATACCAAGGTTTCTTTAAAATGGTTAAATACGCTTTTAAACATAAATTGTTTGAAGGTGGCTGGAGCGATGTCGTCGTCCGAGAGGTTTTTGAACGAGGCCATGCCATTGCAGTCCTGCCATACGACCCGGTATTAGATGAATTCGTAATGATTGAGCAAGTGCGTATTGGCGCAATCCCGACCTCATCTTCCCCTTGGTTACTTGAGGTTGTGGCAGGTATTATTGATGAAGGCGAGACGCCTGAAGACGTATGTCTGCGAGAGGCGAAAGAAGAAGCTGGGCTTGACATAAAAAAGTTACACAAAGCCTTGAGCTATTTGTCAAGTCCGGGTGGTACCACTGAACGCTTACATATCTACATAGGTTTGGTAGATGCAAGTGATGCTAAAGGTGTGCATGGGTTAGAATATGAAAGTGAAGATATTTTAGTGCACCGAGTGCCTTCATCAGTAGCACTTGATTGGATAAACGAAGGTAAAATCGATAATGCTGCTTCACTTATTGCTTTGCAGTGGTTTGCTATGAATAAACAACAGGTATTGGAAAAATGGTCACATGACTAAAGAGATAGGTCGAAAATACGTTCCTAAGTTAGCCAACATGCACCAGGTGTGTGAAGTTAACTATGGACGTTTATTAAGGTTGCTTCCTGATTGCGATACAGAAGATTTAGAATATCAGTTTCGTGTGAATGCTAGTTTACAGTACACCATTAAAATCATCGATTGTAGCCGCTACACAAGCACCTTAGAAATGTCACAAAAAAGTCAAATAGATCAAATAGGTCAAATAAAATATGAGTTTTTACGTCCAGTAGTTCAAGTGAGGCTATATCACGATGCCAAAATGGCAGAAGTGATAAGCGCACAGAATATCGGCTCTCTGAAGCCAAGTTATCAGTACCCGAATACCAAGATGTATCAGAAAAACGAAAAAGAGATGGTTAATTTATTCTTGGCTGAATGGGTGCAATTTTGTTTAACACAAAGTAAACACCTACATTCTTCTGAAGCCTAATTTGTAAAACCATGAAAATTATACAAATTTCGGATTGTCATTTATTTACTGACCCTCAAAAGAATGGCTACAACAACGTCAACCCTTTTCGAAGCTTAAAACGCATACTGGCTGAGGTCAAAGTACATCAGCCAGATGTATTGTTAGTGACAGGTGACATAACTGGTGATGGCTCAGGAGAAAGTTACCAACATTTTTCTAAGCTAATTCAGGAATCAAAAATGGACTGCCAAATTGCTGTTATCCCTGGCAACCATGACGACCAATCGGAGTTAAAGGCAAATATTCTTAACGAGTATCTGTGGTTGATTAATCCACGGTTAGTTTTACCTAATCGATGGCATATACATTTATTAGACACCCAACAGCAACATACTATTGGTCAAATATCAGAGGTTAGCCTGACTTTTTTAAGCAAATATTTAAGCCTGCACCCAAACGATTACCACTTGATAGCAGCTCATCACCATCCTATTCCCTGTGGTGGCTGGATGGACAAACATGAATGGACAAACCGCCAAAACTTTAATGCGGTTGTAACAGAGCATAAGTCTGTACGAGCGGTCGTATACGGGCATATCCATATGGCGATTGAGCAGTATAGAGACCAGTGTTTATATTTAGCTTGTCCCTCTACCTGTTGGCAGTTTGCAAACAAGGAGTATTTTGCTACAACTGATTTAATGCCAGGTTATAGGGTGATTAATCTGCAGGAAAATGGTCAAATAAGTACTTCAATTCATCGACTAGAAAAGAAAATCTAACCTTGTCATATGTTGTTATTTATCTTCATGGGTTTCTTAGTTCCCCGCAGTCTCAAAAAGCACGTCAAACGCTTGAGTATGTAAAGGCAAACTATCCTGATTTACCCATAGAAATTCCACAACTTGCCAATTATCCTAATGATGCTCAGGCTATTATCGAACAACTAATCGCCGAGCATAAAGGCAAAAAGCTACGTTTTATTGGTAGCTCACTAGGTGGGTTTTTCTCCACATTTATGGTGGAAAAATATTCAGGCAAAGCAGTCTTAATAAATCCCGCGGTGCGACCTTTTGAATTATTAGTCGACTTTTTAGGTGAACATATTAATCCAAATACCCAACAACCTTTTTTATTGGAAAATAAACATATTGAGGAACTTCGTCAGTTGGATACACCATCGTTGAAGCCGACATCTGATTATTGGATACTATTGCAAACGGCTGACGAAACCTTGGACTATCGTCAGGCAGAAACTAAATACCAAAATTATAAATTGAGCATAGAACAAGGTGGAAATCATAGTTTTCTAGATTTCCAACGATTCTTACCAGATATTTTTAGGTTTCTACTGCAAGACTAATTGAAGCTTGGTATAACATGCTAATTGATGGCACATAATACCTATACTAGGTTGTAGGGATTTCCGCACAACCACCATTCGAATAATAAGAGCTCTGAGTAAGAACTATGTCAAACGAATATAACGCAGAAGCTATTGAAGTATTAAACGGCCTAGACCCTGTTAAACGCCGCCCCGGTATGTACACCGATACCACGCGCCCCAACCATTTAAGCCAAGAAGTCATTGATAACAGTGTAGATGAAGCCTTAGGTGGATTTGCTACCTCGATACGAGTGGTATTACACGCAGACCAATCCATTGAAGTCACAGATGACGGCCGTGGTATGCCTGTAGATATTCACCCTGAAGAAGGTATTTCCGGGGTTGAGTTGATCATGACTAAATTACACGCGGGTGGTAAATTTTCTAATAAAAGCTATCAATTTTCTGGTGGTTTGCATGGCGTCGGCATTTCTGTGGTCAACGCTTTATCCAAAAGAGTGGAAGTGAATATTCGTCGTGATGGCAACGTGCATCAAATTGCCTTTGAAAACGGTGACAAAGTGCAAGAGTTAGTAATTGTTGATACCTGTGGTAAACGCAACACCGGCACCAAAGTCCACTTTTGGCCTGACCCTAAATACTTTGATTCAAGCAAATTTTCTGTCACTAAACTTTTGCATGTGTTGCGTGCTAAAGCCGTGTTATGTCCGGGCTTACGTATTCGATTTGATGATAAAGTTAACAATGAAAGTACCGAATGGTATTTCGAAGATGGCTTACGTGACTATCTATATCAATCAGTAAAAGAGTATGTGACATTACCAGGAGATAGCCCCTTTATCGGTGCCATTTCAGGTAACACCGAAGCGGCAGATTGGGCGGTTATGTGGCTGCCTGAAGGTGGTGAAATGATCACTGAAAGTTACGTAAACCTGATTCCGACGGCGCAAGGCGGTACACACGTTAATGGTTTACGCCAGGGCTTGTTAGAGTCGATGCGTGAGTTTTGTGAATTTAGAAACTTATTGCCACGGGGAGTCAAGCTCACACCAGAAGACATTTGGGATCGCTGTAGTTATGTTTTATCTACCAAGATGCAAGATCCACAGTTTGCAGGTCAAATAAAAGAACGCTTGTCTTCACGTCAAGCAGCAGCGTTTGTATCGGGTGTGGTTAAAGATGCTTTCAGCTTATGGCTTAACCAACATACGGATGTTGCTGAGTTATTGGCCGACATGTGTATTAACAATGCTCAAACCCGTTTGCGTCAAAGTAAAAAAGTGGCCCGTAAAAAGGTCACGCAGGGTCCTGCTTTACCCGGTAAACTCACCGATTGTTCAACTCAAGATACCAGTCGTTCAGAATTATTTTTAGTCGAAGGGGATTCTGCTGGAGGCTCTGCAAAACAAGCTCGAGACCGAGAATTTCAGGCTATTATGCCACTTCGAGGAAAGATCCTAAACAGTTGGGAAGTCGACTCTTCTCAAGTACTCGCTTCACAAGAAATTCACGATATCTCTGTAGCTTTAGGAATTGATCCGGATTCAGAAGATTTAAGTGGCTTACGTTACGACAAAATTTGTATATTGGCCGATGCTGACTCCGATGGTCTCCATATCGCTACCTTACTATGCGCACTATTCGTCAAACATTTTAGAACCCTAGTGAATACAGGCCATGTTTATGTGGCAATGCCCCCGCTGTTTAGAATAGATATAGGTAAAGAGGTGTACTACGCCTTAGACGAAGGTGAAAAAGAAGGTATTCTAGACCGGATCGTCGCAGAGAAGAAACGTGGCAAAGTGAATGTGCAACGTTTCAAAGGATTGGGTGAAATGAATCCTTTGCAATTACGCGAAACCACCATGGATCCCAACACCCGCAGGTTAGTTCAGTTAATGGTAGACGATGCTGACCAGATGTTGGAAATGATGGATATGTTGCTTTCTAAAAAACGTGCTCCAGACAGAAAAGAGTGGCTTGAGTCAAAAGGAGATATGGCAATTGTTTAATTATTCATTTTTGGTAACTGTACACCTCAATTATCAAGCCTAAAGGGAACCTATCTTGTCTAAACTGATTAAAACTATTAGCTTTGTAATACTGCTGATAATCATTACTGTTGTGGGTCTTTTTGTCACTGCAATCGAGGATCAACCACTGATAGAGGCGAATAGTGGAGAGCAGGTCAACCAAGCTGAATCAGTAAAAAAACTGATGCAGCAACTTAGTGACAGTGTCAAAAATAGAAACAACAAACAAAATATCAATGTTAGCCAAGATCAACTAAACAGTTTAGTGGGTTTTGCGCAGCGCGCTCATGGAAAAATTAATGGCCGAGTGTTTATTAACTCAAATTCAACCATTATTTTAGCTAGCTACCAGTTGCCTAAAAATCCTGTTGGTGAATATCTGAATATTGATATTTTATTGCTACCTGGTCCTGGCATTAATGTCAGTCATGTGAAATTTGGACCTATTAACGTGCCCGGTAGTTTAGCTTTAGACAGCCTCGTCTATTTAGCTAACTGGTATACCAACAGTAATATCGCCAGTCAATTTGTGAAGCAGGTTGAATCGGTAGCTATGACGGAACAACAGATACAACTTTCTGTATTACCACTGGATCAATTTCTCAGAGAACTGAATGATGTAAAACAAGGTGTAGGTGGAAGCAGTGATGAGGAGATGCGACTTAGAACGGCGTATTATTTGAAACAACTTTCTTTATTAGATGTAGGCGACAAGCCAAGCCCACAATCCTTGGCTAAGTATATTGGGCCTGTTTTTAGTTGGGCAAAAAATCGCTCCAATTACGATACGGCCCCAAAAGAAAACGAAGCAGCGATTTTGGCCCTCGCGATATATGCAGGACATCATAGGTTTGCCAATTTGATAGGTGACGTACAACCCCAAAAGGGCAAGGTAGCATTACCGAGGGTCAGGCCTACTTTAAAATCTAGAGCCGACCTCAATCAGCATTTTATTTTCTCCGCAGCTATCAAAATCTTATCGGAGCAGGGTTTAAGTATAGCCATCGGCGAATTCAAAGAATTAATGGACAGAAGCGATGATGGCAGTGGCTATAGCTTTGTAGATTTGGCCGCTGATTTTGCCGGTGTGGAGTTCGCTATTGCTGCTACCAATCCTTCAGGTGCAAGCTCCGTGCAGAATATATTAGCTGGCATCAGCGACGAAAATGCCTTTTTCCCTAACATTACCGGGTTACCTGAAGGCTTAAGTAAAACGGATTTCACTCGAATATTCACTAAAGTTGACAGCCCTGAATACCTCGAAATGGTTCAAAGTATCAAACAAAGAATTGCTGTATTACCCATACATCGGTAGCGCTAAGAGTCCACAAAATGTAAAATTAACGAGCAGATTTTTGAAATTTATTTAACGTTTTCAGCATTAACTCTATTTTTATTACCAAACTAGGCAGCTGTTTTTTTAACGATTCTTGGGTTGTTTGCTCCAAAGCCAGCACTTCATTCGCGAGTTCTTCTACGTAGGGTTTAAATAATCGACTACTGGTAGTAAAACCAGCATCGTCAGCAAAAACCGCACTAAACTTGCCCTTACCATCATGTTGTAAGCGGCTAATAACTTGGTCGGCATCGATAGATTTTCGATAAATAACTTGAACGTTCTCACTGAGAGTTTGAATAATTGTCTGCATAGTTAAAGTTTTACTCAAGGTTGTCGATATAATTTTGATGCGGGCGATATTGCCCGTTTTTGTACCTTGCTACAAGTAATAAGGAGCACTGTATGGATATTTCAGGAGCAAGTTCCTCGTCAGTTAGTTCGACGCTTGAAATAAAGTCTCTACAACTCGCTAAATCACAGCAAAAAATAGAGGGTCAAGCGACATTAGAACTATTAGAGGCAGCTGTAGCACCTCAAACTTCGTCTGCTAACTCAGCAATTGGGTCTAATATCGACATTTTTGTTTGAGAATAAGTGGGGGACGCCCTAGGGATGAAGCTGTAAATCAAGTGGTGTTTTGCCGGGCTGGCCACCTATTTCTCTAACGAGCTTAGGTACCAGGTAACCTGGCTGACGCCTTATCAATTCCCGCATCAGTTCTTTTGCCTTACTATCAGGTAAATCAAAGTGTTCAGCCCCTTGTACCTTATCTAAAACATGTAAATAATAAGGCATCACGCCAATATTGAACAATCCTTCATTTAACGCTATTTGTTGGTCTGCAGTATCGTTTATACCTTTTAACAACACCGCCTGATTTAGTAATGTTACCCCAGCTTGTCTTAATTTTTGCATTGATACTGCCAGCGCATTATCAATTTCATTAGCATGATTAACGTGCAATACCATCACCGGTTTTAATCGAGACTGGGAGAACCATGTAATTAACTCTGTGGTTATTCTAGAAGGGATAACCACAGGTAAACGAGTATGAATACGTAATCGTTTAATATGTGATATGGCCTCAATCTGAGTTGTTAACCACGCCAAAAAGTCATCCTTGGCCATCAACGGGTCGCCGCCTGAGTAAATGACTTCGTCGAGTTGTGGATTAGCTGCAATATACTCTAACGCTTGTTGCCACTGTTGTTTATTTAAATGGTTGTCACTGTAGGGAAAGTGCCGTCTAAAACAATAACGGCAATTTACAGCACAGCCGCCCCTTACCAGCAATAACAGACGATTTTGATACTTGTGCAAAATACCAGACTGCTTATTATTTTGCTCTTGCAGCGGATCAGTGGAAAAATCTGATGCTAAGTCAAATTCTTTACGACTCGTGAACACCTGCATAAACAATGGGTCAAGGGGATCGCCTTTTTTCATTTTGGCCGCAAAAGGGCGGGGTACACGCATAGGGAAAAGCTGCCGCGCTTTGATGTCATCTGTGAAGTTTTCTAGGGGCAATTCTAGATATTTGAGTAACGAAACAGGGTCAGAAAAAGACATCGCCAGTTCTTTTTGCCAGTTACTCTCCACAGTCATCAGTTTTTTAGGTATTATTTGTAACAATTACAGACTCAGCATAGTTATATTACGGGGACACATGGCGAATTTCAGCACAAATGAGTTTAAATCGGGCCTAAAGATAATGCTCGACGGCGAACCTTGCAACATTCTTGAGAATGAATTTGTTAAACCGGGAAAGGGTCAAGCCTTTAGTCGGGTTAAAATTCGTAAGCTTATCTCAGGTAAAGTAATTGAGAAAACCTTTAAATCAGGTGATTCGGTAGAAGGTGCCGATGTGATAGATACTGAACTTGCCTATTTATACACAGATGGTGAGTTTTGGCACTTTATGAATAATGAAACATTTGAACAAATTGCCGCAGATGAAAAAGCCGTAGGTGAAAATGTTAAGTGGTTAGTAGAAAACGATACATGCACTATTACGCTGTGGAACGGGGCCCCAATTGTGGTGCAGCCTGCTAACTTTGTGGAACTAGAAATTACTGAAACCGACCCTGGTCTTAAAGGCGATACTGCAGGTACCGGTGGCAAACCAGCCACTTTATCTTCTGGTGCCGTTGTAAGAGTGCCTTTATTTGTACAAACCGGGGAAGTTGTTAGAGTGGATACACGTAACGGCGAATATGTGTCTAGAGCACAAAAATAGTTAACCCTTGAAAATTCAAAAAGCCCACGTCAGTGGGCTTTTTTATTATTTATAAAATGGATAACAATGCAAACAAACAACTGGCGGCCCAGTGCTTCGATTAAAGCATTAAGACAACGCGCTTTAGTACTGCAAGAAATCAGACAATTTTTTGCAGTCCGTGATGTGCTTGAAGTAGACACTCCCGCATTAAGTCACGCTACCGTTACAGATGAACATTTGCATTCTTTCTGTACCCAATTTACTCATCCCTTTTCGCCACAAGCGAGCACCTTGTATCTGCAGACATCACCAGAATTTGCCATGAAAAGATTACTTTGCGCAGGTAGCGGCGCGATTTATCAAATTTGTAAATCTTTTAGAAATGAAGAAGCTGGACGTTTTCACAATCCTGAATTTACCATGCTTGAATGGTATAGACCGGGTTTTGATCACTTGCAGTTAATGACCGAAATTGATGAACTAATTCAGATGGTTGTAGGCTGTGACTCTGCAGAACGCGTCACCTACCAAGATGTATTTAAACAATATCTAGGTTACTGCCCATTAACTGCGACTCTGACTGATATTAAAACCTTGGCTAGCCAATATGGTTATGCTGAACTGGCAGCCAATGAAAACGACAAAGACACATTACTCATGCTGCTATTTAGCCAACACGTAGAGCCACACATTGGGCAAGACCGCCCCTGCTTTGTGATGGACTTCCCGGCTAGCCAAGCTGCTTTAGCAAGATTAAGTCCCACTAATTCTTTAGTAGCCGAACGCTTTGAGTTGTATTTTCAAGGCATAGAATTAGCCAATGGTTTTCATGAACTGACCGACGGGCCAGAGCAACTGAGACGTTTTGAACAAGATAATGTTAAACGTCAACATATAGGGCTGGAAATCATGCCCATCGATCATAACTTTATAGCCGCAATAGACTATGGCCTTCCAGCATGTGCAGGTGTAGCGCTTGGAATTGATAGGCTTTTAATGCTTGCATTAAATTACTCTGAGATTGACAAGGTCATCGCTTTTGAAAATAGTCGGGCCTAGTTTATGCTTAAATTGAACATTTTCGCTCAATACCCTGTATCACTTGTGGGTAGGGCGTCAAGTCAGTAAGTTATTAGCTTATGCCGCATAATAGTCTCAACACTTTCTACTAAATGGTCGAAAGTTATTAATAAAAGGCCAATGAATAATCTATGTCTGATGAACAACTGCCCAGACTCCAAAGTGAGTGGATCACCTTACAAAATCAATTCGATAGTTATGAAAAATGTTCTTTAGCCATCAAACTTTTTAGTATCTTAATCTGCTGTATTTTAGTTTTTGCTTTAGATGCAGGTTTATGGTCGTTGTTAGTTATTGCAATATTGTGGCTACAAGACGCTATTTGGAAAACCTTTCAAAATAGGATAGGTCAACGCCTTGAAGTCGTTGAGCAGGCTATTCAAGACAATCCACACCACCTTCCAGAACACTTATTACATATGGGTATGCAATTTAACCTTGCATGGAACCAGTCTAGGCCACGTGCCATTTATTTGATTAGCGAGTACATCAAACAATCACTTAAACCTACGGTAGCCTATCCATATGTAGTTTTAATTTTTTTAGTGATGGGACAACTTTATGGCAACTAACCAAAAACATTATCTTGTGGGTTATGGCAGTTTACTGAGCCATGATAGTCGCTCACGTCATTCAAATATTTTTTGCCCCAACATGCCAATTACTGTAAATGGATGGCAGCGAGAGTGGTTAGCAAGAGGTATGGCACACTTGCAGACAGCTTTAGGCGTGTCGCAAGTTGAAACGGCCAGATTGAACGCAGTATTATTACGCATAGAACAGATATCACCTGAACTTCGCGACCGTGAGCAAGACTATCAATTTATTGAAGTCGACCCTGACAGCATAGTGGCCGCCCAAGAGTCTGAGCTAGCACAGACTGAACTTGCCAATATTCGAGCTAACCCAGACACCTGTAAAATATATATATGTGCCAACCTGAATAAAATACCAGCCAACAGCCAATACCCTATTTATCAAACCTACATAGATACTTGTCTAGTGGGATGTTTCGATATGGGTGTCGTCGATTTTGCTGCGGAGTTTATCCAACACACACACTTTTGGGAGCATGGTTGGATAAATGACCGCAAAAACTGCCTTTATGCTAGACCTGCGATAGTTACGCAACAGCAACATCAACAAATTGACCGACTGTTAGAACAACATCAAGTATTGAAATATCGCCAAGAAAAAGATGGTTGAACGTTATAACTTCATTTAAATTGAGGTTACCAAATCGCAATGAAGGTGTGCTAATTTATATTTACTGCATTGCATGCAAGCCCGCTAATACATAAATTAAAGGGGTATTCCAATTGATGGTGACCTCATTGGTTGAATAACTACACCAATCATCAATATAAGATTTTGCAGGTAAACTCGAAGAATAATCACATTCATCTTGTTGTCCTGATTACGCTCCACCAGCCAAAAACCCTGGAACAGGCTCTACTACTCAGGATCAGTCTTTCAAATGGCACCAAATATGTATTTGAGCGCCTGTCATAAATAATCCTTAACATTTTCTTTTTTTCTTTATCCCGTATCAACTCTGTTTTACAAAGCGCTATAACATAACCAAAAAAGCGACCAATACCAGTAGAGCGTAATATCCCACTCTATTCCTCGTGATGTTTATTCAAACACTAAATTGCTAGTATCAAACCTATCTTTAGAAGTGGTGCTAGCTTTAATATTAGTTTAACAATTATTAATCTAATTAAGTTTAGTATGAATGTCGCAAAAAAGTTGTAAAAGGCACTTTTCCTACACGGGCGGTAATACCATCACTTTTATCAGAATAACCTGCTCTACCGGCACGTCTGACCAGCCATATTTAGGGTCGAAATCTGTTTTCACTGCGACCATTTTATCCAACACTTCATAACCTTCAACAACTGAACCAAATGCGGTGTAACCCCAATCTCTACCGGGGTCCAAGCTGTCGTTATTACTCATATTAAAGAAAAATTGGCGAGTGGCAGAGTGTGGGTCTTTCTGTCTAGCCATGGTGATGTTGTACATTACATTTTTTAAGCCATTGCCAGACTCGTTAAATATTTTTCCGAATGCTGGTTTTTCAATAAATTGGGTGTCGTAGCCGCCACCTTGCACAACAAAGTCAGGCACAATACGATGAAAAATAGTGTCTTCGTAACTGCGTTTATCTACATAACGCAAGAAGTTATTAACGGTAATAGGTGCTCTGGAGCGGTCTAATTCAACGATGATATCCCCCATACTGGTGACCATTTTCACACGAGGGTAATAGTTGTCAGGTTGAATATTTGAGCCATCATCTTTATCTTTTGCAAAGATAGAAGTGGAGGTGCTAACAAAAAAGCTGACAAAAATCGCGATAAACATTGTTCTTAACATGTTGATATTCCTAGAGCCTAACGTTTACTAGCAGACAAAATACTGAACTTTTGATTGGTTGCAACTGTTGTTACATTGCCAAACAGTCTTTTTAATTTACTTGGGTAATCTAAATGGCGATTACCCACCACAAACAATTGCCCACCACTTTGAAGCAACGACTTGGCATCCTTAAACATTTGCCAAGCAATATGATCAGTTATGGCATTTTGTTGGTGAAAAGGTGGATTACACAATACTATGTCTACCTCAGAAAATTTAGATTTTTCAGAAAAGTCATCCAAGCAGTTATTCACTATAAACTCTGATCCTGACTCTTTTTCAGGCAAGTTAGCCAATACATTTTGCTTGGCAGAGGCAACCGCCATATATGACTCGTCAACAAACACCACTTTTGTTTTTTATTTTGATTAAGGATATGTAATCCCAACACACCATTACCACAGCCCAAATCAATCACTGTTTTACTATCCATATTAGCTAATTTTGACAAATGTTCGAGCATAAACCTTGCGCCAATATCTAATTGCTGACGTGCGAACACGTTAGCTAAATTACTGATTTCAAACCGGGGCTTATCAGTAAACCAAATAGTTGGGTAAGGGCTTGCGTGTGATTTACAGCCTGTAGGCTGGCAAAAAATCAAGCGTGCTTTTTTCTTCGCCAATGAAGTAGTGGTGCTCCCTAAATACTTTTCGAACAAGGCCAAGGTCGACTTCTGTATGAATGTCGCTTTGCCTGCTGCTATCACGGTCGTTGAAGGGATAACCCTTGCTTGTAGATCTATCAATTGTTGTTCAAGTAAAGCGGTAGTTTTAGGGATTTTGAGTAACACCAGTTCCGCTGGTGAGTCCACTGATGTAACTGAATCGTAAAATATTACTGACTCGACTGGGATATTATTTTGCTGCAGATTAACCAAACAAGATTGTTTAGCTACGTAAGAATCACTCACCCATAGAGGTTTAAAATCAGCAAACCAACAAGCTAAGGCACCAAAATCATCATTGTAAATACTAATAGATTGATGTTGTAAACCTTGAACATTTTGCTCGACATATTCAATTATATACTCATCGGCAGCATCCCATGCCTGCCAGCTTGGATGTTGTAGGTCTTGTGGATACCTAACTAACTGCAAATTTCTATCTAAAAGCGTTAAACTGGTGTTCATTTCTTTCCAAATTTGATGGGTTATGCAGCAGTCACTGTTTGAATCACAATATGATAACACGCCAATACAGCTGGATATGCCAGATGCAGACCTAAAATATTATCCTAATTTTATTGCTGCGTCTGAATCGGCAATCTTAATGCAGGCATTACATCAGTCGTTAGACTGGCGCCAAGAACGAATCACTTTATACGGAAAAACCTTTGATGTACCAAGATTACAAGCATGGTACGGCGACAAAAATGCGTGTTATCAATATTCGAATTTAAGCTTGCGCCCTTTGCCATGGAACTCTTTATTACTTGCACTTAAACAAAAATGTGAAAACGCTAGCAACAGTCATTTCAATTCTGTATTGGCAAATTTATATCGTCACGGTCAAGATGGCATGGGCCGCCATGCAGATAATGAGCCTGAACTAGGTCAGCAACCAGTGATTGCCTCACTAAGCTTTGGAGAAGAACGCAATTTAGACTTTTATCACAACGTCACAAAAAACAAAGTTAGGCTACCTTTACACAATGGCAGTCTATTGGTAATGAGCGGCGATACTCAAAAATATTGGCAACACAGCGTAGCTAAAACCAAGAAAACGCTAGCACAGAGGATCAACCTTACTTTCAGATATATACAAAACTGAGCATCTTTAGCACTAAATCGTATAAAAATTCAGGTTAAGCTGACAAAAAATATATCGTCAACAGTCAATGAGTTATGCTCACAGTCTCGGGATTAGTCAAAAGCAATATGTTGTATTGTCTTTTTAAAGCTAAAATTGCCGTGATTAAAATAAAAGATGATTCTAGCTTGGAGAATAAATGAAGATTCAAAATAATATTGAAAAAAAGTTACTCAGTCACTTCAATCCTCAGCACCTTGAAGTCATTAATGAAAGTTCTATGCATAATGTTCCTGTGGGATCGGAGAGCCATTTTAAAGTGGTTATCGTGACGCCTATATTCAGTGGCGAGCGCCTAATCAAACGTCACCGAGCGGTTAATTCAGTACTAAAAGAAGAATTAGCAAACGACATCCACGCTTTAGCTCTACATACTTACACTCAAGAGGAATGGAAAAATTTGTTTGGAGAATTTCCAACATCACCCAACTGTTTAGGCGGAACTAAGCAACCAACTTGATTGCTTAGTGTAAATCAAAACACCTATCAGACGGTGCTTTTGCGTCTCTGCGCTGCCCCCCTTCCATTTGTTGTTTATTTTTGGTAAAAACGACTCCAATATTAGGCTATTTAAAGATGGCCTTTAGTTATCATTCGCAACAATAAGAAACAACGATGCAGTTAAACCGCACTATTTTTTGGCACCAAGCTGCCTTTTGGCAGAAAAAAATCGATGTGTTTCATCACGCGTTATGTCGATTGGTCAGTTGGTTTACGTTGTTTATGGTTTTACTGACATTTCTAATTGTAGTGCTCAGATATGGATTTAATCTTGGGTGGATAGCCATGCAAGAGTCGGTAATGTACCTGCATGGAATGGTCTTTTTATTAGGCGCGGCACACACTTTACGCGTCAATGAGCATGTAAGAGTCGATATTTTTTATCGCCGCTTCAGTACTAAAAAGCAAGCCAGAGTAGATATCTTTGGTAGCCTATTTTTATTAATGCCAGTGAATATTTTTATCTTCATAGTGAGTTACGATTACGTGATGCGGGCTTGGCGAGTCATGGAGGCTTCTCAAGAAGCCGGGGGTATTCCTGCAGTCTTTCTGTTAAAAAGCTTAATTTTGTTATTTTCGTTTACTATGCTGCTTCAGGGAATAGCTGAAGTGATAAGCAATGTTGCAAAATTGTCACTTCATAAACAATCATCAGTCGTTGCAGGTAAGTAATGGAATATCTCTCGCTATTGATGTTTTTAGCCGTATGTTTGGTGTTGTTACTAGGGTATCCCGTTGCTTATTCATTGGCTGGCACCGCTCTTATTTTTGCTGGCATAGGTGCTTTTTTGGGTGTATTTGACACCTCTTACTTACAAGCAGTACCCAGCCGCTTGTTTGGCATAGTGTCTAACCAAACCTTAATTGCCGTGCCGTTATTTGTCTTTATGGGGATAATGTTAGAGAAATCCCGAGTCGCGGAAGATTTGCTACTCGCCATGGAACAAGTACTGGGTAGATTAAAGTCAGGGCTCGCTATATCGGTGGTGCTTGTTGGCATGTTATTAGCCGCCAGTACGGGCATAGTTGGTGCTACAGTCGTCACTATGGGCTTACTTTCTCTGCCAACGATGCTTAAAAAAGGCTATTCACCGTCTTTTGCTTGTGGGGCAATATGCGCAACAGGAACGTTGGGGCAAATCATCCCTCCATCGATAGCTTTGGTTTTGTTAGGTGATGTTTTATCTAGTGCGTTTCAGCAAGCACAATTGAACATGGGTATATTTTCACCACGCTCTGTGTCAGTGGGTGACTTGTTTGTAGGCGCCTTAGTCCCCGGTTTTTTATTAGTAGCGATGTATCTTTTATATGTTTTAGTGTTTGCTAGCAGGCAGATAGACCCTTCGCTCGAACAAAGTGACCAAGCACCTATTTCTGCTGGTGCATTGTTTGCTGCTCTTTTTCCTCCACTATTGCTAATTTTTATGGTGCTCGGCTCAATTTTGGGAGGTTTTGCTACTCCCACTGAAGCAGCTGGTGTTGGTGCAGCAGGTGCATTGGTGCTAGCGCTCATCAACAAAAAACTTAATCTACAAAAATTGAAAGATGTGATGATGTCGACGACAAAAGTCACGTCTATGGTATTTTTAATACTCATTGGCGCATCTATTTTCTCACTGGTTTTTCGTGGTTTTGGTGGTGAAGAATTAATTGAAGAATTATTTGCCAGCTTACCTGGTGGCGTATTTTCTGCCGTTTTATTGGTGATGGTGGTGATATTTTTACTTGGCTTTATTTTAGATTTTATCGAAATCACCTTTGTAGTTGTTCCTCTAGTTGCCCCAGTATTATTGGCTATGGGGGTTGATCCAATTTGGCTTGGAATTATGATAGCGGTTAACTTACAGACCTCATTTCTAACCCCACCGTTTGGATTTGCCTTATTTTATTTACGAGGTGTAGCGCCGCCAGAAGTGAAAACCTCAGATATTTACCGAGGTGTAGCCCCCTTTATTTTTATACAACTATTGTTGTTAGCCTGTTTGGCAATTTGGCCAAATCTGGTAACTTGGTTACCTTCTTTACTTTAATAATACTTTCGAGAGTCTATATATGAAATTGCTTCAATTATCTGTTTTAGCTACTTTCAGCATCTTGTTGGCATCCTGTGGAGAACAATCTTCTCATGCTCCTAGCGAACAAGTAGAACAGCAAACTTATGAATGGAAACTGGTGACATCCTGGCCAAAAAATTTTCCTGGCTTAGGTAAAGGTCCAGAAACTTTTGCCAAATATGTTGAACGTATGTCTAGCGGCAGGCTGAAAGTAAAAGTATTTGGTGCAGGTCAAATGGTGCCAGGATTTGAGGTATTTGATACCGTTTCCAGTGGTGCCGCTGAAATGGGTCATGCAGGCTCTTATTACTGGAAAGGTAAAGCACCCGCATCACAAATTTTCACCGCGATACCCTTTGGTATGAACGCTACCGAAATGAATGCATGGTTACATTACGGCGGTGGCTTAGAGCTATGGCGCGAAGTATATGAGCCGTTTAATTTGATCCCTTTTGCTGGTGGTAATTCTGGGGTACAAATGGCGGGTTGGTTTAAAAAAGAAATTAACAGTGTTGAAGACTTAAAAGGTTTAAAAATGCGCATTCCCGGATTAGGTGGCGAAGTGCTCAAAAAACTCGGAGGCATTCCTGTAGCACTGACTGGGGGTGAACTCTTTACCTCACTGCAATCTGGAGCGATTGACGCCACTGAGTGGGTCGGCCCCTATAACGATTTAGCGTTTGGTTTATACAAAGCGGCTAAATATTATTATTACTCTGGCTGGCATGAACCCAGCGCAAACTTAGAATTCATGGTCAACAAACAAGCATTCGAAGCACTGCCAGACGACTTGCAGGCTATTATTGAAGTGGCAACCCGTGCGGTCAATCAAGATATGTGGGATGAATACACTGCTGCGAACAATGCGGCAATGCAAGCCTTAGTAGAAACACATGGTGTTGATATGCGTCCTCTTCCAAGAGATGTGATGTTAGCATTAAAAAAGGCCTCGGCTGTGGTAATGCAAGAACAGTCTGCCGCCGACCCAATGTTCAAAAAAGTATATGAGTCTTATGCAGATTTTCAAACCAAGGTGATGAAGTACCACCAAATATCAGAGTTTGAATATTACAAAAATCGTGCTGACCATAACTAATAATCAGCACATTTATAGCTATGTTATTGTATCTGTACCAGCTGTTCAGATGTGTTTAAACGTTGACTAGCATTACAATGCCTTATAATTTTTAAATAGGAACTTTATATGATTGTTAAGCCGAAAATTCGTGGCTTTATCTGTACTAATGCGCATCCGATTGGATGTGCCACTAGTGTTCAACAACAAATTGATTATGTTCAAGCCCAGGGAGCATTGAACAATACGCCTAAAAACGTATTGGTTATTGGTAGTTCTACTGGTTATGGACTGGCTTCTAGGATCACTGCTGCATTTGCTGGAGGTGCTAACACTTTAGGTGTGTGTTTTGAAAAGCCTCCTACTGAACGTAAGACAGGCACGGCTGGCTGGTATAATACGGCGGGGTTTCATGCTAAAGCCTCAGAAGCAGGGCTGTATGCAAAAACCTTAAACGGTGATGCCTTTTCAAAAGAGCTAAAGCAGCAGGTTATCGATACATTAAAAGCTGATATGGGCAAAGTAGACTTAGTTATCTATAGCCTAGCGTCACCAAGACGAACGGATCCTGAAACTGGTGAAGTATACAAATCGACTTTAAAACCGGTGGGCCAAGCATACACAACAAAAACCTACGATACCGATAAAAACATCATTCATGAGATTGCACTAGACCCCGCTAACGAAGATGAAATTCAACAAACTATTAAGGTTATGGGTGGTGAAGATTGGGAATTATGGTTAGAAGCTTTAGGCAAGGCAGACTTGTTGGCAGACAATTGTAAAACTACTGCATATACCTATGTAGGTAAAGAACTTACTTGGCCCATTTATGGACAGGCGACCATCGGTAAGGCTAAAGAAGATTTAGATCGTGCTGCTGCCGCTATTGTGAAGACCCAAGCAGCTAAAAATGTTCAGGCATATGTATCGTCTTTAAAAGCTTTGGTAACCCAAGCTAGTTCGGCCATTCCAGTTATGCCCTTGTATATTTCTCTGATTTATAAAGTGATGAAAGAGGAAGGAACACACCAGGGATGTATCGAGCAAATTTACGATTTGTTTACTGATAAACTGACTCAAGCGCATCCAGAGGTAGATGAATTGGGTCGCTTGTATATGAATACCAAAGAGACCAACGATGTGACTCAGGCAAAAATCAAAGCCTTGTGGGATCAAGTTACACAAGAAAATTTTCATGAGTTAAGTGACTATGCAGGTTATCACCATGAATTTTTGCGGCTGTTTGGTTTTGACATGGCTGGAGTCGATTATGATGCTGAAGTTGAAACCTTAATAGATTGGTAAAAAGT
Source organism: Paraglaciecola psychrophila 170 (assembly GCF_000347635.1). Lineage (NCBI taxonomy): Bacteria > Pseudomonadati > Pseudomonadota > Gammaproteobacteria > Alteromonadales > Alteromonadaceae > Paraglaciecola > Paraglaciecola psychrophila. The sequence continues at coordinate 447,823 of NC_020514.1, read as the reverse complement.
GAGGATAAAACTGGCATAAAATAAAAACCGCGGCATAGCGGTTTTTTTATTTATGTAATTTAGACTACCTTTGAAATAGCCAAATTGACTAGAAATGACTAAAAACCACAAATTAAATATGTTTAAACAACAATTTGCGTGGAAGAAATACACTGGTTAATGCTAAAATTCCATTTCTAAGCGTAAGTGTCATTTAGATTCGTATATAAATTTTGCTAAACGCATAAATATCAGGAAGTTCGGACACTTCTATCTAGCTACAAAGATTTGCTTGTAGCTTATTAATTAGTCATTGATTGACGATACTCATCACCATTAGATTTTTTATTTACTGATTTACACTGTATGGACATCTGAAATTAAAGAGTCTAACGGTGCTGTGTATTAATTTAGAGTAGTGTTATTGCGTATGATAAAAATCACGAAAGGGTTAGATCTTCCTATTCAGGGAGCGCCAAAACAAAGTATCCAAGATGGAAACTCTGTCACCAGAGTTGCTATTTTGGGTGAAGAATATATTGGCATGCGTCCGACTATGCATGTAAAAGAAGGGGATAAAGTGAAGAAGGGTCAGATTCTTTTTGAGGATAAAAAGAATCTTGGCGTTAAATTCACCGCTCCTGCTGCCGGTAATGTTATTCAAGTCAACCGTGGTGCAAAACGTGTTTTGCAATCAGTGGTGATTCAGCTTGAAGGTGACGAAAGTGAAGTATTTGCTAAATATAGCAGTACCGAACTAGCATCATTGGATGCGGCTAAAGTACAGGAGAACTTAGTTAACTCTGGAATGTGGACGGCTTTTCGAACTCGTCCCTACAGTAAATCTCCAGCACTTGACTCAAAACCACACTCGATTTTCGTTAGTGTCATGGACACCAATCCTTTGGCTGCCGATCCTCAGATAGTCATTGCTGAGCGTAGCGAAGATTTTGCTAACGGTTTGCAGGTTATTAGTCGCTTAACAGATGGTAAAGTATTTGTTAACAAAGCCCCAGGCGCTGATGTTGCTACTGGCGATGCCAATGTTGAGGTCAACGAATTTGCTGGTGTTCACCCTGCAGGCTTAGTAGGTACTCACATACATTACTTAGATACTGTAGGCCAAAGAAAAAAAGTGTGGCATGTCGGCTACCAAGACGTATTAGCGATTGGTAGTTTGTTCACAACGGGTGAATTAGATAACCGTAAAGTGATCTCTATTGGTGGTCCTGAATCAAAAAACCCACGGTTAGTGCGCACATTGTTGGGTGCCGATATTACCGAACTAACGGTAAACGAAGCCAATGATGGTGATATGCGGATGTTGTCTGGATCTGTGTTACAGGGTAATCATGCTCATGGCGTGCACGGTTATCTAGGCCGGTTCCACAACCAAGTGTCTATTTTGCGTGAAGGTCGTGAAAAAGAGTTATTTGGTTGGATTAAACCGGGTGTTAACCAACATTCAGTGACCCGTGCTTATTTTGGGCACCTAAGCCCTAAAAAGTTATTTGGTATGACTACCACAACTAATGGTTCTGATCGTTCTATGGTTCCCATAGGTAACTATGAACGTATTATGCCATTAGACATCTTACCAACATTATTGTTGAGAGACATGATTTCTGGTGATACAGATGGCGCTCAAAGTTTGGGTTGTTTGGAACTAGACGAAGAAGACTTAGCACTATGTACTTATGTTTGCCCTGGTAAATATAACTATGGGCCAATTCTGCGAGAATGTTTAGATCAGATTGAGAAAGAGGGTTAATCATGGGCTTAAAAGTATTTTTAGAGAAAATCGAACCTAATTTCGAAGCGGGTGGAAAATATGAAAAATGGTATGCCTTATATGAAGCGGCAGCGACTATTTTTTATACCCCTGGAACTGTCACTAAGGCGAACACCCACGTAAAAGATAGTATCGATTTAAAACGTATTATGATTTTTGTGTGGATGGCAACATTCCCAGCCATGTTTTATGGCATGTTTAATATTGGTCAACAAGCACAGATTGCCATAGTTACGGAAGGCGCATTGTGGGCTGATACAGCTACAGCGTTTTGGCAAGCGGGTCTATATGAAATGCTTGGCGGTCAACTTGATGCCAGCACTGGTTGGATTGGCTTGTTGTTATATGGAGCTTGTTTCTTTGTGCCCGTTTATGCCACTGTATTTGCTGTAGGTGGGTTCTGGGAAGTCTTGTTTGCATCTGTGAGAAAACATGAAATCAACGAAGGTTTTTTTGTTACTTCAGTTTTATTCTCGCTTACTTTACCCGCCACAATTCCTTTATGGCAAGCGGCCTTAGGTATTACCTTCGGTATCGTTATAGCTAAAGAGATATTTGGTGGTACTGGGCGTAACTTCTTAAACCCGGCTTTATCTGGTCGAGCATTCTTATATTTTGCTTACCCTGCACAAATTTCAGGTGATGCTATTTGGACAGCTGCAGATGGATACACAGGCGCAACTTGGTTAAGCCAAGCGGCTAATGGCTCGATAACAGACTGGAGCCTTAATGCTAATTGGTTTAATGCTTTCTTAGGAAATATTCCTGGCTCTATGGGCGAAGTGTCTGCGTTAGCAATTCTGATTGGCGGACTGTTTGTCATCTACATGCGAATAGCTTCATGGCGGATTGTGTTAGGTGTGGCTTTGGGTGTGTTCTTATTTTCTAGCTTATTAAACCTTGTAGGAAGTGCGACCAATCCGATGTTTGCGATGCCTTGGTATTGGCATATGGTAATTGGAGGTATGGCCTTTGGTATGTTCTTTATGGCAACTGATCCTGTGTCAGCAGCCTTTACTAACCAAGGTAAATGGGCTTACGGTATTTTGATTGGTTGTATGACAGTAATGATCCGTGTTCTGAATCCGGCATTTCCAGAAGGTATTATGTTAGCAATATTATTCGCTAACTTGTGGGCACCTTTATTCGATTATTTTGTTGCCCAAAGCAATATAAAACGGAGGATCGCACGTGTCGGCTAAAAAAGAAACGCTAGGTAAAACCGTAGGTGTTGTGGTCGCAGTATGTTTAGTCTGCTCAATTATTGTATCGAGTGCAGCTGTCGGCTTGCGTGACTTACAAGAAACTAACGCAGCAATAGACAAACAATCTAATATTGTAGAAGCAGCAGGGTTAATTGATTTGGCTGCGGGTGATATCTCTGGAACATTTAATAAGTATATTGAAGAACGCTTTATTAACCTTGAAACAGGTGAATATGTAGATGAGCCTAAAGATGGCTACAACATGTACAAAGAAGCCAAAAATCCTAAGTTTTCAGTTGAAGTGACTAACAGTAACGTAGGATTTAAACAGCGAGCCAGCGTTGCTAATATTTATTTAGTAAAAAATGATGCAGGTGAGGTCACTCGATTGGTACTACCAGTTCACGGTAGTGGCCTCTGGGACTTAATGTATGGGCTCTTAGCGATTGATGCCGATGGAAACACCGTACGCGAACTGATCTATTACCAACACAAGGAAACTCCAGGTTTGGGTGGTGAAATACAAAACCCTAGCTGGAAAGCCAAGTGGGACGGTAAAAAGCTTTTTGATGATGGAAAAGTAGCTATTGAAGTTAATAAAGGTGACAACTCAAACGACCAGTATGCGGTTGATGCACTTTCAGGCGCTACGCTAACCAGTAACGGTGTACAAAACACATTGACTTACTGGGCGGGCAAGAATGGCTTCGGGCCATATCTTAAAAACCAAACTTGGAAATCGTAAGGGATCCACACAATGGCTGAAATTAAAGAAATGAAAAAGGTATTGTTCGGACCCGTTCTGAACAATAACCCAATAGCATTACAAGTACTGGGCGTATGTTCGGCCTTGGCGATAACTACCAAGTTGGAAACTGCATTGGTCATGTCGTTAGCATTGACGACAGTAACCGCATTTTCTAACTTGTTTATCTCTCTGATCCGTAATCATATACCCTCGAGCGTAAGGATCATTATTCAAATGACTATTATTGCTTCTTTGGTAATAGTGGTTGATCAAGTTTTGAAAGCATACTCATATGAGATATCGAAACAGCTTTCGGTGTTTGTTGGTTTGATTATTACTAACTGCATCGTTATGGGACGAGCAGAAGCCTACGCGATGAAGAGTCCTCCCTTTATGTCTTTTCTCGATGGCCTTGGCAACGGCATAGGTTACTCCGTGGTGTTAATCATCATTGGAACTATCAAAGAGTTATTTGGTTTTGGTACGTTGTTAGGTTTTGAAATATTACCTTTAATTCAAAATGGAGGCTGGTATCAGGGCAATGGTTTATTGATTTTACCTTTCAGCTCTTTCTTTTTGATTGGTGGCCTAATCTGGGTAATCCGAACTATACGTCCAGCACAAGTCGAGCCAAAGGGATAATTCATGGAACATTATATTAGTATTTTTGTAAAATCTGTTTTCATTGAAAACATGGCTTTGTCCTTATTCTTAGGTATGTGTACTTTTTTGGCAGTATCCAAAAAAGTTAAAACAGCCATGGGTTTAGGAGTCGCAGTAATCGTTGTTTTAGGAATTTCAGTTCCTGTCAATCAGGTCATATTTGTAAATATCTTAGCGCCAGGAGCACTCGGCTGGGCTGGTTTCCCAGAAGCAGATTTAAGCTTTTTGAGCTTTTTGACCTTTATAGGCGTAATAGCTGCGTTAGTACAAATATTGGAAATGACGTTGGATAAGTTTTTCCCTGCGTTGTATAACGCACTTGGGATATTCTTACCCCTTATCACAGTAAATTGTGCGATTTTTGGTGGTGTTGCATTCGCGATACAACGTGAATATAACTTCAGTGAAAGCATTGTTTACGGTGTGGGCAGTGGTTTAGGTTGGGCGATAGCTATCACCTTACTTGCCGCAGTACGTGAAAAACTTAAATATGCAGACATGCCGGAAGGCATTCGAGGTTTGGGTTCAGTATTTATGATTACTGGACTGATGGCGCTTGGTTTCCAATCATTTACCGGCATAGCACTGTAAACGGCACTTTGAGGAATAGTTAAATGAATCCGAATGAAATTTATCTTGGTGTAGGTATGTTTATCGCTATCGTTTTAGCGTTAGTATTTATTATCATGTTTGCAAAATCTAAACTGGTGCCAGAAGGCGAAATCACTATTACAATTAATGGTGGTGCTGAAGCATCAATCACAGCTCAACCTGGTGACAAGCTTTTAGGTGCCTTGGCTAATGCAGGTATCTTTGTTTCTTCTGCATGTGGCGGAGGTGGTACTTGTGGTCAATGTCGAGTTGATATTAAAGCCGGTGGCGGAGAGCTTTTACCTACTGAAGTTGATCACATTAGCAAGAAAGATGCTAAACAGGGATGTCGCTTGTCCTGTCAGGTGTCTATTAAAGAAAATATGGATATTGAGTTAGAAGAAGAGATTTTTGGTATCAAAAAGTGGGACTGCGAAGTTGTCTCGAATGACAACAAAGCCACTTTTATCAAAGAACTTGTATTGAAGATACCTAATGGCGAAAGTGTTCCTTTCAGAGCCGGAGGTTACATTCAAATTGAAGCGCCACCTCACCATGTTAAGTACAAAGACTTCGATATTCCTGAAGAATATCGTGGCGATTGGGAACGCTTTGGTTTCTTTAACATCGAATCTAAAGTTGAAGAAGAGACTATCCGCGCTTATTCAATGGCCAACTACCCTGAGGAAGCAGGGATTATTATGTTGAATGTGCGAGTCGCTTCGCCGCCACCTAATAACCTAACCTTACCAGCAGGTAAAATGTCATCTTATATCTGGAGCTTGAAAGAAGGCGATAAAGCCACTATCTCAGGTCCATTTGGTGAGTTCTACGCCAAAGACTCCTCTGCTGAAATGGTATTTGTTGGTGGTGGTGCGGGAATGGCACCTATGCGTTCGCATATATTCGATCAGCTTCGTAGAATACGTTCAACTCGTCCCATTACATTTTGGTACGGCGCTCGTTCTTTGCGTGAAATGTTTTATGTTGAAGATTTCGATATGCTTCAGAAAGAGAATGAAAACTTTAAATGGCATGTTGCTTTGTCGGATCCTCAACCTGAAGATAATTGGAAAGGTGATACAGGTTTTATACATAATGTCCTTTTGGAAAATTATCTAAAAAACCACCCGGCACCAGAAGATTGTGAATTTTACATGTGTGGTCCACCAATGATGAACGCAGCAGTCATAAATATGCTTAAAGAGTTAGGCGTAGAAGACGAAAACATTATGTTGGATGACTTCGGCGGTTAATAACACTAAATTCTTAATCTAGTGACAGTTTATAAGGGGCTTTATGCCCCTTTTTTTATAGAGTCAAAATACACCATGTACACATTCTTAAAAGTCAGACTTTTAATTATCTTTCTCAGCACAATATTGATAGCCTGCTCACCCGCCGTGGTGCAAGAAAGCTATCTAACAGGCCCAACTATGGGCACCACATATAACATTAAGTTTGTAACAGTTGATAAACTGGATGAAAAGATTCTAAAAGAACAAATTGACCAACTTTTGCTAGATATAAACCAACTCATGTCTACGTACATTAAAGACTCTGAGCTAAGTCAGTTCAATCAATGGAAAAGTATTGAACCTTTTCCGATGTCATTACAAACAATTGAAGTATTAAAAGAAGCAAAACGCTTAGGGAAAATAAGTGGTGGATTATTAGATGTAACAGTAGGTCCTTTGGTCAACCTTTGGGGATTTGGACCGCAAAGCCGACCTGAAAAAATTCCATCAGATAAACTTATTCAGGCTACTCGACAATTAGTTGGACTAGAGAAACTAATAATAGGGCCGACTTGGGCCAGTAAAACAAATCCTAATCTATACGTCGACTTATCGACTATAGCTAAAGGATACGCAGTAGATCAGATTACACTGCTTTTACAGACCTATAAGATTGAAAACTTACTTGTAGAAATAGGCGGAGAAATGCGGTTGTCAGGAGTAAAAGCCTCAGGTGAAGCATGGAAAATTGCTATTGAAAAACCCGAAGCCGAACAACGCACGGCACAAGAAATCATTAGTATTGGCGATAATGCGGTGGCAACGTCTGGCGATTATCGAATTTATTACGAACAAGACGGAGTGCGTTATTCTCACCTGATTGATCCAAACACAGGTTACCCGATTACGCACAACGTGGTATCTGTAACAGTGATCCATCCGTCATCAATGACTGCTGATGGTTTAGCCACAGCTCTTATAGTAATGGGTAAGGAAAAGGCATTAGCATTAGCAGACAAATACGATATTGCAGTATTACTGATTACTAAAGAAAAAGACGGATTTAACGAGTATACTAGTAATAAGTTTGCGCAGCTTGTGACTGTTCACTGAGACAATATCATTAACGTAATAAACAGTATTGGAGTCAAGTTTTGAGTACCTTTATTCTCGCATTTGTATTTTTTTTAGTCGTAGTCGTAGCTATGTCTGTCGGTTACATATTCCAGCAAAAAACAATAGCCGGTAGTTGTGGTGGTTTAGGCGCTTTGGGTATTGCTAAAGCTTGTGATTGTCCTGAGCCGTGCGATCGCAAAAAAATGCGTTTGGAAAAAGAACAAGCTAGACAAACAAAATTGGATGAATGGAAAAAAGACCAAATTTTATAAACTAGCACTGACAATCAATATAAAAAAACGTCAGCTAGTCTGGCGTTTTTTTATATTGATATATTCTAGCAATCCGGCAAAATACTGAATATACATACAGTTATTTTGTCAGGTCAATATTGAGGAAAATCATCCACATCGATATGGACTGCTATTATGCAGCCGTTGAGATGCGCGACAATCCAGAATATCGGAATGTACCGTTAGCCATAGGCGGTAGTTCTGATAGGCGCGGTGTTATATCTACCTGCAATTATCAAGCTCGTAAATTTGGAGTGCGTTCAGCTATGGCCATTTCACACGCCATAAAGCTCTGCCCTGATTTGGTATTAGCCCCAGGAAGGATGGCCTTATACAGTGAAATATCTGAACAAATTCGTGAAATATTCAGTAGATACACCGACAAAATAGAACCGCTGTCATTAGACGAGGCCTATTTAGACGTATCTGATTGCGACTTGTTTTCAGGCAGCGCAACATTAATTGCCGAAGATATAAGACGTACTATTTTTCAAGAGACTCAACTCACTGCATCAGCGGGCGTGGCGTCATGTAAGTTTGTAGCAAAAATCGCCAGTGATGAAAATAAGCCTAATGGCATATGTGTGATCACTCCTGAAAAATTAGACGATTTCGTGATTGGGTTACCCCTAGGTAAGATCCCTGGTGTGGGCAAAGTCACCTTAGCTAAGTTACACAATATTGGTTTGTATAGCTGTGCTGACGTGCGTCAGTTTCCCTTTGAGGACTTAATCAAACGTTTTGGTAAATTTGGCTCTGTTATTTGGGATCGAAGCCATGGTATCGATAACCGAAACCTAAGTCTTGCCAGACAGCGCAAATCTGTAGGAGTAGAGCGAACCTTGGCCGAAGACATTCGCACAGAAGAAGACTGTATAAAAATGATCGACGATCTATTTCCGTTATTGGAAAAACGTTTAGCTAAAACAAAATCTAAAATTCAAAGTCAGGGCATAAAATTAAAATTCAACGATTTTCAACAAACCACCGTTGAACATAGATGCCAACGATTAAACAGAGAATACTTTCTTACATTATTAACTAAAGGGCTTTCACGTCAAGCAAATAGAGGCATTAGATTGGTGGGACTACATGTTGCCTTAGCAGAAACTGAAAACAGTCAACAATTAGCTTTTTCGTTTTCACATACAGCAGACTAAATCCCTCCAAATCGTTACACTATAAACAGATATTTCTGCCTCAAGTTAACAAGGAAGCGTATTAGTGCAAAGAATGCCCGTCAATGTTTGGCTATTAACTCTCATTCAAGCCCTAGCGATGAGCGCTGGCACTATGCTGGTATTAGCGGGTGGTGTTTTGGGTGCTCAGCTTACCCCTGATCCCAAATGGTCCACCTTGCCTCTTGCCATGAGTATTGTAGGTACCGCTTGTGGTGTGATGCCTATCACACGTTTGATGCAGCAATTTGGTAGAAAGCCTGTATTTATTACAGCAACCATTCTGGGTGCTCTGGTCACGCTATTAGCCGCTGCGAGTATCGCCGACAACAGTTTTGGGGGACTGGTTATATCTGCGTTTTTATTGGGTATGATGATGTCTGCGATTCAGCAAATTCGTTTTGCGGCTATGGAATCAGTCTCTGTTGAGTTGATACCTAAGGCAGCTTCGACTGTGTTATTGGGGGGGTTAGTTGCGGCTATCCTAGGTCCAGAGTTAGTGACTCTTGGTCAGCTGGTCACAGATCAAGCTTTTGTCGGTGGATTTTATTTAACAACAGCCTTACTGTTGCTATGCAGCTTACTTTTTACTCAAATTGATAATACACATGTTGTCACAGCAAAATCTGTGGATACAGGACGTGAATTAAATGTGATAGCACGGCAACCAGTCTTTATACTTGCTGTTACCGCATCAGTTGTAGGTTATGCCTTGATGAGCTTTATTATGACCGCCACCCCTGTGCATATGCACGTCCATGAAGCTTATTCTTTGCAGGATACAAAGTGGGTAATCCAAAGCCATATTTTCGCAATGTTTTTCCCATCATTGTTCAGTGGTTGGTTGATCAGTAAATTAGGCACTTCAAAAATAATCTATTTAGGGTTATCCGCCTATATCGCCACTATTCTAATCGCATTAACTGGCAGCGAGTGGCTGAATTATTGGATCGCTTTGGTATTATTAGGCATCGGCTGGAATTTTTTGTTTGTTGGGGGCACGGTTTTACTGACTCAAAGTTATCAGCCAACCGAAAGATTTAAAGTCCAAGGTCTCAATGAATTTTTGGTGTTTGGTTGTCAAGCGTCTGCAGCGTTAAGTGCAGGCGTATTTCTCAACCTAATTAATTGGCGCGGCTTATTGCTTGCTAGCTTTGTTATCATCGCGGTGCAATTACTTATCATCACATGGCAGCAGTTCAGGAAAAAACAGTCTGCGACACAACAATAGAATCCCCTAACAACAAGGAAAAAATATGTCATTGGAAATTGGGCGTTACCGTCATTACAAAGGAAATGAATACGAAGTGATTGGTGTTGCTAAACACTCTGAAGACGAAACTGAATTAGTGGTTTATCGGCCTCTATACGGTGAAAGAGCTCTATGGGTGCGACCCTTGAGTATGTTTATCGAAACTGTAAAAGTGAACGGCGAAACAATACCCAGGTTTATGTATATTGGATGATAAATTAGGTTGGCGAATGGAGCTGGGTATTATTTAAAAAGGTTTAATATCCGTGCTCTCATTTTATCTTTTAACTGTTTCACAATTATCTTTAGCCCATAATACTTTATCCCATCATCCCCTTTGCAAAATGACCTTTCGCATCATAAGCACAAAAATATTGTGGCTTTTGACCAACAAGCCACAATTAAAATCAGACTATGCAAAAAACAAAACTGTGGAGGTCCACAATACCGCAGCTAACAATGCCGCGAAAGTGGCAGGCACTATCTGCGATTTTACATGGTCCATTAAATCGCAACCCGTGGTCATAGAACTTAAAATAGTTGTGTCTGAGATAGGTGAGCACTGATCACCGTATACACTGCCATTCAAAATGGTAGCGAAACACACCATCATAAACAGTTCGGGATTACCTAAGCCCTGGCTCTGGGCGATAGTCCATGCCAGAGGCAAACCTAAGGGAAAAGCGATGGCGTAAGTGCCCCAACTGGTACCGGTTGAAAAAGCGATAACCATGGTCATAAGTTGTAAGATTATGGGTAAACACCAGTATGGAATGTGCTCGCCCAAAGATTCGACCAAATAAATGCCTCCACCCAACTGTTTACTTAGCACACCTATGGTTAAGGCAAACATTAATATGACCGACGCAACCACCACTCCTTTTAAACCATTTCCAAAGCCGTCTAACACTTGTTTAAGTGCCATACCTTTTGCTAGTGCCATGAAAATAGACAAAAATAAGGCCCCTGAAAAGGCCCAATGAATTTGTGGCGAACCCGTTACAAAGTATGAACCAACGGCGATAATAATTAAGCTCACTAAAGGTAAAATAAACTCTAACCTATGAGCTGTATATCCCTCTGGCACTTGACTTTGATGTAATTCTTTAGCACTAATAGGGGAAGCGTCAGGCGCATCTAATTCACCGGTTTCAGTCACTCGTTTCATTGCTTTTTTAAGGGGGGAGCCACTAAAAGTAGTAATGTTGAGACTCAGTAACAAAGTACCTAAAACTGCAAATATTGCATAGAAACTAAAAGGAATACTGGCAAAAAAGAACGCGATTCTATCATTTTCTGTGGCTAAAAATGCGACCCCAGGAATGAACAAGAAGGCTTGTATATAGGCTGGCCAAGCGTTAAATGCAATAATAGACGCAATGGGTGATGCAGTAGAATCAACTACATAACTGAGTTCTTCGTGACTGACCCCAGCCTTGTCTGCGATGGGTTTAACCGTTGTGCCTACCAATACGGTACTCATAGTGCCTCCTTGGAAAAACACTAAACCTAAAAACCAAGTGACAACCTTGGCTGAACGTGGTCCTTTTACATAATGTTGACTCATATGATCGGCAAAAGCCTTAGCCGCACCTGTTTTTGCCCACATGCCCATCAAACCTCCGAGCAGCCATAAGTATAATATCAATATGGATGCTGCACTTGATGTGCCTATGTTAGGTATGAATACCTCATGAGTGATATCGAATCGTCCCAACATCACTGCGCCGATCACTATTCCGCCAAATAGAGCAACCAAAGGCTCACGTGTCATTAAGCACAATGCAACAGCGACTAAAGCAGGCAATAATGACCAAATACCAAAATGGAAGTCTGCTTTAAGTAAAACCACATCCTCAGTAGTATTTTTATAAACCCATTGTTGTAACAGGGAAGGTTTACTTTGTTGGATATTTAGCATTGATTGTCTTAAAGGAGACTCGGAGTATGGTACAAGGTCTTCTATCACGCTCTCTTGACCGCTGGCGCGGTAAACCAACTGTCCGATTTCATTGTCGTATGTTTGATATTGCAACTGGGATTCAACCCAAGTCGGGCTGACATTGAAGTTAATAAAAAACGCAGTCACCAGGCTGAGCACAAAGAAAATAAAACTGATACGTTTTGTAAATTGAAACATGCGGGTTATCTTAACGGTCTTGTATGTTTCATAGTTTGTAGTCTGTTGTAGCAAACGTCTAGGCTTAACTTAATTTTAATCAAAGGACAACATTTATGCGTTCAAAAATTCTTTTAGTTACTGCAATCACCGCTCTTTTTTCAGCTAGCTCTGCTATTTCCCAAGACAGGTGGGCTGATGCCAAAATAACCAGTCAACCTGTGAGTGGATCTGTACATATGTTAGAGGGAATGGGTGGTAATATCGGTGTATCTGCTGGTCCTGAAGGTATATTAATCATTGATGACCAATATGCTCCTCTAGCAGAAAAATAGCGATGGCTATTGGTGATATTTCAAAACAACCGATTAAATATATTGTGAACACTCACTACCACGGTGATCACACAGGTTCCAATGCCTACTTTGCTGAAGCCAAAGGTAGTACCATTTTTGCACATGACAATGTGCGTAAACGTTTAGCCGATAAAGAAGATCATACACATGCCGAATTACCTGTTGTTACTTATCAACAGGGTATGACGTTTCATTTTAATGGCGACACAATCAATGTAATGTATATGCCTGCAGGTCATACCGACAGTGATAGCGTAGTATGGTTTGAAGAAGCCAATGTTTTACACCCCGGAGATTTATTCTTTGAAGGGCGATTCCCCTACATTGATTTAGATGGCGGAGGCACGGTTACCGGTTATATTAATAACGTAACTAAATTGATTGGGATGCTGAAAGACGATACTAAAATAATACCTGGACACGGTAAATTAGCCACTAAAGCCGATTATCAAAAAGCATTGGATATGCTGGTTGATACTACTGCCATGGTAAAAAGCATGAAAGCAGAAGGTATCAGTCTTGACGATGCGGTAGAACAAGGTTTAGGTGAAAAATACACTGCTTGGGCGTGGAATTTCATCACTGAAGAAAAGTGGATCAGCACTCTCTACAAAGGCTTATAATTCAAACCGCGCAGTAACCAGAAAAGTTGAACCAATGACGCTAACTGATAAACCTACTGAACATCATTATATACAGGTAAAAAGTTGGTTTAACACTTATGCAAAAATTTACACATGGGGTGGGCCAAATATGACCTACCCCATGTCTGACAAAGACTTTATTAAACATCTAACAGCAAATCACTTCAAGTCGTTTTGTCTGCTAAACGATGAGCAGCAACTGATGGCCTTTGGCCAATACTATAGGCGCTTAGAACATCAGCATCTTAGCCGACTCGCCGTTAACCCCACATATCGCGCTCAAGGATTGGCTAAGGTATTAATTACAAAATACTTGAACAAGCCTTTTTAGCTCAATCAGCTAGAGGCGCGTCTTTGTTTGTATTCAAAGACAACACAGTCGCTTACAACTGTTATCAATCACTCGGTTTTATTGAAACACAATATCCTGAAGAACGCTTTCCAGATAACGTGCAAAATTGTGCTTATATGGTTTTATCTGCTGCAGAGGCCAAGATCGGATTTGTACAAATCAATCTGGCCTCTTAATTTTACTATCGAAACTAAGGCGCTTTTGTAAAGCGCTTTTCACCAGCAATCCACGTTTCTAGAACTTGAGTTTTCCAAATGTTCTGTGATGGTGTTGTAAAAATATCTTGATCTATCAAGATAAAATCAGCCCATTTACCTTCGGTTAAACCGCCTAAAATATGTTCTTGATGAGCAGCATAAGCGGCATCCAAAGTAAAACCACGGAAGGCTTGTTTGAGTGTCACCGCTTCGCTAGGTATCCACCCACTGTCTGGTGAGTTGTTACGATCTTGCCTTGTGACAGCAGCGTGTAAACCAAAAAATGGGTTTGAGAGCTCCACCGGAAAATCAGAACCGAAAGCCACTGGGGACCCTTGGTTCAAGAAGGTTTGCCAAGCGTAGGCGCCTTTTAATCTTGCGGCACCGACTCTGTCTTTTGCCATATTCATATCACTGGTAGCATGGGTTGGTTGCATAGCAGGGATAATATTCAGAGCTTTAAAACGAGGAATATCATCCACATTTACCACTTGAGCATGTTCAACACGGTTGCGAAGTGACTTTCCCCCCATTCGCTCAAAGCTATCCGCAAACTGATCTAGGGCTAAACGGTTTGCTCTGTCACCTATGGCATGAAAGTTAAGTTGAAACCCCTTGCCTAAAACCAAATCAAATAGTGGTTTTAAATCTTGCTCACGGGTTACCAATAAACCTCTGTTATCTTGGGCATCAGAATAAGGTTGCAACAAGGCAGCTCCTCGGCTGCCTAGGGCACCGTCACCGTATGCTTTAACACTTCTGATAGATAACCAGTCGTATTGGTCTTGCACGTGGCCTGTTTCTAATAGTTGCCTCAAATCCACTGAGGTTGCTGCAATCATAGGATAGATGCGTAATGGTAATGAGTGTTCAGCCACACGTTTTTTGTAATAGTTGTATACTACTTTACCAATACCGGCATCATGCACACTGGTTACGCCCTCAGATAGCAAATGTTCGCCGGCAGCATTTAATTGCGCGGTTAACGTTGCTTCAGAGGTTTTAGGCAAGTGTTTAAGCATCAAGCTTTCTGCATTATCAATTAAGACTCCCGTGGGATTGCCTTGTTCATCTCGTACAATTTTTCCACCCGGTGGATCAAGAGTATCTTTAGTAATACCGGCTATTTCAAGGGCTTTTGAGTTAACCCAACTGGCATGGCCATCCACTCGAGACAACATCACAGGTTTATTATTGACATATTCATCTAACAAACTGGCAGTGGGGTAAGCCTTACCAGGCCAAAGTACTTGATTCCAGCCTCGCCCTGTTACCCAAGCCAAATTTTGCTGAGTTTTAGCATAAGCCTGCACCATTTTTGCTGCATCTAAAGCTGATTTGCTTTCGCGTAAATCAACTTGCAATAAGGTTTCACCTAATCCCATTACATGTCCGTGAGCGTCAATGAGCCCGGGTAACATTACCTTATTGTTACCATCTATAAAGGTTGCATTGGGATACTTTTGGCCAAGCTCTTCAGTGCCGATTGCCACTACTTTTCCAGCATCAAACACCATATTTGAAAAGCGAATAAGCTCCCCAGCATTGTTGAGAGTATAGCCTTTTACATTCCCAATATGGCTAGGAGCAGCAAACACCAGAGAATTGACAACAAACAGACAGACAATAGATATAATTTTCACAACAGATCCCGTATAAAATTTCGCTTAATCTGCACTAGATTTTTAATTGATGCAATAGTTGTATATTAATGAGCGTTATTACAACTTAAAGATGAAAGGGAAAATTTGTAGATCTAGAGTTAATCTGTGGCACTTATGATGATGAAATGCGTATCCATATCGAAAAAAGCTCATCCCTTATTTAAAAATCATATCTAGCGACAATCAATTAGATCGTTCACCAAGGTGACTGAACTACTATAACGGCTTAACAATTTCCCTTGGTCATTCACTAAAACAGCTTGATTAACACCTTTTTTCAGAGCGTATTGCTGGCGCAATTGATTACGTAAACGACCACTTACTTCTACATGTGGTGGTGTTTTACCCCAGTTGTTTAAATCGATAAAATGGATATTTTTATGGTTAATTGGCACAATTAATTGGGCAATTTCGTTATTAAAATACTGTTCCGCTGATCTCTCTAAAGAATACACAATAGTGCAGTTTGCTTGAGAAAAAAGCGTTTCTTGAGCAAAAATTGTGTGGGGTATTAACGCCAATAGACTTAGTAGCATGCTTGCTGAATAAATCCGCAATGTATTGTTTCCTCCCAAAACGTTTTCATAAGAATGATAATGCCGAAGCTTATATTACAATTACTTATCGCAGATTTAGTATTTAAATCAACAAACTAGGGACTTGTTGCAAGTGATCATCTTGCCATATTTGGCGCATTTTTTGTTGATCGATATTGCCTCCAGATAACATCACTAATACCTTTTGCTCGCTAGTCTGTGATTTAAGCCACTCAACCACCCCACCCATACTCATAGCACAAGTAGGCTCAACATGTATCTTAAGCAAGTGTTGCAACCACTGAGTCCAATAGGCAATGTGTGTTTCATCCACTTCATAAAATCCATCTAATGCTTTAAGGTAAGGAAAGGTTTTTTCACCCACCTGTAACGTTGCAGCGCCATCAGCCAAAGTATTAGGCTGCTGTGGTAACGATTGAATGACGCCAGTACGCAGCGACTCTGCAGCATCGTTTGCGACCAAAGGTTCAACGCCAATAACGCTTGCCTTAGGAAGCAAAGCTCTAGTGATTATTAACGAACCCGACACCAATCCACCACCGCCAACTGGTGCAAACACACTGTTAACTTCACCGGTTTGCCCAATGGCCTCGAGTGTAGCGGTACCTTGGCCGGCTATTATATCGTTATGATTGAAGGGTGGCATCCATAATATCCCTGATTGACTCGCGGCCTCGGCGACCTTTTCATCCGCCTCTTTACGAGTCGCACTTAAATCAAGTGTCGCGCCGTAATATTTGGTTGCCGCTGCTTTTACTTTAGATAGGTTATGTGCACTATAAATAGTGGCTTTAACACCTAATATTTTAGCAGCATAAGCCACGGCTTGTGCATGATTACCCGAACTACTTGCCACCACATGATTGCCAAGTCGCCCTTCCTCTTTGGCTTTTAACATCATATTCAGTGCGCCACGTAATTTAAAAGCCCCTGTCTTCTGAAAACACTCGGCTTTAAAAAACAACTTGTGGCCTAACCAGCTATTCAATAACTGTGATTCAAGCACTGGCGTTTTATTGATAAAAGGGCGAATACGTTTTTCGGCAGTTCGCACATCGGCAAAGGTTACACTAGACATGAATTTATCATCACCTTCATTAGGGCATCAAAAGAATTAAGATGGTAGCCTGTAGTTGCTATTTTCGCATCAACAATTATGCTGTTCTCTCACTAACACTAAATACTTGAAAGAATAGAAATGGGATTGCTTGATGCATTACTCGGCAACGCATCTGAAATTGATATCACTGAAGTGGCAGAAGAATTGGCCCCAATTATCGGAGAAACTGAAAGTATACAGGAGGTTTTTAAGGTTGTACGAGATATGTATGTATTCACTAACAAACGTCTTATCCTAATTGATAAACAAGGTATGACTGGCCGTAAGGTTTATTATCACTCTATTCCCTACCGTGCCATTACCCAATTTAAAATCGAAACGGCCGGACACTTTGATCTAGACGCAGAACTCAAAATCTGGATATCTGGGCAAGACGACCCAATCGAAAAAGAATTAAAGAAAGATACTGTGGTAGGTATTCAGAAAACATTACCGACGCATATGTTTGCTTAGAAGCATTAGCGAGTAAATAGACACTAGCTATAAACAAAAGATTAAAGCTTCTGACCACAGAGACCACCGAGAAAAGAAAATTGCGGTTTCACTGAAACACTCAATTCTGATCAATAACCCAAAATTAAACCTGACGGGCGGGAATGAGTAAATTGCACACATAGGGGATATTCGGTTTATGATTGAGCTATAGCTCTAAGGCGGACATTAACGCCGCGTTAGCGGACGAACGTTGTTTATTGGCGCATTCGTTAAACGACTTGTATGTTTGATTTATCCCAGATGTTTTACCTTGTAAATAAGGTGAATACCAGAGAGTGAAGTTATTAAACCACAAAAGGCCAAAAAACAATCACCTGTCTGAAGCCCTACGATTAAACCAAAAACTCCAATAATAAAAATAAATATCTGACCAAACATTCTAAATCTCCATACTTAACTTGGTTATTCTAAGTAAATAATCATCATGCCTATTTAAGCGTAAAATATAGCTGAATAAATTTTGAACAGAGTGTAAATAGTCAACTGTATTTTTTCTCTTTGAAGTTATTGTTATAAGTTTATTACGCTGTTCTTTGTTCAGTTAAACTCAAGCGTTTATGAGATCTAAAAATATGCTGCTTTGTATTATCAAATACTAAATAAGCATCTATCACTTCAGTAAAAATGCCACAGGAAATATTTATAAAATACAAAAGTCACCTAGGTAGCAGATAAAAGTGCAACTTTTCCATTTGGAGGTAGGCTCTTATCAAAATCTAGAAATTCACCATATACATAAAGCTTGGCCCCATAAAGTCATGAATTATTAACTTTAATTTTATGAACTTTGATCTTCCCCTAACTCTGTAGACACTTTTCACTTAGAAACCTAAGTAAAAAGTGTTATGAATAAAAAATATCCCGATGAATTTAAACAAGAAGCCGTTCGCCAAGTGGTTGAAAAAGGCTATTCCGTACCCGATGTTTACAAGCGTATAGGTATATCCGATAAGTCAATCTATTACTGGGTGAATAAGGCGTAAGTAACTGCTAGTCAATCCGCAGAGCAAGAAGAAATCCACAAGCTTAAAGCTGAGCTTAGGTGCGTCACAGAAGTGCGTAACATCCTAAAGGAGGCCACCGTGTACTTTGCAATCGAGTCAAAGAAAAGTACACGTTCATAAAATCACGACTCCATGTTTATCGTGTTAACACCATGTGCAAAGTGCTACATGTTCACCGCAGCGGTTTTTACGCCTGGTTGAAAGAGCCTCAATCTAATACAAAAAAGACAATGTACGATTGCATGAACAGATTAAAGTCAGTTATGTACAAAGTGGCGTGTGTATGGCTGTCCACGCATCACACATGAGCTGCGCCGTTCGGGTGAAACATGCGGTGAAAATCGTGTGACTAAGTTGATGAAGTAAGCCAAACTCAGAGCTAATATTGGTTATAAACGGCGCTACTTTAAGTCTTCTACGCCCCATATTGCAGCAGATAACCACTTACAGCAGCAATTTGTGGTGTGCGAGCTGATACGGCTTGGGTTGGAGATATTACTTGCATCAAAACCTATGAGGGCTGGTTATATCTGGCTATCGTATTGGACTTGTTCTCGCGCTGGTTGGTCAATGCACCCGACTATGACATCAGATATTGTGATTAAAGCACTACTGATGGCAGTATGACGGCGACCCAAAGCAACACAGGTGATTGTTCATAGTGGTTAAGGAGGCCAATATGCAAGCGGTGATTATCGAGATTTCCTGAAAGCGCATAATCTTATCCCGAGTATGAGCAGACGAGGACATTGTCTAGATAACTCTGTGGCAGAAAGCTTTTTTCACTCTATTAAGACTGAACGTGTAAAGCGAAAAGTGTACGCAACCCGAAGTGAAGCCAAAGCAGATTTGTTTGATTACATAGAAGTGTTTTACAATCGAACTCGACTGCATAGCCATCTTGGACATGTGTCTCCAGATGAATAAGAAATCATGTATTCACAGGCAAGCTAAGTGTCTATAAATTGGGGGAAGATTAGACAGTGAGTTCGACCTCGACACACCACGTT
The DNA here is from genome assembly GCF_000347635.1 of Paraglaciecola psychrophila 170. NCBI lineage: Bacteria > Pseudomonadati > Pseudomonadota > Gammaproteobacteria > Alteromonadales > Alteromonadaceae > Paraglaciecola > Paraglaciecola psychrophila. The sequence goes on along the minus strand of NC_020514.1, from coordinate 428,250 downwards.
ATCGTGATGGCTCTTTTGAGCCTAAATTGGTCAAAAAGAATCAGTCTCGATTTACGTCCATGGATGAAAAAATCCTTTGGCTATATGCGCAAGGCATGAGCACACGTGAAATCGTACAAGCCTTTGATGAATAGTTCGGGGCAGACATCTCACCCACGCTTATATCAAGAGTGACGAACGCCGTCATCGACAAAGTCGTTGAATGGCAATCACGACCGCTCGACCCCATTTATCCGATTATTTATCTCGATTGTCTTGTGGTGAAAATTCGCCAAAATAAGCGTGTTATCAATAAATCCATCTTCCTTGCGCTTGGTATTAATATCGAAGGCCACAAAGAGCTAATGGGCATGTGGGTAGCCGAGAACGAAGGCGCTAAGTCCTGGTTGAGTGTGCTGACGGAGCTGCAACATCGGGGTGTAGAAGACATCCTAATTGCCTGCGTAGATGGCCTCAAAGGCTTTCCTGACGCGATTAATGCAGTGTTTCCACAAACCAATGTGCAACCGTGTATCGTGCACATGGTGCGTAACTCACTTAAATACGTTTTTTGGAAAGACTACAGGCTGTGACGACTGATTTAAAGAGTGTGTATCGTTCAAGTACAGAGGAAGAAGCCTTACTTGAACTGGAGCGTTTTAGCGACACCTGGGACGAGCAATATCCGCAGATTAGTAAGTCATGGCGAACACACTGGCAGAACTTAAATACTATCTTTAATTATCCTGCGGACATCCGAAAAGCGATATATACGACCAACGCCATTGAGTCTCTCAACAGCGTTATCTGCAAGGCACTTAAGAAACGAAAGATATTTCCAAGCGACGATCCAGCTAAGAAAATGGTGTACTTAGCCATCACCGAAGCATCAAAAAAATGGTCTATGCCAATTCATAACTGGCGGCAGGCGATGGTTCGCTTTATTATCGAGTTCGGGGACCGCCTCGAGAAACATCTTAAATAATGGCAGTTACACAGAATCTGTTACAGACTCTTGAACACATTATTCTGCAAGCAAAAACTCGCCAGCTACAACACTTAAGTTTAGAAACTGGCTCACAAGCCTTTATCAAACCTATGGTTTTACGTTTTGTAAACCCTTTGCAGACTATAAATATGACCCTAATAGTAAATTTATGACATTGGTATTAGGGAGTACTGACTAACTTTGGTAAAATAATGAGTATATTAAGGTTGTATAAGTTGCGCAGCAGATGAATTTCAAAGGTAATCATATCCTCTCGGTCAATCAATTTAACCGCGACGCGATTGAGAGTGTATTTAATGTCGCTCATCAAATGTTGCCCTACGCGAAGCGGCAAAAACGAACAACCGTATTAGATGGCGCTATTTTAGGTAACTTATTCTTTGAACCGAGTACCCGTACCAGAGTCAGTTTTGGCACTGCATTTAATTTGTTAGGCGGTGAAGTAAGGGAAACCACAGGACTAAGTAACTCAGCCTTAGCTAAGGGAGAGTCTTTATATGACACCGCACGAGTTTTAAGTGGTTACTCCGACATCATAGCAATGCGTCATCCCGATTCTGGCTCTGTAGCAGAATTTGCAGAAGGTAGTCGCATACCTGTTATTAACGGTGGCGATGGTGCTAATGAGCACCCTACTCAAGCATTACTGGATTTGTATACTATCCAAAAAGAATTGCTCAGTCATGGAACCAGTATTGATGGTATGCACATCGCTATGATTGGTGATTTTAAAATACGGAAGAACCGTGCATTCATTATCTAAGTTATTATGTCTATTTAACAATGTTCGATTTACTTTAATATCACCTAAAGAGTTAGCCATGCCGGCTTCAATAATAGATGCTATCGAAAACGCAGGTCACCAATGCAAGATTACGGATCAGTTTGAAGGCATCGTAGATGCCGATATTTGTTACCAAACTCGTATTCAAGAAGAACGTTTTCCATCTCAGGAAGAAGCCAATCTATACAGAGGCAAGTTTCGTTTGAATCAACACATTTACACCAAACATTTTCAGTCGAAGACGGTTATCATGCACCCCTTACCCCGTGATTCTCGAGCAGAAGCGAATGAACTGGATAACGATTTAAATCTTAACCCTAATCTCGCTATTTTCCGCCAAACTGATAATGGTGTATTAGTCCGCATGGCATTGTTTGCCATGACTCTAGGTGTAGAAAATATTGTCACCCAGTTTGATCGAGAAGTGCTTTGGCACGTAAATAGTTAATAGCAATTATCAGTACATAAATTCACTTAATTAAAGAAGTCTTATTATGCAAAAATCAAAAAGCCTTTTCGCTCGTGCCAAAAAACATATTCCCGGCGGCGTTAATTCACCAGTTAGAGCCTTTAAGGCAGTGGGCGGTACCCCACCTTTTATCAGCAAGGCTGATGGTCCCTATATTTTTGACGTAGACGGCAAACGTTATATCGATTATGTGCAATCTTGGGGACCTATGGTGTTAGGCCATAACCATCCTGTTATTCGTCAAGCCGTGATTGATGCTGCAGCCAATGGTTTAAGTTTTGGCGCACCGACCGAAGCAGAGGTGCTCATGGCTGAAAAGGTCAATGAGTTAGTTCCGTCGATGGAAGTACTTCGGATGGTGAACTCAGGCACAGAAGCGACAATGAGCGCTATTCGTTTAGCGCGCGGGTTTACAAGTCGCGATAAAATTCTAAAATTTGAAGGTTGTTACCATGGCCATGCTGATGCATTACTGGTAAAAGCCGGCTCAGGTGCATTAACCTTTGGAGTACCTAGTTCACCGGGTATCCCGGCTGATTATGCTAAACATACCCTCACTGCAGATTTTAACAATCTCGACTCTGTAACTCGAGCATTTGAGCAATATCCTGACGATATCGCCTGTATCATTGTTGAGCCAGTAGCTGGAAATATGAACTGTATTCCCCCTGTTGATGGTTTTTTGCAGGGACTGAGAGATATTTGTGACCAATACGGTGCTTTACTTATTTTTGATGAAGTCATGACTGGCTTTCGTGTAGCAAGAGGTGGTGCTCAAGAAAAATACAATATCAAACCCGATCTTACTTGTTTAGGCAAAGTAATCGGCGGTGGTATGCCAGTAGGCGCATTTGGTGGAAAAACCGAAATCATGAGGCATATCTCTCCAGATGGACCGGTATATCAAGCAGGTACATTATCGGGTAACCCCGTCGCAATGGCTGCTGGTTTAGCTTCTTTAGGCGAAATTGAGAAAGAGGGCTTATACGAGCAACTAACCAAAACAACTCAGACCTTAGCAGAAGGAATTAAGAAAATAGCCAACAAGCATGGTATTCCAATGTCAGTTAACTATGCAGGCAGTATGTTTGGGCTGTTTTTTACTGACGCAGAACGCGTCATTAATTATCAACAAGCCACTAGTTGCAACATCGAACAATTTAATCACTTTTATCATGGTATGTTAGAAAACGGCGTGTACTTTGCTCCTGCTTCATACGAAGGTGGTTTTGTATCCGCAGCACATACCGACGAAATTGTGCAACAAACATTAACTATTGCCGATAAAGTATTGGCTAATGTTGCAGCCCGTTGCAGTTAAGCAATGAGCAATTGATAATGATTTATAAACATATTATAAATCATTATCAAGTTACAAAGAGATAAAATACACCTAATGCTTGAGCAAGTATTACAACCATTACCGCTGTTTTTATTAGTGATTATTGCGCTCTACACAATAGTGTTAGTAGTGCTTCTTAGAAAAACAGCGCGTTTAACGGTCAGTGCTTCCACCAGCATCGAAAATGCCCAACAATGTGCGTATCAGTCACAAAGCGAAGAGGTACTTAAGCAATATAAAGACAAAGCCGACGAGGCGATGCGTTTAAACCAAACCTTTCGTAAGTTTGTACCTAAACAGTTTGTTGATCACTTTGCCAAACATGGCTCAGAGACTCTAGAACTAGGCCGAGCTGACGAAGATGAATTGGCGATTTTATTTTCAGACATTCGAGGCTTTACTAGCTTATCTGAACAAATGACCCCACAAGAACTAATGAATTTTCTAAATTCATACTTTTTACGTATGAACGAACCAATTCATAAAAACAATGGATTCATCGACAAATTTATCGGTGACGCTGTCATGGCGCTATTTGATAGACCAACTGGCACCAATACTGACAAAGCTCAAGACGCTATCCGTGCTGCACTCGATTTGCGTCATGCCATTAATCTATACAATCAACATCGCTCAAATTGTAATTATCCGCCAGTAAATATTGGCATTGGCATTCATTTTGGCCCAGTGATTATCGGCACTGTAGGCTCAGACGACCGCATGGACACTACAGTAATAGGTGACAGTGTTAACATCGCATTTAGACTCGAAGCCCTTGCCCCAAAATACAATACCGACATCGTCATCAGTGCACAGACTCTTGAGCAAGCAGATGCTAAAGGTTTGTTTGAATACCGCTTACTGGATTGGATAAGAGTCAAAGGCAGAAAATCACCAATAGAAGTGTATGAAATTATCGATCACCAAGACCCAAAGGTGAAACAATTAAAATTAGCCAACGCTGAATTAATTAAACAAGGCCTGGGTTATAGAAAACAACAACAATGGCAGGATGCTATGGCCCATTTCCAACAGGCCCTTATGATTAACCCTGAAGACACCCTCGCCATCCATCACTTAGACCAATGCGCCAAACTACAAAATACTGAACTCGCTGCAGATTGGGATGGTTCGATATTGTTGTAAGAGATTCACTACAACAAAAGCTAATCCACATTAATATTAACCTATGACCACATATCAGTCCAACGGCCTAACTTTTGGACATTACTCAATTTTTTTGGTGAAACGGTAACGGTATCCTGCAAATGATCATATTGTTCTAAAAGCCTTGAATTTAAGCTACCGACACATATTTTTTGTAAATATAACAAACACCCACAACGTTATGACAATTTAGGCACAGCAGAAAAGTAGCTTGCTCAGAGCCTTGTTTTTCATGGCGCAAGGCCCTTGTAAATATAAAGTGATCTGACTTTGCGGATCAGATAAATATTTAATGCCTCGCTGCATACAATAATCGCAGTCACAGCGTCTTGATTTATAATTGCTTATCTTTTGTGGACTGGGGAACTGAATAGCCACTTCACCACAGCTACATTTACCGGAGTAGTGGTTCATAACGCTGAGTACAAATTAGTCTTTAGCTTGTTGTTTTAAGAAGGTTATAGATGGCGCGAAAAAAGCACCACCGGTTTCGGCTTTAGTGTAGTCAAGTAACTTGTCGTAATTCCCTTCTTCATCAATCACAACCCTAGCTTTAAGTAGCTTAGTAAAAGGTTGCGGGCTATTTGCACAAGATACACAATATAAGCCCTGAGTGGACATGTCTCCATATGGCATATTCTGTGTGAGCATTGTGCTGTTTTTTCCAGCTTGGCTGGCAAGTTGAACCCGGGCAGTATGGGAATCTGCGGCTAAATTTGCATTATCAAATTTAGCATTGTCGGCTTTCTTTCGGCCTATAATCTGCTCCTGCTTAGGGATAGGTAATAGTTGCCACTTGTGCATATTGTGCTGATAACGTTGAATATGCACATAGCTTGAGCCAGCAAAATCAGGGTCTTCATCACCCACGATAGCGACAGAAAATTTCTGCATGCCTCTGGGATTCTCAGCACCGTCAACAAAACCAGTTAAGTCTCTACCATCTAAATACCTAAATCCTCTTACTTCCTCATATAAATCTACATGAGGCTTTAACAATTGGATAATCTCAACCCCAATAGCATGGCAAATATCAATACGGTCGGCCTTAATCAGAATAAATAAGTCACCGGGAGAATTAGGGGCATTGCGGTCCTCGCAATGTATATCTGGAAAGGGAGCGAGCTCTCTGGGGATAATATCGGGATACAGCTCATACCAATAATTAGTGCCTATGGCGAGCACACCAGACACCATAGCTTCGTAATACTCATCATCGAAATAAGACAATAACTCTAAAATCCGCACTAATTTCACGCGCATAGCTTGAGGGTCATCGTCAACCACGGTAAAAGTCAAAAATAAGCCGTGTAAATTAGGTTCGGCGCAGATACCTTTTTGGGCCTGAGTCATAGTGCTAAAGCCTTAAATTCTGCAATGCAGCAATGCGTTGCTCTAATGGTGGATGGCTCGAAAAAATGGCCTGAACCTTACCTGCATTAATGGCAAATGCTGCCATTTCATCTGGTAACTTAGGCGCACCTTTAAAACTCTGCAAACGTTGAAGTGCGGCTAACATGTTATGATTGCCTGCTAATTTAGCGCCACCGGCGTCCGCTTTAAATTCTCGGTATCGTGAAAACCACATAACAATCACAGTGGCAAATAATCCAAGTAGGATCTCAGCTATAAAAGACACAATCCAAAATGCGGGTCCATGGCCACGCTCCACTTTAAATACAACACGGTCAACAATATGGCCAATGATACGTGATAAAAACACCACAAACGTATTCACCACACCTTGAATAAGGGTCATGGTGACCATGTCACCATTTGCCACATGACTGACTTCGTGGGCAAGCACCGCTTCAACTTCGTTTTTGGGCATCGCATCCAAAAGCCCGGTACTCACCGCAACTAGTGCATTATTTTTATTCCAACCGGTGGCAAAAGCATTGGGCGATGAATGAGAAAAAATGCCCACTTCTGGCATCCAAATACCTGCTGTTTTAGCCATTTTTTGCACGGTCTCAACTAACCAGCGTTCGGTCTGATTTTCAGCATCTACAATGATATGTACTTCCATACTGCGCTTAGCCAAAAACTTGGATAAAAACAAAGAGATAAACGCGCCACTGAAACCTATCACTGCAGCATACATCAGCAAAGCGTTAAGGTTTAGGTCCACACCGTTATCAGCCAATAACCCTTGGATCCCGAACAGACTAAATGTTAATCCTAATAACGCCATAACGGCGATATTTGTACCCAAGAACAATAATATTCTCATTATTTAATTTTCCATGTAGTAGAGATTTAAACCACATTTTCAATTGACAGTTACACTAACCGCAATCAGATTGTAACGCATTCACCGTCATTAAAAGCTAATAACCCGCCGCTTGCCCATCTTTTCGACTTTCAGATGCACCGTAATATACTCCTGTTTTTGGATCACGCATAATAGCTTGATAACCACCATATGAACCGACTACATCACGGAGTATATGGCCCTTCTTAGTCAGCTCTCTCCTTACCTTAAGATCGAATCCTGACTCTAAGCTGACATAACCACCGTCTATCATTAGCTCACCCGTAGGTTGGCTAGAGCCAGAATGTAAGATTCGAGGTGCATCTCCTGCTTCTTGTAAATTCATCCCAAAATCTATCAAATTCACCACAATCTGTGCATGCATTTGTGGTTGCGTACCACCACCCATTACACCGAAACTAACCCAAGGTTGGCCATTACGCGTGATAAAGGCAGGAATAATAGTATGAAAAGGGCGTTTATTTGGCGCAAACACATTAAAGTGTCCTTCTTTTAAACTAAACAACTCGCCTCTGTCTTGCAGAATAAAACCTAAATCAGCGGGGGTCATACCCGATCCCATGCCACGGTAGTTGCTTTGAATCAGTGATACCATATTGCCGTCTTTATCTGCCGTAGTGAGGTAAATGGTGTCTCCCCTATTTAACCCCGCATCAACTCGTTTGGCGACTTTATCATTATCAATTAACTTGCGGCGCTGTTGGGCATATTCTTTAGAGATTAACCAATCGACAGGAATGTCATTAAAAGCAGGGTCCGCGTAATACTTCGCACGGTCTTCAAAGGCCAGTTTTTTTGCTTCAACAAAAGTATGAATATATTGCTCAGAGCCAAATCCCATGCCCTCAACATCAAACTGTTCCAACACATTCAAAATTTGCAGGGCGGCGATACCTTGGCCATTTGGCGGTAATTCCCACACATCAAAGCCCTTATAGTTAGTTGACACTGGCTCGACCCACTCAGAGGTATGACTGGCTAAATCTTCATAACTTAAGAAGCCGCCCTGCCCTTTCATGTAAGCCGCAATTGAGCGCGCAATATCTCCTTTATAAAAGACATCTCGTCCGCCAGTAGCGATTTTTTCATAGGTGACAGCCAAACCTTTATTTTTAAATATCTGACCTTTAACTGGCGCTTTTCCGTTAGGCATATAGGTTTCTTTAAACCCCTCAAATCCCTGCAACTTAGGCACACTGCGTTGCATGTAATAAGCCACCAACTCACTAACAGGGAAACCCTTTTTTGCATATTCGATACTCGGCGAAAGAATGCTGGTCATGGGTAAGCTGCCAAACTTAGTATGCAGTTCGAACCAACCATCTACCACACCGGGAACAGATACGGGCAAAGGCCCATGGGAAGGAATACTGTCTAGCCCTTGTAACTTAAAATGCTCTAAGGTGAGCGACTTTGGTGAGCGCCCCGATGCATTGAGTCCATATAGTTTCTGGGTTTTTGCATCCCAAACAATAGCGAACAAATCACCACCTATTCCGCTGCCAGTTGGCTCAACTAGTCCTAGCATGGCATTGGCTGCAATAGCAGCATCTATGGCATTACCGCCCTGTCTAAGGATTTCCAAACCTACCTGAGTGGCTAATGGCTGACTGGTAGCCACCATAGCGTTTTGGGCAATCACTTCAGAACGAGAGGCAAAAGGTTCGCCCGTTATTCGGTCATAAGCAAAACTTTGAGAGCTACCTAACATCAGGGTTAACAGACTCATTAATATAGATATTTTCATTGGCCACGAATTTAAGGTTAATAATGTAATTAGGATACTCTGATTTTGTAGTTCAATGCACTGAGTAAAACTGTTGGAACTTGATTATTCAATGAGATTGCACAAAGAAACGAGTTGTGAAGTGTTAGCCGCATACAAAAATACATACGACAATGACCCTTTTTATATTTGGCATTCCTAATTTAGTCTTTAGAAGGCAAAAAAGACTCATAATATTTATAAGATAGTGCCCCTCAACAATATAATTGTAACCTCGGAAAAGTGACTCAAAACACGTTATTCCAAAATAAAAAAGCCCCGCGAATGCGGGGCTAATAAATATCTAGTCGATAAGTTAAATTAACGTGATTTTTACAGCTAACTTATCTTTTATTCGCCTCTTAACCTTAACAAATAATGATTAATTGCGTGAAACAGTGAAGTCTGGGTAAGCTTCTAAGCCACACTCACTCATATCTACGCCTTCGAACTCTTCTTCCTCGGTGACACGGATACCTATCACAGCTTTCAATATTGCCCAGACTATAAAGCTAATACCAAATACCCAAACAAATATAGTGGCGGCACCTAACAACTGACCACTGAAAGTAGCCGCTTCAGGGTTTGTGAAAGGTACTAATAACAGACCTAACAAACCAACTACGCCATGAACGGAGATAGCACCTACTGGATCATCAATTTTCAATTTATCAAAAGCAAGGATACTAAACACAACTAAAATACCACCCAAAGCACCGAATAACGTAGCTTGGATAGGACTAGGTGTAGAAGGCTCAGCTGTAATAGCAACTAAGCCTGCCAAAGCGCCATTTAAGGCCATGGTTAGGTCAGCTTTCTTAAACAAAATACGTGCTAAAATGAGAGCAGAAACTAAACCACCAGCTGCGGCAGCATTAGTATTTAAGAATACCACTGCAACAGCGTTAGCGCTTTCAACACTGGCTAGTGCTAGCACTGAACCACCATTAAAACCAAACCAACCCATCCATAAGATAAAGGTACCTAAGGTTGCCATAGGTAAGTTAGCACCAGGGATAGCATTTACTTTACCATCTGCTGAATATTTGCCCTTACGTGAGCCTAGCAACAATACGCCAGCAAGAGCTGCAGAAGCACCGGCCATGTGCACAATACCCGAACCCGCAAAATCAGAGAAACCCATATCGCCTAAGGTATACAAACCGAACACCGAATCGCCACCCCACGTCCAAGACCCTGACATAGGATAAATAAAGCCAGTTAGAACCACTGTAAAGGCTAAAAATGCCCAAAGCTTCATACGCTCTGCAACTGCACCAGATACGATAGACATAGCAGTAGCCACAAATACCACTTGGAAAAAGAAATCAGAAGCAGGTGCGTAAGTAGCTGCATCTGCAGTTACACCCGTTGCACCATCAGCTAAAATTCCTTCCAAAAATGGAGTAGCAGTGCTTATTCCTCCATCACCACCGTACATAATCCAATAACCACAGACCATGTACATGATGCAAGCAATTGAATAAAGCGCGACATTTTTAGTTAATATTTCTGTCGTATTTTTTGCTCTAACTAAACCGGCTTCTAGCATTGTAAAGCCAGCTGCCATCCACATAACTAACGCACCACACATCAAAAAATAAAAGGTATCTAGGGCGTAGCCCAACTCAAATGTTATTTCCACGTTACTCTCCTCAAAATCTAAATGGCTTCGCCATCTGTTTCACCAGTACGAATACGAACGGCATGCTCTAAGTCATACACGAATACTTTACCGTCACCGATCTTTCCGGTTTTAGCTGCGCCAACAATGGCTTCAACTAGACGCTCCACATGTTCGTCTTGAACGGCTACTTCAAGTTTCACTTTTGGTAAAAAGTCTACTTGATATTCCGCGCCACGATATAATTCAGTGTGACCTTTTTGACGTCCAAAGCCTTTCACTTCGGTAACCGTCAAACCGTCTATGCCAATTTCAGAGATGGCTTCTCGCACATCATCAAGCTTGAAAGGCTTGACGATCGCAGTAACTAATTTCATGGTGTAGCTCCCAGTTTATTGTTATGTTTTGCAAGTATTCAATAAAACTACAACAAAACCTATGCCATGTTTTTTTATCAACAAAATCATATAGTTAATGCGTCAAGGAGACTGTTAACCACATTTCTTTGCGCTTTATTGGTGCATTAGGTCAAAATAGGATCAACTTGGTGCGCAAATTCAAAACATACCTTTTCAGCAACACATAATCTCGGTTTGAAGCAAATCTATCAATGCGAAAAACTAAGTTCTGGTTTATCCTTGTGCAATTAACACGGTGGATAATAAGAAAATGCAGTACGACATTTCTATTACTGAAAACATTACTTGCATTACGATAGAGGGTAATCTTACCGCCTTAGATTTGATATTTATGCTTCAAAGTAAAGACTACAATGATGTAATTAATCAATATAAAAAAATCCTGTTCGACTACACCAATATTTCTGGCGTAGCACTGACCCGAGAAGATGTCATAGCTATCGCTATGCTAGGGAAGATGGGTATGGAAAATCTAGGCAAAATAACCATTGTAACTGCCGTAAATGAAAACGAACGTAATGTGATGGAAAAAGTCACTCAAAGTATCTTTTTTGATAGCGAGTCAGACGTATTGGTTACTGACTCTAAAAGTAGCGCCATGAAAATATTGTTTTCAAATTAACCATGGGCTGTTGTTGATGCTGGATATAGGCAGCATTAGCATTTTGAACTAATTTCATACCGAGTACTCTACTTAACCCTAAACATCCATTAAGGACATGCGCAAGCAGCAGTGTTTAAAAAAAATAAGTTTATATATATATCAGTATTTCTTCATCTGATTGTCATTTACGTGGTTGCTCAGTCGGTTATGTTTCCTTCGGTATCAGACGCGCCACAGAAAAAATCAAAGAGCATTCAAGCAACAGTAATATTTGATTCCCTCCCAAAAACTCAGGAACCCGCTCTTGAATCAAGTGAGGACGAAAACCCTCAACCTGTTGAGCCAGAAGAAAACATTCCCGTCGTCGAATCACCTGTGGATATTCAAATGGAACCTATAACAGAGCCAGCATTACAAACAATTCCAATATCACCACAAACTCAAGTACCCGCGTCCAAACGCGAAGCAGAAATACTAGAAGAGCCTGAGCAAGATGATGACATTAATATTATAGAAATACAGAGTACATCAACACATAGTTCAGATATCCACACTGCTGCAACAAGCATGGCAAGACGTCACCTAAACAGTTTTCAACAACAACAACTAAATAGGGTAGCAGAACAGGCATCCCGGTATTACCAGCAACATAAAAATTCACCGGTAATCAATGCAGAAGTCAAAGATCCTTTTATGACAGAAGGTGAAAAGCTAAGAGACACCCTAAAAGTGCGCGCCGATTGCAGTAGTACCAGTAAACAAACAGCCGCAGCATTATTAGGTTTATTTGGTGGTCAGATTGACTGTTCACAACCTCCACCCATTAGTGGTTTTATCCAAGACAGGATAAATAAAGGCTCCCATTTACCTGGAAAATATCAGCAAGAAGATCAAAAAACACCCCAATCAATTGTAATTAAGAAACAACCTTAAGCAAATATCCTCCCCCACAGACGTTTTGGTTTAACTGACACATAGTCATCTTTTAGCCTCCCCATACCTCGAATTCTTTTGTTGTTCCAAAAGATTGGCCAAGGTGTAGTATTTTGTAGGATTAAAAACTACCACCAAAAACTTGAAACTCTTAAGGAAATCCATACAAATACTTCATATGGGTGATTCGGATGAAGCTGTTTGACTATTTATCTTTTAGAGTTAAATTACTCACAATTGCTAGTTTAGTTATTTGGGCAGCGATACAATCTACCTGCTTTTCTGAGGAAATTCGTTCACTATTGCCACTCCAAGTATTCCACCCTTTTAATACTTGGATGACGAAAAAAATCCTCAGGGTGTTATTCACACACTATTTATTTTAGTGGAAAGTCAATCTGACATTAAAATTGATAGCGTTCTTATGCCTTGGGCAAGAGCATTAAAAGAAGTCCAAAATGGTAAGATTGATGCTTTATTTGGGGCACGATACAGTGAAGAAAGAGTGTTATTTTTGGGCTAAACTAATTCGCCTCTCATGACTTTCAAAACTCTATTATTCAAACGAAAAGACGATAATATTGATTTAGATGATGTGAATAATCCTTTGTTGAAATTAACTATGCCACGGTGCGTTCAATGCAATTGAATGAACCTTTTCATAACATGATGACTCAAGGAAAGAACAGGGTGATTGAGGTGGTAGGCTTTAATTCTGCAATTAAAATACTAAATATGAAAAGAATAGATTTAGTGGTAGGAAATGAATTTATTGGGTAATCCTTGATTAAACAAATAGGGTTTCAAGAAAAATTGCTGTGATGACATATTTAGAGCATGAAACACCCGTTTATATCGCTTTTTCGAAAGAGTATGCTGCACAACAATATGTGAATGAAATAATGTTGAAAATTAAGCTCGTTATCGATTCAAACCTTTTTCAAAAACAGTTACAAAAAAGCTTGCAAATAAAAAATTTGGAAAATAAAAAAGAATAGAATGATGCCTCAATCATCCGTCGAGCCTGCTATACGTTTGGGGCATGAGTCACTAATAAACCTCCGACATGAAAGTGTCGGACCGGTAGTTTCAACATTGAGTCAAAGCTGTAGTTTTACATCACGACTTCGCCCACACATTCAGTTTCATTAATGCGAAATTCAATATTGTATTTCAATCCCTAGCCTACTTCACTGCTGGTTGTTATATGTCCACCTAACCTTTGTATCGCTTCGCTATACACTCGAGAAGCCCCTAAGCTGCTGCCTCCTTGGTCTCGTTTAGAAGTATAAAATGGGGCAAACAACTTACTGATACTCTGTTTAGACATATCGTAGCCATAATCCTCATAACAATAATTACTAATAGCGTGCTTAAACGTTTTCAACTTGGGACACAAAGATAATAATATTTCATGTAGTTTCGTGTGGATAAGCAGTTAAGCCAACAGTTCTTAATTGAAGCATAAATCACTTACAATCAATCCTTTAAAGTTCAAAAAGCTGCTTATCATTCAGGTGCACGACCTCAATGCTTTAACCCTGAGTGGATTTAGTTTTTTACTCTGTCAAATATTGGTAAAACCGCGCTTAGGTCTTCCCGAGCACACAAATAGAAAATGATGGATTACTATTGTCAAAAAAGTGTTTCCGGCCACAAGGTGGGCTTGGTAATTTCCTATAAAAAGGCAGCGGTCAATTCTGCCTTGTAATAGAAGTCTACCTACTATTAACGCAACATATTTTGGAAAGTCATTCAATATATGAGCTGTTGATTAATTTGCCATCGAATATTTACCTTCATATCTAATCATACTGATATAAAAATTTAGCTGCCTCTCGGCAACTAAATAATGTTTTTCTAAATTACAATGAAAATTAGAAAAAAAATACTACAAATTAACTTCTTTAAAAGATAATACGCAAAGAAAAACCTTTAGAGACGTGAAAAAATTCTATCGTGTTTTAAATTGTTAAATCTATTCAGTTTGCTGCAACGATTAACAAAATAATGTGAGAGAGTTTTATGATTAATTTACCTAACGGCCTAAAGCAGCCACTCAGCCTAATTTATCTAGATGCAAATGCAACTACTCAGGTATTACCTCAAGCGGCGTCGGCAGCTTTAGCAACAATGGAAACACTCTTTGGCAACCCTAGTAGCAGCCATATAACCGGGCTACAAGCTAAACGAATAATAGATGAAACACGTCAACAAGCAAAAAACATTATCGGTGCTGGCGATGGTAACGTTATCTTTACCAGTGGTGCGACTGAAGGAATTCAAACTGCTATTTTATCGGCCTTACATCATGCTAAAAAAAGCCTTGATAGCAGTAAAGAATATTGCCTTTTATATGGGGCAACTGAACATAAAGCAGTACCTGAGTCGCTCAAACACTGGAATAAAATTCTTGAAATAAACGCCGAGGTAAAAGCAATTCCGGTGAATGAAGTGGGTCAGCTTGATATGGACTTCATAGCAAAAGAGGTACCCAATGCCTTGATGATTTGCACCATGGCGGTTAATAACGAAACCGGGGTGTATCAAGACATCCATTTACTGGACCAGACCATACGTGCCAATAATAAAGATACTGCGTGGATGGTTGATTGTGTGCAAGCATTAGGTAAAACAGATTTAAACCTGGCCAATACCAGTATTGACTATGCAGTATTTAGTGGCCATAAACTTTATGCGCCTAAAGGCATCGGCTTTATGTACGTTAAAGAAAATTCGCTATTCACCCCCTTTATTGCCGGTGGCGGCCAAGAAAGTGGTTTGCGCTCAGGTACTGAAAACTTGCCAGGTTTAGCGGCATTAAATGTTATATTTAGTATGCTCAACGGGAACAGTAAAACTATTTTTACCACGTTAAAGACGCTTCATATATTTCGCCAGCAAATTGCCGCAGCCTTAACCCAAGCATTCCCCGAAATTGTGTTTAATCATAGTTTCGAAAATTCAGTACCGACTACTATTAACTTTGCTATCCCTGGATTCAGCTCTAAAGAAATCATGGATTTATTTGACGCTGCGAATATACGTGTCAGCTCTGGCTCTGCTTGCAGTTCAAAGGTAGCCCGCAGTTTTGTATTAGATGCTATGGGGCTTCCTGTATGGCAAAGTGAATCAGCAATTAGAATGTCTTTTGGCCCAGCGATGACACAACAGCAAATTGACGAAGCTTGTACTCGGATAGTTTTTGCAGCTCAAGCATTAGGACAAAGCTGTTTAACCACAGACACAAATATCATTACTGAGAAAACAGCACTAGAAGGTTTATTACAATTTAAGGTAGGCGGAAGCTGCAGCTGGTTGTATGTGGATAAAAAAACGCAGTCTGCAATATTTATCGACCCGTTACCCGAGTTAACCGAGCGTTTAAAAACACTACTGACCTGTCAGGGGCTTAATTTAGTTGCCGTTATCGACACTCATGGCCATGGCGATCACCAGTCTTGTCGTGGAAGTCTTGCTGATGATTATTTGGCCCAGCAACAAACAGACATGCTTGGATGGCCAGTTAACTCAAACACAACGATCGTTCATGGTAAACACTACCCCTATATTGTCTTAGGTGATAAGTGGCTAATTAAATTAAACACTCCCGGCCATACCACTGATAGCACTAGCCTATTACTTTGTGACCCGGTTAAGGCCTCAACCGACGACTTGCTTGTTCACTATGCGTTTTGTGGCGATTTGATCTTGATGGGTAGTCTTGGTAGAACGAATTTTTCAACTAGTAGTGCAACGGCAATGTATTCTAGCTTGCAGTTATTAAAAGCACTTATCGGCACTGATAGCCTTATTTGCCCCAGCCATGATTATAACAATGAATTTACTACGAGTATTACCGCAGAAATATCACGCAACTCGTTACTTGCACAAGTTATAACTCACCAAATAAACATCGAAAAATTCTTGATTCAAAAAACATTAATGGACACACATATTATTGACCAATCAGGTAGTGAAATTATGTGTGGCGCTTTAATCGGTGATTGCCATAAAATATTAGTGCGTGAATATACTAGTCGTAGTTTGACCGAGGCTTTGGCACAACCTAATAATATTATATTAATCGACCTTCGAGAGTCTTATGAATACACACTTGGGCACGACAAGCACTTCAAAAATAATGTGCCCTTGACTCAATTAGTAGAATTTGTACACCAGCATAAACATAATAAACAACAACCATTAGTATTAGTTTGTCGAACTGGTAGCCGTTCTCAATTGGCGGCGCAGACTCTACTGCGCTTAGGATTTGAACATGTCGGACACTTAAAAGGGGGTTATGCATTGCACCAATACTAAGGTGTGCTGTTTCGTGGCAAAGCCTTACACGGGTGTGAGTTCAAAAGTCACACTCGCGGCAGTAAACTGCCAATATTGCTGGAGACACCTTAAGAGGTAAACGCGGTAAGTTATATAATAGATAATTACCATAAAACAGAATGTTGGAGCAGTGTATTGCACTTTTTAATCAGCAAATAATGCTTAATAAACGTGTATACAATTCACCACTCCACACTACATATAACAACGGCTAACCAAATATTTTTTCCCACAAACTTTTGGGTTTATCTGGCACAGTAGATTTGCCAAAACATTTACTAGGCACTGGGGGTAATGCTGAGGTGATGGCTGGCACACTAAAGGTGTCAGCACATCCTGCTTTGCTTAAGTGACCTGTTGCATTGTCAAAATGAGCAATACCCAGACCATCGGGGAAACGCCTCACCAATGACTTAGGCTCTTGTTGTTGCTGATAAGCAATAAATAATTGCATAGCGCCACTGGCACCACTTAAATTAACCGGTTGGTTGTTATCTTTGCCGATCCAACTGGTCACCAGAATATTTTTGTCAAAACCACTAAACCAGCTATCGCGATAATCATCGGTAGTACCGGTTTTTCCAGCCATATTAATATCAGGAAATTTTGCTCGAACGTCTTTTGCTGTACCTTCCAGTGTCACTTTGTGGAGTGCATAATTAAGTAAGTAAGTCGCTTGTTCATCTACTCGTTGTTCTTCGACAACATCAAAGTGCCATAATAAATGATCATCTGCAGACATAATCGCAGTAATAGAATGTAATGGGATGTAGCGGCCATTATTAGCGATAGTTTGATACATTTGGTTCACTTGCAGCGGCGAAAAATTTACCGCTCCCAAGGTAAGTGCAGGATACAAGTCGAGTTCTTCTTCTACCCCTAAGCGCCAGATAGTATCAGCAATATTGCCTAACCCTAAATCCATACCTAACGAGACAGTGGGTACGTTCAGCGACCGACTCAAAGCAGTCAACAAGGGCACTTCACCTCGGAATTTTTTATCTGAATTTTGTGGCTCCCACATTTTTCCATAGGTGCTTTTTAGCTTTATGGGTTCATCTATTAAATGTGTGGCTAAATTATAGTCTGCAGCCTGCTCTAGGGCAGTAAGATAAATAGCCGGTTTAATCAATGAACCAATAGAGCGTTTGGCATCAAGCGCCCTATTAAAACCTGCGTAATCAACATTGCGCCCACCTACAATGGAACGAATTTCCCCAGAATCAATATCGGTCACTATCATGGCTGCCTCAAATCCGCTATTGCCTATACGTTTTTCCTGTGTTGCCACTCCCTCAGAGACTGCACGCTCGGCCTTCATCTGTGCGTTTGAGTCTAAAGTCGTAAACACTTTTAAACCCGATTGGCGAATATCTGGATTATCCAATACCAAACGTAGTTCACGTCGTACTTGATCCATAAAAGCCGGATGTTTACCCTTCTTCAAACTCGCGCCGCTAGCTAGTTTAATGGGCAGCGTAACTAAATCTTGATATTCATTGGGTGACAATTGATTACTTTCAAACATCGAACGCAACACTATATTGCGCCTTTTTAGGGCTCGCTCTGTGTATTTACGAGGATTGTAATATGAAGGGCCTTTGATAATGCCTACCAATGTGGCAATTTCGTCAATCCTCAGTTCATTTAAGGGGCGATCATAATAAAAATAACTGGCTAAACCAAACCCATACACACCCGTATCACCGTTTTGCCCCAAAAACACTTCGTTTAAATAGGCCTCGAGAATCACATCTTTGTTGTATCTGACTTCTATGATCAGCGCCATCATGGCTTCTTTAGCTTTACGTACCAACGATTTTTCGCGGGTTAAAAACAGGTTTTTCACCAACTGCTGAGTGAGGGTACTGCCGCCTTGAACGGTCCGTCCCGCCGAAATATTGGCCATTAGAGCCCGCAAGATAGAAAGCGGCGCCACACCAAAGTGCTGATAAAAATTTTGATCTTCCACTGCGACTAATGCCTGAGTCAAAATAGGCGGGACATCGTTGATTTGTACCAACATACGATCTTCCCGACCGCTGCTGACCAAGCGAGTGACAAGCCATGGTTCGAGGTAGATATTATTGATACTTTGACGACTATTGAGATCTTGTATTTGACTGATGCGCGCATCTTTGAAACTTATTTCAATGTTACGTAAATCTTCTGTGCCATGAGAGAAATCAAATTTACGACGTTGGATACGAATACTGTTTCTCAATAATTGGTATTCGCCTGAACTATCAGCACGGGTCACTCTTCTATACCCCAAGAGTTGTAATTCTTCTTCAATCTCTTTGATGCTTATTTCTTGTTTTAGACTCAAAAACATCGGACGGGCATAGATTTGGGCTGGGACTTGCCACTTATTGCCGGCAAATTTTGCGCTAATTTGTGCATCGAGATACACGGTATAAGCTGCAATCACTAGGATAAAAATAGACAGTAACTTGCCCCAATGTCGCCAAAACCAGCTAAAAGGGTTAAACAGTATCCATCTCGACACCTTCGATGCGTTGGTGGTTGATTTTGTTTTTACCGCTGCAGCTTTAGGTTTGCCTGCGGGGATTTTACTCATGATTTACTGCTCATGGTTTACTGTTCATCCTTTTTTTGTGCGCGTTGTGGCTTGTGCATTCGCCGGATCATCTGGCCAGAAATGGCGAGGATAACGGCCTTTCATATCTTTTTGTACTTCTTTGTAACTTCCTTGCCAAAATCTCGGCAGATCTTGGGTAGTTTGTATGGGTCGGCCTGCAGGAGAAAGTAACTCAACAATAATAGGAATTTGTTGTTGTGCAACCGTTGGGTGAAGCTTCAAGCCATATAGTTCAGTCATACGTACTGATAACATCACAGTTTTGTCGGCGCTATAAGTCAACTGCGCACTCGTGCCACTAGGTAACGCTAATCTTTTAGGAAACTGTTTGTCCAAATATTGTTGCTGTGCGTAATCCAATTCATTTAGCAGTTGTTGAAGAAAATCACATTGAGAAAATTGTTGCCAAGTCAATGTATCCCGTAAGTAGGGCATCAGCCAACTATCAATGGATGTGAGTAATCCTGATTCAGTGAAATCTGGAAATGCTATTGCACCAGAAAAACTCGCCGCAAATTGAACACGATAAATAAGTTGCTGCACTTCGTCATTGAAAGGAAGATTTGTTATACCTTTGTCATGTATTACATCTTGCCAAATACTCAAAATATGCTTTTCAGAAGGCCGTTTGATGGGTTGTTTATGGATAACTATCTTGCCTAAAGTTTTTTGAAGTTCTGATACTATTCTTTGGTTTTGAGGATCCCAGTCAACTCGCTCATTTTTTTCAATCAAATAATCAAAATGTTGTTCAAGCTGCAACAGCGTTAACGACTCCGCATAACGGATTTGGGCATTGTCTTGTTGTCGATCGTTAGTTTGCATATTGGCGACAGCTAACCAAGGTTGTATGGTTAACGCATCATCTTGATACAATATCGCACCACTTCCATTTACCAGCTGATATCGTTCATCTTTTCTCTGTTTTGCCAACCATTGCGGGTAAGCAAAACCTATTAACACAGCTGTATCCTCGATTGGCCAAGCCAAAAGTCTAGACGCCAGTTTTGCATGCCATTGGCGAATTGCTTGCCAAATAACATGATTTTTTTGCTGTAGAACAAAATGTAATCGGGCAG
This sequence comes from Paraglaciecola psychrophila 170, assembly GCF_000347635.1. Taxonomy (NCBI): domain Bacteria; kingdom Pseudomonadati; phylum Pseudomonadota; class Gammaproteobacteria; order Alteromonadales; family Alteromonadaceae; genus Paraglaciecola; species Paraglaciecola psychrophila. Next base: position 407,855 of record NC_020514.1, on the reverse strand, counting down.
ATAAGCTAGCCCCACTAGCGTGTCTGCCCATGGGGTCTTTGTTTTCTATTAATGCCGCTATAGCACAGGCCATACTCAAATGTTCTGGGCTCAACTGCTTACTTTTCACTAACATAACAGCGAGACTGGGGTGGCAACCTAAACCATGTGCTTTGCGCCCTAAAGCAGTCAATTTATTGTTGTTATCAAATAATTCAAGCTGGCTTAAAAGTGCAAAGCCTTGAGATAGTTGCGCATCACTGGGATGGTCTTGCAACGCAAGCGCCTTAACCTCTGCCCCCCAAACTGCACTTTCCAAAATAAAACTACTCATATCACTATGCATGATCTCGGGCATAATTTGTTGAGCTAACCTACCGTGCTGCTCTTTACTCCAGAGCCTATAACAACTGCCGGCGGCAAGTCGCCCTGCTCTTCCGGCCCTCTGAGTAGCCGATGCTTGGGATATTTTTTGGCTTTGCAGGTGGTTAATACCGCGATTCAGTTGAAAAATAGCTTTTTTCTCAACACCACTGTCGATGACAAATTCAATGCCTTCTATGGTTAAACTGGTTTCAGCAATATTGGTCGCTAAGACAATTTTTCGTTTGCCTGCTGGGTGGGGTAACAATGCGCGCTGCTGTTCACTTTTAGATAATTCAGAGAATAATTTAAAGACCTCAACTTCATCTGCGAAATGCTGGCTCAAACGCTCTGCGGCTTTGTTAATCTCAAAAGCACCGGGTAAAAACACCAAACAGTCATGCTGATGATTAGGAAAAACCTGGATAACCAGCCGACTGATTTTTTCAAACAGAGGTAGCTTTGAATTGTCGGGCTGATAAATAATATCAACTGGATAACTTTTACCCTTAGACTCTAACAATTTAGCTGCGGGTAACAATTCTATTAGCGCTGCAACATCAAGCGTAGCCGACATCACTAATAAACGTAAATCGTCTCGAAGTGTTTGTTGCACTTCAATACACAGTGCCAGTGAAAAATCGGCGTGTACACTGCGTTCATGAAATTCATCAAAAATCACTAAACCTACATCAGGTAAATCAGGTTGATTTTGTAACATTCGGGTTAGAATACCTTCAGTAACTATTTCCAAGCGTGTGTTAGCGCTTACCTTCACCTCACCTCTTATGCGATAACCTACCGTTTGTCCAACAGACTCACCTAATTGGCTGGCTAAATATGCGGCAATATTTCTAACAGCGATACGCCTTGGTTGTAATAGAATGATTTTTTTATCTTTAAACGCATCTAATTTAAGTAGGGACAAAGGCAAACACGTAGACTTTCCCGCACCGGGGGGAGCCACAACTATGGCATCACCGTTAATTAGTTGTTTATGTAGCGCAGCTAAAATATGTTGAACAGGTAACAAATAAAATCTCTTTGGGTTTAAATAAAATGTTGCGTAGAGTATCTACATAATATTATAACAAACATAAGGGGTGACAGTATGCGGGCATTTTTTGGTTTATCACCCGACGTTAACACTAAGTTAGCGATACAGGCTTGGCGTAATAAAGCCTTCCCTCACTTTAATGCACCAGTACCTGCTGCTAATTTTCATGTCACGTTAGCATTTTTAGGCCAGGTTTCCCCTAAACAGCTTGACGCATTATGTGAGGCCGTCGAGCATATTTCTGAGATACACACTTTTGATATTTCGCTTAACCAAGTAGGTTATTGGTCAAAACCAAAAGCCCTTTGGTTGGGCTGCAAAGAAACTCAAAAAGAACATCTACAACTTGTAAAGAATCTGTCTCAAATAGCTAATTCAATAGGTTTGCAACTACCTAAACAAGATTATATTGCACACCTTACTCTTGCCAGAAAGTGCTCGGTGAACCCACCAGCAGCTTTAATCGAACCAGCATTTACCTGGCGAAACGCGGAGTTTCATCTATACGAATCAGTATCAGGTAACAAAGGCGTGTCTTATCATATTAGGCATACATGGCCATTGGCTAAATTGTTTGCCTTTAGAACAGTCTGAGTTTGAGCGCTTACTTCATGCTGACTGAGCTAACATACAACTGGCAAATATTGGGTTTATTCTGATATAGCCATTTTTGTTCTTTACCCCATTGGCTTTAGCGGGTAACAATGAGCAGTAATGTAAATCAAGGTTTTATGAGTTATGCAACAAACGTTTAGGTTAGTCATTGATTGCCCAGATCAAATAGGGTTAGTCGCAGCAGTAAGTCAGTTTTTGGCTCAACAAAATGCCACTATCGTCGAGGCTAACCATCATACTGATCAGCAAACGGGGCGATTTTTTATGCGCCACGAGATCAAAGCCGAATCAATGAGTATGAGTTTGCAAAACATAAAGCAATCTTTTGAGCCTATTGCTGAAAAATTTCAAATGCATTGGAAAATTGCTGATTCACACAAAAAACAAAAAGTAGTGATGTTGGCAAGCCACGAATCTCATTGCTTAATGGATATTTTACACCGCTGGCACAGTGGTGAATTACACTGCGATATTCCTTGTATTATTTCTAATCATCCGCAAATGAAACAATTTGCAGACTGGCACAATATTCCCTTTCACTGGGTAGATTTTAAAGACCAACCAAAAGAAAAGGCCTTTGCTGAGGTAGAGAAACTCATAGAAGCCTATCAAGCTGATTTAACCGTTCTTGCTAGATTTATGCAGATTATCCCCGATCACCTTTGCAAGAAGTTAGCGGGCAAAGCAATTAATATTCATCACAGCTTTTTACCTTCTTTTGCCGGTGCTAAACCTTATTTGCAAGCTTATAACCGTGGCGTTAAGTTAATCGGAGCCACCTGCCATTATGTGACTAGCGATTTAGATGAAGGCCCAATTATCGAACAAGAAGTTATGCGTATTAGCCATAGCGATACGTCAGCCGACATGGTGCGTAAAGGTAAAAACTGTGAAAAAACCGCATTAGCTAATGGTGTGCGTTACCATCTAGAAGATCGTGTGATTATTCACAAGAGCAAAACAGTGGTATTTGCTTGATGTCTATCTATCTGATCCGCCACGGCCAAACAAACGGCAACAGAGATAGAATTCTACAAACGCCTGATACCCCTCTTTCAAATCTGGGACACCAACAAGCCAAGCAACTTGCTCAGGCGTTTCAGGATATTTCTGTAGAGAATATAATCTGCAGTGACTATATACGCACCCAACAAACAGCAGCCCCCCTTCATGCAATACAACAATCTTCGTTTAGCCTACAACCGTTGCTTAGGGAAAGAAGTTTTGGCGATTTACGGGGCAAGGCTTATGCAGATATTGATGCTGACATTTTTGATGAAAGTTATGCCCCACCCAACGGTGAAACCCAGCACCAGTTTATAGAGCGAGTTAATCTTGTGTGGAAATTTGTTTTGGAGACCTATAAGAACATGCAAGGGAGTCTAGTTGTTATGACTCATGGCTTAGTACTGCGTGAACTGATTAAGCAACACTTGATCGTTGATGACGCTATGTCACCACTGTCAGACTTTCAAAATACATGTATTACTCAAGTAAATGGAACAGATAAAAAAACAATATTACGATTCTGCGATGCACGGCATTTGAATAAGGAAAGTACGGCAGGGGGTGCGGTTTAAATCTGTGGTTTCCATGTTTTAAAAATACCCATTGTAACTTAAGCCAATCTTATTATTTGTAGCGCCGTTTTCTAACAGCCCTCCTAGGTCATTTGAAGCGCTCCATTTTTGGCTTGAAGCGGTCCATTCCCAATAATGATTATTAGCAAAACCATCCGTACGTGTATTGAGCAGCCACTCTGTGTTTTTAGGTAAATTAAATTCAAATCCTTGGCTGGTTTTAAACTCAGTTTGTGATTGGGCAATCACACCGAACCCAATGCTAATATCATGGCCAAATTGATACCTAGGAATAAAAGAAAATTCTTTAACGGAGATTTCTTGATTAAACATACCCCAATAATGTGCGCCTTTGGCATAACCAAAACCCATTTCAAGCAGAAAATTTTCAGTTAAAGGTTGGTTCAAAGCAGCTAAGTATTCTTTTTGCTTACAACCACTAAATTTGATTGCTGACTTTACCATTTTAAATTCAACGTTTTGTGGAGCCCAAGTTTGCAAGCAACTCAAGGTTATTGCCAGCGTATCTGAACTAGCAGAACAATGGCTGGATACCATTAAAAATGTGGCTAGTAGAACTGATTTCATGTCAGGCACTCAACTTGGGCATCAACATGAATATACCTTAACCAATCTTCGTATAATTGCCGCATACCTAACACCAAATTAGTATATTATTTTATACCTAAGCCACCTCAAAATATCGAAGATTGAGCGCATACTCACTTGAACTTTGTAACCAGAACATTACACTTCTGTGTCGTCAAATAAATGCTGGCGAACTAAATCAAAATTATAATAAATATCTGGCAGGAAATTATGAAAATAAAACTAGCAGCGCTATTAAGTAGTGCGGTGATAGTTGCGTTAAGTGCATGTAGCGAAAATCCCCCTACTAAAACTCAAACAACTACCCCCGAATCCGAAGCAAATATACAACAACAAAATCCATTAATAGCAAAATATGTAGGTCCTTATGGTGGTACACCTGCCTTTGACAAGATGGCGTTAGCAGACCTTGAACCCGCATTAGAAGAGAGTATGGCTCTCAATCTGGCTGAAATCGATGCCATAGTCGACAATCCACAGCCTGCGAATTTTCAAAACACCGTAGTGGCATTAGAAAAGGCCGGTAGCGCTTTAAGCAGAGTGTTTAGTTATTGGGGAATATGGAGCTCAAATAATAATAGCCCTGAGTTTCGTGAGATCCAAAAAGAAATGGTACCCAAAATTTCTGCATTCAATTCAAGCATCACAGGTAATGAAAAACTATTTGCTAAAGTGAAAGCAGTTTACCAAAGTGAGGACTTAAAAGACTTAAGCAGCGAAGAACAGCGAGTCACATGGCTTACCTATAATAGTTTTGCTCGCAACGGCGCAACACTAATAGGTGAAGCCAAAGCGAGGTATGCAGCAATTAACCAAGAAGTAGCCGGTTTACAGACCCAATTTGCTAATAACATATTAGCTGACGAAGAAAACTATGTGTTATTTCTAAATGACGACCAGTTGTCGGGCCTTTCAGAATCACTGATCTCGGCTGCTGCGAGCGCAGCAAAAGGTCTAGGTAAAGAAGGGCAATATGCCATTACCAACTCTCGATCATCTATGGATCCATTTTTAACTTACTCTAACAAGCGGGAACTGAGAGAGAAGGTATGGAAAACCTATTACAGCCGAGCCAATAATGGTGTTGAATTTGATAATAACCATCTCATCAAAAAAATTCTTACTTTACGGGATGAACGTGTTGCACTGCTAGGTTACGACAATTACTCGCAGTGGCGCTTAGAAGACAGAATGGCAAAAAACCCAGAAAATGCCATGGACTTGATGAAAAAAGTTTGGCCAGCAGCCATTGCACGTGTGAATGAAGAAGTGGCAGATATGCAGGCGATAGCAGATACACAAGGGGCTAAAATTAAAATAGCGCCTTGGGACTATCGCTATTACGCCGAAAAAGTCCGCAAAGACAAATATTCTCTTGATTCTGATGAAGTGAAACAATACCTACAATTAGATAAGTTACGCGAAGCGATGTTCTATGTTGCAGGTCGATTATTTAACTTTGATTTTACACCTGTACCAGAAGGTTCAGTACCGGTATTCCATGAAGATGTTAAAGTGTGGGAAGTCACAGACAAGACCTCCGGTGAACATATTGGTTTGTGGTATCTCGACCCATTTGGCCGCAAAGGAAAGCGCTCGGGCGCTTGGGCCACCACCTATCGCAGCCATACTACATTTGATGGTAAAAAGACGGTGCTTTCCTCTAACAATTCCAATTTTGTAAAAGGAGCCGATGGCGAACCTACATTGATATCTTGGAGTGATGCAGAAACTTACTTCCACGAGTTTGGTCATGCCTTACACTTTTTATCTGCCACCGTTGCTTATCCCACTTCACATTCTGGGGTGCGAGATTACACTGAATTTCAATCTCAATTACTAGAGCGTTGGTTAACCACAGACGAAGTGATTAATAACTATTTGGTACATTACAAAACGGGCAAACCTATCCCAGCTGAATTAGTAGCTAAAATCAAAAAAGCTGCCACCTTTAATGAAGGTTTTAAGACCACTGAATATTTGGCCTCGGCCATTATGGACTTGTTATACCACACCACTGATCCTGCCAAAATCGATCCCCAAGCCTTTGAAAAAGAACAATTAACCGCTCTGGGCATGCCAGACGAAGTGGTTATGCGTCATCGCAGTACACAGTTTGGCCACGTATTTTCTAGTGAAGGATATTCCTCTGGGTATTATGGCTACATGTGGGCTGAAGTACTCACTTCTGACGCAGCAGAAGCCTTTGTTGAAGCCCCTGGTGGTTTCTACGACAAAGATGTGAGTAAAAAACTAGTTGATCACTTGTTTTCTATTCGTAATGCAATGGATCCAGCTGAAGCTTATCGTTTATTCCGCGGACGTGATGCTAAAGTTGAAGCACTGATGCGAGATAGGGGCTTCCCAGTCACTCAGTAACCATACAGTCAAGATGAAAAATATGGACTCCCACCTCTAACGAGGTGATCGTAATAAGCAGCCCGCTTTTACAAACCGGAGTCCATATATCAATTTTTCAGGCATTGATTGCCAACATCTGACAGTTAGGTAAAGATCGCGACCATAGACGAAATAGCGATGGTTATATCGCATTCAAACTAGACAGTAATGCTCTCATCTGCAATTTGCTTTAACGCTTTTTCAAATACCTCAGTTGGCTGTCCACCACTGATCAAGTGTTTATCATTCACGATTACAGCAGGCACCGAACTCACACCAGCGGATTGATAAAATTGTTGCTGCTTTCTCACATCAGCGGTGTACTTATCTGATTCCAATATTTGTTTCGCCTCAGCCACATCTAATCCAAGACTTTCAACAACAGATAATAACTGCTGATAATCACTAGGATTACCATTTTGCTGAAAATACAAATCAAATAGCGCTAGTTTTAACTCAGTTTGTTTGCCTAACTCATGGGCCCAATGTAATAAACGGTGCGCATCAAAAGTATTATAAATTCGACCGCCACCACGATTGCCAAATTCATAACCCACAGACAACCCCCGCTCTTTAATAGCCGCACGGTTTTGCTCACTCTGCTCCTCAGTAATGCCATATTTTTGCGTAATGTGTTCAGTAATGTCCTGTCCTTCTTTGGGCATCTGAGGATTGAGTTCAAAAGGTTGCCAAGTAATCTTGGCTTGGATATCTGGGGCTAAATTGGCTAAAGCTTGGTTCAATGCTTGATAGCCGATGATACACCAAGGGCAAGATACGTCGGATACGATGTCGATTTTTAGGTGTTGATACATAATGTCATCATTTTAGGTAAGAGTTGATGTTATAAATAGATCTGGGGGAACTAGAAGTGATAGTCAAGGCCAATTGATAAAGCATTCCAGAGGTACTGCGAGGCAGAAGTTAATTCAAAAGAGAAATGTAGGATGCTGTAACGAATTTTGTGTAACTGCTTATCATAAATTACTCTATTGAGAGTTAAGGATAGGCAGATGCAAATGAACAGAAAAGAACTTGAAGCTTTCGCTAAAGAAGCGGCCAAAGGCATTAAAACCCCAGAAGACTTAAATGATTTCAGCCGAATGCTAAGAAAATAACCGTTGAGGCTACATTAAACGCTGAGATGGAAGAGCATTGAGGCTACCAGAAGCATGCTAAGTCAGTAGTAAAGAATAGTCGTAACGGCAGGACGTCTAAACGGATAAAAACGGAAGATGGTGAGTTCGACCTCGACACACCACGTTATCGTGATGGCTCTTTTGAGCCTAAATTGGTCAAAAAGAATCAGTCTCGATTTACGTCCATGGATGAAAAAATCCTTTGGCTATATGCGCAAGGCATGAGCACACGTGAAATCGTACAAGCCTTTGATGAATAGTTCGGGGCAGACATCTCACCCACGCTTATATCAAGAGTGACGAACGCCGTCATCGACAAAGTCGTTGAATGGCAATCACGACCGCTCGACCCCATTTATCCGATTATTTATCTCGATTGTCTTGTGGTGAAAATTCGCCAAAATAAGCGTGTTATCAATAAATCCATCTTCCTTGCGCTTGGTATTAATATCGAAGGCCACAAAAAGCTAATGGGCATGTGGGTAGCCGAGAACGAAGGCGCTAAGTCCTGGTTGAGTGTGCTGACGGAGCTGCAACATCGGGGTGTAGAAGACATCCTAATTGCCTGCGTAGATGGCCTCAAAGGCTTTCCTGACGCGATTAATGCAGTGTTTCCACAAACCAATGTGCAACTGTGTATCGTGCACATGGTGCGTAACTCACTTAAATACGTTTTTTGGAAAGACTACAAGGCTGTGACGACTGATTTAAAGCGTGTGTATCGTTCAAGTACAGAGGAAGAAGCCTTACTTGAACTAGAGCGTTTTAGCGACACCTGGGACGAGCAATATCCGCAGATTAGTAAGTCATGGCGAACACACTGGCAGAACTTAAATACTATCTTTAATTATCCTGCGGACATCCGAAAAGCGATATATACAACCAACGCCATTGAGTCTCTCAACAGCGTTATCTGCAAGGCACTTAAGAAACGAAAGATATTTCCAAGCGACGATCCAGCTAAGAAAATGGTGTACTTAGCCATCACCGAAACATCTTAAATAATGGCAGTTACACAGAATCTGTTACAGGCTCCACATTGAGCCAGTCAGTTCTAGCTCCTTAGCCCAATAATACCTTTCTTTTTTATCTGCTTTTCCTCTGTGTTCTCTGTGTCCTCTGTGGTTCAAACTCTTTTAGTTGTTACTAGTGACTATCTACTAGCCATTAGTAACTGACCCCTAGTCCATACCAAAATGTTTATCGAAGAACTTGATAATGGTTTTATATAAGTGAATGCCGGTATTTTCACCACGGAATACTGTGTATTTTTGCTGGGAAATCCATGCTTTCGAATAGAATACCTAACTCTTGTAAATGTTTGTATAACTTGATGCTATTAGTAAACAATACATTGTCGTCAACTATGCCGTGGTAAAACAGTAAATCACCTTTGAGATCTTTAGCATAAGGAAATACTTAAGCGTCTGCATCAGCCTTGGGATGTTTCATAAACCTCTCGGTGTAATTATACCAATGCGTCTAAATATGTGATCTAATATGTCTATCATATAATCACGTTGTAATTCTTTTGAATCATCATACTGAACAGCAATTAAAAGCGCTTTCTAACAAGGTTAAAGAGCATCGAATGCGCATGCGTTTATTAGCCATAGCGCATTTTAAGGCAGGTAAAAATAAAGCTTCCGTAGCCAGAACGTTGAACGTTAGTCGAAGGATGGTTAATGAATGGGTTGCCAACTATTTGAAAGGTGGTATTAGCGCCTTTGAAAGTAAAAAACCATCGGGAAGACCTTCTCTATTGTCCTCCCAGCAAAAAGCCGAGCTACTCGATTACATCGAGAAACAAAGTTAGTCTACGAGTGGCGGGCGTCTAAACGGTGAGATGCTACAAAACTATATTCAACAGACTTTTTCAGTCAACTATCATCAAAACTCGATTTATAAATTACTCAAGTCATTGAACATCACTTGGACGACAAGTCGCTCAAAACATCCTAAGCAATCTGAAGAAGCCCAAGAAGACTTTAAAAAAACTTCAAATTGAAACAATCAGATTGATCCCCGGACATATTTCGCTAGATAGAGTCGATTTTTGGTTTCAGGATGAAGCGAGAATAGGCCCGCAGAATACCACCACACGCGCCTATGGTCATTGAAAGGTCGTCGACCTAGAGCCGTTAGGCAGCAGCAATGCATACTTGTTTGGTGCAGTGTGCCCTGCGACAGGTGAAACAGAAGCATTAATAGTACCTCATGTTGATAAATGTATTATGACACAGCACCTAGAACAGATTTCAGCCAAAACAAAACACGGTAGATACGCAGTGGTGATAATGGATGGGGCGGGATGGCATCAAGCTTCATTAGTCGAAGGGTTTAAAAATGTGAATATCATCAAATTGCCCCCGTACTCCCCAGAGCTAAACCCAATAGAACAAGTATGGAGTTGGCTACGCCAGCATCATTTAGCTAATCGCTGTTTCAGCGGCTATGAGGATATTGTTGATGCCTGCACGCTCGCTTGGAATGACTTTGTAAGCGATACACTACGCGTGACAAAAATGTGCACACGGGACTGGATTGAAGTGGGAAAAACTTAATGCGGATTGGTATTATTTAACCTGAATCCTGTTTAATAAATTGAACTAAATGCCTGTTCCAAGATCCGAACTTTCGACTAAAAGAGATGAATCTAAAAAGGAACAGGCATGAGTAAATTTGTTGAGTTGTTTTGTGATGTCGATTATTTTTGCAAAGTATTTATACCTCAATGGTGTAAACAACTGCTTGAAGACGGTACGCAAAAACGTCAAAGAGAAGGGCAAATGACCACATATGAAATCATGACGATTGTCGTCAGTTTTCATATGTCACATTACCGTGATTTCAAAAACTACTCTCTTGGGTATGTATCTCTTGTCTACAAAAATGCGTTTCCAAATTTATTGAGTTACACACGATTTCTAGCGGTCATGCCTAGACATAAAACCTTCGACGGTATCGCTCAACGAGTTAAAGGTACTATGGGTTGGTTTTATGGTTTTAAGCTCCACTTAGTCGTCAATCATCACGGTGAAATTGTTGCTGCGAAAGTCACAACCGCCAATGTACATGACACTCAACCCGTACGTGAATTATCAGAAGGTTTGACTGATAAATTGTATGGAGACAAAGGCTATTTGAGTAAAGATTTGGAAGCGGATTTATTAGACAAAGGTGTAAGTCTCATCACAACCGTTCGCAAAAATATGAAAGCAAGAGCTATATCGTTGTGGGATAAGGCCATGCTTTCAAGGCGCTATATAATTGAAACAATAAACGACCAACTTAAGAATATTTCTTATATCGAACACTCAAGGCATCGGAGTATGAACGGCTTTATGCTGAATTACTCGCGGGATTGGTCGCTTATTGTTTAAAAGAAAATAAGCTAAGCCTCAATTTAACTGGCGTAGAGCTGAACTCTATGATTATTGCTTAAGCAGATCTCAGGTTACATAACCTTTACTTGCCCAATACTGAATGAGTAAGCCACGATTGCCGCCCCAACTGTTTTTAACCACTTCCAAACCTGAACCGCCATATTGGTAAACAATGACAGGGGGTTTACCTTAGATATTGTAAGGTTTATAAAGGCGATAATAGAGTTCAGAGTCATCATCTAAACTGAAACTAGAGATAGTCGGTTTAACCCAGTTGGCTTGATAAGCCTTAAGTGGATGATTCTTGGTTACTGCATTTTTACTTAACCAAGTTAACTGCTCACCATCGGCCTTTTGTAAGCTGACTTGTTGAAGGATGTTGATGGTAGAAAAACTATCAACATACACACTGGTATCATCACTAAAAAAAATTTAATGAAAACCATTGCACTGGCTTATCTTAGTGACTGGCCCACCAGCTAACCCAACCTTGTATAAAAGGCGTTGAGTAGGAGTATCTGCGCGCCCAGCAAACTAATGCGTTTTTTGATCGATAGCTTCTATTTTATCTACTACCCAATTTCCTTTTGTAAGCTGGCGCTTCAATTCGCCATTATTTTTGTGCAGATACAGATATTTGTAGCCATCTTTTTCTGATGCCCAAATAAAGTGCTGTTGATCGTCTAAGAAATGTAAATCTTCATTTAAGTTGACCAAAGTATCACTTTTTTCTTCCACTAGCGTAGTTTGGCTGTTGTCCGATAGATTAAATGCCTTAAGCGCTAAATGTTACTGGTTACGATTTTGTATTTGATAGCTCAGGACTGAACTGTCTTGCATCCTTTTTACCCTGCAAAAACGTCACACATTTCCTATCAGGAGATACTTGTAGTTCTTTTTTGCTGGCCCTTGTAAGCTTGGAGACTCGAAAACTCGTTCAATACTGAGGGCCGTTCCAGAGTGACTGTTGGCTGCTGTATTTGCAGACCATGCAGCCTAAACGCTTAATAAAACCCGGTAAGCTTATTTATTCTAATTTGTCCCGTTACTGTTTGTTCTGATCTTTATTGGATAAGATGCATTATCATTTTATGGGCAATCCCTTTAATCGTATTGTAGGGATTTCTCACCTACAGGCAAAATCGCAGGTAATAGATGTTGAAAACGGCTTTAGTTTTAGGTGGGACAGGTTTGGTTGGTAAAACATTGGTCGAGCAGCTCTGCCGAGACCACAGATATCAAACCATCACGTGTTTGGTACGTAAACCATTATCAAAAGATTTTTTTTCTGGAAACATCAATAAGATAGAGCCTATAGTTGTCGATTTTGAAAGCTTAGAGGATTATCAAGGTTACTTTGGTTGTCAGCATATTTACGTGTGTTTAGGCACCACAATCAAAAAAGCCGGCAGCAAGAGTGCATTTAGAAAAGTAGATTTTGAATATGTCCATGTCGCAGCTCAACTAGCTAGAGCACAACGTGCCGGAAGTTTTGTTTGGATTTCTTCAGTCGGCGCCAGTGCTAAAAGTAATAATTTTTACTTACGTGTAAAAGGTGAATTAGAGAATGCCATTATTGGCATGTCAGGTTTGAATAACGCCTCAGCAGTCAGGCCATCCTTGTTATTGGGAGAGCGAAAGGAAATGCGGCCTGCCGAGAAGCTTGCGAGTGCATTAAGTCCATTTTTATCACCATTGTTGCATGGCAGGTTAATAAAATATAAACCCGTTCAGGCTGCCGATGTGGCGGCTCAGATGATCCGTTTACAAGTGTTCTAACGTGGGATTTAAATTTAAAAGATTCACTATCGAACATGACGCATGCGCTATGAAGGTAGGTACCGACAGTATTATGTTGGGTAGTTGGGTACAAACTAAAAGCGCTCAGCATATTTTAGATGTTGGTAGCGGCAGTGGATTGTTAGCCATTATGTTGGCTCAAAAAGCACAACATAATTGTTTGATAGACGGTATTGATATCGACGTTGGCGCGATTGCACAAGCTAAAAGTAATGCTAAAAACTGTCCGTGGGCACTTCAATTAACATTTAAAAATTCAAGTTTACAACAATTTTCAACTACTACCGCTTATGATTTAATTGTCAGCAACCCTCCCTATTTTTCAATAAATCTCAGCGCCAATAAAACTCATTCAACCAAAAGTCGAATTAATGCTCGGCAAACAGTAGAGTTAAATCACCCAACACTTTTAAAAGAAGTAACCAAGCACCTATCTTCTAGCGGTAAATTTTGCTGTGTACTGCCATTTGACACCGCTAAGATATTCATAGTGGATGCAGAATCGGTAGGGTTGTATTGTATTCAGGAACTTCATGTGAGACCAAACCCACAATCAGATGTGACGCGACTTTTACTCGAGTTTAGTCGAAAAAAAGAAACCAAAATCAGCACAAAACTTAGTATTTACAATCATCTAAGTAGCTATTCCGAAGACTATATTGCGCTTTGCAAAGATTATTACTTAAACTTTTGACAATATTTGAACTTATTCTCTATCTTTTAATATATAACTTCTAGCATTTGTCTTTTAATAAAAGACAGTAAATCTCAGGGAAAAATGATGAAAACATTTGAATTACCTAAGTCAATATCATCACTTGCTGAGAAACTGCAAGTAGTAGAAATGGTATGGCAGGGTGTGCCCGTGCAAATCCCCAAGTTTGCTATTTATGCGATCATTGAAAAACCGATATTTGATAAAGTTGTATTTAAAAACGGCAGACAGATTAGGTTTTTTGCATTTTGCTAGATATAAGATACCTATTTTAGATCCTTTTCGAGGAGATATTGATTCCCATCCCAATTTTGCGCTGATTATCAATCATAGTCGTGGTAATCGTTTTGGTTTATATGGTTACCCTGCTGACCATATTGTGTCAAATATACAACTTTCTGCCTCTGATAGAGCAGTGTGCAGAATTGTAAGAAATTACGTTTAGGCATAACTGAGCTGGATATTTATACTAATATAATCCTTCCTGATTACGTATCCTGAACTAAGCGTCCCTAACCAAACCCTTTTCAATGCTGCGGACTAACCTTTGGGTTAAGCGGCTATCTATTTTTTTCTTCATTAGTTGCTTTATTTTTGTGTTGCTTCAATGCCCATTGAATATGTTCTTTGACTAAATCGGTTGTGTGACTCAATGCGGATTGCAAAGTGCTAACGATTTCGAGCGAGTATGGCGCATTACCTAATCCCACGGCTAAATTACGTTGCCAGCGCTCAAAACCAATACGTCTTATGGCCGAACCTTCGGTATTTTTCAGGAAGGTTGATTCATCCCAAGCAAATAAGTCGATAAGTTCTTGGCTCATCAATTTTTGCCTAGGGTGAAAATCGGCTTCAGCGGTGATATTAGCGTAGCGGTTCCACGGACAAATAAGTTGACAATCATCACAGCCATAGACACGGTTGCCAATTAAAGCGCGATACTGTTCTGGAATAGCACCTTTTTGTTCTATGGTCAGGTATGAAATACAGCGCCTAGCGTCCACCACATAGGGTTCTACTATTGCTTGGGTGGGGCAGATGGTTATGCAGGCTTTGCAACTACCGCAGTTTTCTTCTACGGGCTGATCGACAGGCAAAGCTATATCAACAAATAACTCGCCTAAAAAAAACCAAGAACCCGCTTCTTTATTGATAGTAAGTGAATGCTTACCTGTCCAACCGATACCTGCTTTTTCAGCAATAGCGTGTTCAAGTACTGGGGCTGAATCAACAAAAGGCCGAAAATTGAGTTGTTCACATTCAGTTTTAATTTTTTCGCCAAGCTTTTTCAGACGACTACGCAACAGCTTGTGATAGTCACGGCCAAGGGCATAACGACTTATGTAAGCTTGCTTTTTGTTTTTGAGGGTATGAGCAAATTTCGCATTGGGAGGCAGGTAATCCATTCTTACACTGATAACGCGCATCGTACCGGGCATTAACTCAGCCGGTCGAGCTCTCTTCATACCGTGCTCTACCATGTAGTTCATTTCACCGGCATAGCCTTTATCCAACCACGATTGTAAGTGGGATTCGTGCTGCTCTAGGTTAACATCACAAATGCCCACTTGCTGAAAACCTAGCACTTTGCCCCAAGCCTTGATATTTTTAGCCAAAGACAACAATTCATAAGTGTTCAGAGATGACATTGACAAACCTGTTAACCGAGCAAGCAGAACTGATACTAGCACATAAAATTGTGAGTTCAGAACAAGTCAGAACGATTGAGCCCAAGGCAGCCCAGATTGCTGGATGTTCTATGTTTGAATTAATGCAACGAGCAGGCGAAGCTGCATTTAAAGCATTAAAGCAAGCATGGCCTAATGCAATGAATATTATAGTGGTTGCTGGTAACGGCAATAATGCAGGTGATGGTTATGTGTTGGCTAAACTTGCCAAACAGCAAGGTATCAATGTTGTGGTCATATGTGAGAAACCTGAGAGAGAATTAATAGGTGATGCAAAACAAGCACAACTAGAATGGCAGCAGCAGGGTG
Source organism: Paraglaciecola psychrophila 170 (assembly GCF_000347635.1). Taxonomy (NCBI): domain Bacteria; kingdom Pseudomonadati; phylum Pseudomonadota; class Gammaproteobacteria; order Alteromonadales; family Alteromonadaceae; genus Paraglaciecola; species Paraglaciecola psychrophila. The sequence continues at coordinate 392,215 of NC_020514.1, read as the reverse complement.
GAGAAACACAGCAGTTTGCTGAGCTGGATTATACGCAATTTGATGTGGTGGTGGATGCATTGTTAGGCACGGGAGTAACTGGCGAAGTCAAACCAGCATTTCAAGCCGTTATACAACAAATCAATCGAGCAAACATACCTGTTTTAAGCATTGATTTACCATCAGGGATGTTTGCTAACACAGGGCAAGCTCTGCCTCTATGTATCGATGCCGATGTGACGATTACATTTATCGCAACCAAACCGGGACTGGTTAGCGGTATTGGAAAAGAATTCTGTGGCAAGCTAATTTTTGCTGATTTAGGGGTAGGCAAAGAGTTTTTCGACATCGCGCGCAGTAGAGCACAATTAGTCGACTGGTCAATGTTACAATCATTGCAATCTAGGCCCGTGCATGGTCACAAAGGTTCTTTTGGGAAATTACTGTGCATAGGCGGTAACCAAGGTATGGCTGGGGCAATTCGACTCAGTGCCGAAGCAGCTTTGCGGTGTGGCGTAGGTTTAGTAAAAGTCTATTGCCATGAGTCTAGTAGCATCAGTATCTCTGCTGGTCGTCCAGAAATAATGCTGACCCACAAGGAGCTTGAGGCCGCGTTAGATTGGTGTAGCTGCATCGTTGTAGGACCAGGGTTAGGTCAAGATAATTGGGCACATCAGCAGTTTTCGAGTTTATTTGAGTACCTAAAACACCATCCAAAGCCACTGGTCATTGATGCTGATGGCCTAAATTTGTTAGCAGCTATGAAAGATAAAGCAGCTGTGCAGAATACTTTGGCACGTTTACCGGCACTAGTATTAACACCCCATCCAGGAGAAGCGAGTCGATTATTGAACTGCAATATTGCTAAAATTGAGAGTGATAGGTACCTATCTAGTCAACACATCGCACAAAAATATCAATCCGTTTGTGTTTTAAAAGGCGCAGGCACTATTATCCAAATGCAAGAGTTACATCAAGTGCGTGGATGCTTTGTATGCAAAGGTGGCAACCCCGGTATGGCAACCGCAGGTATGGGCGATTTGCTAACCGGTGTTGTTGGTGCTTTTTTGGCGCAAGGATTCACCTCACAAAAAGCAGCGGTATATGGGGTATGTGCTCATGCTGAAGCAGGAGACAGAGTTGCAATACAATATGGTCAACGTGGTATGATTGCTTCAGACTTACTGCAACCTTTACGAGCCATTGTTAACGGATTATGAGCATTTCTTTAATTAACCCTACCGCTGATTTACCCCGAACTAATTATGAGTTAGCAGATGAAGAGGCCACTGTTGCTTTGGCAAGAAAACTTGCTCAGAATTGTCATCAAGGTATGGTGATTTATCTTGAAGGCGATTTAGGCGCAGGTAAAACCACTTTTAGCCGAGGTTTTATTCAAGGACTAGGGCATATTGGTAATGTCAAAAGCCCTACCTATACATTGGTTGAACCCTATGAGATAGGAGACTGGCGTGTGTTTCACTTTGACCTATATCGTTTGTCTGATCCTGAAGAATTAGAGTTTATGGGCATTCGTGATTATTTCGATTCTGATTGTATTTGTTTGATTGAATGGCCAGACAGAGGTGCTGGCCTCTTGGCATCAGCCGATTTACACATTAGTATTGAGTACACGCAAACAGGACGCACATTATCAATGCAGGCAAAATCGGCAAAGGGCTTGAATTTACTTCAGCAATTAAACTAGAAAAATACTAATGCAAACGTTTTGGTCCAAACAACTTCATATACTATTAATCAGTTTTTTGCTGATAGCTTTGAGCACGCCAGTTTTTGCTAAAAATACAATCGAAGGACTACGCATTTGGCCTTCCCCAAATACCACTCGTCTAGTTTTCGATTTAGCTAATACCCCCGAATATAGCTACTTCACCTTAAACAACCCACAACGATTAGTCATAGACATAGAAAACACCCCAAAGAACTTTGATTTTAAAAAAGTGGCGAATGACAGTAAGTTGGTCAGAAAAGTACGATACAGCACGGCCAAAAATCCTAAAGCTGTTCGAGTCGTCATTGAGTTAAATAAAAAGATCGACAAGAACATATTTGCTTTACCCCCTACCGAGCCCTATGGCAATAGATTAGTAATTGTTCTAAACGCCCCTGAGTCTGCAACACAAAAAATTGTATTGAATTCAAAATCTACAACAGACAGGGATATAATAATTGTTATTGATGCAGGCCACGGTGGTGAGGATCCAGGCTCGATTGGTCCTAGTGGTAGTTATGAAAAAAATGTAACTTTAGGTATAGCGAAACTATTACAGTCTTTGATTAACAAAGAAAAAGGCATGAAAGCGTTGATGACACGCACTGGCGATTATTATATTTCACCAAATAAACGGCCTCAACTTGCCAGAAAACACAAAGCAGATATGTTTGTGTCAATACATGCCGATGCGTTTACCACACCTCAACCCAGGGGAGCGTCTGTATGGGTGTTATCCATGAAAAGAGCGAATACGGAACTGGGCCGCTGGTTGGAAAGAACCGAGCGGCATTCTGAATTACTTGGAGGCGCTGCTGAGATTATTCAAGATACAGCGAATGAAAGGTATTTAGCTCAAACCTTTCTGGATATGTCTATGGATCACTCCTTGACCACTAGTTATGACGTGAGTCGGGATATGATAAGGCACCTAGGAAAAGTGACAAAATTGCATAAAAAGACGCCCCAAGGGGCAAGTTTTGCGGTGTTAACCTCTCCAGATATTCCGTCAATTTTAGTAGAAATGGGATTTATCTCTAACCCTCAAGAAGAAAAAAACCTGAATTGGTCTGAGTATAGACAGAAGCTGGCGCAGTCAGTTTTTAACGGGCTTAAACAACACTTTAAAGGTTCACCACCAGATGGCTCATTATGGGCTAAATGGAAGCAAGAAAAACGCACCCATAGAGTTCGAAGCGGTGAATCATTATCCTTGCTGGCACAGCGTTATAATGTGCAAATTAGCACATTAAAAAAAGCCAACAATCTGAATACAGATGTGGTGCGTATCGGACAAGTTCTAATGATCCCTAGCACCTAAACTGCTCATTTATTTAATATTTACACCAAGGTCATTGTTTTGCCAATTAAAATTCTTCCTGCAAGATTAGCCAACCAAATTGCTGCTGGGGAAGTGGTTGAACGTCCATCCTCCGTGGTCAAAGAAATAGTAGAAAACAGCCTAGATTCTGGGGCTACGTCAATTGAAATTGATATCGAAAAAGGTGGACATAAACGCATCTTGATCCGCGATAACGGCAGTGGTATTCCCCATGACGAACTCGCTTTAGCCCTAAGCCGTCATGCCACTAGTAAAATAGCAAAATTAGATGATTTAGACACCATTTGTAGTTTGGGGTTTCGTGGTGAAGCGTTAGCTAGTATAAGCTCGGTTGCACGCTTAAGCTTAAGTTCCAAGCCCAAAGACCAAGCCCAAGCTTGGCAAGCTCATTGCGAAGGGCGTGATATGCAAGTGCAAGTTAACCCAGTGGCACATCCCGATGGCACGAGTGTTGATGTAGTCGATTTGTTTTTTAACACGCCTGCCAGACGCAAATTTTTAAAGACTGAAAAAACTGAGTTTACACATATAGATGAAGTTGTTAGGCGCATTGCTCTGAGTCGTTTTGATGTGAGCTTTAGCCTTAAACATAATGGAAAGTTACTGCGTAAGTATCCCGCTGTAAAAGCACAAAATTCTGAATTGAAGCGCCTTAACACTATTTGTGGCAAAGAGTTTTCCGAACAAAGCATTGAACTTAATAGTCAATTTCAAACATTTGAATTGAAGGGTTGGCTGGCACAACCAGGACAATCCAAAACCCAAGGCGAGTTTCAATATTTTTATGTTAATGGCCGTATGATGCGTGATAAGTTAATCAATCATGCTGTTCGCCAAGCATTTGAAGGGCTTATGGGTGCAGATTTTTATCCAGCCTATGTGCTGTATTTGACCCTTGAGCCAAACCAAGTCGATGTCAATGTACACCCAGCCAAGCATGAGGTCAGATTTCACCAAGCGCGCCTGGTCCATGATTTCATATTCAGAGCACTAACAGACTCACTTAATCAATATTGTCAATTAGGCCAGCAGCAACCGAATCCTGAGGTAAGTGTATTGCCGCAAGCACAGCCTAATCATGATTATATTCGACCTTTACAAAGACCGGCATCAGAAACAAGTGTGGATGATCGTCTGCCTGATTATACTGGTGCAGGCACTCAAGCATCTGGTCCTTCGGGTAGATTGGCAAACAAAAACATGGCTCAGCACTTAGTCAACTCTTCTCAAGTTATCAATCAATCTTCAAAAAACTATCAACAATTAATGACTCCAACACATTCAATTAATGCGGTTTCTAATTCTGCACAACAAACTACAATGATGCCCGGGCAATGGCTTCAGGTATCAGAAAAAAAAATATTACTTAAGCTCAAGCAAAAATTTTATTTACTCGAGACCGTAGCTCTTCACCTTAGCGTAATGTCAAGACTCTATACAGATGTTATGCCAGTGAGCCAACCTTTATTAATGCCTATATCGATAACTGCAACGCCCAGTTTATTGGTACAGGCAAAAGCACTTTACCAACCACTTCTAGAAAATAGTGTAGAAATTGGCTGGACCAAAAATAGAATAATTTTACGTAAGGTACCCGCAGGGTTACGACAGTTTAGATGGATAGAATGTCTAGAAGAAATTTTAAATTTTGAAGAACTAGAGACCGAGGAAGTGCGTAGGCACTTGCTAACATGTATCGTTTTACGTGAAGAAGTAAGCCTTACCCAGATACAAGAATTGTGGCAACAGTTTGTTCAGTCATCGAGCAACGTTGAACATGATATTGCTAAAATAGGAAAACCCGTGCATTTAAATGATTGGCTAAATACGAATGAATGAAATTCTAGGCAAAGAGCTTAGTTCGTTGCCACCGGCATTATTTTTAATGGGGCCTACCGCCTCAGGTAAAACCGGGCTTGCAATTGAGCTGTGCGAAAACCTGCCGTGCGAGATAATCAGTGTCGATTCTGCATTGATTTACCGTGGCATGGATATAGGCACGGCCAAACCGAACGCAGTTGAATTGCAAAGGGCCCCTCACAGGTTAATCGATATTTTGGATCCCGCAGAACGTTACTCAGTGGCCGAATTTCGTAAAGATGCATTGTTGGCCATGCAAGAAATCACAGCAAGGGGTAAAATTCCATTATTAGTGGGTGGCACTATGATGTATTACAAAGCCCTGATTGACGGACTTTCCCCCTTACCAGAGTCAGATCAAAATGTCAGGAAAACCATAGAAGCAGAGGCTGATAAATTAGGATGGGGGGAATTACATCAGCAGTTGGCTCAAATAGATCCAACCTCAGCCAGACGTATTCATCCCAACGATCCTCAACGTTTAATCAGAGCCTTAGAAGTTTATCATCTAACCAATCGTTCAATGACAGACTTGATGGCGACTAAATCCGCCCCCATACCCTATAATGTCAAGCAATTCTGTATTGCTCCGGACGATAGAAAAGTACTGCATCAACGGATTGCTCAGCGTTTTCAACAAATGGTCGATACAGGGTTTCAGGCTGAAGTAGAAGAATTAAGAACCAGAGGTGATCTACATTTGAATTTACCTTCTATTAGATGTGTGGGTTACAGGCAAATGTGGCAATATCTTGATGGTGATTATGGTTTTATTGAAATGATTGCAAAGTCTGTCGCAGCCACTCGTCAACTAGCAAAAAGACAGTTGACTTGGCTCAGAAGTTGGGAAAATATTCACCCGTTAGACACGTTTTCGACAAACAATCTGTCGAAAGTCATTAAACTGAGTCAGTTTCAACTCTAAGGCGGCCTATACAGCTATTTTTTTTTCTGTATAATCACTTTTTGAGTGTGAAATTTTATAATAAAAAGAAAAAGGATTGATCATGGCAAAAGGGCAATCATTACAGGACCCATTCCTCAACGCGCTGCGCAAAGAGCGCATCCCTGTATCCATATATTTGGTTAACGGTATTAAACTTCAAGGTCAAGTTGAATCGTTCGACCAATTTGTGATTTTACTTAAAAATACTGTAAGCCAAATGGTTTACAAACACGCAATTTCTACCGTTGTACCATCGCGCGCAATTCCAATGCCTACGGTTGGTCAGACGGAATCAGACGAAGACTAAATATGGTTTTAGGAGAGCGGATTGTTTGACCGTTATGAAGCAGGTGAACAAGCTGTTTTAGTACATGTCGATTTTGCTGACGAAAATAGCAAAGAAGATTTATTAGAATTACAACTACTTGTGTCGTCTGCTGGTGTAAACGCAATAGATGTAGTGACATGTTCTCGACAGTCTCCACAGGCACGTTATTTTGTGGGAAGTGGCAAAGCAGAAGAAATTGCCAATGCAGTTAGAGCGCAACAAGCTGACGTGGTTATTTTTAATCATAGTCTATCCCCATCTCAAGAACGTAATCTAGAACAACTATGCCAATGTCGAGTGCTCGACCGCACCGGGCTGATTCTAGATATTTTCGCCCAGCGTGCTCGTACCCATGAAGGTAAGTTGCAAGTAGAACTTGCACAACTTAGGCACATGAGTACCCGGTTAGTTCGCGGCTGGACTCACCTTGATAAACAAAAAGGTGGAATAGGTCTGCGTGGTCCTGGTGAAAGTCAACTTGAAACTGACAGACGATTATTAAGAGCAAGGCTTAAAGCGATTCAGCGTCGTCTTGATAAAGTACAAAAACAAAGAGAACAAGGAAGACGCTCTAGAATTCGAGCAGAAATCCCCACAGTTTCACTGGTAGGGTATACCAACGCTGGCAAATCCACTTTATTTAATAGCATGACAGAATCTGCTGTGTACGTTGCTGACCAATTATTTGCGACACTTGACCCAACGCTTAGAAAGATTCAGCTACAAAATGTTGGCTCAGCAATTCTCGCCGATACGGTTGGTTTTATACGTCACCTCCCCCACTGATTTGATAGCAGCGTTTAAGGCCACTCTGCAAGAAACTCAGCAAGCAAATTTATTATTGCATGTAGTGGATTATTCTGACGACCAGTTTCAAGAGAATATCGAACAAGTAAATGAAGTTCTTGAAGAGATAGATGCCAACGAAATTCAACAATTGATGGTGTGTAATAAGATTGATCGAATGGATGGCGTCATTGCAAAAATAGATCGCGATGAATCAGGCATGCCTATTCGAGTTTGGTTATCTGCTCAGCAAGGTCTGGGTATTGATTTACTGCTCAGCGCAATTACTGAATGTCTATCAAAAAACATGGTACAACATAGTTTATTAATACCTCCGCACAAAAGCAGTTTACGTGGTGTATTTTTTGATATGAACTGCATTGCAGAAGAAGGTTATGCGGAAAATGGTGATTGGCAAATCGATGTACGAATGGAACAAAGAGATTGGAACAGACTAATCAAACGTGTCGACGTTGATTTAGAGTCTTATATAGTAAAAAATTAGTAACAAATAACCGATCAAAATATTTAAAAAACTCGTAAAGGTCATTAGACCTATTTATTAGATTAACTAGCTGGAGAGACATGATGGCTTGGAATGAGCCCGGTGGAAACAATAATGATCCTTGGAAAAACAAGGGTGGCCGAGATCAAGGCCCGCCTGATTTAGATGAGGTATTCAAAAACTTGATGAATAAATTCGGCAAGTTTGGTGGTGGTGGTTCTGGTGGCTCATCAGGCGGTAAAAGCCTCGGGGGTATAGGCGCTGCTGTAATAGTTGGTATATTAGTTATCGGCTGGGTGTTCAGTGGTTTTTACACTATTCGTGAAGCTGAGCGCGGCGTGGTTTTGCGGTTTGGAGAATTTAGTCACTTTGTGGATCCCGGTCTGCAATGGAAACCAACTTTTATAGACGAGATTCTACCGGTAGATGTAAAAACAATTCGCTCTATGCCTTCTTCTGGCTCGATGCTAACTGAAGACGAAAACGTGGTCCGTGTTGAGATGGAAGTTCAATACCGTATTCTCGAACCTTATAAATACAGCTTTGCTGTAACTAGCCCTGAAGAGAGTTTGAGTCAAGCATTCGATAGTGCCATTCGTTACGTTGTAGGTCATTCTAGAATGGATGCAGTATTAACGGGTGGACGTGAAGCAACAAGGCGAAGCGTGCTTGATGAATTAACGGGTATCATTGAATCATACGATATGGGTATATCTGTTGTCGATATGAACTTTAAAGATGCAAGGCCGCCAGAAGAAGTGAAAGAAGCTTTTGATGATGCCATTGCAGCACAAGAAGATGAACAACGCTTCATAAACGAAGCAGAAGCTTATTCTCGTGAAATCGAACCTCGTGCCCGTGGACAGGTTAACCGTTTAGCACAAGAAGCCCAAGCTTATAAAGAACGCGTCACATTGGAAGCGCAAGGTGCAATCGCAAGGTTTGAAGAATTACTTCCTCAATATACTTCTGCACCAGAAGTCACTCGTAGCCGTATTTACCTTGAAACTATGGAAGAAGTCTACGGCAACACTAGTAAAATATTGGTGGATACGGAAGGCACTGGCAACATGATGTATTTACCGCTAGATAAAATATTGGGAAATCAGTCTGGGCCAACAATTCCAGCCAACATCCGCAGTACTTTAGAAGGTTTGCGTAATCAAGATGAAGATACACAACCGTTAAACGGCAACTCCAGAAACAACCGTAACAACGGCGCACGTAGTGGGAGAAACTAGGCTATGAAAAATTTTATTGCATTAATAATAGTAGCCATAGGGTTGCTCATATTTGGCTCGTTATTTGTTGTAGAAGAAGGCAACAAAGCCATTGTTATACAGTTTGGTAAAGTACAGAGAGACAGCGAGTCAGGTGACACCACAGTTTTTGAACCTGGTTTACACTTAAAACTCCCTTTCTTTGACCGTGTGGTAAGACTTGATGCACGTATTCAAACATTGGACGAAGTGCCAGATCGTTTTGTGACCTCTGAGAAAAAAGATTTGATTGTCGACTTGTATGTTAAGTGGAAGATTGAAGATTTTGCTAAGTACTATTTAGCCACTGGTGGCATCAAATCTGGTGCAGAAATACTGTTACAACAGAAAGTCAATAATGCCTTACGTTCTGAGTTTGGTACCCGTACTATTCAAGAAATTGTGTCTGGTGAACGATCAGAACTTATGGATGAAGCTATGACACAAGCTTCAACCAGCTCAGACGAGTTGGGGATAAAGATAATTGATGTTCGTGTTAAACAAATTAACCTACCATTGGAAGTAAGAAACTTTATTTTCCAACGTATGCGGAGCGAACGTGAAGCTGTAGCCAGAGAGCATCGCTCTGAAGGTAAAGAGAAAGCTGAATTTATCAAAGCTGATATCGATGCCAAAATTACAGTTATGTTGGCTGACGCAGAACGTAACCTTCGAAAACTAAGAGGTGAAGGTGAAGCTCAAGCAGCTCAGATTTACGCTGAAACTTACACCAAAGATCCTGAATTCTATAGTTTCTTACGGAGTATGGATGCATACAAGAAAAGCTTTAGCAGCAAACAAGATGTGTTGGTTGTTGAACCGGACAGTGATTTTTTCCGTTACATGAAAGACCCAAGCGGAAAACAACCGTAACAGTTTATTTATATTTGAAAGCGCCGCAAGGCGCTTTTTTTTGATAGTGTGTTTATTAAATAGAGCAACTGTCTGTTAATTTAGACATAAGTATCAACAGCAATCCTTGCAACTTAAGTCAATTTACCACACTATGAAAAGTTACATCTAATACAAAGTAGTCAAGGTATTATCTATGAAGTTTTTTGCTGGTTTTATGACCTTTTTAGTCGCCCTTTTGCATTTAGGCATCATGGTGTTAGAAATATTTTTCTGGAATCATCCTGTTGGACAAAAAATATTCTCAATGACAGCAGAGGTGGCACAATCTTCAGAAGTATTGGCTATGAACCAAGGTTTATATAATAGCTTTTTGGGCTTTGGTTTACTTTGGGGCTTAATAAGCGGCAATCAAAGTTTAAAAGTATTTTTACTCATATGTATCACTATTGCCGGGATATTTGGTGGGCTCACAGCTAATACTAACATTTTTTATTTTCAAGCATTACCTGGATTCATTACACTTTTGTTAGTCATTAAAGTCAAACGTCGCCAAGCTGGTGAAGTACGTTTATTTTCGTAATAATGAGCTAAAAATGGAAATGAGTTTTCTTAAACCGCATCGATTACTGACAAAACTGCAGTGCAACAGTGTCGATGCCTCAACAGAACTGATTATAGTATTATATTAGTATAGCTCAGCATTTATCTAAAATAGACTTGCGGATAATTAGGCATATGTTTTAACTAATCTAATCGCTTACCTACTATCAGATGTGTTAATAGATACCTCCAAACAGCAAACATAAGCCACTGGTAACTACCTAAGTATCAATCTTTATGGAAATCCTATGAATCTAACTAGGGCATCATTAAGGTGTGTCTGTAATATGGCATGTAATAGGTTAGAGATAATAAATATTGATACAGGCTACTATTATCTAAACAGTAATGTTCGCCAATCGAGGTTAGGTTTACAGGGGCTTATTGCTAGGTCTCTGAAAAAAAGGCCATAAGTTATGGCCTTCTAATACAATTCTAATTTTATCTTAATAACTTAAAATCATTTAAATAATTTAAGAATTCGCGCCTTATTCAATACCGAAGTCAGTTTTTAGTTTATCTACGCGTGTGATAGATGCCTTTTGTTTCATCTCTCGCTGGCCTAGTTTACGTTCTGCTAAAAACTTTTCTTCCGCTAATAATAAGGTTTCAACGTAATTTAGATAGATTTCTTCATTTTGCATAGCATCGGTAATCGCTCGATCATACAAATTTAACGCTTCTTTATAGTCTTTCTCCGCAACATATATTTGCGCTAAGGTATCCAGTGCTGCTGAGTTATTAGGTTTGATTTCAACTGCCTTTCTCCCATACTCTTTAGCTTTATCAATGTCGCCTTTCTGTAAATGCAGGTACGCCAAATTATTGTTAGCAATATAATTATTGGCATTTTGTTGTAACGCTATTTCATAACTTGCCATTGCCCCTGATAAATCTCCACCTATCTGTCTTTCTGCTAATAACATTCTAGCAGCCAAATCTTGGGGGAATTTTTCTATGTGCTGTGTTAGCAGTTGCATGGTTTTATCAGTTTGCTTCAAAGTATCGTAAGTGAAGATTAACAAGATCAGATTTCTATTATTTGGGGTCGAACTGTAAGCGACCAATGCGTTTTCCAACGCCAATTCTGGTTGTTTGTTATTTAACTGAAAGCGCGCGAGGAAACCTTTAGCTAAGGGTAATCCTAGTACATTGTCTGGCAAAGCATCATACGCCTTTTGAGCCGCTGGATAATCCGCTTGCATCAGTAAAAAATGAGTATTTAACAATTGCATCTGCACATCGTCACGATTCTTAAGGTAACCTTGAGTTAATAGAGCAGCTTCTGCAAACTTGTTCAGATTATCCAGCAACAATAGCTTACCTACGATGGCATCCTTATCATTTGGCTCTTTAACCAACCAAGCATCATAGTGCAAAGTGGCGGGTCGTAATTGGTTAGTTTTGATAAGACTTTGACCTAATGTTTTCCAATACGCTCTTGGTAAATCTTTTTGATCTTTTACTGCAGTCAACAATTCAATCGCTTTTAAGTAATTGGCTTCGACAACATAAACACGAGCGAGGAGTAATCTAATATCCATATTTGAAGGCTCGCTGTCAAAAGTAGCTTGAATCTTTTCAATTCCTGAGATTTGTTTGTTAGCTTGCTTACTAACTAAATAATAAGTCGCCAGTGTAGGGACATTATTTGGAAATTTGATCAATAACTCATCTAATAACAGGCTAGCTTGTTGAGTATCTTTTTGTACAACCGCCAAGTTAACCATGGCCAGTTTTGGAGAGGGACTATTAGTGTCTAGGGACGATGCATTTTCAAATTCTACTTTTGCTTCTGCAAATTTCTGCTGCCTTGTATATACATCGCCAGCCAACATATAGGATTTTGAATCAGCAGGGGTGGAGTTTTTCCAATTGCTTGCCAGTTCCAGGGCTTTGTCGTATTGCTTAGTGACTATATACGCTTTTGCTAGTGTGGTTTGTGCACTCACCAATTCAGGCGACTTACTGACAGCCTCTTCTAAGTTGACTATGCCATCAAGATTATTCAGAGAAAGTTGTAATAACCCTAAGCGCGTTAAATCTTCGGCAGTGCGACTAATATTAGTTGATTTTTCAATCAACACCTTGGCTTCTTTTTCAAAACCGTCACGAAGCAGCTCATAGCTTGCCTTAGAAAATAAAGGCGCGTCTTCATCTGATAATTGGTCAAGCCTACCTAACACGTCCCCTGCTTCTGAGGTCAGCCCTAACTGAAGTTGGCTAGCTGCAAGCAACTTGAGACCAGGATGATTATCTGGCAGTACTCCAGCAATATAAGTCAAATGCCGATTAGCACTTGAGTAGTCTTGTATTTGGTAAGCGGAATAACCTGCTACCAAGCGTATAGACGGTGCTTCAATTCCGCCATTGATAGCTATCTCAGCATGTTTAAGAGCATTGGCATGATCACCTTTTTGTGCATATGTTGCAGACTTTAATTGATTCAATAGGGGATTTTGGTCATTTAATTGAAGAAGTTCATCAATATAAGGTTCCGCAGCTTCTAACTTGCCAATATCTACCAATAATTTGGCTAAGACAAAAGTTGTTTGTTTATCCTCAGGGTAAGACTGAACATAATCAGTAAATATTTCGGCAGCTTCATCCGGTGCACCAAGCGACAACTTTAACTGAGCTAATAACTTCAATACCTCTGCATTTTGCGGAGCTTGTTCACGCAGCTCAGATACTGAAGTGGCGGCCGTTTCATAATCTTCATCTAACACCAGCATGTAAGATGCTGTTAGCCCCTTAAAAATTGAACTAGTTTTAATCTCTCTTAATTCTTCAATCAATACACGCGCATCGTCTAATTTATTTAATCGAGCCAATGCAACTACTTTGAAATAACCGATTTCAGCACGTTCGACTGATGTTAAACCATCTTGATCATGCTCTAGTTTACTAATAGCTGAATAGGCGCCCGATTGTTGATAAGCTTGCGTTAACAAGGGTAATACCTTTGAGGCTTCATAACCATATTCCAACGCACGATTAAACTCTTTTTCTGCACTTTCAAATTGTTTTTGCTGTATGTAAAGCAGCCCAAGTTCAAATCTTGCTTGTGCTGATTTTGGCTCAAGCTGTACCGCATTTTTTAACGCTACAATAGCAGCCCCAGGATCATTTTCTGCAACATACTGTTTAGCTTCCTGCATATACTGGTCACTAGTTTGTCTACCACAAGAGGATAGAACGCCTATTGCTAAAACAGCTAATGCATATTTAAATTGTTTTGAATTCAAACTTTTCATGTTGATAATTCCGTGTAAAAATTCTTATTGATGTATAATGACATGAGATTTTACCAGATGCGACAAACGCCCCACGTTTTATTCGAAGATGTAACCACTGACACGGTTAATAATGCTGTTAAAAATTAAACAAGCCATCCCACTGAGTATCAGGATGCAAAAGTGCAGCGCTGATAGACAATGACCTGATCTACCTAATACGACTACCTCAGTTAAGCTACTTTTTGTAATTCATTGTTTTGTTGTTCAAAGTTATTAGGACATTGGTAATCCAAGTACGAATGCAGTCTATGGCTGTTGTACCACATGGTCATGTAATTCAAGATGTCTTGTTGGGCGCTAAATCGTGTAGAGTAATTACGCCAATGCACCCGTTCTTGCTTTAGACTCCCGAAGAAGCTTTCTGCCACAGCATTGTCCCAACAACACCCTTTTTTACTCATGCTGCCGACAAGCCTTGATAAGGCGGCGATAAGCTTTGGTCTGAATGCACAATCAATCTTGCTTTGGGTTGTCGTTGCCATATTGCCATGGTTAATGCGTCACACACTAAGCTGGCCTTCATTCTTGAACTCATACTCCAACCCACGACTTTGCGTGAATATAAATCAATCACCACCGCTAAATACAACCAGCCTTCTGATATCTAAACGTAGGTGATATCCTGCACATAATGCACATAAGCTTGGTCAGGCTTTTGTGCTGCAAAGTCTTGCTTTAGCTCATTGTCATAAATGGGCTTTTTATGGTCACTGTTGGTGGTGGCTTTATATTTCTTTTTATACCGCACCCACACGCCTGCTTCTTTCATCAATTGAGCTGTTTTCCTGCGACTCACTGGAAAGCTCAGCGTATTCAATACTTTTTGAATGCGTCTCGCCATAGGTATTATCGCTGAACCTGGCGATATCTTTTACCCCTTCCCGCATCTCTTGATGCGTTAAACCATCAGGTTTATCCGTTTGACGCTTCTGGTAACGGTAATAATTGTTACTTTGTACACCGAGTAGTCTGCACATTAAGCGCACAGGCCAGGTCTTCTTATATCGGGTAATAAACGAATACTTCACTTCTTTTTTTTGGCAAAGAAGACCGTCGCTTTTTTTTATATCTCACGCTCTATTTCGAGACGCTTGACTTGCCCCTTCAAGCTGCGGATTTCGGCTTGTTCGGGTGTCAGGGTGCCATTACCTCGAAAAGCATGACCATTATCATCTTCGGCCTCTTTGAGCCAACGACCGAGTATCTGAGGACTGAGGCCTAGATTCCTAGCCGCCTCTACACGACTGTATTTTTGCTCTACCACCTATGCGATGGCATCCAATTTAAATTCTTTTGAATATTTCTTACGTGCTGTCATTACCTATCTCCAGTTAAGGGTATTATGTCTTAACCTAGGTAGTCGGATGCCGGGTAAGCAGGGGCTGTTACCAGCCCCAACTCCCCTAAGAACCACGCATGCGAGTTTCCCAGCACGTGGCTCAAGCCTTTCAAAGGCCTATAGTAGACCCGGTTGTTTGTCACAATATGTCGTTTACTCAAAATGTAGATTGGCACCTTTCGTCCCTTACTATGGCAATATGTCGACCTTTATTCATTCCTGAACGATTGTCGAAATAGTCGTCATAGGCAAGTTCGTAAGGATTGGCACTTCCCTTTATTTTAAGATGTCGTTTGATATTAACCTTAGCTGCTTCAGCGAGATCGAGGTGGCTTGTGAAACCATCCTTATCATGAGTTCTTGCAAAGAAGATCCAATCTCTGAGTGCAAGGTGACGATAATATTTCTGTTTACGCCATTGTGCACTTTTGTTTGGATGTCTTCGCTTAGTCATTGCCAGAGCCATGCAGACAATGTTGTGATCTACTTTAGAAAAAGTGCGTTTAGAGACACATGAAGATAGTAGTTCGAACATCCTCTGATTTTTAGATTAAGCTGGCGAATAATGCTTCCGTCGTTGCACTGCCGGCTGTTTTTGATGGTATTTCTTAGCTTATCTAAAAAGAGTTTAACATTCTCTTTAGCTGGCTTGATTAACAGTTTCCCATCGTACTTACGTACGTTAAAACCGAGAAAGTTAAAACCATCATTAACATGAGTGAGATGTGTCTTCTCCTCTGAGAGTGTTAATCCACGTAGCTTTAAAAAAGATATCACAGCCGGTTTTACTTTAGACTCAAGAATTTCTCTTGAGGCACCAGTGATGATAAAATCGTCCGCATACACGATGATATTTACCTTATCCTTAGAGCTTGTTGCTGCTTTGACAGCTTGCTCTAGTCCGGTAAGGGTTAACACCAAAAGTGTTGGCGAAATGATCCCGCCCTGAGGCGTACCTTCAAATGTGGGATTAAACACTGTTTTTTCTATGTAGCCAGCTGTCAGCCATTTTTCAGGGATTTCTTTATCCTTTGGGATATTGTCCATGGACAATGGGGCCGGATTTTATCAAAACAGGACTTTATATTTCCTTCGAGAACCCATTGAGCAGAACATTTTATGCACAGTACTTTGAAACATTGCTCTATGGCATTTGCACAAGGACGTTTTGGTCGGAAACCATACGCATTCTTGTCCGCTAACGTTTCCGATATGGGCTCCAAGGTTAACAAGTGAAGTGCTTGTTGTGCCCTGTCTGCCATTGTTGGAATTGATAGCGGACGCAGTTTTCCGTTCTTTTTGGGAATATAAATACGCCTGAGAGGAAGAGGTTGATAACCCCTTTGTTTGATATCCTCGACAGCCTGCATTTTCTTTTTAGGTGTTGTCCAAATGACGTTATCAACACCGGCAGTTTTACTGCCTTTATTTTGTGTCACTCGTCTAACCGCAATGAGTTTTGCTGAGGACGAGTGAGAAAGGATCCACTGCAATGCTTTCGCTTTGCCATGACGTCCTTCCCGAACAGCCTTTGCAATACGCACCTGAAGCCGTCGTACTTGTTTTTCGACTTTATCCCAACAAATAAGATCCCAGTCAATTTCACAAGCAGAGGGTGCACCGTCCAATAAATGATTCATTGTCGTCATTTGCTTTTCCTCTTACCAAAGGTTCTTCAAATTATCTTGCAAAGAAAGACCAGTCGAACGTGGGCGCACTTTAGTGCCAGGTAACATTTAAACCCGTATCCACACCATTACAGCATGGCATTCGCTTGTTTCGACACTCCTATTCCCGCACCACCATTGGCTTGTCTTACGACTAGCTGTCTCAAGTTCCATCGAGAGTGATACGGGGTTTCCACGTTCCGCTATAGAAGTACATCGGGTTAGGCTCCTGCTATTGACCGGGCAGTATATTGTTTGCGAAGCCGCATAATAGAAACGACTTTCCTACCACCAGTGCCTTTTTGGCTCATGCGCATTAACCACTTCCGCATGTTCGTGCTAACGATCTTTAACGCAGATTCAGATATCTTAGCCCTACCGATTATCTAGCGCTTACCCGGTAGTGGTTACCAGGAAGATATGCTTCTCGCGATTTATACCCCGTGCTTTGTCGCACTTCGCTACATTGTGCAAGCTGCTCTTTATTCAAGCTTGTTGATTCATCCGGCAACACGGATGGTCTTCTCTGTCGAAGGAAGACAACTTCATATAGCGACTTCGTGTCGCAACTATTCAACCACGTCACTCTCGTTTAATGCTTCTTAAAGATCTTGATCAGTAACTTTTTTGAAATTGGCAGCGTTTAAGACTTGGGTAAATCTATCAGTAAAAAATTTATTGTTTAGTTTGCAAGATATCATCGGTTAACTGTTTAGCAGCTATGGTGTCAGAATTAGGCTCGAAAGGTGCGTAACTGCCCTTTAATTCCTCAAGTATGTGGTGATATTCAAAATGTAAGGTACTGACGATCAACGGTGAAAGAGCTTTAAATCACCACGTAGTTCGGTGGATAAACGACCATTATCTAAACAAACTTAGATTAAATCTGTTTTTTTCAAAGGGATAAATCTATCTTTTTTAATACTTTATTGCATAGTGATTGTTGTTCCTGAACCTAAAACTACTTTAATAAAAATTGGTCAAATGAATAAAATCATCGTTACATGTTAAAATTCACTCTAACTTTATGACATTTATGCAACATCATTGACAATAAACCACAAAATATCGCATCACAAAATGGCATTTTCTAAAAATAATGCAATTAAACAAAGCATTACATGGAGTAAATGTTGAATATCGAATATAATTTGACCTTTGAAACCACGCCGGCTTCGCCTTAGATAATTGTATTACTGATTTTAGAAATTGTACTACCGATTCAAATAACGCTGTGCCTGCCTGTACCCTGGGAAAATTGATGACCACCACCACATCTGAAATAACATTTAGAGATTTAAATCTACCCGAAGAACTGCTGCAAGCATTAGACAAGGTCGGCTATGAAAAACCCACACCTATTCAAGCAGAATGTATTCCACTTATTATTGGAGGCCATGATTTATTAGGCACCGCGCAAACAGGTACCGGTAAAACCGCTGCTTTTGCCCTGCCTATGTTGGCCAATATTGATCCTGATGATAAAAGCACCCAATTATTGGTATTAACTCCTACCAGAGAGTTAGCCATTCAAGTAGCCGAAGCCTTTCAGGTTTATGCTAGCTTTCTTAAGAAAATTAACGTTTTACCTATTTATGGCGGTTCATCTTACGATAACCAAATTCGCCAGCTGAAACGTGGCACACAAGTTGTTGTCGGCACACCTGGCCGTGTAATAGATCACATTAAAAAGGGCACCCTGAAACTTGATAAATTGAAGTTTTTGGTACTCGATGAAGCTGATGAAATGTTACGTATGGGTTTCATTGATGATGTAGAGTGGATATTGGGGCATGCTCCAAAAGAGCGTCAAACTGCGTTGTTTTCAGCGACTATGCCTGATGCTATTCGTAAAATAACGAAACGTTATTTAAACGACCCTAAATCAGTCAAAATCGAATCCAAAGTTGCCACAGCGAGTACCATTCGTCAGCGTTATTGCCAAGTAGCGGGCCATCACAAATTAGAAGCCCTGACACGCATATTAGAAGTAGAAGTCTTTGATGGTGTGATTATCTTCGTACGTACTAAAACAGCCACCATGGAATTGGCTGAAAAACTTTCTGCTAGAGGTTATGCGGTTGAACCACTTAACGGTGATATTCCACAAAACTCACGTGAACGAACCGTTGACCGTTTGAAGAAAGGCAAAATTGATATTCTAGTTGCTACAGATGTGGTAGCTCGTGGTCTTGATGTTGAACGTGTTAGCCATGTAATCAACTTTGACGTTCCTTACGATACCGAATCATATGTTCACCGTATTGGCCGTACTGGTCGCGCTGGTCGTGAAGGTGATGCAATATTATTTATTTCACACCGTGAAAAACGTATGTTGTTTTCTATCGAACGCGCCACTAGGCAGACAATCGATGCAATGACTATCCCGTCAATCTCACAACTTAATGAAACACGTTTATCTCGTTTCAAAAGCAGTGTGATTGAAGCCATAGGTGATGCATCAATTGAGACACTTATCCCTATCGTTGAATCAATTCAAGCGGAGACTGAAGCTGCGCCAGAAGTGATCATGGCCGCATTAGCCAAAATCGCTCAAGGTGATGAGCCACTTATCCTTAGAGACAGTGACCGTCCAGATTTAAATGCTGCGCCTCCAAGAAATGATCGTAACGATAGAAATGACCGAGCGCCAAGAGATCGCGGTGCTCGTCCTGAACGTGGTGGTGAGCGTGGTGGTGCTGAGCGTGTTAAACGCGAACGCAAATCTGGACCACCTAGTGAAGGAATGCAGCGTTATCGTATAGAAGTAGGTCATACTCATGGTGCTAAACCAGGCAACATAGTGGGCGCTATCGCTAACGAAGCCAACATCAGTAGTAAAAATATCGGCTCTATCGAAATCTACGATAATTTCAGCACTGTAGATTTGCCTAATGATATGCCCAAAGCAACTCACGATACCTTACAAAAGACACGTGTTGCAGGCCGAAGCTTAGGTATGCGTGAATGGTCTGAACTACCACCAAAGAAACGTGGTAATCCAGATAATCGCGACTAAACTTTTAGTTTAAAATAATGAAAAAAGGGCCTATACGGCCTTTTTTTATACCTCCAACATCAGCATTGCTATTTTTTAATAACCTAATGGAATATCAATTCTGTTTTAATTGGTTTGCACTTCCAGTCTGAAAGGGCACAATAATCACATAATCTTAATGAGTAATAACACATGCGATACTTCCCGATATTTTTAGATACCATAGACTTAACCTGTTTGGTCGTAGGCGCTGGAGAAGTAGCCGCACGCAAAGTGGAATTACTATTAAAAACGTCTGCGAATATCACAGTCGTAGCCCCTTGGGCATGCGATACAGTGCAGCGATTTGCTAGAGAAGAAAAAATTAAGCTTATTGTTAGACCTTATACCGAGTCAGATCTTAGCAACCGACAAATGGTTTTTGTGGCTACAGATAACAGCGAACTTAATGCGCAAATTCACGACCAAGCGCGTGCCCAAAAGATTTTAGTCAACGTGGTAGATAACACTCCACTTTGCCAATTTATTACTCCCTCTATTGTTGACCGCTCACCCATCATTATTGCTATGAGTAGCGGTGGAGTAGCGCCAGTATTACTCAGATATTTAAGGCAAAAACTCGAATCTGTGATCCCACAAAAAGTGAGCTTATTAGGTCAGTTTTCAGAAAAATTCAGGGAGACTGTAAAAAAACGTTTTAAATCAGTGACAGAACGCCGCTATTTTTGGGAAGACGTGTTAGATGGCGATATAGCCGAAAATATTTTACAAGGTAACGAACAAGTTGCTGAACAAAAATTTTTGGAAAAGTTAAACACCCCCGATGCCAGTAAAACAGTCGGTGAAGTGTATCTTGTAGGCGCCGGCCCTGGCGATCCTGACTTATTGACATTTAGAGCGTTACGTTTAATGCAAAAAGCCGACGTTGTGGTTTATGACCGCTTAGTTTCACCAGAAATACTCGAGCTGGTAAGACGCGATGCAGAAAAAATTTATGTAGGCAAAGCTAAAAGTAAACACACAATACCTCAAGATGAAATTAATGAACTATTAGCCAAAGAAGCCTTAGCAGGTAATCGCGTAGTCAGGTTAAAAGGCGGCGACCCTTTCATCTTTGGTAGAGGCGGAGAAGAACTCGAAACTCTAATCAAACATGGCGTTAGTTTTCAGGTTGTCCCCGGTGTTACTGCAGCCAGCGGCGCAGCCAGTTATGCAGGTATACCGCTGACCCATAGAGATCACGCTAAATCAGTGGTTTTTGCAACCGGACACTTACAAGACAATAGCATCAACCTAAACTGGCAAGGCTTAGCTCAACCAGACCAAACCATAGTATTTTATATGGGTTTGACAGGTTTACCTATTATCTGTGAACAGTTAGTTAAACATGGTCTTGCAGCCACTACGCCCGTCGCCATGGTGCAATCTGCTACTACCCCACAACAAAAAGTGGTGACTGGCACCTTAGAAAATATACAGCAAAAGGCACAAGCCGCAGAAATTAGACCACCCGCTTTAATTATTGTGGGTTCGGTGGTGAGTTTGCATGAGAAGTTGAATTGGTTTGGTAAAGGCAACAGTTAAGGTTCAAGCGTATAGTTTTAAACCGACGAAAGTCGGTTTTTATTGGTTGCGCCAAAGCTAATATTTGGCATCAAAGGTATGTGCTGCGAGCACCGTTGTCTCGATAACTGCTGCTGTAATATTTAACCTGAGCTCGGGATAAGCCATACCGTCCAGCACCACTATTATCGCGCCTATCTTCGCTTAACTTGCTCACAATTACGCGCTATTCCCTCACAAATTCGCCTCGATAAACGCAATAATAGCAACACTGGATGCATTCAATGTCTATGCAAACCAATTGGCAGCATCTAACTTATTGTTTATATTGTCTTTACTTCTAGGGACGCGGCACGTCTTAACCCGAATTCAGGTTATTTAACAATCCAACATCCAGGTCAGTTACATCACGCTTTTCATACAGAATCACTACTTAATGATTTACTGTTAGCTGTCGCACTGATTAATGCTGCAGATCCTGCCAAGCAAGATCATCAAAATAATTTGGATAGTCCATTAATGTTGCATAACTAATATAACCCCCTGTTTTTTTATTACTTTATTGCTTAATAATCGCAATACCCTACGCAATTCTTGTTAGCAACAATATGTAATTGTGCATCTGCTTGGGTTGGCAACTTACAATTTTCAAAAAGGTAAGTAAGCTGCGAGTCTAACTTAATGGCAAGTTTCGCATATTGCTGCTTAGGGAAATGGTCAACATGAATAGCATCTAGATTTTAATGATTTCTTGATTGATAAGAGTCATACCAGTATGTAAGCTTTCATTGATCTTCCACTTTTCGCCATGATTCAATGCTATTTGTGGTTGCTCAGCACCATGCTCATGGGTCTGAGTTGGTTTTTATTCTGCACTGGTTTCGACATTGCTCGAGAACATAATCAACGTTACGACAGATGATAAGTAACGTTTCATTGCATGTCCGATCTAAATTCTTGATGACAATTAAAATCAGATCGTTTTGATCGCATGGCGGTCATAAGCAGCCATAGGTTAAGAGGTCTTTTTAGTTCCTCTATATCAATATCAGTCATATTTGAGTGTCTATATTTGATAGGCACTCAAACATACATTTCAACAATATGACCGGGTAAAAACTGTATTGGTCGATATAATTCGGTTTCATTATATGCATGAAAAAGTTATTTTTGATTCTTTCGACTGCGATACTTATCTTTATTTTTACGTCCCTTAGCATATAGTTTTGGACGCAAATAACGACGTAGCCAAGGAAACAAATAAGCTAAATTTACCATCCTGCCGCTGGAAGCTGGCATAGGGATTTCTAGTTTATCCCCTGCAGCTATTCTCAACACTGCATCAGCTACTTCATCAGCACTGCTCATAGGCTGGGAAAAGACAATATCTTCAACGTTATCAATCTCATCCATAATAAAGCCAGTATCAATCGGCCCAGGAGAAACGACTCCAACATGTATGCCCGTGCCTTGCATCTCATCAGCTAAGGCATAGGCAAATGCACGCAGCCCAGCTTTAGTGCCAGAATAGGTTGCCGCCCCCTGTAAAGGAGCCATGCCTGCAAGTGAGCCAACCATAACAATACCACCGCCACCAGCACGGCGCAGATACGGAATAGCCGCACAAGACAGCATCAGAGGAGCCCGAAGATTGATATCAACCATTGCACCTACGTCTTCTGGAGAGATAGTCTCAAGGTTACCTCTGCTGTGCATGCCGGCATTGTTCACCAACACGTCAACGCTGCCAAATTCTTGCTCAGCTTTGGCAAACAAAGCCAAACATTGCTCGGTATCTGATACGTCCATTGCTACGGTAAGTACTTTTGTCTGAGTCGACAATTCCTGTTTAATTAAGTCCAGTCCTTCTTGACCCCTAGCCACCAATACTAGGTTAGCTTTTTGTGCTGCAAAAGCCCGAGCGCAGGCTGCGCCTACACCTGCAGATGCACCAGTGATAATGATTGTTTTTTCTGAAAATCGAGCAGTCATGCCTAGACTCCTTTGGAGCTTGTTGAGGATAGCAAGAATAAGCCACATCCCTTACCTATTCAACAGGCTCCGATTTTGTTGGAGTTTGATTCATTTGGGTAACTGCTAGTGTGGTTGTCATAACAGAAATTAAGAGGCTGTTAAATACGCACTCTCTTTATTCCAATATATTAGCATTACGTTTTTGCATATCTTGATGTTTATCGAGTCCTTGTAATTAACTTTACTTTAACGTTGTAAAGCAACACTTGTGCCCAGTCATGTGAAATAGCTAAATAACGGCCACAGTCAATGTTACCGAGTGTCTGAGAAATAAATTTAAACTCAATTATTTAGTGTAAGGTGAATTTATGTCTTCAAGGTTATTGATGAGTATGAACGTCATTGTGGATATATGACAAACATCTATGGACACAGTGCAACACGTAACCAGAGGTTTAGGTTATTCTGACTTGAGATTATAAGCGTTGACAAAAAAATAGCGCTGATTATGCCAAGACAGATTGTAATTCTAAATAATGAGGGTACAAAAGTAATCATTTATAAAGCTGGATAAAACCTAAATGAACGGTATTTGATCGTTTTACTCTTGTATTTTTATAAATATTTTTAAAGGTAATTTAGTGAATTTTTATGTAGCACGCCAAGCAATTTTAAATAAAAATAAGGAGTTACATGCATATGAATTATTATTTCGAGATAGTTTAGAAAACATATTTCCGGACATTAATGGCAACGAGGCAACCGCAAAAATCATCGACGGTTTGGAGTTTAATCTAGGGTTACAGAGTTTGACGGAAGGCTCTGTAGCCTTTATCAATTTCACCCTAGACTCATTAATCCAAGGCTACCCTTTATTGCTTCCTTGTGAGCAAATTGTGGTTGAAATTTTAGAGACTGCAAAACCTGAGAAAAGATTACTCGCAATCTGTATCGATTTAAAAGAAAAAGGTTACACCATTGCTTTAGATGACTATGAACATAACCCAATTTGGCTACACTTTTTTCCTTATATAGATATCATAAAACTGGATTATTCAATAACATCGGAAGCTCAGTTTACAAAAATATTAGCCACCTTAGCTCCTTTCCCTCACATCAAGTTACTGGCTGAAAAGGTTGAAACCTATAAAGATTATCATCATGCTTTAGACATCGGTTGTGAATACTTTCAAGGGTATTTTTTTAGCAAGCCCAATGTTATTAAAACGGTTGCTTTTAACCCGTCTCAATTATCTGTTATTCATCTTATGGCTGAAGTCAACAAAGCTGAACCTGAGATCACAGCGATAATTTCAATCTTCGAAGGCGATGTTCATTTATCATTTAAATTATTACGCTATTCACAATCGCCCATATTTAAGCGAGCGGTAGTAATTGAAACGATTAAGCAAGCGGTTGTAGTATTGGGTATGCAAGAGCTTAAACGCTGTGTTTCGCTTCTGTTTAGTGCACAATTTTCTCAAAATAAACCACAAGAATTAACCGTTATGGCTTTAGTTAGAGCTAGGTTCTGTGAGTTAGTGGATCAGAATGTTACACCAAGCGATTCAGAGTCTTCCGGCTTTTTGACCGGATTATTGTCTTTGCTTGATGCAATGGTCGATGGCGACATTAAGGAACTGATGGATAAACTGCCACTATCATTAGAAATGAAACAAGCCATTGTTAACCGAGTGGGCAAATTTGCAGACATATTAAAATTATGTGAACTATTTGAAAACGCAGAGTGGGATAAAATAGATCCACACTGCCAAATAGTCTGTGTTGATTCCACCCAAGCCGCAGCATTATTTCAACAATCCATGAATTGGTCTTCAGCAAGGATCAAGGCGCTACATCCGTAAGTGGCTCCGCAACAACTTAACCCATAGATAACGGTTTTACCCTACTTTACTCGTTAGAAATCCATTACTGGCAGCTAATCTTTTTCTACCAATACCGCTCCAAAGATATTTGCCCCGGCGAACGGCGAAGGTGTTTCGATAAACCCAATTCCATTAAGGTTTGTGTGGCCTCCTCGATCATCGCTGGGTTGCCACATAACATCACTTGACTATGAGCAGCATGGATATCCAAGCCTACTTGTTCCTGGATCAGGGATGTTTTGAGTAATGTCGGAATACGCCCGTGTAATCTATCGGCCTTATGTTCACGGCTTACGATGGGTACAAAGTGAAACTTATCTGGATATTGCTCAGACCAAGTGGCAATCAACTTCTTATACGCAATGTCATCGTCATAACGTGCGCCGTAGACCAATATTATATTTTCATAATTCTGCCAGACCTGCTCTGTGGCTAGAATAGATAAAAAAGGTCCCACGCCGGTACCCGTCGCCATTAACCATAAATCACGACTTTTAGGCACTTCGTCGAGGATCAGAAACCCGGTTGCAGGTGACATGATTTTTAATGAATCGCCGACTTTAAATTTGTGTAACTTGGGAGACAACAAACCATTTTCAACAGGCACCGCAATAATCTCTATCTCATTATCATCAGGCCCACTGACGAGTGAATAAGGACGAGAGATAATTTTGTCATCTTGTTCAACACCGACTTTAGTAAACTGCCCGGCCGTAAACTTAGGAAAGTCAGCACAAGAAAAACGTAAACTAAACAAATGATCATTCCAATCTGTTCTACTCACCACTTTTGCATCTAACCACTGTGCCATTCAATTATCCTCGGTCGCTATGTTGGGTATGTTGGGTATGTTGGGTATGTTAGCTAGAGTTTAGAATATCATATGCAGGTTTGAATAAAAGTGAGGATGATTTCGTCATAATATGCGAGACACAACTTACTTGCCATTAAGATGAATAAGCTTTGGGGTATTAGCCAAGAGTTAAATAGCCTCAAACGGGAAGTGAATCCAGCACGCACAATCACTTTAATTTGTGCTATTTATTTTTAGATAAAATCATCGTTGAACAATCTGCTGCCATTAGCAAACGGGACAACTCCAATTTATCTGTAGTCGGTTTTGATGTCGATCACTTTAAATCCATTAACGTGCTAGTCAGGCTCTATCTCAAGCAAAAAAGCAGGAACGTGATTACATTATCGCTGGCTAGAACCACCTATAAATGAGTAGCCTCAAAAAGAGCATAGACCTCACTATCGTTAGAGCTACTTTAAATCCATTTTTATATTTCGCAAACTGACATCACCAGAACCATCACTGATTAACTTAAAATCAGCAGCACCGTTAACATTGATATCACCAGAACTGTCTTCAACTGTGACGACCCCAGATATGTTTGTTGCGCGAATATCGCCCGAAGAATCATCAATATTTACGTCACCCACAACATTTTTCAGACGGATCTCACCTGAGCGATCATTGATGCTCACGTCACCACGTAAATCTTCTCCTATCACATCACCAGAACGGTCTTCAATTCTCATTAGACCTGCAATGTTACTCAACTCAATATCCCCCGAACGGTCATTCAACGTAAGTCCATTGCTGACCGATTCAATTGATATATCACCAGATTTATCGTCCACGACCAAAGCCAAAGACGACGGCATGCTGACTTCTAGGTCGATTCTTTCACTGTTGTAAGTGTTGTTATTGAATTGGGCAATAAGTAGCGCTTTATCACCTTCTTTTTTAAGGGTTAGTACATAATCATCATCATTCAATTTTTCACCCAACACTTTAGCAACGACAATAATCTCTGACTGACCTGCTACACCTGTGATCTCTAAATCACCGGCACCTGCATCAATACTCAGTTGAACGATAGAGTCAGCGGCTAAAGCCAACTGTACGTTTTTACTTAAATTGGCTCTGCCCCAACCACCTGCGAAAAGCCCTTTGCTTAGAAATGTAATGCATAAAGCTAAACAAACAATAATTGATTTTTTCATGACGAAATCCTTTCCAGTTTTATAAACGAGTGTATTACTCTTTCTTGTGTCGCTAAAAGTATTCAAAAAGTTTAGATAAGGGTTTATTTAATTTGTGTGGCATTAAAAATATGCAAATTAGGGGGAGCAGAAACCAACTTCGTTACCGCTGCAACAAAAGCGAGTGAACTAGGTAAAACAAAATGTGCATCAATGCTAGCTTGGTCTTCCCATTGTTCATAAAAAACAAACGTAATCCATTTTCAGGATCTTGATACACGCAATGGCTAATACAACCAGGCTCAGTGCGCGAGTGAGCAACATGTTTTTGACAAGCTTGCATAGCTTGCTGCATGCTGCCATCTTTGATCAATAGATCACCTGTGATAATAATCATAACGTTTATGCCAACTTATATATTTATATCCAAGTTAATAGATTAAAACATAAGGTCTGGCATAATCACAATTAAGGTTCTCAACTGCATATCCAATGACTAAAGACTTTCATACACCTTATAAAAACTGGCAATTTTGGATCGATCGCGGCGGTACTTTCACCGATATCATTGCTCGGCATCCAGATGGCACCCTACAATGTAGAAAATACCTATCAGAAAATCCAGAAGCCTATGATGATGCTGCTGTATTTGGTATTAAGTCAATCTTGGATATCCGCCAATCTGATCCCGTGCCTGATGGCCTAATCGACAAAATCAAAATGGGTACCACGGTTGCGACTAATGCTTTATTAGAGCGTAAAGGTGACAATGTGTTACTAGCGATCACTAGAGGTTTCAAAGATGCACTTGAAATTGGGTATCAGGCACGCCCCGATACCTTTGCCTTAAAGATTGAAAAGCCAGATATTCTGTACACTCAGGTAATGGAGATAAATGAGAGAGTCACGGCTAACGGTGAGGTCTTACAAGCGCTGGATATTGAATTAACTAAAAAATCATTGGAAAGTGCCTTTAACCAGGGCTTAACAGCCATTGCAATAGTGTTAATGCATGGCTACCATTATAATCAGCATGAAAAACAACTGATGCAGTTGGCCAAAGAAATTGGCTTTAAACAAATTTCAGCCAGCCATGAAGTCAGTCCCTTACAAAAACTAATATCTAGAGGTGAAACCACTTTAGTGGATGCTTATCTCACCCCTATATTATTAAGATACATACGCAACATTAGCAAAGGGCTTAACCAAAAAACACCTGCGAAATTATTATTTATGCAGTCCTCTGGTGGCCTAACTAGCGCAGATACATTTCGTGGACGAGATGCAATTTTATCTGGCCCCGCTGGCGGTATAGTCGGTGCTGTGCACACTTCTAAACTAGCAGGGTTTGATAAAATCATTGGCTTTGATATGGGTGGCACCTCTACCGATGTATCTCACTATGCTGGCGAGTTTGAGAAAGCCTACGAAACACAAGTCGCAGGTGTGCGTATGCGTGTGCCTATGTTACACATCCACACTGTAGCTGCCGGTGGTGGTTCAGTGTTACGTTATCAAGATGGGCGTTTTCGAGTCGGCCCTGAGTCTGCAGGCGCCGTTCCAGGGCCAGTATGTTACCGACGCAATGGCAAACTTGCAGTAACCGACATTAACCTGTGTTTAGGAAAAATTCAGGCTGATTTTTTTCCTAGTATTTTTGGCCCAGAACAAAACCAGCCTTTAGATAAGGCAAGTTCAGTACAAGCTTTTGAAGACATCGCGAAAATCATTGACGATGGACGTTGCGCTGAAGACGTAGCGGAAGGTTTTCTAGCGATTGCTATTCAACATATGGCGCAGGCGATCAAAAAAATATCCATTGCCCGTGGTTACGACGTGTCCAACTATGTGCTGAACTGTTTTGGTGGTGCAGGTGGACAACATGCTTGTTTGGTGGCTGAAAAGTTAGGCATTAAAACCATATTTTTGCATAGTTATTCTGGCATATTATCAGCTTACGGTATGGGATTGGCCGATATACAAGTAGAACGCCAAAAGGTGGCAAGCTCACTTATTCAAAGTGGTGACATGCATGCCATGGATATGGCTATTGAGCAACTTAAACAAACCAACATTCAAGATTTAAACAAACAAGGGTTAAGCAATAACCAAATCACTCATCACTGTACTGCTTTGCTCAAATACCTTAATACCGACACCAGCATTAACATCCCCATAGATACTTTTGCAGCCATGCAACAACGCTTTACAGAACAGCATGAACAACAATTTGGCTTTAGTGGGACCGCTCCAGGTGGGTCTGCCGGCGTTACGCCTGGTAAAACCGTAGTGATTGATACTTTGATTGTTGAATCTTTTGGTGGCGCCGAAAAAACCTTAGAAGCCAAACAAACAATAGCCAGCGACGTACCTATAAACATAGAAAGCGTCAGGCAAATTTATAGCCAAGGTGAATGGTTAGAGACCCCCGTAATTAAGCTATCCTCACTTAAATTTGGTCATGAGGTAATAGGCCCAGCTATCATTGTTGAACCTACGGGCACCATCATTGTTGAAAAAAACTGGCGAGTGAATGTCAATGTTAACGGCCATTTGGTGCTTCACTTTGAGGAAGTCAAAACGACACTAGGCTCTTCTTCATCCTCATCCTCATCCTCAGAAGAAAATACGCTAGGTAAGGCAGACCCTGTCACTCTAGAGCTATTTAACAGTGCTTTTATGAGCATCGCGCAGCAAATGGGCATAGTACTGCGTAATACGTCACAGTCAGTCAACGTCAAAGAACGATTAGACTTTTCCTGTGCCATTTTTGATGCCACTGGGAACTTGATTGCCAACGCACCACATGTGCCGGTGCATTTAGGCTCAATGGATGCCAGTGTCAAAGTTATTATTAATGGTACTCAATCCATCGATGCAGGCGACGTTTTTGTTCAAAACAATCCCTACAACGGTGGCTCTCACCTACCCGATATTACAGTTATTACCCCAGTGTTCGACTCGGCTAACGCCAATGTTTTATTTTATGTCGCCAGTCGCGCCCACCATGAAGACGTAGGAGGCATCGCACCGGGCTCCATGTCTTCCCTAGCCACAGATATCCACCAAGAAGGCATATTACTAGACAGCGTAAAACTAATTGAACAAGGGCATTTTCAAACTGAACGTCTTGAAAAGCTTTTTTCTTCAGGTGATTATCCAGCTAGAAATATCGCCCAAAATATGGCAGATTTAATGGCGCAAACCGCTGCTAATAAAACAGGTGTAAATGAATTACTGAAGCTGGTCGAGCAGCATAGTCTTAAAACCGTTTATGCTTATATGCAACATATCCAAGACAGTGCCAAAACCTCGGTACAACAAGTATTGGCTAGATTAGAAGATGGCGAGTTTAGCTACCCGTTAGAATCGGGTGCCACCATTGTGGTTAAAATCAGTATTGATAAAACTAAATTAAAGGCATGTATTGATTTCACAGGCACCAGCGAGCAACAAAACAACAATTTGAATGCCCCAAAAGCCATAACGCAAGCTGCTGTGATGTATGTATTTAGATGTTTGGTTAACGATGATGTCCCGCTTAACGCAGGCTGTATGCAAGCTCTGGATATTATTGTGCCTGAAGGCTCGTTACTTAATCCATATTTCCCGGCGGCGGTAGTAGCAGGTAATGTTGAAACTAGCCAAGCGGTGACCAATGCGCTATTTGCTGCTTTAGGTGTGTTAGGTTCAAGCCAAGGCACTATGAATAATCTTACCTTTGGAAATGAACGTTATCAGTACTACGAAACAATTTGTTCTGGTAGTCCTGCTGGGGTTATGCCCTCAGGGGAAGGTTTTAACGGCGTAGCCGCAGTGCATACACATATGACAAATACCCGTATGACCGACCCCGAAATACTGGAGCAACGTTACCCGGTGATCCTCAAAGAATTCAGAATTGATCGCGATTCAGGTGGTAAAGGTAAATACAATGCAGGAGACGGTATTACTCGCACCATTACCTTTTTAGAAGATATGCAGTGCTCGATTTTATCAGGGCACCGAATAACCCCACCCTTCGGTCTTAACGGCGGTGAAGCGGGACGGATTGGACGCAACTGGTTAACGAAACCCAACGGCGAGCAGAAATATTTAGCAGGATGTGAGCATACTGCTGTTAACGCTGGGGACAGTATCTCTATTCAATCACCCACTGGTGGAGGGTTTGGAAAAGCCGATGGGTGATGTAACCACCTATATCATAATAAGAAAAAAGTAAGTGAAAACCTATGTTAAAACGTATTAAAAATATCGGCCCAGGTGCCTTAATTGCGGCTGCCTTTATTGGCCCAGGCACCGTTACTGCTTGTACCTTAGCAGGGGCAAATTACGGCTACACCCTGCTGTGGGCTCTACTGTTTGCTACTGTCGCCACCATTATTTTACAAGAAATGTCTGCTCGGTTGGGGTTAGTCACCCAACAAGGTTTAGGCGAAACACTGCGAATTATGCTGAATCAATCTGTTTGGAAGTGGCCACTATTTAGTTTGATCATGGTGGCCTTGTATCTGGGTAACGCAGCTTACGAAGCTGGCAATTTATCTGGCGCGGCATTAGGCATTCAAGCACTAACAGATGAGAGTCAGTCGCTCTACCGCATTTTTGTTATCGTAATTTCGCTGTTAGCGGGTATTTTATTGTGGCGCGGCTCATATAAACAGATTGAACGTATGTTACTTATGTTAGTAGCGCTGATGGCACTGGCATTTATTGCCACTTTTATCTCAGTAGGACCAGACTTAACGGCAGTTTTTAAAGGACTTACCACACCCAACATTCCAGACGGTAGTCTGTTAACCGTAATCGCTCTTATTGGCACAACAGTCGTGCCCTACAATCTTTTTTTACATGCCTCTGCGGTAAAAGCCAAATGGTCATCTGTCAACGATTTGAATCATGCTCGTGCAGATACAGCCACCGCCATTGGTCTAGGTGGCTTGATTACCATATTGATAGCTTCCACCGCCGCAGCCAGCATTTTTGGCAGCGGTTTGAACATATCGGGAGCCGGTGACATGGCGATGCAACTAGAACCACTATTCGGTTCGTTTTCAAAAACCATGTTAGGTATGGGCTTTTTTGCGGCGGGTTTAAGCAGTTCAATCACCGCACCTTTAGCCACCGCATACGCAGTGACAGAAATATTAGGGATTAAAAGTGGCACTTCATCACGTATTTTTAAGTGGATTGCCCTTAGCGTCATTTTAAGTGGTGCAAGCTTGGCTTTAACCGGCATCAAACCCATTAGCATTATATTAACTGCACAATTTGCCAATGGTTTGTTACTGCCTATTATTGCGATTTTTCTGCTGGTGGTAATGAACCAGAAAAAACAATTAGGTCAATATGTAAATAAGTGGTTGGGCAATACGCTGGGTGTAATGGTGGTGATGGTGACTGCTGGGTTAGGTATTCGGTTGATAATGAGTGCGACTGGGGTGCTGTAAGCTCAACGGGTTAGTGCAAAACATTTATTCTTTATAAAGAATAAATGCACGCTTCGCGCCATCATCCATGATGGTTTTTGACTAGGATTCTTTCTAACCAGCTACTCTTTTTTATAAACTACATCCATGAACTTTACCTTTCACTCCAGCTAAAGCTGTTCCCTATTTATCCCGTAAATAGGGTCAACAGCAAAAAATAGAGTAACCAGACAAAATGGTCGGGAACATTTTGAACATCTGCAAAATTGACCTAAGGGCACAGTAAACGGATTTACTTTGTAGCAATGTCGCAGTTGCTAAAATTCTTAACCACAAAAAATGGGTTACGCAAATTAATTCAGTCTATCCCGCCAACTTTGGATCTTTAATGAACAAAATATCCATGATAATCGATGGGTTCCAATCGCGCATTGCTGCTTCACAACTTATTCGAATGTCATCGAGTTCGCTAATAGTGGCAACTGAAAATGACTCATTAACTATGATATGTACCAATATATAAAGATCTCTTCCACGTTTGCTGATACGTACTTCAACATGTTCATAAGGAACAGCTAAAAGTGTTTGCTTGAGTTTTTTCTCAATTACTGCAGTAACAGCTTCAGGCGGTGCTTTGTTAATGACTTCTTTGAGGCTATCGAGCATAATTTTGCCTGGTATTGGTAAAATCGCAGTACCCAATAAAATAAGTAGTAATGGATCGATCAGGGGGGCATAACTGGCAAAACTAGTTTTTTCGATAAAATAAGCAAGACCAAAACCCAGTAATATTGATGCACTTAGCACTCCGTCGACAAACCAAGTATGAGCATCAACGCCAACTAAATCTGAACGCAAAATACTACCTTGATGTTTCATATAACTGGATACTGCAAAACAGGCTGCTGTTGCTATAGCACCATAAATTATCGCCAGCCCAAATTCCGCAGAATTGCCCCCCGTCATCAAACTATTTATAGACCCAACAACAGCGTACAAACAAGTGGCAATAATAATTAATGACTTAAATAGATTAAGAGTGGGTTCAATGGCGGTATAGCCAAAGTGGAATCTATCATCGTCGGGCATTTGCACAAGGTTAGCCACTTTCAACGTTAACAAAGCCATGAAAAAAGAAATAAGAGAATAAATACCGTCAAATAAAATAGCATCAGAATGAGTAATAAGGGCAAAACCAAAAGCAACAAAAACAAATAACCCAGCCACATAGAAAGACAGGATTAATAGGCGCTTTTCTTTTTGTTCGTGAAAACCAATGACCATTGAAATAGACTGAGAGCGTTTGAATTCGCGGATACTACTCCACTTTCCAAAATAAGATAGTGATTTCAAAAAATATTGTATTTGTGATTTAGAAGGTTAGTTGAACTGTTTGTTGGGATAGAAATTAAGACAGAAATGGCCCAAATTTCAGGTGATTTAATTGGTTACATCTCTTACTATTTTATGTCTATTCACCTGGCTCAGGTCGATTTTACAGGTAAGTGAATTATTGCTAAGTTTAACAATCGGTTAGGTATTTGTTTTTCGATAAATCGACGATTGAACCGATAACAGAACTCATCAAAGTATTCTTGTAGGTATTTTCCGGTTACACCATGAAACGTACCTAACAAAAACGTTTTTAAATTGCCGATGGCTATATGTACCCACGGTAACCATTCATCAACTAAATAACCCGGGGTTACTCTTGCCTCATAGTTTTCTGTTTGACCTATAATATTCAATGCCGGCAATGCATCAGAATGAACTTGTTGGCCTTGTTTCAAGTGTTTCTTGACGAATTCATTCACGCTAAAATGACAAATGCTATCGACCACTGCCATTGCGATAAATCCTGCTTTTTTATCCTTACTTTCACAGGCTATCAGCACATTCTTTTTTCCTGCTGCTCCGCGTCCTCGTTTGCCTTTTTGTCTACCGCCAACCAGAGCGTCGTCTAGCTCTATTGTGCCACTTAATTGATATAAACTATCTCTGTGCCCCATAGCCGTTTTAAGTTTCTTTAAAATCAGCCTCGCGGTTCGCCAATTGACTTCTATTAATTTACTGAGTCTCAGTGCTGAGATACTTCCCTTATCAGAGCCAAGAGAATAGATAGCCCAAAACCACTGGTTCAAAGTGATTTTGCTGCCGTGAAAAAGTGTTCCTGACATGACTGAGGTCTGCTTTTTACATTGCGTACACTCGTATAAATGACGACTTGTAATTTCATAGCTATGGTTATTGCCACAATCAGGGCAAATAAAGCCATTTGGCCATTTCATTTGTTGCAAGTATTTTAAGCAATCATCTTCTGTACTAAACTGTTTTTGCCAAGCTAAAAAGCTTGCTTCTGGCATGTTCATGGTAATGGTTACCTATACAGGGTGTTTGTATATACAGTACAGTTTAGTCCTGAGTTATCTGCATAGGCATGTACTATTTTAAATCGTTAATCAAATGCACTCAATTATGGAACCTGCAAATTCAGAGCCTATGAAACGTCTACATAGGAATCTAAAGTAATAGATTAAATAAAAATCAGCGAATTGCAGTTACTCCCTAAATTAAGAACAAAGCATCAACATACTCTGATCTCGAATACCTCTGTTACCCACCCACTATTCAAAAAGTCGCCACAGATGAACAGCACCCTGAACAAGCACAGACTTTTCATCTATATCAAAATCGGAGTGACGGCGACTTTCGAGCCAAAAGCAATATTGATAGTACGCTCTGGTACATCTTGTTTCAGAACAAATTTATCTAGCAACAAATTTATCTAGCCACCCATCTTATAAACTAACAAATTTATCTAGCCACCCATCTTATAAACTTAAAAATTTATCTAGCCACCCATCTTATAAACTTAAATAAAAATCTAAAAAAACCAAGTTGATATTTAGTTCATAAATGGATTTATGGAGCAGTTATACAGCAGGTCGAAAGTTTCTAGTCATTTGTATGAGTAAATGGACTTTAAGGGATTTTCACACATAGATGTGCCAAATTAGTAATAATTTGACTAGCTAATTGAAGTTAAGCGCAGCGTAACAAGGTTTTGGCCTTCCCTATGCCTCGAATACGTTGATGACCTGTGTGCTCTTTAAACTGATTCATCAATTGTTCTGCCCCTGCTGCATAACAAAAGTGTTTTTCAAACTCAGTGGTCAGGGTGAGCCATTGTTCGTCTGATATACCTAGTCTTTGGAGTATGGGTTGCGCTTGATGGTCAATATGCCCTGCTTTATCATGTCTGATTATCTTGCCTGTGATGTCGACTAACTCGCAGTAATCTTTGAGGGAAAAGGCGATACCTTTGGGCATATGTTGTCTTTCGTTACCCACAAAGGGCATCAATGAATGTGTTGGTGTATTTTGTTTTATCGACTCTAAACGTTTTTTAATGCTGGTGTGCTTTGAAGTTTCTGGTGTCTTCGCTATTTTGGTTCGAATAGGATTAAGGTCAACATAAGCCATACAGGACAATAATGCAGCTTCATCTAACAACGCTTGTGATTTAAATCGTCCTTCCCAGAACCTGCCCGTACATTCATCCTCTTTGTTGGCCCGCCGGGCAATGTACTCATTTAGATTTCGCATCAGCCAGCTAATGTCATGTAAACGTCTGCGATACTCGGTGATAGTGTTATCTAAGGTTAATCTTTGACCTCTGCCTATCGTGTCTCCTCGAGCAAACATTTGAGTGAGTAATGTACCTTTGTGTAAGCGATGCCAACGCTGAACAACGTCATAGTCTGACCACACTTGGGTTTGTTTCACATCCACATGTAACACCACATGTACGTGATTACTCATCACCGCATAGGCACACAAATCTATGGCAAACACGGACGATAAAAATAACAATCGTTTTTCAACCCAGCCGCGGCGATGTTCATAGCTTTGCCCTGAATAATTATCTATACCGCACAAAAAAGAGCGCCTTACGCAGCGGGAAACACAATGATAATAAGGGGTATCCAATAAACTAATTTGACTGCTACGAGGTTGAGCCACGACATCAATCCTTTGATTTATTTCCTAATCAAAGCCTAGCTTGTCTTGATAATTAGTCAAATTGTTATGGGTGGCTTGGTAATTATGTTTGGTGGACAGGCAGTGAGACAATGCGCTCGTTCGCACTTAAAAACATTGGGGAATTCGCGACTATATTGTCATTCTAGTCCGAAAACTGAATTACGGCATCTATCACGCAAGTCATAAGCGACAATAAAATTTTGAACATGTTTTTAAGTCGTTTCGTACAAATTTATATTAATTACAATCTAAACTAGAGCGCAACTTACTCAAATTGATCCTGAACCTTTATTTGGCTCGGATATTTTATTTCTACTTTTATTTAGAAATAAATACTGCAATTTACGGTCTAGTTACTTATGAGTTACAAAAAGAGGCGCCTTATGAACCGTAGAAAATTTATCACGTCAACCATTGCAGTCACCGCTAGCCTAGGATTAGGTAGCACCATGTTTTCGGTTTTTGCTGAGCCCACGTTCAAAAAAACCAAAACTGCGCTTTCAGTAGAGCAGGAATGGCGCGAGTTATTACCTAAGGGCTACAGTGGTAGCTTAGTGTTAACACCTATTAAATTGAGTGAGCAAGAATGGCAACAACGTCTTAGTTCAGCTGCCTTTAAGGTGCTGCGAGATGAGCAAACAGAGCGCCCTGGCTCATCCGCCCTAAATCAACAGCATGACAAGGGCATATATGCCTGTGAAGGTTGTGATTTACCATTATTTACGTCAGAGATGAAGTTTGAAAGCGGTACAGGATGGCCGAGTTTTATCACTCACATACCTGGACATTTGGAGACCAAAACAGATTATAAAATGATTTGGCCACGTACCGAATATCATTGTGTCCGCTGTGGTGGACATCAGGGCCATGTGTTCGATGATGGGCCTAAGCCCACCGGCAAACGTTGGTGTAACAATGGCGTAGCACTTAAGTTTATAGCGATGAACCCCAGCTAATAATAATTGGTTTACCTGCTCTATTTTATTGCTATCAGAGCATCAACATGTTTTTTTTCTTAGAGTCAGGTAAATACAACAGTTACTCTCCCTTTTAACTTTTTAAAAGTTGAGCATAGGCAACCATCTGGCCTTGAGGCTTTTCATTGGCTAATTTAACTTTTGGCGAACCAAGTTGCGCTAACCAATATTCGAGATCTCTTGGTTTATTTAATTTAGGTCCACACTCTCCTTGTACATTGGCCCGTTCTAATTGTTGCATCACCTTATCTTGGGCAACTGCTAGTCCGTCTAACGCTTTTTGCTCTGAACTCTCGCCACTAGCAACGTCAGAAATATACTTCCACCATAGTTATGCAGGTTTGGGGTGATCTGGCACGTTGAACGACCCAGCTTCAAACCCGAGTCAAACGTCTTAGAGATTACACTACTCTTCCACCAGCAAGCTGACATCTTTTAACTCTAGCGCCAACAGACACTCCTCCATGTCAATTTAATTAACAAAAACAAGTTGTTCTTAATTGATATCTATCCATAACAAATCAACACATTTCTATAAAAGCATCGACAAATCGTTGCGGGGACTCAGCGTCCATATTGAAATATAACGATGGCTCGATTAACTCTATTTCTATGACAGCAAATTCATTTTTATAGCGCACCAAATCTACCCGTGCATATAACACATCAGCTGGCAAAGCCGCTAAACAGTGTCTTGCAGTGGTCAGCATCTCTTCACATGGTTGAATCGATTTGAGCTGCCCTCCATGCTCTTCTTGTACTCTGAAATCACCTGATTCTGGTTGTTTTAAAATGCTGTGGCTATATTGCCCAGCAAAATAAAAAAGTGAGTATTCACCTTCATCTACAATCGCATTCAAGAAAGGCTGCAGCATAAATTCACGCGCAGCAAAAACGGCCTTTAGCTGGTCAGCTTGCTGTTTGAGGTTTTCTGACGTCAATCGATAAGTATGATCTGAGTTGGCACTCACTAAAGGTTTTATGACTATTTCTGGTGTATCAAAATGACTAAAACCAAGCTGTAATTCAGCCAAAACAAACGTGTTAAACCAAAGCGTAGGCACAATATTTATACCTTGGCTTTGTAAATCTTTTAAGTAATTTTTACTAATATTCCATTCGACAATTTTTAAGCTGTTTTGCAATAGAGCTGAGGAAGCTTCAATACGTTGTAAACATGCCATAAATCCCTCGATATCATCCTGATAATCCCAGCTTGTGCGGATCACCACCACATCGTAGACATTCCAATCAACATCCGTTTTTCGCCAAGATACTTCTTCGGCTAACCAACCAGCTGCTTTTAACGGTTCAAATAACATGTGATCGTAAGCAAAGAAGTCTTCAAGACTGTCCATGGATAAAAAGGCACAACGTTTCATAGGTATCTTCGATTGTTAGATGATTTAATATCATTCACTATAATAAATTCAGCCTTTATTTACACTACAGCTCGTGCAACTTTCATCAAACATCGGGATAAAAATCACACATTTTTACAAATCAACTTATGTATCTTGGTTCTCGTAAGTTACTATGGTTTGATAAAATTCCAGTTAGGGCAAAACAGAATGAAACAAAAGTGGTTTAAAGGAATATTACCCTTAGTAATACTGGCGATTGGTGTTGGCGGCATGACTGCTATAAAGGCTTCCGGCGATAAGGATGATGATAATGAGCCAGTAGACGTGCGCCCCACGGTAAAAATTGAAACAGCCATAGCAGAAGATTATCAAGTTAGAATAACCAGTTACGGAGAGGTAAAACCTCTAGAAAGTACCATGGTTTCAGCTCAGGTATCAGGCGAAGTACTCACTTGGCATCCTAACTTTGTACCAGGTGGTTTAGTGTTGCGTGGTGACACCCTGTTTACTATTGAGATGGACACTTATGAAGCCGCTTTATTACAGGCCGAAGCTGACCTTAGCTTAGCTAGAGCAAGTCTAATTGAAGAACAAGCCAGAGCAGAAGTAGCCGAACGTGAAGCAAAAGGAAGTAAAGTCTCTGACTTGTATTTACGTAAACCACAAATGCTAAGCGCCCAAGCATCCATAAAATCAGCTCAAGCGAGATTTAAAATCGCACAACGCGATTTAGATAATTGTGCGATTAAAGCCCCTTATGATGCCTTAGTGGTTAGTCGTGAGCTAGGCGTTGGGCAATACGTTAATCAGGGTTCCCAAGTAGGTGAGCTGTATAATATTGAATCTGCAGAAGTATCCTTCCCTATTGCTGGCTTCGACAGAGAGTTTTTACCCAGCGACATTACCCAGCAACCAGCCACTATCAGTACCAAAGGTTACAACCCTATTGTACGCAAGGGTATGGTTACCCGTGATCTGGGCATTATTGACAAAAGTACACGCATGAGTCAGTTGGTAGTGAGAATAGAAGACCCTTACGGTTTAAAGTCTTCTCTTCCAGCATTAAAATTTGGCCATTATGTGGAAGTGAGTTTTGCCGGAAGAACGCTAAATCAGGTTTATCGATTACCCCAAGAACTAGTGAATAACCGCATTATCTGGTTATTAGACGAAGAACAACAGATGCAGCCTCAACGAGTTGAAATTTTACGTGAAGAAGATGCGTATTTTTTGATCAGCGAAGGTCTACAAAATCAAGATAAGTTAGTGACTACTTTGCCTGAGTATCCTCAGAAAGGCATGAAAGTTAAAATTGCCGAGCCTAAAGAAGACTTAGTCGTTCAGAAATCATTATAAGGGCAACACCATGTCTACTGAGAATCCAGGCACTCTAACTACCGGGTCACAAACGCCCGAGCCTAAACAAACAGGCTTAATTGCTTTTTTTGCCAACAATTCTGTTGCAGCCAACTTAATGATGATGTTTATCATCGTTATGGGTCTGTGGAATTATAAAACCATACAAAGGCAAATGTTTCCCAATATTGAAATTAATTACATCAATGTTAGTGCCGTTTATAGGGGGGCTTCTCCCCAAGAGATTGAACAAAGCATTATCATTAAAATGGAAGAAGCACTCAAAGATATCACTGAAATTAAAGAAAGCACTTCCCGTGCCCGACGCGGGAGCGGCTCAATTACCTTGGAGATAGACCCAGACAAAAATTTGTCTGAGGTGTTAGATAAAGTGAAAGCTAGAATAGATAGTATTGCTACCTTTCCTGCTGATATGGAACCACCAAATATATCCCAAATTGAATTTCAGCAAGACGTGATTGAGATGGCACTAGTGGGTGACATACCCATCAGCGAGTTAAAACCCATTGCTCAGCAAGTTGAAGATGAATTAATGGCATTGCAAAATGTATCTTTGGTTGAACTAGAAGCTCCAGATGATGAAATAGCCATAGAAATTAAACCAGAAACATTACGAAAATATAACTTGTCTATTGCCGACGTTACCCAAGCGATCAGGCGATTCTCTACCGATATCTCCGCCGGACAGTTACGTACAGAGTCGGGTATTGTTGCGATAAGAGTTGAAAACCAACTCTACAATGGCGATGAGTTCAGAAAGATACCCGTCAAAATTGGCGACAATGGTGGAAAAGTATTACTTGAGGACGTAGCAGAAATACAAGACGGCTTTACTGAAGGTGAGCGTTATTTCAAATATTCTGGCGTAAATGCCTTGTCTTTTAGTGTCAAAGCGACCAAAGATCAGAGCACAATTCCCATTGCCGAATCAGTACAAACTTACGTAGAGGCACGCAACAAAACCTTGCCCCAAGGGTTAGAACTTAAAATCCTAGTAGACATGACATTCTATTTAAACTCACGTCTGGACATGATGCTCAAAAACCTGTTTCAAGGAGCACTTTTAGTTGCCTTGATGCTAACGATATTTTTACGTTTCAGATTAGCGTTTTGGGTAATGCTAGGCTTACCCGTGTGTTTCTTGGGCGCGATAATGATGATGCCAGTATTCGGTATGACCATTAATGTTTTGTCCTTGTTCGCCTTTATAATGGTACTAGGCATAGTAGTTGACGATGCAATTGTGATAGGTGAAGCAGCTTACACTGAGATCGAAGAAAAAGGTGGCGGCGTAGAAAGTGTCGTACGAGGCGCTAAAAAAGTTGCTACACCTGCAACATTTGGAGTGTTAACCACCATTGCTGTATTTGCTCCGACGTTATTTGCATCAGGTCCACAAGCTGCATTTTTTACTAATATCTCAATAATAGTAATTTTATGTTTGGTCTTTAGTTTGATCGAATCTAAGTGGATTTTACCTGCCCACTTGGCTCACATGAAATTTACTCCTATCAAAGAAACGAGTTGGCGTGCACGATTTAATAAACGTTTCTTTGGTTTTGTAAACGGCCCTTACAAAAACTTTATCACTCGTTGTATTGAATGGCGCTGGTTCGTATTTGCCACTTTTATAGCAATTTTGGCATTGAGTACTGGTTTAATTCAAGGGGATTACGTCAGAACAGTTATGACACCTAAAGTGGCTCATGATTTTCCCGGCATTAATATTGAGATGAATGAAAATGTCTCAGACGAGACTACTTTAGATGCGCTTAAGACCATAGAAAATATGGTTTATGCAGTGGATAAAAGTATTGTTGATGAATATGGTAGCAGCATGATGAAAGATATCATGGTGTTCAATCGGGGTCGTACTGCAGGGCGAATTTTAGTGCCCTTAGTAGACGAAGAAAATCGACACTTTGATGCGTTTGAGTTAGCCAGAAGATGGCGCGCAGATATGCCTGTTATTCCAGGTATGAAGTCTATTACGATTCAAGATAACCTCATGGGTGGTGGCGGTGATGGAGGTGAATTTGGTTTCATGTTGTATGGCGCAGATATTCAGTTACTCAATGCCGCGGGACGTGAATTCATCTCAATGTTGCAACAACAAAAAGGGTTGTTTGACATCAGTTCGAGCATCGATCCGGCCAGTAAAGAGATCCAGATTGATTTACTACCGGTTGCCTACGACTTAGGGTTAGATCTGACTAATATCGCCAACCAAGTGGGTGCCAGCTTTTTTGGTGGTGAAGCACAAAGGGTTATCCGTGATGGAGAAGAAGTACGGGTGATGGTGCGTTACCCTAAACTTACTCGTGAACGTTTTGCAGAACTAAAATACGCCGTTATTACCACTCCAAATGGTCAAGAAGTCATGCTTGGAGACGTTGTTACATTAACTGAAACGCCAGGAATTAACTTTATTCGCCGAGAAGAAGGGTTTAGAAGTGTTTATGTCTATGGGTCTATTGACGAAGAAATTGTTGAGCCTAATATCGTCATTAAACAAGTAGAAGAAAACCTGTTGCCACAACTAAAATCTAATTTCCCCGGAGTAAAATCTGAATTAGGCGGTTCTATTGAAGAAGAACAAGCTCAAGAAAGTGAGTTTGTCACATTCTTGATTGCCGGCTTGCTGTTGATCTATATATTACTGGCCATACCCTTAAAAAGTTATGGTCAACCGTTAATCATTATGTCGGTCATCCCTTTTAGTTTAACTGGGGCGATATGGGGACATTTTATCTTCGGCATAGATCTAAGCCTATTGTCTCTGTTTGGATTGATTGCAGCGGCAGGGGTAGTCATTAACGACAGTTTAGTGATGACAGACTTTGTTAATCAAAGAAGAAAACAGGGGCATGCTATATTAGCTGCCGTTACAGAAGCTGGCTGCGCTCGTTTTAGGGCTATCACGTTAACCTCAATTACTACATTTGTGGGTGTTTTACCCATCATGTTTGAAACCAGCACCCAAGCTAAAATTGTTATACCAATGGCAGTAGCTCTAGGTTTTGCGGTACTTTACGCCACATTTGTGACTCTGATATTGGTGCCTTGTTTGTATATGATACTAGAAGATTTAAAGGCCGGATTTATATGGTTGTTTAGTCTGTTTGGAAAAGTTTTCAAACGTAAAAAACACCATCTATCGATAACTCACCGT
Organism: Paraglaciecola psychrophila 170; assembly: GCF_000347635.1. Lineage (NCBI taxonomy): Bacteria > Pseudomonadati > Pseudomonadota > Gammaproteobacteria > Alteromonadales > Alteromonadaceae > Paraglaciecola > Paraglaciecola psychrophila. The sequence goes on along the minus strand of NC_020514.1, from coordinate 348,942 downwards.
CACAAGCCTAAGTTGTATAACGCTTAACAAAGCGCCTTAATTGGCGCTTTGTTGTTTAAGGGACGGTAATACCAATCATTCCCAACTTTTGGTGACTTTCATCGAGAATAAATATGAAAATTTTTGTCTGATTTTAGTAAACGTGTGATAGTGCACAGTTCCAGTATGCCATGGATAGATTCACCAATGGTAGGTGTAGCAAGAAGACCATTGGACAGAGTGGGAGAAGAAGTAGCACGGGCAACTTCAATCGTGCGTTATGCACCAGGAAGCCATTTTTCGCCTCATGTACACACGGGAGGAGAAGAATTTGTAGTGCTGGAAGGTGTATTTCAAGACGAACACGGCGACTATCCAGTAGGCTCATATGTGCGAAACCCACCTCAATCTAGCCATACGCCAGGCTCTGAAGCTGGCTGTGTGATTTTAGTGAAATTATGGCAATTCCAACCTGAAGACAGAACCCCAGTGCGTTTAAACATAAATGAATTGGCGTCGGCAGCCAATCCTGACGAAACAGGTGTTTCAGTGATTCCATTGTTTAAAGATACACACGAACAAGTCTCTGTTATAAAGATGAGACCCCACACTAATATGCAATTTCACCCAGAAGGTGGCGCAGAGCTGTTTGTTTTACAAGGCAGCTTACAAGAACAGCAAGACTCATTAGTAAAATACAGTTGGTTACGCGCCCCAATCGATTATTCTCTTTGCCTAAAAACTGATGAGCTAGGCGCAGAAATCTGGCTTAAAACTGGCCATTTAACTGATGTGAATCAGCAGATCAAAAGAGTAATGGAAGTAAGCTGACCGGTTAAAGCCAGCTATTTTCGAAGATAAAATAATTATCCTTTTTACCAGCCTATGCGTGTTTTTTAGCTCCAAAAGTGAATGAATAATTATAATGCTTGTCCTCTAACAAATACTCTTTGTGCGTACTCGGACTCCAAGAATCATCACCGCCCACCCCCATATGTTGGTGGTCTATATGTACATGAACCACATCATCCACAACCAACTCGTTGGTGTGTTTGGCTGCGGCTAACTGACTTTGAGAATATTCGCTTGCTGCAAATAAAAACTCTCCAGCAACCCGTAACTCACCTATTTCGAGCAATTGACAATCACAACGCAAGCCGTTATCTGTGGGGAAAATGTAGGGCGTATGCAGCTCATTTAGTGGCAAACTGTACTCACCAAAACGGCCTACCGACTTACGATCTGGATAGTTTTCAAATGGCCCTATACCTAACCATTTCACTAGCAGGTTATCTTGTTTAGTTATGCTTAAACTGACTCCTACACGTGGCAGAGGTGGTAACTGTTCACTTAAAAGTACCGCTATATCAACTTTCACTTCAGCGCTATTATTGACGGTATAAATCCATTTAGTTTGAGCGCACAGTTCACCGTTATATTCATAATCGAATACACAAATAATACGCACATCGACCTTTGAAGATATTGCATCAATTTGGCGACACTTTCGTTGCCACTTGCCAATGCCTGCATCCAACCAGCGTGCCTCCCATGCATTGGGATCAAGGTTATCCACTTCGCTGACACCAATATCATTATCAAGTGGTGCTCGATAAAAATTATCAACCAGTGGACTGACTATTACTGGTTGGTTATCTTGCAGCCAACTTGTAATTAGGCCTGTTTGGCGGTCAAAAATGAGCGTTAAACCTGCCCCTTGAATACTAATAGTTTCCTTATTTTCAGTTAGACTAACGTTTGCTTGGGTGCTTAATTGAGAACTTGGCTGATAACTTGGTTTTGTAAATGCATTACTGATTAAACTTTGGCTATTGGCTAAAGCAAATTGTTCGGTTGCCATTACGTGGCCTGCTGCAGCAAAACTGCAGTTGTCGGCCAGTTCAACGTCTATATTAAGATGATACTGAGCACCTGTTTCAAATTGAGTGGAAGGTTTAATGACAATGTTGGCTGTACTTTGTGGTGCGATACTCAAGGTGACATCGCCTTGCTCAACCGCAACACCATTTTGCATCAGTCGCCACACTAGCTTCTCGTTATCTGTGGTTCTAAACACATAGTCACTAAAGATAGAAAGCGTATATTCGTTTTGAGCTAAGGACGTTGTTTCTTTGTTTTTAGCGATAGTCGCTATAGCAAAACGAAAATGTTGCTGGCTGTATTTAGCTTCAAACAAACTAGGATGAGCAGTACGGTCAGGAAACAGTAAGCCGTTGATGCAAAATTGCCGATCGTTCACTGTATCGCCAAAGTCTCCGCCATATGCCCAATAATGCACGCCGTTTTCATCTGTTTTTGATAAACCTTGATCAACCCAATCCCAAATAAATCCACCCTGCAAACGCGGGTATTCTTTAAAGGCTTGCCAATAATCATCAAAACTACCTAGGCTATTTCCCATCGCATGAGCGTATTCACATAAAATAAGGGGCCGAGTTTCACCTGGTAAGCTGAGCCACTTTTTAATTGAATATTTTGGTACCGCTTCGTCTTCAAGATCATAATCAACTCGAGCATACATGGGACAAATAATATCCGTAGCAGAGGTATTGGCACCACCGCCTTCATATTGCACTGGTCGTGATGGGTCAAAGCTTTTTGACCAAGCGTACATAGCATCATGATTTGCGCCATATCCGCACTCATTTCCTAACGACCAAATAATGATAGAAGCATGGTTTTTATCACGCTCTACCATTTGCGTATAACGTGACATAAATGCACTAGCCCATTGAGGATCAGCAGCTAATCGCCCCATAGGAAACATACCGTGGGTTTCTATGTTGGCTTCATCCACCACATAAAGCCCTAACTCATCACACAACTCATACCAACGTGGATGATTCGGATAATGGGCGGTACGCACTGCATTAAAATTGTTTTGTTTCATCAGCTTGATGTCAATAATCATGTCTGATTCGACTATCGCATGCCCGTTTTCTGGATGATGCTCGTGGCGATTAACACCGCGTATTAGCAGCGGCTTGCCGTTTACACATAATTGACCATCCGTCATTTCAACTTTTCTAAAACCAATGTCATAACCTTCTACGTCAACGATGTTACCTTGTTCATCTTCCAGGCTTACCACACAGCGATACAAGTTAGGGGTTTCAGCGGTCCACTTTCGAGGATTTTCTATTGAAATACTCTGGAATACCACATCATCCCAACCTCCTTTTTCATCTACTCTTTTATTGTTAGTACTTTGAGTGTGAGGTTCACAGAGAGCTGTGTCGCCATCAAATACTTGTACGCTTACAGAATAATTATTAGGGGCATTGATGGACGTTTTAATGGCCAAAGTAGCATCGCGATAACAAGCGTCTAAATCGGGGGTGATAAATACGTCGCAAATTTGCTGTTGCGGTTTGGTCAGTAAAACCACATCGCGAAATATACCACTAAGCCACCACATATCTTGGTCTTCAAGGTAACTGCCATCGCTCCAACGTATCACCATTACTGCTATGCGGTTTTTGCCCGCGTGCAAAAATGGTTGTAAATCAAACTCACTGGGTAAACGACTATCTTGCGAATATCCGACCCATTGGCCATTGCACCACAAGTGAAACGCCGAATTCACTCCGTCAAAAATAATATGATTTCGCTGGGTTAATTGTTCTTGAGTCACTTTGAATACAGTTCGATAACAGCCTGTTGGGTTATCGCTGGGGACAAAGGGCGGATTGACCGCAAAAGGATACTTTACATTGCAATAAATAGGCTTATCAAAACCCTGAAGTTGCCAATTTGAGGGGACTGGTATTTTTTGCCAGTTGTCATGAAGAGTTTCACTAAGAAACGACTCGTCGACCTCTTCTGGTTTATCAAATAACTTAAACTCCCAATCTCCGTTTAATAGCTGCCTTTGAGGATTTTGTTTTTGACGGGCATCACTAATACTTTTAAAACCATTAAGTGGGCTATGTGCTCTGACTGTATTGATTTGCGTAGTTAATTGCGTTTCCCAATCGCGGCGCTGAATAATGTGATCTAATGTCGTCATAGTATTTCCCGTGGGCATGTTGGATGCATAATGTTGGATGCACAATGTAGGATTGTGTTTATGTTACCTAATATAGCTAAAAAGCTAGGATTATATTATGCTTAAATCTCGCATATTTTTATCCAAAACTATTATTAATTTATGAAAAATCAAATTAAAGACCTTCTAGATATTGGTCAAAACTGCTATGAGCGCTTTATAAATTTAGATGTTACTGCTGAAATGAAACACCTAGACATTACTTTAGCTGGATGTTCTAACCTATCAGGGAAATATTGCGTAGCTCGCACCGCCCCCCTTGAGCATACGCTGTTTTATACCCTGAAAGGGCAAGGTAAATTAACCACTATAGACAACGAACACCTGCTGGTCGCCAATACTTTGGCCATTTTACCCGCCAAGCAGAGTTTTGAGGTAAGCATAGCTGGGGAGCAATGGGACATTATTTGGCTAAACCTTGCGAATACAGAACGTTGGCAACATATTGCTTTAGAACAAGCCATCGTCATTAGCGATCAACAACTTCAGCCATTACATTTTGCCATGGAACTTTTGTATAGCGAACCGGATGCGAGGCTGCGCGAAGGAGTCATTCCAATAATAAATTATTATCTGAATGCTACCCTACGAGATGACAAACAAAACAAGGCAAATAATCGCTTACATAGCTTATTTCAAAATATCGAGAAACGTCTCCAGTACAACTGGACCATAGAAGCCATGTGTGACCAATTACACTATTCACCGCCACATTTGCACCGTTTGTGCCAAGCACAATTTGGTAAAAGCCCCATACAAAAACTTATTCATTTGCGCATAGAGCGCGCAAAAAGCTTATTGCTCAATACTCGCTGGCCTGTTCAACATGTCGCAAGTTATGTGGGGTACACAAATATTTTTAATTTTTCAAAAAGTTTTAAAAAATTAGTCGGTGTTTCACCAAGTGAGTTTAGACGTGGCTAAAGTATATACTTATCAGAGACATTCTTTACAAAATACATCAAACCTGTCTATTTAAATTGGTCTCAAAGAAACTGACCTAATTTCACCTGTTCTAAATAACAAACATACTCAATATCAATCGACTGAGAGCCCCAAGCAATCTGGCTTAAGTTATTTCTAGGCAGCCTGCCTACTAAACGTTTGGGTATATCTAACTGGCGAAAGTACGGTTTTAGGAAAGGAGACCCGCCCTCACCTACCGCAGTAATGACTTCGGCAACGGACTCGACCAATAGGAATGCGGGTTTCAGGCCAAGCTTGTAACAATGACTTAGCGGTCATCCAACCCGTAGTGCCTCAAATAAAATGATTAATGGCCGAAGCTGCATCAACATACTATTTACCAGATGTTGAAAGGGTAGATTCACGTTTAACTAATTGCGGTCTAAAATGCAGATGAGGAATACTGTCTGAATTGGTTTTAGGTGAACGTAAATGCACTAAATGTTGGATCAAAGACGCAGCAGCTTTGCGCGCAATAGTATTTGTTGGCTGTGCTGCGGTGGTTAACATTGGCCACGTTTGACGAGAAAATGGACTGTCCTCAAAACCTGCAATGGCTATATCTTCTGGCACATTAAGTCCTTGTAAACGCACTGCAAATAACGCTCCTGCTGCGATTTCATCGTTACAGGAAAATATACCAGTAGGTGGCTCTGCTAAAGACATCAATTGTTTAGCCCCTTTAACACCAAATTCAAATGTATAAGAACCGTCAATTTGATAATCATCGATAATCGGTAGACTATGCTTCCTCAGTGCATTTAAATAACCTATTTTACGCTCATGACTTGAACGGTGACTTTCATCGCCTCGTAAAAACGCTATCTTGGTATGACCTTCTTCTATTAAGTGCTCGGTGATATCGAAAGCGGCATCTCGGTCATTAATATAGACACAGGGCGACGATTCTTCACTCACTTCACTGGCAGAGATAATACGAATAAATGGAATATTCATATCATCTAAGGCATCAAGGACCTCTGGCATTTCCGACAATGGCGGTGAGATGATCAATCCCGCTAATTGCGAGCGTTTAATCATAGTAGCTAATTCATCTATGATATTTTTGTTATTGGCTGAACATGGGTGAATAACCAATTCATAGCCGCGTTCTCTGCATTCTGCCAATATTCCATTTTGCATATCCAGCACATAATAGGCGTTTGGGTTGTCGTACACATACCCTAAAGAGTAAGATTTACTTCCCGCTAAATTTCTTGCTGCGTTATTAGGCTGATAGTTTAATTGGAGAATAGCGTCGTTAACTTTCTGCAGCGTCTCCTTGCGAACTGACCCTTCATTATTGGTTACACGGGAAACAGTTTTAAAAGACACGCCAGCTAATTCGGCCACATCTTTAATGGTAGTTTTTGTTTTCATTGTTGTTTTAAGCACCATTTTCATATTGTGTTACGAACACTTGGTCTAAGTTTTTAAATCGACAAAAAATTAATTGAATTTCAATTACTTAAATAGCTATCCTAAACTTTTATTAGAGGAGCAAACAAATACTTTGTTGTTTAAAAACACAAGCTATCTTGTGTTTATTTGGTACAAGATACCACAGAGCTATTTTATTTAGATTACCTATAAATGACGGTGCGGTCACTAAATATGACTGTACACAAATCACATTGTCAGTATCATTTTTAAGTAGATACATAGTAATCAATATTTTATACTCATACCACGATAGCTTAGTGTTGTTGATTACGTCTTCACTCCTAGTAGTTTTAAGAGAATAAATGATAACGCTGTTAATAATAACTAGAGATACTCACTCCTAGTCTTTAAATAACAAGCTCAAAATGTTGCAAATAATTCTTTAGTAGGTAAAGTTAATGACAGCGCTGTCATTAACTAATGAGTTATCGCGATAGATAGTGAAGTTCAAAGGAAGTTTTATGCAAATTATTATTTATACCAATGCTCAACAGGTTGCCGAAAGCGCGGCACTATGGGTAAAAGAGCTGATTAAGAAAAAACCCGCCCCTGTATTAGGCTTAGCAACAGGTAATACACCCATTAGCTTATACAAACAGTTAGTTGAGCAGCATAAATCAAACAGCCTTAGCTTTAAAAATGTCACTACATTCAACTTAGATGAGTACCACCACATAGATTCAACTAACCCACAAAGCTATCGCAGCTTTATGAATAAAAATTTATTCAATCATGTTGATATTGATGTAAATAATACCTTTTTACCATCCTGTGCTGCAGGCGAAAACCCCAGAGTTCAAGGTTTGGCTTATGAAGAAAAAATCAAACAACAAGGCGGTATTGATTTACAAATTTTAGGTATCGGGGCTAATGGGCATATTGGTTTTAACGAACCAACCTCCAGCTTGTCATCCCGAACACGTATTAAAACCTTAACCCAACAAACAATCTCCGATAATAGCCGTTTATTTAAGCCCGATGAAAAACAACCCACCATGGCAATGACTATGGGTATTGCCACAATTATGGATGCACGTTATGTGTTGTTGATGGCTACTGGTGCTAACAAAGCCAATGCGGTTAAAGAGATGATTACCGGTGGTGTTTCGGCCATGTGTCCCGCTTCTGCACTACAAATGCATGAAAATGCAATTATCTTATTGGATAAAGCAGCCGCCAGTGAATTAAGCGACCAAAGTTACTATCAGTGGGCTGATAACGAAAATCGTAAGTTAATTGAAGATTACGGTTATTTTCATAACTATTAAATACGCAGTTAAATAGCGACTGCTGTTCAATAATTAGTGCCAAGGTAGGCTGTAAAAAAGTTAGCAATGATGAATAAAAAAACGTTTATTGTTCTACAAACAGAGGAATAATTTTTGACTAATTCAACGGATATCTTTCTAGGCATTGATGGCGGAGGCACCAAATGTAAAGCTCGCTTGGAAGATGTACAGGGAAACCTTTTGGCTGAAGCTACCTCAGGTCCAGCAAATGCCGCGCAACATTTAATAGATTCAGTTGCAGCCGTGCTTGAAGCCAGTGAAAAAGCCATCGCCAATGCTAATATTAAAGGATTAACCTTAAACCAAATCCATGCTGGAATTGGCTTGGCTGGTATTAATATTCCCCAAGTTAAACAAACCTTTCTAAGGCAATCCCTGCCCTTTGCTAGTTGGCACATAACCACTGATTTACACATTGCTTGTCTTGGCGCTCATTCAGGTCAAGACGGAGCCATTGTGATAGTAGGAACAGGCTCATCTGGGATAGCTATCCATAACAGTCAACAGTTAGAAGTGGGAGGTCATGGTTTTGTCGTCGGCGATAAAGGCAGTGGCGCATGGCTTGGTAAGATGGCAGTTAGTCATTGCCTTGAAACATTGGATGGTATTACCCCTAACAATCTTCTTTGCGAACATGTACTGAGCTTACTTAATTGCGACAATCCTTACGACTTGGTTAGTTTAACTTTAGAGGCAAAACCGGCATTTTACGCATCAATTGCACCGCTGATACTACAACTCGCGGCAAGTCAGCAAGAAGATGCACTATTACTAGTTAATCAAGCTGCTACTTATATCAACAAGCTTTGCCATCGATTATTAATAGGTAACTTAGATCGCATATCTCTGATCGGCGGCATTACGCAACCCTTGATGCCTTATTTGGATAACCAACTACAGGCTATCATTCGGCCCGCTAAAGCGACGCCAGAGCAAGGCGCAATTCTATACGCCAAGACAAAATTAACTTAAACATTATAGAGGTACAGATGCAGCGTTTTTTTGCAGGAAGTTTGTTTGATGGAAACACCATTCTAAAAAATCAAATGATTACTGTTGAGGCCGGCACCATTAGCTCAATTGAATCAGCAATGTTGCAAGATGATGCGATTCAATTATCTGGTCTAGTTGCTCCCGGTTTTGTGGATGTGCAGGTCAATGGTGGTGGTGGTGTATTATTTAATAATCAACCAAACCTAGATACCTTGCTCACTATGAGTCGTGCCCATCAACAATTTGGCAGTACCGCTATATTACCGACTCTTATTACTGATGATTTAGTGACTATGAAACTAGCAGCCAATGCCGTGGCATCTGCCATTGCCCAAAATGTTAAAGGCATAATAGGTATTCATTTCGAGGGACCTCATTTAAGTCAGCCCAAAAAAGGGATTCATCCAACGCAGCATATTCGCAAAATTAGTTCTGAAGAAATGGCCTTGTTTAAACGCACAGATCTGGGTTTAGTGTGTGTCACATTGGCCCCTGAAAATGTATCGGTCGAGTTAATTAAGGAGTTAGTGCAAGCAAATATAAGAGTGTGTTTAGGCCACTCGAATGCAAGTTCGGCCCAAACGTTTGCCGCACTTCAAGCAGGAGCTCAAGGCTTTACCCATTTATTCAATGCCATGTCGCCTTTGCAAAGTAGAGAAGCGGGCATGGTTGGGGCAGCATTATTAGACTCATCTAGCTATTGTGGTTTGATTGTTGATCACGAACATGTGGATATCACCAGTTGCCAATTAGCAATTAAATGTAAAACCCCCGACCGTATCATGCTGGTTACGGATGCGATGTCGCACGTAGGTAGTGAGCAAATAGAATTACAATTTGCTGGCATGCAAATCAGTCGCCAAGGTAATAAATTGACCATTGAAGGGGGGCGGTTAGCCGGTTCGGCACTTGATATGGCAACAGCCGTTCGTAACAGCATACAAAATTTACATTGCTCGATGCAAGATGCACTCAAGATGGCTTCTACTACACCAGCTACATTCCTAGGCTTGCAACAACAAAAGGGCTATTTGGCTCCGGGGTTCGATGCAGATTGGGTGGTATTAACCAACCAGTATTATGTAAATTCCACTTATATAGCGGGCGAACAAGTATCCCCTTAAAAACAGACTTAACCCTAGAATTAACTTGAAGGTGAACAATGCAGACAATCGATACACAGCAGCCTAAACCAAGTGCATTTTTACCTATGCTTATTATAGGTATGTTGTTCTTTGTATTTGGTTTTGTCACATGGCTTAACGGCGCCTTGATCCCATTTTTACAAATTGTCTGTGATTTAACAGAGTCCCAAGCCTTACTGGTAGCGTTTTCCTTTTATATTGCTTATGTAGTGATGGCGTTGCCCATGTCTTGGGTGTTAGACAAAGTAGGCTACAAACATGCTATGTGTTTAGGTCTAGTGGGAATAGCCTTAGGATGTTTACTCTTTATCCCAGCGGCCTATTCTCAGCAGTTTGCCATGTTTCTTGTGGCGCAGTTTATTGTGGGTACCGGGCTGACTATTCTACAAACGGCATCAAATCCCTATATTGTTAAAATTGGTCCACAAGAAACCGCAGCCGTGCGCATTTCTATTATGGGTTTACTGAATAAATTTGCTGGTTTTCTTGCACCCATCGTTTTTACTGCCATAGTGTTGGGTGAGTTTACAGGCGTAAATGCTCAGTCTATAGCAGCATTGTCAGATGCCGAACGTGTCACCCAAATTACCGCATTGGCTGATGGACTAATTTTGCCTTATGCTTATATGGCTGTTGCTTTACTAGTATTAGCTGTTTTATTGAAGTTTTCTTCATTGCCCGACTTAGTGCTTGAAAAGCCCCAATCTGCAGATGCAGAAGCGGGCAGCTTAAAGGCTTATCCACAATTGATACTCGGCGTGGTGGCTCTCTTTTTATATGTAGGAGTTGAAGTTATAGCCGGGGATACCATCGGCTTATTTGGATCGCAGTTAGGTGTGGCCAATGCCACATCGTTAACCTCTTATACTATGGCCTTTATGGTGCTAGGATATTTGATAGGCTTAATGCTTATACCACGTTTTATTGATCAGGCTCAGGCGTTAGCTGGCTCTGCTATTTTAGGTTTAGTTCTTAGTGTGGCGGTGGTTTTTGCCGATGTTGAATCGTCTTCAATCTCAAGTTTTTTGTGGGGCTGGATGGGTATTGCTGAATTACCTAATGCTATAACCCTGATCGCGATACTGGGTTTTGCGAATGCTCTAGTATGGCCTGCAGTTTGGCCCTTAGCCTTAAATGGTTTATATAGTTTAACCGCTCGTGGCTCAGCATGGTTAATTATGGGCATCTCTGGCGGCGCTGTTTTACCCCTTTGTTATGGTTTATTGGCAGACCATTTTGATAATCAGTCTGCCTACTGGATGATGATCCCCTGCTATAGTTTCATCCTCTTTTATGCCCTTAAGGGACATAAAATCAGGCAATGGTCTTAAATTTATTACAGGTTATTTTAGCCTAAGGTGAACTTCCTTAGGTTAGTTCACTGAATAATTGTGAATTGTATGACAATACTAACAACCATCTTTTTTACTAGAGGTATTCATGACTAAAATGCTCTATCCCGTGCCAGAACAAGCGAAGCAAGATTCTTTTTTAAGTGTTGAAAAATACCAAATAATGTATCAACAATCGGTTGAATCTCCTGACGAATTTTGGCGTGAACAATCGTCTATTGTTGACTGGTATAAAGCCCCCACTATTATCAAAAACACTAATTTTTCTAAAGATAATTTGTACATCAAATGGTTCGAAGATGGGCTATTAAATGTCAGCTACAACTGTATCGATAGACATTTAGCCAAACAAGCACAACAAACCGCTATTATCTGGGAAGGCGACTCTCCCGAGACCGACCAAAATATAAGCTACCAACAGTTACATGATGAAGTGTGCCGGTTAGCCAATGGCTTAAAAAATCTAGGGATAGCTAAAGGTGATCGTGTGGCTATTTACATGCCAATGGTGCCCGAAGCAGCTTATGCCATGTTAGCTTGTACTAGAATTGGAGCCGTTCACTCTATTGTTTTTGCGGGCTTTTCACCCAATGCGATAGCCGACCGTATTAACGACTGCGATGCAAAAGTTGTGATTACCGCTGACGAAGGCCGTCGTGGTGGCAAAACAGTCCCCTTAAAGCTCAATGTCGATGAAGCCTTAAAAAATAACCGCTGTCCAAGTATTAAACACAACATAGTGTTTCAAAATACGTATGCTGAAGTAGCATTTAACCCACAAGACTTGTGGTGGCACGAGTTGGTTGCCGATTGTACGACAGAATGCACGCCAACTGAAATGAATGCGGAAGACCCATTATTCATTCTCTACACTTCTGGCTCTACAGGCACGCCAAAAGGTGTGGTGCATACCACTGGTGGTTATCTGGTATATGCCGCGTTGACTCACAAATACGTTTTCGACTACCATCCCGGCGAAATATACTGGTGTGCAGCAGATGTGGGCTGGATCACAGGCCACAGTTATATGGTGTATGGACCATTGGCAAATGGTGCTACTACGTTATTATTTGAAGGGGTACCCACTTACCCTGATGTAAGACGAATTTGCCAAATAGTAGACAAACATAAAGTCAATATTCTTTATACTGCGCCTACTGCCATCCGGGCATTAATGGCCCACGGTGATTATCCAGCAGATGGTACTCACTGTAATTCACTTCGACTATTAGGCTCGGTAGGCGAGCCAATTAATCCCCAAGCCTGGCAGTGGTACTATGAAACCATTGGTAAAAGTCGCTGCCCCATTGTCGATACATGGTGGCAAACCGAAACTGGTGGCATCATGATCACACCATTGCCAAGTGTCACTGCTTTAAAACCCGGCGCCGCCAGTATGCCATTTTTTGGTATCCAACCTGCTGTAGTCGACAAGAATGGAGAAGAGTTATTATTAGCGGCAGAAGGTAACCTGGTGATCCGCGATAGTTGGCCAGGCCAAGGTAGAACAGTTTATGGTGATCATCAGCGATTTATCCAGACCTATTTTAGTACCTACGAAAATCAATATTTTACCGGTGATGGCTGTCGCAGAGATGACGATGGTTACTATTGGATAACGGGTAGAGTTGATGATGTACTTAATGTCTCAGGTCATCGTTTAGGCACCGCCGAAATAGAAAGTGCGCTGGTATCTCATCCTGCTGTAGCTGAAGCTGCTGTTGTGGGTTACTCACACGACATAAAAGGCCAAGGTATTTATGTTTTCGTTAGCCCTGTTGAAGGCCAAAGCTTCAATGATGAGCTCACAATAGAACTAAAAAACTGGGTACGCAAAGAACTAAGCCCTATCGCGACCCCAGATATTATTCAATGGACCCAAGATCTTCCTAAAACACGATCAGGTAAAATCATGCGCAGGATATTACGTAAAATTGCCGCCAATGAATATGAGCAACTAGGTGATATCTCGACTCTAGCTGATCCCAGTGTGGTAGAAAGTTTGATAGCCAACAGATTGAACCGCTAAGATAATTAAGCAACGGGTCGAAGCACTTTGACCTGTTGATTAATTATGTCAGATCACGTTTACATCGTCCTCACCTTAAATCTTATTGATTCAATATCAAAACTTCTGAATCTTTTAATGTTTTTTGACTCCGATAACTTTAAGATTATTGGCTTCACAATTAAAAAGATATGGCTATGACGCCCTAAAATATTCCATAATCCATAAAAATACTGAGGCGATATTCATGTCCGATAAAAAAGTTAAATTTGAGTTTGAAAAACAGAACAAAAATAGTGTTCGATACAAAGAAGTGCCAGAAGATGGCATGCCGCCTGTCATAGGTAGTATTTACGTTCAAAAGTGGTTTGCTGGTGATAGTAAAAATATTGACATCACTATCAGCAAAAAGGATTAGGGCTTAATCCTTATAAACTTCAGGTGTTTATTGCTTTTTTACGTTGTAGGCTAAGCAATAATTATTGTGCTAGCAACAATGTATTCACCCCACTTTTAGGTGTTTTAGAGAGCTTTTGAATTAATCTAAACGGTACGACTTTGGTTGTTATTATTTGAGAAATATCATCCAGCATAGCCATCCACAATTTCGCGGTCATTTCTGAATCGTATAACGCTCGGTGAAAGCCACCCTCTGATGGAATGTTTTTATAAGCAATCAGTGAACCTAGCTTATGATTAGGCGCTTGCTGATATACACGCCTGGCCACCAATAAAGAGCAAGCAAAATGACCATCATACGACCTACAAATCCGACCTAACTCTGCATCCAAAAAACGTTTATCAAATGACGCATTATGGGCAACCAAATTACTGTCTCCCATAAAATCAGAAAACTCATGCATGACTTCATCACAGGGAGCGGCTCGGTTTAACATGCGGTTAGTGATCCCAGTATAATTTTCAATAAATGCACTAACAGGTTTCCCAGGATTCATTAATGCTTGAAAACGATCAACCACCTGCCCTCTCTCAAGACGAACCGCCCCTATTTCAATGGCTCTATCGCCCATGTTAGGTGACAGTCCAGTAGTTTCAAAATCAAGTACGACAAGGGAGTCGGCGCAGGTTTGCGTCATGTGTAAATTACCTGTGTGGTGTCAACGAAGTATTTTAACAAACAAATGGGTTTTAACCGAAGACGTATTTAACCCGTTAGCGATTTATCGAAGCATTTACAGCTCTGATAGAAAAAAATGAGGCAGACGTTGGAGTAAAAATAGAAAAACGAGATGTATATCGGTGCACAAGGTCCTAGCTTACTGTTAATTTAAATTGAGCTCGGTATGACTAGAAAAGCACCTTACTTGTCGTGTCATCGGGTCAATAAATTGCAATGATTGTGCTAGTAGCTGTAAGGGTTTGCTGTAGTCATCTGGTTTTTTTGGCTGTAACTCTGGATAATAATTATCGTTTAATAGCGGCCAACTGAGACTTTGCATGTGCACGCGTAGCTGATGGGTTTTACCTGTTATCGGGTTTAATTCAAATAATGCTTTGTCGGCAGAACGTTTAAGACAGCGGATGCGTGAATGACTATTAGCCAGTCCTTCAACGATATGCATCAAAAATCTCGGTTCGGACTTCTCTAATCGGTTTTTAACTTCCCATTGCTGGTTGTCTAATGGAATACGTTTATTGGTGCTGGCAATGGCCTGATAGGTTTTAGTGACTTGATGTGTTTCAAACAGAGCATGATAATGTTTACGTAACTGGGGATTAACCGAAAACAATACCAAGCCTGCAGTGCTGTTATCAATTCGGTGCACAGCTTGTAATTGCTGATTACCCGTTTTTTTACGCAAACGATTTTGCAGGCACTCTTCAACATATTTCCCCCCTGGCATGACCGGTAAAAAATGCGGCTTATATGCCACCAAAATCAACTCGTCTTCAAACACAATTTCCTCTGCAAAAGGCACCACAGGCTCACGTGTCACTTCACGATAATAATACACCCGCTGTTGGGCCGCATAAGGGGTTTTCGCACTAATTAAGCTCCCGTCATGCCAATGCACTTTGCCATCAATAATACGTTGAAGCCATACATCATGTGTTATGGCCGGAAACTTACGAATAAGAAATTCTAGAACAGTCGTTACACCAGGATTATGCTGAGGTAAGCTGAGCTTAGACGGAGAAATTGCTATCGCCATAATTACACTCGTAGTTGATCCTATCAGGAGGGGCAAGTCTAACTTTATGACTCATCGCTCAAAAGGAGGTTAAACGCTGAGAACAACGTTTAACCTTTTAAGAATAAATTTAGTCAGGTTTTAAATAAGCGATATCGTCTTGATCATCCAGGCCAAAATCGTAACCGCCTTCAAAATCATCATTCAATTCATTGGTGATATTTACCGAGAGCTCTAAAATCTCAGGGATAAAAACAGCCAATTTTTTTGCGTCGTTATGATTGTTTTAAATTCATTAAAATCTAACAAAGACGATTCTTGAAGAAAGGTTTTTGTAGTAACTGGCTGCTTTTCAGAAAAATCTGAGACACAACAAGCAAACTTCTCAAGCACCAGCTTCGAATCTGTAGTAGTCAGATAAGTAATAAGTTGAGTGTACCGTTCATGATTAAAAATCTTCTGCTGGGAATCTATCAGCATTAAAGCAACAGCCGAATTGAGTAGTTTTTGCAGCTCAAATTTTAAGTAGTCTTCGTCAGTTTCAGGTATCACCACGTTAGCAGAATATTGCGCCGATATACTTCTATACAAGTTTAATAACTTTAAACTGTCTTGGCCTTGTTTAACGATATCTGCATGAACTATGGTTATATCTGAGATGTCGTTAGCTGCTAAAGCGTAACTACTGAGTTTGATCTGTTTAAAATAATCAGCTGAAATCTCTTTCAACCCTGCATATTTCGCCCATCCAGCCCTGAAACAATACACAATACCTTGAGTCTTGATAATGTCTTTTGCTTTTTCGGTGTTATTGTCACAATGACTTAATAGCCCTAGGCTGATAAACCCTAAGACTATTTCACACGCTTTTTTAATGTGATCAGCATAAATAATAGATAAATTGTCAGAAGCGATACGCAACGACATATCTGACAATTGTTGTTTAGTTTTATGCACAAACTCCTCAGAAAAATATCCATCTGCTAAGCCATCTTTTAAAACCAAAAGGATAAAAGGTTTGTTCCTCAACTCTGCTATTTTCATGATTTCGTCCTTATCATCCTATAGAGGTGCAAACATATCGTCTGTGTCCATTTCAACTGCTGTGACTCTTTGCTTATTTGCATTGTTTTTTAAAGCTGCTTCTATATTTTCTAGAGTGCCATTAGTGCTCACGGCCATCACTTCACGATACGCTTCTTCATCAAGGCTTTTTATTTTTAGAAGCAATTCTTCAATGCTGCCAGATACTTGTTCTTCATCATATTCGAGTTCAGAAAAGTCATGACCAATAAAAGGCAATGATAAATACAACAAACCAAAATCATCTTGAATGATAGCCTTAAGTATCTCGAGTTGCTTTTCATCATCCTCATAAGAGAGAAATATTTGTGCTAACAAACTGTGGGCTTCGGTTTGTGCACAAAACAATGATTCTTCATCCAAATTTTGCCAATATGAAGGTTCGACATTTAATAATTTTTTTATGGAATCCGCATCCATTAGCCAGGTAGCAATAGAAGGTATAGTGGCATCATGCTCACGTACAATTTTTGCCACTGTTAAAATATCCATCTCAGAAAACACCGCTAACATAGCGTTATCGCCTTGCTCCGATGCGATCTTTTCTAATGAGTTACCCGCACGTCTACCGCTGTGCTGGGCTTGTTCCGTTATATCGGAGGCGAGAATCAGTGCATTACTGGTCAATTGGTATTCCTCAAAAATAGTATAAGATTATTCATCATAACCGTAGGTTTCATAAGCATCGTTTGTGTCATCGTGCGCTTCTACGTGCTCGGGTAAAGCAGGTAAAGGAGTGGCATCATAAGTATTATAAAAATGGATCAGCAGCACCGCCGTTTTTAACTCATTCTCTGAGTGATTCATTAACGCTGTAATCGTAGCTCTGGCATCAGCATGAACACCAACAAAAGGTTTGATGTCAGCCCAGTCTGGTTGCTGAGTAACATCTACCTTGGCTAGACTTTCTGAATCAATTCTTACGCTACGAGTAATTGCCATCGCCAATTGGTCAACTAAGCCATTAAAGACCGAACTGTTTAAGGCTAATTGTGCTGACAACACCTTTAGATAATTAGTCAGCAAATCAGGATTTTCAGGATCGGTCAGCGACTCCATATTTTCTAAATACATAGAAAAATCATCGGACAAATAATCGGGTATGGGTGTTTCAAACTTCATATAATTGATCCTTACAACAAGGCATTGTGCCAAAAAGAATCGGCAATTTCTCTTGGGTCAGTGATAATAGTGTAATTGCTCTTAATGTATAAAGAACGCTTTTGTGGGTCGGAAATTATGTCGTACGCTTTTTGGATTAATTGAAATTTTTCTTTTGCCTCTGCCGCATCATTTCTATCGGGATGGAACTGATTAGCCAGTTTTCGATACGCTTTTTTAATTTCAGTGGTAGTGGAAGTTCTCGTGACCCCCAATAGTTCAAAATGGTCCATAAAATTTAACGTAAACCTTGTGCATACAATTTAACTAAAAATTGAGTGTATTTATTTGTGGTTTATTTTACCTTTACCGCTGCTGTTTAACAATGCTGAGGTACTATTCATAGTGACTTTTAAGTGTATCCAACACAGCTCTAAAAAAGCGATTTAGCTCAATAACTTACCAAAAAATCCAAGCTGAAATATGAATGAATGCACTATTTATGGATAAATTTGATAGAAATTTGGAAGTAAACAACATTAAAAAACCTTAACTAGCCTGACTTTTAAACAGTTTTTAAACTAGTACTTAAATAGGTTCGCTATTAACAACCTAAATCAATTGGTTCTACTCTAAAAACATTGGTAGTGACTATTCACCCTTACTTAATAACTCAACACAAGATAATGAACTTTCAAGAGCAACAAAATCAAATGGGATTGTGTGGCTTAAAGAAAAAGTTTTTTTATGTGTCATAGTGTTTGGTAATGCTTTATAAATGCATACAATAACTGTTATTTTATGCCACTAGCTCTTGCTAGGAACGTCGACAATATCTTGTGTATTTTCAAGACTTTTTCTCCCAGGTTTTTCCTCTGGATGATGTGTATTGTGTCAATTCAATTGTCCGCTCAATCGTTAAAACAAGAATTAAATAACTTACCTATAATTGAAATCGACATTGCCTCGATGGACTTTCCCCCTAATGCCCACAGAACCAGAAGTGAACGTGTTTCAGGCAAGGCCATAGAAACCATCAGAGCACTTTGCACCATTGCTCATATGAAATGTGAGGTGATTATTTATCCATCGGCTCGCGCCTACATGGGCATAGAAAATGGTACTAGTGACGTTTTGTTGACTGCCGACATAGCCTCTTTTAAACGTTGTTGTATCTATGCTGAATGGTCATATCCTTTTATGGTAGGCTTGATTACCCAACTAGAAATTGAAGATATACCTGTTAACGAAACTATGTTGCAAGGCCATAATTTAGTCATGGTTAGAGGGTGGCAGTCAATTTATGAAGTCTATCCCAACCTCAAAGGCTTAGTCGCCGAGGGTAAAGTTGAACTAATAGAAACCAGTTCAATAGCTTCTGCGATTAAAATTTATAGCTCAGGTAGAGCATCATTATTATGGGGCTCAAATATGTTTGAATGGTATTTTGAGCAATTGTCGATGCAATGGAAGCAGCAAGATTTTAAACCTTTGATGATAAGCAGCGCAGGTATCTGGGTTTCCAAAAGAAATAAACATCATAAAGAAATTCTTAAAGGATTTAATCTTGCATACCAGTTGTTAAGAGAACAGAAAAATTTAGATAAGGATAATTTTCTTCTGCCATCACTGATGAAACAAGTTTATGTTGAAGCTTCGACGTCTAATTAATTGCTTTATCGACCTTATATTTTTTTAAACTACCAAGGTATCTTATGCTGCTAAGACAGGTGATTTCAATCGGTGAATACAAAGCTCAAAGCATAGTAAAAATTAAAAAGGTCATTTGTCAAAACGACTTTTATTGAATAAACGAAGATTAGCGATTGAACAAATCACATCCACTGCACAACTATCTATATTATAATCGAACTTATAATCTTTTAAATTCAGATAGGTAGATAGATGGTGCACCCGGCGCGATTCGAACGCGCGACCCTCGGCTTCGGAGGCCGATACTCTATCCAACTGAGCTACGGGTGCATTTCAAACTGTGCTTATTTTTCTGTCTAGGTCGTGACCTTCAGTATATAACTTCCCCCCTATGCATCAACTTAAGACTATACCGCAGTCTCATGTGGGTTACACTTTTACGGGGGCATATAAGGTTCAATACATGCCTAAGCTAAACTTTAGCGCCAGACTTAACCACTCACATCCATAGCAATTTTGTCACTCTATTCTAGCAATTACAAATCGTCAGGGAGGTGTATTAGGTTAATTAAATAGCGCTTACACAACTAACACCAAACTGCTTGATAAAGCGAATGATGATTCTAATGAATTATGCTGGTTTTTCCACTGTTATTTAGTTTTATTCTGAACTTAGTGGGCAAAACATCTCTGAGATTAATGGGTTCGAATCTGCATAAATAACTTCATGGCGATAATTGATCGCCCCATCACATAGAAAATTATTACAGGTAAAAGAACGTAATTCCCTTGGCAACAAACATCCTTTGTTACCCTGGAAGACACGAGAGTCTTGGTAACTTCGTGTAGGGAAATAATCGCTATATAAGTCAGTTAACTCTTGTTCAGAAAGCTCAGTTGCTTGAGATGCTAGCAAGTGTTGTAACGATGGGTAGTCTACGAATGCATGGGGTTGTCCATGTTTACAACAAGAGCCCATACAGGTCGCACATGCCTTTCCTAATAGATTGGCTTCATCTTCTGGTAAAGGTGAATAGAGTTGCTCTGAGTACACTTTATGACAGTTTAATTATTTGCTTTAACAACTTTATATATCATGCTGACATGGTGTAAAAATTCGTTTTTCTGTTCCTGACTTAAGTCTGTTAGTTGGTTTTACTTGCAGGTAACAAAGAAAAATTTTCATTTTTTTAGTAACACATTGATAATCTTACACTCGCTACAATATAATTCGTTGTCCTTGTTTAGCAAGCATAAAGTTGAAACCTAGCGTATTTTTTTGTTGAAGCTCTTGTTGAATTTTATCTCTAGGATCTAGACCACTTTCTAGACTGTATTTAATATGGCTGATGATGACACCCATAGACTGAAACTGCTGTTTTTGTTCTACTAACGAATAGAAATAGGTCAGTTCTGACAGTAACCATTTTGGGGTTAAATGACCAAATAATTGATTGTCGGGTTGTTGATTATCAAATGATACTTCTATCACTAGCCCTCTGAGTGTTTTCGTTTGCATTTGTTTAGCTAGGTATTGCCAAATAGCTGCAAGATTTCCTTGTTTCTCCATTTCGTCTGGGCCGGTGTCTCCAAAGTACACAAACAAGTTATTCTGGTATTCAATTACAAATGCAGTTGACTCAACAGAGTGGCTAAGGCTGAATGCTGTAACTTTTAGCTGGGTGTTTTTTAGACTTAAACCTTGCTGAGGAACTAAGTCTATTACTTGGTATTTGTTTAAATGAGGCTGTATACCTCTATTTGTAAAATTCGGCCACGCTTTCCAATTGAAATAGCTATCCTGCATAGTTTGGTTAACTGACTTGAGTGCATAAATAGGTTTATTGCTGTCATCTGGCGCAGCAATCAATAGGCCAGCAACATGGTCTAGGTGTGCATGACTAATCAAATACCCTTTGATGTGGTGATGCAGAATGTTGCCTGTCAGGGATAACTTTTTATCTTTATTTAGTTCTAAGTATTTAAAAGCATTGTTAGCCAGCGATACGTTGATGCCATTAATCACAGTTCCTGCATCTAAGGCAATATAGTTAGGTTCTGATAAAACTCGGAATAAAAAAGCGCTTAGATTACCATCTTGTATACCACCAGCGTCACCTAAAGTGACTAGCTCAAATATGGCATCCGTTTCAGTTGGTGTCGGCGATTGAGATTGCCCTCCAAATAACCGACACGATACAAGCAATAAAAATATACATATGCATATCTGTTTAAGCTGAGAACCAACAAAAGTCTTTTTATCTAACTGCAATGATCTAGCCTTAGGTGGATGTCAGTCCGTGCCCATACTCTGCTTGTAGAGTTGTAGAGCTTGTTTTTGATCGTCTTGTGACTCTTTTATACTTGCCATCAACACTAAATCTTCTCGTCTGTTGCCTAATTTAATAGCTTTAGCCAAAGCTTTTTCTGCTAATTGTTTATCGTTTGCGTTAAACGCAATATGTCCTAGGGCGGATAATAGTTCGACATTTAAACTGTCTTGTTTTAGCCAGGCCTCTAATTTTTTAATTGATGCAGCTGGATTGGGTAACTTAATTAACTTGAACAAAGGTATCAATAGTGGGTGAGGTGCTGAACTTTGGTATTCCACCAAAGCAAGCTCCGCATCGGTATTCATACCTTGATCAATAAGCTGTTGTATATAAGCCGCTTGTTGTGCAGGGTCTTTGCGTGTAGATCGAGGTAACGATTGCCAATTTTCTTTTAGCTGACCAGCTCCCTCTTTGCTCGCGATTTCTGCAAAGTGTCCTTTTGAAGCCTGCTGCATAAAAAGTTCATAATCGTTGCCTAGCGCTTTTTTCCAGCCTTTTAAATTATCTTTTAATTCTTGCCACTTACCTGCTTGGCCTAGTGCTTGTGCCCAAAGTTTTAATACCGGTGGTTGAGCTTGCTGTTTTTGATTTAAACCTCGAATAAGTGTCATCGCCTCGTCCGGCAAATGATGTTGCAAAGCGTCACGAATTAAACATAAATTAGCGGCTAAAGTTGATTTTTCATAGGTGGCAGCCAAGCGCCAATAACTTTTGGCTTGTTCAGGTTGGCCTAATTGTTTTTCAGCTTCTGCTGCGGCCAACAAATTAATCCCATCGAAATCGTCATTTTCAATTTTATTAAAGTTTTCTCTGGCAATCAGATAGTTAGTTTCAGCCAAGGCTATCAAACCAGCAGTAAAGGCTTTTTGCTTCTTACGGTTACCCAAGTTACCTAACCAACTTTTCGAGCCAGAAGCGGCAGCGAGTGAAGTTTTAACTAATAAGTTGATAAGCATGAAGCCGACAAAAATAGCAATCAGCGATAAGCTAAGCGACCAAACATTCATCTCAACCACCCAGCCGTTAAATTCGACCATGACATAACCACTATCGTCAAAAAACATAGCCGCAACGGCTACGCCAATCAACAACATAACCAATACCAAAAAAATTCTAATTAGATGACTCATAATTAATTATTTCCGTTAACAAAACGGTTATTTAAGCGCTGTTCAATTATATCTTGCAGTAACGGAGTAACATTAAACTGTTTAGGATAATGGCTTTCAAAATCAGTTCTTTGTAAATTGCTTAGGCTATCTGTAAACTGAACAACCGTATCTTTTTCAGTGTCGAAAGACTCAATTAATATCCCAAAAGCGGTTTGTAAGGACTGCTGATAAAGCGTTGTGTTTTCTTGTAATGCTGCTACCTGCGCTTGCAATAAGGCAAACTTGAGCTGCTCTTTGGATAACCATTGTTGTTGCACAGACATAAAAGGTTTGATGTCAGCTGTCACCTTCTTAAAACTAAAAAAGTTTTTTGTCGCCTCACGCCAGTTACGCGCCAAATTTGAACGCCAATCATCAATAGATTCTGTTACGGTTTCATCAACCGCATCATCTTCAGGTCTTTTAAAGAATGCTAAAGGTAAGTTATTAACTTGTTTAAGCATGGCACCTAAAGCTAATGCAATAGAGCTGGTTGAAACTTGATTAACTTGCTGTAGGGCCTGTAAATCCTCGGCCAGCTTGGCGCGTAATGGCAACAAACTAGGATCGTCTAAATCTTGAATACGACTATCAGCAGATTGCAACATCATGATGGCAGTCTTTACGTCATGTTCTAACCAAATTTTGCGGCCTGCCATACGTACTAAATAATCGGCTTCGGCTAATAACCAGTCCGCTGGTCTACGTCCCGATACATCCGCTAAATTACGCTGATTGATTTGCACTTGGGCGCTGGTAAGTTGGAGTTGTTCAACCAGACTTTGCACACTGGTTTGTAAAGCTTGATTTTGTTGTTCTAAATCATTTTTTACCTGTTGATTAGAGGCAATAGATTGAGCGATATTTTTTTGCTGCTGAAGCATACTACTTTGCTGTTGTTGCATACTCGTTTGCTGGACAGCTAAGGCATCAGTTTGTTGTTGGATTTGTGCTTGCCACCCCAGCCACGCCCAGTAAACTGCGCCAATGATTGCTATCAGCACTAACAAATTAATCATGGTGAAAAACCACAATATGCCAGTTTTACCTTTAGATACAGTATCTGCTTTATGTGGTGGTGCACTACTTTTACTGCTTGTAAAACCGCTTTTTTTCGCTAACGTATCGACAGATTTGGTTGGCTGTTTTTCTTCACTTTTACTCACTGACGCAGCGCCCTGCTCTTTCTTTGTTGAGGGATCAGTCGTTTTTTCTTTCGCTAATTGTTTTTCCAACGCTGCCAGTTTCGCTGCATCTGACGGGGTTAATTTGTCCTGACTGTCTGCCAGTTTCGCTGCATCTGACGGGGTTAATTTGTCCTGACTGTCTGCCATTTAATGCTCCGAAAAATGTCTTGCGCGTTTAACCACGTGCTGTGCGCATTGTATAAGTGCCTGATCACTTGCATCACGGCTAATGTCTATCTGGGTTACACCCAGTTTAGATGCTATGTCTGCGGTTCGTTGACTAACCACTATCCAGTTTAATGTCGTAAGCCAGCTCGCTTCAAAATACTCAAAGGCTGCTTGAATAACCTCACCACTTGTAGCAATAATGCAACGAATTTGCGCTGGGTACCAGTCTTCTGTGAAAACCGGAGAGTCTAGTTTAACTCGTTTATACACTTCCCACTCTGCCACGTTAGCCCCTCGGGTAACTAGGGTGTCATAAAGTAATTCTCTACCGCCAAAACCTTTCATAATAATCACGCTTTGATTCTCTAGGTGATTAAGTTGGGGTAGGGCGAGTAGCCCTTCAGTTCTAGGTTCTAGTGGAACAACCACAACCAGTCCAGCGTTCTGCAAGATAAGCCCTGTACTGGCCCCAACAGCGAAAAAACAAACGTTTTGTGGCCATTTTTTTTCATCAACACACATTGCTGCGCCGCGACTGTACTGGTCACTATGACATAAACATGGTGTTCAGCACGGCTGCACAATTCGGCTATTTTTGCTGGTAACCGCCCAATAGCATCATTGTCTACAACAGTATCAATCAAGCCGCAAGCAACAGCGGACAGGTTCGCCTGCTTAAATGACTTTGCACTAGTTTGGCATTTAGCTTGTGGCCGAAGCAGTAAAAATGTCACAGGCTAATCGTCATACAAAGCGCTGAGGATCTCCCCTGCCCCTTGGGCCAGAAGCAATTCTGCGACATGTTCGCCTAACTGTTCTGCATTTTCTAAAATATCAGTGTGCTTGGCATACAACATCACCTTACCATCCACCGAACCAACCAAACCCCGTAACGTAATATGTTTTTCATCTAACTCAGCAAAGCTACCAATAGGCACTTGGCAACCACCATTTAATTTGGTGTTCATAGCTCGTTCTGCTTTTATCCTAATAGATGTTTCAAAGTGATTCAAAGGAGCTAATAGTGCAATCAGCTCTGCATCATCATTACGACATTCAATGCCTACGGCACCCTGCCCCACAGCTGGAAGTGATATTTCAGGTTGAATCTCAGACTGGATTCGCTCTCGCATACCTAGTCGGATCAAGCCTGCTGCGGCTAATATAATGGCGTCATATCCACCCGCATCTAACTTAGCCAATCGGGTGTTCACATTGCCGCGTAAATCCTTAATCACCAAGTCAGGTCTGACTTTGCGTATTTGGCACTGACGCCTCAAACTAGATGTACCGACCACTGCATTGAGTGGTAACACTTCGAGTGAATTGAAGTGATTTGACACAAAAGCATCGAAAGGATTTTCGCGCTCACAAATAGCATGCAGGCCAAATCCATCGGGGAAAGCGATAGGCACGTCTTTCATAGAATGCACCGCAATATCAGCCCGACCTTCAGTCATCGCCACTTCTAGTTCTTTAATAAATAGACCTTTACCACCAATTTTAGCTAAAGGGGTATCTAAAATCTTGTCGCCCTGAGTACTCATCGGCACAAGTTCTATTTGTAAATTGTTATGCGCGTTAAGTAAAGCCGCTTTAACGAACTCAGCTTGCCATAACGCTAAGGCACTTTTGCGCGTGGCGATCCGGATAATGCGTTTTGACATGAAACTTCCTGAAAAAAATTACATGATATATGTTATCAGAAACATACCTGCTGTGAGAGCTTGGCTAAAGACAAATTTTGAGTAAAGGTAAAAAACGCCTCGAAACACTGAGGGATTCTGTTTCACCAACCTTGACTGCACCCTTTACCAAATAAAAGTCTTCGACAAAGGGATCGGCTTGTAATTTAATACTTTTTGCGTTGTGTGCTTTTGCGACAGCTATCGCTAAAGCCAGCAAGTATTTACCCCAACCCTGACCCATAAAACAGGGCTTCGATTTCTGGGGGAGCAATGTCAAAATGGTTTAGAATAAAAAACCTGTTAGACCATGGCCGCTTAATTCGACTACTTTAAACCAGTAAGTTGGCGATGGGCGATGGGAGTTGGCTTTCACTATGCATTGACTCTTGTATACAGCTCGCTAGAAATCCGGCTCTATCACCCTAATAACCTTTGACCGCAGCGCTAATTCACTTAGCAATGCCGCTTCTTCAGGTTTTGCAACACGCATACTGTTTACTAACATTAAAATTCTAGGTCTAAGCCAAGGCAATAAGCATCATTAGTGACTTAGATACGTATTTACATCAGTAATTTCAGGGTAATTTTTATCAGCAGAAATAATGTCTCCTTGAAGCGCCTCAAACCATTCCTTTTGAACATTCTTGTTATAGTTTAAATACAACTTTGCATCTTCTATGTACCATACATTTGGGTCTATTCCAGCAGTCTTTCCAGCAGCCATTGCCCATGCGCAGTAGCCACCGTATTGAGCGGCATACATTTCAGGGTTTTGTTTAAACAAGTCTAGATTCTTTTGGGTCGCGAATCTCCAATTGGCATCACGCCATAAAAATTGAAATTTCTTGTCGCCTTTGACTGGTTTACCTTGGGTAAAATAGGCAACCGTGTCATAACCTTCAATCGCGGTATCGTTAAATATGCCTGTGTTCACTGCGTCATCAAGGGCAAAAGCAGGTAAGGTAAAAAGTGTAAAAACGACAACACTAAGGTATTTCACAAACTTGTTCATTAATCTCTCCGTTTAACAATAATAATAATCTTGCTGCATTAAACCGGACGAGGTTAATTATTATTTCATTACAAAGCGAATATCAATTCATTTTGCTTAAGGAGCCTTATTCTCTGAAATATTTTTTATGGAATACTCATTGAATAGATAAAGGCTTGTGATGGTGTTTTAAATGTTGTCTGGGTTCTTTGCCCATAATAAATTTGCCTACATATCCTCGGTCTCAAATAATACCCGAGTTTATTCACATGTGGTTGAACATTCTTAGCGGCTATAACACTCAAAAGGTATCACTGGGACTTGAGTCATCTTTTGTATAAATGATGTGACATGCAGCAACCGTTAATAATAAAAACGCGGATAAACTTTACACCTCGCTTTTATAAATAAATTCACTCATAAAAATACCAAAGGTGCTAACCAAATCGATACGACAGAAAGTAACAACATACCAATCAAATTCAATATTGCGCCAGCTCTTACCATTTGTGGGATATTGATAAGTCCGGATGCAAACACAATCGCATTCGGGGGGGTGGCAACAGGCAACATAAAAGCACAACTTGCAGCTAGCGTAATAGGGACACACAAGAGTAGTGGTGATACACCTAATTCAAGAGCAACGGCGGCGACTACAGGTAAAAAGGTAGCCGCAGTGGCAACATTACTAGTTAATTCAGTTAAAAAAATCACTAAACCGGTGGCAGCAATCACTAAGGTAAATATACCAAATGCACCTAGATGGGTCAGGCTACTGCCTAACCAAGCTGCCAGACCCGAGGATGAAACAGCAGCAGCTAAACTTAATCCCCCACCAAATAAAATCAGCACTCCCCAAGGCAGTCGACTAACATCATCCCAAATCATAATTTGAGGTTGTTTTTTATCGCCACTAGGCAATAAAAACAGTAACAAGGCTGCTGTCATTACAATGCCAGTATCACTCAAAAAATCGATATCCAACAACGTGGATAATGGTCTTCTAACCATCCAAAATATTACAACCAGTGCAAAAATTGTTGCAACACATTTTTCAGCCGAAGTCATTTTTCCAAGATCGCTTTTCAATTCGGCTAAATGTCTATTTACTTCAGGATTAGCAGGGATATTTATCTTGAACGTCCAGCGTGTAAGCGATAACCAAGCCAGCGGTAACATCACTATCATCACAGGCACGCCCACTAACATCCAACTGACAAAGGTGATTTTAATATCATAATTATCATTCAAAAACGCTGCTAAGAGAGCGTTCGGTGGGGTGCCAACCAATGTGGCTAATCCCCCTATTGTCGCGGCATACGCTAATCCAAGTAGCATCGCCACTTGAAATGACTTAGTTTGATCCTGGCTCAAATGTGTGTTGTTGTCTGCAATGACTCTTGCGACAGATAATGCAATAGGCATTAACATCATAGTAGTGGATGTATTCGTCATCCACATAGACAATAAAGCAGCAACTAACATGAAGCCGCCAATCAGGCGACTACCATCAGTGCCGGTATAAGATAAAATAGTCAAGGCAATCCGTTTGTGCAAATCCCATCTTTCTACTGCTAGGGCTAAAATAAATGCACCGAGGAATAAGTAAATTATAGGGTTAGCATAAGAAACAGTTGCTTCTGCTAACGTGGTAATACCCATGAAAGGAAAGATCACGATAGGTAATAATGCAGTTACAGGAACGGGCACTGCTTCGGTTGCCCACCAAATGGCCATCCATAATCCAATAGCTGCCACTTGCCACGCTGCAGAGTCCATTATGGTTTGTGACCCACCCATTAACATCATCAACACAAAAATGCCTGGTCCCATAACCAAACCTATATCTTGGTATCGCGCACGATGTTGGTCTGTAATATCCGCTAAGCTATTACTCATTTTGCTACCTTGTGCATAAGTTAATTGTAGTGAGCCAGATCAATTCATGGAATCTAGCTCTTTGACGACAGCAGTTTGAATCTGCTATTAAACTCAATGTCATAACTTCGGTCGTCTTAACGCTATGGATTATATAAAAATCCGAAATGACACTTGGCAAGTGGAACTGACTCAGCACTCAAGTCAGCAATACCGAGCGCAAACCAGTGGCAGTGTTATTCTAGATAATTAAGTTTCGAACAAGGCTTTTAAAACTCTTTGCCCTTAACATCTTGCCGTTTTTCAGAATTTAGCCACTAAGATCAAGAATTATAAACGCACCTAAAACTGTTAACTTAATTTCTCTTGTAACCAGCTTGAAATATCATTGAGCTGTTGCATACACACGTTATGCTGCATCGCATATTCATGCCAAGTGGCTTGGTAACCATTACTTTCCAACACTTTAAAAGCGGTGTTACCCATAAAGATAGGCACGACATCATCATGGGTGCCATGAGCTACAAAGAACGGGGTGTTTTTGTTTGCAGAGTGCGCTTCTTCATTGAGTTTTTCTGGCTCACTCATATAGCTGGACATAGACATGACACCAGCCAGAGTGTGTGCAGTGCGAGTGCCTAGATTTAAGGCAATCACACCACCTTGAGAAAACCCTGCCAAGACAATCTTATGAGCAGGAATACCTTGGGCAATTTCTTTTTCAATTAAATCAGCCACTAAGGCAGATGACTCTGTCACACCTTGGCTATCTGCTCGGTTATTAAAATCTAAGCTAGTAATGTCGTACCAAGCACGCATTGTCATGCCATTATTGATAGTCACAGGGCGCATCGGTGCGTGCGGAAAAACAAACCGAATACCTAGTTCATCAGGTAATTTTAGGTCAGGCACAATGGGGGCAAAACCATTACCAGAATCCCCTAAGCCATGCAACCATATAACTGTGGCTCTTGGCTTACTTTTTGGATTGACTTCAACATAAGGTAAAGCGTGTTCGCTCATAGACATTATCTCGTTGGGTTAGATGAGTTATTTTTTAAGGACTATTTTTTGAGCGTAATCGCTTGTTCAGCTTGTTTAGAAACCGCTGCATCCAAAAACGACCAAAACTCTACACCTGTTCGTTCGTCTATCCATTGCTCGTTCTGAAAATTAAAATGATGACCGTTAAACTTAGTGGCTACCCACAACTGGTGTAATGGTGGTTGTTTATTGATTATGATTTTAGTGCCATTTAAGAAAATCATAGTGAGTATGCTACTCGCTGACTCATAATCTATATCGACTTCACACTCGTCGAGCATTTCTTCAATATCAATTAACAAGTCATCAGTTAATTGATGATATTGGCTATCGTTCATGTTGCTTTCATCCGTTTAATTATCTGGCAGCAGAGATTATGACTGTCATATCACTGAATCCACTTCGACATATTTGGTACAATAATATTATGCTAACATTGCTAATCAATCGCGACATAATAATTAATCATTAAAAGATAAAAAAATGCCTCAAACTCTTGGAAATTTATTTATTTTGGCGGCGCCGTCTGGCGCCGGTAAATCTAGCTTAATCAAAGCCCTATTAGAAAAACATCCTGCAACAGGTGAGCATGACAATGCGATGCAAGTGTCTGTGTCACATACAACCCGAGCAGCACGACCCGGTGAGGTTGATGGTATGCATTATCATTTTGTTGATCGCGCAGAATTTGAGTCGTTGATTGAACAAGGTGCTTTTTTTGAACATGCGGAAGTATTTGGTAATTATTACGGCACTTCTAAGATTATTATAGAGCAAACTCTTCGCCAAGGAATCGATGTATTCCTGGATATAGATTGGCAAGGTGCACGGCAAGTTAAAGCACAAATTCCCGATACCGCGACCATTTTTGTAGCGCCGCCTTCAAAAGACGAACTTAAAAGGCGTTTAACTGAGCGAGGTCAAGACTCAGTTGAGGTTATCGAGCAGCGAATGATCAAAGCAGTCTCTGAAATTTCTCATTACCATGAGTTTGATTTCGTGGTGGTAAATGATAATTTTGCTGCGGCTCTGGCAGAGCTAGATGCGATAGTGACCACTCGCCGTTTGCGCAAAGAAAAACAGATTATTCGCCACCAGCAGTTGTTTGATAATTTGTTGGGATCATAATTACGCTATATTGATCATTAATAGTTCAAATAGCTTTTACAATGGCGCATTAACCAGTACACTATGCGACCTTTTTTTCATATTACCACCCGACGGAGATCACCATGGCCCGCGTAACAGTTGAAGATGCTGTAGATAAAATTGGCAACCGATTTGATTTAGTTTTAGTCGCTGCTCGTCGTGCTCGCCAAATTGCTATTGAAGGTAAAGAACCATTAGTAGAACGTGGCACAGATAAGCCCACCGTAATTGCTTTACGGGAAATAGAACTCGGTTTAGTGACTGCTGATACGTTAGAAGCTGAAAATCTTCGCGATCAACGAGCACATGACCAAGCTGAATTTGCTTCTGTAGCAAACATTCTGCAAGAGCAATAAACAGCTCTATTTTAACGGCTTTTCATCAATCTGATGTTTAGCCGTTGGCTTCCCGCCAAATTCCCCGTATTCTTAACTCATCAATTATTTTATAAGCGTTTAGTGTGTATCTTTTTGAAGGTTTAAAACAAAAACTTGAAGCCTATTTACCGCCCGATAAAGTGGCGGATACTCAGCGTGCCTTTATTCTAGCCAGAGATGCTCACAGCGGACAAATGCGTTCCAGTGGTGACCCTTATATTACTCATCCTGTCGCAGTCGCTTGCATATTAGCAGACATGCGCCTTGACCATGAAACCTTGATGGCAGCCCTACTACATGACGTGATAGAAGATACTCACCATAATAAGGAAGACTTAAGTCGACAATTTGGTGAAACAGTAGGCGAACTTGTAGAAGGAGTGAGCAAACTAGAAAAAATTCACTTCAGCAGCACTCAAGAAGCTCAAGCAGAAAATTTTCGCAAGATGATGATGGCTATGGTCCAAGATATCCGTGTCATTCTAATAAAACTTGCCGATCGCACTCATAACATGCGCACTTTAGGCTCTTTACGTCCAGATAAGCGGCGGCGTATTGCCCGCGAAACCTTAGAAATATATGCACCTATTGCTCATCGATTGGGAATTCACGAAATTAAAAATGAGCTTGAAGAATTAGGTTTTCAGGCAATGTATCCGATGCGCTACCGCGCATTAGGTAATGCCGTCAAACAAGCCCGTGGTAACCGCAAAGAAGTCATCGAAAATACCCGCAAAGAAGTTGAGACTCGTTTAGCTGCAGTTAAAATAAACGCGACTGTTACCGGCCGCGAAAAACATTTGTATTCGATTTATCGTAAAATGAAAAACAAAGAGTTGATGTTCAACGAAGTCATGGATATTTATGCTTTTCGAGTGGTAGTAGACTCGGTTGATCATTGTTATCGGGCTTTAGGTGCGATGCATGGCTTATACAAACCCATCGAGAGCCGCTTTAAAGATTATATTGCTATCCCTCGCACTAATGGTTATCAATCATTGCATACGTCATTGATTGGTCCGCACGGTATTCCCGTCGAAATTCAAATTCGCACCAACGACATGGATCATATGGCAGACAAGGGTGTGGCAGCACATTGGGTTTATAAAGATACCAAGGATAGTAACGATACCACTGCCCAAGTACGTGCGCGTAAATGGATGCAGTCTTTGATTGAGTTACAGCATAGCGCCAGTTCTTCTTTTGAATTTATAGAAAATGTTAAAACAGATTTATTCCCTGATGAAATCTATGTGTTTACCCCAGATGGCAGGATCATTGAGTTACCACTTGGTGCAACAGCAGTAGACTTTGCTTACGCGGTGCATACTGATGTCGGTAATTCTTGTGTTGGGGTAAAAGTAGAAAGACGTACATTTTCACTGAGTAAACCATTAGAAAATGGTCAAACAGTTGAAATTATTACCTCTCCCAGAGCCAAACCTAATGCTAACTGGCTCAATTTTGTAGTCAGTGCCAAGGCACGTTCACGTATTCGCCATTATTTAAAAAATCAACGCTCTGAAGAAGCGATATTAATGGGTACTCGACTGCTCAGGCATGCTTTAGGTAAAGTGAAACTGGATAAACTACTGCAAACGGATATTGACCGCGTTGTGCTCGAAACCAAACATAATAGTTTCGCTGAACTACTGGCAGACATTGGCCTAGGTAATGAGCTTAGCGCTATAGTCGCAAGACGATTGTTAGGCGAAAATACCAATCTATCTGATAAACAAAATAAAGTTGCAATTCGTGGAACCGAAGGCTTATTAGTTTCCTACTCGCGCTGCTGTCACCCTATTCCCGATGATGAAATTGTTGCCGTCATAAGTCCTGGAAAGGGCATGGCTATTCATCAAACTGGCTGCAGTAACATTCGTAAACTAAGTAAAGAAGAGCCTCACCGTGTGTTAGTCATGCTATGGGGGGATGATGTACTCGGTAATTTTCACGCAGCGCTGCGCATCGAGTTAATTAACCATCAAGGTACTTTAGCAACCTTAACCAATACGGTTGCGAGCTGTGGTTCAAACATTGTTGGATTACAAACTGAAGAAAAAGAAAGTAACGTGTATTATATTGATATCGAGCTGACCATCAAAAACCGTCTGCAATTAGCCAATGTGATGCGTAAAATCCGAACTATGCCAGAAGTACAGCGGGTATCCAGGCATAGTCAAGCAAAACAGAATTAGGGATTACCCTCATTCACTCACACATCTACAAATAGAAAAAAGGTAACTAATATGTCTAAGTCCGTTATCCATACCGACAAGGCGCCACAAGCTATTGGCACCTACAGCCAAGCGATTAAGAGTGGTACCACTGTGTACCTATCCGGGCAAATCCCTTTGGTACCAGAAACCATGCAGGTCATTTCTGAAGATTTTTCAGAACAAGCCCATCAAGTATTCAAAAATATTCAAGCAGTATGCGCAGCGGCTGACGGCTCAATCAATCATCTTGTAAAAGTGAATATATTTCTAACTGATTTGTCTAACTTTGCCACCTTAAATGAAATCATGAGTCAGTATTTCAAACAACCTTATCCTGCCAGAGCAGCAGTACAAGTGAGCGCTTTACCCAAAGGTGTACAAATTGAAATCGACGGCGTGATGGAGCTTCCTGAGTAAGTAATCACTTACTTAGTATTGATGCATTATGCCAGCAGAAACCTACATGTCAGCGGAGCGTTATGCCCGGATCAGGCATTTTCTTAGTCAACGCCAGCCCAGCTTAACTTTGTGTTTAGAACAGCTGCATAAGCCGCACAATGTTTCTGCCATTGTGCGCAGTTGTGATGCGGTCGGTGTGTATGAAGTGCATGCAGTCTGGAACGAAAAACCAGAATTCCGCAAAAGCACTGCTATGGGCAGCGAAAACTGGGTATATACCAAAGAACATTCATGTATTGAGGATGCGGTTGATCATTTAAAAACCCAAGACATGCAGGTCCTAGTAACAAACTTATCTGAAAATGCAGTGGATTTTCGTGAAATTGACTACACCCTACCTACGGCCATCATTCTGGGCCAAGAAAAACATGGTGCAACCCAAGAAGCCGTGGCAGCAGCTGACCAAGATATTATTATTCCTATGGTGGGCATGGTGCAATCCCTCAATGTATCAGTGGCTGCAGCGCTTATCTTGTATGAAGCTCAGCGACAAAGACAACAAGCAGGAATGTATAATACCCAGCAGTTAACCGAGCAAGCCTGCCAAAAAATGCTATTTGAAGGTGGTTTCCCTAGACTACGAGAAATATGTGACCGCAAGGGATTACCTTATCCACATATTGACTCAAGAGGACACATTGACGAAGGTGCTAACTGGTGGAAAAAAATACAGTTGACGGGTAAAAACCTTTAATAAACGTAAACAATCACCTTGATGACATTTGCCTTAATACCTCGCTATACGCCAACAGCAAGGCCGTTCGTTTAAGTTACCCTACAGATAATCTTCTCTTAGAATTTTCCATATTCACTGCTGGTGAGAATTTGTTGAATATCTGAGACGTTGCCTTCTGTATCTAATTAATTGCATGCAAACGTGCATATTACTTGAAAGTTATTTTTACCCATATAGGTCTATCAACTTAGTTGTCTAATCAAATCGTGTCTTATACCTATAATCACATTAACAAGAGAAAACTATGACGTATTTTAGAATTATCCTTGGGCTATTTATTTTGTTTTTGGTATTACCTGCCAAGGCGCTGGATAGAACAAAAATAGCTGACACAGCTCTAAACGTTACCCCGCTATTAATTGGTCAGTCCGCACCAAACAGTAAGTTACAAACAGTTAATGGCGACCCAGTCAGTCTAAAAGCCTTAACGATGCAAAAACCGACAGTGTTAATTTTTTATCGCGGCGGTTGGTGCCCTTATTGTAATCGTCAACTTGCTGGTTTAAAGGATATTGAAGACAAACTTGACGCGTTAGGTTATCAAATATTAGCTATTTCTCCTGAAACACCGGCCCAATTGCAAGAACAAAAACTCCAAACAAAATTTACAGTACAGTTATTAGCAGATCCTGAACTAGAGGCTATTAGTGGCTTTGGGATCGGCTTTTATGTGCCAGACGAAAAGCGCACAACATACAAATCTAAATGGGACATTAACTTAACCAGCGATAAAAATTCCGGTAAAGCCGTGTTACCTGCACCAGCGGTGTTTATTTTGGATACCAACGGTAAGGTGCTGTTTAGTTACGTTAATCCAGATTTTAAAACGCGTATTTCGCCTGAATTACTTTATCAGGCTGCAAAATTGTCCTTGTAAGTATTTTTATTACCGAGCTGACTGTTTTGGGCTCGGTAAACCTTGCGCAATACTGTAAGATCTCCGAGTATATGTAACCTATATTACCGATGAGTGCTTGGACTGCGTTTTGTTATTTGCCCTTTCTATAACTTTCTATTTTTCATCCTCACACAACCTAATACAGATGGATAGGTTATGAAGGGATTAGCACAAACTCCCGTAACCGAGCTAAAAGGTGTGGGCGCCAAAGCTGCAGAAAAATTAGCCAAGCTAGCAATTGTGTCGGTACAAGACCTACTATTTCATTTGCCTCATAGGTACGAAGACCGCACCCGCATTTATCCCATCTCAGACTTGCAACCTCACTTACATACCAGTATTCAAGGTGAGGTGATGTCATGTGATATCCAGTTTGGTCGCAGGCGAATGTTAGTTGTAAGGCTTAGCGATGGAACGGGAACTGTAACGTTACGTTTTTTTCATTTTTCAGCGTCACAAAAAAATAGTCTTGAATCTGGGGCCACCATTCGTTGTTTTGGTGAAGTGAAAGCGGGCAAATATGGCCTTGAGATCATGCACCCAGAGTATAAATCGATTAATCTCGATAATCCCCAAGCCTTGCAAGAATCTCTCACCCCGGTTTACCCCGCTACTGAAGGTATCAAACAGATCACCTTGCGTAATTTAACCGAGCAAGCGCTAAAACTACTGAGTAAAGGGGGGTTAGCTGAACTATTACCAGAAGGCTTATATCAACACCAAATTGGCTTAGTTGACGCTTTACACTTAGTCCACCGGCCACCGCCGGATGTGACCTTATCGTTATTTGAGGAAGGTAGACACCCCGCCCAGCAACGTTTAATTATAGAGGAGTTATTAGCTCACCACCTCAGTGTGTTAAAGGTCCGTCAACAAAGTCAGCAACAAGCAACATTCCCAATCAAACCTAATACGTCATTGCTTAATCAATTTTTAAAAAATTTACCCTTCAAACCCACAGGCGCACAACAGCGAGTAGTGGGCGAAATACAAGATGATATGCAGCAAAATTGCCCGATGATGCGATTAGTACAAGGCGATGTAGGGTCAGGCAAAACTGTGGTGGCTGCTATGGCGGCATTATCTGCCATCGGCGCAGGTTATCAAGTGGGGCTGATGGCACCCACTGAACTATTAGCCGAGCAACATTTCAATAACTTCCGTCAATGGTTTGAACCATTAGGTATCGAAGTCGGTTGGTTAGCCGGGAAATTAAAAGGTAAAGTCAGAGAAAAAGTATTAGCTCAATTAGCCAACAACGAAGTCAAAATGTTGGTAGGCACCCATGCCATTTTTCAAGAAGCCGTCACGTTTTCATCATTGGCTTTGGTAGTCGTGGATGAACAGCATCGCTTTGGTGTGCATCAACGTCTAGCGTTGCGTGAAAAGGGTGAGTCTCAAGGGGCATTTCCTCATCAGTTAATCATGACCGCCACCCCTATTCCACGCACATTGGCGATGACCGCTTATGCAGATTTAGATACGTCAATTATTGATGAATTACCACCGGGCAGAACACCTGTAAAAACTGTGGTTTTACCCGATGCTCGACGCGATGAGGTAATTACCAGAGTGCGTGACGTAAGCGTTAAGCAAGGCAGGCAAACCTATTGGGTATGTACACTAATAGATGAATCTGAGTTTTTACAAAGCCAAGCAGCGGAAGATACTGCCATTTTATTGCGAACAGCATTACCAGAACTGAAAGTAGGTTTAGTACATGGCAGACTAAAATCTAATGAAAAACAACAAATTATGGCTGACTTTAAAGCAGGTGCCTTAGACTTATTGGTAGCAACCACTGTGATTGAAGTAGGTGTTGATGTGCCCAATGCCAGCCTGATGATTATCGAAAATCCAGAACGTTTAGGGCTGGCGCAATTGCACCAATTACGTGGGCGTGTAGGTCGAGGCTCAATAGAAAGCCATTGCGTTTTAATGTACCAAAGCCCTTTGTCTAAAACGGCTAACAAACGTTTGGCTGTTCTTAGGGAGTCCAACGACGGATTTTATATCGCTCAACAGGATTTAGAAATTCGCGGACCAGGAGAGCTTTTAGGCACCAAACAAACTGGGTTAGCTGATTTAAAGATTGCAGATCTGATGCGTGATGCAGAGCTCATACCTCAAGTTCAAAATATTGCTAACCACCTATGGGATCAATACCCATCAAACGCCCAAGCAATAGTGAATCGCTGGTTAAGTAACAAAGAGCACTTTGGTCATGCGTAACATCCCTGTTACGGTGCCGCGAGACGCTGCACCCGAATTAACATTACTAGCCCAACAAACCGCTGCAAAGTGGGGATTAATGTATCGCGAAAACACCGATTCTGGCTTAGCCTTGGTACAGCAAATTTCTCACTTGGAATTACGTCAATTAGACGAGCCAAAAGTAGGCGCAGTAAAAGTCGATTTTACTTCAGACGCACTTACGTTTAGACGATTACATGGCGGAGGTAAAAAAGAAGCCATTGCCAGAGCAATTGGCTTAAAAGGTAAGAGCAGTTTGCACGTACTCGATGCCACAGCGGGTTTGGGCCGAGACGCTTTTGTGCTTGCCAGCTTAGGTTGCAAAGTAGATATGATTGAGCGGTCTGCAGTTGTTGCTGCTTTACTCCAAGATGGGCTAAAGCGTGCAGCTGCTGATGTTGAATTGAGTTCATGGATGCCTGCGAATATGCAGTTATTTCACGATGTGGCAACAGACCTATTAGCTGATTGGCCTTATGAAAAACCAGATGTGGTGTATCTTGATCCGATGTTCCCACATCGTAAAAAAAATGCTGCGGTCAAAAAAGATATGCGCATATTTCAACAGTTACTTGGTCCAGATGAAGACGCAGACCTTTTGCTTGGACCCGCATTAACACTGGCGAAAAACCGAGTGGTAGTAAAACGTCCTTCCGGTGCACCATTTTTGGATGGTAAAAAGCCTCACATTGAAATGTTAGGTAAGGCTAATCGCTTTGATGTTTATCTGATTCAAAATGTAAATAAATAAAGGACTTTTCGGTCTGCTAATAAGAATTAGGCAACCAGAGACACCCAAAGTATAGACTAGTTGGTACTGTGCCCCTCAGTGCTTTGAGTTTACTTTCAAATAAAGTTCATTACCTCACTAATTTACTGCGCTGATTTACTGCGCTGATTTACTGCACTGATTTACTGCGCTGATTTACTGCACTAATCTCCAGCACTATTTTTTTTGTTCTTGAAGAACAAATTATTTCGTTTTCAAATTTTATTAATCAGCCTAATAATCATATTGCATTTGATGCAAATATTTTATTAACCCCTTTTTTGGACAAAGTAATGAGCAAAAATTTTCATTTGAAAAAAAATGATTACGAGAAAATTAACGGTGCTGAAAAACATAGATTTAATGCTGAATACAGCGATGAGTTAGAGTTTAAATCAAAAAAAGGTAGAAAAGTATCCCAGCGAAGAACAGATGAAAAACTCCACGAATTCGCCGAATTACATTAATAAATTCACAATTTGAGAATATGATGAAAAAGTTATTGTTAACATTGAGTTTATTATTATCAACAACCGTCATGGCTGATGATCGTCCGGTAGCAGACAAAAAACTTATTACCGAACTTAAACAATATTGCACAGAATTAGCACAAGAAGTCGGTACTGATGGCAAAGAGCTAAAAGTGTATATGCTGGAATGTGTGAATGAAGAACTAGACTCGGAAGGTTATCAACTGCTGACTGAGCTGGTATAAAATTTTTTAACATCTTTATAAAAGGGCGTATTAGCGCCCTTTTTTGTTTTTAAGCATCTGTGTAAACACATCAATAAATTGACTTAATCCCGCGTTTTTAGTGTGTTTCAAATAAATTAAATAAACTTTAACTGATAACGGGACTAAAGACTCTAACATCACCAATTCACCTTTGCTCACTAAAGATTGTGCAATTTCTTCAGGTAGAATAATGGCACTTTCATTAGTAGACAGATAATTCAAAGCAACTTGAAGCGAGCCAGTGCGCATGCCAGCTTTTTTAATCTCCGGATAGATTTTTTCAATCACTTCGTTAATTTTTGTACCCCAGTCCAACGAAATATTCAGATGTTCAAGTGGTTGCTTAGCTAACGCGACTGAACAACACAATGACAACATTGACTCACTTAATTCGAGTATTTCAACGTCATCAGATTTAAAAGGCACGGTTGTCAGGGCCAAGTCGATACTGTGCTCATGCACTAATCTACTTAGCTGTTCGCTATTGCATATCTCTGCTCTTATGGACACATCTTTAAGGTGACTATTGACCACATCTAACCCCTGTTTTAAATATATATCCCAAGCATTAGGGGTGCTGGCGATGCTCAAATATTGAATCCCTTCCTCATTCATTGCAGCCCGAGCCTGTTCGAGCGTATCGGCAAGTGTGACCGCGAAAGGCAGCAATTTTTCGCCTGCAACAGTAAGTTGCAGGCTATTTCTATTGCGTATAAAAAGCGCCGAATTAAAATATTCTTCAAGCTGCTTAATGCGCGCACTGACCGCTGACTGAGTCAAATACAAGTTTTCAGCCGCTTTACCAAAATGTCTGGTTTGCGCCACTTCCATAAAGGTTACTAGAAATCGAATATCCATAATAAAATCACAATATAGTAGAGATATGTTTGGGTGCCTAAATACAACGAATCAGACATCAACACACCTTAAAAATAGTCACCCGTATTCTGCTATTGAGTGCTGATTTTATCCACTATTTATTTGTTCCTGACGAGTAAAATATTTAAGCATGGAATGTATTCACAAATCCCATAAAAAACGTACTATCCGCCAAATTCCGTGTTTCTAAAATGGCTCCTAACAAAATGTGTTTGCATGAATAACATACGTAAAACCCTCATTGTCCTAAACGATAGTCTCAATATCGAGAGCGTTAACGCGACAATTGTTAATTTTAATCAATATTTGGCAGAGTTTCCTAAAAAGGGAAATATCACCACTAGATTGATTAACTTATGTGACCCGACTCAATATTTAAGTCAGGGCTACTATTGCTCACTGTTAGCAGAAGCGCGGCAGCATCAAGTTTTACCTAGTGTTAGCACTATTAATGATTTAACCTGCCAGCCAGGAGGATTGGTGCTGGTAATACCTAATAATGTCTCAAGAGTGTATGCAAAAGATAAGTCTGCTGATGAGTTAGTTTATTTTGGTTGGCATAGCGACGAAAACATCAACAAAATTGCACAATATGTGTTCGCACAATATCCTGCACCGATTTTAAAGTTGGTCTTAAACTGGCGTGATAATAAGTTGTTTGCAACTCTCAGCTTATTTGCTCTAGCGGAACTAAACCCAGAACAACATACAACGCTGCAACAAAGGTTAGATAACTTCACTAATAATGTGTGGCGCAGCAATAAAAATCGTAAACGTTTCCGCTGGGATATGGCCATATTGGTTAATCCTGAAGAAGATACACCTCCGAGCGACCAGAAAGCCTTAAGTCATTTTGTTAAGGCTGCCAATAAATTTGGCATTAATGCTGAGCTGGTTACGGTTGATCAAATTGGCTTACTGAATCGCTACGATGCGTTGTTTATTCGTGAAACAACAGCAATCCGCCATCACACTTACCAACTTGCCCGGCAAGCCGAAAAAGAAGGCTTGGTAGTCATTGACGATGCCACATCCATTTTACGTTGCTGCAACAAAGTATTTTTACATGATGCATTTAGCTACAACAGCGTACCGTCACCAAAAACACAATTTGTGTCTGATGCCACTACGACCACACTGGAGCAATTAGAGCAAGATTTCACATATCCGATGGTGTTGAAACTGCCAGAAAGTTCGTTCTCCAAAGGCGTTTTTAAGGTTGCTGACCGCGAAGCACTGCAGCACAAACTATGTTCGATACTGGCTGACTCAGCCATTATCTTGGTACAGGAATATTTATACACCGAATATGACTGGCGAATTGGTGTGCTAAATGGTCGCTCTATTTACGCCTGTCGATATCACATGGCTAGAAATCACTGGCAGATCTATAACCACGGAGCGAAGCGCTTTTCAACAGGTGATTTTGAAACCATGGCCACTTTTGAAGTACCGCGCCAAGTATTAGAAACGGCGGTCAAAGCCTGCTCCTTTATTGGTAGCAGTTTATATGGTGTGGATTTAAAGCAACTGGGTGACAAAGTGTATGTGATTGAAGTAAACGATAACCCGAGCATCGAACATGGCGTTGAAGACCGTTATCTTGGCTACGAGTTATACATGCAAATTATGCAAGAGTTTGCCAATCGTCTCGAACAAAGAGGCCGCTAATGATGGCGGCTTCTGCAATCACCGTAACCAGTAACGCTAACTTAAAGAATATAGAAGTCCGAGAAGTCATTTCTGCAGACCTGACACAACTGATCGCTTTAGAAAAACGCTGCTTTGCTTCTGACAGATTGAGCAAACGCAGCTTTTCGTACTGGATTAAGTCGACTCACCGAGTGTTTTTAGTAGCTGAATGTGACGGGCAAATTGTAGCTTATGGTTTGGTTATCATGCGCAAAGGGACGCGCTTGGCAAGGTTATATTCAATCGCCGTTGACCAAAATATTGAAGGAAAAGGTATCGGTCGACAGTTACTTCTCGCACTGGAAAACAAAACTGTAGCCGCGGGCAAGTTATTTCTCAGGCTAGAAGTAGAAAAAACCAATCAACGCGCTATAAGTTTATACCAGTCGATGGGCTACAAGATATTTGGCGACTACGAACACTATTACGAAAATAATGGTGATGCCTTTAGAATGCAAAAAGCTATACGCCAGGCTGCACAGTTTGACAGATTACCTTCATACCCTTGGTATGCCCAAACCACAGACTTTACTTGTGGCCCAGCTGCATTGATGATGGCGATGAATAGTCTATCTCATACAGTTTTAATGGATCAGGCTTTAGAGTTAGATCTTTGGCGTGAAGCCACCACTATTTTTATGATGGCGGGTCATGGCGGCTGCCATCCCATAGGCCTAGGGTTGGCCGCGAAAAAAAGAGGTTTTGAGGTCAATGTATTCATTAATAACCCCTTACCCCTGTTTACGTCTGGTGTTCGCCAAGAGGTGAAAAAAACAACCATTGAGTTAGTTGAGAATCAATTTTACGCCAGGGCGCTTCAAGAAAATATACCCATTATGTTTGAAGACTTTGACTTACAAACAATAAAAACAGCACTCAGCAATGGCAGCAAAGTGCTCACCCTGATTAGCACATACCAAATGGATGGCTATAAGGTTCCCCACTGGATAACCATTACAGCGATAGATAACGAATGTCTTTACCTTCATGACCCTAGTGTGCCTGAAGACCATGCGACCGGGTTTGACTGCCAACATATTCCGATAGCCTTAGAAGATTTTGTTAAATTATCTAGTTACGGAAAAACCAAATTACGCACGGCTATCGTAATATCTAAAATGGTTGTTAAGGAGTAACACATGACTATTACCTTCACTACTAATGATGTTGAAGTCTCCCTGCTAGGCAATACGATTCGTTTGGATTTACTTAACGAACAGATCTCTAAAATATATTTTGTAAAACGTTATCGCGATGTATTAAGTATCAGTACGCCCAAAGGGCAAATGTATATTTTTGACTATGGCGTA
Source organism: Paraglaciecola psychrophila 170 (assembly GCF_000347635.1). Taxonomy (NCBI): domain Bacteria; kingdom Pseudomonadati; phylum Pseudomonadota; class Gammaproteobacteria; order Alteromonadales; family Alteromonadaceae; genus Paraglaciecola; species Paraglaciecola psychrophila. Next base: position 305,791 of record NC_020514.1, on the reverse strand, counting down.
GCCATAAGCTGGGGAATAATTGACAATAAAAAGTCACAATTACTGAATATGGTTCAAGAGCATGTCAGTGAAACAAACTTACAAAAAGATACCGAACGGTTTCACTTTAAAATAACCGAAAATGCTTCAGTCTCAATGATTGACGACACGATCACTTTACCCGACAACAAAACTATGACGTTATTGGCAGCCAGTCATGCGCTGGCTCAGTCAGCTAAGTTAGGTAGGTTTGAAGTAATGGCTGAACGCACGATCAAAGACAATGCTTATCTATCTCAAACCTTAGCTAAAACCGGAAAAATTCCACTCAGTCGTAAAAAGTTATCCATGTTACGAGGGGCATTGTTCAGTACCAAGAGTGACATTTTATTGCACTTTAATTTACTAGATACACCTGAATTTTTCTGGGAATACCCAGAACAAGAGCAAAAATATCTTACCGTAAGTAAATATTTGGACTTAAAGCCTCGAGTCGAACTACTGACTATGAAACTTGCCACCATCAATGAATTACATGAAATGCTGGCAGCAGAACAAAATCATAAACATTCATCGTTTTTGGAATGGATTATTATCATTTTAATTGCGGTTGAAATCGTGATGTTTTTAGTTGATTAGATAATGAGGTGACGAAAATGTGTATTCAAAAGCAATTACGCAATAGGCAAGGCCTGTAGTTGTTGCGCATACAGTGTTTGCATAGCTATTTTTTGATTATCTGTACTAAATCCTCCTAATGCACACAACAATAAAACAGCTGATGTGAACTGAGTAATATCTAGTCTTACATCATGGCTCATTAATGTATAGATTACTTGGCCAACCGCTTTGGATCTGAAGTTTGTACCATGCTCTTCACATTTGCCTTGAGCTCATCACTACTGGCTTGTGTAAATAAACCATAGTGAGCTTGGTCAATAAGTTGTTGTTGAGACATATTTACTGCACATATTTTTATCTGCTGTGCTTGCCCGACCAAACTCGCAACGCTTCATGAATTGGTGTGAGTAAACACTGGGCCGATAAAAGGAAAGCCATCAACTGGGACAATCAGGCCAATTTTTGTCGGAGCTTTAGACGACAACCAAAAACTCACAAAGCGACTCAAACTATGACCAATCAACGCAGTTTTTTGCAATTTATGGGAGCTTATGTCGGCTAATACCGGTTGTTTAACCGCTGTAAGTGATGGGTTTTCACGCGACTGACATTAAAGCTTCATTGGTTTAATCTTCAATAACTTGCACAAAAACACTTACACAACAAACACCCGCATGTATTACTATTTCGATTTTACCTGTTTGCACTGGGTAGATCTCACCATAAAATTTCTACCATTGTGCTCGGTTTAGACACGCACAGATAATGGATGAGATCAATTTTTGTAAGTGATTAATCCAACATAGATACTATAGCTAAGCTCAGTCATTTTACGCTTATATTGTTGGGTTTGTGTCATAAGTTGGTACCCTCAAAAATTGAAATTCGATTTGCAGATTAACGCCTTACAATCTCGCCTACATAATGCTGGTTATTGAGTAAATTTAAAATAAAGAGAGGTGTAATTACGCAAGGGTTGAGGTTCGTTTGTGACGTTTAGGCAGAATGCGAAGCCGCACTAAGACGGCTTCAATGAACAAGGTTAATGGCGCTATACGCTAATGTTTAATAAAAAGCCTGAATATCAGTGATGGCACGCCCTAAAATTAGAGCATGAACATCATGAGTACCTTCATAGGTATTAACGGCTTCCAGATTCATGACATGGCGAATAACGCCATATTCGTCACTAATACCATTGCCACCATGCATATCACGAGAAACGCGAGCAATATCAAGAGACTTACCGCAATTATTACGTTTCATCAACGAAATTAATTCAACTGGGCACTGGTTTGCATCCATTAAGCGGCCCATTTGTAAGCAGCCCTGTAAGCCAAGCGCTATCTCCGTTTCCATGTCAGCCAGTTTCTTTTGAATTAACTGATTAGCAGCCAAAGGGCGACCAAATTGTTCACGATCTAAGGTATAAGTTCTAGCAGCATTAAAACAAAATTCTGCTGCGCCAATTGAGCCCCAAGCAATACCGTAACGGGCTTTATTTAAACAACCAAAAGGCCCTGCTAACCCTTTGATTTCTGGAAACATGTTTTCTTCTGGAACAAACACGTTATCCATAACAATTTCGCCCGTTACCGAAGCACGTAAAGAGAATTTGCCTTCTATTTTCGGTGCAGATAAACCCTGCATGCCTTTTTCCAGCACAAAACCACGAATTTTACCTTCGAGTTTGCCCCACACCACAAACACATCAGCAATAGGTGAATTAGTGATCCACATTTTATTACCCGTTAAGGAATAACCACCATCCACTTTTTTGGCGTGAGTGGTCATCGATGCTGGATCACTACCTGAGTTAGGCTCAGTCAAACCAAAACAACCTACCCATTCACCAGAAGCCAGTTTAGGTAAGTACTTCATGCGTTGTGCTTCAGTACCGTATGAATATATTGGGTGCATAACCAGTGAAGATTGCACACTCATGGCGCTACGATAACCACTATCCACACGCTCTACTTCACGAGCAACCAGCCCATAACTCACATAATTAACGTCACTGCCACCGTATTGTGAAGGCAAGGTAGCGCCCAATAGACCTAACTGGCCTAGCTCATTCATTATTTCGCGATCGAAGTGCTCATGCCTATTCGCTTCAAGCACACGAGGTAGAAGTTTTTGTTGGCAATAATCATGAGCGGTATCACGTATCATGCGCTCCTCTTCAGTTAATTGGCTATCAAGAAACATGGGATCTTGCCAGTTAAAAGAGGTTAGTTTTTGGCTCATAAAGTTACTCCGTTTATATACTTGTATAGGTAATAGTCTAATTTATCGGATTACTCTATGCTTAAAACAAGAATAAATATAATATATAGTTTTTATATTTTTGATAACTTTTAATTATTGGTCCTGATGATATGAATTTGAAGCGTCTAGAATATTTTTGTCAGTTAGCCGCATTGGGTAACTTTACTCGGGCAGCACATAAAGTAGGCATCGCTCAACCCGCATTAACGGTTGCAATTCAAAAGCTAGAACAAGAAGTGGGGTTAAAGTTAATTAATCGTGCTGACAAACACTCTTTATTAACAGCCGAAGGCCAAGTCCTATATAAACTGGCTTCCCAATTATTAGGCCAAGCTAAACAAGTAGAATTAGAGTTAGAAGAGCTAAAAGATTTAGAGAGAGGCACTATTCGTTTTGGTGTTTCAGCGATGATGGGGTCTTATTACTTTCCTAAAATATTGACAGAATTCAAGCAAAAATATCCGAAAATAAAAATACACTTAGTTGACCAAGGGACTGCAGCACTTGAGAGAATGTTACTTAATAGTGAACTTGATTTAGCTTTAGTAAGGGGTGATTTAGAAAATACTCAGCTACGTTACACGCAACTTATTAATGAGGAGATAGTGGCAGGTATGGCCAGATCACATCCGCTATCCGCTGAACATACCCTATCACTAGCGCAATTTTGCCAGCAACCTCTAGTCTTGTTTCATGAGGGCTATTTTTTGCGTGAAGTAGTCAGTCAATATGCAAAAAAACATCACTTATCATTAGATATCCGCATGGAAACTAACCTTATCGAATTACAAAAGTCATTAGTTAGAAATGAGGTGGGCATTACCACATGTCTATCGCGTATTTTAGAAAACGAAAAGCAAATGACATCCACTCCCTTTGAGCCGAAGATTGAATTTAAGCTGAGCTTGGCATGGAAAAAAAATCATTATCTATCTAAAGCCAGTAAAGTATTCATGACTTATTTAAGCTCAACGGTCGAGCCTAAGAACTAAGTGTAAATTGAAATTTAGCACGAAGTTCACTCAAGCCGGTTTTTTCTTTTTTAAGTTTAATGAGCAGTAATAAGTAAAATAAGTAGAACTAGAAGCACCTATTTTTACTACTCCTTGCTACTATTAATTAATCTATAAATTTTATTCTTAAACCCATGTATAATAGCCTTTGTTATTGAAAATAATGCGTTTATTATTTTTATGGTTTTAAAAACGTATCGGCAGTTACAACAAGTCAATACGTCTAACGTGATAAATAATTGAGTAGTTCAAAATGAATACACTGACTGGTATGCCAAGAGATAAGAAGGGTGAAGTAGATCGTAAGTTTGTCGAAGCCCTTGCCAGAGGATTAGATATATTACGGGCATTTAATCCGGGTGATGGATTTCTTGGTAATCAAGAAATTGCACAACGTACCGGATTGGCTAAATCCAGTATATCTCGCCTAACTTATACTTTGACCAGCCTAGGCTATCTGACTTATTCGAAGCGATTAGAAAAATACCAGCTTGGGGCGGGCGTATTGGCTTTGGGTTATGCATTTGTTTCTAACCTTGCCATTCGCCAAGTAGCGAACCCCTTAATGAAAGACCTTTCAATTGAAACGGGTACATCGGTAGGCCTAGCAGACAGAGATCGCTTGGATATGATTTACGTTGATCATTGTGCCCCAAAAGACATTGTTACCTTCAAAAAAGAAATTGGTGATAAAATTCCAATGGCAACCACAGCCGCTGGCCGAGCTTATTTAGTCGCATTGTCAGAAGAAGAAAGAAACTTCTTCATGCGGCACTTCAAAGAAAAATTGGGTGATAAGTTTGAAGCTGTCAAAGCGGGTGTTGATCAAGCATTAGAAAACTATGAAAAATTTGGATATTGCTATTCATGGGGTGATTGGGAGCCTGATACCACTGCCATTGCTGTGCCATTAAAACTCACACAAGGTCAAATCTATGTGTTTAATGCTGGCGGACCCGCTTTTCGATTGTCGAAAGAATTTTTGAGAGATGAAGTGGCGCCACAATTAAAAAGCATGGTGCGCAATATCGAAGCAACTTTAATTCGGTTTTAGGATTTTATTCTAAATTAATTTACCGTGTGATCGATTTAATGTTTGTCACTCAGGTCTTGCTGATAGGCTAACTAGCCGAAATGAAAGAAAGTGAGCAGTCAGTATAGTCTTATTTGGATCTGCTCCCCTTTATTTACGCATCACACTTTTTATTGAACATCATCACGGCTCAAAAACTGTAGCTGCTGTGCAAGCATTTTAGCAAGTTTCATGTCTGCACCCGATCGCGCAGCACGGTCGATCATCGACTGATAAATAGCATTAATTTCCAAGGGGCGATTATGTTCATAGTCAACTTTCATACTAGGTGCGTAGTCCTGCATGTTAGTCTCGGTATTCACGAGCATTGACTCGGCCAACGAAGCGCTAAGGGGCTGCCCACAAGCATTAGCGGCAGCAATCACTTCTAGCATGATAGATTTAATTAATTCACGGGAGTCATGCTGACGAAGAAGTTCAGCCGTACTGCTATTAAGCACAACTGACAGTCCGTTAAAAGGTACATTCCAAACCAACTTTTGCCAGCGCAAAAAGCACAAATTCTCAACGGGTTTTACGTCAATACCACAAGCAAGGAAGTCTTCAGTCACCAGTCCAAGCTCGGGAGTGATGCCGGCCGCAGATTCGTCCTTGATATAATGCCCCAAACTAACCATCCCAAAATCGCTATGTTTAATATGACCGGGACCAATCTTGGTGCTACCAATAAAACACAAACCACCAATAATGCTCGCCTGAGGTAGAATATCAGCGGCGACCTGCTCCACGGCAAGTCCATTTTGCATAATCACCACGATCCCATTGTACTTTATGACCTGCGGCAGCAATACTTCAAGCAAATGATTATTCGTTGTTTTTAAAGCGACAATGGCGACATCGCAAAGTGGCATATCTTCAGGCTTGGCATATGCGTTAACAGCAACGTTGAAGTTACCGTTGATAGAATCTATCCGTAATCCCTGTTCATTAACGTGTGGGTAGTCACTGTGGAGCAAAAAATGCACATCCATTTCATTTCGGGCTAGCATAGCACCGTAATAACCACCAATAGCTCCAGTACCAATTACTGCATATTTCATTATATTCTCCACAGACTGGGTAATAAATTTTGTGAGTGTGCTTAAATTTGTGAGTCCGTTTAAAATGCGCCAATCAATAAACTTAGAAAATTTTACTTTGCTCGCACACTTACATCATAAAGTTAGGCAGTAACAATGACAGTATTGGGAAGGCGATAATCGCAATCAGTACTACAATATCCATCACTAGAAAACGTGCCACTCCCATAAAAATGTCATACACCGCAACCGAGGGTTTAGTGACACTGGCGATAACAAACACGTTTAATCCTACTGGCGGGGTGATCAAGCTTATTTCGAGTAACTTAATGACTACGACTCCAAACCATATTAGGTCTAATCCATAACCATCAACCATGGGAATTAAGAAAGGTAGGGTAAGCACCATAATACCTAGAGGATCAAGAAACATACCCAGCAACAGGTATACACCTGCGATCATTATCATCAATAACCATAGAGATACATCTGCCCCTTCAACCAGTCCAACCAATGCGGGTGCCATACCCGTTAATGCAACAAACCCAACAAAAATCTTGGCACCTGCAGCGATAAAGAAAATAGAGGTGGTTTGAGTACAAGTGTCTTTAATAGAGAGGATAAACTGCGACCAATTAAGTCTTTTTTGTATAGAACCAATGACGATGACTGCGAATGCACTGACCGCTGCGGCTTCAGTAGCAGTGAAGAAACCTCCATAAATACCACCGATGATGATAGTAAACAGCAACATTGCCGGCCAACACCTTTTTGCCGCTTTTCGGCGTTCGCCTTTTTCCAAAATGGTGTCATCAACTGGCGCTACTTCTGGATTCCGCTTTACCCAGATGTAGATAACCACTAAAAAACCAAGCAACGATATCAGTCCAGGGATCACTCCAGCCATAAAGAGGCGGCTGACTGACATTTCAGTAAAAATACCGTAAACAATAAATAATACACTTGGCGGGATCAGCGAACATAGCGTACCGCCTACGGCCACCGTAGACGTAGCCAAACGTTTGTCGTAACCCATACGTAACATTTCTGGCACACAAATTTTACCCATCGCCGATGCGCAAGCGATACTTGACCCAGTAATAGCAGAAAATCCCCCACAACCAAAAACAGAGGCCATAGCCACACCGCCAGGCAAACGTTTTAACCAAACTCGCGCCGCATGGTAGATATCAGTGGTGATACCAGTATGGTAAGAGATATGACCTAAAAGCACGAATAGCGGGATCATACTTAGGTCATAAGAGTGTACTAAAGCGAAGGTGTTAGATGAAACCATCGACAGGGTCGGAGCCACTGCACTAACAATGTCAAAACCACCATTTCGCATGGACAAAAAATAAAAGGATAAATGTAGACGACACACCCGCTAAGCTAAATGCGATTGGCACGCGAAATACAAGTAAAAGCAACGCACAGGCAAACCCTATGAGCCCAAGAATCAATGGATCCATAGTTTAACCCTCTTCTATTATGTCGTGTTCAGCGTCTGTGCGCTGCACGAGGTATTCAGTATTGCCAGTGATAGCCGCTCGCATATCTGCAACGAGAATTATCGATAAACGTATAATAAATAGTGCCGCGCCTGCAAAAAAAGCAAAGCGACCCGGCCATTCAGGCAGCTCCAACTCACCAAAAAAATAGGCGCCGCTACTGGCGGCATGAAAGAACCCCTGCCATGCGGAAAAAACCAGTGGCAGAAGTATTAATAAACTGATGAGAGAACCGATGGCTAACATCCATAATTTGGCGTGTTTGCCCAAGCGTTTGAACAAGAACTCTATGGTAATGTGACTATAATCTGCTGTGACATAAGCTAATGGCAAAAAAATAGCACCTACCATAAGCTCTCTGACGATAACCACATCGTCGGTTACTCCCCAACCAAAAAGATTTCGTGTGAGAACGGTTAGGGTAATCATTAATCCGAGGGTGACAATACACCCACCTGCGACAATCAATGCCCCCTTTTCTAATTTTTTTCAACATAATAATAAACTCTATGGGGTTAAATTAACGTGTCCAAGGGTAGCCTTCTAAATCTCGTTCTTGGCTGTATTTAATTAGGGAGGTCCTGTATTTTTCGACCATAGCTTTTCCATCAAAACCACTTTTTCTGGCTTCGTTTTCCCATTTGCCAATATGATATTGACTAGCTGAATAGAGTTTTTTTGAATCTGCGGCAGAAAGACTGATGATTTCTAACTTACGGCCATCAATCCCTTGCGTAAATCGTTGCTCTGCAGCGTCGTCAGATTTCAATACATTTTGGCCAAGGTAATCAATAAAATCGACACCTACTTCGTTAAGCACCTTTCTTTGAGACGCGCTTAATCTTGCGAGTGAATCTTGGTTTATAAAAATGCCCAAGCCAGTATAAATTCCCCAATTAAGTTTAGTTAAACTGTCTGCTACTTCATGGTGCTTCAGCGCAAGTGATGCGTTCATATAACCCTGACTGCAATCGAGCAATCCGTTGTCTAGTCCCTGATAAGCTTTATAGATATTCATCCCAACTAAATTTGCGCCTAAATCTCCAAATATCTTTCCGAAGGTGCCTACTCCTCGTACCTTTTTATCTTTTATGTCATCAAGTGTACGAACTGCATCACCTTTACATAACATGATGACGTTAGAGAGCATGTATGAGGTAACAAAGACTAAATTTTGTTTCGCTAAACTACTTGATACTTCAGGGGATTGCATGTGGTCAAAGTTGGCTTTTAATCCCACCCAAGGATCTAGATTTTCAAAGGGTAAGTTAGTCAATGAAAAAGACACCATCTCTTTAAGAAAGTAATCTGGAATAATAGTGCCTAAGTCGACGACTCCTGCAGCAATAGATTGTCGCGATGCATTTGCCTTAAATAAAGCACCACCCCACATAATATTGATTTTTAAATCACCGCCAGTACGCTTCTCAACTTCCTTCGCAAACCATTTAGTGGCTTCAGCACGAGCGCCCCGATTTGGTCCTGGCTCACCATAGGTGAGAACCGTAGCCGCGACAGCGGGTATAGCTATCAAAGTCATCACCGTTAATGTTATCGCGCTAAAAAATTTGCTAATTATATTCATTATTTTATTTCTCACAAGAGTCACGATGGTTTCGCATAGCGGAATTAGCGAACCATTTATGTTTGTTACTTTACATTAACAAACATACTGCTGCAAGAAAGTTGTTTACTAAATCTAATCAACCTTTTTAATGTTGCGTGTTCACTTTGTTACTAGCCCTTCGTATGAGTTTCATCTTTTCTATATCGAAATACGCCTTGCCCTGAAGCAATCAGATTATCAAAAGAATCGAATACTTCGGCAGAAGCATAATAGATATTTCTACCTGAAGCCGTCACTTTTCCAACAGCATAAAGCGTGTTGGATTGTGCTTGTCCTAAAAAACTAATGTTTAAGGATAGGGTCAGCGCTTTTCTATACTCAGTCGGGTCATCACTGTATGCCCCAGACAATGCTGTGGTTGCATCTAATAAGGCCGAAATAAAACCACCATGGGGTATATCTGAGCGGTTCAGATGTTCAGGTTTAAGTTCAGCACTCATTTTAATATGTTTTTCTCGCCATTCTTCAACCACAAAACCTAAATGGTTATTAAAAGGCGGCATTATTTTATTTGCCCAAGATGTCATTATATTTTTAACACTCTTATTTTATTTTTCTGGCGGCTTGAGATTCTTCGCTTTGTAATAACTCAGAAAAAATCACTAACTCATCTTCAATAATTTGACCAAGCAGCGTCTGCTGCGGTGCTTTTAGCAATCTTTTAGTGGTTCGCAAAGCGTTTTGAGGTTTGAGTGCCAATGCTTTTGCTTTAGATAAGGCAAACTCAAGTACTTCAGATTTGTCTACTTGCTGGTTAACAATACCCATATTAATAGCTGATTGCGTATTAAAAGAATCACCCAGCATTAATACTTCTGCGGCTTTACGATGACCTGCTAACAAAGGAATAAGCAGACTTGAGCCACCTTCAGGGCAAGCACCTAAATCGACAAAAGGCATTTTAAAAGTCGTGTCTGATGCATAAACCAAATCAAAATGCAGCAGCATGGTGACGCCTATACCAATAGCTACCCCAGATACTGCTCCGACGATTGGCTTAGGATAGTGATGTAGTTCACGTAATAAAATTGATGCCGGTGAAGGTTGATCAAAATCACGAGTATTAAAATCGTTTAAATCATTACCTGCTGAAAATGCATCTTGAGTGCCGTAGATCAACACAACTTTAACACTGTCATCAGACACACTGTCTTTTAGTGCTTTAGCCATAGCAAGATACATTGAGCGGGTTAAAGCATTTTTTTTCTTGGGACGATGAATACCAATATGTAAAACACCACTGTCAGTGTGAATGAGTACGTTTTCTTCAGATTCCATATTTATTGCGCCTGTTTATTGCACTATTTATTGCACTATTTATTGCACTAGATATTGCACGAGCTGACTGCACTTATTGATTATTCAGACCATTTAAACGGGATAATGCCAAGTCATATTCTGTTTTGAAGCGGGCAACAATCGTAGCCACATCAGTGACATCAGCAATACTACCTAATCCTTGGCCTGCACCCCAAATATCTTTCCAAGCCTTAGTTTTACTGCCACCCTCGGAGCCAAATTTCATTTTATTTTTATCGCCCTGCTCCAAATCATCTGGGTCTAAGCCAGCATTAGTAATACTGGGTTTAAGGTAATTTCCATGCACGCCGGTAAATAAAGAGCTGTACACAATGTCTTTGGCACTACTTTCAACCAACATAGTTTTATATGCCTGTTCGGCATTGGCTTCTTTGCTGGCAATAAAACGCGTGCCTATGTAAGCAAAGTCAGCCCCTAATGCTTGTGCTGACAATATAGAGGCACCGTTAGCAATCGAACCTGACAACGCAATAGGGCCATCAAAAAATTGTTTAATTTCACTCACTAAAGCAAAAGGACTTAACGTTCCCGCATGACCACCAGCACCAGCACACACCAACACTAATCCATCAACACCGACGTCTATTGCTTTTTGGGCATGACGCACATTAATAACATCGTGAAAAATAATGCCACCGTAAGCATGAATACGTTCAACCAAATTAGGATCTAAAGCACGCAAGCTGGTAATAATAATCGGCACCTTGAATTCGATGCAGGTGTTCACATCATCTTCTAAACGGTCGTTACTCTTGTGCACAATTAAATTAACCGCATAAGGAGAAACAATAGCGTTCGGATTGGCTACCTGATAGGCATCTAATTCAGTGATTATAGTGGTTAGCCACTCACCCAGTAACGATTGTGGGCGGGCATTAAGAGCCGGGAAAGACCCAACAATGCCAGCTTTACATTGCGCGATGACTAATTCAGGTCCAGAGATGATAAACATCGGAGCACTGATGACGGGCAAAGTTAATTTATTTTGTAATGTCTTTGGAATTGACATTTTAGTCCCCTATAAGATATTCGATGTGATCAACAAAAAATACGTTATGCCAGAAAACCAACATAACGTATTGTAAACTTGTCTAGCTATTGGCCCACTGAGTTAAGGTTTTTCCTTCTTCGACAAGTTGTTTTAATAACGCTGCAGGCTGCCAAAACTCTTCGCCGTAAGTGTCAGCAAATTCACAAACAGTGTGATAAATTTTCTCTAATCCGATGGTATCTGCATAAAACATTGGGCCTCCTCGGTATGCAGGAAAACCATAACCGAATGCGTAAACCACATCAATATCACTAGGTCGTTGTGCGATGCCTTCTTCGAGTATTTTAAAACCTTCGTTGATCAAAGCAAAAGTCAAACGATCTAAGATAGTCTTGTCACTGATGACCTTGCGTTCAACTCCCCTTTTTTTGGCTTGTGCTTCAATCACCTCCATTACTACTGGGTCGACACTTCGCTGCCTAGTCTCGGGATCGTATTGGTAATATCCTGCACCCGTTTTCTGACCTAAACGACCCATTTCATATAAAGCATCGGCAATACAATAGGTTCTGACATCACCTTTTTGTTCATCAGTTAATCCTTCACGGGCTTTATAACCAATATCTATTCCCGCTAAGTCACCTACCGCTAAGGGCCCCATTGCCATACCAAATTTTTGCATGACAGCGTCTATGTTTTGCGGGGTTGACCCTTCAAGCAAACATAATTGCGCTTCACGGGCATAATGTCGCAACATACGATTACCTATAAAGCCATAACAAACGCGAGACAATGCAGGGACTTTTTTAATGCTTTTAGCAATAGCCATCGATGTCGCTACTACTTCATCTGACGTTTCATCACCACGCACAATTTCAAGTAATTTCATGACATTAGCAGGGCTGAAAAAATGTAGGCCAATCACATCTTGTGGCCTGGACGTTGACTGAGCAATTAAATTGACGTCTTGATAAGAGGTGTTACTGGCTAAAATAGCACCTTGCTTACACACATTATCAAGCTTGGCGAATACTTGTTTTTTGATGTCTAAATTTTCAAACACCGCCTCAATAACCAAATCCATATCTGCTAAATCATTGTAATCAGTGGTCCCCGTTATCATGTCTTGGCGCTGAGTGGCTAGCTCAACAGTCAACTTACCTTTACTGACTGTCATAGCGTAATTTTTAGCGATAAGATCTTTACCCCGCTGTAAGGCTTCTTGGCTTATTTCCAGCAAGGTAACCGGGATACCCACATTTACAAAATTCATTGCAATGCCTCCTCCCATTAATCCACCACCAATAATACCCACGCGTTTGATATCTTTTAATTGGGTGTCTTTGGGTAAATCTTTCACTTTAGAAGACATTCTTTCTGCAAAGAACATATGCTGTAATGCCCCAGACTGAGATGATTGCATACACTCTACAAATAGTCGTCTTTCAACTTTTAAACCTTCATCAAAAGGAGTATTTAACGCCGCTTCAATACATTCCACAATGCGATGTGGCGCTTCTTGCCCACGAAGACGTTTACTTAATGTTTTCCTATATTCAGCGAAGAATTCAGCTGATGCAGTGGTTTTATCAACCTCTAAGTCGCTGACTCGTTTCAGCTCGGCACCTTGTGCAATCACTTCATTGGCAAAATCTAGTGCCGCGCTGAGTAAATCACCTTCAACCACTTTATCAATTAAACCAATATTGAGTGCTTGAGCTGCAGCGATAGGTGCACCGGTTGTCATTAAATCAAGTGCAGCTTTCACGCCAGTTAACCTTGGTACTCGTTGTGTGCCACCAGCACCAGGTAACAAACCTAATTTAACTTCAGGTAAACCAACTTGAGCTGAAGGTAGTGCACAACGATAATGACAAGCCAGCGCAGTCTCTAAGCCACCACCTAGTGCGGTACCATGTATGGCAGCAATGATAGGTTTTTTCGATGCTTCAAGCACAATAAGCAGCTCAGGTAATGAAGGCAACATCGGTGGTTTACCGAACTCTGAGATATCTGCACCAGCAATGAACGTGCGCCCTTCACACATCAATACTAAAGCTAAAGAGGCATCATCTTGTGCCTGTGTTACCGCATCTTGAATGCCGCTTCGTAATGCATGAGAAAGTGCGTTGACTGGCGGGTTATTTAATCGAATAACACCGATATCACCCTCTAATTGATAACTAACAACTGACATAAATTAATTCCTTACTTTTAGAACACTCTTTATTAGAGACTTATTAAAGACTCATTGGAGATGCGTTGGTGATTCATTGGAGATCTAAACACGTTCGATGACTACAGCGATACCTTGACCAATGCCAATACACATTGTCGCAAGTGCATAACGGCCACCGGTTTTTTCTAGTTGGCGTAATGCCGTCAACATAATCCGTGTTCCACTTGCGCCCAAAGGATGACCAATCGCAATCGCACCTCCATTTTGATTAACACGGGGGTCATCAAAAGCAATGCCAAGTTGTTTCATGCACCCTAACGCTTGTACTGCAAATGCTTCATTAAATTCTAAAACGTCCATATCGGCTAGGGTTAAGCCTGCTCTTGCTAATACTTTTCGGGTAGCTGGCACGGGGCCTAATCCCATTACTCGTGGTGGTACACCTGCTATGGCACCGGCAATAATTCTACCGCGAGGTTTGATACCCGCCTTTTCACCTACCTCTTTATTGCCAATGATCATGGCAGAAGCGCCATCATTGATGCCTGAAGCATTACCTGCAGTGACTACGCCATCAAATAAGGGGCGTAAATTACTGAGTGCTTCTAATGTAGACGCAGGGCGTGGATGTTCATCTGTTGTCACTGACAGTGCTGGCTTCTTGCGACCTTGTGACACCTCAATAGGAATGATTTCATCATTAAAATATCCGGCTACTTTTGCCGTTTCGTATTTTGCTTGAGAGGCGGCTGCAAATACATCGCATTCTTCTCTACTGATATGTAAATCGCTGGCAATGTTGTCTGCGGTTTCAGGCATTGAATGACCACCAAACTGCTTAACAATTTCTGGGTTAGTAAAACGCGCGCCCATAGTGGTATCAAACATTTCTTGTTGCCTAGCAAAGGCAGAAGTAGCTTTGGCTAAAACAAAAGGTGCGCGACTCATAGACTCAACACCACAAGCTACAAATAAATCACCTTCATTCGTTTTTACACATCGGGCTGCATCTAAGGCCGCGGCTAAACTTGAACCACATAAACGGTTAACAGTTAAACCACCGGTCTCAATTGGCAAGCCAGCCAATAACCCTGCAGTACGCGCTACGTTTCGGCTATCTTCACCCGCTTGATTAGTATTACCAGCAATCACATCTTCATACAGGCTTAAATCAAAGTCATTGCGTTGCACTAACGTTTTAATAAGGTGCGCCAACATATCATCAGGTCGAACCGAAGATAAAACGCCACCATGGCGTCCAAATGCGGTTCGTGCGGCATCGTAAATATATGCATCTTGCATGATTTTTCCTTATAAATTGATGTAATTAACCGTTTATGTATTTAACTAAAACTGGAAAAGCGATAAGTAATGTAGCGGCTTTATCTTGGTCTTGACTATTTGATAATTGAATATGTACCACCTGCCCTTTTTCAGGGTCAAATTCTGACTTAATGTGCGCGCTGATATCATGTTTTTTAAATAAATCATTAACACTAAATTCGGTGGCTTTATTACGTAACAACGGTTTGAAGACTTTGCCAACAGCTGTTACCGGTATGCTCTCAAGAATTTCGATACGCTTAGGGATAGCGGCCCTTTCGCTGATATGCTCTTGGCAAAAAGCCAATAATTCAGATGCTGTAGTTTGCTGCGTGTCTTGTGGCTTATTTTTTACCACTACATAAGCAACGGGTATTTCTCCTGAATGCACATCAGGTTGACCAATCGCCACTGCTTGAATAACTTCGGCATGGGACATAAGTGCATCTTCAATGATTTGAGGATCAATATTATGACCACCACGGATAATTAAATCTTTTGCTCGACCAGTCAACTGAATATGCCCTAGCGCATTAATCACCCCTAAATCACCGGTGTTAAACCACTGTTCTTCGACCCATGCCCCCTCATTATCACTTGCATTCAAATAGCCCTGAAAGATATTAGGACCTTTAACTAAAATGATGCCGGGTTCATTAATATCACAAACACGGCTAATTTTATTATCATTTAGTTGAGCAGCAATCACTCGGCTGTAGGGTATGCCATTGCCCACTGCCACCCCTTTAATATCAGAGCCAGGTAATACTCTAGCAATTAAACAAGATGATTCTGTCATGCCGTAACCATTGGTCACACTACAATTAAATCTTCGTTGAAAGGATAATTTTAATTCAAGGGGTAAAGGGGCTGATCCACAAGCCGCATATTCAAAACAACTAAGATCAATTTCCTCATCCGGTTGCTGTAATAAAACAGACATAATGGTGGGTACAGTAGGAAACCAACACACTTGATACTTACTCACAAAATACCACCAGTTTTTGACCGTGTTAGGGTTTCTAAAGCCCTCTGGGGTCATAATTACCACCGTACGACCCACAATAAACATCGACAAACTAGCGGCAATTACACCAAACACATGAAATAACGGTAATGCGTTCAATACTGGAGATTTACCGTGATAAGTATTAAACCCTGCATACACTTGCACTACAAAACTAATATTGTCATGGGATAGCTTGGCTATTTTAGGACGACCTGTCGTACCGCCAGTGTGAAAATACATCGCAATATCGTCACCATTAGGTTGTAAAGATTGTGCTAATCTTGCATCCGATTGAGTCGCTATAGCCTTATTAAAATCAGTCACGCTAACTTTTTTATGACTGCCCTCAGCAGCATGACTGTCATCTAGCAAAAGTAGGTGTTCAAGTGATGGCACACGTTCAATAATCTGCTGCACTTTATTACCCAATTCAGTCGCATCATCGAGAGAAACAGTGACTAATACTTTTGCTTTTACCTCATTCAATATTTCAACAATATGCTCAACTTGCAGTAGGTAGTTAATAGGATTGGCGATGCCCACCGCTTGTGATGCCCATATACAAAGATGAGTTTCAGTTAAATTCGGAAGTAGAATAGAGACAACATCATTACGCTCAATCCGTAAAGATTGATATAGGTTGGCTGTTTGATTGATTTTTTTGGCTAAATCAGCAAAAGTGAGTTGTTTGGCAGTTTCATCTCGAGAAGCGGTAACATGCTCAGCTATAGCTATATCAGCGGAATATTCATCTGCTGCATGGCAAAATACATCGTATGTTGTTTTACAATGATATCGTTCTTGGTAACTTATCTTTTCTAAATCAGCAAGTAATTCTAATTCTGTTTGTTTGGACATTAAGCACTCAATTTAATACAAGTTGTAATTATTTAATATTACCAAGACACTAACAATACCGGTAAAATAGCGTTAGCATTCTGCAATGCGGAATTGCATTTTGCAAGTTTTTTGGAAAACAACTCCATGTACTTTATATAAGAATTAGATAAGCAACCAGACCCATGCCAAATAAAGCTACAAATGAATAACTCGTCTTCTTGGTTGTTACCTCCTTGGCTATCTCCGCTATGTTTAGTCGTTATTTTTTTTGCAACGTTAATTACAGAATGGACGGGGTATCAACCACCCGCCATATTGGCTGTATTTGTGTTGCTAATATTTACTTTAGTCGAATGGAAAAATTTAGAATTAACCGCGAAAATCATCGCCATAGTGGCTATTGGCTTAACAATCGCATTGTTATTGTCATCACAAATAACATTTATACAGATAGCCATTTTATGTGGCAGCGTCGCTTTTTTTGTCATTTTTTTAATTGCATTGAGCCTCTTAAAAGAAGCGGCTTTAACCTCAAACTCAGTTAACCTAACGGGTCGCGCATTATTACAGCAACAACCTGTAAGGCGTTATGCGTTTCTTACCTTTGCCAGCCACTTGTTGGGCATATTAATGAGTGTCGGAGCCATTAATTTATTAGGCACCATGATCCACAGAAGTTTGCTTGACAACAAAGACACCGTGGACGCCCGTATTAACAGTGCAAGGCAGCGCCGAATGATGCTAGCGGTGGTACGAGGATTTTGTAGCATACCTTTGTGGGCACCAACGTCAGTCACTATTACTCTTTTAGTGACCACTATTCCCGAACTTAAGTGGATAGATATTATTCCTTATGGCTTGTACCTAACACTAGCAATACTATTATTTGGCATCTGGCTTGATCATGTTCAGGCCCCCAAGCACCTGAGACACCTTGCACCAGCCATATCCAATAATTTGTCAGATTTGAAGGTGAGCTACCCTATTGCTATTGTTGTTACCGCATTAGCAATAGTGTCTGGTTTACTGATATACATAACGTCTCTACGTCCCATAGCAGCAGTGTTAGTGAGCGCGCCGATTGTGAGCACAGCTTGGATATTTGCCCAGTATCATCGCAAACGAAATAAACTAAGCGCCATGCGATTAACCGTGAGACGTTTCACTAAAGACATCTTTTTCAAACTGCCATTACAACGTTCAGAAATTGTCTTTTTTGCCGGCTCAGTGCTGATTGGCCGCTTGTTGTTAACGGTGTTGAACATTGAATGGTTTGCGCAAAAATTAGCACATTTGAATATAACTGCTGCGCTGATACTCATTTTATCTTCTTGGGTAATTTTTTTAGCCGCGCTTTTATTTATCAATCCAATGATTTCAGTAACTTTAGTAGCCGGAGCCTTATCGCAATTACCCAGTGTCGAAAATATGCCTATAACCATAGCATTAGTGATGATGGTTACTTGGGCTGTAGTGATTGGTAGCTCCCCCACTACGACCTCTGTGCGTATTAGCGCAAAGATCACTGGAATTACTCCTTTTCATATGGGCATCAAGTGGAATGGTTTATACAGTGGGTTAGTGCTTTTAGTATTAGATCTTTATCTGATTGTGATGCTGTAATTGAAGACCTTAATGATTAGGCATGACACCTACACTTTTTATAATGTGCTCCTAAGTCGCGGATTGAGCACGTCATTAAATCGATTCATAACTTAGCATCCAAACTCGTTTACTTGATATTGGCTCGCAGTCCTAACACTACCTTGCTCTCAAATGCTTTAATCTGAATATTTAGTAAGGCTAGTTGTTGCTTATATTCAACGCTATCTAGCTGCTGCATTAATGCAAATGCTGCATAGGCACTGAATTGGTTATGGTGGTTGACCCAAAATCCCGATTGGTTTGGACGTTCAATAAGCGATAAAAACTGTGGCAAGGCTTGCTTTATCAGCATGGGTTGGGATGTTAATAAAGCTTTTTGCAAAGGCACTAAACTAAAAAATCGTGTGGTTTTTAAGGTGACCTGATTAACAAGTTGTCGCGCGATATCTGGGTCTTCTTGTTGTGTGATAAAACTTAAATAACTTTGCCAAAATCTGGCGTCGGGGGAATCGCCATAAAGCGATGCAGTATGGGCAAACCAAATTTCAGCCTGCTCAGACATGTCAACTTGGGTATATAACAGCGCCAAGTATATGCTATTTACAGGCGAGCCATCATCAATTTGTAAACAGGCTTTCATGACTTCAATAGCCTCAGAGACTTGTCCCTTTTGGCTGAGTATTTTAGCTTTCCACACATAAGCCCACGTGAAACTATTATCAATATTAATGGCGTGGTTTACAGATGCCAGCGCTTGGGTCATCTCATTACGCCAAAAGTGCACAATGGCTTTGTTTACATTTATCCAAGGCGAAAGAGGATCTATCTGCAGCGCCTTATCAGCATAAGTGAGCGCCGCGTCAAAATGATTTTTAGCTAAGGCTAACTCAGAATAAACATATAGACCTCGGGTATCCGAGGCATCGATACTTAATACTTGATTGAGCAATTGCTCGGCCATATCAAACTGTAAGTCTTCAATCGCCAACAAAGCGCCCGCTAAAAGGGCATTAATGTCGTTAGGATCAAGTTGTAAGGCTCTATCAATAGCCGCCGTAGCTTTCGTAACAGCGACGACCTTTTCCATGTAGATATCGTGATAGCTATACCTCGCGTAGATAAAAGCTAAACTACCGAACGCAGCGGCAAAATCAGGCGCTAGTTCTGTGGCTTTTATGAACGATGCTTCAGCTCGAAGAAACCACTCGCTGGTTTTTCCATTCATCCACCAATAATTTCCCTGAAGATAGGCTCGGTAGGCATTAATATCCACTTTTCCTGGTGCCGTTGTGAAATCTACTGATGCGCCTTTCCCAAACAGCTGGGCGTTGATATCTGAGATGATCCTTGTATTTAATTTAAGTAGATTTTCCATATTATCTTCATACACTTCGGACCAAACTGCATTATTAGTGTGTTTTTCGACCAAACGCACTAGGACTCGAATCCGCTCATTTGCCTCAGTGATGCTGCCTTCTACCCAATAGTTAAGGTTTAACTGCTCAACTAGAGAATCTAAAGCCCCAGATTCTCTAGCAAGGGCAAGAGCAGAATAATGTGCCAACACCGTCACTTTATCTGACTTTGCCAGTGTAATTGATAACTCTTCGGGGAGCATCTCAGCTAAATAGTCATTAGCGTCGTCACCAGTAAGATTGCGCCACGGTAGAAAGGCGATAATAGTTTCAGTTTTGGAGGCGTTGCTTTCGATCTTTTGAGCAACCTCTTGAGTCAGTAGCTTGGTCGCAGGGTCCTGATGTTCAGAAGTGTCCATCAATAAAACAAAAATCAGCAGAACAAACATTAACCCCAAGATTATAAGTGCTACCACTTTGCCTTTGTTAAATGATGTGGTTAAACCTGAAGCAGTGCTGTGTTTTGTGCTGAATTTAATAAATTCTTGCCTAGTTAGCCAAGTGACATCTGCCGATAGTCGATAACCTTTTTTAGGCACAGTGTGGATTATTTGACGAGTTTTACTGTCGTCGAATGTTAGGCGCAGCTGCGAGATTATCCGCGTCAGGGCATCTTCCATCACCACTCGTCCATGCCATACTTTATCCATTAATTCTTGTCGACTAACGGTCTCGCCGGCATTCAAAGCCAGCTGATAAAGAACATGCATCGCTTTGGGCTCTAGGTGACGACTTTCATCACCATGAAATACCCGATGATCACCCACGTCAATGTAG
The DNA here is from genome assembly GCF_000347635.1 of Paraglaciecola psychrophila 170. Taxonomy (NCBI): domain Bacteria; kingdom Pseudomonadati; phylum Pseudomonadota; class Gammaproteobacteria; order Alteromonadales; family Alteromonadaceae; genus Paraglaciecola; species Paraglaciecola psychrophila. The sequence continues at coordinate 285,201 of NC_020514.1, read as the reverse complement.
TAGTCACCTAGACGAAAATAACCATTTTCAGGTAGCGCTTTATCAGTCAATTTTCTGGTCCCACTTAATGATCACCCTAGCTGGTCCCATTCAATTATTAGCCAATATTTTCAGGTGATATGGGTATATAACCATCAACATTTGTTTTTAATCACAATTTCATCAGCTTTTTATCTGCTGTTCCTCAGGAATTTTTCCTACCGGTTCACCATACTGATCAAACCCACACGGCACAAGCAAGCAGTACAAGTAAACATGTATCACTCGTTCAAACACAGAAGGTAAATATCATTATGAAAACGGCAATCAAACTATACACTCCAGCAGTCTTAGTCATGCTGATGAGCATACCAATTAGTCAAGCATCAGCGACTGATGTCACTGTAGGCTCTCAGTTAATAGTGAAAACCAGCGTGGCCGAAGTTATTGGTGTAAGAGAAATTGAGTCAGGTAAATTGGAACAGGGTATCCGTAAAAGCAAGGCGGCTTTAGCCAAAACGTCAACTGTGTCTTTACGTAAACCGCTGCTTGATAACTTGTGTGTCGCTCATTTAGCCATTAACGATATGGAACAGGCGAACCAATACTGCCAAGCCGCAGTTAACACAGGTAGAGCTTCAGCTATTTCCTATAATAATCGAGCAGTGATGCATTATGTTTTGGGAAATTTTGAGGCTAGCCTTGAAGATCTAGATGCAGCCAGTAGTCAAGGTAGATTCCAAAACTTAGTGGCAGCTAATCTAAAAATAGTTAAACAGCAAAACGGACTGGACAAGGATTATGGCTTAGTGTCTGAAGAAGAGTCCTCACTTATCGCGATCACAGATCGTTGAAATCAACGACACCTGTGTTTACATTATTCAGCACAGGTGTCATCAACATAATGTCACAAGGTTTACTTTAGGCATCTCAGTAAACCCCTATCGAATTGAGCTGACTTAAACGAGGTTTGTCATCACAACTTTCAAAGATACCCCACTTAATTAATCCTATCCTATATTTTAAATGAATCGCCACTTTAGCACTGCGACTCACAGAAATTTGCCCTATAATGTCTCAAAAAATGACACGTTTATATAAAAGTGAGCAATTTTGTTAGCATTTGAGTACAACAGATTCAACGGTATCATAGTCGATAGCGACCAAATCCCTGAAGACATAGATGTATTTTTACCCCAGCTAAACGCTTTATTGAGCCATGCTAAGCAACACAACAAGGCGATTATCTGGTTAACATTGCCCCTTGATTTAGCTCATTTGATAGCAGTAGCCACCACACAGGGCTTCACTTTTCATAATTGTTTACCTACCGAAGTCACACTGATCTTTAAATCTCAACCTCAAGATTTTGTGCCTTTTATGCCCACTCATTCACTTGGGGCCGGTGGTTTAGTGCAAAATTCAAAAGGCGAAATACTCGTGATCCGCGAGCGCGGCGCCACTACTTACAAGTTACCCGGTGGCCACATTGAATTAGGTGAAACAATTGAAGATGCCGTGATACGTGAAGTACTAGAAGAAACAGGTATTCAGACCTCGTTTGATACTGTTTTAGGGATGGCTAGTACTCACCCTTACCGATTTGGAAAATCCAACATCTATATGGTGTGCAAGCTTGTCCCTATTTCGACACAAATCGATATTCAAGATACTCACGAAATTGATGATGCCAAATGGGAATTACCCCAAGATTACTTGGCCGATAACAACAACAGTGTATTTAACAAATATTTGATTAAATCGTTACTAAACGCTTCAGGATTAAGTAAATCTACACTAGACCTCAGTCAATTCTCGAAACTCAAACATGAAGTTTTTTTGGCCGAGAATACACCTAAATAAAGATTGGTCGATGTAAGGCTGTTTCCAACACTGCTTTTTATTTCGATAATTACGTGGCTAATACGAACGGGGCTCTTTCCGCTGCTGATATTCCTGCAGCATCTGGAGGGCTTTTTTACCTTTGGGTTGGGCGCTATCACCAGCCCGCTAGTCACTGGATGGGCAATGCAACATCTTGATTCTTCCGCTTTCTGGTTGGTGCTTGGGCCAACTTTTGCGCTATTGCGCTTTACGCACTCTTCAGTATGACACAGCGCGCAATGGTCCCCGTGAACGAAACCGATAGCTAACCTAAGATCTGCTTAAGCAATAATCATAGAGTTCAGCTCTAAGTTAGTTAAATTGAAGCTTGGCTTATTTTCTTTTAAACAATAAGCGACCAATCCCGCGAGTAATTCAGCATAAAGCCGTTCATACTCCGATGCCTTGAGTGTTCGATATAAGAAATATTCTTAAGTTGGTCGTTTATTGTTTCAATTATATAGCGCCTTGAAAGCATGGCTCTATCCCACAACGATATAGCTCTTGCTTTCATATTTTTGCGAACGGTTGTGATGAGACTTACACCTTTGTCTAATAAATCTGCTTCCAAATCTTTACTCAAATAGCCTTTGTCTCCATACAATTTATCAGTCAAACCTTCTGCTAATTCACGTATGGGTTGAGTGTCATGCACATTGCCAGTTGTGACTTTCGCAGCAACAATTTCACCGTGATGATTGACGACTAAGTGGAGCTTAAAACCATAAAACCAACCCATAGTACCTTTACCTCGTTGAGCGATACCGTCGAAGGTTTTATGTCTAGGTATTCGATGTTATGACACACCTTGATGCTTGTAGAGTCAATGAATTCATGTCCTGATGGCTTTCCTTTAAGTGATGTAAAGTAGGCACACATGAGCACGGTAACTCTAGGCATGACCGCTAGAAATCGTGTGTAATTCAATAAATTTGGAAACGCATTTTTGTACACAAGAGATACATACCCAAGAGAGTAGTTTTTGAAATCACGGTAATGTGACATATGAAAACTGACGACAATCGTCATAATTTCACTGGTGGTCATTTGCCCTTCTCTTTGACGTTTTCGCGTACCGTCTTCAAGCAGTTGTTTACACCATTGAGGTATAAATACTTTGCAAAAATCATCGACATCACAAAACAACTCAACAAATTTACTCATGCCTGTTCCTTTTTAGATTCATCTCTTTTAGTCGAAAGTTCGGATCTTGGAACAGGCATTTAGTTCAATTTATTAAACAGGATTCAGGTTAATTACCTAAATATCCTACCCACTGCGTCAACTGTTGCGGTGGAGGCTGCGGGCGAATGGGCTGTCGAAAACGCAGAGGCGGAACGCGACGACATTTAGATTTGACGTTACCAGTTTGGGTTGAATTTTTTCGTTTACCACAGGATATATAAAATTACGCTTCTAGTTGCATAGAAGGAGCTCGAAACGGTCCGAAGCTTGACGCTTGCGGTGACCTGTCTTTATTCTACCATTTGGATAAACATGCACGCGGCGCACTGGAACATATCTCGGTGGGGCACGTGAACTGTAGTCAAGTCTGGATCAGCTAGTCGCGCGATCTCTATGTCATCGGACCTAGTAACAGAGATATCTTTTGACACATTCAGCCCATCTCTATCCCCGCCCTCAAAGCCCCTACGGCTAACACGTCGTTGCCGCACACCACCACGGTTATTTTCGGCGCTTTGGCGAAGTAAAGTGCTGCCTCAGATAAGTCTGTTCGAATAAAATCAGTTCATCATCATAAGAAAAAGCAATATTAAAAACTGGTTTGCACAGCAGCGGGAGATGCTTATTTTAAATTATTAATAACTTAAAATAAGTTGAGTAATAGACGAAAGATAGCCAACTTTCACTCCCTTAAAAATATAAAATAGATGTCAAGATGACAAATATGAGGCATCATATTAATTCTCCGAAAAGTGTCGTTCTATTTTACCTATACTCGAGTCTTGCATTCACTTAAAACCAGGCAGTGGTGGCAAGAGCGAGCGAAATAACAGTCAAGATCAGCTCGCTGGTGGTGGTTTTTCCCCGCTGCTAGTGGTGAGTGAAGGTGAGTCAAAAAAGCTGAATGGTATTGGTCGTTATGAAGCTTCTGTCAATGATTTAAACCTTATTGCATAAACAACAGTACTTGCTCTAGTCGTATTGCCAGATGAGCAACCGGCCAATAATATTTCGGTCAAAGTGGCCAAGGGATACTTGTAGTGGCTCAGTCAACGAACTGATTACGCTTATCGCTTGCCGAGTTATCGTGAATGGTTTCAGCACTCAGTGTTGGGGTGAGGGTGAGCAGGCCAACCTTAACTGCCTTCTAGAATTTGGTCCAACTAACAAAGGTATTGAGCTAGTTGAGATTAAAGCTGGTAAAAATAACAAATATAGTTTAATAAATCATGTTGGTAATCTACAGGAGTGAAGCCTCGACGATGATAAAAAATTGATGGTGGCTGGTTGTCATCGGCAGCATCCGGTGAGCCGGTGCTTAGTTACGACAAAAAACTCATGACTATAGTGCTGATCAACACACCGGTTTCCGGGTTGTACGCGACATCAGTAAACATAACAGCGAGTAATTAATAACATTGTAAACAATGTAAATATATATAGTTAAAAACCACTTTGATGTTGGCACAGAATATTAGGAATAGAAGATGTTGAAGTTGGTAAATATGCTCACATTATGTGAAAAATTAGGATTGCGACAGGGTTTTATCGCAGTCCTTACTGCGTCGGCTATTGCAACGGTTTCGACTGAAAGCTTGGCACAGGAGGTCAGCGGCCCTAGCTTTCGCAGCTTGGTGCGATCAACCTTTGAACAGGACGGGATAGCTAAAGGCGACCAAGACTTGACCAAAGAGTTCTACCGGCGCACAGTTGAAGCCAATGAGCCTAAACTTGAAACTGAAATCCCAAGACAAAACTTACGCGACGATGGCCCGCGTATCTTCGTTAAAAAATTTGAGTTTGCGCGATTAGTTGAATATCCCGAGGCCGGTATTACCCGCGCCGAGGTCGAAACCATAGCCGAAGATCTTCGTTGCACCTACATGAAAGAAGATGAAATTTTCGCCAGCGGTTACATTCGCACCGATCTTGAAGAATTGGCCGACTACCTCAATGAAATTGAAGCTATAGACAACACCAAAAACCTTTCTGGCAAAGACCTACAACAACTGAAAAATATGATGCACAAGCAAAATGCCATACGGGGTGTCAGTTATGCCGATCTGGAAGAAATCACCAACAAATTAACCGCCTATTATCGCAAGCAGGGTTTGTTTTTGGCGCAGGTGCAACTTCCGGCGCAAGAAGTTGCCGACGGCGTTATTACGTTAACAGTGCAAGAAGGTATTTTGGGTAAAGTGGTAGTTGAAGATAACCAAGGTTATAGCTTTCAGCAACTGTCCAAGCCGTTTAAGCACTACATCGGCGAATTGGTTAGGGACACACAAATGGAGGAGGGCTTGTATCTACTCAACGATTTACCGAGTCTCAATGTAACTGGTTATTTTTCGGCCGGTGATAAACCCGGTGAAACCACCCTCAACTTAAAAGCAACTGAAGACGCCTCATGGAATATGACCACACATGCTGATAACCACGGCTCAACATTCACTGGTGACAACCGTATCTCCACCTTGTTGGAATGGTACAACCTTACCGGTAACGGCGACGCCCTGACCATTAGTTATTTGAAATCAAACACTGTAGAAAACTTTGACAACGACTTTGGTTCTGACCTCGGTCAGTTTAAATATAGTATCCCGGTATTTGGTTTGCGCACGCGCTTTGAAATTTCGGCCGTCTACAACCAATTTAAGCTGGCTGATCAAAGTAACGAGAATAACAGCATCAACTTGCTCGAAATCGAAGGTGTTAACAAGACCTATGCCATGGGCTTAGATCATAAATTCTTTCGTTCGCGGGCTTTTAACATGTCGGCAGGTGTCAGTATTACTGATAAAGAAACTGAGCTTGAAGCTATTATCGAAATTGGTACCGGAGAGCATGTTCGTGGGGGTGAGGTGTCTTTCTCTATTGATGCCTTAAATCAGTCGGTGCAGATGTTGAATATGTTAAACTTTAAGGTTCAGTTTGGCGAGCACCAGAACGAAGTCGACGAAGCCCGGAGTAACAATTTCTATAAATTCGCCCTCGATACCAACTCACTAATTTTTGTCCCGATCCCCTTTATCGATTCTAAAAGCCGTCTCATTATGAAGTGGCGTGTGCAGTACAGTAACGAAGCACTGCCGGCTTTTGAGCAGTTATCCCTTGGTGGTGCCAACGGTGTGCGTGCTTATAATGTCCGTGACTTTTCGGGTGACCAAGCGGCGCTGTTAAGCGTCGAGTGGTATTTCAATTTGCCAGAAGTTATTAACGTTAACGTCTGGGGCGGCAAACGCCTTAACGAAGTATTTCAATTTGGTTTAATTGCTGATGCCGGTTATGGCTCACTTAACGGTTACGAAGCCGATGCTGTTGATAATTGGGCGGCTCTAGCAGGTGCTGGCCTAACCTTTAAGTTAAATTGGGAAGAGAAATTTGCCATACAACTTTCTGTTTCGCACCCAATGATGTCGAAATCATCAGAAGGATTAAACAGCAGCAAAGCAAGTTTTGTTGATGAAGCTAAATCGGCCCAAGTTTATGTCGATTTTTCATTCTTCTTTTAATTAAATAAATAACATTGCGACGGATAGCACACCACTGTGTGGGCCCGAAACCAGCGAGAACAGTATGACCAAAAAAATGGATAAGGGTATTACCAACCGAGTCAACAACTCTAAGAGCGCAACCAAAAAAAGTACACATAAATCAGCTCATCGTGTCAGCAAACTAGCCGCTGCTATCAGAAAAAATTATCTGGTCTACGGTGGTTTAATTGCCTCGCAGCTCGTTTTTTCTCAAACTACCTTGGCTGGGCCTAAGGGCGGCGTTGTAGTTGGCGGCTCGGGCAGTATTAGCAATGTGAACTTGACTACAACGCAGATTAATCAGTTCTCTGATCGTCTAGCCATCGACTGGACCTCGTTCAATATCAACCAGAATGAGATCGTCAAGTTTGTTCAGCCGTCGTCGTCATCGATTGTGCTTAACCGTATTCTTGATAAGAGCCCCAGCCAAATTCACGGCTCTATTGAAGCCAATGGTCACGTGATTTTGGTTAACCCTCGCGGCATACTGTTCTCTGAAACCTCAGTGGTTAACGTTAGCGCTATTACCGCTTCCGGTTTAAGCATTAACTCAACCGATTTTATGAATGGCGATCTACTGTTTAAAGGCGATGAAGGCGGTTCCGGTACCGTAGTTAACCGAGGCATCATAAACGCTTCCAGTGTGGCATTAGTCGGTAAGCAGGTGACTAACGACGTCACCGGCCTCATCAGTGCAGAGGTTATTTCACTGACCGGGGCTGACGAAGCGATATTAACCTTCGATGCCGACGGCATTATGGGCGTCAAAGTCACCAAAGAAATAATGGAAAATGAGCTGGGTATTGACAGTGCTGTACTCAACAGCGGCGAAATAAACGGTCAGCAGGTATTGATGCAAGCCACCGTCTCGAGTAATTTATTTACTCAGGCAGTAAATAACACCGGTGCCATTCGCGCACATGGCATAGACACTTCCAATGGTAAAATTATGCTGTTCGGCAGCGGCAGCACTGTGGTTAACCGTGGCACCTTAGATGCCTCTGGTGATATTAACGGTGGCTCAGTCCATGTCGAAGGAGACAAAACCATCAACACCGGTACCTTGCTGGCCGATGGCGGCATCGGCAAAGGCGGCGATATCAAAATTCTTGGCGATGTGGTCGAGGTAATCGGCAACTCTACAGTTTCAGCTCAAGGCCATAGCGGTGGCGGCGAAATTCTGATCGGGGGCGGTTATAAGGGTGGTAATACTGATGCGCGCAACGCCATCACCACCACTATTGGTGTTGATGCTCAAATCTTGGCAGCGGCGCGCGAAAATGGTAATGGCGGTAAAGTCATCGTCTGGGCCAATGAAGACACCTACTTTTACGGTTTTATCGATGCCAGTTCTGGCTTGCTTGGTGGCGATGGCGGTTTTATTGAAACCTCGGGTAAAATCAATTTAACCGTGCGTGGCGAAGCTGTCGCCAAGTCACATGCCGGCGGGAAGGCGGGAATGTGGTTGCTCGACCCGCGCGCTTTTATTATCAGTGACTCGATTGATGATGTTATTTGGAAGGATGGTCTCGTCGGTGGTGAGGCCACTGGCATTAAGTCTGATGTATCAGACCAAAATGTAAAAAACGGTGTGTCTTCAGGTTTTATTGAATTCATATTGAATGGCGGAACGAGTGTCAGCGTACATGTAGAAAGTGTGGGGCGCACCACTGTGTCGTGGGGTGGGGCTACCCAAAACGTGGATAATAATTCTACGGATAATACAGGCTCAATTCACGTGCAGTCTGAAATTCGCATCGACGTTGACAGTAATATTTCGCTGACTCTGGAAGCGGGTACAGTGAATGCGGCTAATACATTGACCGAAAGTAACATTACTGTTGACGCCGCCATCATAAATGAAAGTACGACCAACAGTCTTGACCTAAACCTTCTTGCTAATGGCATTGTTAGAGTAAATGAAAACATTACCACTGCCGGTGGTAATGTTCTGATTGAGGGCACTACTAGCGGTGTCAAATCCGAACAGGTGATTATCAAAGACATTGCACTGATTAATACCCAAAAAATGACGACTCCAGGTCCAGCTGACGGCTCTTTTACCGCCAGGACCCAAACTTTTATCAATAATGCGGTAATGGCTGACAAGGGCGTAAGTACCGGTCAGGGTAAGGTCACGCTGTATCTGGGCGATACCAGCACAACTGTGAACCAAATTTTAGGTAGGTTGAACACGTCAACTGCCAAACAGCTATATACCATAAGCGACGACAGCACCAGTGCATTTAAGCTTGTTCTTGAAGATAATAATGACTCATCAGCTCCCGATGGCATAGCCATCGATGCCAGCACCTTGAGCGGCAGCGATAACTTTGTAGTAGTCGGTAGCGCCGCTGTGAATGCTCAGGGCATAGCCTTCGCGTCAGTGAATAGCGTGATCCTAGATACTACCGATACAGTAACGGATAATAATACGGGCACTTATGCCTACGAGTTGGAAAGTAATAGCGCCATGAACGTCGCCGGTATTGGCTTTAATAGCGGCGCCTACGGCAATTTTAACTGGGGTGCAGGTGATACCCTTGCACTGTCGGACAGTCACACTATTGCGACCAACACGCTGATTGATGCCAAGAACGCCCAGCTACTGGGTAGCGCCACAATAGATACCTTTACGGTGACGGACAGCAATGCGCTGGACTTTACATTGGGCAGCCGCAACTTAGTTAAATTTAATAACGTCAGTACAGTCGATGCACTTGGCAATACCGATATAGTGACAGGTCAGGTTAATCAGACCTGGACATTAAAGGGTAACGAGCACCTAAGCGGTGGCAACATTGATTTTGAGCAGATTGAAGTAGCACAGGTTGTTTCGGGCAATGCCAGCATTGATGCGGGCAACACATCTGGCTCGGGCACCGACGCTTTTACAGTGTTTGGCAGTGGCGCTGTGAATGCTCAGGGTATCAACTTCTTCTCAGTCAATAGTGTGACATTGGATACTACCGATACAGTAACGGATGATAATACGGGCACTTATGCCTACGAGTTGGAAAGTAATAGCGCCATGAACGTCGCCGGTATTGGCTTTAATAGCGGCGCCTACGGCAATTTTAACTGGGGTGCAGGTGATACCCTTGCACTGTCGGACAGTCACACTATTGCGACCAACACGCTGATTGATGCCAAGAACGCCCAGCTACTGGGTAGCGCCACAATAGATACCTTTACGGTGACGGACAGCAATGCGCTGGACTTTACATTGGGCAGCCGCAACTTAGTTAAATTTAATAACGTCAGTACAGTCGATGCACTTGGCAATACCGATATAGTGACAGGTCAGGTTAATCAGACCTGGACATTAAAGGGTAACGAGCACCTAAGCGGTGGCAACATTGATTTTGAGCAGATTGAAGTAGCACAGGTTGTTTCGGGCAATGCCAGCATTGATGCGGGCAACACATCTGGCTCGGGCACCGACGCTTTTACAGTGTTTGGCAGTGGCGCTGTGAATGCTCAGGGTATCAACTTCTTCTCAGTCAATAGTGTGACATTGGATACTACCGATACAGTAACGGATAATAATACGGGCACTTATGCCTACGAGTTGGAAAGTAATAGCGCCATGAACGTCGCCGGTATTGGCTTTAATAGCGGTGCCTACGGCAATTTTAACTGGGGTGCAGGTGATACTCTTGCACTGTCGGACAGTCACACTATTGCGACCAACACGCTGATTGATGCCAAGAACGCCCAGCTACTGGGTAGCGCCACAATAGATACCTTTACGGTGACGGACAGCAATGCGCTGGACTTTACATTGGGCAGCCGCAACTTAGTTAAATTTAATAACGTCAGTACAGTCGATGCACTTGGCAATACCGATATAGTGACAGGTCAGGTTAATCAGACCTGGACATTAAAGGGTAACGGGCACCTAAGCGGTGGCAACATTGATTTTGAGCAGATTGAAGTAGCACAGGTTGTTTCGGGCAATGCCAGCATTGATGCGGGCAGTACATCTGGCTCGGGCACCGACGCTTTTACGGTGTTTGGCAGTGGCGCTGTGAATGCTCAGGGTATCAACTTCTTCTCAGTCAATAGTGTGACATTGGATACTACCGATACAGTAACGGATAATAATACGGGCACTTATGCCTACGAGTTGGAAAGTAATAGCGCCATGAACGTCGCCGGTATTGGCTTTAATAGCGGCGCCTACGGCAATTTTAACTGGGGTGCAGGTGATACTCTTGCACTGTCGGACAGTCACACTATTGCGACCAACACGCTGATTGATGCCAAGAACGCCCAGCTACTGGGTAGCGCCACAATAGATACCTTTACGGTGACGGACAGCAATGCGCTGGACTTTACATTGGGCAGCCGCAACTTAGTTAAATTTAATAACGTCAGTACAGTCGATGCACTTGGCAATACCGATATAGTGACAGGCTCTTTGGGTACAGACTGGTTGTTGACGGGCACGGATAATCAAGCGACGAATGATGGTATTACCTTTGATGGGGTAGAAAGTCTGATTGCTAATGGCGGTGCTTTACAGGGCCATAGCACTACGGGCGAAACTTACACCGTTAACAGTGGCGGCAGCGTTGATGTGGTCACGACAGTTAATATTGCTGACGCAAGCAAGGTTATGCGCGTGACGGGATTAGGCACGGTGAGTCTTCAAGACGCTGAAGATACGGTAGCTGACAGTGGCAGCTTTAATTACCTGTTATCAAGCAATGCAAATGCAACAGTTGAGGGTGTTACCTTTGACGGTTTGAGCGTGCAAGGTGATTATCGCTGGGGTGCAGGTGATACTCTTGCACTGTTGGACAGTCATAACATTGCGACCGATACGCTGATTGATGCTAAGAGTGCACAGCTACTGGGTAGCGCTGGGGTAGATACCTTTACAGTGACGGACAGCAATGCGCTGGACTTTACTCTGAGTAATCAAAACCTAGTCAAATTCAGTAATGTCAGTACGGTCGATGCGCTTGGCGGTACCGATACGGTGATGGGTCAGGTTAATCAGACCTGGACATTAAAGGGTAACGAGCACCTAAGCGGTGGCAACATTGATTTTGAGCAGATTGAAGTAGCACAGGTTGTTTCGGGCAATGCCAGCATTGACGCGGGCAATGCCAGTATTAACGCGGGCAATGCCAGTATTGACGCGGGCAATGCCAGTATTGACGCGGGCAATGCCAGTATTGACGCGGGCAACACATCTGGCTCGGGCACCGACGCTTTTATAGTGTTTGGCAGTGGCGCTGTGAATGCCCAGGGTATCAACTTCTCCTCAGTCAATAGCGTGACATTGGATACTACCGATACAGTAACGGATACGGGCACTTACGCTTACGAATTGGAAAGTGACAGCGCAATGAACGTCGCTGGTATTAGCTTTAATAGCGGCGCGTACGGCAACTTTAACTGGGGTGCAGGTGATACTCTTGCGCTGTCGGACAGTCACACCATTGCGACCAATACGCTGATTGATGCTAAGAGTGCACAGCTACTGGGTAGCGCTGGGGTAGATACCTTTACGGTGACGGGCAGCAATACGCTGGACTTTACATTGGGCAATCAAAACCTGGTTAAATTCAGTAGTGTCAATAGCGTGACATTGGATGCTTCCGATACAGTCACGGATAATAATACGGGCACTTACGCCTACGAGTTGGAAAGTGACAGCGCCATGACTGTTTTGGGCATTAGCTTTAGCAGCGGCGCCTACGGCAATTTTAACTGGGGTGCAGGTGATACTCTGGCGCTGTCAGATAACCACACTATTGCGACCAACACCCTGATTGATGCCAAGAACGCCCAGCTACTGGGTAGCGCTGGGGAAGATACCTTTACAGTGACGGACAGCAATGCGCTGGACTTTACTCTGAGTAATCAAAACCTAGTCAAATTCAGTAATGTCAGTACGGTCGATGCGCTTGGCGGTACCGATACGGTGATGGGTCAGGTTAATCAGACCTGGACATTAAAGGGTAACGAGCACCTGAGTGATGGCAACATTGATTTTGAGCATATTGAAGTAGCACAAGTTGTTTCGGGCAATGCCAGTATTGACGCGGGCAACACATCTGGCTCGGGCACCGACGCTTTTACAGTGTTTGGCAGTGGCGCTGTGAATGCTCAGGGTATCAACTTCTTCTCAGTCAATAGTGTGACATTGGATACTACCGATACAGTAACGGATGATAATACAGGCACTTACGCTTACGAGTTGGAAAGTGACAGCGCCATGACTGTTTTGGGCATTAGCTTTAGCAGCGGTGCCTTCGGTAATTTTAACTGGGGTACAAACGATACGCTGGCGCTGGCTGATGGTCACACGGTATCAGGTACTGTTGCAGCATCGGGTGCTCAGTTACTGGGCAGCGACAGTAGCGACACATTTACTATTGTTGGCGCAGGCGATATTAACTATAAGCGGGCTACTATTGGCAATACTGTGAGCTTTACGGGTGTTGCTGGTGTGCAGGGAAGCAGTAGTGACGCCATTGGCGATAGCGATATATTGATGGGTCAGGTTAATCAGACCTGGACATTAAAGGGTAACGAGCACCTGAGTGATGGCAACATTGATTTTGAGCATATTGAAGTAGCACAGGTTGTTTCGGGCAATGCCAGCATTGACGCGGGCAACACATCTGGCTCGGGCAACGACGCTTTTACAGTGTTTGGCAGTGGCGCTGTGAATGTGAATGCTCAGGGTATCGACTTTTATTCAGTCAATAGCGTGACATTGGATACTACCGATACAGTAACGGATGATAATACAGGCACTTACGCTTACGAGTTGGAAAGTGACAGCGCCATGAATGTTTTGGGCATTAGCTTTAGCAGCGGTGCCTTCGGTAATTTTAACTGGGGTACAAACGATACGCTGGCGCTGTCGGATAACCATAACATTGCGACAGATACCCTCATTAATGCCAAGAATGCCCAGCTACTGGGTAGCGCTGGGGTAGATACCTTTACAGTGACGGACAGCAATGCGCTGGACTTTACTCTGGGTAATCAAAACCTAGTCAAATTCAGTAATGTCAGTACGGTCGATGCCCTTGGTGGCACCGATATAGTGACAGGCTCTTTGGGTACAGACTGGTTGTTAACGGGCACGGATAATCAAGCGATTAACCATGGCATCACCTTTGATGGGGTACAACAACTGGTAGCCAATAACGCAGGTGTGGTTGCGCTTGATGGAGCGTCAGAGACCTTCATCATCAATGGTGCTGGCAATGTTGATGTTCACAACGGTGTTGTAGCCAACAAAATGAATATCACCGGTTTGAATAAGGTGACGCTGAAGGACGGTGAAGACTCAGTTAGCGACAGTGCCGATTTGGATTACGTCTTGTCCAGTGACACTATAATGAGCGTTGGCGGGATTGAATTTAACGGTTTGGCCGTGCAAAGCAATTACGGATGGGGTGCAGGTGATACTCTGGCACTCGCGTCCGGTCACTCGGTATCAGGTACTGTTGCAGCATCGGGTGCTCAGTTACTGGGTAGCGACAGCAGTGACACATTTACCATTGTTGGCGCGGGCGATATTAACTATCAGCAGGCCAATATTGGCGATGTAGTAAACTTTACTGGTATCAGTACGGTCAATGCTGGTAGCGGCAGTGATCAAGTTAATGCAGCGGCTAACACTGATTGGCAGCTGAATAGCAACAATGCTTTAAGCGCGCAAGGTGTTAACTTTACCGGTGTCGAAAAAGCGTCGGCGACCACTAGCCGCTTATTGGCAACTACTGGCAATGATAGCTTTAGACTAAGTGAAGTTGGCAGTGTATCGGTGGCTGGAATTGTCTTTGACGGACTTGACAATATCGACGGCAACGGTGGCACAGATAATGTTGATGGTAACGGTGCTGTCTGGTCGGCGAGTTCGGCAGAGGCCGCTAAGGCCATTGCGGTAATGAGTGGTATATCAGTGATTTTTACCGATATCGATGCGGTGCTCAATACCGGCAATTTTGCGGGAGTTGATATTAACAGCACCTATAATTTTAGTGATATCAATACTATGAGCTATACCGGTATTACCTTTAGCGGAGTGAGACAGCTCGATGCGGGTAGTGCAACAGGTGAGTTACAAGGTGGTGACTTAGACAGTACCTGGATCTTAGGTGACGGTAGAGGTCGTGTTAGCAGTAGCGGTAATAGTTTAGGTTTTAGCGGTATTGAAAATATTACCAGCGGCGGCGGTGTTGATAATTTCATTGTCAGTTCTGGTGCGATTAATAATATTGACACCGGTGCTGGCGAAGACTTTGTCAACCTTGATGGGGGGTTAGTTAATAGCCTTAATACAGGCGCTGGAGATGACGTGGTGGAACTTAACAATGTGGCCTCGGCATCAGTCTCGTTGCAGGGTGGTAGTGGTACCGATAGATTACTGGTTAATATTGACAACATAGAGTGGAGCGTCACGGGTCCTGTGAGTGCGACTAACTATGTTAGCGGTACTGCTTTTAGTGAGTTTGAGGACTTGACTAATAGCAGCACTAATTTGGACCTAGATACTTCTTTAACGACCACCTTCAACAGTGATAATGTGAGCTTCAACGATGGCAGTATGACACTGTCCTATAATTCTAACGGTGACATTTTACTCGACAGCCAAGCAACCGGAGCTAACAGTATCACCGGGACGGTCGTGGCTAACCGTCTCGACATCAGTGCTTCAGGCGATATTGATCTCGACACCGAGATTGTTGAGCTGAAAGTGGCTAATAATGGCAGCTCAATTAATGTAGATGTATCAGCCAAAAAAGATTTGGTGATTGAACAGGTTGATGCCGGTGCGGCTGGTAACATAGTGTTAACCAGTAAAAACTTAGGGGCACTGACTTTTAAAACCTTACTCGAAATCCATCTTATTGCCAATACCGTAAATTTGGGTACAGAGTCGGAACGCCTTGAGTCTATGGGTGAAATTAATAATCAATTGCGTGCTAATGTGCTTACCAGCGTAGATATTGTTGCCGTAAGCTTTGTTACCCCCGATTTTTTTAATCAGCAACCAAGCGTTAGTGCAACCGGTGATAAGTTGCAGTCTTTTACTAGCGCCAAAACATACCAGGGTTTGCAGTCGATAAAGGATACGGTCGAAGAACTTACTCAAATTAACCAGGCTATCCTCAACGAAGTGAGTCCTTACAGTATTGGCGTCGATGCACTATATAACCCTGAGATGCGCTTAATTGACGGTGTTTTACTGCCGATTGAGGCAACTGCAGCGGATGATGAATACGACGATTATAGTAACTTGCAAAATTTTCCGTTAAAGCCTGCCAGCTAAGATCAAACATATATGGTGCAACTGCAACTGCGCAATGATTTGTCTGAGGTCTATGAAGTTCAAGGTGGTGGCACCCTTTGGAGTATAGCTAAAAAATATCTAGATGACCCAATACTATGATTTGACTTGTGGAAGCAAAGTCAACAGATACAGAACCCAGATTTGATCTACCTAGGAGATGTAATCAAGGTAATTGTTGAGAACGTCAAAGCCTTCTTGACCATTAACCGCATTCAAGGTGACAGCCGAATTTAGTAACGTTGAAGTTTTTGTTAATATTAGAGAAAGAGAGATAAATGGCGACAATGTTGTTAAAAGTATACTTAACCTAAATCCTGTTTAAGGATTCAGGTTACATAATTTTGTATTGTGTCGATACGAGCAGAGTTATATTGCACGGCAAAAAATAGTGTCTTTTACCTTCTATTTGCCTTGAGAGTGATACTGAATTGTAATATTTTAATGTACCTGAAGCACTAAACTCATGTGGTCCCCACATTGCACTGTATATTTTGAGATTAAAACCACTGGCTCTAATATGAGCAGAATAGTTTGAATATTTTTTCTCAATGTCGACTTGTTATAAAAATCGGAATACAACGCTCTATAGGTTTCGTCTACATCAACGTTCCCCGGAACGGTCTCAGTTTGTATCTTAGTTGGAGCTTTCAGAAAGCGGTGTTGCCATCTAAATGCGCTGGTGCAAATAAGTCTGTTTGAATAAAATCAATTCATCATCATAAGAAAAGGCAATATTCAAAACTGATTTGCATAACAACGAGAGGTGCTTATTTTAAATTATTAATAACTTGAAAACAATTGAGTAATAGATGAAAGATAGCCAACCTTCTCCCCTTAAAAAATATAAAATAGATGTCAAGATGAAAAATATCAGGCATCATGTTTTATGTTACGAAAAATAACGTTTTATTTTATCTATACTCTGATATCAAAGGAGGGAAAATGGGATATAGTGAAGCGACTAAACGCTTTCTGCTGGCAGCGAAACACGCAGAGATCAACGCACTTAAACGATTGTTGGCTAACTGCCAGGTTGTTAACTCGATCAGTGTGTTTATTCATCAGTTACAAAAGGAACGGGGTACTAGCAACATATTTTTAGCCTCACGTTGTGAACGATTTACTAAACAACGTACAGAACAGATATTACAAAGTGTTTTGGCGGAAGACTTTCTGCGTAGTCAATTCAAAACTCAGTATTTAATTGGTCATGACACCGCTGACAATATGCGACTCCTTAACAGTATAAGTATCGCTCTACAGGGCATGGATAATCTTCCGGTTTTGCGCCATAAAATTGATAGCTTAGCCATTTCTCCGCTTAATTCTTCGCAAGCTTATTGTCGACTTGTCGCAGGTTTATTAAACGTTGTTTTTGAAGCTGCCGATGTGGCAAGTGACCCTGCCATTACTCGCATTCTGGTTGCTATGTTTAATTTTATGCAAGGCAAAGAATATACCGGACAAGAGCGGGCTTGGGGGGCGATCGGTTTTGCAGAAACCCACTTTAACCAAGAGCTGTGTGAACGTCTCGAACAGTTGCAAGTTGCGCAGCGAAATTGTTTCCAAATATTTCTAGAGTTTGCTAGTCAATCTGACAAGCAACTTTGGCTTGAGTTGGAGACAAGCACACCAATGAAATCCATTGAGCAAATGCGTAATATGATCCGTAAACTCGTTGATGGCTCGCCTATTTCGGCAGAAATCAGTGAAGTTTGGTATGAAGTTGCCACACAGCGGATAAACCAAATGCATGTAATGGAAGAAAGCATTGCGGAAACCTTAGTCAACTTAGCTAATAAACGGGTTAAACAAGCCTCTGCTGAACTCTGCCACCACAACAAACGCTTAAAAATGTTTGCAAATTTGACTGAAAGTGATGATTCAAGCTTCAGCATGTTGTTCGATTCTGCAATGCCTGGTTTACGAGGTGCTGAAAACCTCAGTGAATTAGACCTTGACGCCAGCAATAAGTTAAATGTGAGTCATTCTTTTTACGACTTATTACGCGATCAATCTAAACATATAAAAAAAATGGCAGATGAACTTAATGACGTAAAACGCGCATTAACAGAACAAAAAACCATAGATAGAGCCAGATTGTTAATGATGGAACAGCTCAAATTAAGCGAAGCAGAAGCCTATCGCTTATTGCAAAAACGCGCGATGGATAACAATATTCGTATCGCTGAAATGGCGGATTTAATAGTCAAAGCTACAAGTTCAAATCAGTCAGCAATTTACAAAGCTAAACTGCAACAGATGTCTATGTAAACTAATAGTGAGCAGCAAAGTTCTGGATTGCACATAAACTAAGTCGATTATAAACAGCCGATTCGAAACACATCTAGGATTGTAATTGTTCAATTTGAGCGTGTAATTCATAGGCTAAAAATTCGGCGGCGGGATGCTCTTCTGCATCGATGTGGTATTCGACTTGCATGGTCACATCAATGATCGTTTAAATCATAACTTCACGCGAAGCTCTATTTTACTTATTAATTGTTTCAATGAATCCAAATTTTGCATCGTCAAGACCCCTTTAATATCGCTTATTTTAATATGAAAGTTGATTTGATACTGGGCAATTCAAAGGATAAAATCATTATGCTGAAGCCGATTAGCATGAGCCTGCTCAGGGGTAGGCCCTAAGTACCTAATAAGCGTTTGATAAAAATGTTAAGTATCTGTCGGTTTAGGAAAATACTCAAAAATGCACGCTAACAAGATTTGCCTTTTACTTGCTGAGTCTTCATTTGCAGTGAACATAACGATAGGCGACATAAAACCCTTATTTCTCGATAATGTAGTCGCTTATTGCCCGTCATCAATCTGGTTTAACCTGGTAGCGGTTTTGTTAACCAGATAAGCAATCAGGCGACGACTATCCTCAGCACAGAATATATGTCCATTAATTTGGGGATTTTAACGTCTAGTGAATTTTCATTTTGCAACGACTTTTCAAACTCTCACTGGGAATACACTGTTTTACTTATCGCTGCGCTTCTCCAGAACAGGTAAATGGCAAACTGGGCAACTTCACCGAACTGGCTAAGTCCTTTATGTGTTAACCCAAAATTTCGTCAAGTTTTTGCTGATATATAAACCCAAGTCCGTGCCGCCATAGAGCTTAATACTCGACTTATTATCCTGTGAAAAATAGGTAAACAAACGTAATTATTGCTCCTCGTTCTTGCCTTGTATTTTGTATATCGATATCTTAAAAATACCCTCCGAAACACTTATCGGGAACATATATCAGTAAAAGTCATATTTCCTTTTATTTAGGATTCTTTAGTAAAAGACAACCGAATGTATAATCTTGTTTGCCTAAATTTAACCAAAAAATCATTTTCGTCTAACCATACCTATTGACGTGGTTGAATAAATCCGGTCACCCAGTCAAAACATAATAAGCCTAACTGGAGATAGATAATGACGGCACGTAAGAAATATTCAAAAGAATTTAAATTGGATGCCATCGCATTAGTGATAGAACAAAGATACAGTCGAGTTGAGGCGGCTACGAATTTAGGTATTACTGCTCAGATACTGGGTCGTTGGCTCAAAGAGGCAGAAGATGATAACGGCCATGCTTTTCGCGGTAATGGCACCCTGACACCCGAACAAGCCAAAATCCTCAGCTTGAAGGGACAAGTCAAACGCCTCGAAATGGAGCGTGAAAGATTGACAGAACAAGCCGTTAAAATACATCAAAATAGTCGAGGTGCTGCGGCGCGAGAACCATTGCAGGTCAACTCAATCAAAACGGTGAAAATGTCGGGCGTTATAAAGCGGCCAGTTTGATGAAAGAGGTAGGACTCGTCAGCACACACCCCAGAAAACTAGCTAAAAATAGCGAAAATGAATCGAAAATTGCGCCTAATTTACTCAAACGGCAATTTAATGTTGAAGATAAAAATCAGGTCTGTTGCGTTGGTGTCACCTATCTTTGGTCTGGAACACAGTGGTTATATTTAGCCGTATTTATGGACTTATTCGCTAGGAAAATAGTGGGTAGGGCCTGTGTAGACAGTACTAATACCGACTTGATCTGTGCAGCATTACGAATAGCTTTTGAGACCCGAAGACGCCCAAAAATCTTAATTCTTTATTCAGACCAAAGCTGTCACTACATGAGTCTTCAATACCGACAAATGCTCTGGAAATATCAAATTCCCCAAAGTATAAGTCGACGCGGCAACTGTTGGGATAATGCGGTAATGGAACGTTCTTTTAGAAGGGCATATTCAAGTCTGAAGTGCATAACCTCTAAGCAGCTATAGCCACCATGTGTTCAACCATTAGCTTGGCTGGCTTTTTATAATTTAGTTTCTTTCTTGGCCTATCATTGAGATTGACTATTACATCCTGAACGGCTTATTGCGATTCCTTTTAAAAGTCTGTTGATTTCGGCTAATATTGTCGTAATAGGCCATTGGTGTTTTCATTCAGCCCTCGTTGCCACGAACAATAAGGATCTGCAAAATAAACATCACATTTCAAACTTTCAGTCATCTGTTCATGGTACCCAAATTCTTCACCATTATCTGCTGTGATCGTTAGCACCGCGCCTTTAAACGGTGCTAACAAAGCTATGGTGGCTGCTGTGTCTTTTTTAGCTGATTTGTCATCTAGACATGTCGAAACAGTAAAGCTAGTATTCCGCTCTACAATCGTGACCAGTGCGCCACTGTGCCCTTTGCCAAAGGGCCAGGTTAATTTCCCAATTACCTCTTCTACGTAAATGTTGGAATAAATAGCCACCAATTGCCTGTCAGACCAAATGTGCTGATAAATGGTTTCATAACTAGCCTGAGATCTGCATAAGCGATGATCATAGAGTTCAGCTCTACGTCAGTTAAATTGAAGCTTGGCTTATTTTCTTTTAAACAATAAGCGACCAATCCCGCGAGTAATTCAGCATAAAGCCGTTCATACTCCGATGCCTTGAGTGTTCGATATAAGAAATATTCTTAAGTTGGTCGTTTATTGTTTCAATTATATAGCGCCTTGAAAGCATGGCTCTATCCCACAACGATATAGCTCTTGCTTTCATATTTTTGCGAACGGTTGTGATGAGACTTACACCTTTGTCTAATAAATCTGCTTCCAAATCTTTACTCAAATAGCCTTTGTCTCCATACAATTTATCAGTCAAGCCTTCTGCTAATTCACGTACGGGTTGGGTGTCATGTACATTGGCGGTTGTGACTTTCGCAGCAACAATTTCACCGTGATGATTGACGACTAAGTGGAGCTTAAAACCATAAAACCAACCCATAGTACCTTTACCTCGTTGAGCGATACCGTCGAAGGTTTTATGTCTAGGTATTCGATGTTATGACACACCTTGATGCTTGTAGAGTCAATGAATTCATGTCCTGATGGCTTTCCTTTAAGTGATGTAAAGTAGGCACACATGAGCACGGTAACTCTAGGCATGACCGCTAGAATCGTGTGTAATTCAATAAATTTGGAAACGCATTTTTGTACACAAGAGATACATACCCAAGAGAGTAGTTTTTGAAATCACGGTAATATGACATATGAAAACTGACGACAATCGTCATGATTTCATATGTGGTCATTTGCCCTTCTCTTTGCCCTTCTTTTTGACGTTTTCGCGTACCGTCTTCAAGCAGTTGTTTACGCCATTGAGGAATAAATACTTTGCAAAAATCATCGACATCAC
This sequence comes from Paraglaciecola psychrophila 170, assembly GCF_000347635.1. Classification (NCBI taxonomy): domain Bacteria; kingdom Pseudomonadati; phylum Pseudomonadota; class Gammaproteobacteria; order Alteromonadales; family Alteromonadaceae; genus Paraglaciecola; species Paraglaciecola psychrophila. The sequence goes on along the minus strand of NC_020514.1, from coordinate 263,597 downwards.
AAAACAGCTCAACTAATTTACTCATGCCTGTTCCTTTTTAGATTCATCTCTTTTAGTCGAAAGATCGGATCTTGGAACAGGCATTTAGTTCAATTTATTAAACAGGATTCAGGATAATTGGCCCAGCCAACTATCTTTCGATTAAGCGAGCCAATTAATGTAGCCATTGATGTCGAAATGCCCTTCTTGATCGCTAACCTAATAGACTCAAGAAATAATTTGATGCCGCTTTTACTTGGCTTAGTTAGCAACTTTTGAGCATATTTGCGTAAATTAAATTCAAAGAAATCAAATCCCTTTGTAATCGACGTAATCAAAGTTTTTCCTTAGGGAAGCGTTAGATCTCGCTCTAACAGGAGACTCACTACTGAAGGCTTTATTGTGTCCTCTAACAACTCCTTAAAATTGGCAGTGATCACAAGATCGTCAGTATATCTTATCAAGTGGACAATTTGGTAAGGCTTAGTGATCAACTCAAGCATTGATTCCATGCCATCCAAAGCACTATTTAACAAGCTGGGCGATATAATACCGCTTGCGTAGTAACGGCTGTCATAGGAGATAAACGCCCATTATCCATAAAACCTGCCGTTAACCATTGCTTCAACACGTTCTGCTCTAACTTCAGATGTTGATATAGCCATGCATGGCTAATATTATCGAAACAACCTTTGATATCATCTTCAAGGAACCATCACGCCGATGTTCGTTGCGCTAACACGATAAAGCACCTTTCAATGGCGTCAGCAACCGAACGCTTAGGACGGAAACCATAGTAATGGTGATTCGCTGTTACCTCAGCAATAGGCTCATACGCCAATAGAAATAGCGCCTGTATTGCCCTATCAAACATAATTGGGGTCCCCCAAAGCCGCTTCTTCCCATCCTTTTTGAGGATGTAGACGCATCTCAATGATTGTGAACGATAACGACAACCGAAAAGCGCAATACTCGCTTCCCATTTCTGTTTTGCATTAACCCACAAAACACCATCAACCCCAGCAGTATTGCGTCCTTTATTATCAGTAACGCGTTTAACTGCCAGTAATTTAGCTTGATGGTATCGTGTTAGTAAATGTGATAACGCTTAGACTTTACCCCAGCGTTTAGCTCTAGCTGATTTAGCAATACGCATTTGCAGTCGATGAACATCTTGCCTGACCTGGTTCCAACCAATAGGAGACCAATTAGCAAAAGGTGAAGACGCACCACCATGCATTACTGCAGGCGGCATTTGCTTTTCCTCATAAACTCAATTCTCCAAATTCTCTCACTATTGAGAACCAGTCGGACGTGGACCATCTTTCGAGCTAGGCAAACCATGCCTTATGCAGATCGTTACAACCTGCCATTTGCTTCTTCCGACCTCCTATGCCTGCATAGCCATTACTTGCTCTGACGAGCTTGCTACCTTACGGAGCTATACGGGGTTTCCAGGTTTCGTTCCTACGACTCGATAGGTAAGACCTCTTGTTAATACCGGCGGCATAATTGCTCACAAACCCCATCTGTGAAAGGATATTCCAAACCTCGCTCCATTTGGTAAAGCTTATTAGCCATTTTTAGCTTTTCAACAGTTACGATACTTACCAAGATTTGCATTTGCTGATCATACCATCATCCCTAGCACCATCACCGCTTTCGACTAGCAGATTCAAGCCTGCCTTAACAGGCAGTATTTACGGTTCCCCGCGGTTACATTGTCCTCAGCGCTTTGCACCTAAACGTTACCGTTAACGCACAGCGAAGAAGGGAACTACTGGTGAGACAGTAGGTTTAACATCCAATTGGTTGGATTAAACAATCACTGGAGCAACACCGTGTCGCACCACAGAATCTATTACAGGCTCCCAAATTCATTTAAATACTTTTCTCAATGGGCTTGTCATGTTCAACAGGCCATTATTTCACTTAAAATAAAGTAACCTAAAACATATTTAATTTATATCAAATATGTGTCGAACACCGCAAAAATAAGCACATACTTTTCAACTTTGTTTATTTGTTGTTTATCCAATGTTTTGTTTTCAGTTTTATAATAACTACTACGATACTTAAATTGTTAATATTTTTTATTGAAGTACGAGTTAATATTGAAGTACCGCTTAAATAGGACCATTTATCAAGCTATGTTACTAATAATATTGGATTAACCTCGAGCCCTTAAACCTAAACCTTAATGACAAGGTTTACTGGCCGCGATACTGATGTTCTCATCGGTATCGTCAGGGTTTTAAGAGAAACCAATCAGCCTCCCCTAAGTGTCACATAATTTCGTGTAGCTACTTCATTTTGGAAAGATGTTAGTGATATGTGAGAAGATAAATTTCGCGTCGCTTCCACTATTTGCGAATGTCTATTCCAGATGTATGTAATTTCAGCTGTGAATATTGCCTGCCTGATGGGTACCAATGTGTTACCTCCCCGAGACTTTTTAGGCTAGACGAAATTCGTAAAATTGCCAGCGCGTTTGCTAACCCTGGCACTAGCAAAATCAGCATCACCGCTGGTGAACCTTCGTTACGTAAATAATTGAAGCCTCTGCCAACACACCGGGTATCGAGCATGTTGCGATTACCTGTAATGGTTATATGCTACCAGAGTAAATTAACAGTTGGGTCGATGCAGCGATAACGTCATTGAATGTCAGTATTGATAGCCTTGAACCGCGCATTTTGCTGCTATTACCGGGCATAATAAATTACAAACAATTATGCAAGGTATCGAACTAGCAATTGAGCTAGGTGTCAAGGTTAAGGTCAACGCTTTATTGATGCACCATTTTAACCACAATGAGCTCGATAATTTTTTGAATTGGATAAAAGACACACCGATCACATTGCGTTTTATTGAACTGACGTAAACAGGTGATAACAAGCACTTTTTTGACCAAAATCATATATCAGGTTTACCCATAAAAGAGCGTTTACTCAATAACGAGTGGAGCCAAATTGTGCAGGATAAAACTGCGGGCCCAGCGCAAGAATTTACACACCATCTCTGCAAAGGAAATATTGGGCTTATCATGCCCTACAGTAAAGGTTTTGTGTTACTTGTATTAGGTTACGTATTTCAGCTATGGGAGAATTACACCTGTGCCTGTCCAGTGAGCACGGACTAGATATTAGGCAATTTTAGCTGGATAACACTGAACGGCGTCTGCAAGATGAGTTTGTAAGTTTATTAGCAGATAAAAAATCCACTCACTTTTTGCATGATGGTTACACAGGAGCCACCAAACACTTAGCGATGTTTGGCGGATAAATATCTTCACCCCGATTATCTGTCCTCTACCAGGTTAGTCTAGGCGCTACTTGCATCCGCAAAACTTCCCGCGCTCCATACCATATTTTTATCGAACCACAGCCCAACGTAAAGATAATGTTTTGTTGTTGTCATGCTCAGCTCAATGCGATGCTTGCTCATTATTTTATTCTTAGGTAGCCACTACCGCTTCAGTAAGTGAAAAGGTGACATACTTATAAAATAGTCATCAGTCAAGTCGATACTGATACGGTTAACACGTTTATAAATGATCATGGGCGATTAAGATTTTTAAATATCCACATGTAGAAAAATCAGGTATATAAGCAATTATTTTCATATTTGTATATGCATATTCCGATGCTATAGTCGCGCCATTGTAAATGGTTTGTAAATTAATTGTAAAGTAGAAAGGCGGCATTAAAAGGTTTCATATATGATATTAAATTCATATTTTGATTCGCTTATAAAAATTAATAGCAACTAATAAATCATATTGCTGCATTTATGAAAGTGCACATTTTCTTTATTTATTGTCTTTACTTCCACTAAAAATTACTGAATGCCGGCTACTGTGAAACTGGAGCGAAACACTCTTGGTGCATATTTCATATAACACTTATGGTGCATGAAATATAAATAAAAAAAGACAAAAATAAAACGTTTAGCATGGACGAATTGAAGGTAAATAAGTCTCTATTAATTTATAGTAAAAAGGTCAAAGCACATGTCTAATAAAACAGGTGGTTTTTTTTCTTTTTTGATGAAAGAAAAAATCATTGCCAAAGCGGGATTTAATCGCTGGCTAGTCCCTCCAGCATCCATTGCAATCCATCTATGTATTGGCTCAGTTTATGCCTGGAGTATTTTTAATCCTGCGTTAATCAAAGAGCTAGGGGTGGTCACAGGTTCTGCGGGTGACTGGACATTAAGTAGTGTGGTATGGATATTTTCTGTAGCAATCGTGTTTCTTGGTTTATCTGCCGCAGTTGCCGGTAAATGGCTAGAAGCGGTGGGCCCTCGTTGTGTTGGTGTTACTGCAGCTTTCCTATGGGGTGGTGGCTTTATTATTGGTAGTGTCGGTATTGCTACTCATCAATTGTGGCTGGTATACCTAGGTTATGGCGCCCTTGGCGGTTGTGGGTTGGGTTTAGGATATGTATCTCCTGTTTCGACCCTACTACGCTGGTTTCCAGATAAACGTGGCATGGCCACGGGTATGGCAATTATGGGTTTTGGTGGCGGAGCTATGATCGGTGCACCTTTAATTGCTTTTTTATTAAAGCTGCATGCTGTTGCACCTACTTATCTAGGAGCCGAAGGTTCAGTTAAATTAATAACTGAAGCAGGTAAACGTTTTGTTGAAACAGCCTCGGGTAGCATAGAAGTTGTGGTGGCGACCGCGAGTGAAGCCGCGACAATGGCGATTCCTGGTGATGCTGGTATATACGTAGTGGGCAGTGGTAACACGGGTGCTGCAGGTACATTCTTAACTCTAGGTATTGTGTACTTTATCGTCATGATCATCGCTTCTTTTTCATACCGTGTTCCTGCAGAAGGCTGGGAGCCAGAGGGCTGGACACCACCAGCTAAAGATGAATCAGCTAAGAGCATGATTAGTCATAACCATGTGCACATTGACCAAGCTATTAAGACACCGCAATTCTGGAAATTATGGGTTGTACTTTGCTTCAACGTTACTGCCGGTATCGGCGTAATTGGAGTTGCGAAAACGATGATGGTGGATATTTTTGGTTCCACTTTACCCACAGTTGCTACGGCCACTTTTGCCGGTACTTATGTATTAATGATTTCTGTATTTAATATGTGTGGACGATTCTTTTGGGCTTCTATTTCTGATTTCATTGGTAGAAAAAACACCTATCACTGGTTCTTTGCTTTAGGCACCCTTCTATACTTGTCTATTCCTTATGCGGCTTCACAGGTGAGTGCTGATCCTTCAGTTACTTGGTTGATTATGTTTTATGCTGCGACCATGATTATTTTCACTATGTATGGCGGTGGTTTCGCAACTATCCCTGCATATTTAGCTGATATTTTTGGAACGTTACATGTTGGTGGAATACACGGTCGTTTGTTAACAGCGTGGGCTACTGCTGGCGTCCTAGGACCATTTGCTATCACGTATCTAAGAAACATGTCACTAAATGATGCCATTGCCGACTTAGTTGCAAAAATAGATCCAGCTGTATTTCAGGCTAAATTTGGTTCGGCGGTAAGTCAGCTAAATGAATTGGTTGCGGCTAAAACAGTCACGGTAAGCAAGTTGATGGAACTAGTGCCCGCTGGCACAATTGATCCAACGCCAAGCCTATACAATACGACTATGTATGTTATGGCAGCATTATTGGTGATTGCTTTCTTTGCTAACTTAACGGTTCGACCAGTTGATGCAAAACATCATGTAGAAAATACGCATCCATAAATAAAGTCCATTGGTGGGCTGAATGAGGTCAAAAATCAAAGCCGCTTTTATTAAGTTTAAGGCGGCTTTTTATTGACTATTGTGATGGGTGAGAGACAGAAAAAAACGCGCCAACTTGTAGAAGATACGCGGAATTATTGCGTACATCAGTAGCCAATAGATTGTGCTGAGTTAGCCTTAATTATCTAAGATAATCGAATCTAAATGAGGCGTTCACCAAGGTAATATATCCTCTAAATTACAAACATCCCCACAACAAACCGGCTTATAGCCTGCAAGTGTCATTACCGATTGTTGAAATTTTTCAGTTTTTAACTCGGCAATTAATTGTTGCACTGCAAATTTTTTGACGGATTTATGATGGCACACTAAGACGTAATTTTCTGTTGTTAATGGTATAAAATCTAAACCAAATTGTCTTGCTGCCGTTTCAACTCCAATACCCGTATCGGCCATCCCAGAAGCCACATAAGCAGCAATAGCTGAGTGTGTAAATTCAATTTCATGAAAACCTGCAACTTGTTCAAAATCAACTGTTGCCCTTCTAAATATTTCTTCGATCAATAAACGTGTCCCTGAGTTGTCCTGACGATTGATAAACTTAATGTCGGCGCGCAATAAGTCTTCAATTTTTTCAATACCTTTAGGATTGCCATTTTTGACCATCAAGCCTTGTTGCCTTGTAACAAACCGAATGACCTTGTAGGTATTCGGCTTAAAATATTTACTATACATATCGACGAGAGTCTGGTTTACGATATCAGTGGGCAAATGAAATGCAGCAATATCACATTGCCCTTTCGTCAGAGCCTGAAGTGATTCCTCAGCGGTTTTATATTGTAAATTTAATTTAAATTTATTTGTAAATTCAGGTAACAAAGCCACTGCGTAACCATGACTGGCTACAATTCTTAATAAGGGTTCTTTAAATGTTAAATTCTTTTGTATTTCCAAATTTAATTCTGAGGCTAGACTATTAAGTTGAGGCTCAAAGCGTGCGTTAACTAGTTGTTCTGCCCATAATAACTTTTCACCTAAAGGGGTCAATGTTGCCCCTTTTCCCTTCTGTAATTCAACTAACTCAGAGCCAAAAAAATCAGTACATTTTTTTAAAATATTCCACACGTGACGATAAGATATTCCGAGTTCAACCGCGGCTTTGGTTAATTTACCTGATTCATGAATTGCATTTAGTAAAGGAAAAATTCGGGGATCAACATTATCGCCGTTTTCATCATAAAACTTCCATGCAGCCTTAATATATATTCTCTTTGCTATCGCTACTTTATTCTGCATTACGACTGGACACCTATATGTATAGTTGATTTTTTGAGTTTCTATCTACTGATAATTCTGCTGTGAAGAGCCAGCCTGTCCTGATAGAAAACGATCTATTGATGTATTTTGTACAAAACAATATAAGAATAAGAAATACATTTCATATTCTTATATTTAAATAGTGATGTTACAATTTAATAACATTTTATTAACCAGCAATCGCCTTATATTACTATAACACCATAAAAATATGCACTTTATTTCATATTTAAAAAGTATGTCGGTCATCCAGGAGACACAATGCAATTAGATTTTTCTTCAGATTTATCAAATGTGGTCAAAATCATTGACACACTAAAACATAAGAAAGGTGCTTTGCTGCCCATTTTGCATCAAATCCAGAGAGAGATTGGATATATTCCATTAAAAACAATTGACACAATAGCCAAAAAACTTCAGCAAACACCGGCTGAAATTCATGGAGTGATCAGTTTCTATCATCAATTTAGAACATCACAACCGGGTGAGCACAAAATTCAAATATGTCGTGCTGAGGCTTGCCAATCACGCGGAAGCAGAGAGCTAGAACAACATGCTAAAGAACACCTCGATATCGAATACAGAGGTACAACCGCTGATAAAAAATTTAGTCTCGATAGTGTTTACTGTTTAGGTAATTGTGCAACGGGCCCTAATGTAAGAATTAACGACGAGCTCTATGGCCGAGTGAGTAATGAGAAATTTGAACGTCTTGTTTCCACATTTAAAACACAAGTTAAAGGGAGATAATGATGAATATTAAAATGTTTATTCCACGAGAAAGTACTGCATTATCTCTAGGTGCCCATGATGTTGCGCGCGCTGTATCAGACTATTCAACTCAGCATAAAACAGAGTTAAACTTAATACGAAATGGCTCCCGTGGTATGTTTTGGTTAGAGCCTATGGTGGAGGTCGAGACCTCAAAAGGGCGGTTTGCTTATGGCCCGGTTGATGTCTCAGATGTGCCCAGCATCATGGAAGACATCACAACCAATTTATTATCCAAGCATACTCAGGAGCATAGGTTAGCACTCGGCCTGACCGAAGAGCTCGCATACTTAAAAAAACAAACACGATTAACTTTTGCCCGCGCCGGCATAACAGATCCCTTATCGCTGAATGATTACTTGGCACTGGATGGATTCAGTGGACTACACAAAGCACTTGCCGCTACCAGCCAAGAAATCGTTAGCACGGTTGTCGATTCTGGACTAAGAGGACGTGGTGGAGCCGCTTTCCCAACCGGTATAAAATGGCAAACTGTGCATGATGCTCCTTCCGATAAAAAATATATTGTGTGTAATGCTGATGAAGGAGATTCAGGTACCTTTGCTGATAGGTTAGTGATGGAATGTGATCCCTTTATGCTTATTGAAGGCATGATCATTGCGGGACTGGCAGTGGGTGCTGACGAAGGCTATATTTACCTTAGGTCTGAGTACCCTGTTGCCGATGAAATACTCCAGGAAGCCATTGTAATAGCGACAAAAGAGGGTTACTTAGGGAATGATATTTGTGGCAGCGGGAGAACATTTAACCTGGAAGTCAGGTTAGGCGCTGAGGCTTATATTTGTGGCGAGGAAACCTCATTATTAGAGTCTATGGAAGGTAAACGCGGTGTTGTTCGCTTCAAGCCGCCCTTACCAGCCATCGAGGGTTTTTTTGGTAAACCAACAGTAGTGAATAACGTATTATCCTTATCAGCCATTCCTTATATTCTGAGTCAAGGTGGACAGGCATACCAACAATATGGAGCCAATCGTTCCAGAGGTACCCTGCCATTTCAATTAGCTGGAAATGTAAAACAAGGTGGACTTATCGAGTTGCCCTTTGGCTCAACCTTACAAAGTCTACTTGACGATTTTTCTGGTGGAACACAAAGTGCAAGACCAATCAGAGCAATTCAGGTTGGCGGACCTTTAGGTGCGTATCTACCCACCTCTAAATTTGATATTCCGCTGGACTATGAGGAGTTTACTAATGCATCAGCAGTGCTAGGTCACGGTGGTATAGTCATTTTTGACGACACTGTAGATATGCTAGAGCAAGCCCGGTTTTCAATGGAATTTTGTGTCGATGAATCTTGTGGTAAGTGTACCCCTTGCAGAATCGGCTCAACGCGCGGTGTGGAGGTGATTGATCGGATAAAATATGATGATTCTCGCGCTGAAAACATGATATTACTGAGCGACTTATGTGAAACCATGATTAATGGCTCCTTGTGTGCCATGGGAAGTATGACCCCAATCCCAGTTATAAGTGCTTATAAAGATTTTCCCGAAGATTTTCATTTACCTTCAAACAACGCAGTATTAGAGGAAACTAACCATGGTTAATTATTATAATCCCGCAACTGAAGGCGCTTCACATCAGCCAAAGTTTGATGTGAATAAAGATTATGGAACCCCTGCGAGTAAATCTACTGAGACAGTATGCATAGAAATAGATGGCGTAACGCTGACTGTTGCTGAAGGTACTTCAGTGCTTCGCGCTGCGGCCATGGCTGACATTAACATTCCCAAATTATGTGCAAGTGATAATTTAAAAGCGTTTGGCTCCTGTCGTTTGTGCGCTGTACAAATTACCGGAATGCGCGGATACCCAGCCTCATGTACCACCCCAGTAAAAGAAGGTATGGTGGTAACCACACAAAATGATGATATTGCTAAATTACGCCGTAATATCATGGAACTGTATATATCTGATCATCCACTTGACTGCTTAACTTGTTCAAGTAATGGTGATTGTGAATTACAAGACGTAGCCGGTGCCGTAGGTTTACGTGAAGTACGTTATGGCTTTGATGGCGATAATCATCTTGATGCCAAAATTGATGACTCGAACCCTTATTTCACTTTCGAGCCAAGCAAATGTATAACCTGCTCTCGGTGCGTTAGAGCATGTGAAGAAGTCCAAGGCACTTTTGCCTTAACTATTGAAGGTCGTGGTTTTGCATCGAAAGTCAGTGCAGGGACTAGCGATGAGAATTTCATGTCCTCTGATTGTGTATCTTGTGGCGCCTGTGTGCAGGCATGCCCTACAGCAACACTGATGGAAAAGTCAGTGATCGAAAAAGGGCAGCCAGAACATAGCATCATCACTACCTGTGCATATTGTGGCGTGGGTTGTTCATTCAAGGCTGAAATGAAAGGCGAAGAAGTTATACGCATGGTGCCCTACAAGGGCGGCAAGGCCAACCAAGGCCACTCCTGTGTTAAAGGACGCTTTGCTTTTGGTTATGCCACTCATAAAGATCGCGTAACTGAGCCTATGGTGCGCGACAGCATTGATGAAGAATGGAAAGTGGTTAGTTGGGATGAAGCGTTAGCATTTTCAGCCAACAAAATTAAAAACATTCAGGCTAAATATGGTCGTGAAAGTGTTGGCGGGATCACCTCATCTCGTTGTACCAATGAAGAAACCTATCTGGTTCAAAAATTGATACGCGCTGCTTTTGGCAATAATAATACCGATACCTGTGCCCGTGTTTGTCATTCACCTACAGGTTATGGATTAAAAGCAACAATCGGAGAGTCTGCTGGTACCCAAACATTCGAATCGGTAATGCAATCCGATGTGATCATGGTTATCGGAGCAAATCCTACTGACGCACACCCTGTATTTGCATCAATGTTGCGTAAACGTTTGCGTGAGGGAGCCGAATTAATTGTGGTTGACCCAAGAACGATTGATTTACTTAACACCGCTCATATCAGCGCTAATCATCATCTTCCGTTAAAACCGGGCACTAACGTTGCTATGATAAATGCAATAGCACACGTGGTTATTAGTGAAGGCCTTGAAGATAAACATTTCATTGAAAAGCGCACGGATGAATATAACGCATGGCGTGAATTTATACTCGATGAGGTCAACTCGCCCGAAGCAATGGAAAGCATCACCACTGTTAATGCTGAACAAATCCGTATTGCAGCCCGTGCCTTTGCCAAGGCAAAAAATGGTGCAATCTATTATGGCTTAGGTGTTACAGAGCACAGCCAAGGTTCTACCATGGTAATGGGTATAGCAAACTTAGCGCTGGCGACCGGAAACATAGGTCGTGAAGGCGTGGGTATCAACCCGTTACGCGGACAAAATAATGTACAAGGGTCTTGTGATATGGGTTCATTCCCGCAAGAACTTCCGGGTTATCAACATGTAAGCGATGATTTACTCCGCGGAAAATTTGAAAAAAATTGGGGTGTTACCTTAGATAACGAACCTGGTTTGCGCATTCCAAACATGTTTGATGCGGCGATTGAGGGCACATTTAAAGCCATGTATGTGCAAGGAGAAGATATCCTTCAATCAGACCCTAATACACAACATGTTCAAGCAGCATTGTCATCATTAGAATGTTTAATTGTGCAGGACATTTTTTTAAATGAAACGGCCCTATACGCACACGTATTTTTACCGGGCTCTTCATTTCTTGAAAAAGACGGCACATTTACCAATGCCGAAAGACGCATAAATCGAGTCCGTAAAGTAATGAAGCCATTGGCTAAGTACGCGGATTGGGAAGTGACTCAAAAGTTATCAAATGCACTAGGTTACCCTATGAATTATGGGCATCCGTCTGAAATAATGGACGAGATAGCATCACTAGTTCCCTCTTTTAGTCAGGTAAGTTATAAAAAGCTAGAAGAGCAGGGCAGTATTCAGTGGCCTTGTAACGAAGAATTTCCAAATGGTTCACCGATTATGCATGTGGAAAGCTTTCCAATTGGTAATGGTCGTTTTGCTATTACTCCTTATCTTGCAAGTGAAGACCGTGCAAATAAGCGGTTCCCACTACTATTAACAACAGGGCGGATACTTAGTCAGTATAATGTAGGTGCGCAAACACGCCGAACAGCTAATCAAACTTGGCACAAAGAGGATGTGCTTGAAATACACCCTAATGATGCAGACGAAAGAGGCATTAATGATGGTGATTGGTTAGGGATTACGAGCCGAGCTGGTGATACTGTGCTGAAAGCGAAAGTCAGTGAGCGTATGCAAAGTGGCGTGGTGTTTACGACCTTTCATCACCCTATTAGTGGTGCGAACGTTATTACTACCGATAGCTCTGATTGGGCGACCAATTGTCCAGAATATAAGGTAACCGCTGTACAGGTTGAAAAAGTCACATCGCCATCAGATTGGCAGACGCGTTATAAGAAGTTTAGTGAGCAACAAAAAGAGCACTTTAAACGCTCCCCTAAAAAAGAAAAGACGACAATAGGAAGATAAATTTGACCTGGGACGACGAACCAAAATTGCAGGGAAGCTTTCAATCACTGCCAGTTCATTACTGGGAGCAAGGCAATGATAAAGGCCAAGAGCAGCTTGATAATATCGCGGAAGAGGTTGCCATTGCGTTAGTTTATAATGGCATTTCTCACGCGGTTATGATGGCTTCACCTGCAGATTTGCAGGATTTTTCCTTGGGGTTTAGTTTGTCAGAGGGGATAATTAATAATACGTCTGAAATGTACGATATTGAACTTGTCCCCAGCGAAAAAGGCATAGAAGTACGCATTGAGATTAGTTCTCAACGTATGATGTCTTTAAAATCATTAAGACGAAATCTTACCGGTCGCACAGGCTGTGGTTTATGCGGTAGTGAATCACTAGAACAAGCGATACGGCCAATTAAGAGTGTAACCCCACAAGTGTTACCTTCTTCTATAGTCATTCAGCATGCCTTGTCTCAGTTAAGTGAGCATCAAAAGCTGCAATCCTTAACGGGTGCAGTTCATGGTGCTGCTTGGTGCGATGGTGTTGGAGACATTATGCTATTACGTGAGGATGTTGGTCGACATAACGCCCTAGACAAGCTAATTGGTGCTTTAGCGTTGCATAAAACAAATACTGATAACGGCTTCGTTTTGATTTCGAGCAGAGCGAGTTATGAAATGGTCCAAAAAGTAACGAGCATGAATATTGCCACATTAGTCGCAGTATCAGCTCCTACGGTGTTGGCAATAAAACTTGCAACTCAAGCGAAGCTAAATTTAATCGGTTTTGCACGCCCTGGTCGACATACTTTGTATACTAAATTTAATAAATAAATAGGACTTATCAAGTTATGAGCGGTACTCAAATTAAAAATCTGGTTAGCATGCTCAACCAAATTGCCAATAATAATAATTATAAAAAAACTGACGAAGAGACAGCAAAAATCGTTGCTAATCATTTGCAAAAATTCTGGGCGGTCTCAATGCGAAATAAAATGACGCAATATTTAGCAGAGGATGGACCTGAGCTTACAAATGTATCTAAACTCGCTTTAGCTCAGTTAAAATGATGTTATCAATGTTTTGTGGGCTATCGGTGTAACTAAGCCATATGTGATGAAAATATCAGCTAATGGCTATGAAGGTTGAATACGTTACCTGCCTTTATAAACCAAGCTCAGAAAGACTTGCATGCTTGTCTGAAAAAATGACCATCGGGCCAACGAAATTTCCATTCTTGCTCTTTAATTATTTGGATGATTATACTCTCGACGCGTTTTTGTATAAAACGCTTGCATGAAATCCCCAGTATTTGTTACCACAAAAAAACCATTAGCTTGCTCGATATTGGCACTTGTAAGCAAAACGTACCGTAATTTCAAATGAAAATTTGAGCTCCTTAAGGAGTCAACAATTGGCTTTTTTTTATGCGTTTTCCTTGCAAGGTCAGTTAATTTAGATAAGGCTAGGCTACTTACTTGAAACACAAATGAGCGTTGATGTTCATCACAAGTTTCTTTAGGACACCTTCAATACTGAAGTTTATACGTGGTACAAACGTTTACCTCATGCACAGCGGCTATGTTGATCTGTTCAGTTAACAATATTTAAATATTAAAGCACTCTAGTAACGACTCAAAATAGGTGTCACTGCTTGTAAGTAGCAGTAGTCCAGCGATTGGTAATATATTATGTTTCAGACACTAGCCTACTTAACAAAAACAGGAACAAAGAACTAGGAATGACCCATCAATCATCTTAAATAAAATTAATATCATTGTGGTTTATGATTTGAGCTCAGTATTGACTATTATTCCTACAGTCAACCTGCATACCTTAAATTTGTAAAAACAAATCTTAATAAACAAGTTAGTTATATTTTTATCCTAACTTGGTACAGGCAGTGATTGTAGATATCACGCGACTGATTAATGTTTAGTCACGTTGGAATTTAAAAAATTAGTGACTGAAGTCCGAGTGTATTTCAGCTTGTCCGACAAAGAAGACATACGACTGAATGAAAGGCGACTGACTTCTGAGCTTACATAGTGCACTCTGGACTTTTCAAGCATACAAGTTAATCTAGTTTGCAAGGTCGCACCAATAGGCTGTTATTCTGACATTTAACACCTACATGGTTAACTAAAGAGCTAGCAAGCTTCTCATTTTTACTCGATAACCCGATGTCGTTAAGCCAAGCAAAATTGCTATTAGTCATATTAAAATCAGTACGGTAGCAAACATAAATGCCCGCCAAGATATTCAAGAACAACTTGATGAACACAATTACTTAGGGCTACAATTTATTATCGCGACACCGAGACAGAACACTTTATCGTAGCTCAGTAAACGAAGGTTTCCCTAAAGTAGTGCAGTTTAATGGTGAATAAGCGGAACAATATATTTAATTATGTAATTTTATATTTTTGCTTAAAAATAATGTCTATATTTTTCAGTCACTTAAATTTTAGTTTAAATAAGTGGACAATAAATTGCTGAATACGTGAGCGCGAAGTATTTTGCATCTACATTTCAGCAGGAACCATATCCATGTTAGTTAAATCTCGTTCAGTAATGTCATTAGTTTTCATTTACTTGTTTACCCTATCCTTCCTCTGGGCTGCTATTTTTACTCGTCACGCAATGGCTAGCGAATTGAATCATTGGTTTGAGGAGTTTAAAGCCAATGCATCTGACGAAGCACTCTATCGTTTGCTATATGCGATGCCAAAAGGCGGCGACCTGCATAACCACCTATCAGGTTCTAACTATAACCAGTGGTGGGGAGCGTTAGCAAGCGATCCTTCGAAAAATGGAGGCTACCAGTACTATGTCAAAACAACACTGAAGCACTGTGACGGTTATGGACTTAATCAATTTGGGCCGTCTTCTAGTTTGTTACTGTTCGTGACCATACAAGCCTCTACTTATGAGACATTAACAAGCTGTGAACAGGCTGAATATAACCCTGTGCAATCGCTCACCAATATACAAAAAGAAGCCTGGCTTAATGGGATTTGGTTAGACAAACCTCACGAAGGCAGAGAAGAGTTTTTTCAAACGCATTGGCAGCGCCTTAATCAATTAAACAACAATCCGTATATTGCCGCCGAAATGCTCTTTAAAAACATGCAGTCTTTTGCTGACGAGGGTTTGCTATACCTAGAGACACAAGCTAACGCAAGTAACTTCCTACGCAGTGACGGCACGGCAATCCCCATGCAGGAAGTAGCTGATATTTATCGCAACCGATTGGCCCAGCAAGATGCAATCGATACCGGCCTTACAGTTCGACTACAGCATGTGTTTCTGCGGTTCTCACCTAATGCCGAACAAGCTTTAACGCAAAGTTATCGATTTGTAGATAAGAATCGAGATTTGTATGTAGGTATAAACGCAGCCGGAAGAGAAGATAATGACAAAGGATATCCTTTGCGTTTTTTATCGACATTACGAAAATTGCGACAGACATTGCCTGAAGTAAAACTGTCCTTTCATGCAGGGGAAGTTGATGAGCCTAATTATCATGTTAGAGATACATTATTGTTGGGGGTTGATCGAATAGGGCATGGCCTTAACTTAATTACGGATCCCAGTACCATGTTATTAATGCGTCATAATCAGTACTTAGTTGAAATTAACCTTATTAGTAATTTAAAACTCAATTACGTCACTTCTTATGCTCAACATCCTTTTCCAGAGTATTTACGCACAGGTATTCCTGTGGCCTTATCTACCGATGACCGCGGAATGTGGGATTCAAATATGACAGACGAATTTTTTGTGGCAGTTAAAGAATTCGGATTAACTTGGCAAGAAATCATTAAATTGAGCGAAAATTCAATTCAATATGGATTTTTGTCCGCAACAGAAAAAGCAAGTTTGCTCGACAAGTATAAAAGTAATATGAAGGCATTTACGACAAAATATATGAATAAAAAAGAAGTGGATAATACGCTAATCAAAACCGGACATTTTATTTGTAGTACCTATGCAGTGTGCATAAACGACAATGACTCTTAGGGACGAATATCAACATGAAATTAGCACTTCAAATAACAACTACATTAGTTTTATTGTTTATCGTCAACAATCCACTTATCACGGCTGACAGATACTAACTAGACTCTCACAAGTAGTTGCCCACAAATAATTGGCTAGTTAACATACAGAAATAGGCTTTATTTAAAGTTTATTTTTGAGGGTGGCTATTATGCTTCAGGCAAGAAAGAGATTAATCAGTTTAGTTTATACGTGCTATTACCATTGTGTATCTCGCTGTGTTCGCCGGTCTTATTTGTGTGGTGTTAATGACTATTCAGGTCAGAACTATGAGCACAGGCGAGGTTGGGTTGAGTCTCGTTTACTTTATTTATCGTCAGTGTTTGCTATTGACAGCGTGGCTACCGTATCTGTGTCTTTGCGGTGATGAGTAATCACGTACATGAGGTGTTGTATGAGAATCTAGAAAAGGCTCAAGGTTGGTCAGATAAACAAGAGTCGGCGTTATGGCATACCAGTATTCAACAGCGCATTAATACAGCAACACACACAACAACCTAATAACTTAATGCCCTTTATTAGTAGCCCAAGACAAGATATACCCAAAGGTATTGCCTACAGCCTCACAGACTATTGTGAACGGGTAGACAC
Organism: Paraglaciecola psychrophila 170; assembly: GCF_000347635.1. NCBI lineage: Bacteria > Pseudomonadati > Pseudomonadota > Gammaproteobacteria > Alteromonadales > Alteromonadaceae > Paraglaciecola > Paraglaciecola psychrophila. The sequence continues at coordinate 246,692 of NC_020514.1, read as the reverse complement.
GACAGGTAAAATCATTCGGGCAGACAAACGCAGTTACATTGAGGATAAAAACCCAACACTAGAAAGACTAAGCTTAGACTCAGAACAAGGGTTAACCCTAACCACAGAGTTTGAACAACACTTTACTACTCAGCAGGTAGCGAACACTTAATGCGTCAATTTGGTTTGCACACCGAACATCAAAGAATGCGAGGTATTGGTAAAGCGAAAGCGCTGTTAAAATACGCCTAAGTAAACTATTAGCACTTTTAAGCTATCAATCTAAGAGGTTGAGGTAATCGCTTGTTTCAAATCTAAGAAAACTAAGGCAAGTCGTCAGTTTTCAAACAAACTAAGCAAAAAACTTTCAAGGCACTCACAACTTCTCATTACCTGTAATAAAAGAAATTCAATTTTGTAGGTTTCGCAGTTTTGGTTAATTTATTAACGTGGGTGTCACAGTAAGTTTCAGTAAACTATTTTCAACTGTTCCTTTATGTGTATCAATCTCCTAGCTAAGAGGTGCAACATTCAAGCTAGAACAGGCTATCGACATAAATCCAACATACAAATTTAACCATCTGATTCTTATAGCTTTAATCATCATTTTAATTCAAATTAATAATGAATTTTAAATTTTAAATTTTAAATTTTAAATTTAAATTTTACGGTAATAAAAGCAGATATCCAGCGTTGCTCACCCAATTACTAGTCTTTAAATTTTCTAGCCATGGCAAACAACGTCGCCAGCGTTATCTGAACCTTGAAGTGCTATTTAACCTGATGACTGAACTTGCATACTCAGTTTCAAATATTAATTCGATTACACTGCTGAGTGGTAGATCAATAGAAAAATGCTGACTAACAAATTCTGTTCTGTGTTTGGCGACTTAAAGGGGATTGTTCAAAACTGCTAGATAGATTTTAATCAGCTTACTAATACTGACTAAAAAAAACAAAAAAATCCGATGATTAGAGTCATCGGATTTCATCTTATAAGTCAAAAAAGTCAGTGTTCAATTCTTCATTCAATCATGGCCTAACTTTTTATCTTAGACTTTATTCACCAAATTTATGCACCACACTTACTTTAAAAGTCCGACCCAAAGGGTTATGTGTAAAAGGGTCATAGTTTAAATCTAAACGAGCAAAGGGTGGCTCTTCATCCGTTAAATTACTGATTGTGAAATTGACATTGGTTAGCGCTTCATTGAAGCGATAGTTATAACTTAAATCTAGCTGTATCTGGCTATCAATGACTTTACCTTTGCTGTTAGTGGTAAATAACGAATCTCGTTCATCTTTGTAATCACTGACATAATAAGTAGCTAAACTCACATTGTGATTATCGAAATCGAAGCTATTGACCATAGTCGCTTTAAACTTGGGTATGGGGCGATTAGAGTTAGTCGTATTTAGGTAACCAGCCGCATCAAAAGTATCAGACAAAGCATCACCTGTTACTTCGTATTCAGAGGTGTACGTTCCATTCACGTTTAGGGTCCAGTAGTCTGTAACATTTAACCGTAATTGCATGTCAACACCGCTGGTTCTGACATCAGCGCCGTTAATGATATTAGTTTGAATACGCTCTACTGTTGATGCGTCACCGGGTGTGGTCCATTGTACTTGACTAATATAATCAGCATTACCTGCAACGGCAGCTGATAATACTGCATTATAATTTTCTACGATAATCGGATCACTTAAATCAAATGACCAAAAATCAATGGTTGTGAATAAACGGTCATCAAAAAACTCACCAATAACCCCAAAGTTTAGTGCAACCGCAGATTCGGGAGCCAAAGCGCCATTACCCTGAGTATCAACAGCTTTAAACGCAGCAGGAGCCCCAACATAAGAAAGGGTAGTATTACTGCCTTCTAGTTGATTAAGTGTGGGTCCTCTGAACGTAGTACTCGCAGAGCCTCGTAATGAAAAGTTATCATTAATGGTGTATTGCGCTGATATTTTTGGGTCTATCGTATCGCCTACTTCACCACCATAATTTTCATATCGCAATGCAATTTGCATATGTAAATCTTCTGATACAGGTAACGCGACTTCTGCAAATACAGCTGAAATACCTTGAGATGAGTCTTGGTTCAGCTCACCACTACGGAAGTGAAAAACACCGGTAGGATTGGCACAATCTGTTTCACCTAATACTGGACATGGGTTTATGGCTAAATTTCCAAGATCATTCACTTCATTTGAAAAGACTTCACGACGGTATTGAGCACCTACTGCAAACTCAGCAATACCTCCGTCTAATTCAAAACCTAAGTCGCCCGAAACTAAGCCATCTAGCACAAATAATTCAGTGGCTTTTTGCGATGTTCGCACGCCTGAAACGTAATCAAGCACTTCTTGGCTGTTAGCGAGCTCAGGCTTGAAGTTAGGGTTAGTCACCCCATTAGAAGCGGATGTTTCAATTCCATTAGAAAATGGGTTAAAGAATAAACAGCCATTTGCTCCTGGGACACCAGCATCCCTATCACAATTATCGCCACCATAGCCTAGTAGAGCATTTTTCAATGTCACTATTTGAGTATCTGGGTTACTTGCATAATCAAGTTTTGAGTTTGAATAAGCAAACCCTGTTTCCCAGTTATAACCGTTTTCAAATGATCCCTCTAGGTCGGCTGCGATACGATAGGTTTTATACTTTAACCCCCCCTCACTAGAAGGACCCTCAACGCCTACTGTTCGACCCACATAAGCAACACGATCTAAGGATGGATGAGGCGCACTAGAAAATTCGGGATTATTTACTAGTAAATCTTGCCATGCTGGATGATAAGTCGGTACATAACGATCGGCAAAGTCGACTAATTTTTGTGGTGGATAAGAGGGTGAACCATAAGTGGTGGGTACCTCAGTCTCTGAATATAAAACTTCAACATGTAGATAGGTGTCACTTTCAAATTCGTGATTTAATTCACTGAACACTTTTAGGTGGGTATCGCCATCATTTAAAGCTGAGAATGGCGTGTATTGAAGTCGACATAAACCCGCTATTGTCCCCCCTAGTAACTCACATCCAGGATCCATAAAATATTTTGGCGCTGACTTATCACTCAACCAAGCCGCGTTAAATATCGACGGTGGATTACCTATTGATGACCAACCACCTTGAGGGTTAGAAGCATAATCCTGTACCGCCCAGTCTTTATCTCTGGTGAGTATGGTGCTGGTTTTATCATAGCTAACCGAGGTTACCCAATGGGTATTGTCATTTCCTAAACCCCAAATAAGACCTAAACCGTAATCGCCATCACTATCTTGTAAACTTTTATAATCAGCTTTAACTTCCAAGCCTTCGAAGTCACCTCTTGTTGCAAAGTTAACGACACCTGCAACTGCATCAGAACCATATATGGCTGCGGCCCCTTCTTTTAAAACGTCAATTCGTTTAACCGCCATGGAAGGAATGTCTTGAGTGTTAACATAAAGCATCTGTTGGTCAACGATAGAGTAAGGATTAAAAGTGTGTCTTTTACCATTAATTAACACTAACGTTCGACCTGCACCTAGCCCTCTCAAGTTGATATTCGAAGTACCTTCGGTTCCATTAGAACCATACTGATTTGAATTACCTTGGATACCAGAGCTAATTGACAACTTTTGGGTCATTTCAACAATATTAGGGGAACCAACCTTTTCTAGGTCTGCTCTGTCGATGGTTTGCACTGGCGCTGACGTTTCCATTGCAGTGCCTTTCAAATGAGAACCAATGACTCGGATTTTCTCAATTTGTTTTTCTGCAGCATCCTGCCCATCTTGTGCAAATACAGCAGTGTTACCCATTAGCCCAAGCACCGCGCTAATAGCGATGGTGATGGAATTTCGTTTTAAATTTGTATGTCTCATGTGTTTCCTTTTTTAATGTATTTTTTAATTATGTATAAAATATTTCAATTAACAGATATTCGAAAACCCCATGTCATGACTAATCTTTATGGTGTTTATGACGAACATGCTAAGTCTGCTTCCAATGTTCTGGTTGTACCTTGAGCAATTCTGGGTCAAATAAAACAGTATAAAACTGCCTAATTTATCGATAACGCCCGTATATAATCTGCAACCAACTGCAATATGTTTAGATGGCCTTGTATTCCACAAAAAACTTGCATTTACACAGGAAGCACAAATTTAAAACACAATTAACAAATAAATACATTATTACAACAATTAAGGCGATACTAGTTCTGCCTAGCGGAATATTCAAGCTGTTTTTGACATATGCATTCCATCTTTATTTAATGGATTAAGATTACTGAATACATTACAAGGCAAAATAAGCAAACAAGCCCTATTACTTAAGCGGTCAATTCAGGCGAATAAGTACAATTGCGGCTTGATTTCTTGTGGGTTTCCTGTTCCACTGTGCGGAATGAGATCGCTTTAATGAGGATTTAAAATGATTCGAGATACAGAAATGTTGAATCAATTTCTGGATACTATTTCAAAATTCGTTAGGGAGCGCTTAGTTCCTGCGGAAAACGAAGTAGCTGAAAACGATGCTATTCCAGAAGATATTGTTCAAGAAATGAAAGACATGGGCTTGTTTGGCATGACAATCCCAGAAGAATATGGCGGCTTAGGCCTAACCATGGAAGAAGAAGTGCTGGTAGCCATTGAGTTGGGCAGAACATCCCCTGCTTTTCGCTCCCTGATTGGCACTAACAATGGTATCGGCTCTGCCGCGATTGTATTTGACGGTACCGAAACACAAAAACAAACCTACTTGCCTAAATATGCTTCAGGTGAGCTGATCGGTTCTTTTTGTTTAACCGAGCCTGATGTTGGCTCTGACGCCGCCGCAGTAAAAACAACCGCGGTAAAAAAAGGCGATGAATATATTATTAATGGCACCAAGCGCTATATTACCAATGCACCTAGAGCAGGCACCTTTACAGTAATGGCCCGAACAGACCCATCAATTAAAGGAGCCAAAGGCATTTCTGCTTTTATAATTGACGCGTCTACTCCTGGCATTTCACTTGGGCCTAAAGATAAAAAAATGGGTCAGCAAGGCTCCTATACTTGTGATGTAATTTTTGAAGATTGTCATGTGCCAGCAGACAGTATTATTGGTGGTGTTGCAGGTAAAGGCTTTATCACCTCGATGAAAGTGTTAGATAGAGGGCGCTTACATATTTCTGCATTGAGTGTGGGTATTGCCGAACGCTTAATTAACGATGCATTAAGGTACGCAGTGGATAGGACTCAATTTGGTAAACCTATTGCAGAGCACCAAATGATTCAAGTCATGCTAGCTGACAGTAAAGCCGAAGCTTATGCAGCTAAATGCATGGTGCTTGATGCGGCAAGACAAAAAGATTTAGGCAATAAAATAACCACTGAAGCGTCTTGTTGTAAATTGTTTGCAACAGAAATGGTGGGCCGAGTCGCTGACAAAGCAGTACAGATACATGGCGGTGCAGGCTACATTTCAGAATACGCAGTAGAAAGGCTTTATCGTGACGTCAGATTATTTAGATTGTACGAAGGTACAACCCAAATTCAACAGATGATCATTGCCAGAAATATGATTAAAGACATTCAATAGATTAAGTACATTTAATAAATTAAGTATAAACAAAGGCCTGCAAAATGAATTCAAATTTCACCGCTGAAGAAAAAGACTTTCAACAAGAAGTGCAGCAATTTTTGCAAGAAAAGTTGCCAAAAGAAACCGCTAGAAAAACTAAAAGCGCGTTACATTTATCTAAAGAAGAATGCGTTGAATGGCAAAAAATACTCCATAAACAAGGATGGGCCGCCACTAATTGGCCATTAGAACATGGTGGAACTGGTTGGACACAAACCCAAAAATATATTTTTGCCAACGAATGCGCTAAAGCTGGCGGTCCCGATGTGATCCCATTTGGTTTAAAAATGGTGGCACCGATTATTTACACTTTTGGTAATGAAGAACAAAAACAACGTTTTTTACCTGATATATTAGCCAGTAACGTGTGGTGGTGTCAGGGTTATTCAGAAACGGGGGCAGGCTCTGACCTTGCAGGCGTTAGAACAACTGCAGTGAAAGACGGCGATGAATATGTGGTTAACGGCACAAAAACATGGACTACGTTAGGTCAACATGCTGATTGGATATTTTGTTTAGTTAGAACTGGTCCTCCCAGCGCTAAAAACCAAGAAGCAATCAGTTTCTTATTGATTAACATGCACGATCCTAAAATAAAGGTATCGCCAATTATCACTATTGATGGACGGCATGAAGTGAATGAAGTGCATTTCGATGAAGTGCGTGTACCTGCAAATAATCTTATCGGAACAGAAGGCCAAGGCTGGACATACGCGAAAGTATTGTTAACCCATGAGCGAACAGGCATCGCTCGTGTAGCAATATCTAAAGACCGCCTAGTGCAACTAAAAGAATTAGTTGCAACATCTCCTAACGGAGAAGACAAATTAATGGATGACGTTATTTTTGCTCAAAAGATAGCAAATGTAGAGATTGATTTATTGGCGTTAGAATATACAGAATTACGCACCCTCTCTGCTATCAGCACGGGGCAAGCTCCAGGGCCAGAATCTTCAATTTTAAAAATTGTTGGAACACAAATTATTCAGGCAATTGATGAATTGTATGTCGAAGCTGCCGGTTATTACAGCATGCCATTTGTTCCTTATCAGTTCTATGACGACTATGACGGAGCTCAAATTGGCCCTGATATGGCTACTAACAGTTCATTACGTTACTTCAATAATCGAAAAACATCCATTTATGGTGGCAGTAACGAAATTCAAACTAACATCATTAGCAAAGCCGTTTTAGGCCTTTAAATTAGCATTAGGAGTTTATTATGGACTTTTCGTTAAGCAGCGAACAAAAAATGATTCAAGACAGTGTCTCGAGGTTTGTCCTCAATGATTACGATTTTGATACCCGTCGAAAAATACTCGGATCAACAACAGGTTATAGCCAAGAAAACTGGAACGTTTTTGCTGAACTTGGCTGGTTAATGCTGCCATTTTCCGAAGAAGACGGCGGTTTAAGTGGCTCTATGGTCGACCTTGCATTGGTTATGGAAGAATTTGGCAAAGGCATGGTGGTAGAACCTTTTATTGCCACTACCGTTATGGCAGGTGGATTGGTTGCGTTAGCGGGTAATCAACAACAAAAAGACGATTATTTACCCAAAATCATGGCGGGTGAATTACAAATGGCCTTTGCCTATGCCGAGTCACAAAGTCGTTATAATTTAAACAACGTAAAATGTAGCGCCAACAAAATAGATGGTGAATTTGTTATCACCGGTCAAAAATCTGTTGTTTTAAATGGTAATCATGCTGATACATTAATTGTTGCCGCACGTACCTCTGGTGATACCAATGACACCCATGGCATTAGCTTATTTCTAGTTGATGCTAAGCATGCAAGTGTTACCCGCCAAGGTTATGCAAATGTAGATGGTCACCAGGCGGCTGACATTTCATTTGATAATACCCCTACCCTTGGATTGTTAGGTGAATTAGATATAGCCTTGCCTGCCATTAACAATATTATCGACAGAGCTACTCTGGCGATCTGCGCTGAAGCCGTTGGTGCGATGCAAATTGCCCATGAGCGTACCTTAGAATATGCCAAAACACGTAAACAATTTGGGCGTACTATTGGGTCTTTCCAAGCGCTTCAACACCGTATGGTAAATATGTTTATAGAGCATCAACAAGCTAAATCTATCCTTTTAATGGCAGCATTAAAAATGGATAGCAATAATGGCAGTGATGCAAAAGCATTATCAGCGGCGAAAAGTCGTATTGGTAAAGCGGCGAGTTTAGTAGGTCGCGAATCAATACAAATTCACGGTGGTATCGGTATGACTGACGAAATTGATGTAGGTCATATATTTAAGCGTTTAACCACCATACAATTTTTGTTTGGTAGTACTGATGTGCATACCAGACGTTTTGCATCTTTGTAAAAAATAACACTTCAAAAATTGTCTTTAACTGATGAAACTTTCCTGCTGCCTATGGCCGAAACGCTTTAACAGCAATAGGAATATTCATTCGTTATGGACAAATTCAAACACGCTCAAGACAAGCTAAACAATTCAGCCGCAATGTTATTCCTACTCCCTGTATCGAATTTCACTTTGGTGAGTGCGGTTATTGTGGCCTGGTAAATATACAAATTAAAGAATACCCCCTCAACGCCCTTCACTGTTTAAGTTTATGCTGCCTAATTTTATATAAATCTAATATATTTTGAGTAAAACACGACAATATTTTAAGGGCATTCGACTCTGGTACTTATTAAGGATGCGTTTATGCCCTATAATTCAGCGCTCAAAATAGGGTGTGGTAGCTAACGGGCGATAAATTGAAAAAAGTAGATGTGATTGTATTAGGCGCTGGAGCTGCTGGCTTGTTTTGCGCAGCCCAAGCAGGAAAACGTGGCCGTAATGTGGTGGTACTCGACCACGCAAAACGTTTAGGGGGAAAGATCCTGATGTCGGGAGGGGGTCGTTGTAACTTCACTAACATGTACGCCAGTCATGAAAATTTTCTATCCGACAATCCGCATTTCTGCAAATCTGCTTTAAGCCGTTATACCCAGTGGGACTTCATTGGTTTGGTTGCCGAATACGGCATTGCCTACCACGAGAAAGCCCTAGGCCAGTTGTTCTGTGACGACAGTGCCAAAGACATCTTAAAAATGTTGTTATCCGAGTGCGATAAATCAGGCGTCACGGTGACTAATCAATGCGAAATACTCTCCATCAAAAAAATAGACTCAGGATATATTCTTAATACTGCAAAAGGTGAGTATCAATGCACATCACTCGTCATAGCCACTGGCGGCTTATCTATGCCAAAACTTGGAGCTAGCCCATTTGGATACAAAGTAGCAGAGCAGTTTGGCTTAAGTGTTAAACCTACACGAGCAGGATTAGTGCCCTTCACGTTGCACGAACAAGATAAGAATGTGTTAGCTGAGTTAAGTGGTATCTCGTTGGATGCGAACGCCAGTTGCAACGATACTAGCTTTAACGAAAGTATTTTATTTACGCATCGTGGCTTAAGTGGCCCTGCAGTATTACAAATATCTTCGTTTTGGGAGCCAGGCCAAGCGGTTGAATTCGACTTATTTCCCAATGGCGATTTGTTAGCTGACTTAGAGCAAGCACTTCAAGATCAGCCTGATGTACAACTAAGCACAGCGCTGGCTAACCATTACCCAAAACGTTATGTACAAGCCGCATTGCCGTACTTAGGCATTGAAAATAAACCCCTAAAACAATACCAAGGTAAGCAACTAGAACAAGCAGCCCAAGCCTTTCACCAATGGCAACTTAAACCCAATGGCACCGAAGGTTATCGCACAGCCGAAGTCACATTAGGCGGCGTAGATACCGATCAACTCTCATCCAAAACCATGATGGCGAAAGATGTTGAGGGATTATATTTTATTGGTGAGGTTGTCGATGTAACCGGTTGGTTAGGGGGGTATAACTTTCAGTGGGCTTGGAGCAGTGGTTGGGTCGCTGGGCAAGTGGTTTAGATGTTTCATTGAATGGTAAATGGAGACAAACAGAATTAAATGAAGACAAAAAATAATGAAATAAAGACAATTTTGGTTCACTATTTAGATAAGATCTCAAATGTGTCTTTAAATGCGTTAGTTCGAACTTGAGCTAATACATTTAAATTGAAAAGCTCGACTAGTGCGCACTGTCGACAACATTTCTGTAGCCTATATCAACGACCCCAAAGGGCAGATTGCCGACATTGCGGTTTTCACTCATTTAGTCCTATTTGAACGCTCAACAGAAATGGGGGGATATTCGGTTTTTGATTCAGCTATCATATAAAGCTAACGTTAACGCTCAAATGTGCGCGCAGAAATGCAGGACGGAAAAGCTTAGCGCCATGATTATCGTCGTCCTAGCACCTCCTAACAGGCAATCTATCATTTAAAGGTATTGGCGCAGCCAACGTGAGACGAAGCATTATAGAAATTTTCATATTCACGCCCATCGAGCAGGAACAAGTACATATTATTTCTCATATCCCAGACCCAATTCAAACCGTCATGCAATGACTGGGAAATAATTTTGTTATCGAATAAATATTCAGTTCGTTTTTTTAAATGATCGGCGCTTACCAACAATACTAGCCAGATAATCAGAAAAAATCCCCTCAAGTAGTGAGCCCCCAAGAAAAATAAACATCTTTAACCTTAGCAAATATGTCTGTTTGAACTAATAACCATAGAACACTATCGGTAAGAATTAGTGTGTATGACAGATTTGCTTTAAAGTCTTGTATGGCATTAAACCTACCGTTGGTATTGTGCCGCAGCGTTATATAATTCCTATTTCATTGGCCCAAGACAGCGCAGGCCCCATGACCAAAACCACAATGGGTGCAGTTTTGATGATGAACGCAATCAAGATTTCAACGCCTGGCAAAGACTACAATGCTGGCTTGACAAAGAATGCCTTAAAGATGTGCGTGCGGGAATATTGAATTTTTGCTAAAGGTGAGTCTGAGTCTATGCTATGACACTTTGCCCGTGCATTGGATGATCTTGAGGCCGCAAGCGCTATTTTAGTCAACATAAATGATCGCCCAAACACGCCGGAAAAATTTGGTCAAATGAGTAACGATATTCTTAAATATGAATTTAAAGATAGTTTAAATTGCTCCTTGACGTCTACGTCAGCCGAACAGGTGACAACCCAAACACTGTAACAATTGATAGCTATTTAAACATGTTTTACTGCCCGCGTTACTAGTTTGTCACCGTATCGCGAGCAGTAAAGTAAGCATATTATGAACGATACATTTCATTTTGTAGTTCAAAACGGTCAAGCATCATTACTTTGTGCCACGCTTTTACAAACGCTTCTACAAACCTTACATTCCCTGTTGAGGAACCATACACTTCACAAATGGCTCTAAGCTGAAGGTTTGAACCAAAGACAAGATCACAGCGGGTAGCTGACCACTTGATTTCGCCGCTTGCCGTATCTGTTCCTGTAAAAATTTCCTTGTCGTCGTCAACAGGTGCCCACTTTGTATTGATATCAAGTAGATTGACAAAGAAATCATTACTTAACACGCCTGGCTGGTGTGTAAATACGCCGTGTTTTGACCCATCAAAGTTGGTGTCAAGAACGCGAAGGCCACCCACAAGTGCAGTCATCTCAGGAGCTGATAAATCAAGAAGGTGTGCTCGGTCGATCAACATCCGCTCTGTTTCTACCGCGTAATTACCCTTTACAAAGTTTCTAAAACCGTCTGCGTGGGGTTCAAGAAAAGATATATTATGTTCATCGGTTTGCTCTGCAAGAGCGTCCATTCTCCCCACTACGAAAGGCACAACGACGTCAACACCAGCCTGGGCAGCTGCCTTTTCAATAGCAGCGCAGCCAGCTAAAACAATTAAATCAGCTATTGAAATTCGCTTATTGCCACTTGCACTGTTATTGAATGCTTGTTGAATCTCTTCAAGTGAATTCAATACACTCTTGAGTTGCTTGGGGTTATTCGCTTCCCAATTGACCATTGGTTCAAGTCTTATACGTGCGCCATTTGCTCCGCCTCTAAGATCTGTCTTACGAAACGTCGATGCACTGCCCCAAGCAGCGCTGATTAGCGCTGATAGGCTATGGCCAGCGTTTAGTACGCTTGATTTAAGTGTGGTGATATCGGATTCGTTTATTAACTCATGATCAAGCATTGGGATCGGGTCTTGCCAAATTAAGTCATCTGCAGGAACATCGGCACCAAGCAGTCTGTTTTTTGGTCCCATATCTCTGTGTATCAGCTTGTACCAAGCTTTTGCAAATGCGTCGTCAAGCAATGATGGAGTGTCAACGAATTTTTGACAAATTTTGAGGTAGGCCGGATCTTTGATTAAGGCAATATCGGTGGTCATCATCATAGGTGGATGGCGCAGCCCATCAATGTGAGCATCAGGAATAAGGTCAGATGCGGCTCCATTTTTTTGGACGCCATGACTTACCACCTGCCACACTTTCTGTTTGTTCCCACTCGAATGCAAACAAATTCTTAAGATATTCATGGTCCCAACGAGTGGGATGAGACGTCCACGCACCTTCAATGCCGTTGGTAGTTGTGTACTGGGCTTTTCCCGTACCATTGCTGTTTAACCACCCTAAGGCTTGGTTTTCGATCGGTGCGCCGCTCGGTTCAGGTCCAAGGGCTGATTTAGGGGATGCACCGTGACTTTTACCAAATGCATGTCCACCTGCAATTAATGCAACGGTTTCTTCATCGTTCATGCCCATGCGACCAAAGGTAATTCTAATCTCTTGTGCAGAAGATAAGGGATCCATATTACCAAATGGACCCTCAGGGTGAACGTAAATTAACGATTGCCTTGAGGCGGCAAGAGGATTTTCTAAATCATAATCATCACTTCCTGGCTCACCAACCCAGCGTTTGTCTTGTGTTGCCATAACGGTTTCAGGACCCCAATAGCTCGCATCATCAGCTTCCCAATAGTCAATTCGACCAGCGCCGAAGCCATATGTTTTAAAGCCCATCTGCTCTAAGGCTAGATTGCCTGTCAGCATAATAAGGTCTGCCCAAGAAATGTTTTCACCGTACTTCAATTTTATGGGTTGTAGCAATCGAATGGATTTATCGATGTTGCCATTGTCTTCCCATGAATACAGTGGAGCAAATCGCTGCAAACCCTGAGCTGATCCTCCGCGTCCGTCAAACACGCGGTAAGAGCCTGCAGAGTGCCAAGCCATCCTAACCATCTGAGGTCCATAATTTCCATAGTCTGAAGGCCAAAAGTCTTGAGAGCTAGTTAACAATTCTAAAATGTCTTTCTTGACTTCTTCAATGTTTAAAGACGCAAAAGCAGCAGGATAATCAAAATCATCACCAAGAGGATTAGCGGCGGGTGACTGACTATGTAGCAGTTCTATGGGAAGCTTGCCGGGCCACCAATCAGCGTTCATAGGGGGGGTGCCAATAGCGCCTCCTATTCGTTTACTTTCAATTGCACTGTAACCGCCAGCAATTGGACATTTCACTTTATCAGACATATTAGTGTTCCTTAATTTTATAGACCTTAAACTATGGTTATCTTGACCAAAATCAACAAGTTTAAACTGCTTATTTGTGACTATGCACGACGCCCGTTTATCTATTTAGATATTTGAGTATAGGTCGAATAAACGCTATTGACTACCCTTGGCTACAGCTGACTTTTTGTGCGGGTTAATGTTTACTAAAAGGAGGTTTTGGTAGTTATTGATTTTAAAATTGCAAACCCTGTAAGTGTTCCGGTTGCTAATAAAGCACCAGTTTTAAGTTCGTCTTTAGTTTGATTATCCATAATTGATAAAACACCTTATTTTGATTTGCGTGCTGACGCTTTTTATAAACAGCACGCGTTTTTTGCGCGTCCAGTGAAGGCCGTTTTTTAGCCGTAACGATGTTTAATAAACTTGTTAGCAGTGCGACTACTTTGAACTTTTTATAAAACCTATTACGCCGAGAACTACTGCACAACTAAGTATAATTACATCCAAGTAATATGCAGGTTCTTGAACAACCAATACCGTACCTAAGATCGTTGTCAAAATACTCGCATTGGTGTATTGGTTTTGGCTGCTGCGTTTTTCTATTTTATTAATTACTTCATCCATATATATTTTCTCCGTTTGAAGTTCATATAAGTTTATTACGCTGTTCTTTGTTCAGTTAAACTCAAGCGTTTATGAGAACTAAAAATATGCTGCTTTGTATTATCAAATACTAAATAAGCATCTATCTCTACAGTAAAAAATGCCACAGGAAATATTTCTAAAATACCAAAGTTACCTAGGTTAGCAGATAAAAGTGCAACTTTTCCATTTGCAGATAGGCTCTTATCAAAATCGCGAAAATCACCATCTACATAGAGCTTGGCCCCATGAAGCCATGAATTAGTAACTTTAATTTTATGATCTTTAACATTGAATTCGAATTTTTTTCTCATTTGAAACTCCATTTTGTGAACAACATATAACAGCTTATTTTCTTACTCTTCGATGCTAAAAATACTCTCTACTGTAACGTGAAAATAAGCCGCCAATTTTAATGCAATAACTACCGATGGCGTAAAACGTCCCGTTTCCACTGTACTGATGGTTTTTCTAGATACCCCAATGCCATCCGCAAGTTCCTGCTGAGATATTTTAAGTTTCCCCTGAAGCTTTGCAATATTATTGTCAAGCATGTTAATCCTGCTCTTTACGCAGCATATATAGTATGGGCAAACCATAACTGAGCAATAATACCGCAAGGTTTAGTTTAATAAATTCAAGAAAGGAAATACTGTTGAAAAGCTCAGGTAAGTATTCGCCCCTGTCATTTAAATAGGCGAGTATCACTAAGATAGGCAGTAAGATACTCATTACATTCCAGCTGTATTGGTAGCCTTTCATACTCACGTAGCTAATATATTCATCGGAAAATTTAAAACACAAAGATGTATTAATATTTATTTTTCCGTTAAATTTCAGATTTTTAAATAAACTCACTCCCATAGCGATGAATAGAACTAGCCCAAACGTTCCGACGATAATTTTTAGCCATGTAGAGTTTGGGAATACACTTTCTACTAGGGTGTAGATACTGTCAGTGATGAAAAGAAGCCCGAATACCGCAGATAGTTTAGCAATGAGTGTTAAGAAGTGTTGTTCTATCGCAGGCGTTAATTCCGTTTCAGTATGCATATTAATTCCTCTAAATTATGGTGACACCTTAAGGTATCAAATATTACCTTAAGGTTTCACTTTAAAAGATTTGAGATAGAGCAGTTGATATAATTATCAAAGTTGAATGAAATCGATGGGGTCAGTGAAGTTGATTTTTCATAAACTTAATTGCGCTGAATTAATAAGACACTCATTATAATAAAAGTAGAATAATTTTTTTGGCTGCTCGTTAACATGGCTGATGAGATAGACGCTCCCTAGTACAGCGTCAACACGCCAAAATAATATTTCCAACAAGACTATTTACATGGGGAACGTCCAAGATGAAACTTAAATAATTACGATCAATTTAAAAAAGAACGTATTCCAAGTATGCAAGGTGAATGAGCATATAAAGCTTTAGTTTACTAAGAAGTTAAAGCGTAATGAGTTACTCGATTTTATACATCATCAATTACCAACAGTAGTGGTGATAGAGATCTGTTACTCATCTCATTACTGGGGCGAGAAATAGCGAAGCTAGGCCATGATATCAAGCGTATCCCTGCCCAACATGTCACACCCTTTGTGCGAGGTAACAACAATAACCATAACGATGCGTTTGCAATAACAGAAGTCAGCCAACGTCCTCATATTCCCTTTGTACCAATTAAAACTGTGCATCAGCAAGACGTTAGCTGCCTGCACCGCATTCGCGAACGCTTAATCAAAAGTAAGAGTGCACTAGGTAATCAATCCAGAGGCTTATTGAGTGAGTTTGGGTGGTGCTTCCTCGTGGTCACGCAGCAGTCTTAAATGGCATGACCCAGTCACCGGACAGGCAAGGATAATAATCTGTGTGGATATATTTTTAAGGCGATAAGGTACGTGCTACGCATCACTCGGTACGGACTTCAATTAGAGGCCTGAAATGATAAAACCATTTCAATCAAGAGCCTGAATATATGGGAGCCCAGGTTTGAAAATGAGGGTCATTTTTAGACTTCCATCAACACAACGGACAAGCGGTAATACCGGCTTAAAAATGGTATTCATGCTGAAAATCAGCACGAATGGGCAAGTAGTAACTTGACATCACATGAGCGTCCACATATTTGGCCTGATTCATTTTTGCCAGCTTTTTAAGTATCGATAATCTCGAAAAGCGCTTCAAGGCTAATTGGCAGGGTGTGTAACCTTAAAAATGCGTTGTTAAGTGGTTTACGACGTATATATACTTCTTAGTTGGTTACGTTTCGCCAAGCATGACTCTCACCAGTACACAACATTTCCTGGTGTCTCATTAGAAAATGACACAGAGATCCATGAACTAGATGACATGCTCGAGTTCGCTTTAGATGATTATTTTGTAAAAGCGCACATCATTGTGAAATTGTTAATAGAAGGTTTTTAGAAAAAAAGTGAAAAGCCTATTTTAAAGGAAATGCCAGCCACTTGTGGTTAATGAGTGAAACGCACCGTGTATGCAATTGCGCCCGCATCGAGCAGGGTCAAAGTTTGAGAAAGGTCATGCAAAAGAGGTGACTAAAGAATTTGTTAGCGTTATATGCTGATGCAATGAGTTTGCCTATGCTCGCGGCAAAGGCTATAAAAGATCTAACCAATAAAATACCGGAGAAACTATGAAAAATGTTACTCGCTCACTACTTCCTCTTGACGGTGTGAAAGTTGTCGACTTTGGACAATACATTGCAGGCCCAGCCGTCGCGATGCTGCTGGCCGATTTGGGTGCAACAGTTGTGCATATCGATCCGCCTGGCGGCGACATGTGGGACAGCCCTGCAACTGCGATCCTAAATCGTAACAAATTGATTGTTTCGATAGATCTCAAGTCGCAAGAGGGGTTAGAACGTGCTCATGCGTTGTGCGCTGAAGCTGATATTTTGGTTGAAAACTTTCGACCTGATAAATTAAAAAATCTAGGTCTAGATTTTGTCCAGATGCGTATTGAACGGCCCGAATTGATCACTTTATCGCTACCCGGCTTTGCTTCGAATGACCCAGTGCGACGCAACTGGCGAGCCTTCGAAAGTGTTGTGGCTGCGACCTCCGGTGTCTTCACTGATATGGGGCTTAACCGTGTTTTAATGGGCGTCAATCCATCGTTTTCACCGCTGCCCCTGGCATCTGCCTATTCCGCACAAATCGGTGCTTCTTCAGTCGTTTTAGCCCTGCAATCACGTCAGCTGACGGGTGTTGGCGATCAGATTGAGGTGCCATTAGCAGCTGCAGTGATGGAAGGGCTTTGCTATAACTCGATCAAAGTGGTTGATATTCCTGAACGTTATCTTACCCAACGTGAGCAAGAGATCGATCGCCGTCGAATTGAGGGCATGCCAATGAATGTCAGCTATGATGAGTTGCAAGAGCTGCTTGATCCATTCTTTCGTAGCTACATGTGTAAAGACGGCCGGATGTTTTACGTTGTCTGCCCAAGCCATAAATATCACGCCCGCAGATGCCTTGAAGTCTTAGAGCTATATCAGGAAATGGTCGATGAGGGACTGACCGAAGAGGCTGACACCTACCAACCGGTCGCAGATTGGGCTTCGCCCTGTTCACTCGGAGTTTATCCGATGCCCAAAGACTGGGCTGATAAGCTAGCCGCACGGATGAAAGAAGTATTTTTATCGCGTACCTCACACGAATGGCAAAAGAAGTTTGGACGAGCAGGCATTCCTGCTGCGCCACAGCGATGGTTGCAAGAGTGGATCTATGATGAATATGCAGAAACATCAGGATTAATGGTTGATGTCGTTGATGCCGTCTATGGCGAGATGACCCAACCAGGTCCGGTTGTTTGGATGGAAGAAAGTGGCGAAGAAGCAATAAACCCCAAACCACGTCGTTGGGTCGAATACAGCGAGGCGCTTACTACACTCAAAAAGATCCGCACCGACATTCCAGACCGAGAAGAAGATTCGCCGAATGTCGGCTGGCTATCTGGTATAAAGGTACTGGACATGTGCAATGTTATAGCTGGACCACATTCAGCAAGCTATTTAGCTCGTTTTGGAGCAGAGGTCGTCAAAATCGACCCTGCCATTCCTATGTATGATAGTTGGAACACGGTCATGTACGGCCTGTCACAGGGGCGAGGAAAACGTTCAATACTTGCTGATTCCAAAAGCCGCCATGGCCTCAAAGTACTTGAGGACTTGATCAAAACGGTGGATGTGATCGTTTGGAATGCGCCTGATAGTCAAATAAAACGTATGGGCTTAGACGAAGAGTCTTTACGTAAGCTTAACCCTGACGTCCTATTCTGTAAGCTGGATTGTTATAGTGGTGTTCGACGTGGAGTGAGAACAGATTATATCGGCTACGATGATTTGGTGCAGGCGGTCACTGGCATTATGCTTCGCTTTGGCGGCGCGATGGACCGCCCCGAAGAACATGCCCATGTTGGCACAATCGATGTAATGTGTGGGTTTGGAGGTGCACTGGGGGTCGCAGCCGCACTGTATCAAAAGTATCGCCATGGTAGAATTGGGCGCGGACGGACATCTCTTGCTGCTAATTCAGGGCTGCTTCAAATCCCTTTTTGTTATGACTATCAAGGCCGTGGATTATTCGACGAACCCACTGGGCCTGATGTTAATGGCTACGATGCGCTCACCCGTTTCTACAGCACGGCATCAGGCATCTATGTTCTACTTAGCGCCTATGAACGCGACTTGCCCCGACTGGATAAAGTTGAAGGATTAGAGGGAATAGCAGAGGTGCCCGAAGAAGGCCGTGCAGCATTTCTGTCCCAAGCTTTTCAGTGGTTCTCTGCGGATGAATGGGTGGTGCGCTTGCAGGGGGCCGATATCGGTGTGGCAATCTGTAATAATATTGATGCACTGCGAGCCGAGCACACGCGGCTTGCAGATGGCACGCCAGGAACACAGAACGGTAGCTATTCCTTTTCTTACTATCCTGATCATCCAAGTGGTCACGAAGTCACTCAGCTTGACCCATATGCCGTGCGCACCACAGTTTGCCCAATCAACGCCCTGCAACCAACCGAGAAATTTGGCAGTTCAACACGCTCTATTTTGCAAGAATTGGGTTATGGGCAAGAGGCGATCCAAAAACTTATCCTCTCAGGTGATATCAGTGAAAGTTGGAGTAAGGAATATTTACCGAGTTAAAGTGTGAAGAACAATGTTTAATTAGCCCCATTGGGGGCTATGCGTCACATTTATCAACGTCAGTTTTACGTTTCAATAACCGACATATGAGCTTATTACATTCTAGCATCAAAGAATCACTTCCTTGATAGTCTTGACGAAGGTTTATCAATTTATAGAGGCTTTTTTACTAATGAAAAATTTGAATATCAGCGCTTGGCATCTCTTAGCATCTCTTGTGTGGAAAAGCTTACACAAACAACCGCATTAACTACCGTCATATTACAATGGGTTCTTGTATTAATTCTATTTTCACTCAGTTAATGACATAAAACGAAGGGAAATATAGGCAGTTTCAAGTTAGTTTGCTTAAGCGAAAAACATTTCATCGGCTTAAGAGCCTACAAAGATGAAATTCTCAAACCGTTAAAACGGCACCGTTTAACAAATATAGCGATTAGACCTAATCAATATTCGGTAATCCCACTCAAAATTTTGTTCTCTGCCAATTAATGACTTAAATCGATTAGCAAAATGAAAAGTTTTTGCAAAACAGAAATACAATAAACTCAAATTTTTATAAATACTTATAATAATCAGTTACTTATAATAATCATGATTTGGTACGTTGCTTGCAATCTCTAATCCTAAATAGGTACGAAATATATCTAAAGACAGAGGGCAGAAAGATGCAAAAGTATAATGTTTATCTTTGTGACGACTATAAAGTGAAAGGTAGTGGCAATGATGTCTTATTGTTAGCCAGCGCTTGCTTAACTCATCACGAAGAATGGTTTCAACGATACGTGACATACCATACGCGATGCAATGTAACTGATAGAAGCCAAGGCCGAAAGAAACGCGTCGCACCGAACAATGCCAAAATTGATATATCTAAATTAAAAGATAATTGTGACCGAAACAGTCGAAATCATTTATCTAATAACACGCCACCTAACCGTGAAAATTCATTTTTTAGATGTGTAAATCCACTCCTACTTATCTCGGCGCTTCTTATACTGTCTAGCGCACAAGTAACGGCTCAGTCTCTGGCAGATTCAGACCTAAATAACCAGTCGCTGTATGCCAGTGGATATGTAACGGCGGGGGCACGCACCACAATTGGGGGTAATGTGCAAAGTGCCACTGCAGTCACATTAGCTGCAAATGCAATAATTGCCGGTAATGTAGAGGCTGGAGCAGCTACCACCCTAGGCGCTGATGCAGGTGTTGTTGGTTATATTGAAGCAGGGTCTACTGTAACACTTGGCGTAGCTGCCTTTGTTAACGGTTATATTCAGACGGGTACCACCGCCACGGTTGGTGCTAGCGCCATAATAGATGGCAGTATTATAGCCGGAACAACCGCAACCTTTGATACACTTGTTGAGGTAACTGGCGATGTTTTAGCTGGAACCACAGTCACTGTTGGTGCGGGTTCAATTTTTCATGGCAATGTTGATGCTGGGACCACCACTACCATCGGTGCTGGTGTTCAAATTGATGGGATCCTCACGGCGAATTCTTTGTTAGTCCCCCCTCCTCCCCTATTAGTAACCAATCAAGAAGTGTTAATTACGACGATGCAAACGGCACTGAAAGACCTGGGAACAGGAACTGAGCTCGTCTCAATTACTTTTGGAGTGAATAATGAAACGCTCGAAGCTGGCATCTATAGCACCATAGATTATCTGACAATTACTGGCGGAAAAACCCTCACGCTTGATGGCAAAGGTGTGGATGGTACATGGATTTTTAATATTGCTAACTACTTGAGTTTTGCTATCGATGCGAAGGTTATATTGTTAAACGTAACTGATAACAGCACTATAATTTGGAATGTACTGGGCGACAAACCGGGTGCAGCTGGTTATACACAGTTAGGTGCAGGCGCGGAAACCACAGGATTTATTCTTGCTAAGGGTTTCGTTCAAACGGGAGCTAATACAGTAATAGAGGGTATAGCTAATGATTGTGGCGGTGCTTATTCAGCAACGAATTTCATCGAGTTTGGTGCAGATAGCGTTATCGGACAGACAGGTTGTACTAACGGAATGGCCGCGTCGATCACTCAAGCAATAGCTGAAGCACCTCCTGAAGCTACGATTGACTTTGGTGATGCACCCGCCTCATACAGTAGCCTTGCTGCTGATAATGGTGCTAGCCATAGTACAGAAAATAATACGATTTTTATGGGGTCTGGTGTCGACGCCGAATTTGATAGCTATCAATTTCCTCTCAGTGATGACGTAACAGATGGTAATGATGATGAAGACGGTGTGGCTTTTGTTACAGGTCTCGAAGTCGGTAATTCTGCACTACTGGAACTTATCGCATCAACACCAGCTTTTGTTGATGCTTGGATAGACTTTGACGGAAATGGTGTGTTTGGAACTGATGAACAAATCGCTGATACCCAAGCTGTAATTCAAGGTAGTAATACGCTAGCTTATGACGTCCCTGAATGGGCTGAAGCGGGTAACACATGGGCGCGTTTTAGACTCAGTAGTATCGGTGGGTTAGAGCCAACGGGTAGTTTTAGTGATGGAGAGGTTGAAGATCACCAAGTTGATATCACAGAGCTTAATGTCAGCATAAGTTACTACCCTAGTGCTTCTGAGTGGGCAACCATTGCCTTTGAAGATAACTGGCCATCAATAGGCGACTATGATTTTAATGACTTAGTGATGAATTACCGTATCAGTGAATATAGACTCAATGATGAAGTTATTCGCATTAAATTAGAAGGGCAGATAGCAGCCGTAGGCGCGTTACATCACAATGGTTTTGCATTTCGTTTACCCGGTATTTTACGAAGTACAGTTGATGAAGATGCTATTCGTTACACCATTAATGACATACCACAAAATACCTCTCCCCTCGAATTGGCTAGGAATGAGGCAATAGCCATCGTCACCAATGATGTGTGGGACTTCGTTAGTGCGAGTATAAATTGCAACTATTATCGAACAGAACCAGGTTGTGGTACAGATATTCAAATGGGCTTTTCTATGACATTACCAATGACCAATGCTATTCCCAGCCTGCAAATGCCAGAGTTTCCTTATGACCCGTTCTTATTTGCGAGTGATGGATATGATCATAGCTTAGCATTTGGTCTGCCACCGGGAAGAGCGTATGAGATACATTTACCCGATAAAGCGCCAACAGAAGCTTTTAGAACCGATTTCTTCGGTCGTCAAGATGATAGGAGTGAGCCACAAAATGGGCGCTACTTTGTAAGTGAGAATGGTATGCCTTGGGCTATCAATGTGGGTGTTGAAATGCAATATTCCTTGGAATATATGGATGTGATTTATGCATATCCCTTATTTTCTAGTTTTATTGCCAATGAAGGTCTTGTGGATGCTGATTGGTACATACCTGAAAATGCCAACACAAATAATATTTTTTCTAATTAAAGAGGTGATGTATGAAACAAATATACAGCTTTGTTTTATTGAGTACGTTGTTAACTGGGTGTGGAGGGGGCGGATCAGAGAACATTACAGTGAAACCAACAGCAGGGAGCGTTGTAAGTCAGCCAAGCACCGTTTTGCCGGATCCTATTCAAAGCCAACCTGCTATAACTGAATTTAGCTTGGAAGAGAAAACACCTATGGAGGTCGGAGTGGTTGTAAATAGTTCGGCACAGTCTAGCCATGAGATAGTGGTACCTAATGGTTTTGCATTAAATAGTGAGCGTTCGTTTAACCTAAAGATTTCTCGCTCAGAAGATGATTACCAGGCAGCCTATTTATCGTTGTGTAGTGATTATCAGCAGCGTAGCGATGGAGGTTATAGTATTAATTATAATAGCTGCTTACTCAGAACGTCTTTGAGTGATATTAACTACGAAGCAGTCATTACGGTGACCAACGATACAAAAGGTTTGGTTGCCGCATTGTGGTTTATGGATGGCACAAAAGAACCACTCATCAAAGATTGGCGTTTTTAATGATGGTATTACGAATAATAAAAAATTGATTAACGATTAATCGTTTGAGTTTTATTAATGTTGGCCTTGTTATTTCAATAATGAAAGTTTATAAAAAGTATTTTCTATATCAGAAAGTTAGAAGAACAAAAAAGACTCACCAAGCAACAATTTGAATTGAATAGACTGGGGAAATATTAGCTATTTAAACAGATGATAATCTATTCAGTCGTTTATAGAGTAAGATCACATTTTGTAGTTTTTGAGGTAATGCTGTGAGTTGGGTTTTCTTTACGCTGGGTGCCGTGGTGATGCAGACGTTTCGTAATGCGTTGCAGAGTAAGCTAAGTGTGAATATGAGTACTTCTGGTGTCACCTTAGCACGCTTTTTATTCGCGCCACCGATTGCTCTGGCTTACTTGGCAATGCTTTATGCCTTATCAAATCAAATCATTCCTGAATTTACTTTTAAGTTTGTGTCTTTTGTTTTGCTGGCCTCGGTGATGCAAATTTTTGCTACTGCGTTGATGGTCATTTTGTTTAAGCAAAAAAACTTTGCTGTGGGAGCTGGACTAGCCAAAAGTGAAGCCTTGGTGGCTGGCGTATTAGGTACATTGTTTTTTGGTAGTCAACTGAGTTTATTTGGTTGGTTAGGCATTTTAATTGGCGGTGCTGCAGTATTTGTGCTGTCTGGAGGCGGCAGAAAAGGAGAGTTGAGCCTTAAAATATTAGCCATAGGTTTAGCTTGTGGTAGCTGTTTTGCGCTTACATCTTTATTTGTTAGAGAAGCCAGCCATTTAATAAATGTACCTTTCCCACATAGTGCCGCTTGGGTATTACTTTGGGTATTGTGCATTCAAACTACTTTACTTGTGAGTTATATCGCGGTTAAAAACAGAAGCACGTTTGTGGCACTTAAAAACAATGCCAAAATGACTTTGGCTACTAGCGCCACAAGTTGCTTAGGCTCTATTTGCTGGTTTAGTGCTATGGCTCTACATCATGTGGCCTATGTAAAAACGTTGGGACAAGTTGAGGTGCTTTTTACCATATTGATCGCCACCTTTTGGCTTAAACAGAAAGTTAAAAAACACGAGCTGATTGGACTATTACTTATCGCGGCTGCCGCAGTTTTAGTGATGTGGGCATAATCAATTGAATTCACCAAGCTATCAAGTACCTGCGCAGATATGCCAAGTTGAGCTAGAAATTAAACGTAGCAAATTTTTGACCTTTGCGGCGCCTGCCTTCGGTCGCCAAGAAGCAGACAATTTCATCAGAACGTTACGTAAACAACATCCTCAAGCTAATCATGTTTGCTGGGCATATATTGCTGGTGCTCCGAATACCACTATCCGCTCCATGAGTGACGATGGTGAACCCAGTGGAACTGCGGGCATGCCTATGTTAAAAGTCCTCGAATACAGTGGTTACGGCGATATTGTGGTAGCAGTAGTTCGCTATTTTGGTGGCACTAAGCTTGGTACTGGCGGATTACAACGGGCATATTCTCACGCTGTGTCACTGGTTTTAGTTGATTTACCAATGGAACTAAAAGTTGCACGCAGCACCCTAAAACTAACCTATGACTATACCCATGAAGGCAATATATCTCGATTGTTAGAACGTTATGATATCGATAGTATCGATTCTACTTATTCTCAGAAAGTGACACAAATTATTGCGATAGCGTGCAGCGAACTCAACGCATTTAAAACCGAACTGACCAATATCACTGCGGGTAATGTTGAAATTTTACTACCATCTTCTGATTGATTCTCTGTCAAACCTTATCTTTTTTACGATTAATCCGGCTTTAAGGAAATTTAAAGTGACCTAAAAAATATTAAGCTCTCTGCCAACTTAACGTTGACAAAATTAATGCCGGTTATTCAATACCTGATATATGGTACAGTTTGGTTCATGAGTGTATTAGCGACACATATTGACACCATCATGTCCAAACACGCTTTTCAAATTCACAAATAAATATTTAAACAGCGGTAACACCTGTAATAGAAGTATTTAGCCCATAGATAAAAGTGAGTTTGCTACAAAAGAGCTGTGAGCAAAGATGCTCTGACTATCATGCTAAGTACACACTATTTAACCGGAGCTATAGATAAGGCATACCGTCCAGTATCACTACTATCGAGCCTATCTTCTATGAACTTGCTCACAATAGCGCGCTATTCCCTTTCAAGCTCGATTCGATAAACGTAATAATAGCAGCACTGGATGCGTTCAATGTCTTTGCAAACCAATTAGCACCATCTGACATATTGTTTTATTGCAATATTTATAAGGTCGCGGCACGTCTTAACCCGAGTTCAGGTTATTTAGGTAAGTACATGCAAGTAACCTATAAGTTAGTCAACAACTGCTGATGATTTCCGCGACTTTTTCGGGCTAAAAACTCAGCTGTTTTTTCAGCATTGTTCGCCAAAGCGAAGTTCACTGGGTGTGCACCGTTACACAATAAACCGTTAGTAATTTGTTTCAAACTTATGTCGCTATTTTTTACTGCAACATGCACTTTAATTAGTCTGTCGCTTTTTATGGCTTCACATACTTTAACTAGTTTGCTTTCAGTGACCGGATCAATATATTTTGCTTGGGCATTACCAACTATAAACTTAGCTGCGACAATAACGCTGCTAATAAGTAATTTTTTCATCATGAGTCTCTCTATGTTAGGTGGTGGTGTTTAACGTCAGTTCGATCATAGAGTAGAGATAAATAATGATATTGGAGGGACAAAACAGGTAAGTCGCGGTAAAACGTGATGAAGCGTTCAAACAAATAATTATTGCGATAGACCAGCGCTTAATATTTGTTTTTCGTAGTATTTAGCAAAGTTTTGATACATTTACGTATTTGAGATTATCCAAATGCGATGATTCCTTGTATTGTTACATGACTAAAAATCGTGAATCAGGCCTACATGAAGGGTATAAATGTTTACTGAAGTATCACTTTAAATAGCCCTGAATACTCCTGCACTAAGGCCGCCGATTAATAATTCATAACCTCAGCATTTGCTTTGGCAATTAATTGGGCAAGCTCACCACTGTTTTGCATATCACGGATCACGAGATCAATTTTAGACCTAACGCTGCATGCTTTTTGTTTAGGTGTGGCACAACTTATAGGTCTCTAAGGGCAAACCTGCGGTAATGCTATTAGTGTGTTTAACCTTCTCACTCTCGCCAGCCGATACTGCGCAAGCTCGGTTTTATTACAGATTAGCACATCAGAATCTTTGACAATGAATGCACCTGTTTGCAAATAGCAATAGGCAGTGGGCACACGGATCATATCGGGATTATCAATACCATAACTCCAGATACGCATAATTTCACCATCTGTGTCGCCATACACAGCTTCTTGCTGCGCAAGATTCGCAGGTAAAGGAATGACAATAACCTCGATACCAGGACGCTGACACATTGCGGGGATTATCATGCGTCAAATATCTTGCTCTACTAATCATTCAATCGAGGAAAAATGCATCGTTTCTGATATTGATGGCTGG
Organism: Paraglaciecola psychrophila 170; assembly: GCF_000347635.1. Taxonomy (NCBI): domain Bacteria; kingdom Pseudomonadati; phylum Pseudomonadota; class Gammaproteobacteria; order Alteromonadales; family Alteromonadaceae; genus Paraglaciecola; species Paraglaciecola psychrophila. Next base: position 220,397 of record NC_020514.1, on the reverse strand, counting down.
CACATAAAGCAAAAAAATGTACAAAGAAAAAGGTAAATTTTGCTATAAGGAAGAATCAACTCATTCTAAGCACGAGTAATGGTGTTTGGGCTGTTGTTATTGTAGAACTTTAGATACACATGACCCCAACAAGGTCATGTGTATGTCAAAATACCGATTCTAGTCTTGCATATAACCTGGGGGCAGCTCTTTAAATGCAGTCACGCCGGAGTCAATGGCGGCTTGTGCAACTGCCAGAGCAACACGCTTTAAGAGTCGAGGATCCATAGGCTTAGGGATAATATAGTCCTTACCAAAACTAAGACTGCCTATATTACTGGCAGCCAATACTTCTTTTGATACTTCTTCTTTTGCAATATTCCGGATAGCGTCTACGGCAGCAATTTTCATTTCATCATTAATTTGAGAGGCACGTACATCTAACGCGCCGCGAAAAATAAACGGGAAACACAGTACGTTATTCACTTGATTTGGATAATCAGAACGCCCAGTTGCCATAATTAAGTCATCACGTACTGCGTGGGCTAACTCAGGTTTAATTTCAGGATCAGGGTTAGAGCAAGCAAAAACGATCGGATTAGGAGCCATTAATTTCAGCGCCTCTGGTGGCAACAAATTAGGCCCAGATACGCCAATAAATACGTCTGCGCCATCCAAAGCATCTTCTAAGGTACGTTTGTCTGTGTTATTGGCAAACAACTTTTTATGGAAGGTGAGTTCATCACGACAGGTATGGATCACACCCTGTCTATCAAGCATGTAAATACGTTCGCGTTTTGCACCACATTTAACCAATAACTGCATGCAAGCGGTAGCTGCAGCACCCGCGCCTAAACACACTATTGTGGCCTCTCCAATACTTTTGCCTTGAATTTCCAATGCATTCAACATGCCTGCAGCGGTGACTATAGCCGTGCCATGTTGATCATCATGAAAAACAGGTATGGAACAACGCTTAATTAATTCCTGCTCTATTTCGAAACACTCTGGAGCTTTTATATCTTCAAGGTTAATTCCACCGAAGGTATCTGCAATACTCGCAACCGTATTAATAAATTCTTCAGTTGTTGTATGCTTCACTTCAATATCAATGGAATCAATATTGGCGAAGCGCTTAAACAATAAAGCCTTACCTTCCATGACAGGTTTTGAGGCGAGAGGACCTAAATTACCCAAGCCTAGAATAGCTGTACCGTTTGAAATAACCGCAACTAAGTTTCCTTTGCCAGTGTATTTATAAGCTGCATCGGGATCGGCTGCGATCTCTCGAACGGGCTCAGCCACACCAGGACTGTATGCTAGCGCTAAGTCGGTAACACTTTCGGCAGGCTTACTAAGCGCAATGCAGATTTTCCCCGGTGTAGGTTTGGAATGGTAATCAAGCGCTTGTTGGCGAAAATCAGACATGGTGTAGTCAGTCCTTTTGGAATTTAAAAATGTTTACAGTAAATTTAAACGTTAATTGTTACTCTGATAAAATGATGTCCTTTTAAAAAATTTCATCAGACAGAGTTTTGATCAACATTCTTCGAATAAATGTAACACAGCCTGTATCAATCCACATACCCGATCAGATTGCTATTTTCATATATCTAATATAATTAAAATTGATACTTATGATTTCCCAAAAAAATAAATAGCTGAAGCCTACTAAGGGCTGGCAAAACATGGTGGCGGCGTTAATCTTTGCTAAAAAATAGGCACAAAAAAGGCGCTAGATAAGCGCCTTTTTATGTATTGTCAGACTAAAAAAAGTTTTAGCTTTTCTTAAGACCAGCAAAACGTTTGTTGAATTTATCAACACGACCACCAGTGTCGACGTTACGTTGCTTACCAGTATAAAAAGGGTGGCAAGACGAACATACGTCTAAGTTAAGGTCTTTTTTAAAGTAGAACGTACTTTGATGATATTTCCGCAAGAACAGTTTGCAGTCATTATCTGATAATCAGGATGGATATCTTGTTTCATGGGTTACCTCTTCGTCAGGCCGCATCGCTATTCAACCCGAAGTTGAACACCATACGAAAATTAAATTAAAAAAGACTTTGTGGCTTGCCGCAAAGTGGCGCGCATATTAATGTAACGGGCTTGGGCGATCAAGGGTTTTGTTGATAATATACCCAGGTCACCTCCTCTATCAAAGGCTATGCAGTATAAAAATGGCAATAATCAGTGTCGCGCTCCCTATTCCAAAGCGTCAATTGTTCGATTATCTATATGAAGGTGCAGCTTTGCCTGTAGGTGTTCGGGTGCGTGTTTCTTTTGGTCCTCGAAAATTAATAGGTGTGGTTTGGGGAGTAAGCGAAAAGTTAGATTGGGACATCAGTAAGCTAAAATCCATTGAAATGGTAATAGATGACACACCGATATTTAATCCAACCTTAATTAAACTGTGCAACTGGTTGGCTCAATATTATAAACACCCCATTGGTGATGTAGTTCAAACCGCAATCCCGGTAGCGCTTAGAAAAGGTGAGTCAAGCCTAGCAAAACCGATGCAATATTTGACATTAAGCGACGTTGGCCATTCTGCAGATATAAATAGTTTGTCCCGCGCACCCAAACAGCGCTCGTTGGTAGCGTCATTGCGTAACCAAGATATTATTAAGTCTAAAGCCAAAGCTGACTTTGGGGCGGCTGCAATTAAGTCTTTAGTCGAAAAGGATTTAATTGTTCCCATTGAAAAAGCTTCGTCTACCGCGTCAACATGGCAACAAGATTTAATAATCCAAGACAAACCTATGGCCAATGTTGAGCAAGCCATCGCCATAAGTTGTATTGAATCGAAACTTGACCAATATGGCTGTTTTTTATTAGATGGAATTACTGGCAGCGGTAAAACAGAAGTGTATCTACAAGCAATCGAGCAGGTGCTTAAACAAGGTAAACAGGTACTGATTTTAGTTCCCGAAATTGGTCTTACCCCGCAAACTGTTCATAGATTCAAATATCGCTTTGGTATTGATGTAGGAATTTTACACTCAGGACTTAACAACAATGAACGTCTGCAAGTATGGCAACAAAGTGCAAATGCCCAGCTAGGCATCATTATAGGTACCCGCTCCGCAATATTTACACCGATGCTTAAACCTGGCTTGTTGATTGTTGATGAAGAACATGATTCTTCATATAAGCAACAAGATGGCTTACGTTATCACGCACGTGACTTAGCGGTGATCCGCGCCAGAGAAGAAAATATTCCCTTGGTACTGGGTTCAGCTACACCTGCCCTAGAAACTCTAAACAATGCTTTAGCCGGGAAGTACCATCATCTTAAGTTAAATGAACGAGCAGGTAATGCGTCACTCGCGACGCAACATGTTTTTGATATTCGTCAGCAGCCTTTACAATTTGGCGTGGCACTAGGCATGTTAGAGCGCATGGGGCAGCATTTGCAGCAAGGCAGTCAGGTGATGTTATTTATCAACCGCAGGGGCTATGCTCCTGCCCTAGTGTGCCATCAATGTGGTTTTGTTGAACATTGTAAGCGATGTGAAAAACCGTTCACTGTGCATAAACAATTATTCAAATTACAATGTCACCACTGCGGCAGCGCAAAATCAATCCCTAAGAGTTGCCAACAATGTCAATCCAATGAACTGACCTCTATGGGTGTGGGTACAGAGCAATTAGAACAGGGCCTTGCAGATTATTTTCCACAGTACAGCAGTATTCGAATAGACAGTGATAGCGCTAGAGGTAAAAACAAACTGGATAACATGCTCAACAGTATCAATAACAATGAGCATCAAATCTTAATTGGCACCCAGATTTTATCTAAAGGTCATCACTTTCCCAATGTCACACTGGTACTTATTCTTGATGTTGACGGTGCGTTGTTTAGCGCAGACTATCGTGCAGCAGAACATTTGGCGCAATTGATTACTCAATTGGCAGGACGTGCAGGGCGTGCAGAAAAACCTGGTGAAATGTGGTTGCAAACTCACGACCCAGGTCATCCGTTATTGCAAGACTTGATTAATAACGGCTATGCACACTTCGCGCAATATGCTTTATTGGAGAGGCAACATGCCCATTTACCGCCCTATACTTTTCAAGCATTGTTCAAAGCACAAGCATTAAGTGCTCGCGATGCCTTTGATTTTTTACAACAAATCGCTCAACTATTCAGTGCTGCTAGCGGTGTGGATTGTGTGGGCCCTATTCCTGCTTTAATGGAAAAACGACAAGGCCAATATCGAATGCAATTGTTATTACAAAGCCCACAGCGTAGCAGCTTACAAAAAGCCATTGGGCAACAAATCAAACAGATCGAAACATTAAAACTCGGCAATAAAATCCGCTGGTCGTTAGATATCGATCCACAGGATTTCAGTTGAATACAATAAAAATACAGATTCTGATTGAGGATCCTGTGTTCCGCGGTAAAATAATGGTCCTTATTTCTACGCAGTACTTTTTATAGCATGGCGCACAAAGATTACGTGGCTCGTGGCCGCAGCAAAAAACAAGCAACACCTCCCCTCAAACCTTCACTTCCTTGGCTACGGGTAGTCATCACTCTTTCATTAGTGGCAGGGTTTAGCTATTTTTTGTGGAGTATCAAAGGTAATGCGCCTGGAGACGAATTTAACGATAGCGCAAGCACCGAACATGCCCAAAGTAAAAAAGATACCATGCCTGATATCCCAGAGGAAGAATGGGAGTTTATTAAAAGCTTGCCAGAATTTACAGTTAAAATAGAACAAAAAGAGCAAGACCAACCAGCACCGCGCCGCTTAATCCAGTGTGGCTCGTTTAGAAAAAATGAACAAGCTCAAGAGCTTAAAGCAATGATTGCCTTTCAAGGTTTAGAGGCACAAGTGAGATCGAGTAAAGGTACGTCAGGAGTATGGTACCGCGTCATTCTTGGCCCCTATGACAGTAAACGCTTAGCCGAAAAACACCGCCACACTTTGCAGCGTGCAAAAATTAACGGATGTAAAATTTGGAACTGGAACCTCTAATAAAACGGGCGCTAAAGATTACAGGTCGTGAGCATTTGCTTGCGGCTTGAAAAAATTGGGAAATGAGCCCCACATCCTTAGCTGTGATATCACTAGACATTAATGTCTGAAGCTCACACCAAGATTATGAAAGCGGTTTTTTGCTTTAGGATTTGTCTAGTTTTCTAAAGCATTCTTAACCACTATCGCGAGTCAACTACCTTAACTGGTCAGAGTTATTTTCACCATTTCCGATCTAATCTCCAGACGTTCAGCCACAGTTATTCTAAACATTAAAAATCCATTGGTGATCCAAAAGATACTCAGTAACCTGAATACAAAAATGGGGTATTATGCTGTCTATATTCACAGTTCGCTGTAATTTAGGTCTATCGTACAATGAGGTTTTAGGATCGCGACAGCGATAATGTCTAGCAAAGGAACTTACCATTGAAAATATTCCCTCTTACGTGGATTGCCACAATCACATTGGCGCTGTTTGTCTCATGCTCAAAACTCGAAGATAACCAAGCGCCAGTTGCAAAAACAATCGGTTCAGAAGCTAAATACTCTCTCGCTCAGTGGTCATTTAACAGAGAGTTATTTGCTGGAGAAATGGACACAGTGGATTTCATTTATGCTGCAGGAGATATGAATTTTGTGGGCGTTGAATACGTCAGCCAATTTTTTCAAGATAAAGTGGATGATTTTGAATATCTCGACAGTCTCAACGCGGCCGCAAAAGCGGCAGGCATCAAAAACCTAATGATCCAAGTGGACAATATCGGCAATCTGGGCGCATCTGACTCAGAACTACAATCACAGGCAATTGCTACAGGTAAAAAATGGGTGGATGCTGCCAGTTATTTAGGCTGCGACATGATGAGAGTGAATGCCCACGGTGACGGAAGCCCTGAGGATGTAAAGGCACAAAGCATAGAAGCGATAGGTATTTTGGCGGAATATGCTCAGCAAAAAGGGCTGCAAATCATTATCGAAAACCATGGTGGAATATCTAACGATGGCGCATGGCTAGCTGATCTGATCACCAAGCTGGCAGATAAAAATGTTGCCGGTCTGGCTGATTTCATAATTGGTGTATAGAGCGTGAAAATGGCGAACTCTGGAACGCGCCCTGCGTTAAAAAATACGATAGTTATCAGGGCTTTGCTGAATTAATCACCACGGCACAAGCAGTCAGTGTGAAAGCGCTTGAGTTTGACTCAAACGGTAACGAAACCAGTATGGATTTTGAAAAGTTTTTTCAAATAATGAAAGCAGGATCCTATGATGGCTATCTGGGCATAGAATACGAAGGTTCCAGTTTATCGTCTCGGGAGGGCATTTTAAAAACCAAGGCCTTAGCCGAGAAAACCTGGGAAACGGTGTACGAGGGCTAATTCCTGCGCCAAACGCACTGTAATTCAATGCGGTGTTTTAATCCTCTCAAACCGCTAGTTGGCCGAATATCAATCATATTATCATGTTGATATTCGGCATCTGCACATTTTTACCAAGGGGCTGCTTAACACTGTGTGTTCAGTTTTAATCGAGTCCTTAGAAACGACTCTTGGTTTTGCACTGGCCGTCAACCCCATCTAAACCCACTCACAACATCTTTTGCCCTATCTGTTGCTTAGTCAATGTGGCTAGTGCCAGGATCATCGAAGATAAATACTGGCGACAGCTAAGCGAAACAATTCATTTTTCGTATACCGATTTAACCCCTATTAATATTTGTAGCGCATGTAACGGTAGTTTAAATGGCATTGATTTCACGGGCTGAAAATGGGCTACAAAAACCCGAGGTGTGCGCATTATTTGATTGCTTACTACCCAACAACACTATAAATTTTCAGCTGAAGCATTTTATGATGCCACCGAAGATGGCCGAATACCCAAACGGCATTGAATTTTTAACGGTGATGTTACAGATACCGGACTGTTTAATACTCTTATTCAGATGAGATTTATTATGGGATTACAGGTTGGCTATGGATGGTCCATCGGCTAATCCACTCCTAAAAGTCACTACTACGACCCTCGATTAAGACGGTTACACGGTTACCGCTTGGGCTTAGACCGCGAACGTTAATCGATACCAGTAGTTATTTCAAACTCTGATACTGGAGTATGGTTATTTAAGCCGTTAGTAGTTAACGCTCCAACGGTTGTATGGCTATTTGGTTTAGGCCTTACCGGCTTGATTGGTGTTACTAGACGCAAAAGAACTTAGCAGTGTAAATGTAATCAATAGTAACTCCTTCGTGAGCAGTTTTTATTTGTGGCGACAGTCCGTTTTTGGCACAAAGCACCCATTTCCAAAAAGCTTTGACTGCCCGCTTTTGTTCATTTTGGCTAGCTCGTCTATCAGCGAGGCTTGAGTTCCAAATATTAATTCACTCGCACAAGAGAAGCATTTCAAATGCCTAACATCCTTTGCGGCTTGAAAAAAAAGGAATCCTCCCCACATCTACCAGAGCCGGCGGAGTTTTCTAAAATACTGAAAGCCGTAGCCCACTCTTAGCCCTGACAACAGTTGTGTAAACCCATCTGGTTGTCCCTGGACATTGAAGGAATTCTCGTGACTACAATTGTATCTGTACGCCGTAATAATCAAGTTGTAATTGCAGGTGATGGTCAAGTTTCACTTGGCAATACCGTGATGAAAGGCAACGCAAAAAAAGTGCGCCGCTTATATAACAATAAAGTGTTGGCAGGTTTTGCTGGCGGCACTGCTGATGCGTTTACTTTGTTTGAACGTTTTGAATCTAAACTTGAAATGCATCAAGGCAACTTAACCCGAGCCGCTGTTGAGTTAGCCAAAGACTGGCGTAGCGATCGCATGTTACGCAAACTAGAAGCCATATTGGCTGTCGCAGACGAAACGGCATCATTCATCATTACTGGAAACGGTGACGTAGTGCAGCCAGAAAATGATTTAATTGCTATTGGCTCTGGCGGCAACTTTGCACAATCAGCCGCCATGGCTTTGTTAGAAAACACCGAATTATCAGCCAAAGAAATAGCTGAAAAAAGTTTGACCATAGCGGGCAACATTTGCGTATTTACCAACCATAGCCAAACAATTGAAACAATCGATTATTGACCATAGCGACTAAAACACTTACCTGACTGGCGTTGTTTATATTTACCGTCAGCCGATTACCCAGATTAAAAGGTTTAATTTATGTCAGAAATGACCCCAAGAGAAATCGTCCACGAATTGGACAGTCATATTATCGGTCAACAAGATGCTAAACGAGCGGTATCTATTGCCCTTCGAAACCGCTGGCGCAGGATGCAGCTTGGACCAGAGCTGCGCCAAGAGGTGACACCAAAAAATATACTAATGATTGGCCCTACAGGTGTCGGTAAAACCGAAATTGCCCGACGTCTAGCCAAGTTAGCTAATGCGCCTTTTATAAAAGTCGAAGCTACAAAATTTACCGAAGTCGGTTATGTAGGTAAAGAAGTCGAAACAATCATTCGTGACTTAGCGGACATCGCAGTCAAAATGACTAAGGAACAAGCCAAAGTTAAAGTAAAATTCCGAGCTGAAGAAGCGGCAGAAGAACGTATATTAGATGCGTTATTACCGCCCCCTGAAAAGGCTTTTGGTGAAGAGGATGCGCCCAAGGATAAAGGTACCAGACAAATTTTCCGCAAAAAACTACGCGAAGGCCTGTTAGACGACAAAGAAATTGAGCTAGACGTAGCTGCGCCTCAAGTTGGCGTAGAAATTATGGCACCTCCAGGCATGGAAGAAATGACCAATCAACTTCAAGGCATGTTTCAAAACCTGTCTGGTAGTCAAAATAAGAAGAAGAAACTTAAGGTTAAAGAAGCGTTTAAATTGTTAGTTGATGAAGAAGCTGGAAAGCTAATTAATCAAGAAGATTTAAAGCAAACAGCTATAGAATCACTTGAACAGACGGGCATAGTGTTTATCGATGAAATTGATAAAATCTGTAAGCGTGAAGGCTCTACCAGTGGAGGAGACGTGTCTCGTGAAGGGGTGCAACGTGACTTATTGCCATTGGTTGAAGGTTCAACCGTGTCGACTAAACATGGCACCGTAAAAACCGACCATATTTTGTTTATCGCTTCTGGCGCGTTTCAAATGTGCAAACCATCTGACTTAATTCCCGAACTGCAAGGCCGTTTGCCGATCCGCGTGGAACTATCTGCGTTGACTGCTCACGATTTCGTACGTATTTTGACTGAACCAAACGCTTCGCTTACCGAGCAATATGTAGCGCTTCTGAAAACCGAAGGTGTCGATGTATCATTTACTGAAGAGGGTATTGAACACATCGCTCAAGCCGCATGGAAAGTCAATGAACGTACTGAAAACATTGGTGCCAGACGTTTGCACACTGTCATGGAAAAACTGATGGAAGATATTTCTTACGATGCGTCTGAAAGAAGTGGCGAATCGTTGATTGTCGATGCTAAATACGTTGACGACCACTTAGAAAAATTAGTAGACGATGAAGACTTAAGTCGCTTTATTTTATAACCGGATTGACTAGCCGAAGAATTTAAAATGCCGCTCACTAAGAGTGGCATTTTTGTATTGAGGATAATAAAAAGTTTCCAATATTCACCTTAATAATAGTCTTCCAATAACAGCATACTTCCAAATATATCTCCCCGTTGTTGATTATTTTTGTCGGAGACGAAATGAGCTCTTTAACCTCATTTTTAACAGTAGGAGACACTTGTTAACTAAAAGCAGAGTTGACTCACAACGGTCTTTTTCATAATTAACGCTGGCGCGACTTAAGCATTTTTAGTGCTCTACTTGATTATCAGGGATAAGCAAATGTGAATGTCTGACGTCCAAAGAAGTATTAAACCCATAAAAAGCATCATAACCAATGAGTCACAGCATATTAGGCTCAAATTCTCCTAGCGACCGTTCGTATTATGAGAAATAGAAACACACCATACTGTTATTTTTTTTGCATCACTAAAATTTATAATTTTAAGCTTAAAATACTCATTAGTTTCAAATCACTGCCGCTATTGAACACAAAGAACCTTAATTCCCTCAATAATCATAAATAAACACATGAAACTAAGACCTTACGGATTATTATTACGGTAAATGCATACTTTTAGCTTTAAAGTGGGTTTCAAATGAAAATATATGACTATCCAACATAACTTGTGGAGATTAACCTTAATTTTTAGTTCTAATATTTTTCATATTGCGATACATGACTAACTTAATCAAACGCCACAATAGAACCAATACAGTGATTTTAACGTTTAGCTATTTTTATAAAAAAATTAATAAACATCTTTTATATACAGTTCAATACGGAGAACGAAGTTACCTTATTTAATATTAAAAACATCTACAACGGATTCAAGTAAGACTAAAAAATCAAGGCTATGTGTAAGTAAAAAAGGCTCATCCTAACGTAATCTTAATCACTAGTCGGGACTTGCACACGCTGCTAAATAGTTCATAATGCTCAGTAAATTCAGTAAGGGTTTCCAAAAATGTCCTTTGAAAATAAATATTTCAGGCTGCGTAATTCTCTAAAGATTTACCCTAAGCTTATTTTCGCGCTTGTGTTACTGCAATTAATGTCAGTATCAACTGTCAATGCTTTGGAAAAACTATCTTCTCAGGAATTGGCATCTCATTGTGCATTACTTAAATCTGAGCCAGAGGGCGTTGATGGTCAGTATTGTGTCCGCTACATTCAAGGTTTTATAGACGGGGCCATTGCGACAGATGCACGGGTTATGTTGAGTGCCGAGAATGCCATTTCTGGTAATGAAACCTTTGCAGAGCGAGCGATGCGTACTCGTATGCCAGGCCGTGTCGATCGTTCACGAGCAGCCAAATTGGCCGGTTTTTGCCTCGGTGATCCCGTGCCACTTCGCGATGTAGTTGATGTGGTGGTTGCCGACCTGACAGCTCAACAAAAAAGTGCAATGAAAGACGTGCTGGCTATGGAAGTCGTTTACATTTCACTGCTCAATAATTATCCCTGTATATAATGAAGATGATTCAAAATCGACATAGGCTTCAAAAAGGCGAAGCAAGGCTTTCGTCTGTTTTGCTTTTGTTGTTTATTCTTTCAATCACATGGTTACTATGGTCAGGGCTCTATAAACCATTGGTCGTGGGTTTAGGGGCTTTTTCGTGTGTGCTCAGCGTTTACCTCGCCCACCGCATGGGCTTTTTCCGACATCAGGCTTTACTTGGACTAATGCCTCGCTTGCCGGGCTATTGGATGTGGTTATTGCGAGAAATTATTATTTCAAGTCTGGAAGTGGCCAAACTAATCCTCAAGCCGTCCTTACCTATAAGTCCTACAGTAGTCGTACTGGAAGCCCAAACCAAAACAGATGTAGGCCAAGTAATCCTCGGCAATTCTATTACTCTGTCACCTGGAACTGTCACATTGGATTTATATGAGGGAAAACTATTGATTCACTGTCTTACCAGCAAAAGTGCACTTGAATTACAAAAAGGCGAAGCCAATCGTCGAGCAGCCGCACTGGAGCATAAATAGGCATGTACATTATCGTCTCAATCGCCATACTGGTGACCATGGTATTAGCCCTCGTTAGAGCTTTAATGGGCCCAAGTGTTTACGACCGTGTATTGGCGGTCAATGTGTTTGGCACAAAGACAGTATTGCTGCTGTCTGTTATCGCATTCCTTTACGGTCGGCCGGATTTTCTCGATCTAGCGCTAGCCTACGCCTTGATCAATATGGTCGGGATCCTTGCGGTATTGGAATTCTTCCAAAATCGGGCACGAAAAGAGTCGAGCTCCAAAGATGATTGATATCGCGTTGGATATTCTAAGTTGGATCTTGCTTGTTTTAGGTGGTGCTTGTGTGCTGATAGGCGGTATAGGAGGCCTGCGTTTGCCAAACTTTTACACCAGAATTCATGCCGCCAGCCTTACTGATACTATGGCAACCATTTTGATCTTTGTTGGTATGATGCTGCAAGCTGGCTTAACTTTGGCCACTTTAAAATTGTTCGCTATCATGCTATTTCTGCTGTTAACGGGTCCAACCGCTACCTATGCACTAGCCAATGCGGCACTGTTATCCGGTCTCAAACCAGACGCTGGAACTACTAGCGATAAACCCAAGGAAAACACGCCAGAATGATATTCATATTTGGGTTGTTTCTACTCACCCTACTCGTCATTACCGCGATAGCTATAGTTCGTACTGAAGACCTTTTCGTCGCAGTCATGCTTACATCTATCTTTAGTTTACTGATGGCTGCCAACTTTTTTATTCTGGATGCTGCCGATGTAGCACTAACAGAAGCCGCGGTGGGTGCTGGAGTAACGACAGTCATTTTCCTGTGTGCGCTAGCGCTAACTGATGACAAGGAGAAACCTCGACAGACAGGACGTTGGGTAGCTTTTGGTACTGTGGGCGTGCTGGCACTACTAATTATTTACGCAACCTTCGATAAACCAAGGCTTGGCGACCCAGATGCCCCAGTGCATCAACATATTGCGCCATGGTATATAGAGAAAACCACTGAATATATCGATATACCCAATGTAGTCACAGCTATTCTGGGCTCTTTTAGAGGTTACGATACACTTGGCGAGGTATTTGTAGTTTTTGCTGCATGTATCGGAGTTTTATTTATCCTTGGTGTGAGCCCTCCACAAAAAACTCGACAAGTAGTCGAAAAAAATAGTGGTCTACGCCATCATCTGATACCTCAAGTGGTCGGTCGGTTACTGATACCTTTTATCGTGCTATTTGGGTTGTATGTGCAATTTCATGGGGAGTACGGGCCAGGTGGGGGATTCCAGGCAGGCGCTATTATTGCTACAGGTGTCATCCTTTATGCGTTGCTCGAAGGCGAAGCTGAAGCCCTACGAGCAATCCCTCGTAGGGTGTTACTTGGCATGGTTGTAGGCGGTTCGCTACTGTATGGCGGTGTTGGTGTGGCGTGTATGTTTATGGGTGGAGCCTTTCTAGATTATTCTGTATTGGCAGCCAACCCCATATTTGGACAGCAGCTAGGGATCTTAATTATTGAGGCCGGAGTTGGGATGGCTGTTTGTGGAGCCCTTCTGGCTATTTTCCATGCTTTTGCAGCCCGTGAGATATTGACATGAATTTTTTAGAACTACTGGGCTATTTCAATTATTGGGTTTTTGCTATTATTTTAACGATCGGATTGTATGCAGTAATCAATAAAGTCAATTTAATTAAAAAATTAATTGGATTATCCATCTTTCAATCAGCAGTCTTCCTTATGTATATCACCATGGACAAGGTAGAAGGCGGCACGGCCCCCATCATTCAAGAGGGTGTGGAAGATCAGATATTTTCTAACCCACTGCCTCAAGTGCTGATACTAACAGCCATAGTTGTAGGGGTATCTACCCTCTCATTAGGCTTGGCTATAGTGGTGCGTATCAGTGAATGTTACGGCACTATCGAAGAAAACGAAATTTTGGACGCCGACTAACTACTATGGATTTATTAACACACCTTCCTGCATTGCAAGTTGTGGTTCCGATGTTATCGGCCCCACTTATTGTTTTATTACAGCCACGTGGTCTAGCATGGGCGGGAGCAACTGCCGTTGCTGTGCTCAGTTTTGCCATTGCAGTGGCTCTTACCATTGCGGTATTAGACGGTCAAACCATTGAATATGCCATGGGTGGGTGGCCCGCACCTTATGGTATTGCCCTGTCGGTAGATGCGTTTAGTGCGCTGGTATTACTCGTCATTACGGGCGCGGCAGCAGCAGCCCTGCTAGCGGCCAAACCCAGCATTGACCAACAAATAGAAATCGAGCGTCAACCGCTTTTTTACTCGGCTTGGCTACTTGTTCTTTCTGGGCTGGTAGGAATAGTTGTATCCGCAGACGCCTTCAATATCTTTGTATTTATGGAAATTTCATCACTCGCCAGCTACATATTGATAGCGGGTGGTCCAGACCGACGCGCGCTACCTGCTGTTTTTAAATATCTGATGATGGGCACTATAGGTGCAACCTTCTACCTTATTGGTGTGGGTCTTATTTACATGATGACTGGCACGCTTAACTTGGCTGATATGGAAGCGCGGATTGGTGATGTCACCGATATTAATCCAATCCTTGTTGCAGCAGGATTCATTACTATTGGTTTAGCCCTAAAAGCTGCGGTGTTTCCAATGCATGTTTGGGTCCCAAATGCGTATACACATGCACCACATATGGTGACAGTGTTTCTCGCAGCTTGCGCCACCAAGGTTGCACTATATGTATTAATACGTTTCGACTACATGGTATTTCAGGCCACGCTTGATGCTCACGAGATCCAGTTCGCGATGTTTATGATGCCCCTAGCAATTTTAGGGATACTTATTGCCTCAGCAGTCGCAATGTTTGAAGGGCATCTTAAGAGGTTGCTTGCTTCATCTTCTATTGCACAAATCGGCTATATTTTGCTGGGTGTCAGCTTTGTGAGTATTGCAGGGTTAAGTGCCAGTGCCATGCATATATTCAACCATGCGTTAGCAAAAGGCGGGCTGTTTCTCGCTGTTGCCTGCCTTGCTTACCAATATCGCGACTTACGCCTAAACCAACTCGGCGGTGCATCTGCACGTATGCCTTGGACTTGCGCAGCTTTTGTGGTCTGTGGTTTAAGCTTGATCGGTGTCCCCGGCACTGCAGGGTTTATCAGTAAATGGATGCTAATTAATGCTGCACTTGAGAGCGGACCATGGGGCTGGGGCTTAGTCGCTATCATTCTTATAAGCTCATTGATGGCGGTAGTATATATCTGGCGCATCGTTGAAGCACTTTACTTCCAGGTTCCTGTTGAGGGAAAAACCCCGCTACCTGAAGCACCAATGCAATTATTATTGATTACTGGGCTGATTGCGGTGATGAACATATACTTTGGAATATTTCCGCAGGTTCCATTAGAGCTAGCAAATAGTGCTGCAGCCCTGCTATTAGAGGGCTCACGATGACACCAGAAACCGCAATATTAGTCGCCATTGGCATCCCATTAGTAGGCGCACTAGCTATTGCTCTTGCTGGGCGCATAAGTCCTAACCTGCGTGAAGCAGCTACTGCAATTACCTCACTGTCATTAATTTGGGTAGTCTGGGGGCTGTTGCCCATTCTGATGGATGGTGGACGTCCCTCAGTAGAGGTAAGTCAGGTGATGCCGGGTCTAACCATTGCTTTTACAGTGGAACCGCTGGGCATGTTATTTGCTGCCTTGGCATCAGGTCTTTGGCTTATCAACTCAATATATTCCGTAGGCTACATGCGTGGCAACAAAGAGCAAAACCAAACACGCTTTTTTGCCTGTTTCGCCCTTGCTCTTTCCGCCACTATTGGTGTAGCTTTTGCCGGCAATCTGTTTACTTTATTTTTATTCTATGAACTGTTAACGCTTTCTACGTATCCGCTGGTAGCCCACAAAGGTGATGCTGCTACAGTGCGTTCAGCAAGAATTTATTTAGGTGTTTTACTTAGCACATCAATCGGTTTATTTTTACCTGCGATAATTTGGACCTACTCAGTGGCAGGAACAGGCGATTTTACCACTGGGGGTATCCTCGCTGGTAAGTTGAATGATCCTGAAATTGGTTTACTTCTAGGCCTATTCGTATTTGGTGTGGGTAAAGCAGCAGTGATGCCTGTTCACAAATGGCTACCTGCAGCAATGGTTGCACCTACGCCAGTGAGTGCCTTACTGCATGCCGTTGCAGTGGTAAAGGCGGGTGTATTTACTATCACAAAAATTATCGTTTACATATTTGGAATTGATTTTCTGTTTGAAGCTTCCAGCTCCCAATGGTTGTTGTATGCTGCAGCATTTACCATCATTACTGCAAGCTTAGTGGCATTACGGCAAACCAACATCAAACGCCTACTTGCTTACTCTACTATTGCCCAACTTTCGTATGTGGTTATGGCCGCAGCTATACTTAAACCACTAGCAGAAGTAGGTGCAGCTATACATATGGTTGCTCACGCTTTTGGCAAGATAACTTTATTCTTTGCGGCAGGAGCCATTTACGTTGCCTCCAAGAAAACCGAAATTCATCAATTACGCGGTATTGGTAGGCGAATGCCATGGACCATGGCGGCATTTACGATCGGAGCGCTGAGTATGATCGGTGTCCCACCCACAGGCGGTTTTGTATCTAAATGGTATATTTTAGCTGGCGCATTTGAAGCCAATAATCTTGTAGCCGTATTCACCATCATTGCCAGTACAGTGCTAAACGCAGCGTACTTTTTACCCATTTTATACATGGTTTGGTTTGAACGCGAAAAAGAAGGTGGCAACGAACATGGAGAAGCACCGTTTTTAGCCGTGTTAGCATTGTGTTTAACCGCATTACTGACACTCGCTTTCTTCTTGTTTAACGGTCCAGTAATTGAGTTGGAAAGCCAAGTAGTGAAGGGGCTGGGTTAATGAACAATGATGAAAAACAACTCCACTGGTTAGTCCGACCGTCAACTGTTCGTAAGTTGTGGATTGGTTCCAGTGTAGTACTCACCTTGGTGGTACTTGCGCAGACAGTTATATACGTTAAAGGTTATTTTGGCTTTGATGCTTGGTTTGGATTCGGTGCAATTTACGGATTTGTCAGTTGTCTGGTAATGGTGTTAATGGCAAAATTATTGGGCCTAGTGCTCAAGCGCCCCCTAGACTATTACGACGAAACTCAGCCTCATACGAACCCAGACCCGAGTCAGAACAAGATAAAGGAGAGTAACAATGGAATTTGAACTTTTCTCTCCTGCATTTATCCTGCTCATTGCTGCTGTTCTAATTTGTCTGGTAAAAGGTCATGGGCGTACCGCAGTCATATTAGTAGCCCCCATAATCACCCTATGGGCGATATGGCAAGTCCCTGATGGCGTTCAAAGTACCGTAAAATTTCTTTCATACAATATTGAACCCCTTGAGGGTAGCCCCCTAAGGCGATTGTTCGCTACCATTTTTGCAATCATGGTCTTTGTGGGAGGGCTGTATTCTTTTCGAGTAGCACGTTGGTATGAACTTGCCGCTGCTTTTGCATACGCCGCGGGTGCCATAGGTGTCTGTTTTGCTGGTGACCTGATTACCATGTTTTTGTATTGGGAACTAATGGCGATATTTTCCACCATTGTTGTTTGGTGTGGCGGTACGGCTGGCGCAAGAGCAGCGGGGATACGTTATGCCATTATGCACCTTCTCGGGGGCGTGGTGCTTAAAGTTGGAATTGAAGGTGTGGTTGTGAGTACTGGTTCTATCCAAATTCAACCTATGCTGGCAACAGATTTTAGTACATGGATGATACTGATTGGTATATTAATAAACGCCGCAGCACCGCCTGTTTCCGCGTGGCTTGCAGATGCTTACCCAGAATCCACTCCAACCGGCTCGGTGTTTCTGTCGGCATTTACAACCAAAACAGCTGTGCTGGCACTTATATTGTTGTTCCCCGGCGAGCCTGTGTTGATTGGCATAGGTTTGATTATGGTTATGTACGGCATCATCTTTGCCCTACTTGAAAACGATGTTCGGCGCATTTTAGCCTACTCTGTGGTTAACCAGGTCGGTTTCATGGTGGTTGCTGTGGGTATTGGCACCGAAATGGCACTCAATGGGGCGACGGCACATGCTTTTGCACACATTATTTATAAAGCACTGTTATTTATGAGTGCGGGCGTGGTTATCTATCGCACGGGTAAAAATAAATGTATGGAGCTGGGTGGTCTTTTTCGCACTATGCCGCTAACCTGCGTCTGCGGTATTATAGGTGCTTTAGCCATTTCAAGTTTTCCACTGACATCAGGCTTCACCACAAAAAGTATGATTTCCCAAGCTGCAGTTGATGGAAATCTAGTATGGGTGTATATGGCATTAACTGCCGCATCTGCCGGTGTGTTTTTACATGCTGGGATAAAATTCCCATGGTTTGTGTTTTTTCAAAAAGATTCAGGTTTACGACCTAAAGATGCACCTTGGAATATGGGACTGGCGATGGTCATTTTTGCCAGCTTGTGTGTTTTACTCGGTGTTTTCCCCGAGATGCTTTATAGCTTGCTTCCCTATCCAGTTAATTATGAACCGTATACGGTTGGCAAAGTATTGTTCTATTTACAATTACTATTATTTTCAGGACTTGCGTTCTTCGTGCTGTTGCCACTGATGAAACGAACTATGACAATAAGCCTCGACACTGATTGGTTATGGAGACGTGCAGCCGTTTCATTGGTGAGAATAATAGAGCAAGCACTTAGTTCGATCGGTGAAGTTATTGCAGTACAAAGAGTACGTTTGCAGAAATTGTTACATCGGATCGCCATCAATTACTTGGGGCAACCCCACACGGCTGACAGTAAAGAAAGAGGCGTGTTTGCCCGTTCTTGGCCTGTAGGCACCACCGCTTTATGGATTGCAGGGTTATTATCGGCCTACGTGCTGCTGTATTACTTGTAGCAGTAGTACTTAGCCGTATTGCCCTGGTAGGCAAAGTTCATTACCACAAGTCCCGGCGCTGCTAACACTAAGCGTCAAAGTCTAATCACTGGGACTACGTAAAGTGGGCTGAACTAAGTGCTCGATAAAAAGAGTACAGGACTAAAACGTGCAATATTGATAAGTTGAACCATTAGTAAATAAAAATATTTTACGTGGCGCACTGCAGTTTTGGCTCTACACCTTTCTATAGCCTCAAATTCCGCATAAAAAACGGAGCAAATTAGACGCATTTTACGTCGTTCGTATTTACAAAAATTTGGGCTCATTTGTTACTTATAAACTTATACGCTTGTTAGGTGATGATTGTCTTAACACAATAGAGAAACCCGTTTGGTTTGAATTTGCGTCAGGTTCAGCTGTAGCTTGGAATTTTCCCGTTATTAATGAAATAAATGTAAGGGTAAAATTCGAAATAACTGAATCAACTACGATTGCATTGCCTACACTTTCACTCGTTATATAAGTGTAGGAGCCAGACGAATTGAAAGTATTGGCCCCATCGCCTAAAACATTATGAGTTTTTGCTGTATTTGAAAAATACCACCATGAAAGTACCAGCACTTACGAATGGAGCAGAGACGCTAGCATTTGAGATGCTGTTGCTGCTTTCGCCGCAACCCATCGCAGAAAAGATGTCGACTAGAAATAATCCAAATAATTTTAGGTTATTCATATTTACTCTCAATACCATTTGGATCAATTAAACCAAATACTAGGCGTGCAAACACTTCAAAGTATATTCGCGGAAGTCGGATTAGGTACGAACGCTATAATCATAATTACGTCAACGTTTCGGGGAAATTTTTACGGTATTTCATAAACTGAATCTTTTAAAAGGCGTAATATAAGTTTGCTGTTTTGTGAGCAAACCATGTATTTACCCAAACTTTTAAGTCTGGATAAATACGCAAAGTAAAAATAAAACACAAATAAAAATAGCAAAATACATAATCACCTCTGTAGAAATGAAGCATTAACTTGCATAAGATGCACATTTGTTGAACTAGGAAGGTTCTATAAGCAAACTTGTTTACAACAAGTCAATATCAACGATATCCAACAAACTACGATTCACTATCAACTTTTTGGCATTTTCAATATCAGGTGAAAAATATCTATCTTTGTCATAAAAAGTCACTTTTGTACGCAGCAACGCTTTAACTGATTTGAGCTTATCGCTGGTTTCAAGTGGCAATCTAAAGTCTAACCCTTGGCTAGCCGCCAGCCATTCTATGGCCAAAATACCCGCTACATTGTCGAAAATATCCCATAATCGTCTGCCTGCAAAGGTGGCCATAGACACATGGTCTTCTTGATTAGCCGAAGTCGGTAATGAATCTATTGATGCTGGGTGGGCTAGGGTTTTGTTTTCGCTGGCAAGCGCGGCACTGGTCACTTGTGCAATCATAAACCCAGAATTCACCCCTCCGTTATCCACTAAAAATGGGGGTAAACCACTTAGGTGCGAGTCAATCAATAACGCCATGCGTCTTTCAGACAAGGCACCGATTTCGGATAAAGCAATGGCTAACATGTCTGCGGTCATAGCAACGATTTCAGCGTGAAAATTACCACCTGAAAGAATATCGCCACTATCAGAAAATACCAATGGGTTATCTGATACCCCATTAGCTTCTATTACAAGCGTCTGTGCGGCAAAACGCATTTGTTGCAAACAAGCGCCCATCACTTGGGGTTGGCAACGCAGCGAATAAGGATCTTGGACTTTTTCACAGCCGCCGTGGGAGTGACCAATAGAGGATTCTTTTAATAAACCTCGGTAAGCCGCCGCCACATCAGTTTGTGCCTGATGGCCACGCACCTCATGAATACGTTCATCAAAAGGCACTCTCGAACCCAGTGCAGCCTCGACACTTAATGAACCAATGGCGATACTGGAATTTAATGCATTTTCGGCACAAAACAGACCTCTTAGGGAAAAAGCTGTTGACGCCTGAGTCCCATTGAGTAGGGCCAATCCTTCCTTAGGTGCGAGTGCAATTTTCTCAAGTCCCGCTATTTTTAAGGCGTTTTCTGCTGAAATTCGGGTGCCTTGATAGATGACTTCACCTTCTCCTAATAGCACTACGCTCATGTGGGCCAGCGGCGCTAAATCGCCCGAAGCACCCACCGAACCTTTTTCAGGAATAGCAGGGTAGATTTCTTTGTTGTACAAGGTAATCAGGGCTTCAATCACTTGTAAGCGAATACCTGAATAACCTCGAGACAGCGAGTTTATTTTAAGTAATAACAACAAACGCACTACATCTTCAGACATAAAATTGCCAATACCAGCAGCATGTGACAGCACTATGCTGCGTTGCAGAAGTTCTAACTCCGACACATCAATTTTAGTATTAGCTAATAGACCAAAACCAGTATTGATCCCATACACAGTTCTATCTTCTGCAATCACATCCAACACTACCATTTCAGCTTTATGAATAGCCTCATGAGCACCAGATGATAAGGAAATAGGGATATGCTGACGGTACACGTCTCTTAATTGAGATAGGGTGAGTTGCCCCGGATTAATTTCGATACGTTCCATTACTTATCTCCCTCGTTGTCTAACATCGGCAGGTCTAAATTGTGCTTTCTGGCGCATTCTTTAGCCACGTCATAGCCTGCGTCAGCATGACGCATAACGCCTGTAGCAGGATCGTTGTGTAACACTCTAGCGATACGCTTGTCGGCATCTTCCGTGCCATCACACAGAATAACTACACCGGAATGCTGACTGAATCCCATGCCAACGCCGCCTCCATGATGCAAACTTACCCATGTTGCGCCACCAGCAGTGTTTAGTAGCGCATTAAGTATCGGCCAATCTGATACCGCGTCTGAACCATCTAACATATTTTCTGTTTCACGATTAGGTGAAGCAACTGAGCCTGAATCTAGGTGATCGCGACCAATGACTATGGGTGCCGATAGTTCACCGGTTCTGACCATTTCGTTAAAGGCCAGCCCCAGTTTTTGCCTTTCACCTAAACCCACCCAACAAATACGTGCAGGTAAACCTTGGAACTGAATGCGCTCTTTGGCCATATCTAACCATTGATGTAAGTGCGCGTTATCTGGAATTAATTCTTTTACTTTTGCATCGGTTTTATAGATATCTTCTGGATTGCCAGATAATGCCACCCAACGAAATGGACCTATGCCTTGGCAAAATAAAGGCCTGATGTAGGCAGGCACAAATCCTGGGAAATCAAAGGCATTTGACACGCCCTCTTCTAACGCCATTTGCCGGATGTTATTGCCGTAATCCAGAGTGACCGCACCTTTAGATTGTAGGTCCAACATGGCTTTAACTTGCATGGCCATAGATTTTTTAGCGGCTTTCACTACTAATTTTTCATCGGTTTGACGCATACTTAACGCTTGCTCCAGACTCCAAGCTTTAGGCAAGTAACCGTTCAATGGATCGTGAGCACTTGTTTGGTCAGTCACCACATCTGGCGTTATATTGCGTCTAACCAATTCTGGAAAAACATCTGCAGCATTAGCTAGTAAACCGATAGAAACCGACTCACCAGCTAAATTGGCCTGCTTTAATAATTCCATAGCATGGTCGAGGTCTTGAGCCTTTTTGTCTAAGTATCCTGTTTTTATTCGAAAATCGATACGGCTTTCATCCACCTCAATCGCCAACATTGAAAAGCCAGCCATCGTTGCCGCAAGAGGTTGCGCACCTCCCATACCGCCCAAACCACCGGTTAATATCCAGCGGCCTTTGGGTTGACCATTAAAATGATGTTTTGCCACACTGACAAAAGTTTCATAAGTGCCTTGTACTATTCCCTGTGAACCAATGTATATCCAAGATCCAGCTGTCATTTGGCCATACATCATCAGGCCTTGTTTATCTAACGCATTAAAGTGTTCCCAGTTTGCCCAGTGTGGTACTAAATTTGAGTTAGCAATAATAACCCGCGGTGCATTTTCGTGAGTAGGAAACACACCTACAGGTTTACCACTTTGGATGAGCAAAGTTTCATCAATATTCAGCCGTTTGAGTACTTCAACAATTTTGTCATAACTTTGCCAGTCTCTCGCAGCGCGCCCAATGCCGCCATAAACCACTAAACTATGGGGATGTTCAGCTACTTCCACGTCAAGGTTATTCATCAACATTCTAAGGGGCGCTTCTGTCTGCCAACTTTTGGCGTTGAGTTGATTGCCTCTAGGTGCACGGATAGTGCGACTGGGGTCATATCGATTCATAAAAATGTCCTAATTAGAAGGGTGAAAATCAAGGTGACCACCTATTCGATAGCGGTTGCCTGGATGATATAAGCGGGCATAACTGACAATGCCTTTACTTGAGTAAGTGCGGCGACTTATTTTCAAACAAGGCTGGGTGATATCAATTTCCAATATATCGGCTAATTCTTTATTGGGAGATATAGCTTCAACAGAATGATCGGCCTGAGTCAGAGGCGCTACTTTGCTCAAATAATGATTCGCTGTAGTGTGTATAAAGTCTTGTTCAATATATTGAGGAGCTAAAGCAGGATTCACTAATCTGTCTTCTAATTGAATAACAAGCTCGTTTTCCATATGCACAACCTTAGTATGAAAAACTAAACTATTAGCCGACACTCCCAGCCAAACACTTTGTCGTTCAGATGCATGTATTGTATGCACGCCTAACACTTTGTTTGAATAGCGATGTCCGCGCTGAATGATCTCATCGTCTATGCTGCGTATTTCAAGAATCGAACTCATGGGTCGGCTGTCAGAAACAAAGGTACCTACACCTTGAGACCTCGCCAAAATGCCCTCCACTACCAATTCAGATAAAGCACGACGAGCAGTCATACGACTCACACCAAAACTAGCTGCCAGCTTATTTTCTGACAACACTTTGTCACCTGGGCACATGTCGCCACGTTCAATTTTGTCTAATAATGCAGACTTAATTTGTACAAATCTGGCTTGCACCGAAGATTTATTATCCATCATCAACCCATCCAGTATGTAAGAATAAAATGATATTAATACACTTGTACATACTTGTATATACAAGTATGTACAAGTAAACTCATATGTATATTAAATAAAGGGTATAACCCATGACTAAGCAGTGTGATGTAGTAATAGAAAATGTGCGTATTGCTTCGATGCAAAAAAACGGCAAAGCTTACGGCATACTTAGTCAATCTTGTGTTGCCATAAAAGACGGCAAAGTACTCGCCATATTCGGTAGTTCTGACACGTCCTACCAGAGTAGTAAAAAAGTCGATGGCGAAAACAAATGGTTACTACCTGGGTTTATCGACTGTCATACCCATCTGGTTTATGGCGGCAATAGAGCTAATGAGTTTGAGCAACGGCTACAAGGCAAAACCTATACTGAAATAGCCCAACAAGGCGGAGGTATTCAAGGTACGGTAAATGCCACCAGAGATGCATCTGAACTAACCTTGCTCACCAGTGCCATTAAACGCGCTGCGAGATTAGTTAAAGAAGGGGTGACCTGTATCGAAGTGAAGTCGGGTTACGGTTTAGATTTGGATACCGAATTAAAAATGCTCAAAGTCGCCAAACAAATTTCTGAGCATTTGCCTGTTAGTATTATTCCCACTTATCTTGGGGCGCATACTGTGCCCATAGAATACCGCTCTAACCCTGATGATTACGTTCAATTTGTTTGTGATCAAGTAATACCCGCTGTTGCTGGACAGCAATTGGCCAGTTGTGTTGACGTGTTTTGTGAAAGCATTGGCTTCTCGCCAGCACAATGCCGCAAGATTTTTGCAGCCGCTAAAACCCACAAACTCAATGTGAAGGCCCATGTTGAACAGCTCTCTGATTTAAAGGGTGCCAAACTTGCAGCTGAGTTTGGTGCCATCTCTGTCGACCATATTGAATATTTAGACCCTAAAGATATCCCCGCACTAAAACAATCGGGTACGGTTGCTGTGTTGTTACCCGGCGCATTTTATTATCTTAGTGAAACCCAAAAACCGCCTGTAGCCGCACTCAGGGCCAACAAGGTTCCTATGGCGATAGCCACCGACTTAAACCCGGGTAGTTCACCCATTGCATCCATTTTAACCATAATGAATATGGCGAGTGTGTTGTTTGGTTTGACTCCGGAAGAAGTACTTCAAGGTGTCACCCTGCATGCTGCCAAAGCACTAGATATTGCAAACAAAGGCCAAATTCAAACCGGGATGGATGCAGACTTATGCCTGTGGGATATCGAACACCCGGCAGAGCTGGTTTATGGTATTA
Source organism: Paraglaciecola psychrophila 170 (assembly GCF_000347635.1). Taxonomy (NCBI): domain Bacteria; kingdom Pseudomonadati; phylum Pseudomonadota; class Gammaproteobacteria; order Alteromonadales; family Alteromonadaceae; genus Paraglaciecola; species Paraglaciecola psychrophila. Next base: position 195,703 of record NC_020514.1, on the reverse strand, counting down.
ACCAGCATAGGCCAGCTGCTAAGTGGTTCGCTGGAAGGGAGTGCTAAGCATTGTGACTACCTTAGAAAAAACCTACCATTGGCAAGGCCGTGAAGATACTGAAGAGGATCAAAACGGACTGCGATGGCATCAGGTGATGGATAATATTCAACCAACCAATAGTTGCAGTCTGCTTGGTTTTGAATGTGATTTAGGTGTGGCCGCTAATAAAGGCAGGGTTGGAGCAGCCAAAGGTCCAAATGTCATACGTAATGCACTAGCTAACTTAGCTTGGCATGCAGATTGTGATGTAAGGGATGCAGGCAATATCGTTGCTGCAACTCATTTGGCCGATGCCCAAACTCAATATGCCCAGCAAATCGCCAAGAGCCTAGGTGAAAATTCATTTGTGATTGGCTTAGGTGGCGGACACGAAATTGCTTGGGGCAGTTACCAAGGTTTGGTTCAGCATCTTGCTGCTAACACCAACAAAAAAATTGGCATCATTAATTTTGATGCCCACTTTGACCTACGTAATCCTGCGAAACAAACCAGTTCAGGTACTCCTTTTAGGCAGATTGCTGAATATTGCCAAGCTCACCATCAGCCTTTTCATTATGCCTGCTTAGGCGTAGCTTCATCGTCAAATACGGCAGCATTATTTAATTATGCCACGCACACTAAAACACAATATCTACTGGATATTGATTGTGAGCCCGAGACGGCTAAAAAGTGTATTACACCGATGTTAAAAGCAGTAGACGAACTTTATGTCACGGTGTGCCTTGATGCATTTCCGCCACATATTGCACCTGGCGTTAGTGCACCGAGTGCTTTGGGTATTTCAGTAGAATTTGTCATTAACATGCTGCATTGGATAGCTAAGTCAGAATCTGTTTTTCACTATAACTGGGGGCTTGCAGATATTGCTGAAATGAATCCCACTTATGATATTGATAACAGAACCGCAAAGCTGGCAGCAAGACTTATTTATGAGACGCTTGGAGCTAAATTTAGCCAGTAATAAATACATTTACCTAACCAGAATAACCACTTCAACAGCTTCAAATATATAAAGTTTAAAGATTAACCTGCAGGGGTTGTAAGTTTTATTACAGCATTCTGATTTTATAACTTTTAGATAATCAATCTAACTGCAATGTGTTGCTATTATAGTAGGAGCAGCGTGCCAACATCCAGTGGAGGCCATTCTTGAGCAACTCACTCAAGGTATGCGGATTATTAGGGACAAAAGAGTTAATGTTAAGGCGAAAACAAACATTAAATAAATCTACGTTTGTTAATAAATGAGAAATCGCTTAATGATGGGAAGAATAATTTAAAAGTTATATTTTACTTTCAATGCTTCGTAACGCCCTGACGAAACGTATTTGCCAGGGGTTTGGTTAAATTATTTCTTGAGTGTCAAATATTTCAAACCAGCACTGTAGCGTGTTGAAGCAAAAAAGGAATGAACGGTTACTTTTTTTAAATTAATTAAAGCCGGTCAGTTCAAGTTGCCGACTTTGATCGGCAATCTCCATATATAGTTTGTTTCCTTCAATAGCAGCAAACTCAGGACCTAAAACATTTGACGCACTTTGAAAACCCAGCACGTTATACCTCAACAAATGTTGCAAGCTCTAAATGGGTATCGAGAATAACATATGGATTTAGCCAAGCTTTCAGCAATTTGTAGATGGTTAGCTTGCACCAAAAAAATAACAGGCACCAATAACATCATGACTACAGAACGTATGGTAAAATATTACAACATATCAAATTTGATAATAATTTTGTCATAACACTCTATTTCAACAAGTAACAATAGATATTCAAACTACTCGCGGTAACCAGGTCGATATCTTTCAACCGCTCGTTCCAAAACATCATCCTTATAAAAAGCCACATCTTTAAACTGCCGCTCAGCATAACGCTTGGCCTGGTCATAAAAATGCGCTGATGTTGGATCGCCACTTTGGCCGCCGGCCAATAACGATTTCGCTTTTACTTTATCGCCAAATTCCACCACAGCCACAAAACTATTGCCACGGTAGCCATAAAGTTTTTTACTGCCATTGACACTACGCGCTCCAAAAGCAGCTAATGCACCCCAGCGCCCTGATGCCATGCCGATTGGAATACTCGGTTGTGTATCATCTACAGGCAAATCTATATCGCCTGTAAGCCTCTGCAATCGGTTGATGTCACCCCAAAGAGTATTCCACTGCCCAAAATCTGCAGTCAGCTTTTCTACTGCCGAATCAAAGATTGTTAATTTCTCTGAGCGCAGCGAGCCATTACCAAAATGTTCAATTATTTGCATAAAGCTTTTATCATCAGGACGCTTACCTTCAGCCAAATATTGCATGCCGTAATAATGTGCCAAAGACATAGCAACAGAATCCACAGATACTCGGTAATCCCATTGGCGCAGCACATTAATAGGTTCATCTAAAGCTCTAAGCGGCTTACGTGATTTGTCATACGCATCAATAAGACCTGTTATAAGCGTTTTGAATCCTGGTAAATATGGGTCATAAGCCACCTCAATTAACTTATCTAAGGTAAAGTCAGATTGACCTGTTAGTACTTGAACCGCATGTATGCCTCTGAAATTTTCAGGATCTGGAGCCATATAAGTTGGGTAGTCTTCCACTTTAGGACTGAATTCACCCGCAGCAGTAAAGGGAGTGGAGTTAGCGTTTTGGATCCAACCATTAGCAGGGTTAAGAATACTAATGGTTTCATCTACTGTGTGTAAGCCAGTCCAGTCTGTGTTTTTGATGGAACCATTCACTGGCTGTGAATAATCAAAACTAGGATCACGTTTGGGGATAAAATTACCGTGATAATAAGCGATATTGCCATCAGCATCGGCATAAACGGTGTTGTTAGATGAGTTGGTACGTATATCCATCATAGCCCGAAATTCGGCATGGTTAGCTGTTTTTGTTCGGGTAAATGACTGCTGTAAGGCATTGACGGGATCCCAATTTATCCTTGTTGTTACCCATTGCCCATTCACCATATGCGTTACTGGCCCATGATGAGTGCTAAAAGTAGGGAAGGTTTTAAATTTATACGTGTCTGCATCGCGGTACTTCAAGGTTATGTTTGTGGTATCAACCTGCAATTCCTCACCTTCGTATAGATAATATAAATCTTCGCCACGTTCTATAATGGTTTCAAGATATTCATCCATAAAATCTACACGGGTCGAAGTGTGCATCCAACCATTTTTCTGGTTAAATCCCTGATACACAAAAAATTGCCCCCACGTTACTGCCCCGTAGGCGTTTAACCCTTCTTCACTAACCACATGTACTTCTGGTCTAAAGTAAAAAGAAGTATGTGGATTAATCAATAACATGGCATCACCGGATTTTGTCAACTTACCTGAAATAGCAAACCCATTTGAACCACTTGGCTCAACCATAGCTAAATCTGGCGTATTTAAATGATCCGCTCTGTCGCCATAAAAGGCTGCCACCCCTTTCTCTGAGATTTGTTCAATATCGCCGCCAATTGAACCTTCAGAAAAAAACATCGGCATCCAAGGTTCAAACTTTGTCAGCAAAGCGGGTTTGACGTTTGGATGAGTAGCGAGATAATAATTAAGACCATCAGCAAAAGCTTCACATAGCGCTTTAAGTGCTGCTGGAGAATTTTGATAATCTAACTTTGCTTGTTCGACAGACATAAATAAACGCGCCCGCAAGTCACTGTACAATGCTTTTTCGCCTTCCACTTCTGCCAGTCTACCGATGGCCCAAATATAATTTCGCTCTACCCGCTTAAAATCATCTTCTGCTTGGGCATACAGCAAACCAAATACCGCGTCTGCATCTGTCTTGCCGTAGATATGTGGCACCCCAAAATCGTCGCGAATAATTTCAACTCGCTCTGCTCTGGCAGTCAAACGATCGATTTCGCTAATAACCGGTGGTGATGAGCATGCAGATACTAAAAGTATGAACACCACCACAACAACCGATTTTAAATTAAAGCTAAGAGTCATATACAATCCATTAGAAATTTATGTGCGTGATAATGCTACCAAGCAGTTTATAAGAAGTACAATTATACCAGTCTGTATAAATAATCATCAATTAGACTCGACTTTAGCGTCACATTTCCGTATAATGCGCGGCCTTTGTTTACCCGATGGCACAGAGCCGCTTGGCAAACATATCGATTAATTTTTAATTCTGGACGACCTACTTTTGATTTCTACTGCAAATATCACCATGCAATTTGGCGCTGCGCCTTTGTTTGAAAACATCTCGGCTAAATTTGGCCACGGCAATCGCTATGGACTGATTGGTGCTAACGGCTGTGGTAAATCCACATTTATGAAAATTCTCAGTGGCGACTTAGTGCCAAGCGCCGGTAATGTGTCGATTACTCCTGGCGACAAAGTCGGCACACTAAGCCAAGACCAGTTTGCCTTTGAAGGATACACGGTAGTCGACACCGTGATCATGGGTGATGCTAAGCTTTGGAAGGTTAAACAAGAGCGCGATGCCATCTACTCAAAACCAGAAATGAGTGAAGCCGACGGTATGCATGTGGCAGAGTTGGAAACCCAATTTGCCGAAATGGACGGCTACACAGCAGAATCTAGAGCCGGTGAAATATTATTACAGGCAGGTATCGCCGAGCACTACCATTTTGGACTCATGGCACAGGTAGCACCCGGTTGGAAACTGCGGGTGTTATTAGCCCAAGCATTGTTCTCAAATCCAGATATCTTGCTGTTAGATGAACCAACCAACAACCTTGATATCTATACCATCAATTGGCTTGGTGGAGTGCTTAACGAACGCAAATGCACCATGATAATTATTTCACACGATAGGCACTTTTTGAATTCAGTCTGTACCCATATGGCAGATATTGATTATGGCGAATTACGTATTTATCCTGGTAACTATGAGGCTTACCAAGCGGCATCATCATTGATCCAAGAACAACTACATACAGAAAATGCCAAGAAAAGTGCCGAAATTGACGAGCTACAAGCTTTTGTAAATCGTTTCTCGGCTAATGCATCTAAAGCGAAACAAGCCTCCTCTCGTGCCAAGAAAATGGAAAAAATCACCTTAGACGAGGTCAAATCATCCAGTCGCCGCACACCTAAAATTATGCTTAAACAGCACAAAAAATTACATCGTCAGGCTTTGATCCTTGAGCAGCTGAGTCACCAATTTGATGACAAGCCGCTATTTAACAACGCTGACTTAATTTTAGAAGCTGGCGCGAAACTAGCAATCATTGGTGAAAATGGCGCAGGTAAAACCACACTATTACGTTGTTTGATTGATGATTTACAAGCCACTAGTGGCGTAGTGAAATGGTCTGAAAATGCCAGCATAGGTTATTGCCCACAAGACAGCACTGCTGACTTCGACACTGATCTTACTTTGTTTGATTGGATGTCACAGTGGCGTACCCCAAAACACGATGATTTAGCAGTGCGCGGTTTGTTGGGTAGTTTATTATTTACCGCTGACGACTTTAATAAAAAAGCCAAGGTTTGCTCAGGTGGAGAAAAAAACCGCCTGTTATTTGGCAAGCTAATGATGTCAGATATTAATGTGCTTATTATGGACGAACCCACTAACCATATGGATATGGAAGCGATTGAAGCCTTAAACAACGCTCTCAAAAAGTTCGACGGCACACTCATATTTGTGAGCCACGACAGAGAATTTGTTTCATCTTTGGCCACTCGCGTCATAGAAATTACTGATCACGAAATCATTAATTTCCAAGGTACATACAATGAATATCTATCTAGTCGCGAGGCGGCATTGAAGGTAGCATAAAGTTAACTTCTGGCAAAAGGCGTCTCGATAAAATACAGTGGCTAAAAAATAGAAGAGACGCCCAATGCAAGATCATCATGCTTCACCTCTAGACGACTTTATTGAATATCCACCAGCAGAAATGCTGGTGCGGTCAAAACAATTTTATACTGATATCAAACGTCGCCATAGTGTTCGTAAATTTAGTGACCGTGAGGTGGCTAAAACTATCATCGAAAATTGTATCAAAGCCGCAGGCACTGCACCTAATGGGGCCAATCATCAACCTTGGCATTTTGTAGCCATTCATTCACAAGCAGTCAAAAAGCAAGTGCGTGAGCAAGCCGAAGCGCACGAAAGAGGTTTTTATGAAGGACGTGGAGGGGAAGAATGGTTAGATGCGCTCAAACCTCTAGGCACTGATGCAGATAAACCCTATCTAGAACACGCCCCTTGGCTTATCGCTATTTTCAGCAAAAAAAATACTGAACAAGAAGATGGACATAAACAAACCAACTACTACGTGCATGAATCTGTAGGTATCGCCACAGGTTTTCTCATCAATGCCTTACATTACTCTGGCTTGGCAACCCTCACCCATACTCCCAAACCAATGAGTTTTTTATCTAAGATATGTAACCGTCCAGATAACGAACGCCCTTACATGTTATTGATTGTGGGTTACCCTGCTGAAGATGCCTCTGTCCCAAACCATGCTATAAATAAAAAGCCACTCTGTAAAATAGCTACCTTTATATAATATAAGTGTATTTTCGTAGCTTCATCCTAATTATGCAGACAATATGCGACGGATCTTCAGCCCAAACATACACCTACAAAGATCCATATCGGTCATTAACTTTTATGTATCAGCGAGGGAACACTGTGAGATTAATCAAGCACCGCAAAACACTCATTATAATGCACAGCCCAGTTACCATTTTATTGATGACTTGGCTCTCCTAAGAAGTGGAGCCGTATTCTTAGGCAGACATTTGCAAAAATCTGATCGCAGCACCCATTAACTAGGTGAATATAACGGCATAAATAATCAAGAATAGATTTTCTTTGTATCAGAACACCAATTTTGTTAATTTACCGCTCCACTTGTTATCTTTTATGTCAGTAAATAAGCCCAACGTGAATTTTATTTTTCTCCTTCTCAGTCAGATTATCCTTTTCCCTGCACAGCCCAACATAAAGCTTGAAGTAATTGGGCAAGCTTCAACCAACTCTAATTTCGCACTTTTTGCTCCTCACGAAAACGAGAATGTAGCCAATGATTATGTTATCCAACAAATTATTGAACGTAGTGGAGTGTTCGTTATCTTGCGCCAAGACGGTAAACGCCTGATACGCTTCGACATTAAGCCTTTTGAAGTTGAAATAGATCCTAATCGCATTTTCACTGAGTCAGGTAGACGCAAAAACATCATCAAACACAATCCCACATTGCGAACTAATACTTATGTATTTCATCGAGCTATGCGTCTTTCGGCAGCTCTAGCTAAGCTTATTATCAGTAAACTGGGAGGCACAGAATCTTCTCGGGCATGGTTAGCTATACACAACAATACTCAAGGATATTCGGGTGATAATAAACAAGGAATGGGCAATATATCCATTCTGCAATATCAGCAAAAATTAGCCGATGGCGCTGCATTTATTATGGCTGTGAGTCAACAATACGGTGACGAAGATGATCTGTTTTTTGTTACCGAGCACCAGGATTTTAATGCTTTGCAACAAAGTGGCTGGAACACCGTATTGCAACATCCTCGAGTAGTCACAGATCCAGCACAAGACGACGGCTCTTTGTCGGTTTACGCGCAAAAATCAGGTATTCGCTATATCAATATAGAAGCAGAACGTTCAACCGATAACTTTGGCGAAAATCACTTAGCCGAACAGCAACAGATGCTTGATTATGTTTTAAATCGTTTGTTAAGTAAAAATACCAATATCAACTTAAGTGACTAACCGCACTGGCCTAATGAAATCAAAACAAAATCACATCCTCAACGCTGCTCACTATCAAGCAGCCTGCATTTGCGAGAACACTAAATGAAACTTAATTTTCATAAATCTTTTTGGGAAGCACCCTGTAATAACGAGCAGGACTTTAATGAATTAGTAAAACGTAGTTTTGGCGATGGCTATCAGGGTACCGAACTGTTCTTACCCTTCTTTGATATTGATACCGACACCACCCTTAAAGCCCATGCCGAACTCGGCCTCAACATCATTACCGGAATAGCGACGCAAGGAGACAACGTTCAAGCCCATCTCAAAAGCATGAATGCTCAAATTGAGCGCGCGGTTGAGTTTTCCCCTGTGCTTATTAATTCCCATACCGGCCGAGATATTTTCAGCCTTGAAGACAATTTGCGTCTATTTGAAAACGCCTTAACACTCGAACAAAAATACAATGTTACCATTACCCATGAAACTCACCGATTTAGACCCACGTTCAGTACATTCGATACTGAAAAAATTATCAAAGTGTTACCAGAATTAAAATTAAATTTGGATATCAGCCATTGGATGGTGGTGCATGAGTCTGACTTAAGCGACCAACTGACTCGTTTGGACACTATTTTTCCACACGTACATCACATTCATGGGCGAGTAGGTTTTGAAGAAGGGCCTCAGGTCACCAACCCTCAAGACGAACTGTGGGCAGGCCACTTAAAAAATCATGTCAATCTATGGCAAAAAGTGATCAACCTTGCCAAAAATAGAGGTCAAAAAACCTTTACCATTACTCCAGAATTTGGCCCCTTTCCCTACGCTCATGTGCAACCTAGTACCCATCAACCTTTAACCGACATTTGGGCTGCAAATAATTTCATGCAACAACATTTAAAAGAGAAACTCATTTAAATGTTGTTAGGGTTTAGCAAGGCACAACGGCAGTGTCAAAAACGGATGAGATAGCTGATTTAAGTGGGGCTGCAGCATCGTCCATCAAACATCTGGCTCTTCTAGTGTGCCGTCGGCATGTTTTGCAAAACGTCCTTTGGCATCGAAATGCACAGGGGCAGTATTCGGCCAAGGCCAACCACCAAACTGGTCTTTACGGTAATCAGAAAATGCTTGTTGAATTTCCAGTTCGGTATTCATGACAAATGGACCATACCGAGCAACTGGCTCATCAATTGGGCGACCTTGAAGCAATAAAAATTCACATGCTTCATCTCCAGAATGCAATATCACCTCAGCATCTGACATTAGATGTACACCTTGTTGTGTTTTAATCGGCGTTGTTTGAACCGTCGCTACTTGTCCCTTATAAAAATACAGCACACGGTTCAGCCCCGCACTGGAAGCTGGCAAGGTAAATTGAGCATGGCTAGGCATTTTAATATTCCACACCCACACTCCATTTTCCGGATCATTAGCCCAAGATTCTGGTGGGGGTGAAGGTGGTCGATACCCATTGAACTCCCCTGCGATAATTTTAACTGTACTGACCTTTCCTTTGACATCGGCACATTCCACAACGGGGGTATCTTTTCCCCAAAGCATGGCAAAATGTGGTTTTACTATTTTGTTTTTCGCAGGCAGGTTAATCCAAATTTGAAACATCACCAATGGATTACCTTGCTCTTCGTTCACCAATGGGAACATTTCAGAATGCTGAACCCCTTTGCCAGCTGTCATCCACTGCGTATCACCGCCACCGTATCGGCCTGCGGCATTCAATGAATCCGCATGATCAACTACCCCTTCATTAACCACCGTAATGGTTTCAAAACCACGGTGCGGATGAGCAGGAAACCCGGGTACAGTTTCACCATGATACATATTCCAACCATCTACCGAATTAAAATCTTGGCCTATATTGCGTCCGACCAAAGAAGCTTTAGGTCCAGATTTTCCGTTACCTTTTGGGAAATCATCCTTGTGATACACACAAAATAAAAAGGGATCCTGTGTTTGCCAAGGAAAGTCTAGATCAAACACATTAATAACAGACGACATACTTTTTACTCCTATTTAACCTAGTAAGGGTCTCACCAGGCATCCCGAATTATCGAAGGTCCAATCTGTTCGATTAACAGATGTAACCAAAATATCAGAACACATTTAAACTGTCATAGCTAAGGCAGCTCAAAAAATAACGCTTTAACTGCCACGCCGTTTAATGATTCAAAGACCAGCTTTGCTTCATCAGTGATCTTTAATCCATCTCCAGGCCCCATTTCAAAACCATTGACATCTAATTTCCCACTAACTAAATGCACATACTGATAGGGGAACGTGTTAGAAAAATGGGTTGACTGCCCTTTACTTAAAATCAATTGATGCACATGCATATCTTGTTTGACTTGCAAAGTATCGACAGCTCCATTCGGGCTAATAATATGCGTTAACCCTTCATTTTGACCAAAGTCCTTTTGCTGATATCCAGGCGCTTGCCCTTTAATATTGGGCTCAATCCAAATCTGCAAAAATGTTAGTGCTTGTGTATTTGAATGGTTGTATTCGCTATGAGTAATACCACTTCCTGCTGACATTAATTGAACCTCACCCGCTGGCAAGGTTCTGACATTTCCTTGGCTATCTTTATGGGCGATATTACCTTCAAGTACATAGGTGATAATTTCCATGTCTCGGTGACCGTGTGTGCCAAAACCCATACTGGGTTGAACAATATCTTGATTGATCACTCTCAGTTTTGAAAAGCCCATGTGTGCAGGGTCATAATAATTGGCAAAGGAAAAACTATGCCGGCTGTTTAACCAGCCATGGTCTGCGCTTCCGCGCTGTGATGATGGTCTTAAAACGAACATAATGCCTTCCTCTTCTAAGTTGATGAGGAAAGTATACTTGCGATATTAATGAAAAAATAACGCAATAATTAGCTTAGTTAGTTCTACTTTTTAGAACATTTATATTCAAGAAAATGCTTAGCTAGGTATCACTCTAAAAGGCTGGCGGGTTTTATAAGTTAACGAACGCCACAACCATTCCAGCGGTCCAAACTGAAAGTGCTTTAACCACCAGCTAGACAATGGTATTTGTATTAATAGGATCGCAACCGCAATTAACATTTGTGGAGCGCGCGATATCTCGCCATACAAGCCACCAGCATAACCGTAGAATACACTGCTTAAAATTATCGAGTGCATAATATAATTGGTTAACGCCATACGTCCCATCGGGACTAATTTAGCTGACATGTTATGCCACTTAGGTGAATCTAATAGCCTAATCAATAGCCCTAGATAACCAGCGGCCATAAAGAACTGACCTCCATCAAACAACACATTGGCTGCAGCTTGAATAGGCATAATATGTTCAACCGCTGGATGGCCCAAAATGACTAAGCCGCCAACTGTCACAAATAAACCCGCACCAAGACTAATGCGAGCCATATATCCAAAGAGCTTGGGATGTTGCGCGTGCTCTTTGATTGCACCTGACACAACTAGCCAATACCAAAGCAATAATATCGGCAGTAACATAGTCAGTACGAATATTGGAGTAAACAGTAACCACATCATCGATGCTTTTGCTCTAAACACTGTGGCCTACCAATAACTGCCATCCTTAAGGGCCACTATTTCATCAGTCCCGTCTTGGGCCTTCTCTTGTTCAGACTCAAAAATATCTTGTGCCTGCTCTTGAGGTATTGGTTCAATATTTTCTGATTCAACAACCTCTTCTTCATCTGTGCAGGACTCAACTTGCGCAATCTCGGTATTTAGTTCGTCATCTGATGAGACCTCTGACGTATCTTCGGTAGGCTCAACTGATTCGTTGGATGATAACTTTTGAATTTCAGCAGCCTCAGTTTCAAGTTGTAAAACTAACGTTCTCATATCTAATGCACTTATCCTTTGGTCGACCGCAACAGGTATGAGCGGTGAAGGTGTGGCTGTTATCAGTGAAGTTGACTCTGTGTCTTGGTTTTCAGGAAGTGCCTTGTCAGACATGACGGTTCATTATCTATTGACATTAAACGAGATTAAGCCAAGGTTAAAAACGTGTCTAGTTAACAATTTTACAGGCTGTGTTAGCTTATGTTGCAAGATATAAAGGCATATCAAACTGCTATGTTGTGGTGAAAGATAAATTTAAAGTCATTCAACACTTAAAATTTTGGCAGATTCAAGTTTCGATAAAATTGTTGTATAAAATCACCTCGTTTCCTGATGCATATCCACACAACATTGCCGCTCTGGATACGTTTAAAGTTGAGATATATAAATTTTCTGCGTAGTTACCCTCTGTGGTAGTCACCATCACTGCACCTACTTTGTGACCGGTTTCTTCAACCTGCTGTTTGAATTTTTCAAACGTGTCTGCAATTAGTCTACGCCCCAACCCCGCGCCGCTATATTGAGGAGCCACAGCCACTTGTTCGAGCTCAATGATAGTGGCCTCTCTAAATCCATTTTTCACGCACCACAGGATATAGCCGGCAATAACACCTTGCTGTTCTACTACATAATAAACACCGCGGGGGAATGAATTGAACGATGACTTTATCCATAACAAGTGATTACGTTCATTGGGAAAACACTTCGAATATACCTGTGAGATGGAGTCAAGATCGTGTTCAGTAGCGAGTCTAATATTCATGGATTTCCAAATGTGTGTTTATAGTTACTTATAAAAATAGGGGTGTCAGCATACAACTGGCTAACCCTGTCAACGAAATCAAAGTGGTCATGACAGTCCAAGTCTTTAATGTGTCTTTTTCACTGATACCAAGGTAACGACTCACCAACCAAAACCCAGAGTCATTGACGTGTGACAAGATAGTTGCACCTGATGACATCGCAATCACCAATAAATGTTTTTTTGCAATAAATTTGCCAAACGAAGGACCCGCAATAATCATAGCTGAGATCCCCGTTATGGCACCGAACAAGGTAACCCAACCTAAATCAGCCTTCACTCATGCAGCTACACGTAAGGTGATAACAAGAAACAGCAGTAACCCTATCCCTGCTCCTGCCACAAAAAATACAAACTCATATCCATGGTAATACCTTGCCTTACCCTTTCTTTAAACCACTTAAAAATTGTCGATTAGAAGGTAATACACTGAGTAATTTTTCGGTGGTATGCAGGGTTTCATTGCGTAATCGTTTTACCATTGAGGCTTCTTGACGTCCCAAATCACCTTGTTCTCTAGCTGTGTGGTAGCCCATTCCATAGAGCACGTATTGTTTACTGGCAGAGGAAAACAGTTCAAACCTTTGGTTTGTTTCATACAGACCAGGGGCTTGAGTTCGCCATAAGGTCATCGTATCTTGCAAACTTTCAGGGATAGAGTCCGGTTGTTGATGGGCACGCCAATATTCACTGTCTGTGCGGTTTGTGAGTACGTAATGCAACTTCAAAAAGTCGATGATTTCTTGCCACCGCTGCAGCGTGAGCAGATTAAATCTTTTTGCCAGCACCGTCATAGCGCTTCGCTCTCTCGGAAGCTGTTGGCTGATCCATTCGGCTGACTTTTCAATTAATACCAAAGCTGTGGCTTCTAAAGGCTCGACAAAGCCTGCCGAGACACCAATGGCAACACAGTTTTTATGCCAGAACGTTTCTCTGTGGCCTGGGGTAAATTTAATTTTCCGAGGGCTTAACTTCTGTGCGGCGAGAAAGGGATCATTATGCACGTATTTAAGTAACGCCTGTTCTGCTTGCTCAACATCGGTAAAGTCACTAGAAAACACATGCCCAATACCCCGTCTATTTTGCAACGAAATATCCCAAATCCAACCATTTTTCTGTGCTGTTGCCACCGTACACGACGCTATCGGCACCTCATCTGAAGCGTGATCGACCTGCAATGCGAGTGCCGTATCGTTAAACAAAATATTCTGCTTTGATGTAAAGGGGATCTCATAATGTTTACCAATCAGTATGGCAGCAAAACCACTGCAATCTATGAATAAATCACCCTCAACATGTTCCCCCCCAACCAATGCAATCGATGCAATATCCCCATTTTCTGCGGGGAGTACATGCTCCACATGCCCTTGAATGTATTGTACGCCAAGCTTTTCAACACAATGCTGGTGCAGCATTTTTACAAACTTTCCCGCATTTAAGTGGTAGCCATAGTTCAAAGCAAAAGCATATTCAGGCATTTGTGGGGTTTTAGGTGCTAAATTTTGCTTGCAGATAGTGCCCTGCGCGCAAACCCAGCTTTCAAAATCGATGTCTTTAGGCGTCGCTGACCAATGCTCAGCTATACTCACTGCGCCATAACCAACTGGTGCTGTGAATGGGTGGTAATAGTGTTCATTTTCCCCGTCTGACCAACCAACAAATTTGGACGCCTGCTTAAAACTAGCATCGCAACAAGACAGAAATGTGCGTTCAGATATGCCTATTTGGCGCAGGGAATCGCGCATGGTAGGCCAGGTTCCTTCACCTACCCCCAAATTTTTAACGTCAGGGGACTCGACCAGTATCACTTCAGTTTCTTGGGTTAAGGTGTTTTCTGTGCTTTTTCCTGTGCTTTTTTCTAAACAATGTTTTGCAGCAATAATACCGGCGGTTAACCAACCGGCCGTGCCGCCGCCAACAATCACTACCCTCGTTTTCATATCTTACAAATCCTGAGCAGGGCAGTAGCTTTGAATAAAATCACTATGCGCCGGCATTTGCGAAACAGTGTTGTCTATCATATTTCTTAGAGTCATCATCTGTTGCTTCAATCCATCTGCCGGCAAAACACGACCTGCCCCGTGGTGCTGTTTGGGCATTAACCCCTGCCCCATCATGACTTGTACCCATGAATCGACTCGGAACAAACCTACATCGTCAGGCCATGCATAACCATTTTCATGGAACATTGCCATGCGGTGCACCAGAGAGTCAGGCACTTCCATACTTCGATAATGATCCCAAAATGCACTGTCATTACGTTGGGTCTGGTGATAATGCAAAATCACAAAATCACGAACAGTCTCAAGTTCTAGCTGAGTCTCACGGTTAAATTGTTCTGCCAGCATGGTGGTATTGCCGCCAAAAGGAAACAACTTCATGAGTCGAAGTATTGCAGTGGTGACAAGATGAATACTGGTTGATTCTAATGGTTCTAAAAATCCGCTAGAAAGTCCAATGGCAATACAGTTCTTATGCCACGCTTTTTTTCGCCTGCCCGTTTTAAAACGAAGTTGCCGTGGCTCAGTAATAGTTTCGCCGCTTAGGTTAGCCAATAACGTGCCTGTCGCTTCATCATCAGACAGGAACTGACTGGCGTAAACAATGCCATTACCCACTCGGTTTTGCAGAGGAATACGCCATTGCCACCCCGCTGAATGGGCGATAGAACGAGTATAAGGACGAGGTGCTTCTACTGCTTGGGTTTGCACCGCAATGGCACTATCAGCAGCCAGCCAATGACTCCAGTCTTCATACCCGACATCCAAATTATCGCCAATTAGCGATGCTCGAAAGCCAGTACAGTCAATAAACACATCGCCTGATACTGGTTCACCACCTTCTAATACAAGTGATGAAATATTACCTGCTTGGTCATTTTGTACTTGTTTGATACGACCTTCTATACGTTTGACACCGGCTTTTTCACTTTTTCCCCGTAAATAGGCAGCGTAAGCTGTGGCATTCATATGATAAGCAAAGTTAACCGGTTTCTTGCCAGCCATAGTGGAAAATTTATTGGCTTTAGCGGCTTTTAATTCGAGACAATAATCATCCAAACTACCGCCAAAACCCTGAGCTTTAGCTTCCATCCAGAATTCATGAAATTCAGCCATCCAGGCACGTTTACCTATCTCGCCGAAAGAGTGGAAGAAACTGTCACCTTGCTGCCCCCAATTATCAAACTGTATCCCCAATTTAAAGGTTGCCTGAGTGGCAGCCATAAACTCTTTTTCATCAATACCGATTAAGCCATGAAATGTGCGAATGGTAGGAATGGTGGCTTCTCCCACTCCCACTGTGCCAATTTGGTCGGACTCAACTAGAGTAATGTCCAGTAGCTTACCGAGACGAGTGACTAGGCTATATGCCGTCAGCCAACCGGCCGTTCCGCCCCCAGCTACTATGACTTTGGTTTTTGCATTCATGTTTATATTTTGTCTCTTCTGTTCAGCGGTTTAGATTGTTGCGCAACATTGCGCGCAAACGCCTACTTAAGTTATCGTCCATGGTTGCCAATGCCCCATGACTCTCAGCCGGTAAATGGGCTCGGACCTGATCAGGATCAGAAAAAATGTAGTAATCGAATAACGCTCTCCACGCTTCCCTTTCCTTAGCTGGACGATCTCTTACGCTCATCATGGCATGCATCAACACATCCATGGGATTACCTAAATAAGGTGCTGCTGTCATCCACCAAAAATTTACCATGGCATTGAAGCGATCAAAGGCCTCGACTTCGTGCCACCACATACTGGGGTAATATAGGCCGTCCCCTGGTTCTAGGTCTGCAATATAGGCATTTTCAAGGGCAGTTTTTAATCGTGGAAAACGAGTAAAATCAGGTTTACTGAGATCTGCCAAGGTCACCACTTGCCCACCAGGTGTAGGAGTCAAAGGTCCGGGGTATAAATTGTCTACTTGATCAGGTGCAAACAAAGTAAAACGACGTTTACCTAATACACAACAAGCGATATTTTTGGGCTGATCAAAATGGGCTGCAGCAACAGATTCTGTGCCCAGCCAGATTTTGGCAATAGGTTGATTATGTTCAAATTCGGGGTGTTTAAATGCGAGGCTATTGCTTGCATATAATGGGGGAAAACCTTCATCAAACCTAAGTGAATTGATATACAGGTATTCATGCTGTTCCTGATCCAATTGACTGCGTATGGTATTAAATACCTCAGGAATAGTAGTTCGCTCACTGGAATAGTTAAAACCAGTACAAAACTTGTCATAGCCGAAACGTGCTTTTATTTCTGGAGAACCTTTGTAAACTAACATTGGACGTTGACTATAATTCAACTCCAGTTGTTCCATTACATTGTTGGATGATTGTTGCCCAGCCTTAACTAATGGCCAGTCTTTCACCAGCCCCTTTAAAATCACAGGTTGTTCCTGTGCAAATAGCTCATCAAATGGAATGCAATCTGGCCTTATGCCTTCCATTACTGTTACTTTGTTTTGTTTTTTTATCACGCAGGCGGTGCCTTATTTCGAAGAGTTAAAACATTGCCGACTTTGCATTTTTAAGAGCGATTAGCTGTTGGAAATTACCCATTGATGAGAGTACAAAATACAACAAACTTAACACACCATATTGGTTTAGTTTACTTAGGTTTTCACCAGTCAAATTGGCCAATTTCTGTTGGTTGATTGTGTAATAATCACTGAAATTGATTTCTTCTACATTGCTGAGTTTGATTTGAATCGACACGGGCTCCAATAGGTCCATTGACTCAACCAGAGTAAACAGCGTTTTATCAAACTGGATGCCGCTATCAATGGTTTGTAATGCTTTTTTGACATACTCCAGGTAAGGCGCTTCCCCACCAAATTGCAGAAAAATATCTTCACCCAGCTCAGTATTAACACGGGGGTCGTCCATATCAATACAAATAACCGGATCGGCTGGCGTCTCGCCTTCTTCTTGGGATTTTTTATAACCTAAACTAAACGGGCCTCTGGCCAAAAGAGCAGGCACAAATCGAGTAATCCAACCACTTTCACCCATAAATAAATTTTCGTCTTTTTCAAGGCCAAGAATGGCATGCAATTGCAGCTGTTCTGTGTCCGTGTGTTTGTAAAATACTAATGGAAATTCTTTGTGAAGTTCGCTTATCTCTGTCGCATGTACTAAAGAACGGTTAACTTGCTGGGTATTATTAGATTCAGGTCGTGTATCAACCTTTAAATTTTTATGATCAACATTATTTAAGACGGTTGCTTTACTCATAGCGTAGTTCGCTTTACTGGTTGTTTTATAAAATTGCGCTTGTTATCCATACTAGCATTGCCATAAATAGCGGCGCAACGAATAGAGTGAAACACAAGGTGCGTGTTTCACTCTTTGATGATGTAATTTTTTACACTAATAAACACCCCAGGTCAGAAAACCTGACTAGGGGAAAACCTTAAGTGCTTAGAAGCTGTAACTTGCACTTAATACCATGCGTCTATCCGCTTCTTGAACAAAGAAAATATTATTCTTACTACGACCAAACTTACGCTGGCCTTCTTCCAATAAGTTAATAATATCTAAACTCACAGATAAGTCCTCGTTCACTTGATAGCCGACGTTAATATCAACTTGCTCAGTTTCAGAGACATAGACTGGGTTACGCGGACCTTTACCACGGTTAGTGGTGCTTAAGAATTCATCTCGCCAGTTATAGGCAATACGCGTTGAAAATCCTTCTTTTTCGTAGATTAGAACCAAGTTAGCCGTGTCACTTAAACCTTCCAATGCAAATTGGTCAACACTGATAGCACCGCCATTATCAAAGCCAATATCACCATTAACGGTAGTGTAGTTTACTTGATAACCAAAACCTGTTTCACCAAAGAAATGTTGCCATGCAAACTCAAAACCATCTATTACAGCACTTTTATCATTAACAGGACCGGTCACCTGAAATTGTAATAATGGATCACCTGCAACTGCAAACACATCATAAGCAGCAAACACTTGACCTTCAAATGTTGGATTAACTACAGGATCTTGGAAGTCTGCTGC
Organism: Paraglaciecola psychrophila 170; assembly: GCF_000347635.1. Classification (NCBI taxonomy): domain Bacteria; kingdom Pseudomonadati; phylum Pseudomonadota; class Gammaproteobacteria; order Alteromonadales; family Alteromonadaceae; genus Paraglaciecola; species Paraglaciecola psychrophila. The sequence continues at coordinate 177,265 of NC_020514.1, read as the reverse complement.
GCCATTAGGAAAGTCCGCTGGGTTTTGCAAAACGGCTGACATGGTAAACATGTTAACTTCGGAAATGTCATAACCTCCGGCAGTCAATGCTGCTATTGCATCACCTGAGATTGTTCCAGGGGCACCTGAAGTGGCATCTAACAAACCAAACAATGATTTCTCAGATTGTGCAATGCCAACAAAGTTTTTGACGTCTTTTCTATAATAGCCGATTGAAATCATGCTTGAGTCGGTATAGTAATACTCTAGAGATAAGTCGATGTTAGAAGACTCAAGCGGATCTAGTTGTGCATTACCTGATGAACCTGTTGCTACACCACCCAATGACGTTATGCGTGGTGGTGGTGAGAATGAAGTTGATTGGAACAATTGCTCATAAGAAGGGCGAGCTAACGTTTTACTAAAAGAAGCACGAGCCTTGATTTCATCATTCACATCAAGGGCTAAATCGAGACTAGGTAAAAAATTAGAGTAGTCATTTTTGTCCGAGATAGTGTCTACTGACGCACCTAATACGGGTAAAAAGTCGTTATCAGCTTCCCAAATTATTTCTGTAGGTATAAATTGAATCGATGATGATGTCACATCAGTTTGCTCATAACGTAAACCAGCAACAATGTTTAAAGGCATGTCACCAATTTCATAATCCATAACAGCTTGAACATATACAGAAAGAATCTCTTCTTCAACCGTATTATCATCATCAGTATTGATTGAGCGACCCGCTAAAGATACGTCATAAAGAGGACCCACTGCGTTTAGTAGAGCAAGGGGATCACCACTGAAGGAAACACTACCTAAAGGTATGGTTGTTCCACCTGGTGAATTAGCATCAGCCCCATCAACACCCGATATATCATGATCTTCAAATGCACAAGCAGTACAGCTTTGGTCGAATAAACCCTCTGGGATATCACCAGGTGCTGTTACACCCCAATCGCCTAAGGCGTCAGTTGAAGCTTGACGTGTTTGTCTCATTTCAGTTGAAAGATACCCCACACCAAAATCAACTGTTACCTCATCGCCTATCCATTGACCTTCAAAACGGATTTGGTCAACTGTAGTTTTTTGATTAGACTTATCTGTTTGAGTGACTTGTGAACCCACATCAGCCTTATCAAAAACTCCATTACCGTTACCACCCTTTATACTATCTTCAACTAATATGCTTGCTGCAGGGATACGTTGAGTAAAGTCAACTGTTTGCCAACCAGCAGTTGCACCAGCCATATTAAAGCGAATAACGTTAAGCCCATCAGGACCAGCGCCGCCACTAGTGGCTTCTGATGATGCAACATCAAAGCTTAGGCTTAGGTCGTTATTGACGTTATACTCAGCATTAAAACCAAAAGATTTTAATTCATCTTTGGTTGCTAATGCTAAATTTTGAAAGAAAAAGTCTTTACCTATAACTGCGTTATTTGCGCCACCCGTTTCAGAAAATTTAACTGGCGTAGACACGACCGGATTGCCATCAAATTCAACAGAACTGAACTGCCTTGCAAACCAGATACCATCAATAAGTGATGTTGATTCTTTCTCATTTGTTGCATAAGTAGCATCAGCAGTTAAGATTAAATCTTGCGTAGGTGCAAATTGCACCGTTAGCATGGCATTTGTACGTTCACGATTATCTTGGTTAGTACCTAAACCAATATTACTAGGTATAGATAGAATTTGACCAATATTAGGTTCATTCACTACTGTGGCACCAGGTATGGTAAGAGAATCCAAATCTGCTGCACCATTATATGTGCGCAATTCATACACTTCAGTACTCATATGACGACTACCAGAGTCGCGCTCTTGAAATGAACCGAATAGTGACACACCAAACGTTGAGTCATCATTCACCCAATTAGTGACGCCACTCAACTCTGGGGTGACACCATCACCACTTTCATCTTTAACTGCTTTTATACCAACAGAACTGGTATTTTTACCCACCACTAAAGGTTTTAGAGTATTAATGTTGATAGTTGCACCAAGACCACCAGAACTTATTCCAGCACGCCCTGTTTTATATACTTCTATTCCACTGACACCTTCTGAAGCAAGATTTGAAAAATCAAAAGAACGACTAGTGCCTGCTGCTCCTTTATCTTGAGGGTTACCAGTGATGCTACCAACGTTGGCTGCTGGCATTTGACGACCATTGAGGGTGACCAAATTGAAGTTACCTCCAAAACCACGAACGGTGACTTCTGAACCTTCACCGTTAACACGGTTGATAGATACGCCTGTAATACGTTGCAAAGACTCGGCTAAATTAGTATCAGGGAATTTACCCATGTCTACAGAAGAAATAGCGTCAACAACACCTGCAGATTGACGTTTAATATCCATTGACTGAGATAGACTGCCACGAACGCCCTTAACTTGGATCACTTCGGTATTATCTACTTCTTGCGCCACAGCGGGTAAAACTACTGCTGTGCCAAGCATGATCCCGATAGTTTGTGTTAATAACGACTTTTTAAATATTTTATGTGTTTTCATCATATTATTGTGCCTATGTGTGTTTTAGTATTAAGTTAAAAACAAAATGTTTACACCATGTTAAATATCTATTTGGCTTAATTTACAATTTTTTTACATGGCTGTATTTGATAGACGATTGGCTATCGTTTTTCCTCCAGTCAATCTACATTTTGGGCAATACATAATTCATCAGTTGTCTTTTAATAAACGCATTATCAGCCAAAAAATGTCTGTCTGTGCAGCAGGGTTTTGATATTAATTTTTGCCTTCTGCGCTCAAATTAGAACATGAGAATGTTAACTTTGAACAGTCTATGTAAATTAACTGTAAAATAAATGTTTATTGTTTTGCTTGTGGTGACATCTGTCAAACTATTGGTTTAATTGGATTTTATTATTTTTTAAATAATAAAATGTAACAATTTCAATATTAAAAACGCCGATATTGTTGTACACAGAACCGATTTTGACGTAATGTTAATTTTCGTCACATCATTGTAAGCGCCGAATTTATTGCATTTCAAACCGATTTTAATGCACTATTAATATTTGCAATGCCCTGAGCGATGACATTACAAAAAATTAATCTCTTGAGGCCTTGTCAGTTATACCGATTTTTCGTACAAAATAATGGAGGGCTATTTTAAAAAAATAAAAATGGAGAGTTGTATTGCTGTGCAGCGGCTTTTATTGGTGATGTGCGAACTATAGCTGGCGTTCTACGAAGTATAATTAATGTAGTTGCTCGTCAATAGGCGATGGATACGAAGGCTGTCATTTGTTTCATTCCGGGTTCAACTGGCAATGGTCTATTACTTCATACCCCAAGGTTGTTTTACTATAAATATATTCTATATTTATCTCGAAATTAAAAACTACCGCGTAAACCTAAAGAATAACGTGCACCTGGCTGTTGGGCTAAAAGCAGTTGATTGGGATAACGTCCATGTTTAAGCACATTTTCTTCAGTAATATTTACCCCTTCAATAAACACTGAAACGTTGTCATTAATTGCATAACTAGCACTTACGTCAAATTGTTGGTAGCTGCGCACGTAAGTTGGCTCAGGCCCTTGTATTTGCACCAAAGATTGCAAAAATCCATCACGATGATTCCATGCTAGCCTAATTTTACCGGGGCCTTTTTCATAGTAAACGATCAAATTTTGTGAGTCACTAAGGCCGGTGAGGGCAAATTTCTGTGAAATATCTGTGGGATCTAGTTTTGCGTTACTATCGACCAGTGTCATATTTGCCACCACCCCAAGGCCACTGTCAAAGTCATGCTGAATCGCAAACTCAAATCCGCTTACTGTTGCCGTTTGACCGTTTATAGGTGTAGTTAAATCAAATTCGGCTAGCGTGTCTTCACTATCTGGGGCTCGAGAGTCTGCCCCTGTGCTTGGGTCAGTAACATCATTTATTGTGGTTTGTATTACTGTGCTTACAATGAAGTTGCTCACTTTCTTTTTGAAATAACTAGCAGATAGATAACTCAATGGTTGGTAATACCATTCAAGGGTCACATCGAAGTTGGTAGATTCAAATGGCTTAAGATCTGGGTTACCCGAACTAGCCCGCAAATCGCCGCCTTGACGAGTTGTAGTTAATACCAAACTCGGCGACAACTGCCCCATAGTGGGCCGAGTTAAGGATCGAGATACACCGAGTCTTGCAATGATATTATCTTGCCAATCTGCTTTTATCGAGACACTGGGTAACCAGTTATCATAAGATGCAGACTTGGAGATAACACGACCCGGAGAGTTAAGTTGACCTATTTCGGTTTGGTCAAGGATGGTCAGGGCTAACAAGTCCGACTCAAAGCCCGTAACCACGGTATCAGTGTTTTCATAACGCACCCCGTATTGTGAGGATAATTCAATATTAAGCCATTGGGATCTCTGCTGCCCTTGAATGTAAGCTGAGGAGATGTTCTCAGTAACAGTGAAAGAATTATTTCGTATCACTGCATCGAAATTAATATCGCTGGCAGACTCCAGAAAGTTAAAGAGGGTTTCACCATCATGTCTTAACCAACGGGTTGGCAAATTTTCACTGCCGCTGACACTACTTAGAAAATCACTACCCGCATCAAATACTGTTTGAAATCCATCTGGAAGGTCGGGCTCTGGGAAATAACCACAAAACGAACAATGCACTGCATTTTTTTCATTATCCCAGCGTTCGTTGCGTTTTGATTGCGTTGAATACATCAGGCCAAACTTAATATCTATATTAGAAACAAGCCCATCGAAAAGTGTAATATCAGTTTTTAGTTGGTCAAATTTATCTTCTATATTCCATCCACGACGCATCATCACGTGTGCTCTACCATTGATTGGATCTAAATAATCTGATATGCCAGTGACATCTCCTAAAGCATCAACAATGGTTGGATCTGATGATTCGAAGCCCGTTATATGCGGAAGAATATTACCTTCTGATATGGAAAAAGAAGACCGGTTGAGGTAACCAATTAAAGTCAAAGCATTCCCTGCACCTATCCTATCTTTGGTACTGGCCTTAGAACTAGACACATCAAACTCCAGCAACACTTTTGGAGAGGCCTGCCAATGACTATTGAAACCTAATGCGCTAATACTAGAAGGCCTGTCGAATGTGCGAGCATGAAAGTCTGTAGCGTGACCTACATTCTGAGAAAACGCTATCGCAGTACCGTTTTCATCAGTCACAACATCTTCTAAATTACTGGATGTAAACCAATGCCCCAGGGATGTTGAATCAGTTTTCACATTAAAATCTGATTGTAAATAATCTAGACTAACATCCAGATTTGGTGTTGCCTTATATTGTAAAACCAAGGTACCACCAGTTCGAGTGCGTTGATCAAACCGAACACGTTGATCATAGTTTCTCGGGACAAAAATGGTGTCAGCCGTGGACAATATCTGCTCGGTCGGAATGTCAGTATTTAACAACCAGCCGTCTGTTTGCACTTCGTTGATACGTGCCTTGCGCGTTTGGTGTGATAGGGAGACTAACCATCCCAACTTGTCATTACTGTGGCTAAAAAAAATAGTACCTTGAGGCGTTGCTTTTTGACTGTTATTGTCAAATGTGGCTTTGACACTGCCGGCTATCTTAAAATCCTTGGATGCCATGGGTCTTGCAGTTTTTATATTAATGACTGAACCAATCCCCCCCGAAGGTTGGGATGCAGAGAACGTTTTGTCTACCGTCACCGAGGTCACCAGTTCTGACGCGATGGTGTCAAAACTAAATTCGCGCCCTTGGTTATCCGTCGCTAACCTACGTCCATTACTCAAAACCGTATTAAATTGTGGGCCTAGGCCTCGCACTGTAACAAATTGCCCCTCACCTTCAGAACGGTCAATCGAAACCCCCGTTATTCTTTGTAATGACTCGGCCAAATTAAGGTCTGGAAACTTACCAATTTCTTCAGATTGTATTGATTCAGAGACGCCTATTGATTCTTGCTTAATGTCCAATGCCCAATCCATACTGCTACGAATTCCGCGGACTTCGATCAGTTCAACATATGAAGGTTCTTCAGGAAAAGTCACAATTTTATCGCCGTTACCTATAAGTAAATCGACTATTTCCTGCAATAATGATTTGTCTTCAAGCAAGGTATCGCGAATAGAGATGCGTTTGATAGTCACCACCCCATCCCGTTCAAAAGAAGCAGCCAATCCCGTATTTTCAAGGAGCTTGCACATTCCCTGTTCGATAGTGAAGCTGCCTTTTAAAGCATTCGCCTGACGAGATTGCACTTTTTCATAAGGAAAGATGATAGTGAGGTCAGCTTGTTTAGCAAATTCGATTAACGAAACATCGGCAGAGCTGGCGTCAAGATTAAAATCCTGAAAGATTTGTTTAGGTTGTGCCCATAGCATCGGACTCAACAAACAGAGAACCACGCAGCAACTAATATTTTTTAGTTTAGTCTTGAGTATCACTGTATTGGGTAGGTTCTTACATTTCATATATTAAACAATACGTTATGTACGTATTTATTGAGGGTATTTCTAGATTAAAATAGTCTAAAACGTTAACATAGATTCACAAAAAATTTACACTTAATTTCTATCTTTGGAGCAAATTTTACATCATTGAATGAGAAAAAGTATTATTCAACTGGCGGAATAATGGTTGGTAATCGTCTAATACACAGAGCAATCTCAATATAGGCAAGCATAGCGTATAAAAATGCAAACAAAATCAGCATCGCATACATCTTGGCATCCCATTTTTATGGCTGCAAGGGACAGCATGGCACGTATGGTGTCACGCATAGTTCCCCCTAAAGAAATTGAAGATATAGTTCAAGAAACATACGTGCGAATTTGTCAAATGGATAAACGCGAGTCTGTTGAACAACCCAAGTCGTTTCTAATGAAAACAGCAAGGAATTTAGCATACGATCACCTGAAAAAAGCAGAAACACGACTAGCCGATGGAGTGGAAACTGATTCTGATTTTGATGTCGAAGCGCTGGTACATGATGAAGTGTATGAAAGTATCGCAAGTAGCGAAGAATTTGCCCATTTTTCTGAGGCTGTTCGTCAACTCCCAGTTCAATGCAGACGGGTTTTTGTATTAAAAAAAGTATATGGATATTCTCAGAAAGAAATAGCGAAAGAAATGAAGTTAAGTGAGAGCACGATAGAAAAACATATCGCAATAGGGTTTAAACGATGTGCCAGTTATATGCTGGAATTCGGTCAAACAGATGTGAGAACAAGTCAGTCTGGATCTACAGCAAATATCAAGGGGGTCTAAAATGAGTAATGTAATTGAATTGAATAAAGACCCTATGGATGAGGCGAGCTTATGGATTACTCGATTAGACAGGGGTTTATCTGAACAAGAACAGGTTGCTCTAAAAGTCTGGTTACAGGCTTCTCAAACTCATGTCGACACCTTCATGTAGTTAGTAAAATTATGGGACAAAATGGAGTCACTGTCTCAGCTCAGTGAATTATTTCCTCACAAACCTCAACGTTTACCCAGCAACAAAATATCTATTTTTGCATGGGCTGCGAGTTTCATTTTTGCATCGCTCATTTCTGTGAGCTTATGGCTAAATGCAGATATTTTACTTGGACAAAACACAATACAAGTTGTGCAGTTCAATAGCGACTATGAAACTAAAATTGGTGAGCAATCCACTTTCTTTTTACAGGATAAGACCAGAATAAAATTAAACACTAACAGCTTAGTCAGAGTGACTTACACCGACAAGCAGCGTGTGTTCGAATTATTACGGGGGGAAATGCATGTGGTAGTGGCCCATAACAAGCGTAAACCCTTAAGTGTGTATGCCGGCACCAGTATCATCCAAGCGGTAGGTACTTCTTTTAATGTCGAACTTGGCAGTCAACAAGTTGAATTGATTGTGACTGATGGAAAGGTCTTAGTATCAGATATAAACAGCCAGACTGTGGAGCCTCTCAAACTAAAAAATGTGTATTTATCTCCTAAATCATTTGCCGTCAACAAAGGACAAAAAGCTCAACTCAAGGCAAGTAATACCAGCATCATTGGTAGTGATAAAGGAAAACTTGCCTCTGATTTAGCTTGGCAACAAGGCAACCTGATTTTTCGTGGTGAAAGTCTGTTTGATGCCATGCAAGAAGTGTCTCGTTACACCAACTATCAGTTTGATTTTGGCGATGAAGATACTAAGAGTCTCCAGATTGCTGGACTCTTCAAAACGTCTGACATCAGTGGCTTATTAGCCGCTTTGGAAAGTAACTTTAATGTGGTCTTCAAAAAAATGAGTTCCAACAAGATAAGACTGAGTAAAAAGCCCCTGACCGAGTAAATCGAATCCCCCATTCTATGTGTCGAGTAACAGCCAAGTGTTGTTGCATGGCATTCTATAAACCCTAGAAAAGTGAAATTCAAAGATGAACAACCCTTCTCAAAAAGAAAACCTACTTTTTATTATTATTATAAGTACGGTAGCCACCATTGGCGGATTTTTATTCGGCTTTGACAGTGGCGTCATAAATGGCACAGTCGATGGACTGACAAAAACGTTTGAATCAGAATCTATCGGTCAAGGATTCAATGTCGCCAGTATGTTATTGGGCTGCGCGGTAGGTGCATTTGCCGCTGGTACATTAGCCGATTGGCTTGGCCGCAAAGGTTTACTTATTATTGCTGCAGTGTTTTTCATCTTTAGTGCTTGGGGCTCTGGGATCGCACAAAGCTCTGCAGAGTTTATTTTCTATCGCATTGTTGGCGGTCTTGCCGTTGGTGCTGCTTCTGTGATGGCCCCCGCATATATAGCCGAAATCGCGCCTCCCAGAATGCGCGGTCGACTCGCCACTATTCAGCAAATAGCCATAATATTTGGCTTATTTTGCTCATTTATCAGCAACTATCTACTGGCTAATGCAGCTGGCGGCTCTACAGAAGTTTTTTGGCTTGATTATCAAACTTGGCGTTGGATGTTTTGGGTTGAACTTGTGCCGGCAGTCATTTTCTTTTTATCTTTATTGACCATCCCAGAAAGCCCACGCTTTTTAGTGATAAAAGGTAAACGCCAAAAAGCATTAGACACACTTACAAAACTTTATGGGGCTAACCAAGCAAAGTTCACATTGAGCGATATTGAACAATCTATTGCATCAGAAAGCCATCAACCCAAATTATCTGACTTAGTATCAGGTGGAAAAGTCAGGACCATTGTTTGGGTGGGAATCGGTTTGGCCATGTTTCAGCAATTAGTTGGCATTAATGTGGTGTTTTATTATGGTGCGGTATTATGGCAAGCCGTAGGATTTTCTGAATCTGACTCTCTGATGATCAATGTGATTGTTGGTGCTGTGAGTATTATTGCTTGCATCATAACCATTAGCTTGATCGACAAGCTTGGAAGGCGTCCATTTTTGATCTTCGGTTCAATAGGCATGAGTATTACCTTGCTAACTCTTGTCTGGGTGTTCGCCAATGCAGATGTAGCGGAAAATGGTAATCTAATATTAGGTGAAAACGGCACTTTAGCTTTGGTCGCAGCCAATGCCTATGTGTTTTTCTTTAACTTGTCATGGGGTCCCGTTATGTGGGTATTGCTGGGTGAAATGTTCCCCAATCAAATACGTGGCTCGGGTTTGGCTGTAGCAGGATTTGCTCAGTGGATAGCTAATTTTGCGATTACTATGATGTTCCCAGTTATGCTGACTACCATAGGGTTGGCCAGTGCTTATGGATTTTATGCGTTGTGCGCGTTGTTATCAGTGATCTTCGTTATAAAAATGGTCAAGGAAACAAAAGGCAAAACCTTGGAGAGTATGCAAGGTTAGATAGAATTGAAAAAGCCTGAAAATACCGCAACAATATTTTCAGGCTCCTCTTTATTTACTCACATTAAAGCTTTTAAGATACAAAACTCTGCCCCTAATTTAGAGTCACAAACTCCTCACCAGAAGTAGGATGTATCGCTACACAAGAATCAAAATCAGCTTTAGTGGCACCCATTTTCATAGCCACACCAAAGCCTTGGAGTATTTCATCCATGCCTGCGCCTATGCCATGCAAGCCAACTACTTTTTGCTCTTCGCCTGCACAAATCAACTTCATACGAGTCATTTGACGGTGCTTAGTAACGGCTGTATACATTGCAGCAAAACCTGAATTATACACAGTGATGTTATCTTCACCGTATTGCTCATTAGCTTCTGCTTCAGTCAAACCAATGGTGCCGATAGGTGGATGGCTGAAAACGACGGTTGGAATTAAACTGTAGTCCATATGAGCGTCTGTTTGGCCATTAAATAAACGTTCAGACAACAAACGGCCAGATTTCACTGCTACTGGGGTGAGTTCAACATAACCGATGTTATCGCCCACTGCATAAATACCATCGACGTTGCTATTTTGGAATTTATCGACTTTAACGTATCCACCTTCGTTTAATTCAACGCCGGTATTTTCCAAGCCAATTTTATCGTTTGCTGGCTCACGGCCAATAGCCCAAAGCACACAATCAGTTTCGATTGATTCACCGTTTGCAAATTCGATGGTTAAAGAGCCATCTGCATTTTTGATCACTTGAGTGGGTGTGGCGTGGGTATGCAACGTAGGACCATCTTGAGCCATAAGCTCCACCAAGGTCTCTGACAACATAGTATCAAAGCCACGAAGTGGGGCATGTTTACGCACCACTAAATCAGTTTTTGTACCTAATGCGTGCAATACACCAGCCAGCTCTACAGCGATATAACCCGCGCCAACCACAACTGCACGTTTCGGCTGCTCTATTAGGTCGAAGAAACCATCAGAATCAATGCCTAGTTCGGAGCCAGTAATGTTAGGAAAAATAGGACGACCACCTGTGGCGATAAGAATATGCTTAGCGGTATACTGCTTACCATTCACTTCGATGGTGTTTTTATCAACAAATTTCGCAAAACCATTGATAAGTGTCACACCATTTTTTTCAAAACCACTACCGTAACTTGCATGAATACGCTTAATGTAAGCTTCACGGCTATTGACTAACGTTTGCCAACTGAAGTTGTTCACGGTGACATCAAAACCATAATCAGGTGCATAAAGATTAATTGCCTCGGCAACATGTGCGCCAAACCACATCACTTTTTTCGGTACGCAGCCCACGTTGACACAAGTGCCGCCAATTGCGTTAGCTTCTACCAATGCTACTTTCTTACCATGTTTAGCCGCGCGGTTTGCCGATGCAATACCGCCACTGCCACCACCAATACATATATAATCAAAATCTGCCATGAGTCTGCCTAGTTAAAATATTCAGTTAAAGATAATCGCTCGAAGATAATGCTTATCAGACAAAAATAACACTGCAATTTTTCAATTGAGTCAATCTATCTACTCGATACGTGTTGTGAATGCAAAAAGAACCTAGTTATTATGATTAAATTACATCGCGGCTAAAATTATCTGCTGGAACCGCCGGTCGACTCTTGAGATTTGCTTAATGCAACCCAATTTCTTTGTTATACCCTAGCAGAGAAGAATACTTTATGACCAATCCAATTACTGATCTATCTAGCTTACCGCAATTCTCAGCTATTAAATCTGAGCATATTCAACCTGCTATCGAAGAGGCCATCAAGGCCTGCAAAACTATAATTACTGAAGTGCTGAATTCAGGTCAATATAGTTGGGATGGCCTAGTGGCACCCATTGAAGAAATAGACGACGAACTGAGCCGCAAATGGTCTCCGGTTTCACACATGAACTCTGTGGTTAGCAATGATGAATTGCGCGAAGCACATGATGCTTGTTTGCCTGCATTATCTGAATATGGCACTTGGGTAGGTCAAAACACCAAGCTTTATAACGCCTATTGCAAAATTAAAGCTAGCACTGAATTTTCTGACTTGTCAGAAGCACAACAAAAAGTGATTACCCAAGCTATCCGCGACTTCAAATTGTCAGGTGTAGCTTTAGATGATAACAAAAAAGCCCGTTATGCAGAGGTGAAAAGTCGCTTGTCTGACTTAGGCTCGACCTTCAGTAATAATGTGATGGACGCCACTTTAGGTTGGCAAAAACATATTACTGACCAAGCTGAATTATCTGGATTACCCGAATCTGCACTAGGTGCAGCTAAACAATTAGCCGAAAGCAAAGAGCTAGAAGGTTGGTTGTTTACTTTGGACATCCCAAGCTATTTACCAATTATGACCCACGCCAGTAGTAGTGAGTTACGTGAAGAAATGTATCGTGCTTATACGTCACGAGCGTCTGACCAAGGACCCAATGCTGGTAAATGGGATAATACAGAAATTATTAATGAAACCTTAACCTTACGCCAAGAGCTAGCGCAGTTATTAGGCTTTAAACATTTTGCAGATTATTCACTTACCAGTAAAATGGCTAATTCTGGTGAACAAGTAAATGGTTTCTTACAAGATTTAGCCAAGCGCTCCAAACCCCAAGCGCAACAAGATATTGATACACTGACAGCTTTTGCCAACGAACACTATCAAGCAGCTGAATTGCAAGCTTGGGATTTTGCTTATTATAGCGAAAAACTGAAAGAGCAAACTTATAAAATCTCTGATGAACAATTACGCCCTTATTTTCCCGAAAACAAGGTAGTAAAAGGATTATTTGAAGTGGTGTCCCGTTTATACAACTTGACAATTACTGCCCGTAGCGATGTTGAAACTTGGCACAAAGATGTACGTTTTTACGATATTCATGACCAAACAGGCGAGCTTCGTGGTAGTTTCTATTTAGATTTATTTGCCCGTGAGAAAAAGCGCGGCGGTGCTTGGATGGACGAATGCCAAGTACGCAGACAAAAAGTAGATGGCAGTCAACAATATCCAGTGGCTTATCTAACCTGTAATTTTAATGGTCCAGTAGGCGACAATCTTGCATTATTTACCCACGATGAAGTGGTCACTCTATTCCATGAATTTGGCCATGGTCTACACCATATGTTAACCAAAATAAACGTAGGTGGTGTATCAGGCATCAACGGCGTTGCTTGGGATGCAGTAGAACTACCCAGTCAATTTTTAGAAAATTGGTGCTGGGAACCAGAAGCCTTGAACTTTATTTCTGGGCACTTCGAAACAGGCAAAACACTGCCTCAAACGTTGTTAGACAACATGTTAGCTGCACGAAACTTTCAATCAGCCATGCAAATGCTTAGGCAGTTAGAATTCAGTCTGTTTGATTTTAGCCTGCACGAAAATTTTGTTGCCGGAAAAACGAATGTACAACAATTTTTAAACCAAGTGCGCGAACAAGTAGCGGTGCTTATCCCACCTAGTTTTAATCGTTTTCAAAATAGTTTTGGACATATTTTTGCAGGTGGATACGCAGCGGGTTATTACAGTTATAAATGGGCTGAAGTGCTGTCATCCGATGCATTTAGCCGGTTTGAAGAAGAGGGTATTTTTAATCAACAAACAGGCAGTGACTTCTTGACTAACATCTTAGAGATGGGTGGAAGTAAAGAGCCCATGGAAATGTTTGTGGCTTTCAGAGGACGCGAGCCAGAAATTGATGCTTTATTACGCCATTCAGGAATTGCAGCTTAATTTACTCGTTACTATTGAATCTGTTGCGGCTTTGTTTTTGATCCCTCAACCCAATTTTGCATTACTTATATGCTCGTTGGGTTTGGTATTCAGCGGCTTTGCTTCGACTTCAATTATTTAGAGTAAACATATATGCACAACCTAGAAAAGTTTAATGCCATTTATCAGCGAGCTTGTGAACGCAAAGGCGGCCCAAATTCTTTAGCTGTGGGCTTAAACAAACCCCTGTCGAACAAAGCACTTAGCAAAGTTGGAGATGACAGATTTTTAGCTGAGTTTAGTAAAAAGGTTTTTCAATCTGGCTTTGTGTGGCGAGTAGTTAGAAATAAATGGCCTGATTTTGAACGTGTGTTTTTTGATTTTAACATCGAAAAAATATTACTCTTACCTGATGAAATGCTCGAACAAAAAGCCACCGACCCTAGCATTATTCGAAATTACACTAAGGTCAAAACCATTCGCGACAACGCCATAATGATGGATTCGGTGGCTCGCGAGCACGGAAATTTTGCCGAATTTGTCGCAGATTGGCCAAGCGAAGATATCATCGGACTTTGGGCTTATTTGAAAAAGCATGGTGCACGACTCGGTGGTAACACTGGTCCTTATGGTCTGCGGACAATAGGCAAAGATACCTTTTTACTTACCAATGATATAGTGGGTTATTTTACCAAACGTAATATTATTTCTGGCTCAGTTCAGTCTAAGCGTAGTCTCACAGCCATTCAACAATGCTTTAACGAACTGCAACAACAAAGCGGCCTCTCATTGCAAGAGTTAAGTATGATAATCTCTAAGAGTGTAGGTGATAATTACATTTGAATCAGTTGAAATACCATTTCTCTATCTCCAGTATTTAGAAATATTTTCTAGTTTAAACAACGCCGAATTTGTTGCATTGGCAACTGAATACTAACTACTCAACCTTTGAATTTTTAGCTACCATCTTGTTAAAGTTATATTTACAGAAATTTAACAATGAATTGTTTAAATACTTTACTCATCATCTGTCTTTTGGTGAGTCCTTTATCTTCGATTGCAGAGGATAAAAAAGTAGATGTATGGGCTGATACATCATTGACTCAAAACCCGAGCTACTTTTATTTTGATTCAAAAGGGCGATTGCTCGTGACGGAGTTATATCGAATCGTTTTAATTGAATATACCAATAACGATGGCAAAGCCGATACATCCGAGGTATTCGCTGACGGGATTAATCAACCACTAGATGATTTAGGCAGTAACTTATTTTTTACCAACGGCGCAACTAATTATATGCGTTGTCACCAAATCAATGGTCAAGGTTCAAACGTTAGTCCTGATTTAAGTTACTTTGGTGAAAAACACTCCGCAAAATATTTGTTACAAGCACTGATTGATCCCATTGCCACCATTGCTCCAGGTTACAGTGCCTTCAATTTAACAATTCACGACGGCAGCGTGTTAAGTGGCTTGTTCAATGCTGAAACTGATACAACCATTACCCTAGGCGAACAAGGCAAAAAACTAAACGTTTTTAATAAGTCTGAAATAAAAGCTATTCAAAGACCTACTTCGTAAATGCCGCCAATAAACTACATTCTGACTAAGCATCAGATATGCGATTAAGTTGCATTTAGGGCACGCTTAAAGACAAAAACAACGAAGCAAAAATGTCTCATTAATTTTAGAAAACAAATATGCTCTGCATACAATTACGTTAACCAAAGGTGAAAAAATGAATAAAATTTTACTTTCTTGCTACTTAGCTCTGACTTTAATCGGACTAACGGCTTGTTCTAACTCACAAAGTAACGAAACTGAAAAAGTTAAAGTCCCTCCTGTGAGTGTGCAATTGTGGTCAGTCAAAGATGCCCTTGAAAAAGATTTTAAAGGCACCTTACAACAAATCTCGGATATGGGATTTCAAGGTGTAGAATTTGCTGGAAATTTTGGTGAATTTTCTAATAACCCAGAAGGTTTAAAAGAGTATTTAACCTCTTTGGATTTAAAAGCCAGTGGAGCGCACGTTAGTTTTGATGGCCTAAGAGGCGAAGAATTAGAACCGACGCTCAACTTCTTAAAAAAACTGGGCATTGACTTAGTTATTATTCCTATGGATAGTCGAGCTTGGAGTGCTGATAACGTGGCGAGTTTAACCACAGAGTTAACTGAACTATCTAGCAAACTTGCCAAAAAAGGCATGTTGATTGGTTACCATAATCACGACAAAGAATTTGACGCATATCAGGATTTGACGTTCTGGGATTATATTGCCAAAAACACCCCACAAAATGTATTGCTACAGCTGGATGTAGGTTGGGTAAACTATGCTGACAAAGATGCTATTGAATACGTTAAACGTTACGCCGGACGCACATTAACGACTCATCTCAAAATACGTAACTATCATGGTAAGAATAGAACTCCTCAAGGTGTAAGCCCTATTCTAGGAGAAGACCAGTACGATTGGGCAACGTTAATTAAAACTCAGGCTAAAGTAGGAGGTACTCGTTGGTTAGTTTTGGAACAAGAAGAATATCCAGATGGCCTGTCTTCTATGCAAGCAGTGAAAAAATCCAAACAGGGTTTAGATAAAATAATTAGCACACTTTAACTATAAGTACTCGCTCTCCTCAGTCGATTACAATATTATCGGCTGAGGTTAATATAGCAATATCCTCCCAATACTCTTGTTATCCAAGCCACCACATTTAAAAAGCTACAACATTCACTGTTGGCGCACGCTTTAATTGGGTAAACTAGCAGCAATTGATTTCCAAGGAGCACTCATGAGCGCGTCTGAAACACCTAAAACCAATACACCACATGAACACACCACACACTTTGGTTTTAAACAAGTAGATACCAGTCAAAAAGTGAATATGGTTAAAGAAGTATTTCAGTCAGTAGCTGCCAAATATGACGTTATGAACGACTTAATGTCTTTGGGTGTGCATCGTCTATGGAAACGTTACACCATTGATTGTAGTGGTGTGCGTGCTGGACACAAGGTATTAGATTTAGCCGGTGGTACCGGTGATTTGACGGCTAAGTTCTCGCGCATTGTCGGTGAGGCAGGCCAAGTGGTATTGGCTGATATCAATGATGCCATGCTTAAAGTAGGCCGCGATAAACTTCGAGATAAGGGCATAGTTGGTAATGTAGAATATGTACAAGCGAATGCTGAAGCATTGCCCTTCCCAGATAATAGCTTTGATATTATCACCATTGCTTTTGGACTCAGAAATGTCACGGATAAAGACAAAGCCTTGGCGTCGATGTATCGCGTATTAAAACCTGGCGGACGTTTATTGATTTTAGAGTTTTCTAAACCCACTAACGAGATGTTAAATAAAGCTTACGATATGTACTCATTTCATTTGTTGCCTAAAATTGGGCAGCTTGTAGCCAATGACGCAGACAGTTACCAATATTTAGCCGAATCTATTCGCATGCACCCAGAGCAAGAAGTGCTCAAAGCGATGATGGATAGTGCGGGGTTTGAACAAACAACGTATCAAAATTTAACGGGCGGAATTGTCGCACTGCACAGAGGCTTTAAGTTTTAATATGCCTTTTGCCCAATTAGTAACCTCTGGGATCGAGTTGGCATTGAATCAATTGCTAAAACTCGATGATGATAGCCAACAGCGCTTAAAAAAATTATCAGGAAAAGCGTTGCAAGTGACGATCAAAGAACTGCCGTGGCCACTATTGTTCAGTTTTTCTGAGCAAATTGATGTGCGCACTGTTATGACCCCAAATAATGATTCAGAGCCCGAGCCTGAACCGGTAGATTGTTTGATTGAGTTAAATTTAGAGACATTACCTAAGCTCAAGGATAGTAGCCAGCTCACTCAACTTATCCAAAAAAAGCAGCTCAATCTGATCGGTGACATTTATGTGGCACAAACCTTTAGTGCATTACTCAAAGATTTGGATGTTGATTGGGAGGAACAGCTTTCACGTTACACTGGTGATGTAGTGGCCCATCAGACGTTTAGCAGCATGAGAACAATATTTGATACCGCTAAAACACAAATAGAACAGGGTGTGATTGGACTTGGAGAATATTTAACTAAGAGTGATTCAATTGCGGTCAAACCTAGCGAAATGATTGAATTTAGCCGAGGTGTGAGCGACCTGCGTAGTAGCACAGAGCGTTTATCTGCCAAAATTGCTTTATTAGAACAAGCTAAGAAAGTCGATACAGGACTCAATAACTAACGTGAGAATTCTACGCTTTTATCAGATCAACAAAGTCATGTTACAACACGGGCTAGACGAACTTATTCCCGGTAAATGGTTACCTTGGTATGCGAAATTAGGCCGTATTGGTTTTTTTTGGCTTCGCAATAAACATCCTGATAAATCCCAAGGAACGCGTGTCAGGTTAGCTTTGCAAACCCTGGGCCCGGTGTTTATTAAATTTGGTCAAATGTTATCTACTCGCAAAGATTTGTTGCCACCCGAGGTCGCAACCGAACTGTCTATTTTGCAAGACCAAGTCGAACCATTTGACCCTGAGTTAGCTAAGCAAATTATCCTTCAATCTTTAGGATTAGAGAAACTAAGCGACCTGTTTAGTGAATTTGAAACTAAACCATTGGCTTCTGCGTCCATTGCTCAAGTGCATGCAGCAAAATTAAAAGACGGTAACCAAGATGTAGTTGTTAAAGTCATTCGGCCGAATATTCAACAGACTATTCAATCTGATATTGAGCTTATGCGAACAGCAGCAAGCGCCTTACAAAAACTGTTACCGGATGGCAAACGTTTACGCCCAGTTGAAGTAGTCAAGGAATACGAACGCACTATTATTGATGAATTAGACTTAACCCACGAAGCCGCAAATGGCATGCAATTCAAGCGCAATTTTGAAAATTCAACGGCTCTTTATGTTCCTACCATTTATAGTGACTACAGTCATAAAAACGTGATGGTAATGGAACGTATTTACGGCACCCCAATTTCTGATATAAAACAACTCGTTGCCCGAAATACCAATATGAAAAGGTTAGCAGAGCGTGGCGTTGAAGTTTTTTTCACACAGGTATTCCGTGATAGTTTTTTTCATGCAGATATGCATCCCGGCAATATATTTGTGTCTACAGTTAATCCTAACGACCCCCAATATATCACCATAGATTTTGGCATAGTCGGCACCCTAAACAGCGAAGACAAACGTTATTTGGCCGAAAACTTTATCGCCTTTTTCAATCGTAATTATCGAAAAGTTGCGCAATTGCACGTCGACTCTGGATGGGTTCCTTCAGATACTGATATAGATGATTTTGAAGCATCCATTCGCAAGGTTTGCGAACCCATTTTTCAAAAGCCCTTGGCGGAAATTGAATTTAGTAACGTGTTGTTGCAACTGTTTAACACCGCCAGACGTTTTAATATGGTGATACAACCACAATTAGTTCTACTCCAGAAAACCTTGCTTTACATTGAAGGCTTAGGTCGCCAATTGTACCCACAACTTGATTTGTGGAAAACGGCAAAACCATTTTTAGAGAATTGGATGAAAGAACAAATTGGCCTGAAAGCCATGTATCAAAAGATTTCGACTAACTTACCTTATTGGTCTGAAAAATTACCCGAAATACCCGACTTAGTGTATGACACGTTGAAACAAGTTAAAACCTTGCCTGAGCTACAAAAGCTTCAGTTCGAAGCGCAGCAAGAACAACTTAGACAGCAGCATACCAGCACATTACTGATGATAATGGGCACAACCTTTATTATCATTGGTGCAATTTTGCCTATGTATCAAGATAATTGGTGGCCCAGTGGCTGCTTCGATTTATTAGGCTTAGGTTGCTGGTTTTTTGCTTTTAGAAAAAAACGCAGTTAATACCGTCTGAATTTGTTTAACTAAGGATACACTGGCTTCGTTTTTATTTAACGAATTCACAAATATTGTGTTCGCCAGCGAGCCTTTTTACTTGCCAAAGAAACCTTCTATTCGAAGAGCCATGCCATAAGAAGCTGAAAATTGTTCATCCCGACGCCACAATATAAATGGCTCAACTTCGTAAAATAACCACTTTCTCAGGGTGTTTTTACGCCATCTTAGGCTGACCAAATATTCTTCTAAACGATAATTTGGTCGACTTATTCCTTCAATATAACAGCCTACTATCAAGGCATTTTTTTCATCAAATTGAGTGAGCTTTTGGACGCTATGTTGCCAAAGCCAATCGCTGGTTCGGTCTCTAAAATAAAAGTGATTATTCAACCTAAATATTGAATGGTCAGTGGCGTTGTAACCTAACTGCCAAGAAAAGTCTGCCCCCAACCCGTCATCACTGTACATATAAGCAGACGTTTCCCAGCGTAAAATTGTTTTATTAGTCAAAGTGTGCGAGTTGCGATAACGACTTTTTGCAAAAGCCTGCAAGCGACGGCCTACTCCGATTCGATGAGATAACCCACTCTCAGGGCTACTTCGCCACCGCAGTGCAAGACTGAAACGATTCTGCTCTACAAAGTCATTAATACCTGACGCTTGGATGTCGTTATCGGGTCGGTCATCATCATAATCAGATAACACCAGATCGGCGCGATTTTTTAAGTTGGGTAATTTCACTCTTATTTTAAAACGCGTCTCAAACTCGTTTACGCTGCGACTTCTTGGCTCCCACCCCAATCTAATACGTGCTTCGCCATAAGCCTTCTCATGCTTTTCAAATTCTTCTAATGCAAAAAAGTCATCAAACCATAAAGCACTGGAGTTGACTGAAGAGGCAATACTCTGGTGCATGGAGTCTAACCATGGATATTCTGGTTGTATCTTTTGAGCATTAAGGTTTGTAAGAAAACCGATACCGACAAGGAATAAAAAAACTTTTTTCACACTTCTTCTCTCGGCGCAAATATCTGTAAGTAGGTATTTGATAGGCAAACGAATGACATTTACATGTCTTAGATTAACGCAATTAGTGGTTTAAAAGTCAAACAACCTAGATTTGGCTATCAAATCCAGTGACCTTTCTAATAAGCTACGTATAATGAAACTCATACAGTCTTTAGGAGTATTTTATGTTTGGCATTAGCCCCATGCAGTTGGTGATTATATTAGTTATCGTAGTCTTGCTTTTTGGCACTAAAAAACTACGCGGTTTAGGTGGTGATTTAGGCTCTGCGATGAAAGGTTTTAAGAAAGCCATGAGTGATGATGATAAGGAAAAAGATGCCGATGCTGACTTCGTTTCTAAAGAGAAGGTCGAAGATAAAACGACTGAAAACGCTGAGAATGTTGAAAATACAAAAAGTACGGTCCAGCAAACCAAGAGCGAACACAAAGAGAATAGCTAATGTTTGATATTGGTTTTTTCGAACTTTTAATTATTGCTGTATTAGGCTTAGTGGTATTGGGTCCTGAAAGGTTACCCGGTGCCATTCGCTCGACTATGAAAACGGTGCGCAGTATTAAAGGCATGGCCAGCGGTTTTCGACAAGAAGTCGAACAGCAGTTCAAAATTCATGAATTACATGAAAATTTAAAAAAAGCCGAACAACAAGATCTAAAAAATCTGTCTCCGGAGCTACAAAAATCTGTTGACGAACTTCGCGATGCAGCCAAGTCTGTTCAAAAACCCTATTCAAAAGAGTAATTAACATGGCTGAACCGAATAGCTTAATTGCTCATTTAATTGAGCTCAGAGGCCGTGTATTAAAAGCAGTTGTCAGTGTGTTTGTAGTCTTTCTATGCTTGGTTTATTTTGCACAAGACTTATACCACTGGTTAGCCACGCCATTGTTAGACACGTTGCCAGAAAACGCACAAATGATTGCCACCGATGTGGCCTCCCCTTTCTTTGCCCCTTTTAAACTGACGATGGTATTGTCATTTTTTATTGCTATTCCAGTGGTGCTTTTCCAAATTTGGGGATTTGTGGCGCCTGGTTTATATAGGAACGAGAAACGTTTAGTGGCGCCACTATTATTCTCGAGTACATTATTGTTTTATTTAGGCATGGCTTTTGCCTACTACGTAGTCTTTCCTTTAGCATTTTCGTTTTTCACTAGCGTGGCGCCTGAAGGCGTGGTGATAAACACTGATATCAGCAGTTACTTGAACTTTGTGCTTAAAATTTTCTTTGCTTTTGGGCTGGCTTTTGAAATACCTGTGGCAGTAGTGTTAATGTGTTGGACAGGCGTAACCACACCGGATAAGTTAAGAGCAAAACGCCCTTATGTGATCGTTGGCGTGTTTGTAGTTGGCATGCTGCTGACACCACCCGACATTATATCGCAAACGCTCCTTGCCATACCGATGTGGATTTTATATGAGTTTGGTATTGTAATTGGCGGTATTTACACTCGGAAAAAAGAAGAACAAGAACCACAGGATGAATTATGAACTATCTAAGTAAATGTGCATTATTAGCCATTTTTGTGAGCCCAATTAGCATCGCCAATTCACTGTTAGATGAATTAGCAATGTGCGCAAAAAATACCGATAGTTTGCAACGTTTGGTCTGTTACGACAAATTGGCCAATGACACTAAAAGTAAACCACCTAAGCAACCCCAGGTTTCGCTAAAAGACAGCATCTTAGAAAGAGTCGACAGCACGGTCCAAGTAGCACCAAAAGTTCAGCCCGATAAAGTATTAGCAGTGTCAGAACGTCCAAATACACCTGCCTTTGTTGAGCCACGACCAGCAGGTGTTATTGCTAACTCTGTCAAACAGCAGCAAGCATCATTTGGGAAGGAAGATGTAAAGCGCCCAGAAGGTATAATCAAACAGCTCAAAGCAAAAGTAATCAAAATACAAAAAGCACCTTACGGCGAACTGATCATTACCTTTGAAAATGCACAAGTATGGCGTCAAACAGATAGTATTCGTTTCAGACTAAGTGCAGATGAAATGGTTATTATCGAGCGTGGAGCATTGGGTTCTTTTTTTATTGGCAAAGAGAATTCCAACCAACGAATTCGTGCCAAGCGAGTAAAATAGGTTAATGTCCTGGTGTGATATTGGTGTCAACTTTACTGACAAACGACTTCTTTTTGAGCCCGTGTTTGAAAGAGCATTAGCCGCTGATGTTAGCCATATCATTATTACAGGCACCAATATAGCCAAAAGCCAACAAGCCATTCAGTTAGCCCAACATTACCCCAACCACTTATCGACTACTGCTGGGGTTCATCCCCACGACGCCAGCCAATTTAATGTTCAAACAATCAGTGAACTTAAAGCCTTAGCTGAGTCTGAATGTGTAGTCGCTATTGGCGAATGTGGCTTAGATTTCAACCGAAATTTTTCGACACCTGAACAACAAACTTTTGCATTTGAACAACAACTTAAACTAGCTTGTGACTTAGGATTGCCAGTTTTTTTGCATGAGCGTGACGCATTTGAAGTGCAGATTAAATTGCTGACTAAATACCGCAATGCATTAAAAGGTGGAGTCGTGCATTGTTTCACTGGCGATAGCGCACAGATGAATCGTTACCTAGATTTAGACTTGTATATTGGTATAACCGGCTGGGTATGTGACCTTAAACGTGGGCAAGCATTACGGGAAGCGGTTAAATCACTTCCATTAAATCGTGTTTTATTGGAAACCGATGCCCCTTATTTACGTCCTAAAGGGCTAGCTAACAACCGCAAGGTAGACAATGGCAACAACGAACCCGCCTACCTGCCTTTCGTAGCTGAGGAAGTAGCCCGTTTAATGGCAACTGATATGCAATCATTACAACTTGCGAGCCAAACTAATACCCAGGCATTATTTAATATTTCTAGCATAACTACCATACATGCCGGGTAACCCATTTCACCTAATTCTAGGCAAAAATTGGCTGTTAATACTCGTCAGTTTTTTTTGTATTGTAACCGTTTTTACAGTAGCTAATTTCTCCAGTCCGATCCGCCCAAACCATACAGTAGTGCAAGACGTTGAGCACTTGGTTGATACAAAAAAACACCATTCCATTTTAGATATCCTGAGTAATACAGACAATATTTGGCAACAACTTAGCCAAAACAGAGCCTCGTTAGGTATGTCTGACGAATTGCATTGGTTTAGGTTTACACTCAGAAACACCGAATCAGTTCAATCTAGGCTATTAGAAGTTGATAATTCGTTATTGGACAGCATTAATATTTGGTTTGTGCAAGACAACAAAATATTAGCAGAATATATAGCTGGTGATACTTTGACTTTTTCGCAACGTACCGTTGAACATGAAAACTTTCTATTTCCAGTACCAACAACAGGCCAATCATTAGAAGTCTACATAACTTCTCATTCTGAAGGGGCGATGCGATTACCCTTAAATATCTGGCAACAGAAAGATTACTTAGCATTTACCAGTAAAAGCAACTTAATCGAGGGAATGTTTTTTGGCCTGATGTTGGCAATGGGGTTAAGTAATCTACTATTCTTTATCACCACACGTACGCCTACTTTTTTAGTGTATTCCGGTTATGTTATCTTTTTAGCCTTAACCTTATCGGCACTACAAGGCTTAGGTTACCGCTATATTTGGCCTAACTCACCTTGGTTACAACAACATGCGGTAGGTATTTTTGCAAACTTAACGGTGTGGTTATCCATTATATTTTGTGATCTATTACTCAATGTCAGGGCCTATAGCAAACGACTAAGTAAGATACTCAATGTTACTGGTTATACTTTTTTAGTCAGTTTAATCATCAGTTTGTTCATACCGCTACAAGTCTTTATTGTAGTTTTTCTATTGATGTTATCTGCCAGTGGTATATTTATTTTTGCAACCTCGATTTGGTTATGGATAAACGGTTTAGCGATTGCTCGATATTATACCTTAGCTTGGGCAGTCCTATTTATAAGTGGTTTTACGGTAAGTCTAGATACACTCAACATACTCAATTTTAAATTACCCTCGTACTATTTATTGATGTTAGGTGCTGGCATAGAAACGTTGTTTTTAGCGTTCATTCTGGCTATAAGCCACAATCAACAACGCCAAGCATTACAGGAATATCAGGAAGAGTTATTGAACAAGGAGCGCCAAGTTCAACACGCACAAAAAGACATGTTAGCATTACAAGAAAATGCAACAGAAGAGCTTGAATACAAAGTACAAGAGCGTACCTTAGAGTTAGAAATTGCCCTTCGAGAATTATCTGATATAAACCGTGAACTCCAAGAAAAAAACACTCTAGATGCATTAACTGGGATCCGTAATCGCAGTTATTTCGACAAAAAATATCAAGCTGAGGTGCGAAGAAGTCGACGTGAACATACCCAATTATCTGTTGTGATGATGGATATTGATCATTTCAAAAATGTAAATGATCAATATGGACACTTAGTCGGCGACGAATGTATAAAATCAGTTGCGCGCACTCTTAAAAAAGCCTTAAAAAGACCCAGCGATGATGTGTGCCGTTACGGTGGTGAAGAGTTTGCACTTATTCTTCCCAGCACAGACTTAGAAGGTGCTTTGGTCTTGACAGAAAGTCTTAGAGCTCAAATAGAAAATACCAACGTACAAGCCGAAGGTGTATCCATAAACATCACTATTAGTGCCGGTATAGGTACCGCAATAGCTGGCTTGAATCAATCAGAAGATATTCTTTTAGCTTTGGCAGATAAACAGCTATATGCAGCCAAAAATGCAGGCCGTAATAATGTACAAGGTAGCCATTTAAACGATATTCAACAGCAGGATTAATCATGACAGAACAATTTCCCAAGACTCGTATGCGCAGGTTACGTAACCAGGATTTCACTCGCAGATTGGTAGCTGAAAACCAACTGACTGCCAGTGACTTAATCTATCCTATGTTTGTATTAGAAGGCGAAAATCAAAAAGAAGCAGTCCCTTCTATGCCTGGTGTTGAACGTTTATCTATCGACTTGTTAGTCAAAGAGGCTCATGAGCTTGTTAAACTTGGCATACCTGCTATTGCACTCTTTCCGGTGACGCCTCTGCAGGTCAAATCATTATGTGCCAGCGAAGCTTATAATCCAGACGGATTGGTACAAAAAGCGGTACGCGCTATCAAACAAGCGATACCTAACATTGCGGTTATCACAGACGTAGCGCTCGACCCTTTTACCTCTCACGGCCAAGATGGCCTGATTGACGAGCAAGGTTATGTGTTAAACGATGAAACAATCGAAGTATTAGTTAAACAAGCTCTGTCTCACGCAGAAGCCGGAGCTGACATCGTTGCCCCATCCGATATGATGGATGGCAGAGTAGGGGCACTTCGCCTAGCCTTAGAAAGTCATGGTTTTATAAACACCTGCATCATGGCTTATTCGGCTAAGTATGCTTCTAGTTATTACGGACCTTTTAGAGATGCAGTCGGTTCAGCCGGCAACATTAAAGGTGGCAATAAAAAGAATTACCAAATGGATCCCGCCAATTCAGACGAAGCGATGCGCGAAATTGCATTGGATTTGCAAGAAGGTGCAGATATGGTCATGGTCAAACCCGGTATGCCCTACCTAGATATAGTCAGGCGCTGCAAGGACGAATTCAAAGTGCCCACATTTGCCTACCAAGTCAGTGGCGAATACGCCATGCACAAAGCGGCATTTGCTAATGGCTGGCTAAATGAAGACGAGGTAATTTTAGAATCTTTGATTGCTTTTAAGCGTGCTGGCGCAGATGGAATTTTGACTTATTTTGCTAAGCAAGCGGCGATACTTTTGAGGCAAGACTAGATGAAGCATCAGAATGAGAACATAACGACTTAATTGATGTATATATTTTAGTCACTCAAAATCAATCAGGTGAAGCTTTAAAAGCACTGTAACGTCCAGCCTACTTTATGCTGTTGCCATTTTTCGTTAGCTAGCTCTGCATCTATTAATGGATGAGATTTTAGCCAACCTTCAGGGAAAGTGAGTGTCCACTTCTCACCTTCTGTGATTAACGTAAAATCTGCCAGCAAGTTGTCTTTTCGGCGAATAGAGAGTAAGCAGGATAAGCGTAATACTCTGACTAAAACCAAAAGTGCTTTGCGTACCTCTGGATGGAAGGAGTCAAACAAATCGAGCTTTATTTCCTGCCTATGACTTTGCACTAATGTTTTGATACCAGCACATTGCTGTTGAGTGTAACCCACCAAGGGTAAATGGCTAAGTATGTATGCGCCATGTTGATGATGTAATTTGTATTCAATATGCAAACCAGTCTCATGCAACATAGCAGATGCCATCAACATCGCCTCACAATCTACCTTACCTAACACCATTTTATTTTGCACTTGTTTAAACAGACTGAGCGCAATACCTTTCACGCGATAAGCGTGTTCAGGGTCTATATGAAAACGTTCAATACATTGCTCAAGTGTTTGCAACCGACGATCAATTTGCTGCATATTATCTAACATGCCGTAAATAAGACCTTCGCGAAGAGCGCCACCTGATATCTGCATTTCTTGAATATTTAATTGTTCAAAAAGGGCAATCAATATGGCTAAGCCACTAGGAAAAATTGCTCGCCTAGACTCTGTTAAACCGTCTATTTGTAACAAGTCTATAGTTACACAATCAATGCATTGCTGCTTTAGGTTATGCAAGTAATCTATGCGGATAGAGTCACTGATGCCTTGCGTCACCAAAATTTCTGTAATAGCTTGGGGCGTTCCGGATGCACCTAGACATTGCTGCCAGTCAAAATTGATAAAATCATTTGCCACAGGCTCTAACAAAAACTTAGCCTGTTTGATGGCATCCTCAAAATTACCTTCAGATATGTTGCCATCAGCGAAAAATCGCTCCTTGAAAGTAACACACCCCATGTTCATGCTGACTAGATGAATCGGAGTCATATCATTGCCGACAATCACTTCTGTGCTTGCGCCGCCAATATCAATCACCAAAGAATTACCTTGATTAGCTGAAGTATAAGCCACACCCAAATAAATTTGCCTGGCTTCTTCCTCACCATCAATGACATTTAATTTATGCTTGAGAATTGTTTCAGCTTTTTTTATGAATACATCAGCGTTGGCAGCCAAGCGAAGAGTTGCAGTGCCAACAATTTTGATGTTTGAAAGGGGGATATCTTGTAAACGTTCGGCAAAGGTTTCAAGGCACTTCCAACCTCTTTCGAGGCTAAGTTGGTCGAGCACCATGTTTTCATCTAACCCGGCGGCAAGGCGCACTTTCTGCTTCACCTTGCCAATGATATGTACACTACCCGCCACAACCCGCACAATGACCATATGAAAGCTGTTGGAGCCTAAGTCTACAGCTGCATACAGTTGCTCGGGCTGAGCGAAAGGGGCACTGACTTCGGTGTTATTATTCATCTATTTCGATTAGGGCGTGGGCCTGAAGGACGTTTTTGGTGACTTTTACCACTTTGCATGCGTTTTTTAAAACGCGGTTTGGGTGGGGTGACGTCACGCATTAAATCGTTTGGGTTGTAATCGGTCACTGGGATTGAGTGTTGTACATATTCTTCAATCGCCGGTAAATTCAGTGCGTATTTTTCACAAGCAAAACTGATAGAACTTCCACTTTCACCAGCACGACCTGTTCTACCTATACGGTGTACATAATCTTCTGCATCATCAGGTAAATCGTAATTAAAAACATGACTTACCATAGGAATGTGTAGACCACGTGCTGCTACGTCCGTAGCGACTAAAACATCAAGCACACCGCTAGTAAAGTTTTCAAGTATTTTTAAGCGTTTATTCTGAGGCACATCACCACTTAACAAACCGACTCGATGTTTGTCCGCTTCTAACCAATCAGCTATTCTTTCACAGCCGTGTTTGGTGTTGGCAAACACAATAGCTTTGTCTGGCCATTCTTCTTCCATCAAAGTCAGTAAGAGATAAGGTTTGTCCTCGTCTGACGGATAAAATAGCTCTTCTTTTACGCGTTCAGCGGTTTTTCTTTCTGGCTCAATCTGAACATGGGTTGGATTATCCATGTGATCGTATGCCAACTCTTGAACACGGTAAGACAAGGTAGCAGAAAAAAGCATACTCAAACGCTCAGTCGGCTTGGGCATTCTATTAAATAAATAACGAATATCTTTGATAAAACCAAGGTCAAACATACGGTCGGCTTCGTCTAATACCGCAACTTGAATTGCGGCTAATGAAAAGATATTTTGTTTGTAGTAATCGATAATACGACCCGTGGTGCCGATTATAATATCTACACCACCTTGCAGTTTCTCCCGTTGACTTTGGTAACCTTCGCCCCCATAAATTAAACCAAGGGTCAAACCTGTGTGTTGGCTAAGTAATTCTGCATCATTAAAGATTTGCACAGCTAATTCACGGGTGGGCGCCATAATGATTGCCCTAGGTTGACGTTTTGAGTCTTGGGGGTTAGTCAACAAATAATGGAAAGTGGCAACCAAAAATGCAATGGTTTTACCTGTTCCTGTTTGCGCTTGACCGGCAAGATCATTGCCTTCAAGCAAGGGCGGTAAACTCAATGCCTGAATAGGTGTGCAAAGGTTGAAATTAGCCTCAGACAGCGCATCTACAACTTGCTGATGAATGGGTAAATCTGAAAATTTTGTATCGGTTAAATGTGTAGTTGGCATAGCTTATAGCTTATCATTGCTTGCATTAAAAACTAGTTTCTATATAACAATCACAACTGCGTTGAGTCATCTCAGCGAGAGAGAAAATTACGGAGAAAAGTATGAGCGACAAAATTATCCAGTTATCAGATGATAGTTTCGAGGCAGATGTTATCAATGCAGCTGGTCCTGTGTTAGTTGATTTTTGGGCAGAATGGTGTGGTCCATGTAAAATGATCGCACCAATACTGCATGAAGTGGCTGACGAATTCGACGGCAAAGTAACAGTTGGTAAGCTGAATGTCGATGAAAATAACGAAACTCCGCCTAAGTATGGCATAAGAGGTATACCTACATTACTCTTATTTAAAGGTGGTAATGTAGCGGCCACTAAAGTGGGTGCATTGTCAAAAGCTCAACTTTTAGAGTTTTTGAACGAAAACATTTAATATTTGTTACTACAAAATATAAATATATAAGCTCAGCTTTGGCTGAGCTTTTTTGTGAATGACTAGTCCCCACCATGCCCGTAGAGCCTGTTACTACTGCAAACAAATTGTTACTTTGCGTTTTAATGGATGGCCCTTATTTTAATAGCGGGGATGTAGAATGATGTTAAATTGGCTGACAAACAGACAATTCACTGGACGCGGGAATTATTAGGTGCTAACTTTTATCTTGTTCATACCTGAACACACCCACACTTCGCTCAAATCAGAGATATACATAAGTAAAACCTTTGAATCAATCAAACTGGCTTTTAAGAGAAGCTTCTAGCATAAAGACCTACCAATTATGAATCTTACCGAACTCAAGAATAAACCGATCAGTGAACTGGTTAGCCTAGCCGAAGAAATGAAGCTAGAAAACATGGCTCGCGCTCGCAAACAAGACATTATTTTTTCTATCCTAAAATCTCACGCTAAAAGCGGTGAAGACATTTTTGGTGATGGCGTACTAGAAATTCTTCAAGATGGTTTTGGATTTTTGCGTTCCAACGACTCTTCATACTTGGCAGGCCCAGACGACATTTATGTCTCGCCTAGTCAAATCAGACGCTTCAACTTGCGAACTGGCGATACGATTTCAGGCAAAATACGCCCACCAAAAGACACCGAGCGTTACTTCGCATTATTGAAAATAAGTGAAGTCAATTATGATCGCCCTGAAAATGCACGTAATAAAATATTATTCGAAAATTTAACACCACTTCACGCTAACGAACGCTTAATCATGGAACGTGGCAATGGTAGTAGCGAAGATATCACTGCACGGGTTTTAGACCTAGCAGCTCCAATTGGCCGCGGCCAACGTGGTTTGATAGTCGCACCACCTAAAGCAGGTAAAACATTACTGCTACAAAACATCGCCCAATCTATTGCCGCTAACCATCCAGAATGTTTGTTGATGGTATTATTAATTGATGAACGACCAGAAGAAGTGACTGAAATGCAGCGCTTAGTTCGGGGTGAAGTTATTGCATCTACTTTTGACGAACCAGCGAGTCGCCACGTACAAGTGGCTGAAATGGTAATCGAAAAAGCCAAACGTTTAGTCGAACACAAAAAAGACGTGGTCATTTTGCTAGACTCAATCACACGTTTAGCGCGAGCTTACAACACAGTTATACCTTCATCAGGCAAAGTATTAACCGGTGGTGTGGATGCCAACGCATTGCACAAACCTAAACGTTTCTTTGGTGCTGCGCGTAACATCGAAGAAGGCGGCAGCTTAACAATCATTGCCACAGCATTGATTGATACTGGTTCTAAGATGGATGAAGTTATCTACGAAGAATTTAAAGGTACGGGTAATATGGAATTGCACCTGAACCGTAAAATTGCTGAGAAACGTGTATTTCCAGCTATCGACTACAATCGTTCAGGTACTCGTCGAGAAGAGTTATTAACCACACCAGACGAATTACAAAAGATGTGGATATTACGCAAAATAGTACATGAAATGTCTGAGATAGATGCCATGGAATTTCTTATTGGTAAGTTGTCTATGACGAAAACTAACAACGAATTCTTCACTGCAATGCGTAAACAAAGAAGCTAAGCTTTTTGTAAAAGCCTCTTATAAAGTAATAAAGTCCGCCTCAGGAAACTGCAAGCGGATTTTTTACGGTTCAAATCTCCACACCTAACTTTGCTTAACATTTGACAAGCTGATGCGCTTTCAACATATTAGATAGCCACCCACTTAAAGTCGATCATTAATGAAACAGCTTATACCCGTCTTATTTCTACTATTAATTTTCACACCCAAAATAACTGCGGCTTCTAACATTGAAGAAATGGTTAATGATATTGAAGCAAAGGTTATTAAATGGCGTCATCATCTACACCAACATCCAGAATTATCTAACCGTGAGTTTGAAACGGCAAAATATATTACTAAACACCTTAAGAGCCTTGGATTAGAAGTACAGACTGGTGTCGCTATAACAGGAGTGGTAGCGGTACTTGATAGTGGCAAACCAGGGCCAGTGATTGCACTACGTGCGGATATAGATGGACTTCCTGTACTTGAGCAAAATGATTTACCTTGGAAGTCGACCCAGCGTGGTGAACTTGAAGGTAATGATGTACCAGTCATGCACGCCTGTGGCCACGATACTCATGTTGCCATGTTAATGGGTGCCGCGGAGATATTAGTTAAAATAAAGAATCAGCTAAAGGGTAAAGTGAAATTTATATTTCAACCCGCAGAAGAAGGTGCACCTAGAGGTGAAAAAGGGGGTGCTGAACTGATGATTGCAGAGGGAGTGCTCAAGAATCCCGCAGTAGATGTGATTTTTGGACTGCATATTAGTTCTGATACCGACGTAGGCAAAATACGTTATAAAGAAGGCGGCACTATGGCTGCAGTTGACCCGTTTAAAATAGTCATAAAAGGCAAACAAGCACATGGGGCTTACCCTTGGTTGAGTGTGGACCCTATCACTACAGCTGCACAAATCATTATGAGCTTGCAAACCATAGTCAGCCGAGAAATTAAACTCATTGATGAAGCAGCGGTCGTCACCATAGGCTCTATTCATGGCGGCAACCGCTCTAACATTATCCCTAGTGAGGTTGAATTAGTGGGCACCATTCGTACATTGAACAAAGCGGCACGTGACCATATGTACGAAGCGCTACCTAGAAAGGTTAAAGGTATTGCTGACAGCATGCGCGCCGAAGTCGAAGTAACGTTGCCTTTGGATTACTCCTACCCCATCACCTATAACGATCCTGCACTAACTGAAAAAATGGTGCCCACACTGATAAGAAGTGCTGGTGCCGACAATGTTATTTACAGTAAACCTGTAACTGGCGCTGAAGATTTTTCGTTTTTTCAAGAAAAAATACCGGGATTATATATGTGGATTGGTGGTAAACCCTTGGATGTGCCAGCAGACCAAGCCCCAGCTCATCACACCCCAGAGTTTTTATGTTGACGATTCAGGTATGAAAACAGGCGTGAAATTACTCACAGACTTAACCTTGGATTACATGAAAATGCATTAAAATACGTATGAATGACACCGCTGATTGGGGTGGTTTCTATGCTGATTGCGATGAGCTATAATATGTGTCCAAAAATTTTGGAGGGATTGTTTCCCCTCATATCATAAAATGTGATTTAAGAGAGAAAGTTATGCCAAACGTGGCAATAGTAATGGGTTCCAAGTCTGATTGGCCCACCATGCAAAAAGCAGCGCTCATGTTAGAAAAACTTGGCGTAAGTTATACAGCCGAAGTTATCTCTGCTCACAGGACCCCAAATTCTCTTTCAGAATTTGCCGAGCAAGCTGCTTCTAAAGGTTATCAAGTCATTATTGGTGGAGCCGGTGGTGCAGCACATTTACCCGGTATGATCGCGGCACATACACATTTACCCGTATTTGGTGTACCTGTGCGCTCAAGCCAATTGAACGGTATTGACTCTTTACTCTCCATCGTGCAAATGCCCAAAGGCGTTGCAGTAGGCACATTAGCAATTGGTGAAGCCGGTGCAGCCAATGCTGGATTGTTAGCAGCGCAGGTAGTCGGCCTACAAAATCCAGAGGTACAACAAGCCATTATAAATTTTAGAGCCGAGCAAACAGCTACTGTGTTGGCACAAGACGAATTGGTCCTTCCCTCTTTATGATAAAATTAACGTGAGACTGTATAAATGAGCATATTAGTTCTTGGATCAGGCCAATTGGCTAGAATGATGGCTTTGTCTGGCTATCCGCTTGGAATAAGTGTTCAGGCAGTTGATGTAGTGGATAATAAGATTGTTGATCCTGTTACTAAGCATATTATCAACAACTCACTGGACAGGGTGATTGAGGAAGTCAATGCGATCACGGTAGAATTTGAAAGTATCCCTGAGGACCTGCTCGAGTTAGTCCATGGTAGCGGCAAACTCAAACCTAGCGTAGAGGCAATCCTAACTGGTGCTGATAGAGTAAGAGAGAAAAAATTACTCGAAAAGCTGGAGATTGCCAACTGCCCATTTGAAATCGTCACCGATGTCGAAGAATTAGATGCGGCAGTCGATAAGCTTGGTGAAAAATTAATCATCAAAGCAAGCAGAGATGGCTATGATGGATACGGTCAATGGCGTTTACAAAACCAAAGCGACTTACCTGAACTTAAGCTAAAACTATCAAAATTGAACTTGCACAAAGTGCCTTTAATAGTTGAGAAAATGCTCAACTTTGATCGAGAGCTTTCACTGGTTGCAGTACGCAGCAGTAAAGGTGATATTGCCTATTATCCACTTGCCGAAAACTTGCACTACCAAGGCCAATTACATGTCTCTATTGCACCTGCCCCGAAAGTTGACGAAGCACTCAGTCAACAAGCACAAGAAATCTTTAATAAACTAGCAGAATCCTTAGATTACGTAGGTGTATTGGCGGTAGAATTTTTCCAAATTGGCGAACAATTGCTAGTCAATGAAATTGCCCCACGAGTACATAACTCAGGACATTGGACCATGCAAGGCTCAGACACCTGCCAGTTTGAGAATCATCTAAGAGCTGTAAGAGGATTACCTTTAGGTTCAACTAAAGTGACCTCACCCACTGCAATGATCAATATCATAGGTTGCAAAGATTTTGCCCGCGATATGCTTAGCATTCCAGGCTGTCATTTACATTGGTATGGCAAAACACCACGGAAAAAACGCAAGATGGGACACTTTAATTTATGTGCCGACAATTATGCTGAGCTTGGTAACACGATGTTAGCTTTGGCCGAATACGTGCCAATAGAATACTTCCCGATGCTTAAAGATGAAGCAGCCCGATTGCTGAAACTTTAAGCATCTGATTAGAATTTTATGGTATTTGATTGACATCATATAAATTGTGAATACAATGGCGCTCGCTTTAGGGATTAGCTGCTACAAAGTAGTTTATCAACAACCCAAAAGTAGTGTCACCCAGAAAGATTTATCCTGTGTGCCGACTTAGCTCAGTTGGTAGAGCAACTGACTTGTAATCAGTAGGTCACCAGTTCGACTCCGGTAGTCGGCACCATTCTTTCCTTCAAATATCTTCAAACGGACTTGTAATCAGTAGCTAAGCTTCATAGCAGTTCGACTCCGGTAGTCGGCACCATTCTTTTCTTCAAATATTTTCAAACGGACTTGCAATCAGTAGCTAAGCTTCATAGCAGTTCGAATCCGGTAGTCGGCACCATTTTGTCGTAAAAATTCATCGAAACAAAACGCAGAGCGCAGCGAGTTCTTTTTTTTGAGGTGACATTTGCGCAACACAGCCATGAATGCTCAATTTTACGCTCTTAAAAAATAGTTATCAGTAGTCAAATACACATCCTTGATGATATGCAACCAATCTCGACTTCCGTGTCGAGCTGTTCAGCTGGGCGCTGCGGTGCAGCTACAAAGGCCAGCTTCACCTCCGGTAGTCGGCAACATTTTTGCCCATTTCTTTTAAAAAAAATTCACCTATAAATCTGAGAGGAATGCCTTATAGCGTTGGTTCGACATACTTGTATTGATATCTTGGAACAGCGATAAAGTCATCTTTTTTTATTTTCAATTTATAAGCAAGGTAATAATAACAAAATTATTTTGGCTGTTATTCACATTATTCAACAGCTCATTTTTATTCGCTCAAAAAAATACACTAGATGATGAGTATTGCCAAATTCAACTGATAATGAATGAACAATTCCATCCAGTTAGCCCACCCATTCAAACTCTTATTGAAAAAATTACACATAAATAATGTAATCCAACCCTGTTAACTTTTCGATGCTATTATTATTTTTTAACTCCAGATACCCTTGCCCACTCACCATCTATTTCAATCGGCTCCATAACAAAATCTTGGCTGTATAAGTCATTAATTTCTTGAGCTTGGTTATCTAAAATTCCGGAAAGCACTAATTTACCACCTGGCTTACAATAACCGGTAATTACGGTTCTTAATTCACGTAATGGTGCGGCAAGGATATTGGCTAACACCACATCTGCTTTTAGCTCTGGTTGATGTTCAGGCAGATATAATTCAATTTTTTCGCCAATATCATTACGATTGGCATTGTCTTGGCTGGCTAATAGGGCCTGAGGATCAATATCAATGCCTACAACGCGCTTAGCACCTAATTTTAGTGCAGCTATACCCAAGATTCCTGAACCACAACCAAAATCAACCACGGTTGCCTCAGACAACTCTAGGCTATCTAACCATCGCAGACACAAACTAGTAGTGGCATGTGTACCAGTACCAAAGGCTAATCCTGGGTCGAGCATCACATTCACTGCGTTTGGATCAGGTACATCACGCCAGCTGGGGCAAATCCATAAACGTTTGCCAAATTGCATAGGATGAAAATTCACCATCCATTCTCTTTCCCAGTCTTTATCTTCTAATTGGTCTAATTTATGGTTGAAGTTTTTACCTAACAGCTTGGACTTGCTTAGTTGGCTAATGACTTGCGACATATCGTATTGTGCGTCATACAAACCCACTATTTGGGTGTCTGGCCAGAGCATAACTTCCCCGGGTTTAGGTTCATACATTGGTGTGTCTTTAGCGTCTACAAAGGTCACAGCTTGTGCGCCATTAGCCGATAACATTTCGCCTATTTGTTCAGCGTATTCAGCTTGGCTGTTTATTTTTAATTGGATCCAGGGCATAAACGTACGTCACACTTGAAATTTTCCGCATTATAGAGCAAAAAAAAGAGCGATACACCGCTCTTTTTTAATCGATTTATAGGTTATTAGCGATCCAACTAATGGCCGCCCATACCGAGTTTTTTTCTAGGTAGTGAATATTGGCTCCACCCGCTGCAAAGGCCTCATCAGCCATAATGCTTTTCTGTAAATCAACATTGGTTTTAATCCCACCGATGACCAGTTCGTCTAATGCATGACGCATTCGGGCGATAGCCACTTCTCTGGTCTCACCGTAAGTAATCAATTTACCAATCATTGAGTCATAATATGGGGGCACTACATAATCGGTGTAGATATGTGAATCCCATCTCACACCCAAACCGCCCGGTGAATGAAACTTGGTGATTTTACCTGGGCTTGGAATAAAAGTTTTTGAGTCTTCTGCATTGATACGACATTCAATCGCATGACCTTTCACTTGTATCTGGTCTTGAGTCATTGACAACTTTTGACCTGCAGCTACTCTCAGTTGCTCTTTAATTAAATCAACACCGGTGATCATTTCCGACACTGGGTGTTCAACCTGAATACGAGTATTCATTTCGATAAAGTAAAACTCATTATTTTCAAACAAGAACTCAAAAGTACCTGCGCCACGATAGTTAATATCAATACAGGCTTGGCAACATCTTGCACCAATTGCCGCGCGCATTTCTGGGGTAATACCCGGTGCAGGAGCCTCTTCCACCACTTTTTGATGACGACGTTGCATAGAACAATCACGTTCACCTAGGTGAACCGCATTACCTTGACCATCAGCCAATATTTGAATTTCGACATGACGTGGATTTTCGAGGAATTTTTCCATGTACACAACATCATTATTAAATGCTGCGCCAGCTTCACTTTTGGTCATGGCAATGGATGTAATCAGTTCTTCTTCACTGCGTACCACACGCATACCACGACCACCACCGCCGCCTGCTGCTTTAATAATAATGGGGTAGCCGATAACTTTGGCAAGCTCTTTGTTACGGGCTTCGTTTTCGTCCAAAGGTCCATCAGAACCAGGAACACAAGGTACGCCAGCACTTTTCATCGATCTAATAGCTGAAACTTTATCACCCATTAAGTTAATGGTTTCGGCAGTCGGGCCAATAAAGGTGAAACCACTTTTTTCAACGGCTTCGGCAAAGTCAGCGTTCTCGGCTAAAAATCCGTAACCCGGATGAATAGCATCTGCATCGGTTATTTCAGCTGCGGCGATAATACGAGGGATATTCAGATAACTCTCTGTGGCAGATGCTTTACCAATACAGATTGTTTCGTCAGCTAACAATACATGTTTGAGTGACTCGTCGGCAGTCGAATGCACTGCCACAGTCTTAATGCCTAACTCTTTACAGGCACGCAAAATTCGCAGGGCGATCTCACCGCGATTTGCAATAAGGACTTTTTTTAACATTGTCATAGACCTTTTATTCAATCACAAACATTGGTTGGTCGAATTCTACAGGATCTTGGTTTTCAACTAAAATTTGTTTGACTACACCAGATTTATCCGACTCGATCTGATTCATCATTTTCATCGCTTCAATAATACATAGAGTGTCGCCAACATTGACTTTTTGACCGACTTCTGCAAACGATTTAACCCCTGGAGATGACGAACGATAAAAAGTACCCACCATAGGCGAACACATAATGTGACCACTTATCGCTGGCGCAGTTTCAGGAGCGGGAGCCGCAGCAGGTGCTAATTGTGGCTGTTGTACAAATTGTGGCTGTTGTACAAATTGTGGTTGTTGTACAAATTGTGGTTGTGGTGCAATTTGAGCTTCCGTGGCACCACGGTGGATGCGCACCGACTCTTCACCTTCAGTAATTTCTAGTTCAGATATGCCAGACTCTTCCACTAGCTCTATCAACTTTTTAATTTTACGTATGTCCATTTTTTTCTCTCTAATTAGTTAATCAACAAGAAAATTTTGCTGATGTTTATTTAGTTAAATATTGTTTTGCCGCCGCTAAGGCGAATTCATAACCTTGTGCACCTAACCCACAAATCACCCCTTGGGCAATGTTGGATAAGTAAGAATGCTGTCTGAACACCTCTCTAGCGTGAACATTCGATAAATGCACTTCGATAAAAGGGATAGACACACTCAAAAGTGCGTCTCTCAATGCAATACTGGTATGCGTAAATGCACCTGGGTTAATGACAATAAAGTCTATTTTTTCAAAAGCTTTATGAATAGTATCAATTAACTCGTGTTCAGCATTTGACTGCACGTGAGTTAAACTCAAACCTATTGAGTCAGCATAAGTACTTAACCTACTGACAATTTGTTGTAGATTTTGTGAGCCATATGTTGCAGGCTCGCGCTTGCCTAACATGTTTAAATTTGGGCCATTGATAACTAATACTTTCACTAGGTCGCCATTTTAATTAGTAATGATTCTGTTGAGTGTTTCTGCATATGAAAAACATTATTTCAAAATCGATCTTCGTACATTAAATGCACATTAACTTAAATTATTCATCCATTATAGAGAGCAAATAGAAATTAACAGCAAAATACTGGTCTTATCAGCGAAGATTGCCGCCAAGTTAACGTATTTTATGCTTTTATTGGGACTTATTACCTACCTACATTGGAGTGTTTTTTAATTTGAATTATATCGCCCATATCCACATAGGCTCACATACTCAAACCAACTTGCTGGGCAATTTTCTTGGAGACTTTGTTAAAGGCAGTCACCTGCAGCACTTACCTTTTGAGATTGAACAAGGTATCCGTTTGCATCGTAGTATTGACGTGTTCACTGATTCACACCCTCTAATAATTGAATTAAGACAATGTTTTCCCAGTAATATTCGAAGGATGGCTGGGGTAATTATCGATATCTATTTTGATTACCTACTGATGCAATCTTGGAAACGTTACTCTGACACCCACTTCAATATTGTCTTTGCTAATTTTTATCAACAACTTGAACAATTTTCATTACCTGATAATGCGCATTTTAATAAACAGGCCGAGCGCTTGAAAACCCAACAATGGTTAAATCAATATGTCAATGTCGAAAGCTGTTTTAGAGCATTCACTAGTATTGAACATCGATTGAGAAATAAAGTTATGTTTGCCGACCAAGCCCAGTCTTTTTTACTTCTAAATGGGGATAAGCTTGAGTCTAGCTTTCAACAGTTCTATCCTGAGTGTCTTGACCACGGACAGAGATTTGTCCAAGACTACAGTCTCAACAATAACCGCGAGAAATAAGTATGCCCGTACACGAAATTCATCACCCTTTAATTCAACACAAAATAGGTTTAATGCGTGAAGAAGGGATTAGCAGTAAAGATTTTCGGGAGTTAGCGAGCGAGGTGGGTAACCTTTTAACTTATGAAGCCACTAGAGAGCTACAGACTGAGGTGGTTGAAACCACAGATTGGAATGGGAAAAAAATAAACATACAAAAAATAAAGGGCAAAAAAATAACAGTCGTTCCTATTTTACGTGCCGGTTTAGGTATGTTGGATGGTGTTTTAAGGCTAATCCCTAATGCTAAAATTAGTGTGGTAGGTTTGTATCGTGATGAAGAAACGCTACAACCTGTTGCCTATTTCGATAAAGTCGTAAAAGACGCCGCAGAACGCACCGCATTAATTGTAGATCCGATGTTAGCTACTGGTGGCACTCTTATTGCCACCGTAGATTTACTCAAGCAAAAAGGCTGTAAACATATTATGGGGCTATTTTTAGTCGCGGCTCCAGAGGGTTTAGAGGCAGTTCAAGCTGCACATCCTGATGTCGACATTTATACCGCAGCAATCGATGAAAGACTGAATGAACAGGGTTACATATTGCCAGGGCTTGGGGATGCTGGTGATAAAATTTTTGGTACCCGATAAGCCTAAAAGTATTGAGTGTCACTTATGATTTAATAAGAGCCATTTTATTAAATCATGCATTGTGAGACGTGAGGTTTATTAGTGTATAAATTGATGTCATTTACTTTTTATTATTTGAACGTGGATAAATATGTACCTGCAGAAATGATGAATAGAGCCTACTTTAGGCCAACGAGATATTATTTTTTAATCAATTTTTTATTGTTGCTTGTCTCAACTGCGAGTCAAGGTGAGCCGTTGATCCAGGACCCAACATTTTCTCGTTTATCCACAGATAATGGTTTATCTCAGAATACTATCAATTCTCTGTTATTAGATGATGAAGGTTTTTTGTGACTGGGTACCGCTGATTTGATGGCTATCAAAACCAGCAAGTCCTTGGTCCAAACAACGAATTCAATGCTGCCCCTATAAATTATTTGTTTCAGGACTCAAAAAGAAACCTTTGGGTCAGTGACTCTGTCAAAGGCGTTCACCAATATAACCTCACGAAAAATACAACCAAAAATATTATCAATTTAAAGTTAAAGCGGGATAACCAATTAACACAAAAAGCCAGTTACGTTAGCGAGGACGAACTGGGAAACATATTATTCTCAATGGATGAGGGTGTTTATTCCTATTCATATGTTACTAATAAGCTTTCTGTTGAATATTTGTTACCAGATAAAATGCTTAATAATGGTAGTAATGTTAGAACCCATTTATTGTCACAAGGCATTCTGACCTGGTCAACCTAATACGACTACCTCAGTTAAGCTACTTTTTGTAATTCATTGTTTTGTTGTTCAAAGTTATTAGGACTTTGGTAATCCAAGTACGAATGAAGTCTATGGCTGTTGTACCACATGGTCATGTAATTCAAGATGTCTTGTTGGGCGCTAAATCGTGTAGAGTAATTACGCCAATGCACCCGTTCTTGCTTTGTATTTTTGCTCTACCACCTATGCGATGGCATCCAATTTAAATTCTTTTGAATATTTCTTACGTGCATTCATAGTCCACTCCAGTTTTGAGTATTATCTCTTAACTAGAGTGTCCGAATCAATTAGACCACTTCATCCTGATGCGCTGGCCGACTCGAAGCGGCATGATAACTCCAGATATAT
The DNA here is from genome assembly GCF_000347635.1 of Paraglaciecola psychrophila 170. Classification (NCBI taxonomy): domain Bacteria; kingdom Pseudomonadati; phylum Pseudomonadota; class Gammaproteobacteria; order Alteromonadales; family Alteromonadaceae; genus Paraglaciecola; species Paraglaciecola psychrophila. The sequence continues at coordinate 136,103 of NC_020514.1, read as the reverse complement.
TTATTCCTGTTTCAGAGGAGCTTGGTTTAATAGAGCATATGACATTAGATGCGTTTGAACGAGCGATGCCAGTACTGAATGAAATGCGCCAGAATGTTTTTTGCTGGGTATATATCAGTAAACCTGTCGGCTAAACATTTCGACAACCAATCTTCAATTGATAAGATTATTCTGCTTTTGGAGCAAAATAATATACCAGTTACAGCCATACGTTTTGAAATTACCGAAAGTGCCTTGATGCGCGATTACGATAAAGCACTGACGTACATGACCCAAATACAGCAGAAAGGCTTTTTAATTGCGTTAGATGATTTTGGTACTGGGTTTTCATCTCTGAAGTATCTTAAAGAATTCCCAATAAACATCATCAAGGTAGATAAAAGTTTTGTTGATGACATCGGAAAAAACCAAAATAATGAGGCCATTATCCTCACAACGCTAAGCATGGCTAAACAATTAAAAATGAGTTGAGTGGCAGAGGGTATTGAAACCCTTGAGCAGGTAGAGTTTTTCAAAAAGAATAAATGTCAGCATCTACAAGGTTATTACTTTTCTAAACCGGTTCCGGCAATCGATATTCTCGCACTATTAGAAAAGACACGGTAGATAACTTAAACTAGGAATAGAGATAAGACCCAGTCTTTATTCAAACACAAAAGGCAGTGATTGATACTTTCCAAAAGGCATTGCTTGATATACCGCAAAGTGTAAGTGCGGCAAAGAAGAGAACCCCGTATTACCCGAGTAACCTATTTTTTGACCTGCAATAACGCGCACACCTTGTGCAACCGTAACGCCATTTTTTCTCAGATGGTAATACTCACCTGTGGTGTCATCATCATGCAAAATCACTACGTAATTAGCATATTTAGCGTATTTTCGACTAGCACCTCCCCGTGTATGATGCTCAATTAAGTCAATCACAACCCCTGCCCTAGCTGCATGTATAGCAGTACCAATAGGCATAGCAAAATCAACCGCATACCTTGATGGCCCACTGTGGCTATATCCACCGCCAAAGCCTTGTACTATAGGGAAATAATCACCTTGAGCATATGGGTTTTGATAAACAGTATCCCCTTGATGTTTCGCCAGCATATTGCCTGGTGCCCAATAAAAAGATTCGTCATACCAAATTTTTCGTCTAATGTTGATGGGCTGCAACTCAAGCACTTTAACTCGCTGATACCCTTGAAGCACTTGGTTAACAATATGTTGGCGCTGGTTTGTGGCAGACGTTTTTAAGTTATTGGTGTCCACTTCTAAGGTGACAGTCACCACAAAAGGTTTTTTATTGTAAAGCCAATAACCGACCTGCTTGTTGTTCTCTATTTTCTCTACACATGCCCAATCATCCATGCAGTAATTACCTGAGTTCGCAAAAGAACTACAGGTAACCAACATACTGAATATGGCTGTAAAAAAAGTTAAGGAAAAAGTAGTAAAAAATTTAGTTATAAAAACCGAGTGATAGTACAAGACACAGTTACTTAGCAAAAAGGTTATTCACATGCTCAGCAAAAGGTGCGGCACGCATAAAACCTGTCACTCTAGCCGTACTTATCTCTTGTCCTTGAGTATCAAAAAATAAGATAGTCGGTAAACCTAACACTGAAAACTTCTCTTGGAATGCAATATTGTTATCAGTGTTATCAGTTAAATCAATCTGCATTAGAACGGAATCGCTCAACGCTGCCACGACCTGACTATCGGGGAATGTATATTTTTCAAACTCTTTACACGCTACACACCAATCTGCGTAAAGGTCTAACATTACTGTTTGCCCATTAGCATTGGCCTCGGCTAGTGCTAGATTGAAGCTTTCGATACTGCTTACGCTCAGAAATTCTTGATGCGCGACAGGGGTATTATTTGATTGAGCTTGAGTATCGCTGTGGCCGAACCCATTGAATGTTTGATAACCATAACCGGCTGAAAAAAACAGGCCAATGAAGATCAAAAATGCACGAAGGCCTTTATAAAAATTTGTTGGGCTGTTTTGATTCATCACAAAGAAATATGTGAAAGTAGTTAAGCCAAGCAATGTCCAAGCGATGTCGGTAGCAACATGTGAAACTAAACGTTCTACAAACATAATGGCAACTGCCAGCATCATAAAACCAAACGTGACTTTAACAACGTTCATCCAGTTACCTGCCTTGGGTAACAATTTACCACCCGTAATGCCGAATAAAATCAACGGAATACCCATACCTAAACTCAATACATACAATGCACTGAACCCCAGCACTAAATCACCACTTTGGGCGATAAATAACAAAATCCCGGTCAGCGGCGCAGTGGTGCACGGAGAAGCCACTAAACCAGAAATCGCCCCCATCGCCAACACCCCAAAGTAACTTCCACTGGTTTGTTTATTGCTCATGGCGTTGAGCTTTTCTTGCCATGAAGAAGGCAATTGCAACTCATAGGCACCAAACATCACGACTGCTAACAACACAAATATGACAATTAGCGCAATTAAAATAGCCGGATGTTGTAAACCAGCCTGAAATTGCACACCTGCAGAAGCAACAATCAATCCCAACAACGAGTAAGTGATAGCCATACCTTGTACATATACAAATGACAAAGTAAACGCTCGGGACGTGCTAATAGTTTTACCTTGACCAATCACAATACCAGACAAAATTGGATACATAGGAAATACACAAGGTGTAAATGCTAAACCAATACCTAAGCCTAAAAATAACAGCAGGGTGATAAATAAACTCTGTTCACTAGACAACAGACTGGCTAACTCAAATTGCTCTGAAATGGGTGCTTGAGTATTTGATTCAATTGCTGAATCTTTTGATAATTGGTTAGACTCCGCTTCAGAAACATTTCCGACCTGATTCAGATACACTTCTCTAGTAGTAGGTGGATAACACAAACCAGCGTCAGCACAACCCTGATAACGAATTTTAACTATGCCATCTTGCACTGAGGATACTATGGGGTAAGTTATATCTAGTTGGTTACGAAATACGTCAGATAATCCATAAAACTCATCTTCAATTTGTTCGGCCACTGGAAAAACGGGCATACCCAACTCAGCTTGCTTAACAACTGTTTTAAACTGCTTTTTATACAGATAATAACCATCAGCTATTTTCCAGCTTAGGGTGAGCTGATCGCCTTGCTGGGCGAAATCGAATTGAAACGCTTCATCTACTTGTAAAAATTCTGGTTCGTCAGCAAACAGATCACTTAAAGGATCGGATGTTTGCGCCGTAACCACAGATGAAAAAAAACAAAAACTAAGTAGTAAAACATAATATCTAATACTGAACTTCATCGACAACACTTCTTATATAAAAGGTAACTTGGCACTATGTTCATTATACCAATGGACCAACGGGGATTATTAAATAATATTAAAGCACAAACCTTAACAAAATATTAAGACTGCATATTCACGACACATTACTTTGTTTAGAGACCCAATCTTTAAGAGTCAAATTTCACTACTTTGCTAAATAAGATAAACTTAAAAGATAAAAAGCTCTTGGGCACTAAACTCGTTAGACAATCCAAACAACACTCTGTAACAATATGATGGTATATATGCTGGAGTTTTGTTATTCAGTCCCAATATCATTACCAACACATTAACATAGAGAGTATACGTAAAGCTTGTTACGTAAAGCTCAAATAACGAGGCATCTTTGTTTAAACTATTTTTATTATTCGCAATTTTACCTATTGTCGAAATAGCCATATTGATCAACGTGGGTGAACAAATAGGTGGTTGGTACACCGTAGCTATCGTTATTTTAACCGCCTTTGCTGGTGCACATTTAGTTAGGCAACAAGGGATTAGCACCCTGATGCAAGCACAACAAAAAATGCAGGCTGGCACTATGCCTGGTCAAGAAATGGCTGAAGGTTTATTGTTAGTAATTGCAGGTGTGTTATTAGTCACCCCCGGTTTTGTCACTGATGGCATTGGTTTTTTATTGAGTTTACCGATGACTCGCCCGCTTATAGCCAAAGGGTTGGTGAAAAGATTATCCATCCGGATGATCAATCCCTCTTTTAATGGTAATTTTTCGCAACAGCAACCTCACCAGCAGCAACCTCATTCAACCGATCAATCTGAAGATATTATCGAAGGTGAGTTTGAACACAAAAATAAATCACCCGTCAACCCAGCTATTAAGGATGACTTAAGAAAGCCAGACTAATCTAGGCACTACGTTTTCAATAATCTTTGCAGGTAAATACTAATGCTTTGGCGTTTCTTGGTTTTCATTCTGTTTGTTTGCTCACCAGCTCAGGGGTTTGATAACCAAGAATATTCAGTATCAGCACTTTATCAAAAATGGTTGCTACTGCAAGTGCATGAAGACCAACAACTCTCCGAACTCACTGCACTAGCCAAGAAAGCTGAAACACTTACTAAACAATACCCTCTACCTGCGGATTGCTGGGCCTTGCAGGGTATGACCAAATCTCAACAAGCAAATGTAGAGAGTGGTTTTGGTGGATTGAGGTTAGTAAAACAGGCTAAAGATATGTTGCAGAAAACCTTATCTATAGACACTTATATTTTTTATGGTGTGGCTTACGCCGAGTTAAGTTGGCTTTATCACCGCACCCCAGGCTGGCCATTTTCTTTTGGTAGCGACAAAATGGCCAGGCATCGGCTTAACTGAGCCGTAAACATCAACCCATGAAGCATAGCCGCAATTTTCGCTACGCTGACTATTGGTTTGACCAAGAAAACTATACTCAAGCATAAACGTTCTTTGAAGCCACTTTAAAGGCGATTAAACTACACAACCCAACCGAACGTTACAACCAAGATTGGAGTTAACATAAAAAACAACTTGCAGATCAAATGTTAGCAAAAGTACACAATAAATACAGCTACCTAAACCACCTTGACCTTTCAAACTAGATCACTTTCGACTACCTTAGCGGCATAGTGTAGTGGGACTTTACATAGAGTTATTAAAATGCGAATTTTGTTAGTCGAAGATGATATGCAATTAGCCAGAGGCCTGCACCAGTCACTTCGTTCCGAGGGGTTTACCGCCAATCATGTCACTAACGCTAAGTCAGCCATGTTGACCATAAAAACCAATGAATGTGACATGTTAATATTGGACTTAGGTTTGCCAGATATGGACGGTCTAACGCTGCTTAAAAACATCAGGCAAATGAAGGTCAATATCCCTGTTCTGGTACTCACAGCAAGAGACTCCATCGAGGACAAAATTAAAGGACTAGACCAAGGTGCAGATGATTATCTAAGTAAACCTTTTGATGTAAACGAACTTATTGCACGTTTACGAGTGATTGAGAGAAGGTTGGGTACCGCCACTACTTCTACTATTACTATTGGTGAGGTATGTCTAGACTGCGCTTCTCATCAGTTAAGTGTTGCTGGTCAGGTGGTTGAATTATCTCGCAAAGAATTTATGCTATTAAAGGTGCTGTTAGAACAAGCTGGTCGTATTCAATCCAGAGAACAACTTGAGTCTAAATTGTACGAGTGGGGTGAAGAGGTAGCGAGTAATGCAGTTGAGGTACATGTTCACCACCTCCGTAAAAAACTCCCCGAAGCCTTTATCAAAACAATCCGCGGTGTAGGTTACAGTGTTAAAACTAGCCCTCGTATAGAGTCATAAATTTGTCTATTCGTCGCTATCTAACACTGATTTTATTATCTGTGATTACATTAGTCACCTTCGCGGCTGCCATCCAGGGTTACCGCGGCAGTATGGCGAAAGCAACCAGCGTATTTGATAATGAATTACGCTCTTTGACCTATGTGCTGGTGAATATTACCGACTTGAGCACTCAGTCATTAGCGCCACAACCTGACGCTGCTTTTATATACCAAATATGGCAACATAACCAATTAATAGTTAGTTCTCATCCAGAACTTAAAGCGGCAATGAGTAATTTTAAAAATGGATTTGCTGAGCATAATTTTTTAGCTCAACGTTGGCGCACTTATGCACATTTTTTTGAATCGGACAATAAATGGGTGTTTGTTGCACAACCCTTAAACCGGCGCTTTGAACTAGCAGAAAAAATGATCTTGGCTGCGGTTACACCGCTGATTTTGTGTATTCCGTTGCTAGCCATTATTATATTTTTGTTGGTCAGCACGGGTTTGCGGCCATTGAGGCTTCTATCTGACAACTTGCGCGCCAAAAAAGCCGATGACCTTAGTCCCATTACCCAGCAGAATCAGCAAAACGAACTCAGCCCAGTATTAGAAACCTTGAATCAATTATTTGAACGACTAAACGCAGCCTTTTCACGAGAAAAACGCTTTGCCTCAGACGCAGCCCATGAATTACGCACCCCATTGAGCGTCTTAAAAATCAATGCCCACAACCTAAAGTTAGCGCTAAACAATAACAGTACTTCAAACGCCAATATGCAATACCTGCAAGAAGGTATTGAGCGAATGAGCCATGTAGTAGAACAAATTTTACTGCTCAACCGAACCAATCCTGAACAATACCAAGGTCAATTTAAACAAATAAATACTGCTTCACTCTGCCAAAATGTTATAGCCAGTTTATTCCCACAAATTGAAGCAAAAAGACAAGAAATAGAACTAGTTGGTCAAAGTGCAAGCATTTTAGGTGATGAGTTTTCTCTAGGTATATTGCTACAAAATTTGATCTCCAATGCGAGTAAATACTCACCTGAAGAGACCCTAATTAGGGTGACATTGAAAAGTCTGGAGCAGCGAGTGATTATACAAGTAGAAGATTCAGGTCCAGGAATTGATGAATCAGAGTATAAAAGAGTATTTGAGCGTTTTTACAGAATTGGCGGTGACCGTCATGACAGCAACACCCCAGGGTGTGGTTTAGGTTTAGCCATTTCTAAGCATATTGCCGAACTGCATAATGCTGCATTAAAACTAAGCCGTTCTGAGCAATTATCAGGCTTATCAGTAGAGCTGATATTATTACAAGGGCAATCCAGTGAATAAAGTTATAGGCGCTTTAACACTATGCTTTGGCTTATTTTGTCAGTCACTGTTGGCGGCTGTTGAGGAGTATCATGTCCAGCTCAAGGATCACCTATTTTTCCCATCACAGATTACCATCCCAGCAAATCAAAAAGTCAAACTCATAATCTATAACCAAGATAATACACCAGAGGAATTTGATAGCTTTTCACTCAATAGAGATAAAGTCATTTTTGCCAATAATAAAGCAACCATATTTATTGGCCCACTGCAGCCTGGCGAATACGATTTTTTTGGGGAGTATAACCCTAATACCGCAAGGGGTAGTGTGATCGTTGAACATCAAAAGCAAAAGGCTGCAGATGCTAATTAATACGGTTATTTTATTTTTACGGGATGCATTGCCGATATTTGTGTTGGTTGTGTATCTATATGTTCATCTGCCAGCGACTAAGTTATGGCTATTGTTGAGTATTGCAGCAGGTGCCCTTTTGAGCCTAATCTACATCAATCAAATCCATGTCATCGGTCAATGGTTTGATGGTAAAGGCATTGAATTATCATTATGTTTGTATCAGGTATTTGTCTACTTGTTAACCCTGATTTTGGGCTATGGATTAAACCGAAAGCAACCTTCAAAAAAGCATTATTTATATTGGGTCTCAGGCTCAATGGTAAGTTTAATCTTAGTGTCTAAAGGCAGTAACTTTATTTTGTACTTCGATGGTTATTTAAACCAAAGTAATGCAATGCAATCTATGTTGCTCGGTACATTTTTGGGTCTAGGTATTTGTTTCAGCTTAGCCATATTATTGTATCTGACTGCACAATGGTTAAAACAGCGTCTAGGCACTTGGGCAACATGGTTATTAATTCATATTTACGTTACTGGCCAACTCGTCAACGCTTTATCTTTACTGGTTCAGGTCGACGTTATTGATGCTTCAGCAACAGCATGGAGTAGTCAGCACTTAGTTAGTAATGAATTTGAATTAGGTCATCTATTTAACGTGTTGTTTGGCTATCAGGCATCACCCTCTGTTGCTCAAGTGATTGTATATGTGCTCGCCTTATTGATCCCATTGGCTATTTTCTATTCCCTCAAGCTATATTCAGCTTCCCACTCAGGTCACAAACAATGAAAACCATTTTCCGCATATCTATTGCGCTTTTGTACTGTCTATTTTCGATATCAATAAGTCGGGCTGACGGCATTCAAGTTGACAAAGTTTATCATCCTTATGTCTTAGCTAATGAGCGGGAATTAGAGTGGCGTTTTACTTCTAGACAAAACGATGACGGCAATGTGTTGGCGCAACGTTTTGCTTACGGGCATGCCGTTTCAGAATACGTGACGATTGAAGGTTACATAGTTGGGGAAAGAGACGACATCGGAGACTTTGGTCTACAAGCTTATGAACTTGAGGTTCGCTGGATGTTAACCGACCAGGGAGAACTATGGGCAGATTGGGGTATGTTATTTGAGCTTGAAAAACAACATAAAGAAGATATCTACGAATTTACCAGCGGCTTGTTATTCGAAAAAGAATTTACTCAAACCAGTTTAACCATCAACGCGTTGCTCGTTTATGAATGGGGTCAAAACATTCAAGATGAATTTGAAACGGAATTTAGACTTAAGTATCGCTATCGGTATTTACCGGCCTTACAACCTTCTATAGAAATCTATACTGGTGAGGATTTTATTGGTATAGGCCCCGGTTTTATGGGTGTACATCGATACCAAGGGCAAAAACAACTAAAATGGGAATTAGCCTTTATAGCTGGCTTAAACGGCGATTCTAAAGACCACACTCTTAGGTTTGCCCTAGAATACGAATTTTAATAACCCATATCTGGCCTAAAAGCTGCTTTCTTAAATCTTAGACCTGTAGAGATTTACGTTAATAAAAATGAGTAAATCCCTGCTGCCCCTTTAAAAATAAGCCAAGGAAAAGATATGAGTGGATTAACATTACGTAAAAACGCAATAATTGAAATCACAAATCGTGCACCAAAAGTGTGTGAAATGCCTGAACCATTGAACAAAATATGGGCAATAGATGTATTCAGTCTGGCGGCAATGGAAGAAGCGTTGTCAAAAAATGCTTTTAAAGCCATAAAAAATACCGTTAAAACAGGCGCGTCTTTAGATCCGGCAACGGCGGATGTTGTAGCGGCAGCAATGAAAACTTGGGCGATGAAAAAAGGGGTTAAATTCTTTTCACATATCTTCTACCCTATGACCAATATTACTGCTGAAAAACATGACGGATTTATCATTACGAATTCTGATGGTGGTGCCATAACTGAATTTACTGGCAGCTTATTAATTAAAGGAGAGCCTGACGGTTCTTCCTTCCCTAATGGTAGCTTGCGCATGACCAACGCAGCCAGAGGCTACACGGCTTGGGATCCCACCAGCCCTGCTTATGTGATGCACACGGCCAATGGTGCCACCTTGATGATCCCCAGCGTATTTATGTCTTGGACGGGCGAAGCCTTAGATAAAAAGATTCCTTTGCTACGCTCAAACAAAGCCATGGATAAAGCTGCGAAAAAAGTATTAAGTCTAATGGGTGAAACAGATATAGCCACTCTCAATTCAAGTTGTGGCGCAGAACAAGAATATTTCTTAGTCGATGAACACTTTGCTAACGCCCGCCCGGACTTATTATTGACTGGCCGAACTCTATTTGGTGCACCTCCGGCTAAAGGGCAACAATTCGATGATCACTATTTTGGTGCGATACCCGCCAGAGTCCAAGTGTTCATGCAAGACTTTGAAAACAAGCTCTACCGTTTAGGCATTCCAGCTAAAACTCACCATAATGAAGTGGCGCCTGGTCAATTTGAAATTGCCCCCTATTACGAAGCAGCCAATGTTGCAGCTGACCATCAGCAATTATTAATGACACTGATGAAAAGCACCGCTAAGGAGCATGGTTTTTTATGTTTATTACATGAAAAACCTTTTGCCGGAATAAATGGTTCTGGTAAACACGTTAATTGGTCTGTGGGTAATGATACCCAAGGTAATTTACTCGACCCAGGCAGTACACCTCATGACAACCTCAATTTCTTATTATTTTGTGGTGCAGTCATTCGTGGTGTTCACTTACATGGGCCGCTATTAAGAGCAGTGATCGCCTCTGCCGCAAATGATCATCGCTTAGGAGCAAATGAAGCACCACCCGCTATACTGTCTGTCTATTTAGGCCATCAATTGGAAAGTGTTTTCAACGATATCAAAGATGGAAAATTATTAGAAAAAGCCAAAGGTGGCTTGATGGATCTTGGTTTATCACAAATACTTAAATTTGAACGTGATCCTGGTGATCGTAATCGTACCTCACCTTTTGCCTTCACTGGAAATCGCTTTGAGTTCAGGGCAGTAGGTTCATCGCAATCTGTATCAGGGCCACTAGTTGCGATGAATACTATTTTAGCCGACTCACTCAATTGGATAGCCGAAAAGCTTGAAGCGTTATTGGCTAAAGGTGAAGACCAAACAGCCGCTGTCATCACAGTATTGCAAGAGTTAATGGAGCTACACGGCAATGTTATCTTCGGTGGCGATGGTTATTCAAGCGAGTGGCACACAGAGGCAGTGGAAAAACGTGGTCTTAAAAACATTCCTACTAGTGCCGACGCTTTGCCTGCCTTTAAAGAAGAATCGGTGATAAAACTGTTTGAATCAACAGGCGTGCTTTCACCAGCCGAGCTTGCTAGCCGATTTGAGGTATATGCAGAACAATACATTCTGACTATAGAGATGGAGGCAAAATTAGTAATTGGCATCGCCAATACTAGAATATATCCAGCCACCGTAGAATATCTAGACAGCCTTTCAAGCGCCGCGACTAACCTAAGCAAACTAAATATTACCATCAGCCATAATAGTATTGATGAAATTGCAGCTGAAACTGACGGCATGATGGCTGCTGTTGGCAAACTCAAAGACGCCTTAAGTATCGAAGAATTTGATAGCACTGAAGCGCATATGAACCACTGTGCTAAAGTGTTATGCCCACTTATGTTAGCCGTCCGTTCTCACGCAGATGCGCTAGAGTTGGTGGTGTCAGATGATTTGTGGCCCTTACCTAAGTATCAAGAAATGTTATTTATTAAGTAGGTCATCATCTACCAATAGACCAACAAGAAAAAGTGCTTCGGCTCTTTTTCTTTTTTTGGCCCTGCTAACTGATAAACTTAGCTATCAATTAATTAGCAATACCTTTATTGGGTTATAAAACATGAAAGCCTGCGCCTGCCACATTTTAGTCAAAGATAAAGTCCTAGCTGAAAAACTCAAAAGCCAACTCGACAAAGGTGGTAACTTTCAGCAGTTAGCCAAAAAACACTCCACTTGTCCTTCAGGCAAAAAAGGCGGTGACTTAGGTGAGTTTAGCCCCGGTACTATGGTCAAAGCCTTTGATAATGTCGTATTTAAAAAAGAAATTCTGACTGTACATGGGCCAGTGAAAACCCAGTTTGGCTATCATTTGATTAAGACTCTTTACCGAAGCTAATATAGCTTCAAATTTTTAATGCCCTTGCCATATTTGGTCTCTAGCCAACTTACTTGCCTACTGTAAAGCTGTCCTTTAACTGTTAGCGACAGCAATTGTAAAAAACCATATCGCAGCCTCTCACATTCACCACGTGTATTTTCAATATATGGGTAAATTATCCACACTGGATTGACCTCTGATGAGCAAATGTTAATATTATGCCTAAGTTGTTAACCAAACGTAAAAATCGAGCGGCAATATGAATAAAGTACTGACGAGTTTCCTAATCATTTTTAGCTTAATAGTTTGTGCAAGTTCACAGGCAAGTACCTATACCAAAACAAAATATCCAATTGTCTTGGTCCATGGCATTTTTGGTTTTGATGACGTATTGGGAATTGATTATTTTTATCGTATTCCCTACTCATTGAGCCGCAGTGGTGCAACAGTATATGTCGCTGCCGTTTCTGCAGCGAATAGCTCAGAAGTAAGAGGTGAGCAATTATTGTTAGAAGTGCAGCAAATACTGGCCCTTACAGGTGCTGAAAAAGTCAATTTACTTGGACATAGCCAAGGAGCGCAAACAGTGCGTTATGTAGCGTCTGTGCGACCTGACTTAATTGCTTCAGTAACCAGTATTGGAGGAGTAAATTGGGGCACTCCCGTAGCAGATATAGTGCGTAATGTTGTGCCGCAAGGGTCGGTTTCAGAATCACTTGTTGAATCCATAGGAAATGGATTAGCATCTATTTTAGAATGGTTTTCAGGTAATGCAGGGCTACCCCAAGACTCAGTAGCAGCTTTGGAAGTGCTCACCACACTAGGTAGCTTAGCGTTTAATGCCAATTACCCAGAGGGTGTGCCAGATACATATTGTGGCAGCGGTGATTTAGTCGCAGCTAACGGTGTGGAGTATTTCAGTTGGAGTGGAGGCAGCGCTTTTACCAACGTTTTTGATGTCCTTGATGGGCCTCTATTGGCAACCAGTTTTGCGTTTAACGAGGCAAATGATGGGTTAGTTTCCGCGTGCAGCAGTCATTTGGGTTATGTGCTTAAAGATAACTATCGAATGAACCACATTGACGAGATAAATCATACTTTTGGTATACATCACTTGTTTGAAACTGATCCCATTACTCTATATCGAAAACATGCTAATCGACTGAAAAATAGAGGCTTATAAAACATGAAGTGGGGGATTACTGTAATTTTTAGCTTAGCCTTTATGGCAGTACTAATATGGAAATCCTCTAAACCTAATGTGAATGCGGTAACTTCAGTAAACTCATCCAAAATTGAACAAACATTTACAATGAGTGTTGCAATTGATATCGATGGTCATGTGCCAAATACTGCATACAACTCTGACAATGAAGATGTGTGGCAGACTGAAGAATTGCGGGCGCTGCTTGATTTTTATGTTGCATACTACGAAGAAGGTGAGCAAAAAATGTGGCAGGAGTTCAATCAATACTGCCATCCTCTAACTTACTGCTCAGAATTAACGGAATTGTTTGAACGTTATCTAGAATACAAAACACAGCTTCAAAACTTAGATACTGAGCGCTTAGACCTAGCATCGGACTTCGAGGATAGGCTCGATGAGTTAGACATACTTCGTAGTGAATTATTTTCTTTACTTGAGATAAGTCTGTTGTTTGATAATGAAGAAGTCTGGGACAGACATGCCATTGAAAGGCTGCGTATCAATCAAAATGCAAGCTTAAGCAAGCTGCAAAAAGCACAACAGGTCAAACAACAACTTGAACAACTACCAGACGATATGAAACGAGCTGTAGCGCCTACGCAACAACTGCGCAAGATTAATCAGATTGTAAGCAGTACTGCCTTGAATAGCAGTCATGAGTACAACCAACTTGCCGCTGAGTTTGGAGACGACGCCGCGCAAAGGTTAGTCGCCGTTAATCAATCGCAAAATACTTGGTTGAACAAGATACAACTGTTTCAACAACGTAATGGTGATCTGAAACATCAATTTGGCCAAAATCCTACTGATTACAGCCAAGCAATAACACAACTAAAACAACAAATGTTTGAAGCCAACGAACAAAAGCGGTTACAGGTATATTTAGCCAATCCTAAGCTACTTAAATCTGCTAATTAGATTTGACTAATGATCTATATTTTTAAGACTTCATATAACAATGAAAATTAACGATAACACCAAAATTTTACTGCCTGCTCTTCTAAAAAAGCTTCGCCCTTGACTCCTTTGAGCAAAGCCAAGGTCGCTAGTAATCCAGCTTGGATACAATGAGGGGCAGCGACAGTTACAGAGCGGGCTGCCTTTTCAATGGGATATCCGGTTTCAGGATTAAGAATGTGACTGTAACGTTTGCCGCCGTTTAATAGATAACGTCTCGCGTCCCCACTGGTGGCTAATCCGCCACTAATGATTTTTAGAGTGTGAGTGGTGTTTTTATCATCACCTTCAGGACTTTCAATACCGATATACCAAGGCTGTGTGGTATGACGTGCACGAGTTACTTGAATATCGCCTCCAAAATTCACCACTACTGATGTTTTTGGCGCAGATTCAGTACACATTTTAGCAACACAATCCACAGCATATTCTTTGCCTATGCCACCAATGTCTAACTCCATGCCTTTAGTGAGCATGACTGAAGATTGATTATATTTGACTTTTTGCCAACCGATATAAGGCATTAATGCTTGCACTGCTTCAGGGCTAGGTAAATTATCTGAGCCATCAAATTTCCATGCTTGGCGTAATACACCAGAGGTAATATCGAACATACCGTCACTTAACTCAAAGCAACTGTTAGCAAATTCCAATAAGCGAAACGTTTCATCATCAATGGCTACCGCTTTACCCATACTATGATTAATATTAGCCATTAGGTTGTTAGGCAAATAACGGCTAAATTTCTGTTCGATACGTTGGCTTTCTTTATAGGCAAGAGAGGTAAGATGATTGGCAAGCAACGGATCTTGGGTTTCTATCAACAACTCGCAAGGGCTTGCCATAGCAGCAAAGCGACCAATAATATGATCGCTCTTTTGCTCTATAGTGTACGCGTCGTTCAACTAAAATACCTGTTAAGTCAAATCATCACTTTAAAAGCTATAACTGACTTGTGCAATCACTGCTTTCACGCTGGGGTATAAGTCGAGCTGCTGCAACGCTCCGGGAGCATCAAAACCAGCGTTCTTAGGATCTTGTTGATAATATTCCACCCTAAATGCCCACTCGTTACCACTTGGCATTGTCATTCCGTATTTTAAGCCAATGGTGTAAGCCGTCATTTCACCTAAACGATAATCTGCACTAGCAAAGGTAGGCAGTGTTGTACCTTCTATTAGAAATGGTTGATAAAACTCAGCAGCACTTTGTTGATAATATCTAAAGTGTGGCTGAATATAGGTATTGTCGCTCAAGTTAAATCGAAATCTGGAGTCAATCGTGTGAGAATTAATGTCCCAATCGTCTGTGGCGTATCGATAGGAGATATCTGCAACACCACTATCCAAGGCATACTTTGTCTGCCAATAGAAATTATGACGGGTGCGCTCTGTAGGTCTATCTTCATGCACTAACGACTGAGTTAACCCTTGGTCGTTGACCACACTTAAGACCTTAAAGGGGTCAGTGTGATAACCATCAGACATTGATAAGCCATAGTTAAATTGCATCAACATTCTGCGGTTGATAATTTGTGTCACTCCAAACATCAATTCTACCGTGGTCTTATCATCAGTATCTGTCTGTCTTGTGGCATCAAAAGCAGCTTGATAAGCGTCTTGATTAGCGAATTGACCTTCATCAATTACCATTTCAGAAAAGGCAACAGGGCGTCCACCTTCGGGATCGATAGTGTCATAAGCTAGAGATAAACCGGCAGAAACTGTGGTGTTTTTCTGATTAAAATCTTTCGCAAGCGAACCATTAACTGCAATAGACAGGTAGTCATATTCTTTTGACAAGTGCACACCTGTACTGCCACGCATGTCATTCCAAAGAGGCTGAGTCCACTGTGCTTCAAGTTGCACTCGCGTATCATGAAATGTGTCATCTAAAGGTACTTCACCTGCAGCGACAACATATTGGCCTTTTCCTGATGGGCGTGTGTATGTCTGTGCGTTTGGTTGAGCAACTGCGCCCGACGCTGAGGCCCCAGTGAGTGAATCAGCAGTAATTTTAGTAGAAAACACATGCTCATCACCAAAGTCTTTTTTGGCCGAAAACACGCCTTCAACTGCTGTAACTCTTGCAGTTTCACCATAGTACAGCAAAGCTGCGTCCATTTCCCACACACCTTCATCGGCCTCTACAACTGCAGAGGTGCCTAATAGCGCACAAGTCGCTACAGCAAGTGCGGCATTAACATTGGCTGTTTTTCTCATATTGTTAGTTAATGAGTTTTTAGATATCAATTGCATCCACAACCTCCACCAGCAAAACCACGACCACCACTGGTAGCCTCTTTACTAAAGTAAATATGGTCATCTAAACCAAGGTCTATCCCCTCAGAGTCCAAAGCCATTTCTTCTTTGGCTAGCAGATCGCGCTCCCATGGTTGAACGCCGAGGTTTGCACAACCTACAAGCAGGGTACTAATTAAAAATGCGAGGATAATTTGTGCTTTTTTTAACATTACTGGCTACTCCTAATCCGTTAAGGACTATTATGATTTAATGACTTTTTATTCGTTAAAGACTTTTTATTCGTTAAAGACTTTTTATTCGTTAAAGACTTTATTATCTAATGGCTTCTTAGCTAATGGCTTCTATTCGTTAAGTAATAAGACTAATTCTTGTTCGTATAAATGTTCGGTGCGAGTGAAAAAACCTTTATGTGAAAAACGTATTTTGCCTGTTTTGTCAATTAGGTAACTGCTAGGCATTCCTATTAATTGATACTCGCTAGCAATGTTGCCTTCTGGGTCATAGATAATTGGAATTTGTGCCGGTACTTTATCTAGAAAATCCTTTGCCAAAGACGACTCTGAATCTAAATTGATGGCAATTATCTGCAAACCTTGTGCAGCGTATTTCTGTTGCATCTGGTTCATCCAAGGAAATGACTGACGACATGGCTTACACCAGCTAGCCCAAAAATCGAGATAAACGACCTGCCCAGCTAAATCAGATAATTTATTCGGTAATTGAACGTTTAAAATTGCAAAATCTGGAGCTGCCATTTCCTTTGCAAAACTTAAAGAGAGTGGTGTAAAGCTGATAAGAATAATCAGTAAACATAATCGGAAATGACGCAAAATATTGACCCTCTAGATAATATGCAGTCATTCTAAAAGTTGAATCTTAAGTAAAACTTAAGACAATAAAAAAGCTCCCTAAGGAGCTTTTTAAATAGGCGTGTAAACGGGTGGTTATGAATCTAATGAGCCACAGAAACGATAACCTTCACCATGTATAGTTACAATCAAATCATCCGCGTTAATTTCTGATTCAAAATGCTTACGGATACGACGGATCGTCACATCAACAGTGCGGTCATTAGGACGTAGTTCACGGCCGGTCATTTCCATTATGAGTTGTTCACGTGTCAAAATTTTACCTGGATTGTTCAAAAACAGATGTAAAGCTCGAAATTCACTCCGTGGCAAGCGAAATTCTTTTGCACTAGGAGAAATCAAACTGCGGCTATCACTGTCTAATATCCAACCGTTAAAGCCTACACGGCTTGGCAGATCATCATCTTCGTTACTGTTAGTTGTACGCGTTAATAAGTTACGTGCGCGTATAGTGAGTTCACGAGGATTAAAAGGTTTAGTAAGATAGTCATCAGCACCAATTTCTAGACCTAAAATTCGGTCTACGTCGTTATCTCTGCCGGTTAAAAATATCAAGCCAATATTTTTACGGCCGCGCACTTCGCGCGCCAAGATCAAGCCATTTTTACCGGGTAAATTGATATCCATAATGACCAGGTTAATAGTGTTGTTTGCGAAGATCTCATGCATCTGTTCACCATTTTCGGCTTCAAATACATTATACCCTTCTGCTTCAAACAAGCTTTTAAGGGTGGTACGTGTGACCACTTCATCTTCAACAATTAATACGTTAGGAGTCTGCATGTTTCACGCCTGGTTAGGAATTTGTGTAAAAGTTTATCAGAAAATATCTAAAATTCTGGATTTTATCCAGATAGAATAGCATAAATTAACAAAATCTATGTTGTTACATAAAAGAAGCACTATGCACCTTGTTAATATCAACCTTTTTGACAGGGAATATAATTCTGAACTCAACGCCCTGACCTTCTTCGCTGACAATAGAAATTGAGCCATTTAAAGCTTGTGTGACTAAATTATAGACCAAATGCATGCCTAAACCACTACCCCCTTGACCACGTTTAGTGGTGACAAATGGGTCGAAAATCCGTTTCCGCAAATGTTCTGGTATACCTTTGCCGTTGTCTTTAAATTCGATACTGACCTTATTGTCATCAATAGATTCAATGGTAATGTCTATTTGGCCCTTATCAACGTCTTCAAAACCATGAATAATTGAATTCATGATTAAGTTGATCATAATTTGATTAATCGGCCCAGCCTTGGATTCAACCACCAAGTTATCTGCACAACTTACATTGATCAGATGTTTTACCTTTTTTAACTTTGGTCGCATTGACATTAATATTTCGTCCATCAACTTGGCGAAAGAAAAAACGCGATTATTTTCTGAGGATTGGTCAACAGCGACTTGCTTGAAGCTTGATATCAGCTCGGCCGCCCGATTCAAATTTCGATAAATGATATTTAGATTTTCTTCACCTTCAGCAATAAATTTCGACAAAGAACTGGCTTTAAGTGTTTTATCTTCAAAAGCTTTTCGCATATCAGATAATCTATCTAACATCATAGTTGAAGCTGTGACGCCAAGACCAATCGGGGTGTTGACCTCATGAGCCACACCGGCAACCATATCGCCCAAAGACGCCATTTTTTCATTTTGCACCATTTGACGTTGAAACTGGTGAAGTTTCTCTAAGGTTTGGATCAATTCGTTATTAGCTTCTTTTAGAGCCATGGTGCGTTGTTGTACTTTCTCCTCCAAACTTAAATTTAATTTGACTTGTTCAGATTCTGCTTCAGTTTGGCGTTCCATATGTTCTTGGGTGCGTTGCAACATATTGTTGAACGCTTCGCCTAAAATATATAACTCTTTAATACCGTGCAGCTCTGCTCGGCTTGAATAATCTCTTTGCCTCGAAATACGTTGCACAAATTTCACCAAAATATTAATAGGGGCGGTGATTGCACTTTGCAGTTTTAGAGTAAAGAAAAAACACATCAGCAAACAAATCAACAATACACTAACGGTAACCATGATTGACTGTGCAATCAGGTTTTCTAATACATCGGCTGAAGCACGTAAATATACGTATCCCAACACTTTTCCACTTTTACGGATAGGCCGAATAACTTCTATTACATTACCTGTCATCTTTGGCTGATTGAGGGCTTGTACTTGATCAAATTTGGCTTTAACCGGTGCAATGCCTTCTTTATTGTAACTGGCAAAAAAGTCGGTAGTGTTTGGGTCGATAATTTTGTAGATATGTACATTTTCAATGATTTCGGATGCAACCAGAGCTTTCAAGTTTTGTTCTTCAACTAAACCTTCATCATTCATCATTGGTTCTAATGCGTTTTGGCCGATCAGCTTGGAAAACATTAAAACGTTTTCTTGCAAGGATTGTCGATAATTACTGATTTGACTATACAGATTGACACCCGAAGACAGAATTAATGACAAAGATGTAATAGCCATAACTACCCATATGATTAGGCTTTTAATAGATAAAAATTTAGTGTCTGAGGCCATATTGCTTGTAACGTATTCCTTGGTCTGACAACTCTTCGTTCATGATATTGATACATAAACGTTCAAATTGGAACTAGTAGACTAAATTTGCTGGATTTTTTTCATACAAAGAAAGTTAATTCATGATTAAAATCAACATATCTGGCTCGCTCAACTGATGTATTTAAAACAGTTTTTGAAGAGTGACGTGTTGTTCTATAGATTCAACTTTACTCATCGTGGTGTTCCTTAACCCTTTAAAATCGCTTAAACAGATGCAAATAACATCACCTTTCCATGCATCCAATAACGCTACAGATAAAGCCGCTCTTTTATAAAGAATATGCGGGCAAGCATTTTGTCTTTCCAAAGCCTGTAAACATTTTGAAG
Organism: Paraglaciecola psychrophila 170; assembly: GCF_000347635.1. NCBI lineage: Bacteria > Pseudomonadati > Pseudomonadota > Gammaproteobacteria > Alteromonadales > Alteromonadaceae > Paraglaciecola > Paraglaciecola psychrophila. The sequence goes on along the minus strand of NC_020514.1, from coordinate 116,441 downwards.
ATAATGCGTAAGCTACTGTTGTTGTCAGTCAAATAACAGTAAAAACAAAAAAATTATATTTAATCATCATTTTTGGCTCAAGTATCATACCAACCTATCCTAACAACTAGTGGTTGCTTGTTAAAATGGATTGATATAATGCTTGATAATCTTGTGCTGCAGCTTCCCAAGTAAAACGGCTCTGCATTGCTCGCTGCTGGGTTAACTCGAGTACCTTAGGCAACTCATGATAAAACAGCAAGGCACGCTGTATACATGATAACAATGCACTGCTATCGGGCTGCTCGAATACAAACCCAGTGGCACTGTCTGGGTTGTCTGCTAAATCGATCACGGTATCCTTAAGCCCGCCAACTGCTCTGACTATAGGTAAAGTACCGTATGCCAAACTGTACATTTGATTCAAGCCACAAGGTTCAAACAAAGAAGGCATCAGAAAAAAGTCACTACCCGCTTCAACCATGTGGGCTTTACGTACACTGAAGTCTTCAACAAACGCCATTTTCTGGGGGTATTTGTCGACTACCTCTCGCAAAAACAGACTAATTTGTGGATCGCCCGTACCAATAATGGCCAATTGCACGTTATGTTGCATCAACTTATCTAACATAGGTAAAATAAAACCAAAGCCTTTTTGGTCAGTTAGACGGCAAACCATACCAAGGATAGGTACGCGCATTTTTTTGGGTAGCCCTAGCTCTTTTTGTAATTCAGCTTTACATGCTTTTTTACCTGACAAGTCAGCCTGCTGGTAGTTTTTTGCAATGTGGGGGTCATTGATAGGATCCCACTGACTATAATCACAACCATTTAAAATACCTGACACGTCATCCCGTCGGTTTTGAAACTCATTAAATAAGTGATGAGAACCTAGGGGAGTCAGCAATTCTTGTGCATAGTTGGGGCTGACAGCATTAATTTTATTGGCGTATCGAATACCCATACGCACAAAATTTAACGCATCTCCGTCCAACTGGCTGTGTAATTGATAATGCGTTTGTAAGAAAGCAATCTCACTAAACCGATGTGTCCCCTGATAAGCCCCATTGTGGATAGTAAAAATGGTCTTTGCCTGAGCAAAAAAACCAGAATCGTCAATGCTAACAAAGTACGGAGTAAGTGCAGTGTGCCAGTCATTACAATGCACAATGTCAGGCTGAAACCCGACTGCTTTTGACGCTTGTAATGCCGCGCTAGCAAAAAAGGCAAAACGCTCTGCGTTATCTGAGTAAGCATGATAATTGTCAGAATACAGACCTTTACGCTCAAAATACTCTGGGTAGTCAACCGCTAATACTGGCAACCCCTCTAAAGTTAAACGTTTAACTGCAAACTCATAGGATTTACCGCCCGCACTTAATGTTTGATTATCACAGCAGTTAGCGGCGTTAAATTTATCTGCCAACTGTTTGTAGTAAGGCATGACTATTGTCACGTCGTGACCCAATTCTGCCAATGCCAAAGGCAGAGCTTTGCCTACATCAGCTAAACCACCTGTTTTAACCAAATCTTCTACTTCAGACACAACAAACAATACTTTCATTCTAGCTGCTAACCTTTTCTATTTTATGCGGGCACTTTATTTAACGCGGGCACAATGATAAAGACTGAATTTAGTGGTTTGGGCAATAAGACCCACCGCGCTGAACCGCTGTTCGAGCAACTCAGAATAACGCAAAAATTTATTCGCTACTAACGTCAGCGAACCACCTTTAGCAAGGTATTGTTTTAGCTGGGCAATAAACCCTTCGGTAACAGAATAATCAGTCTGGATACCAGTATGAAATGGAGGGTTAGTATAGATGGCAGAAAACTTGCCTTGCACATCCATCAGACCGTTTGATGCAACCACCGTAACGTTAAGATTGTTGAGTTTGGCACTTTCTTTTGAACAGTGCACAGCCAAGGCACTGACGTCGCTCATAACCACTTCACTCTCTGGGCTTTTCAACCCAAGATAACAACCAATCACACCTGCTCCACAACCAAAATCTAACAATCGCCCCGTTTTTATGTCTGGCAAGTTATCTAATAAAACTCTCGTTCCCAGGTCTATTACGCCATGGTTGAATACGCCCGGTAAAGAACATATTTTATAATCTAAACCGCCAACTGAAATTTCAATTTCGCTCTGCCACTTACTTAGCTCAAAAGGTTTGACGGGTTTATCTAGTTGCGCACCAAATAGTGCACAATGCCTTGCAGAATCGACTTTGTTTACTTGAGAACTAATCGTCTCGAGGATTTTGGCAGCACTTTTGACACCGCCTTTATTTTCCCCCACAAGCAACAAACTGCCATTATCTTCAAGACAAGCTGCAACATTGGCAATCAACATTTTCGCATGATCTTTAGACTTAGGCATGTAGATTACGGCGCCATTAAATTTTTCGTCCGTAGGATAAGCCGCAACGTAAGCATGTTGCGCTGACTTTCCATCAGCACTGCTTTGCTGAAAAATATCAAAGTATTGGTGAAACACTTTAATATCAGGATTGTTTAGTTGTTCCGCGATTTGGCTGTCAGTTGGGTTAACCAATAACCACTTACCTTGTGCAAAGGTATCTTTATTTCGCATTAATAACTGGCTAGGTGCAGATAGCATCAGGATACCCTCTCAAACATTAAGTCCCATACACCGTGGCCGAGTCTATGCCCACGCTGTTCAAATTTAGTCAGCGGTCGTTGCTCTGGTCTTGGCACATAATCGTTAGTTGCTGACTGATTTTTAAAACCTTCAGCTTCAGACATAACAGCCAACATATGCACAGCATACTCCTCCCAATCAGTAGCCATATGAAATACACCACCAATAGCTAACTTGTTTTTAAGCTTTTGTACAAATTCTGACTGCACAATTCGCCTTTTATGATGGCGCTTTTTATGCCAAGGATCGGGGAAAAATAATTGCACCCTAGCCAAACTATTATCCGCAATACAATCGGCAAACACTGCAACTGCATCATGCTCATAAACTCGTAAGTTATGTGCATTTTGCTCAGCAGCTTCGCTTAGACATGTGCCTACGCCTGGACGATGAACCTCAATGCCAACAAAATCTTTATCTGACTCATGTAACGCCATCTCAACCAAAGACTTGCCCATGCCAAAACCAATTTCTAACACTACAGGAGCAACTCGCCCAAAAGTTTCAGCGAAATTTTGCAAACCATTTTTGTGCTCTAAGCCCATAGTAGGCCAGTTTTGTTCGATAGATTTCGCCTGGCCTGGGGTCAAGCGCCCTTCTCTTTTTACAAAACTCTGAATTTTGCGAATATACACCCCTGATTCGGCGGCTTCTTGTTCAGATTTAAACTGACTCATATTTAGATCTCATCTTAAAAAAATTTCGCTGGTGACATGCTTAAACTTAATCTGGCTATTGCCAGCACTTTGTGTGGCGCATTATCCGGCGACACAGACTGATTGCAAGGCAGACGGCATAGTTTATGCAATTTTTGACGCTAAATATTCCGCCAATGCTCTAGATTGTTCAATCGGCAACATATGCCCAGCGTTTTTAATTAACGTCATATCACTGTTTGGTAATAGTTTATGCATATCAAGCATGGTTGATTCACTCACCAAATCATCCTGTTCACCGCTAACAAGGTGAACTGGGAAAGGGCATTTAGCTAGATCTGGAAGCAGGTTCTTTCTGGGTTGAACCGCACTAATTTGCGCCGCCAAAACCGCAGCGCCTAAATCCTGATCCATTTGCTTCACTATATTTAGGTATTCACTATGTTGTTGATGGCAATCATGAAAAAAGCACTTTAAACGCTTCTCAGTTATGCCGCGATATTGTTTATTTTTAATTATCTTAAGTAATTGTTGACGCTGCTGAATTTCTTTTTCGGGTAATTCGTCACACGCACTAGCAATAAGTGTTAAAGATGCAACACGACTTTGATTTTCTAAAGCAGTCAGCGCGGCAATATAGCCACCCATAGAATACCCAACCAAATGCACGGGCTGTTCGAAATAGGCTAGTCGGTCTGCACTCAACATTTTCATTTGGGCTAAATCTTCTGCCCATTGCAAAGGTACAAAAGCACGCATGGGTATATCTAGATGTTGCCAGCATGAGTTGAATATTCTTTCATCACACAACGTACCGGGGAAGAAAACCACAGGCTGGTCAATTTGATAAGGGGTATCGTTAGTTGTTAGCAATCTATTCTCAAATGAACTATTTCAAGTTTGTTAGGGTATTATCCGGTAATTACCCCAAGAACAACAGACCCTAAAACTGTGCCAAATAATATTAAAGCGCCACATGACCCCTTCAATGAAAAAATATTAGCCTGGTTTGACCTAAATGGCAGAAAAAACCTGCCATGGCAGCTAAATAAAACCCCTTACACTGTTTGGGTCTCTGAAATCATGTTGCAACAAACGCAGGTAAAAACGGTTATCCCCTACTACCATGATTTTATGCAGCGTTTCCCTGATGTATTAAGTTTAGCAAATGCAGCACAAGATGAGGTGTTACATCATTGGACCGGACTAGGTTATTACGCCCGTGCACGCAATTTGCAAAAATCAGCACAAATGATTAGAGATCAGTACGCTGGAAAATTCCCTGAGCAGTTAGAGCAATTAATCGCCTTACCGGGCATTGGTCGCTCCACAGCAGGTGCTATTTTATCCTTAGCTTGTGGTCAGCATCATAGTATTCTCGATGGTAATGTTAAACGTGTACTGGCCCGCTATTTCGCTGTTGAAGGTTGGACCGGCAATAAAAAAGTTGAAACTGAGTTATGGCAATACGCAGATCAACTAACCCCAAGACACAGAACAGCGGATTACACCCAAGCCATGATGGACATGGGCGCAACACTTTGTACCCGCAGCAAACCACAATGCGACACTTGCCCGGTGCATACAGACTGCTTAGCCTTTGTACAAGGCCGACAAGCAGAGCTACCCAACAAAAACCAAAAAAAACTATCCCAGTAAGATCGACCATTATGCTAATCCCCATGTGGCAAAAACAGCTTTTGATATACAAACGTCCACCAGCAGGATTATGGGGTGGATTATGGGGCTTTCATGAGGTAGATCATGCAGAACAAATAATTGAACGAGCATCAAACTTAGGATTCAACGAAATCCAACAACAAACACTCAGTCCTTTTCGGCACACATTTAGTCACTTTCATTTGGACATACAGCCGGTTGTGCTGCATCTAAAAAAACAGCCTGTTGCACAAATAATGGAAGACACACAAATGTGGTACGACTTAACCCAGCCGCAAAATGTTGGATTAGCCGCGCCAACCAAGAAACTATTTAGTACAATCAATACATCATTTTAATTACCCCTTTTGATTAGGAGCATTATGAGTAGAACAGTATTTTGTCAACGCCTACAAAAAGACGCAGATGGTCTAGATTTCCAACTTTACCCTGGTGAGCTAGGTAAGAAAATTTTTGATAATATTTGCAAAGAAGCATGGACTGAATGGCAAAAGAAACAAACCATGCTGATCAACGAAAATAAACTCAACATGATGGAGCCAACCGCAAGAACATTTTTAGAAACTCAGATGAAAGCTTATTTATTCGAAGGCAAAGAACCTGATATCGAAGGTTACGTGCCGCCAAAAAGCTAAAACTAAGCAACTTTAAAGTAACGATTTACCTAAATAAGCTGTTTTAGTAGTGAATTTGCACAATCTATAGGCAATCAGTAAGATTTCCCTAAAAAGGGGTTGACTTAAAAGCTCTAAATCCGTTTAATACTCACCTTCAGCGAATCAGGCGGTCTGCAAAGACACTTGTTAGTTGATGCCCAGATAGCTCAGTTGGTAGAGCAGAGGATTGAAAATCCTCGTGTCCTTGGTTCGATTCCGAGTCTGGGCACCATTATTCTATAGGCCTTGAACAGAAATGTTCGGGGCTTTTTAGTTTCTACAACATAAGAAATTGAAAATCCTCGTGTCCTTCGCCGGTAACCGTAAGTTGCAATTCCGAGTCTGGGCACCATTATTTAGAAGCCCTGAACAGAAATGTTCGGGGCTTTTTAGTTTCTACGACATAAGAAATTGAAATCTTCGTGTCCTTGCCGGTAACCGTAGTTGCAATTCCGAGTCTGGACACCGTTATTCTAGTACAGCAAAAGCCAGTATTATTACTGGCCTTTGTCATTTCTGGCTTTCACGATTTTTACCGTGCAACACCGTTAACCTATTTCCACATTTTTAGTGACACTGTTTGCAACACACAGCGGCTACAAAATGAGGTGTTACCATAGCTTTCCAATCCTTACCCATAAATCTAGCCCAACTAAAAAGCATAGCCATCCAAAGATTGACACCTCCTTTGTTGTGTCTTTGGCTCAAGTAATCGTTATTAAGCAAACTCCCCTTTAATGAATTACCTCTCCTAAAGCAATATAGATGATTAACGCCATTTTTGGCCGTGGTAACTACGAGATAAAGGCCGCTAGGTATTTGAATAACGTTACGATCCACTAGCTGGTTAGACCGAGTGAGGCACTACAAGCACATTGGTCAGATATAGATTACGAACGCCAGCTATAGGCTTTGCAGATCGGCTAGAGCTGCATGTTTAAGCGGGATGACTGGCATACCTAAAACTATTTACTAGGACCAAATTACCGTGGCCCCATCTAAAATAACGACGAAGCTGTTTAATATTGCAACGTGGTTACATTCTCTCGAAAATAGTCCAACTGACCGTCGCACTCGTGAGAAATAATGTATGTCCTGCTCGTCACATCTTTCTCCACTAAACCATACCAAAATGATTGATCAAATTTAGTTAGATACCAACCGTCCCTCAATTCCAGCGACGTTAGTCCGGTAATCATCGTGCCTTTAGGAAAAATATCAACACCTAATCGAGTTAAAACGTTGATAAATTGCTCTTTATTTTGACACTGCTGCCAACTAGTGTCGGCATCATCTTTATAGTGGTCAATACGGAAATCAATATCGTCCGCAATCAGTTCTAATAGTGTCATGTCCCCCTTTTCAAACCGATTAAGCAATTGATGGATTACAATATTGTCATGACGTTCAAACATTTTAGATACCTTATTATTTGTTATATTCAATGAGCCTTTTCGACTAAATATCGAGTACTGATAGAACATACGAACAACGTTAATTTTGTGAAATAGAAAATAACGTTAAGCAGAAGATAGATAGATTAGTCAAGATTTATATATAGGTATAATATGTATTTTATTTTTAATCCATAGGTAAATTATATGATAGAGATTAAGCCTCTCCACTACTTTATAGCGGCTTATGAAGAGGGCTCGATTACTGCTGCAGCGTTACGATGTTTTATTTCACAGCCGTCCATTACCCACGCCATCAAATCATTGGAAAGTAGTTTAGGTGTCATCTTATTTGAGCGAAACAAACAGGGGATAAGGCCAACGGTAGAGGGGCAAAAACTGTACAAACTTGCGACGGATCTATTATTACAAAACCAGCAACTAGAAGCCGCCTTTATGCCTAATAATAAAATTGAGTTACATCTCTATATACAGCCAGACATTAATATTGAACAGTATTGCGATATTATTGAAACCATCAAACATAGCTCGTCATCTATTAATTTGTCGATAGTTGATAGCGTTGAACAAGCGCAGTTAGCTATTATTGATGAGCAGCGGCTTTCTTCACAATTTCAATTTAAAAGGCTCAACCGGGAAAGTTATAAATTGGTTGTGCGACAGGATCACGCATTAGCAAATAACAATAGAGTTAGATTAGAGTCATTCAAAGATCTTACGTTTATTGAGCGACCTTACTGCACTAACCGTAAAGCGTTTGAACGACTCACCAACGAGAAAAACATATCAGTCACGTATAAAGGAAAAGCTATTCACGACTTACAAATCCAAGGCTTGGTAAAACTAGGCTTAGGGGTTGCTGTGATACCAGAATCGTATATACAACAAGACCACGACTTAAAGTACATCTCCATTGTTTTGGATACACCAATAACACGGTCCATTGTGCTCGCATATCGAAAGCTGCCCAGTGTGCTAATAAAAGCGATTGAGGAAATACAACATACGCCCCTGTTACAGGAGGAAAGTGAAACATAACAACCCCATGTAATATATTGATTTTATAGCATTTAAATTTCATAGACTTAGTCTTTCACCTAGATATTTACATGCGCGACTAATGCACACGCATGTAATGAAGTATCATTGGGAGTAGCTATAGTTACCCCAAGCTTGGATTATTTTGTAGGTACAATTCTAAAAATTCCAGAGCTGTCAGTCGCAACATAAATATAGCCGTCTTCACCTTGTTTCACTTTACACACACGGCCAGATCATTTAGTACGACACACATTTTAATACAATCAAATATTTAGAGCCATTTTATAGTATTTACAATGGGTGGCTTGTTAATTCATGCAAGCTAAGTATTCTAGTTACCTATAGGATAACAATATTGGGCATTCTTCTAGAATTAATCCGAATACATAGATTGAGGTGGTTGTTCCTTTTGAATCGACATGGTCTGAAAAAACAAAATTTTAATGAAACGCTGGACCTACTAAGACCCGTTGCTTATTTTTTTGCGTTTCTCTATTTTTCTCTGACACTGACACATTTTTTTTTGCTACAAGAAACATTTAAATGGACTCTGTTTACTACGGCCCTAATGACGGCAACTGTAAGTCTTGTCATCGGACTCAAAGCATCCAAGATTTCATCAGCCCGACATAGCCTGACAATTCTATTACTGATGCTCATGGCCAGTTCAAACAGCCTACTACATTTATGGTTTTCTGAAGCCCCCGAACAAACGACTAACATATTCGTTACGATTATCGCGACAGGCATTGTGTTGTCGAATCGTAACCACTGGACAGCTTCAATTCTGTTCAACTGGATAGGATGGTTCACCGTTAACTTCACACTTGAAATAGCGTTGATCCAGCACTTTTTCTTCGCGATGACTATGAGCACCTTACTTAGTTGGTTTGCCCATCTGGCACGAAAAAATTAGTTGAAAAACAACGGGAACTCGAACTGGAGAGAGACGTTGCGATACAACATGAGCAGGAGGCAAAAGCCGCAACCGATGCAAAAAGCGCTTTTCTAGCTAACATGAGTCACGAAATTCGCACCCCAATGAATGGCGTCATTGGCATGCTTGAACTTGTGTCAAATTCAAAGTTGGATGAAGAACAGCAAGATTTCATGGCAACAGCCAAGCGTAGCGCCGAATCACTCATGATTATCATCAACGACATCCTAGATTTCTCAAAGATAGAGGCTGGTGAACTGACTCTCGAACGGGTTGAATTTGATTTAGAGAAGATCTTTTCTGAATTTATTCATGATCAACAATTTCAGGCTAACAAAAAGGGATTAAAGCTCAAGTTAGAAAAGCAATATATTCGGCAAGAAAATGTTGTGGGCGACCCTCACCGGATCATCCAAGTTCTGAGCAATCTACTATCTAATGCTATCAAGTTTACAGAATCGGGCAGCATCATTGTTCAATATGATTTGAATACACTTGATGATCATCTCTGTCTTAGTGTAATGGTGACCGATACTGGCATTGGTGTCAGCGACGCTTCACTACCTTACCTTTTCGATTCGTTCTCGCAAGCAGATATGTCAACAACAAGGAATTTTGGCGGTACTGGTCTGGGTCTGGCGATCACCAAGCAGATCTGTGAATTAATGGGCGGTGGCATAACGGCTCAGAGTAAGCTAGGGGAGGGATCAGTGTTCCAATTCTCAGTTCAACTTGTTTCTCCAGATCCCGTAATAGCTCAGAAAAACAAACTCGTACTACCACTTTTTTAGCTAATTTTTCTAAACTGCGCGTCCTTCTGGTCGAAGATAATCTTATCAATCAGGAGGTGATGATTGCCATCTTAAACAGCCTTGAAATTAAGGTAGATGTTGCGAACGATGGGCTTGAAGCCCTTGCTATGCTCACTCATACTCAGACGTCAACATTTGATCTGATACTTATGGATTGTCAGATGCCTAATCTGGATGGTTACGAAGCGACGCGACGCTTGCGAGCAGGTGCTGCTGGCGAACTGTTTAGCAAAATCCCCATCATTGCCCTAACTGCAAATACCATGAATAGTGAACGAGAAAAGTGTCTTGAAGCAGGCATGAACGAGTATCTTACCAAGCCTATAAATACCGATGCTTTAAAGTCAATATTAGCGAAATACCAACCAATCTAGAGAAGGAATAAGCCCACATAATAAATACTTCCTCCGCAAGCGGACAAGGTATTAACTGTTTTCAATCGCTTCGCATTGTTCAACAATGCTTCATAACCCAAAGGGCGAGGAATTAAAGCCGTAGAGATTAAAAATATACGGCTGGATTTTTTTGAACTATATAGTGCCCGAAGGTACTATTTTAAATATTCCAGCGCCATCGGTCGCCACATATATATACCCATCAGCACCTTGCGTAACATTTCGTACTCGGCCTATTCCGGGAAACAATATTTCTTGGCTGAGTACCTTATCCCCCTCTAATTCAAGCGCAACTAGATAGGCAAACTTTAATGAGCCCACTATTATCTTACCTTTCCAATCGGGGTAGATACCGCTAGTCACAAAAGTCATGCCTGATGGCGCAATAGAAGGAACCCAATACCATTGTGGCTGTTGCATTCCCTCTTTTTCAGTCAGCTCAGTAAAAGATGAGCCGCTATAATTCACACCATAGCTAATCACTGGCCAGCCATAGTTTGCGCTTGGTTGGATGATATTGATCTCATCACCACCTTTGGGACCATGTTCGTGAGTCCATATATCGCCTGTTATGGGGTGCATCGCCATACCCTGAGGATTTCTATGGCCATATGAATAAATAGACGGATTGGCGTTTTCATGCCCGACAAATGGATTATCTGCAGGGATGCTGCCATCGCTATTAATTCTATGGATTTTACCTGCGTCTCGGTCTAAGCGCTGTGGATTGACGTCACGGTTTCCTCGATCACCACTGGAGATATACAAATAACCTTGTTTATCGAATGCCAGGCGGCTGCCGTAATGTTGGCCTTTTGTGGTGTTGGGGCCCGCTTCAAAAATAACGGTTTGATCAGTGAGCTTAAAATCTTGTAATTTAGCACGCATAACCGAGGTATGCGCACCATCACCTTCGCCTTCTAGGCCAGAATAAGAAAAATATATCAGATTATTTTGAGCATAATTTGGATCGACTATGACATCTAAAAGGCCGCCTTGGCCTTGAGCACGTAGTTCCGGTAAACCAGTGACCTTTTCATTTAATAATAAACCGTTGCTGATAACCCGTAATTCACCTTTACGATCGGATACCAGTATGGTTTTTTTGTCTAACCAAGTCATACCCCATGGAATATCAATACCTTGAGTTACAAGCTGGTACTCGTAAGATTGAAGACTGACTGAGTGCCGATTTTTTGGCTCCTGGGCGCAAACTGTTCCGCTTAAAACGACACTACACACTATGCCCAAGAGGCGTATCATTGTCATCATTATTGATCCCTTCTGTAAGAATTTTACTAAAAATGGATGTTACCATTTGATGCATACATTAGATCAGTCGTTTCTGAAATGGGAAGCTTAAAGTCAATTAAAAAATCACATGGTCAAAACAAAAAATACGAATTCAGTTAGATTTGTTAGTTAAATAGTTGTTCAGACAACATTAGTCGTTATAATCCGTTTAAGTTTTTTTGGGTAAGCAAAGCCTGATTTGGAGAATTTTGTGAAATTTAAATCCTTTTTATATACCTGTGTAGGTGTTTTTAGCGTTTTGGCGGTACAAGCACAAGAAATGAGTGAAGCTGATATTAGGTCTCGTATTCAACCTATTGGCAAAGTGCATGTAGCGGGTGCAAAAGCTGAAGTTACATCTTCAGGACCAAGGGCAGGTTCAGTTATCTACGCAAAAGCTTGTGTTGCATGTCACAGTGTTGGTGTTTTGAATGCACCTAAATTTCAAAATGTAGCAGACTGGTCACCACGTATGGAAAAAGGCTTTGATGCAGTGTGGAAAAATGCCATCAATGGTATTGGCGCTATGCCACCTATGGGCACTTGTGGTGATTGTTCAAATGATGAAATTAAAGCGGCAATAGAACATATGATTGAAGGTATTTAATTTATAAAATAATTTAAATATTGGCGTAAAAAAGACCACCACTGAGGTGGTCTTTTTAGTCTAAATAGTATACTTTTGATAGTTGGATTTCTGTACTTGCAACAATATAAAGAACTATAAATTTATCCAATGATATCTAAAAACAACGCTAATCAACTGTCTTTAGAGGAGCTGCGAGAGCTTGTTCCTCAATTGCAGAGGATCACAAAAAAGTATAAGCATTCTGAATCCATTCAAAATTCGCTATTTGATATTTCAGAACTAGCCAGTTCAATCAATGAGTTATCCAGTCTCTATCCTGCAATTCATGACATTATTGGCGATTTGATGCCCGCTCAAAACTTCTTCGTAGCCTTTTATGAAGAAGAAAAAAAATCATTGATTTTGTCTATTTCGTGGACGAATTCGATGAGCAAGTAGTTTCACAAGTTTCTGCTGACGATCTAAAAAACAGTCTGACTGGCTACATTTTACGCACCGGCCAGCATCTATTTCTAACTCAAGAAACCTATCAACAACAACTTGCCGATATATCTGTAAAAGATTTAGGTGCAGCACCAGTTGATTGGATTGGTATCCCCTTAAAACGTGGCTCACAGGTAATAGGTGCAATGGTCGTTCAGAGCTATGACGAGTCGATTCGTTATAATCGAGAAGATTTAGAAATATTACTGTTTGTTTCTCAGCACATAGTCAACTCTGTTGATAGAGTTAAAAGTCGAGAGTTAACTGAAAAAACTATTCGTCAACGCACTAAGCAGTTAAGACAAATGAATGAGGAATTACAAGAAGAGATCAGCGAAAGGCAAAAAATAGAATCCTTACAGCAAGCTTTGTTTGAAATCTCCGAGCTTTCAGCCTCAGTTGAAGGAGACATGCATGATTTTTATGCTGCTATTCATGACACTTTATCACGCTTAATTGGTGCGCCTAACTGTTATGTTGCAATGATAAGCAATGACAAAAAAACTCTTAACTTTCCTTATTACAAAGACGAAGTACATTCAAAAATAGAACCGCGTCCAATGGGCTTAGGACTTACTGAATATGTTATTAGACATGGCAGCGCTGAACTAATAGATGGCTCTAAAGTTCAGCAATTAATCGAGTCCAATGAGCTAACTGTAATAATGGCTGAAAGTAAGTATCAAGAAATGGATTCATGGATCGGATCACCACTAATTATAGATGGTGAAATCTGTGGCGTGATAGCTGTACAAAGCTACAGCAAAGAAAAACAATATAACTTTAAGGATTTAGAATTTTTACGCTTTGTTTCTCACCACATCGCGGTAGCACTAAGCCGTAAACAGTCTTCCGATGCGATTAAAGCATACAATCAGAAACTTGCAGAAGAAGTAAAAGAGCGTACGGAAGAACTCAATAGCACTAATTTATTCCTACAAAAACAAATTGAAGAACGCCTACAAGCGCAGCAACAGTTGGAACATGACGCGCAACATGATTCGCTAACAGGTTTAGCAAACCGAGTTCTATTTAATAGTCGACTCGAACTGGCACTTGCTAGCAAGCAGCGTTATGTGGAAAGTAATTTTGCGGTAATATTTATTGATTTAGACAGATTCAAACAAATTAATGATTCGTTAGGTCACATGGCAGGAGACCTCTTTTTAAAAGAGGTCTCGGTTAGAATTAGTTCATGTATCCGTGGTCATGACTTACTTGCCCGATTGGGTGGCGATGAATTTGTTGTACTGTTCGACAATTATGAATCTCCAAACGATGTCGAAGAAATATCTGCGCGTATTATAAGCTCTATCGCTAAACCCTTTAATATCGAAAATAAAGATATGTATTCAGGTGCTAGCATAGGTATTGCCTACATTGAAAGTGGCTACCAAACAGCTGACGAAGTGCTACGAGATGCAGATGCAGCCATGTATCAAGCAAAGTCTCTTGGACGCGGACGTTATATTGTTTTTGATAAGACGATGCGAGATAAACTGCTTGAAGAGCTAGAAATCGAGAGTGAATTTAGAAAAATACTCCAAGCTGAAGCCTTTGAAAGTTATTCACAGCCTATTATTAACTTAGCCACACAAGAACAGATATATCAGGAATGCTACGTTAGATGGGAGCATTCAAGTATAGGCAAAATCAAGCGAGATCAGTATTGGCAGATTGCAGAACAGTGTGGCCTGACAGTCGAAATGGATAAGTTCATGCTAACCAAAGCTTGCGAAATATTAAAAGGTTGGCAATTAAATGAGGCCGATGCTGATAAACAGATTGCGATCAACTTATCTATCCATCATCTCACCCAAACTTCTTTAGCTAAACAACTAATTGAACAGGTAAAAAACGCTAGAGTTGACCCTAAAAAACTGGTCATTGAATTTGATGAAAACGCACTAAATCGTCGCTCTCAGTTTTTCTTACCGGCAATCAAAATATTAAAACGAGCGGGCATCACTCTGGTATTAGACAACTTTGGTAGTGGCTTGGCTTCTTTGAGCTATTTGTATTCCTACCCATTTGATTACGTAAAAATAGATCACTATTTTGTTAAAACACTACCCCGCTCAGAACGCAACTTGAAATTAATTCAGTCGGTACTATCCATTTCTGGTCACTTGAAGTTTAAGTTAATTGCCAGCGGCATAAATACTCAAGAACAATATCAAGCATTATTGGACGCAGGCTGTGAGTTTGGACAAGGTAAATTTTTAAAAGCTGCCGCAAAAATTGAAGTTAATTAGATGTCAAATTTAATTTAATCCTTAACTCTTATTCATCATGTTACGCAGATTGGCTATGCCCACCTGAGATTTCTGCTGACGTTCTTGTGCTGACACTTTCGGCTTTTTATGCTCCCACACTAAATCATCCTGCGGTAACTCGTGTAAAAATCGACTAGGTTCAGGATTAATCACTTCGCCATATTGCCGCCTTTCTTTGACCAATGTCATAAACAATATTTTTTGCGCACGCGTAATACCCACATATGCTAAACGTCTTTCTTCATCGATATTATCTTCTTCAATACTACTTTGGTGGGGTAATAGTCCTTCTTCCATCCCCACCATAAAAACATAAGGGAACTCCAGTCCCTTTGAAGCATGTAAGGTCATTAGTTGAACTTGGTCTGTTTCTTCAGTGTCTTCGCCGCGTTCCATCATATCCCTGAGAATGAGACGATTAACCACTTCTTGTAGTGTCAATTGGCGGGTCGAGTTCACCCCCTTCAAGCATATTGCTGATCCAGCCAAACAAAGTACTGATATTAGCCATGCCCATTTCTGCAGCCTTTGGACTAGTGCTCGACTCATACAACCACTCTTCATATCCCATGGCTTTGATCATTTCACGAATGGTCGCTATGCCATCACCTCTGACCGCTTTATCTGATAACTCGACTATCCAGCGGCTAAATTGTTCTACCGATACCAAAGCCTTACCGCTTAGAACATCCTGAAGATTAGGGTCAAAAGCAGCTTCAAACATAGAAGTACGATTGTGATTAGCTAAATTACCGAGTTTTTCTAAACTCACCCGGCCAATACCGCGGGTAGGTGTATTGATTACCCTCAACAGTGCATTGTCATCGTCTTGATTTACCAATAAACGCAAGTAAGCCATGATGTCTTTGACTTCAGTTCTACCAAAAAACGACGTACCCCCGCTAATTTTATAAGGGATACGGTTACTCATCAGTACCTTTTCGAACACCCGAGATTGAAAATTGCCTCGGTACAAAATCGCATAATCTTTAAACTTTGTGGCATTCATAAACTTATGGGCCATTAATTCAGCTACCACACGTTCAGCCTCGTGTTCTTCATTTTTGGCGGTAATCACCTGTAGAGGCTCACCGTAGCCCAACTCAGAAAATAATTTTTTCTCGAATATATGCGGATTATTCTGAATAAGGATATTCGCGCAGTGCAAAATTCGTTCAGACGAACGATAGTTTTGTTCAAGCTTAATGACTCTTAACTTAGGAAAATCAGTCTGCAGTAGCACTAAATTTTGTGGTCTTGCACCACGCCAAGAATAAATAGATTGGTCGTCATCACCTACCACAGTGAACCTAGCTCTTTCACCCACTAACAATCTGACCAGTTCATATTGACTGGTATTGGTATCTTGGTATTCGTCCACCAGTAAATAACGTATTTTGTTCTGCCATTTTTGCCTGACTGCCGCGTTATTTTTTAACAATACGGTAGGCAATAAGATCAAGTCGTCAAAATCTAGTGCATTGTAGGCTCGCAGATGATTGTAGTAACGCTGGTAAAATTCCGCATGTTCAACTTCGCTAGGGGATAGAGTTTGTTTTTTTAAGTCTTCTGGCAAAATAAGATCGTTTTTCCAGTTAGAGATACAACTCTGCAGCGAAGACAATAGCTCCTTGTCGCCATCAAACTCTACCTCAGTTAAATCTTTAAGTAATGACATGCTGTCTTTATCGTCAAATAATGAAAAGCCAGGTTTTAAACCCAAACTTTTTACTTCAGACTTAATAATATTTAAACCAAGAGTATGAAAGGTAGATATCTTTAATCCTCGCGCTTCTTTTTTGCCCAAGGTTTGCGCCACACGCTCTTTCATCTCACGTGCGGCTTTATTGGTAAAGGTGACTGCGGCTATGTACCGCGCAGGCAACTCGCATTCCCTGACCAAGTAAGCAATTTTACTTGTAATAACGCGAGTTTTACCACTGCCCGCACCGGCTAACACTAAGCATGGCCCAGAAATAAAATTTACAGCTTCGTTCTGACCAGGGTTGAGTTTCATACTAAATTTAAACTCTCAAGTTAAAGGGCGCTGATTGTAAGAAAATACATCCATTAGTCCAACTATATTAAACGGATATTGCTTTTTGAGTTTTTAAGCCCACTATTGTATCAATCACTCAAAAAAATGCCCACTCAGCGAGTACATAAAAATGTTAACCCCTAAGAAATTAGAAGAAATTGCTAAGCAAATATCTGATGCCGTGCCTCCAGGTATGAAAACGATGGCTGAAGGCGCAGAGGCCAAAGTTAAACAAGTATTACAATCACAAATCAGCCGCTTAGACTTTGTTAGTCGAGAGGAGTTTGATATCCAAAGCCAAGTACTCATGCGCACTCGAGAAAAATTGGAAGCTTTGGAAACTCGTCTCGCCAAATTAGAGAAACCCGAAACATAAAATCAAACATTGATTATTAGGGATATGTAACAATTAGGCGCTATTTAAATAGATGCGGGATAAATAGCATAATGTGCAATTATCCCTAACGCTAACACCAAACCTACATAGTGATTATGCAAAAAAGCCTTGAAACATAGGCTTCTTTCTCGGTCTTTAATCAACCTGTGTTGATACAAAAACAACCCCATACTGATAACTAACGCCAAATAAAAAGTCCAGCTTAAGCTTAAGTTTAGTGCTACTGCAGTAAGCAGTAACAAACTAAGTATTTGAAGTAGCAATATGATCAACTTATCGTATTGACCAAACAAGATAGCGGTTGATTTGACCCCCACTTTGATATCATCGTTTTTATCGACCATGGCGTATTCAGTGTCAAAAGCGACAGTCCAAGCTAAATTAGCAAAATACAATGCCCACACCACCCAACCTAGCGGTTGTCCTATAGCTACAAAAGCCATCGGAATAGACCAGCCAAAAGCAGCACCAAGTACAACCTGAGGCAAATGAGTATAGCGCTTCATAAAAGGGTAAATGGTGGCTAATATCAATCCACCAACTGACATCAGAACCGTTAGCCAACTTAATGTCAAAACCAGTATTAAGGCGAAACACAAAAGAACAAAAAATAGACCTAAGGCCTCTTTTTCAGTGACCTCTCCTGTCACCAAGGGTCTGGTTGATGAACGTTCCACTAAACCATCTACCTTACGATCTGCATAATCATTGATTACACAACCAGCTGATCGCATCACCACAACGCCTAAAACAAACACCACGAGTATGTGTAAGTCTGGAATGCCTGCTGAAGCTATCCACAGAGCCCATACGCAAGGCCATAGTAATAAATAGATACCTATAGGTTTGTCAGCACGCATCAAGCGCCAATAAGCGTTTAATTTTGCAGCTGGTAATTTTCCTGTGTTATCCATATTGATCTATTTCATCTCTTGATAAGCTGGTGAATTAGGTAAAAACACCTCACTGACTGTCATTTGCAGATCCTCAAAGGTGAATGCCGAGCGGCGTCCCCACAATTTCATCTCAGATTCTATGTGTAATTTTTCTAGAAAATCTTTACTTGGAGACATATGAGTTAATTCAAATGGCATTCGTTTAAATCGTTCATCATTAAAAATCAATTGACCCAAAGGTTTAGTATTGAGATTAACAAAATCACTTTCGCATAATCTTTGTGGAAGAATTGAACGAGCAAAGACCCAAGGTTGATTATCACCCCACAATAACACTTCTCTGACTTGCCATTCCTCTAAATTTAATTCTTGGTTGGGGGCCGAGACTCGTCGAAATTCTTCAAGAGTTATCTGCGCCTGCCGTTGACCTACTAGAGTCAGATGGAATGACGTACATTGCGATTGAAGCCTTTCGGTTAACGATCCTGTGTCTAATAACCAATTTTTTAAACATGGACTTGGTATAGTAAACAACTTAGGTTCAGCCCATTGTGATGGAATACCGACCGGAAAAGTATAAGATAAATTCAATTTTATAACGTTTTTGAGTAGCGAAGATGAATAATAACAAGTGCATGACTTAGACTAAAGTTAAATACCGCTCTAACTAATTTAGTTTTGTTAGCCTAGCAAAAGTTGTTAAGCTTAGTACCAGTGTAATGATAACTAACAAAAGAAAATAACGATGAAAAAAACTATATGCCTACTTGTTAGTTTACTGACCCTTTTAAGTTATCAAAGTGTGGTAAACGGACAAGAAGTGGTCAGAAAAAGCTATGCTTATTTCAGTCTCGAGCCAGAGATAGTAACCAACTATTTAGGCTCTAGCGCAAGAAAGTTAGGTTTTGTCAGGGTGTCAATAGAATTGATGTTAGAAGACCCAGACTTTCTTGAAGCCGCAGAACATCACTCCCCACTAATGAGAGCGGCAACTATTGAGGTGTTTGGTAGCCAGCCAGAAGAAAAAGTTAAATCGCTGACTGGTCGCGAGGATATTAGGCGTAGCTGCTTAGAAAAACTCCAAGAGTTAATGCTCAAAGAAACGGGCTCTAAAATGATAAAGGATGTCATATTTACAAAGTATCTTTATTTCCAGAGCTAAATCTCAGCCTATTGGGTGCTAACACTTTTTGCTCTGGTAACCAAAAACCACGCAAATACACATCCACAAATTAGTCCCACTGTGTGCGCAGTATTTGCCATATTCACGGGTAGAATATCCAGATAACCTACCACTAACCAAACCAATAAAAAGCCAATGATGGGTTTAGGCAACGATAATCCCCAGCTTGGTTTTAACCAGCCCAACCACCAAACACAGCCCACTAACGCATACACGACACCAGAAAGGCCACCGAAATTAGGGCCACTGACCAACAACTGAGAAGCATTAGACACAATAGCCGAAAATACAAAAAGCATCAGCAAACTATTGATACCAAAGGTTGTCTCTATCTGTTTACCTAGTGACCACCACCACAGCATATTAAATGCAATGTGCAGGACTGAGAAGTGGATCAGTGCAGGTCCCAATAATCGCCACCACTGTCCCGAATCTATCAGTATCGCAATAGGCTGAATTTTTAACCAAAAATAAGGGCCTGAAATGCCTATCATTGCCAACAAATAAATAACTAAACAAATTGCCAATATACTTGATGTAAAAGGTGCTTGCTTTAGATCATAGAGGGCTTTAGCTGCAGAAAAAGATTTAACCGGCGTTAGGTTAACCGTTTCACCTGATTGCCATGCAGCCGTCTGGTACTTTACGTCATTCGGATTGAGCACAAATTCTTCTGCTATTTTTTTAGCTTGGATTTGATCAGACAACTCTAACAGCATCACCGAATGCGCATAATCATTACCTGAATGTTGGTACTCAACATTAATACCTTGATTTATAAGATAAATAGTGAGTAATCTTGCCGGCTGCTCTTTAGAAAAAGCGACTAACTTAAGCGGGGTAGACAAACGTATTATACTTCCTATAACATTTCAAATAGCTGGGTGTGAAATTTCAAAAGGCTGGTCTTTGCGCCACGCCTCAAATCCACCGTCCAGACTATATACCTCTTCAAAACCTTGGTGAATTAAAAACTGTGCTGCTTGTTGGCTACTAATACCATGATAACAACACACTATGACGGGTGTATCAAATTCCACATCAGCCATAAAACTATGTAACGAACCATTGGTTAAATGTGTAGAATCCTTGATATGCCCAGCTTCAAAAGCAGAGTCGTCGCGAATATCGACGAATCGTACGGTACCTTCAGACTGTTTTTGTTGTGCCTGTTGCACAGATATATGGGCAAATTGCTCCATCTAGGTTACTCCCCTCAAAAATTTATTGTTAACCTACACTCCGGATAATGAGTGTCGAAAGTAATCAATTAAATTATCATAAATTCAATCTGTTACATAACATTCACGATGTTAAAATACCCAAGTGTGACTCAACATCGAAATCTTAGTGATTATCGAGGCTCGGTTTCGTACGTAATAGTCCGCTATTACTAGAAATTGAAGCGAAGATAGGCGCTAAAATAGCGGTGTTGAGCGGCGCTGCTTATCTCGAGTTCAGGTTACCACTACAGCCAATTTAGGATCACCTTACCAGATTGGCCGGACCCCATCACATCAAAACCTTGTTGAAAGTCATCAATAGCGAATTGATGCGTAACCATAGGTTTTAAATTTAAACCACCTTGGATCAAGCTAGCCATTTTATACCATGTTTCAAACATTTCACGACCATAAATGCCTTTTATCATCAGGCCTTTGAATATCACTTGATTCCAGTCTATCGCAACATCGCTAGCTGGGATGCCTAACATCGCTATTTTGCCACCATTATTCATTTTGTCGAGCATATCACGCAATGCTGCTGGCACTCCGGACATCTCAAGACCAACATCAAAACCTTCAGTCATACCCAAGTCATTCATCACATCTTTCAACTGAGTATTTGATACATTTACTGCTCGAGTAGCGCCCATTTTAGTGGCTAAGTCTAAGCGATATTCGTTTATATCAGTAATCACTACATTTCTTGCACCCACATGACGCGCGACAGCTGCAGCCATGATACCAATAGGGCCGGCACCTGTTATCAATACATCCTCGCCAACCAAATCAAAAGACAAGGCAGTGTGAACTGCGTTGCCAAAAGGGTCAAAAATAGCGGCTAAATCGCTGGATATATTATGGGGTATTTTAAAAGCGTTAAACGCTGGTATAGCTAAGTACTCAGCAAATGCACCTTGCCTGTTTACCCCCACTCCGGTGGTATTTCTGCAAAGATGGCGACGACCTGCACGGCAATTTCGGCAGTGACCACAGGTAATATGCCCTTCACCAGACACTCTATCTCCAACTGCAAACCCGCGCACTTCTTGACCCATATCAACCACTTCACCTACGTATTCATGGCCAACGACCATTGGTACTGGGATAGTTTTTTTGTGCCCATTCATCCCATTGGTAGATATGCATATCAGTACCACAAATTGCGGTTTTATGAATTTTAATTAATAAATCATTGTGACCAACGGTGGGCTTCTCACATTCGGTCATCCAAATACCTTTTTTTGAATGTAATTTGGCTAGAGCTTTCATTAAATCACCCCCAATTCTTTGCCAACTTCAATAAAGGCATCCACAGCTAAGTCAATTTGTTCTAGACTATGGGCAGCAGACATCTGAGTACGTATACGCGCCTGCCCTTTGGGAACAACAGGAAAAGAAAAGCCAACTACATAAACGCCTTTTTGGAGCATCTTATCCGCCATATCACTGGCTAACTGCGCGTCACCTAACATCACAGGAATAATTGCATGATCTTTGCCAGAAAGCGTAAAACCTGCGTCTGACATTCTCTGGCGAAAATGAGCAGCGTTGGCAGTTAACTGTTTACGCAATGCATCTCCATGCTCCATCATTTCAAACACTTTTAAAGATGCGGCAACAATAGGCGGTGCCACAGAATTTGAAAATAAATACGGACGCGAACGTTGACGTAACCAACTAACGACTTCTTTTTTGCCTGAAGTATACCCGCCAGAAGCACCGCCTAACGCTTTTCCCAGAGTACCGGTTAAAATATCAACTCGTCCCATCACATCACAATATTCATGGCTACCTCGACCATTTTTACCAACAAACCCAGTTGCATGACAGTCGTCAACCATAACCAAAGCCTGATATTTGTCAGCCAGGTCACAAATTGCTGCTAAGTCTGCAATGACACCATCCATAGAGAACACGCCATCAGTTGCAATCAGCTTAGTGCGTGCGCCATCCGCGTCAGCTTGAATAAGCTGTGCTTCTAAGGCTTGCATATCGTTATTGGCGTAACGATAGCGCTTACACTTAGATAATCTCACACCATCTATGATGCTTGCGTGGTTTAGCGAATCCGAAATAATGGCATCTTCAGCATCTAAGATGGTTTCGAATAAACCGCCATTGGCATCAAAACAAGAAGGATAAAGTATGGTCTCTTGTGTGCCTAAAAATTCACTAATAGTAGCTTCTAACTGCTTATGAATATCTTGCGTACCACAAATAAAACGCACCGAAGCCACACCAAATCCGTAGCTGTCTAAACCAGATTTTGCAGCCTTTATTAATTCTGGATGATTAGCTAACCCCAAATAATTATTGGCACAAAAGTTAAGTACTTTTTGGTTATGATCAACTTCAATATCAGCTTGTTGACTTGACGTAATAATGCGTTCATTTTTGAACAGCCCTTGTGCCTTAGTGTCTTCAATTTGCTGAGCTAAACGTATATAAAAGTCATTTTTCATGGATAATCCTATGAATGGGATGGAAATAAATGAATCATATATACTCAATATGATGAATGATAATTTTTAGTGCATAAACTTGTACACAAGTGGAAAAAAAATTTTACACTTTAAGAACAGTAACACTAAGATTTGATATTAAGTTTATTTAACTTATCTGCCACAACAAATCGTTATTTCTAGTTCAAAAGACCATATAAATTGTCCTTCGGTGTCGTTTTTTTAAAAATGACAAATAACCAATCTTTCAATAGGTTTTACTCAAAAAGTTTTGAATGTTGATGACGTTTATTGAAGGCTAAAATGTCACAAGTGGTTATTTCAGATGTAATCTGCTCACCATTCGTTTTCAATATGGTCATGAGTGGCAGTCTGATTTTTTGCCCAAATTCATCAGCGTCAATAAACCATTTTATTGCTGCGTTGTTACCCTCAATAACCACATCTTCTAATTGACAAAATACACGCGTCAATTTTGACTTTATGGACAACACAAACTCAAACATGTCACTGCTACTTTTTTGTTGAAAGACTCCAGGTAATGAAACATCAAATTTTTCTGTATAAACGTCATCAATATTTGATAGTTGTGAGCTACTCCAAATCGTCCACCAAGAGTCTAATAAAACATTGAGTGAACACGGCTTAGTAATAAGACAAGAAGGTGTAGCAAATTCTCCCTGTAAATTATCTTGTTGATCATAATCAGGGATCACCAATGGATCGGGCTCCGGTAAAGTTAACGTTATTTCATCTACATGGGTGTTTTTGGCAATAGATAATTGCAAGGTATCAACTATGGCATATACAGACTTTATGACTTCGCCATTATTGTGCAGCCAAAATGTATAATTTATTGGTAAGTCGTGCTGTTGTATTTTTAGTTTTAAGTGTATGACTGAGATGTTTGCTTGCCGTACGACTAGGCTTTGCAACACTTGGCAACGGCCTGCAGACATTAACCAAGTTAATGGTACAGAAGTCAGTTTATCTTCTCCAAACATTTTAGTATTGTGTTGGGACCAGAATGAAGAGTGCAACAAACTTGATTTGTAACAGGCAACATCGCCTTGAGTGAATGTTTTAATAAGCATATCTAACATTATTCAATCCCCTGCTTTGCATCGCTGTTGTTGTAATCTCTGATCATGTTTGCATAAGCTGCAACTTCATCAAACACTGTCCATTCTTCGCTAATTTTACCGTTAACTATTCGTAAGTGAGTCGCTGCCATAACAAAAAAGCATTGCCCTGTGTATTTTGAAAAGAGCTCATTTTTAGGGGTAAATATTCCGGCCACTGACCAACGAATTGCAATATCAGTAGCGTCATCTTCAAATGGAGTAACACTAATATGGTCACATGTTGCTGACGCTTCAGGGCTTTGTGCTAGCCACTGAATAAAGACACCTCTGATACCAGGAATACCTACAGCTTCGATGCCACCTGGCCATTGCAATTTAGCATTCTTATGGTAAAAACCTTTTACTTCACCAAAGGCTTTTTTATTAAAAAGTGTGTTTACCCAAAGCTTGGCAAATTTTTCACTACTGTCATCTAATGGTGTATGCCACTGATGAAACGTTGCTTGTCCAGCTTTGATACGGGTGATTTCTTGTGCGCGCCATACTTCAAAACTATCGTTTGTAGGCAAGTTAGCAAAATGTGTTGCCGCATCAATAAGGCTGATGCCTAACTGTTTCACTAAAAAACTGTTATCTCGCATCAACCATTCATAAACAATCTTATTTTCGTAACACACACAATCTGCGATGGTTGTAACACGACCCGTTTTACCCGTTGCGGCACCAAACTCAGACGGATTTTTATTGGTCATTATGCTTGTGATACGGTGTGACGAGTAATAGCCATTATTTTCGCCTAGGTCTCGCCATACCACGTTTTCACCAATTAACGTACGATCAGGGAATGCTGCTAAAGTTAATAATGTATTTTTTATTACAGTGGCAACATCATCTGAATAGCCACCTAACGTGTGTACAGGACAATATTCAGCATAATAATTATTACACAGCGCTATGTTTTTCTGTTCCCAAATACGGTGAGTAATGCGAATAATATAATCCACAATATCAATAAACTCTGAATCAAAGTTCTTTAATGATTGGCTTGGCTTACCCTGAGGTGACAATAGTTCTGGTAAATCTTTCCAATATACTTGAGTGACATTATCTTGTTGCATGGTTACACCGTTTATAAATAATTACCGTTGATGATGGATCTGACATTCTATCTATTCGCGTAAAGATACTCATCTAAGGTGGTATGCATCTTTCATCATTGCAAAAACATCTAAGCCCATTTGTTTGCACATATGAATGATGTCAATTCCAACCCAATTTTCTTTTAAGAGGTTATTTTCTCTGCGCCAAATATCAATCACTCTAAGCTCAAGTTTTATCCCTGAAGGAGGCAAGCCAAGCCAGCCTCCAGCTAAATGTGAGCCATGCATATGTGGCCAGCCACCGGTTGAAACATAGTTTCCTTTTTTGATGATTGCAGCTTTGTGGTCAACAACTCTGTCGGGAAAACTAAAAACAAAGGGGCCTTGATGATTTTTTCGAAAGTCACTAATACCTCTGGTCATGCCTATGCCCGCGGGCCCATACCACATGAAGGCTGGATGCCAGAAATTTTCTAGCTGCATACTAGCCAAAGATTGACCGTCAAAACGACCTAGTTCTTCGAGCATAGATAACACCAGTTGCTCTGATTGTTGGCTTTGTTCAACATAGGACTCTATTGGATTTAATCCATCCATAGTGGTCGGCGGCATTATCAAACCATCGTGCCCCAGGCTTTTTCGCAAAGGGTTAACGCCAGCTTGGTGCATAACATCTAAGAAATCTATGATGATATAATAATTGACTATTTTTTCGTTTTGCAGCTGTACCAGCTCTGTAAATCTTAAATAGACAGGTTTTTTAGTGGCAGGTATTCCAAGCAAGTCATTAACAAAATCACCTATTAAATAACCTGTAGCGGCAATCCATTTATGATTATTGTGAATGCTATCAAACTCAATAAATGGCCTACGTTCAATGTTGTAGAGTGACGTCGATAAAATTTTCCAATACTGTTGTTTTATGGCATCAATGCCGTGAAGTTCATTCACCGGCTCGCTGGCGTATAAAGTTACGTCTTCGCTAACTATGTTAGTTAGCGATAGATCGTTCGCAAGTGCATCATAAAATTGACTTATAATTGACATAATAATCCGTTGTTAAACCATATACTGAATAGACCATAAGAAAATTAGGGTCAAAATAAAGAATGCAAATAACCAGTAGTTAACACGGTCAACTTTACCCGGGATGCGATACCACCCGTTTTCTTTTTCTGCCAATCCTTCTCTGGCAAACTTTAATTGCTGACCTTTGACTGTATATTCAGATAATTCATGTTGTTTACCATCAATAATACGACTAGCAATAATAGTGACAATCACATTGAAACCTGCACCAATCAAACAATACCAAGGCCACGCAACATCAGTT
Source organism: Paraglaciecola psychrophila 170 (assembly GCF_000347635.1). Lineage (NCBI taxonomy): Bacteria > Pseudomonadati > Pseudomonadota > Gammaproteobacteria > Alteromonadales > Alteromonadaceae > Paraglaciecola > Paraglaciecola psychrophila. The sequence goes on along the minus strand of NC_020514.1, from coordinate 89,841 downwards.
CCAATGGCGACAGCTACAACAGCCACAAACCCAACTGCAGTTCCCACGAGCAAGCCGTTTTCGGTAGCTTGTTTGGAGAAAAACCCTAGCCCAAACATACCCAATTGAGCGCCTACAAAGTAGGAACCTACCTTACTCAACACTTCTAAAATTGAGCCAGAACTGTGTAGGTGATACATAATGGCAGGGAAGATGATCAGTAGCGCCCAAAACAGTGTGAACAGTCTAGATGCTTTCAGATAATGAGCTTCAGGAGCTCCCTTTTTGAAATACTTTTTATAGAAATCGATGGTGGTAACCGTCGATAATGAGTTAAAAGCGGAGTCAAGACTCGACATGGATGCAGCCATCACAGCTGCCGCTATTAGCCCCATTAAACCAGGCATACCATATTCAGCTGCAAACTCTAGGATAATGAGGTTTTCGTTATCAAATGTTTTACCCTGATAATAACTATAAAACAGTACCCCAAGAATAATAAAAAATAAGTAAATAAAGAAAGCAGCAAAACCCATTAATAAATAGGACTTTTTAGCATCGCCAATGTTTTTTGCAGCTAACGTTCTTTGAACCATCATCTGGTTAGTACCATAAACCGTTGTGTGGTAGAGCGTCATGGCGATAATGCCACTCCATACTGTGGTGGTAGCATTGAAGTCCCAATCAGTGATCAGTGGGTTAAGTTTACCTTCAGACTTAAGTTGAGCGAGTGAATCCATGACTGAGAAACTACTTTCGTTAAGCAGTGCATAAAATATAATACCTGCACCAGCAAATAAAATGATTGACTGGATTACATCCGTCCATATTACAGCAGTAATACCGCCTAGAACGGTATAAGCCAGTGCAATAAAGGTAACAATAAATATTGCGGCTATAACATCGACGCCAGTGATGAAACTCAACACCGCAGAAGTTGCATAAAGTACAGCAGCAGAAGACATGGTTTGCGATACCAACCAAATAGAGGAAATTAACGCCCTAGCACGTTTGCCAAATCTTTTTTCTTGATACTCATAGATAGATGCGACGCCTGAGTTATAAAAGAAGGGGAAAAAGAAGATAATGACAATCATTATCACTAATGGGTAATTAAGGTGAATAGCGATGACACTGAGTCCATCTTTGTAAGCCCAAGCCGGCGCACCCAAAAACGTCATGGCGCTAACGTAAGTGGCCACCACAGAAATGCCGATTGCCCACCAAGGTGTGGTTTTTTGTCCGATATAAAAATCATTATCGGTTTTAATTCTTTTTCCTATCACCAGGCCTAATAATAGATTTGCAACTATATATATTATTAATATAGTCCAATTTAAGGCGCCAAATTCCGTCATTGTGATCCCCAACCTTTTCTTTTTGTCGTTTTAAGTACTAAAGATTTTTTTCATCTTATTATTAATTGACTTCGAAGTCATTAGTAAATAGACTTTTTTTAAAATTAGTTATTAACCAAAAGAGAGCACTGAATATGGCCAATTTTCAAAGCGAAAAAGCCTATGTAATGGAGTATTTCAAAGCAATGGAAAAGGCAAGTACCACTTCACTTACAAAGGTTCAAGCATCTTACATTGCTGATGATTATGAATTTTACGGTGTGTACCCTTTTAATAAGATAAACAATTTAAAAGAAGTTTCTGCGAATGTTTGGCAACCTCTTTACCAGTCATTTAAAAATATTCAAAGACGCCAAGATGTATTTATCGCTGGTTCAAATGATGTGAGTGGTGATACATGGGTAATGAGTATGGGACATTTTATGGGGCTGTTTGACAGTGATTGGCTAGGGATCCGCGCCACACGAAAAGTTGTTATGCTGAAATATGCCGAATTTAACTGTGTTGAGAACGGTAAAATAACTAAGACAGGTTTATGGTTAGACATTATTGGACTCATGCAGCAAGTAGGTATTAATCCATTACCGCCACAAACGGGTGCCAGTTTTATCCACCCAGGACCACGTCACCACAATGGTTTAGTACTTGATGAGCAGCCAGCTGAGGAGGCAGTGAAAACCTTACAAGTTCTCAACACTATGATAGATGATTTGAGTCAGTTAAACAAAACGGCTAATGACAGGGCAGGTGAACAGGTGATGAAAAAGAACTGGCACGATGACATGGCATGGTATGGACCCGCAGGTATCGGTTCAACTTTTACTATTCCTCGATATCAAGAACAACACATGTATCCCTTTAGAGAAGGACTGACTGACAAAGTATTCAACGGCCACATATGTCGGTTTGCTGAAGGTCAATTTGCTTGTTTCTTCGGATGGCCAAATTTATCAAATAAGTCTAAAGGTGGCTTTTTAGGCATGCCCAGCGGCGATAGCCAAGCCGATATGCGGATTGTTGATGTTTATTACCGTGAGGGAGATAAATTATTAGAAAACTGGGTGATGATGGACATTCCATATTGGTTAAAACAACAGGGGGTAGATATCCTTGAACGAACGGCCAGTATTGAGAACCCAACACTGTAATGCGTTTATCGGTATTTCTTGTTTTATATTTAAGTTCAACAGTATGTTTGAGTGTTGAACTTAATATTCTCCCCAACAAAAATCAGAGGATTGAAAGACGCTTACTACAGTTTGAAAATGATAATTTAAAACAAAGTGCATTATTAATTATCGGTAGTCCAAACAAGCTAAAATCAGACACTCTCATTGTGATGGCTCATGGTTTTCACCCTGACCCAGCAAAATATGGAAGGGTAGAAACTGGCGAATCCTTCAGACCAGGTGATTATTATAGAAGTTGGGTAAATGCTTATGCAAAAGCAGGTTTTAACGTGTTGATCCCTGATTATCGGGGGCATAACGATTCTCAAGGAATCACCTACACGCATCAAACCGGAAAAGTAAAATTCCCCGATCGACTCTACGCCTCAGATCTTATTGCTGCTATAAATGCACTAGAAAAACACTTATTAACCGAATTTAAAAACATCGTGCTTATTGGGCACTCTATGGGAGGTCCCATTAGCTTCTATGCCGCCAGTCAAATAAAAAATAAGGTTAAATTAATATCACTTTGGTCAACGGCAAAGTATCGATTTCCAAAAATAAGTGTATCTGCTAAGTATGTAATTCATCATGGTAAATATGATGCTGTTACTCCTATCAGTAATGTTGGATTTTACCTTCAAAATCATAAGCAACAGTTAGCAGCCAAATTTGTATACGAATCGGAACAGCATCTGTTATCAACCGATGATTTTGAGCTTGCCGTATCCAGAGACATCCAACTAATCCGTGAGATCGAAAATGGAAACCACTGAGCTCCAGCAAATCCTTTTAGAAAACAAAATAAAATCCACCAACTCAGTCAATTGCAGTACAACTTTGAACCCGAAGCAGTTAAAGACAATTTACTTTCGCTTTTTAGTCCAAACGCTGTTATTCAACTTTGTTTTCCTTTCGAAAAAATCACCGACGTAGAAGGATTTTTTCAGCAAGCATTAATACCACTGTTCCAGTCAATTCCTGATCTTGAACGACGAGACTCGATTATTATGTCAGGCCCAACAGCAAAAGGTATTCATTGGGTGGGATGTTGTGGTTTTTATTGCGGCTCTTTTGATAAGCCTTGGTTAGACATTCCTGCAACAGGCCATATGGTCTCATTGCGTTTTCATGAATTTTATAAATTTGAAGGTAATAAGGTCATAGAATACCAAGGAATATGGGATATCCCTGACGTTATGATGCAGGCGAATGCTTGGCCAATGGCTCCGAGTTTGGGTCGTGAATGGCATGTACCCGGGCCTGCAAGTCAAGATGGCATCACCCTAAAAGCGTGGGATAGAGCCAGCTCTAAAAAATCAGAAACTTTGGTTGGCGACATGTGTGTAGCGCTGGGGAATTATGCAACAGGAGGGGCTGAAGCCATGCGTTTACATGATTATTGGCACCCCAGATGTTCTTGGTATGGACCGTCAGGTATCGGTACGGCCAGAACAATTAGCGGATTTAGAGATTGGCATCAGATCCCATTTCTAAATGGTCTTCCAGATAGAGTTGGCAATCCTCATGCAGGTCACTTATTTGCAGATGCGAATTACGCAGCTTTTACAGCTTGGCCAGGCATGCATATGACAGTATCTGGTTCTGGTTGGTTGGGTATTGCACCAGGGGATCAAAAAATAAGCATGCGTAGTCTTGATTTTTGGCGTGTAGAAGGTGACCTAATTCGAGAGAACTGGGTATTAATAGATATGCTTTCTGTTTATGACCAGCTAGGTGTTGATGTGTTGGGAAGAATGCGCGAATTTAATAAAGCACGACGTTAGAACTAAAAAAGCCCAATAGGTCTTAATTGTAATCGACATCACCAAAAGTGACTCCGAAGTCTATTGTGTTAATTTTTTAATTGTGTTTTGTTAATGATTAAATGCAAAATATGTCAATGCGGGGGATAAATAAGCAATTAATCGTCATTTAATAGCTTTAAATGTAAATTCACAGTTGATTTATTGATGATTCCGAAGTATTTTTTGACTTAAGATATTTACCTAAAAAATAAAAGTATCAATTTTGGAACATTCTAGTCAGCACAGCATCGGGAAAAAGATCATGAAAATGAAATCACACATTCTATTTAAAACAACAATCGCAGTGGCAGTAGCAAATGCGATTGCAATGTCTAGCGCATATGCACAAGTAAAAGCAGAAAAAAAAATTGAAGTAATAGAAGTCAGCGCGACAAAACGCGTTACTAATATTCAAGACGTTCCATTAGCCGTTACTGCTATCAGCGGTAGCGATTTGGTAGACATGCAAATTAATGATGTCATGTCGTTAGAGAAAGCTATTCCTGGTGTGACCATAACCAGCTTTGGTAATAATCCACAAATAATATTACGCGGCGCAGGTAGCGCAGGCACTACTGATATCGCAGTGCCGATTTATCATAATGGTATGTATTTGCCGACCACAGGCCAGGCGCTGGCAGGTTACTTAGATATTGAACGCATAGAAGCATTGCGAGGGCCTCAAGGGACTTTATTTGGTCGTAACACATTCGGCGGCTTGATCAATGTTATAACTAAAAAGCCTGATACAGAAGAGTTCTCATTCGGAGGCGCGGCAACGCTCGGTGATTTTGGCTTAATCAAAACCGAAGGTTTTGTTAACGTTCCTGTTAGTGAAAATGTTGCTTTTCGTATTACTGCCGCCGATGAAAAACGCGACGGTTTCGTTGAGAATATCAACAACCCAAATGGCGATATAAAAGATTCAGATTACACCTATGTGCGGGGCCAACTGCTGTTCACGTTAAGCGATGACTTATCTATTAACTTAACAGCTTCACATTGGAAAGATACCGGTAACGGCAGTTTGAACTTTGGTTACAAACCAGCTGGTATTCCGCTTGATAAAGATGATCCTACACGTATTAATGCAGCGGATGGATTTTTAGACCCGCGTTTTGGCGTTTACGAAGGCTGCGCTGATGGTTCACCTGACCGACCTGGAGGAAGAACAGTTTCCGGCGGCAATGTCTGTGCTGGTGATGCTTTCGCAACGATTGTTCCTGGCGCAAGAACCATCGATTATGATTACACACCTAATCGAGAGCTTGAAGAAACATCATTTTATGTGAGTATCGATTGGGAAATAGCTGAGCATAGCGTAATGGTTAATGGCGCTATGTTTGATTATCAATCTATTAACTTGATGGATGCGGATCTTTCTGGTTTGGCCTCTTGGGTTGATGGAAACTACAGTACTAGTAAATCAAAACAACTTGATGTTACCGTTTCATCATTATTTGACGGACCCTTACAATATACTGTTGGTGCTTATTATTTTAACAGTCAAGATCCCGCTAATCGCTCAGCTTATATTTTTGGTAGCTTAGTTGAATCTTGGTCTGGTTATGCTGGAGCAACACCAGAAACGCCATCATGGGCGTCTTGGAATAGTGAAGGCCGTGGCGGTACTAAATCCACTGCTCTATATGGACAGGCAACCTACGCGTTAACTGATAAATTAAATATCACTGCGGGTATTCGTTTCACTGAAGACGACCGTGAAGCTCAAAGCGCTGATCCGCTAAGTTTTGATGATTCTGCTGCACGCTTAGGCCCAACATTACCCATTCGGTCGTACGGAACTCGAGAAGTACAAAAGGGTGTAGATGAAAATACTGATTATCGTCTAGGCGCAGATTATAAAGTTGGCGAAAACCTTATGGTCTATGCAACATATGCCACGGCCTATATTGCTGGCTCAACGGATGTTACAACGCAAACTTTGCTTGCTCCACAAACTAATAAAGCCTTTGAGATCGGCGCAAAATCAACTTTGTTAGATGGTGCCTTGCGTCTAAATGCAGCGGCCTATAGCGGTAAATTTGAGGGCTTAACAACCACTGCCTTTATCGATCAAGGTGATACCGGTATTTCTGTAGCAACACAGGTTCCTGGTGGCTCAATTTTATCACGTGGGCTTGAAATCGAAGGCTTTTGGGATGTGACTGACGCATTAGTCGTTGACTTTGGTGTGTCGATTGATATGTCAGAGTATGATGAGTTTATAGTGGATGCAGGTAATCTTGTCTGGAATGGCACTGCACCGATAGGCTCTGAAACAATTAGTGGTTCCTTTGTATACGTAGTGGATGGTGAAGATACACCTTACACACCGGATATGACTGTGGGTGTAGGTATGTCTTACTTTATCGACTTGGGCGATATGGGTACTATAAAACCCCATGTATTTGCTTATTATAATTCAGGTTATATAAGTAACCGAGCCCCCGTGTTTTTTGCTGACCAAGACGCCTACACCAAACTGGACATATCGGTAAAATGGGAATCTGTCGATGGGGATTATAGCGTACAAGGGTATGTTAATAATGCTACTGACGAACTGATTAAAACCTACACTGAGATATTCAGTCGAGCGAGAGTGGCATATGACTACAATTCTCCACGTAACTTTGGTGTGAGATTTGCGTATAACTTTTAAAACATAGAGTTTCATAATGTTAGTATATATTGGCCTACAATGAGTAGGTCTTTTTATTGATAATCCCCTAAAATCAACGAGGAATGCTGTGAACCAACAAGTAGCTCACCAATTACAGAAAGGTTTTCAGTTACTAAAAAATGAGCGCTTGCTTGATGCTCAAAATGTCTTTGAAGATATCTTAAAAGTAGACCCTTTAAATGAACATGGCTTGAACCTACTAGGCGTAGTATTTATTCAAATACAACAAGCTGATCAGGCTGTACTTGTGCTAGAAAAAGCGCTTGCCATCAACAATAAAGATGCGCAAACATATAATAATCTAGGGCTGGCATACAAAGAATTACATCAATTCAAAAAAGCGCAGAAAGCCTTTAATTCTTCTTTAATCTTGAACCCACAGCAGCCCCAAATATTAAATAATTTGGGCAATATATTGGCAGCACAAGACCAGCATAAACAAGCCACTTTGGTATTTGATAAAGCCCTCAAACTCGACGCTAATTATCCAGAGTGTTTATCTAATTTTGCACAGTCTTTAAAAGAATTGGGCAACCTAGAGATTGCCCTAAGAGCGATTGAGCATGCTAATCATCTTGAACCAAACAACAGTTACTACTTAAATGTAATAGGTGAAATTCAACTGGCAAAAGTTGATTACGAAAGTGCAAAAAAAACTTTTGAAAAAGCGATGGCGATAGATAACTATATGCCCGCCTGCATTAATTTATCCACTACGTTAAAGCAGCTCGGGCACCATAGAAAAGCAAAAGCATGTTTACAAAAGGTCATTAAGCATGAGCCAAACAACAGCGAGGCACACCATCATCTTGGAGTATTACAAGAACAGTTAGGCGAATTTGATTCAGCTGCCACAAGTTTTCGAATAGCACTGAAACATACGCCTAATCATGCTAGTTCTTTTTATCAATTAGCAAAGCTTAAAAACCAAATATTAAAGACTGAGGAAGTCGAAAAAATCACTGAATTGCTAGCTGATAGCGCAACGCCAAGTGTATTTAAGACTTCCTTATTCTTTGCATTAGCCGTGTATTACGACAAGTCTAAGCAGTATGCGTTTGCGATTAAAAATTACGCTTATGCACAGCAAATAAAAGCAGAAAAATGTCCATACAACAGCAAACTCACTGAACAATATCGAGTGGCAATGGAAGATATTATGCCTATATCACCTGCAAAGGTTTGTATGGATCATGTCCATCCTATCTTCATTATCGGTATGCCTCGTTCAGGTACTAGTCTAACAGAACAAATACTGGCATCTCATTCGCAAGTTTTTGGTTCAGGTGAGCTAGGTTATATTAATGATTTAGTGAAGATGGCAGAACAAACTAGCAATACGCCTTATCCCTATTGCTTAAATAAACTGAGTCAATCGCAACTGTCTGAAATGGGTCGTCAGTATAAACAAAGAATGCTTGAAACCTTTGGTGATCACACTTATTTTACTGATAAAAACCCGCTCAACTATAATTTTGTGGGATTTATAAAAGCTATTTTACCTGATGCTAAATTTGTATATTGTCAACGTGATTCAATAGATAATTGCCTATCTATTTTTAAATTACCCTTTGATGATAGTCAAGGCTACGCACATGAATTAAACGCTCTTGGACATTATTATCGGGAACACGAACGTTTAATGGTATTTTGGGCAGGTTTCCATAGCGAAGATATCATCACTATCAAATATGAGGCGGTCGTGGATAATCAACCAAAGGAAACAGCTCGATTACTCGAGTTCTTAGGTCTTGATTATGAACAAGCAACAGAGCGTTTTTATCAAACACAACGCATAGTGATGACACCAAGCGCTGAACAAGTCAGACAACCCATATATAAAACGAGTATCAATAATTGGCAAAAATATGGCGATGCACTAAAACCTCTTCAGCAAGCCCTCAATAAATATAAATAAAGACTACTTTTTAGAGTTTTTAAACCAGTTGATATCATGGGTGATCATTCGGTTCAGTCCTGTTTGGTTATAATTTTCCGAGAACCATTTATGTTGGCTAATAGTTAACGAATGGGTATTACCTGGGTACTCAAAGTTAACCGCGCTTCCGCCAGACTTTAATATTGTTTGAACCAGCTCTTGGTTCCATTTAGATGGGGAGTAGTAGTCACGATCCGAATGATGTAATGCCAGTGGTTCCTGAAGATATTGAGGATAATAAATTGGTGATGTTGCTGCATATGCTGCTTGAATATGATTTGGATGTTGAATAACAGTACGACCCATATTATTTGTTTCTAAAGTATAGAGATCTGCAGTTAAATGGTTTTTTTGTAAGGTGTTGTACATCTCATCATACTTCTTCTCAAACGCCTGTTTTACCGTTGATGTCGACCACATTTTATTTTGCCATGTCCAATCAGGGGGATTGGGCGTGCCTATCCAATCTGCAGGAAAACCAAACTGAAAGTCAGGATTGACCTGTCCATCGTAACTCGATGCACTCGATGTCCAACTACCATCTCCTGCCAAAAAGGCTTGTGGAGACATAGACATTGAACTATATAATTCTCCCTGTTTTAAACGTGGTAAAAAACATCCAGAAAAAATTGATGCGCCGCTAATAGGTTGTTTTACCATGGATGATTCACCCGCAATGGCTAAGACAAGTAAAGCAGAGTCACCACCTTGTGAGTGACCTGATAAAGAGACCTTGTCTAGATCTATGTTGATTGAGCCATGACCCCATTTTGAAGTTGTCAGGGATTGGATGCTTTCGAGTGCATTAAGCATATCGATAGCATAAAAAATGGGGCTGATATAGGTGGCGTTATCCCAACGCTGCATAAACTCAATACCATCAGCGTTTATTCCATTAATTGTGCCATGACCACGCCATCCAGGAGTAATCACCACAAATCCATCTTCAGCCAATGCATGTAAATATTGCCCTTGACTACTTTCTGAATCTACAAAAAAGTCAAAATCCTTGGCGTTATCTAAACCTACCCAACCATGACTGAACAGAACAACCGGATAACCTTGCTCAGGTGGCGGCTTATTAGGAATGTCGATACGGGCATAAACACGCAATCCATCGCTCATGTAAGCGGCGATAACACTGCGATATGATGTATTTTTGCGTTGCCATTCTTCTAACCAAACAAATTCACTACCGTAGTTTCTGAGTCGTAAATTATCGATGGATAAAATATTGAGATTAGGTATGTCAGGTGTTGACCAGTCAACAGCTGATTTTTTGGTAATCAGCGTAATATTTTTGCAACTACTTATAGTCAAAAGTCCAAGTAAAACTAAGTACAAGCAAAGTTTAAATGGCCGCATTACTATTCGCGTCTTTAGCCTTTTCGAAACGTGTTTGCAACGCTTTTGCCCCAGTCAGCATAAAGCTGTGATCTGAGCCTAAAAGAAACAAAGAAACGTGTTTCTCAATCCATGTGGGTAACTCATCTAAGTTGGCAACAAACATTCCAACACTGACATTGTATTGCTGAGCGACGTCGATAATTTGTTGAATGGTTTTGATAACAATCCCTGCACTAGGATCAGTTTCGCCTAGTGCAACGGTTAAATCCATTCTGCCAATAAATAAACAATCGAGACCATCTACTTGGCAAATGTCTGATAGTTCATGCAACGCATCTAAGTCTTCTATTTGCGCAATAATGGTAGTGTTTGAGCGGTTATGTTCAATGTTTTGGAGAATGTTGCGAGTCGTGTATCCAGCCATACGAGTAGAGCCTGCATAACCGCGTCCATTGTGTCCAAAGTAGCAACTTTTTATCACTCGTTCTAACTGAGATGCACTTTTAACATGGGGGACTACCACGCCATCTGCGCCTAGATCTAATATGTTTAAAATGCTGTCGTGTGAATCATTCGCAATTCTAACAACAACATGTTGCTGATGAGCTTTAGCCGCTAAAATACATCGGTCGAGATCGCCTCTGTCAAATGGTGCATGCTCAGCATCAAGGCATAATGTATCAAAGCCTAATGTCGACATCACCTCAGTATTATGATGGTGTGGGGTTTTGATAAATGTGCCCAGTAATGGTTGTTTGTCTGATAACCGCTGTTTAAAATTATTCATGATACTTCTCTACCCATCGATTAATAAGCTTGGCTATTTTTTGAGGTTGCTCAAGCACAGCAAAATGTCCACTCTGTGGAAGTATATGACACTCTGAGTTAACCGCCGTATCTGCCATCAGTAACTGGTGTTCAGGTGGGCATGGTAAGTCATTTTCTGCACCGATAATAAGTGTAGGCTTAGCAAACTCTTCTAGTACATCCAACGAAGCGGGTCGTTGTGCGAGTACCTTTAGTTGTGCCTCAAATACGTCTATACCTAAGTTTTCAGCCATTTGTAGTACTATTTGGCTTTCTGCACTCTCGTTATTTTCGAAGTAAACAGGTAGATACACATCTTGGATTAGATTGGTTAGACTGGTTTTTTTAGCTAACGCTAAGTGTCGGACACGACCTTTTTGCCTGCCAGGTAAATCAGCATGGGCATTACTGTTGAGTAAAATTAGCCCACTAATTTGTTTATTTACGCGACGGATTAGCTCAAATGCCACCATGCCACCCATCGAAAATCCGACTGGAATAAAAGGTTTATCGCCTACCAAGCGAAGTACTTCTTCGCTCATTGCTTGCAAACTATCGTGATACTTATAATCGATGAGTACAGCATCGTATGTAAGGTTTTCTACAATTGGCTGGAACACCTGGCTGGTGCACAATGTTCCGGGAATAAATACAAGTAGTGGTTTATTGTTCATTCCTAACAGGTCCTACAGTATTGCCCTCGATAAAAGCTCCTGACCACAACCGCAGTTGTGCCGGATTTTCAGGTGATTCGATTTGTTCTAGTAAAATATCGACCGCCGCTTTTGTCATTTGCTCGAGAGGTTGTTTTATAGTGGTTAGTTGGTAGCTATGCCAAAAAACAGCGTTTACACCATCAAATCCGACCACGGATAGGTCTTCAGGGATCCTTAGGCCAAAGTTTTTTCTTGCCTCGTCGATGACACCAATTGCCATGGTGTCGTTGCTACATATAACAGCCGTAGGCACATTATTGCTGTGCATTGCTTCTGCAAATGTTAATCGACCAGAGTCATAACTAAAGTCACCATATTTTATTGGCACGTCGTTATGTCCCTTCAAGGACAGGCTTTTGATAGCACACTCTAACCTTTCTTGGGCCACATCAGATTCACTTGGTCCGGCTAGAACTAAAAACCTTTTATGGCCAAAGTCATCGAGTATATTGACAAGCTGTCTTATACCCTGCTCATGATTGCAACAAACTGAACTGGCAGAATGACCAGAAACTCTGCGGTTGTACAAAACAACAGGGATGTTGTGCACTTTAAAATTTTCGATACTTTCGTTATCGAAGTGAGCGGCTAATGCAATAACACCGTCAACCTGAAAGGTCCAAATTTGTTCTAAAATATCATCCAATCCTGCAGCATCATCTAGATTGAATAACAAAACACGCTCATTTTTTTCTGAAAGGCGCTTATTCAACAAAGATAGAACTTCTGGATAGATTAAATTTGCTCTTGAAGACAAAATAACCGCCACCATTCCAGAGCGTTTAGTGATCAACATACGCGCGATAGCATTAGGCTTGTATCCTAACTCTTTCGCTGTAGCTAATACCATTGCCTTAGTTTTTTTGGAGACACTTCTACCCTCAACGTACACTCTGGATACAGCAGACTGAGAAACGCCTGCTGCCTTTGCAACATCGTAGGATGTGACGCGCTTTTTGCTATTCAATTTATTTTTTCTCGTATCGTCTCAAGCGAATGTCGGCTTGTTCTTTATGCCCAGCAAAGCCCTCTACTGCACAAAGACGGGAGCAGTAATTACCAACTAAAACAGATGCTTCTTCTGTAATGTGTTGAAAAGTACAGGTTTTTATAAACTTACCGACCCATAATCCACCAGTATAACGTGCAGCCTTTTTAGTTGGTAGTGTATGATTGGTTCCGATACATTTATCACCATAAGAAACGTTGGTTTCGGGTCCTAAAAATAAGGCCCCGAAGTTTTGCATATTGTCTTTATAAAACTTAGTATTTTCTGTCATAACTTGTACATGCTCGAAAGCTAAGTCATTGGCTACCTGCAGCATCTCTTCATGTGTATCACATACTATTACTTCGCCAAAATCACGCCATGCTTGACCAGCCACTTCGCCTGTCGATAGAACCTTCAATTGACGTTCTACCTCTACTATTGTTTCTTTCGCCAGTTTTTCACTGTTTGTCAATAATACCGCCGGTGACGTTGGACCATGCTCTGCTTGGCCTAATAAGTCAGCCGCACAGAGTTCAGCATCTACGCTTTCATCGGCAATGACTAAGGTTTCAGTAGGTCCGGCGAATAAATCGATACCTACTCGACCAAATAATTGGCGTTTAGCTTCAGCAACAAAAGCATTGCCCGGACCAACAATCATGTCAACTGGCGCTATCGTCTCAGTACCGATAGCCATTGCTGCGACAGCTTGTACTCCTCCAAAACAATAAATTTCATCTGCGCCAGCCATATCCATAGCCACTACAATCGCCGGCGACGGTTTTCCATCAAATGGCGGCGCACAAGCAATAACACGCTTTACACCTGCTACTTTAGCAGTCACCACACTCATGTGTGCAGAAGCTACAAGGGGATACTTACCTCCTGGAACGTAACAACCTACGGATTCCATTGGAATATGTTTGTGACCTAATGTGACACCCGGTAATGTTTCGACTTCAACATCTTTCATTGAGTCTCGTTGAATCTGTGCAAAATTTCTCACTTGTGCTTGAGCCCAGCGAATATCAGAAACGACTTGTTCGCTTAGTTCATCGTAACAAGCTGCAATATCTTCTTTTGATAACCTAAATGACTTCGGAGTCCATTTATCGAAGGTTTCAGAGTATTTTCTCACCGCTTCGTCGCCATTTATTTCAATCGCACTAATAATATCCTCAACAATGCTTTGCACCTTTTTATTAGATTCAGACTTTTCCTGCTGTGTGGGCCCTTTTTTAAGATACTTGATCATAATATCACTCCAAAAATTTATATTTGATTATGCTGTGTTACGAATAATTCTTGCCAATTGAAAAATCTTACTTAATAATGACTTCGAATGCAAAATAAAATTTAAGGGCGCATATGATTGGTTTCAATACCGACTTATTCACTGGAAAAACATTGCTGATCACAGGAGCAGGCAAAGGTATTGGCCGAGCTTGCGCGAAACTTGCTGCACAATTAGGTGCAAATGTTATTGCGGTGGCGAGAACAACAGAGGATCTAGAAAGTTTACAAATGACAAGTCCAGCTAATATTGAAATCTGGGTAGAAGATGTTGCTTCAGAAGCTTTTATCGCTAGGTTGTTACAACTTAATAAACTTGATGGGCTGATCAATAATGTGGGGATCAATCGAGTGGCTAATTTGCTCGAACAGCTCCCAGAAGACTTAGACGTTATGATCGATATTAATATTAAGAGCTTATACCGCACTTCTAGAGCCGCAGTATCGGTGATGCAACAGTCCGGTGGGGCAATTGTTAATATGTCATCTCAAATGGGCTTTGTTGGTTCTCCAAGAAGAACGCTGTACTGCATGACCAAACATGCTGTGGAGGGGTTAACTAAAGCAATGGGAGTAGAGCTAGCGCCAAGCAATATTAGAGTTAATTCAGTTGCTCCTACATTTGTGTCAACAGCACTGACAGCGCCTATGCTCGAAGATCCAGATTTTAAGAAATTTGTGTTAGAGATGATCCCAATGAACCAATTGGCAACCCCTGATGATGTTGCTAACGCTTGTATTTTTTTGCTCAGCGATCTAGCGGCAATGATTACTGGCACCTGTATTAAAGTAGATGGCGGCTGGACCGCTCGCTAATCAATAAATCTATGGAGAACATAATGTCTATTCAAAAAAGAGCTGTTCGGTACAAAGATTTAAAACCCTGTACTAACGCGTTCATTGACACTCGCAGTCCGGGTTCTGACAAAAAAGAAAATTTTACCATTATTGGCCCTGGTGTAGCAGAAAACCCAGATCAACATGTACATATCAAAATACCCCATGGCTTTAATATTGGAGGTGCACGGCAGCCTGCTAATTGCCTTAACTCACAACACAGTCATTTAACCGAAGAAGTGTTTGTTGTGCACAATGGTAAGTGGGACTTTATTACCGGTGTTGATGCTAATGATGGCAGAGTGTCTCTAAATGCTGGTGATATTATCTCCCTTCCAGTCGATGTTTTTAGAGGATTTGAATGTACCAAAGGACTACCTAACGGCGCGCATAAAGGTTTAGGTTATTTACATGCCGTGTTAGGTGGAGATGATCCCGGACGGGTGTTGTGGGCACCTAAAGTGTTTGATATGGCGAAAGACTTCGGACTGATCCTTTTAGACGATGGGTCACTGATTGACTCCACTTTAGGTGAAAGCATGCCTAATGGTAAGAAACCTATGTTAGTCACTTCTGCCCAGCAAATTGCTGAACATAGGTTCGTTGATAGTGATGCATTAAACCAATACGTCATTCGAACCGAAGATTTTAATTGGCAAAATAATACTGCGTTATCTCAATTTACAGGTGTGTCCGAGGTATCTCTTGTTGGCGGGGATTCAACTGAAGAAGGCATCACTGCATCCAGATTAGGATGGAAACACGGCTTTGTAGTTCGTGCTTTAAAGTTTAAAGCCGGTGCAACGATCCCAACACATCATCGAGCTGAGGAGGAAGTCATCTTTGTTCATCAGGGTTCACTCCTCATTACTATTGATGAAGAGATAATTAAGCTGGTTGAGGGAGATAATTTTACTACGCCTATTGGCAGTGAGCGAAGCTTTGTCAACTTATCTAATTTAGAAACGATTTGTTATATAACTCGCAGAAGTGATAAGCCAGTAGCCCCTGTTTTTTAGTTCTTAAGGATTATGTTTAAGTGAATTTTACTAAACAAATTGCGTTTTTATGATAAGCGTTTTTGATATGTTTAAAGTAGGTATTGGCCCATCGAGCTCACATACCGTTGGACCGATGCGTGCAGCATGTTTGTTTGCAGAGCAAATACAAGCTCAAGGTAAGCTTGATCAGGTTTCTTATATAACCACTGAGTTATTTGGTTCATTAGGCCAAACGGGCAAGGGCCATGGCACGGGTAAGGCCATTATCTTAGGTTTGATAGGATACAGCCCTGAAGATGTGCCAGTTCAACAGATTGATAGTTTGTTATCAAAGGTTGCATCCACACAAAGCCTAATGCTTTTGAATTCCAAAAAAATTACTTTTTTGAGTAAAGGCGCAATCATTTTTCATCGAAGAAAAACCTTACCTAAACACGCTAATGGAATGACTATGTCTGCATATGCTGAAAATATGTTACTTTTTCAGTGTACTTACTACTCAATTGGTGGCGGCTTTATTGTAGAAGATAAAAATTTTGAAACTCAAAAAAGTGAAAAAAATGGTGATTCACAAGTAGAAGTGCCATTCCCATTTTCAAACGCACATGAATTAATGAATGCGTGCCAAGACAATGGTTTCCGAATAAGTACTTTGATGCTAAAAAATGAACTGGTTATGAGATCAGAAAATGACATCCGCTCAAATTTACTTGGACTTTGGAATACTATGCAGGAATGCATAGAAAACGGGAAAAGAACGGAAGGAATTCTACCTGGTGGTCTTAAAGTTTACAGGCGTGCACCCGCTCTTTTCTCAAGCCTTGAGAATGAAAAAAGTAGCGATCCTATGGCCTGCATGGATTGGGTTAACCTGTTTGCTATTGCAGTAAACGAAGAGAATGCAGCTGGTGGCAGAGTAGTCACTGCACCAACTAATGGTGCTGCGGGTATCATTCCGGCAGTGATGAGCTACTATCACAAGTTTGTTCTTCCTATGTCCGATGACACCGCGTGTCGCTTTCTATTAACTGCTGCAGCAATAGGTATTCTTTATAAAAAAATGCTTCCATCTCAGGGGCAGAAGTTGGCTGCCAAGGGGAAGTTGGCGTGGCATGTTCCATGGCAGCAGGTGCGCTGACAGAAATTCTAGGAGGCTCAGTTGCCTGTGTTGAAAATGCGGCCGAAATAGGCATGGAGCATAATTTAGGGTTAACCTGTGATCCAGTAGGCGGTTTGGTGCAAGTTCCCTGCATCGAAAGAAATGCAATGGGAGCAATAAAAGCAATTAATGCATCCAGACTGGCACTGCGTGGAACGGGAAATCACAAAGTATCACTCGATAAAGTTATTAAAACAATGTGGGAGACAGGTAACGATATGAAGGCGAAGTATAAAGAAACAGCTCGCGGTGGTTTGGCGGTTAATATTATTGAGTGTTAAAAACGAATACTTACTGGTTCGATTTATTGTTGTCTGAAAAGCTTTTTGTTTGTTCGCTTTCGTAGCTCTTGACTCGTGCTATTGAGATTTTATTTATAATAAAGGTAATCTCTGCCGAATTGTAATACTCCTCAAGAGGGGCACATTCATAAATGAAATAATCTGTTTTTTGCGTTATATATTTTATTTACAGTGGCAAACTTTTTTACACTCTTAGACAAATACCTCTAGGTATTCTTGTTAAGTTTGTCTAACTTATTCCATACACCAAATTGTAATTTTTCAGGTAAAAGAGAATATAGTTCGCTCTCCGGTATCGGGCGAGAGATAAAATAATCTTGGCCGATTTCACAGTGAAGAACTTGTAATAACTTCATTTGAGCAGATGTTTCAACACCTTCAGCCACCACCTGCATACCTAACTTTTGCACCATCGTAATGGTAGACGAGACAATTTGCATATCAGCATTATTATCGCTCATACCGGAGATAAAACTTCTGTCTATTTTAATGATATCAACAGGCATTTTTTTCAAATAAACTAAAGATGAATACCCGGTGCCAAAGTCATCAATAGAAAAGATATATCCCATCTCCTTCAGTTGCCGCATTGTAGCCAGAGTTTTTTCGATCTCAGCTACTACGGCTCTTTCTGTTAGCTCTAATTCAATCTGTGATGGGTCACGATTAAATACCTTAATCTGCTCACGGAGGAATGGCAAAAGCTCTGGATCTAAAAACTGACTGGCAGATAAATTTATCGCTATTTTAAGGTGTTTAAAACCTAATTTATCTAGTTTCTGTAATATTTCAAATGCTTTTTTAAGGCCCCAACAACCTATTTTCAACATATTTTCTGTATTTTCAATCAGTGGGATAAATTCATCAGGCGGAATAAACCCACGTTCAGGATGAAACCAGCGAATAAGCGCTTCAAATCCAAATAGTTTTCCTGTTGCAATTTCTACTTGTGGTTGCAGAGCAAAACTAAACTCCCCTCTTTCGAGAGCGTCGCGCACTTCATTTTCTAGCTCGACTTTACGTACTACAGCTTTTTGCATAACATCACTAAAGGTACTATATTTGCCACCGCCTGCGTCTTTAGAAGCATTCATAGCCATATCTGACTGCCTAACTAAGTCATCCATCAACATTGATGTATCTTCGGTACTCGCAATACCGATACTACTAGAGGTATAAAAGAGTAACTCATTGACGACAATAGGCTCTCTGAAACTATCAATCAACTTTGTGGCTAATATAGGGGCACCTACTGCGATATTTTTTTCTAAAAATACGATTACAAATTCATCACCGCCAAAACGGAACAACATGTCCGAGTCACGAAAAAACACGCGTATCCTCTGTGCTGCATTTATCAAAAACGTATCACCAATATCATGACCGTGAGTATCATTAACCTTACGGAATTTATCAAAATCAAGAAACATAACAGTTAATTTGTTTGATTCACGAGTCATGGAAGCCAGCAATTTTTTCAATTGATAATTCAGCATATTGCGATTAGGTAAGCCAGTCAGACTGTCATACATGGCGATATTTTCTAACTCTCGAGTATTCTGTTCAATCTTTTCATCTAAAAACTCCAATTCATCACCGAGCAAGCTTGCAGAGTCTTGTAATAATTCAATTTCATCGACAAAAAAACGGCTTTTTGCAAACTTATGAATACGAAACTCTTGATACTTTTTTTGAGCTAACAGAGGTAGCTGTTCTGCCACTAAAATCAGGCGACGGCGAAATTGTTGGGTCATCAAAAATATGGCCAAAACACAAAGTACAACCACAGTAATAGATATAATTAACACCTGCGTTTGGTATTGTTTATGCGCCAGCGACACCTCACTAATATCGTGTACAAACATTAAATACGTTGAGTTTTCAAGATGAGGGTCGATAGGTAATACATTTAATAAAAATATATTATCGCCTCTTTCAAATCGATAACCTGAATCCAGTATTTGTGAAAGTAAAAGAGTGTTAGGTAGGTCTTTTAGGAGTTCTTGCATAAATTGTTTATTAGTAAAATTGATAGGCGGCTTTACACTTAAATCCTTTAATCTCACACCCTCAAGTGAAACGGCTGCAGCTATCGACTCATAGTCACCTAAAATAGCTAATTTAGCAAAAGTAGAACGATTAACTGGCGCTAACACCTCTAACAACGAGCTGCTGACTGATAATATGCCCAATTCTCCCGAGTTAGATAAAATCGGCATACTAATTTGTTGCTGACATTCTGCTGCACAACGAATGTGTGCGATTGATGATTGAGTATTAATAACTTCTTTCACATCAACATAAACATAACTTTTTTCAGTTTTTGAGGTACTATAAATTAAATCACTGTTGCTATAAAATAGCCATAAATCATTGATTTTCAAGTTAATTTGCAAGTAGTCAAACTCGCGTTCGAAGAACAACGCAGTGGCTTCAATATTGTCAGCGTAATTTGCTTGAAAGTGTACAAAGGATTCAAACCAAGATTCCATTCTGGTACGCAATAGACCTCGAATCAACTCAAATTGCTGTTGATCTTGATCGAGTAATGTTTGCTGTTGAACAGAATAGTCTTGATTATTTTTTTCACCCACAAATAAGTTAAAGAGACACTAGCAAACAATAAAAAGGCCATTAAAATGCTCATTATTTTAGTGGGTAAGCTGACAAATTTACGCATCAATTTAAACCAATACATAAGCTGCATAGCCCACAAATCCCAATACTTATTGTTATTTATGATTATATTTGGGGTAAATATAGGCGCTAGTCTGCTAGTACCTTTTACTTTGTGGTATTCAACTTGAACCTGAATATTTTCAGCAAAACGCCAAGTAACCCCTGCAGTGGCTTGATCCATAAAGCCAAAATATCCTGGCACCAAACCTTGACTTAAGGTTTCAATATTCTGACCATCTCGGTGCTTTCTATCTCGGTGCTTTCTATCTCGGTCATAAATATCTAATCTAGCAAGCATGGTTACTTGCTTAGATACAAAGTACCTAGCTTGCAGATACCCACCTTCTGCTGTGATATCACTATAGAATCATGGGAATAAGATGTTTTCCACAATCACTCGCTCACGCATTACTTCGGAGGCTATTTCCCAGTATTGTCCTTGATACAATAGATTGAACATTATTCTTTGAGATGTCTCATCACCTGTAAAAAGAGTATCGTTATCTCCTCGTTGGTAGCTAAAATCAGCATCCAATAATGAAAAACCAAATTGAAATTTGCTTAATTTAGGACGCCAATACACACTAAATTGCGTATCGAAATCGTGTTTCTATTTTCCAGAAGCATTTGAGCCTAATAATTTTTTTTCTGCTCTTCACTCATCCTTGAATTACCGTAACTGAAATTAATATCCCACTCGCCTAATTCATTATGGGTTTGGGCTATGAGAACTAATCCATCGACACCCAAAGCAACATCTCGAAAAACATCAAAATATAACGATTGAGGTAGCACAATAGAAGGACGGGTATGAGGCACGTCTCGGGTCGACGAGTATAACCAATGATAATTTTTATTGCGTCCAATATGAGTTTTTAACTGCCAATCAGGGCTATTAAGCAGTTGCCACTCTAAAAACAAATAATCGACTCTAAAACCATCAGAAAAACGATTTCCGCCTTCTAAATATACCGCCTGGCCGGCCACCCGAAATGAAGGATTAATACGGTAGGTACTATTCACTCCAACTTCCGTTAGCTTAAGTGACACGTCACCATCATCGGTTACAAAGTTCGAACCTTTTGCCTGAGTGATTCCCTGTGCGACAAAGCCGTTGAGTTTGAATGATTCAGCTGCAACACAATATGATTGAAAGATTAGTCCCAACCAAAGGCAACTAAACCGTATTGAAAGCTTCATGTTAATTTATTTCCCCAGTACTTTAATAACATTGAAATTATCGCCATTAATCGGCAGCATCAAATAACCAATAGCACCTGGCTTATGACCAACTCGCTCCGGCATTTCTTGCTCACTTTGCACCTCAATAGACTCTTCCCCTAGTCCTGAAAACACTAATTTATTCCATATACGATCCAGTTGATATGGAAACAAACCGAGCACTTTGGTGCTGAAAGCTTGATGTGTTTGATGTCGATTTGGAAGAACATAAACAGTAATTGCTTGACCATTAGGCCAAATAGTTTGGCGCATAGAAAAAATCCTTCGTATTTGTTCGACGCTAATATCTTTAGATTCAACCGAGGGATTTACCACAACTTGTATTGTAGAAGCCTGACTTCTAACAGAAAAGGATACAGATAATAGGCAGCTCAAGCCTATAAACAAAATTGAGTAAAAATGTTGACCAATTAGATTCAAAAACAAACTCTGTACAGGGTGAAATTTTACACTAAATGAGTTTTAACAAAAAGCGAGGACTTAATAAAAATTAATTACGATTCAGTCTGTTAGATTAATTATAGTATGCCTCAATTTAAAGTATTGTTAGTTCCTCATTTGTCAAAACCTGCTAAAATAACTTTAGTTTTGAATACTCTCATCTGCTCTTATAAATCATGACCCGAAATTTCTATCCCAGTACCAAGCAAACCGCTGTATTACTCAGCTATTCATTATTATGGATACTGATTATACCCTTTGCCCTTTGTCACTTTGTTTATCAACTTATCAGGCGTAAACCAGGATATACAAAACTCCGTTTATCCCGCTATGGTTTCACATTAAAGCAAGGTAACCATGAGAACGGCCCTTTGATCCATTGTGCGTCAGTGGGCGAAGTGGTGGCAATACAAAATTTAGTTGAACAATTATTAGAGCACAACCCCAAACAACGCATAACTATCACCACCAATACCACCACAGGTGCTGATAGGGTCAAGCTACTGTTTGCGGATCGTGTTAACCATGCTTATCTACCCTATGATTTCCCTCCTTTTATAAAGGTTTTTCTAAACAGAAAACGCCCAACCAAAGTGCTTATCAATGAAATGGAATTATGGCCAAATTTGTGTGACCAATGCTGGCGTTCAAATATTCCTATTTTTATCATAAATGGCAGAATGAGTGAAAAATCGACCAAAACTTATCAAAAATATCCTTCTTTATTTCAACCTATGTTTGAAAAAATCACTTCCATCTGTGCCCAAGACCAAAGAGATTATCAGAACTACCTGACTCTTGGAGTCAGCCCTGAAAAGCTAACCTTAACCAATAACATTAAATTTGACTTAAGCATTTCTGATTACGATATCGCCTTTAGCCAAACGCTTAAAACCAGCTTTGCCTTAGAGTCGCGTTTAATTATTGTGGCTGGCAGCACCCATGAGCCAGAGGAACAAATTTTACTGGATGCCTACTTGGCGTTGGTAACACTTTATCCGGCGTTATTAATGATTATAGTCCCTCGTCACCCTCAACGCTTTGAAAAGGTTCATCAACTTCTACAAACACAAAATATTGAAACGGCTTTAATGAGTGACGTAAAACCATGTACATCCATGACCCAAGTATTATTATGCGATCAAATGGGCAAGTTGCGCTCCATCTACGCATTGGCAGATATCAGTTTTGTAGGAGGCAGTTTAGCGGATAGAGGTGGGCACAATGCCTTGGAGCCTGCGGCTATGGCAGTACCAATATTGATGGGTGAGTCGACTTATAATAATCCTGCTATTTGCCAAGCCTTAGCCGATAGCGGCGCGTTACTAACAGTGACAGATGCTCGACAAATTGAAGCGGCTTGTAAAACGTGGCTAGACAACCCCGAACAAAGAAAACATGCAGGGGATGCTGGCAAACAAGTGTTAGCTCTTAACCGTGGTGCCATTCAAAAAACGCTGGATGTCCTCACTGCGTTCAACTCTCCTTAAAAGCATGCCTATTGTAAGCTACGAAAAAAAGTGATTAAACGTGTTGCTTCGTCTTCCACACGATAACTGGCCTCGACTCTTTTTCGCCCTTCAATACCCATTTGGGTTAGTTTTTCAGGACTGGATAACATTAAGTCCATTTTTTCGATAACAGCTTGCTGATCATTCACAGGCACAATATAACCATCGACTGCTGGGCGAACAATTTCCTCCCAAGCGCCGGCTTCTGTTGCCAATACCGCTGCACCGCTGCTCATGGCTTCCAAAACAGTTAAACCAAATCCTTCGTTATCACTCAAGGCTGTAACCAAAGACAGTGCACTAAATATTGTGGGTATTTGTTCAAATGGAAGTTCACCGGTGAAAGTTATCCTATCAGCCATATTGGCTTGTGCCGCTTTGGCTTTTAACTGTTCGACAAACTCTTTGTTACTTAATGAAATTGCGCCAACCACTACACAGTGGTAATCAGGATACTTGTCAAACAGTTGAATGCACGCTTCAACAAACAAATGCACCCCTTTTTGTTTTCTGACACGACCTAAAATTCCAATACCATATTTTCCTCCAAAACCTAATTCAGTCCATGCTTGCTGTTTATCTTTAGCAGGTAAATAATCATTAACTTGCACGCCATGGGGGTTGACCAAGTCAGGGGGATCACATAAAAACCCTGCCGATCTTTTACTTACCGCAATCACAGCGTCCATTTTTCTGGTTAACCACACTGTTGATCCAGAACGTTTACGCTGCGCGGCCGAACTAAACACCAGAATGATTTTTGCTCTGAACAGGTATTTAAGCAATATACCCTGAATCATTTCGTCGACGCGGCGAGCATGAAAAATACGCCACTTACCGTTTTTGAGTGGTGTTCGACACATTTTTGCAGTTTGCCAAAAACTGATAGCTAAGGCCGGTTCAGGCAAAAAGTGCGTACCCATGATGCGTAAATTAATCAGCTCTTTTTGATAAGACATAACTTGCAGCATTGTAGATGTCACACCAGAGAAATTTGAATTGGAATTACCAATAATTAATTCAACTTCGCCTGACTGTGGTTTGCTAGAAACATGATTATTCATAGATGGGGATTACTCAATTTGTTGAAACACAAAACAGCTATCTGAACCTGCACTTACCTCGGTAATGTGTATACAATACACCTATTACTTCTGAGTCAAAATTGTAACATGGCTATTATTAAGCAAAAAACAATTAACGCCCACGCCATGCTGTTTGATGCAGAACATTTCGCTGCGCCCATTCCAAAAATGTTTTCAGGTCAATATTGGCAGTCACAAAGTGCCATAACAGGACAAGCAACCGGCCGAGGCACCACCTACTTTTTTCAACATGACAAAAATGAATATGTGTTACGTCACTATCGTCGCGGTGGCTTGATTGGAAAAGTACTGAGTGATCAATATCTGTATACAGGTCTTGAGCAATCCCGAGCATGGCAAGAATTTAAGCTACTACAGCACATGGAAAATATGGATTTAAATTGTCCAACTCCGATCGCAGCGATGTTGAAGAAAACAGGCTTATATTACCGAGCCGATATTATTTCAAAAAAAATTCCCAGCGCTCAAGACTTACATCATATTCTACTAGCAAACAGCTTAACCGCTGATGTATGGCAAAAAATTGGGCAAACCATTGCCAAGTTTCATCATCATCAGATTTATCACCACGATTTAAATATCCACAACATTATGCTCGATACAGAAAACGAGGTTTGGTTAATTGATTTTGATAAATGCGGAATTAGACAAGGCAGTAATTGGAAAAATTCAAACATGGCGCGCCTAAAGCGCTCCTTTGAAAAAGAAAAACGATTACGTAATATTCATTGGCAACTGGCCGATTGGCAAATACTCATATCTGCCTATAACGAAGCGGCAAAGACTAATTAAGTCGATATTTAATCTCAGCAAATACTAATGCATCGGTTTTTGCATCAGCATCGTCGACTTCGCCACGTTCAATGCTTGCACCCAATTTGACTAACCAATCACCGTAAGCGGCTTGATAAAAGCCACTAAGCCTGAGTATTTCCTCGCTCATACCATTTAGTACTGGTGCAGGTTTTTGCTTGTCTTTATTAAGGGTTAGTTGATTAATAACTAACTCAAATAAGTCACCATCCCTGAAATTTTTATTGATACCTAACGTGAGCATCTTTGCATCACTATCAAAACTACTACCGATAGCACGGTCATAACGACGATAACCTGATTGATAAGTTTCATGCTCATAATAACAATTTTTTTCATTAGTGCCGGCATTAGAACAAGCAACATTGGTATCACTAGACTCGATAAACACTTTATTGCCCCACAGGTAAGTTGATAAACCCATCAAATTAGCATTATCAGTTACACGATAATAATCAACCGCATCTTCACCAATACGTTGTCCATAAATGCTAAAAGGCCGATCGAACCACATCATGGTGTATTTGAAATCCAAACCTGCAAGATGGTTACCGAGTTTGGAATCTAAGGCATCATCACAAGTCGCCGCACCGTTTGCACATTCTGTTTGAAAGGTCACCACTTTAAACCAATCACTAATGGAATGAGGTTGCCCTTTACCGCCCCACATTGCACTCCAAGACAACCCCAGTTCTAAACCAGACACGGGACTGAAATTAAAGCGTGTCATCCACAACTTAGTATCCGGCACGGCTCTTTGACTCTCTAACTGTCCAATTTGCGCAGTCAGAAACCAAGGGCCAAGATACCGTAACCACTTATTTTCAGAACGAATGGCTTGAGAACGAGAAAAGCTGATAGAGGGAACCGGTCTCGCATTATTAGACATAATCAGACTGCTAGATTGTGCTGGCCCCCACCACTGGTTCAATGAACCCACTCGTAAATTCCAATCACCAAATTGATAAGCCAAAAAACTTTGATCAAAGTGGCTTTCCCCGCCCCGTTCATGGTTAGCCGATATTTGCCCAGCCCAACGACCAGCATAAAACTCTTTAGTTACATTGAGTTTGACTTTTTCAGCCTGCACACCATTAAACCCCACAAACCTGCTGTCGTCTGTTGCGCCATACAGGCTGATAACAGACTGACCTTTTTGTTTCTTATGGGCTTGTAAATAATGCTTCAATCGCTGCGCGAAAATGCCTGGAATACTCGGAAGAGTGTTTACTTGGAGTTTTTCTAGTTGCTCTGTGATGCCTTTCCAAGGAACAGGGTAACTGCTTACTGATGCATCTAGCACTCCCCACTCCACTAACACTTGCAAGTCTTGATGCAAATGCGGTTCAAGTGTGCCGATCCAAGGAGAACACCACCCCTTAATTGACCAGAATAAACAAATATAAAAACAGTAAAAATGTCTCTGTCGAACTTTTATCAACATCATCCCCAATAAAATATTTTCTCGTCTTGGGCACTGCCCACGTAAATAACCGACCTTTAAACATACTGACTAAATGACTAATTATATAAGTCATTTAGTCATTGCCGAACGGCGGCTTTTACTAATCTCTAACTAACCGATATCATACGGAATATATTGTACGAATGCTAAGAACAATGAGCCTGAGTAAAGGCTTTAATAGAATGTCAGTTTTTTAATAAATAGGTGAGCAGTGAGTAGAGTCATAACATTTGGTACATATGATGTATTACACATCGGAC
The DNA here is from genome assembly GCF_000347635.1 of Paraglaciecola psychrophila 170. Taxonomy (NCBI): domain Bacteria; kingdom Pseudomonadati; phylum Pseudomonadota; class Gammaproteobacteria; order Alteromonadales; family Alteromonadaceae; genus Paraglaciecola; species Paraglaciecola psychrophila. The sequence continues at coordinate 62,932 of NC_020514.1, read as the reverse complement.
ATATAAAATTGCTGAAGCGCGCAAGGTCATTAGGAAACCATTTAATAGTAGGCGTATCCTCTGATAAGCTTAATAGAGATAAAAAAGGACGAGAGCCGATTTATCCACTAAAAAGTCGATTAGAAATTATTTCTTCACTGAAGTTTGTTGACGAAGTATTCGTCGAGGATTCATTGGATTTAAAAGCCGAATATATTAGCTCAAAAAATGCAGATGTTTTGGTCATGGGTGATGATTGGCAAGGTCGATTTGACCATTTAAACGAATACTGTAAAGTAGTATACCTTCCACGTACACCTTCCATTTCCACCACCGAAGTTATTGAAATAATTAAGGAAACAATGTGAAGCACTATCTATTTTATATTGCTCACAATTACGATTTTGAAATTTTACGTCCTCTACAACAAGAAATACGTCGACGCGGTGATGACGTGGCTTGGTTTGTCGAAGGTAACGAATTCAATCCCGATTATTTTTATCCAGATGAACGTGTACTAGATAATATAACTCAAATAATGGATTACAAACCTCGAGCAGTATTTACACCTAGTAATCTAGTGCCCCTTTTTATTCCAGGCATTAAAGTACAAGTGTTTCATGGCTTTGAATGGAAAAAGAAAGGGCATTTAAGAATACGAGGTTGTTTTGATCTCTACTGTACTCAGGGACCATTTTTCACACACAAGTTCAATCAGCTCAAAATCCGCCATCCACATTTCAATGTAGTGGAAACTGGTTGGCCAAAAGTTGACACTCTGTTCAATGCAAAGGCCTATACATGGCCCAATCAACGATCTGCTAAGACAATATTATATGCACCTACTTTTTCTCCAGCTTTAACCTCTGCTCAGGCGTTATATGAAGAAATAGGTAGGTTATCAAAAAACCAAGAGTGGCAATGGATAATAAAATTCCATCCCAAAATGGCAAAAGATTTGGTTCAACAATATAAAGATTTAAGCAGTGAAAACCTGCATGTTGTTGAAACCGCAGAGCTAGCGCCTATTTTACAAGCAGCTGATGTGATTGTTTCTGATACATCGTCAATCATTACCGAATTTGGTTTACTTAATAAACCGATTGTCACATTTAAAAATAAAGAACCTGAAGCCCATTTATTAAATATTTCCGAGGCAAGAAGCTTATCTTCAGCAATAGAAAAAGCCCTTAAAGCAGACCAATCAATGTTAGAAAAAATCAAACATAATACTAACTTAATGCATCCTTATTTTGATGGCAAATCCTCAGCCAGAGTATTAGATGCTGCAGAGAAAATAATCCAATCACCATCTACAGAGCTGCTAACTAAGCCATATAGTTTATTACGACAATTTAAGATGCGAAAAAAGCTAGGCTATTGGAAATTGTGATATACACCATTAAAACAAATAAATTAGTCAAATTCATCCTAATCGGGTTAGCCTAAAAGAAATGAAGCAATAAGGTCAATTATGCATAGAAAAGCGATATACCCGGGTACGTTTGACCCTGTTACTAATGGTCATGCAGACCTCATTGAGCGCGCAGCCAAAATGTTTAACCAAGTGATTGTCGGCGTAGCTTCGAATCCCAATAAACAACCTTTGTTTAGTTTAGAAGAACGAGTCGAACTCATTAAACAAGTGACGGCACATTTGGATAATGTAGAAGTGATAGGTTTTAAAGGGTTACTGGCTGATTTTGCGGATAGCCAAGGAGCCAGTGTTTTAATTCGTGGGCTTCGTGCTGTATCCGATTTTGAATATGAGTTTCAACTAGCGAATATGAACAGAAGGCTCAATCCTGACCTCGAAAGTGTCTTTATGACACCCGCTGAAGAAAATTCCTTTATTTCATCCACCTTAGTCAAAGAGGTAGCTTTGCACAGAGGGCGCGTAAACGAATTTTGTCACCCAGCGGTGATTGATGCGTTGCAACAGAAGTTACATGACAAAGAGCCCCGCTGAGGGGCTCTTTGTCATCGCTGAGGGCTCTTTGCAATCGCTGAAGGCTCTTTGCAATCGCTGAAGGCTCTTTGTCATCGCTGAAGGCTCTTTGTCATCGCTGAAGGCTCTTTGCAATCGCTGAAGGCTCTTTGTCATCGCTGAAGGCTCTCTCTTAGCGCTGACAGGTTTCACAGTAGAAAGTATTACGTTGCCCAATGGTGACTGACTTGATGGGTGACAGACACGCATCGCAATTTTCACCCGCACGACCATAAACCAGTAGCTGCTGCTTAAAATAGCCTGGTTGTCCATCTGCTTGCGCAAAGTCTTTTAGGGTCGTGCCACCTTGCTCAATAGCGCTAGCCAAAACTTTTTTAATAATCTCTGCAAGTTGCAAATAACGTTTTTTAGTCACTGTGTTGGCAGCTTTTCTAGGGTCAATGCCGGCAATAAACAGTGATTCGTTAGCATAAATATTGCCCACCCCCACCACCACTTTATTATCCATTATGAATTTTTTTACAGCGACAGATTTACTACGAGACAATTCATACAACCTATTTCCATCAAAATCGTCCGTTAATGGCTCTGGGCCAAGTGAAGCCAATAAACTTAGTATCGGTTCATTACGTCCTTGCCATAAACAAGAGCCAAACCTTCGCGCATCATTAAAACGCAAGCACACGCCATTTTGCATAACGATATCCAAATGATCATGCTTCTTCACTTCGGTATTGCAATCCACCACACACAATTTGCCTGACATGCCCAAATGCAGAACAATGCTGCCTTTACAGGTATCTAATAACAAATACTTCGCTCGGCGACGAATTGAAGTAATAACTAAACCTTCGGCTTGGTGAATAGTTTCTGGAATAGGCCAGCGCAACTGACGCTTACGTACAATAATCTCTTTAATGACTTGATTTTCAAGATGCGGGGTAATACCCAACCGACTGACTTCGACTTCTGGTAATTCAGGCATGTTTTACTCTGATAGGGTTAACATTTGATAACTAGGACTGATTAACTGATACGTTTGTTGGTCTATTTTCACTAAGGTTTTATCATCTAGTTGCATAAATTGATACTCAATAGGCAACGCTTGTCCAGCAAACCAGAGTTGTACTGCTGAGGAAGGTGACGGCCAATTAGGATTTTGATCAAATAAACTAATTTCTGCATTGATCCAATGTTCGACTAAGCTTTCAAGCTCTTCATTGCTGTTCCCTCTAGCGTATTTCCCAGATGTTGTTCGCCAACCTTGACCAATACGCTCTACTTTGTATTGTTCGAACGCCATGGTGGTGATGACCATATTAAAAGGCACAAGGGTGAGTAATGATGGAGCTTCATCACCTCCATCATTTAAAAAGCTGCTGCTGAAATTGAATAACATAATCAGCACTAACATACTGACAATGATGACATTGTTCCATGCCCGTTGAGATAACTTGATCATGTAAAAGTAAAACCGGATAAGTATATATGCCCACTCTACCCCAAAATGACGGATTCAGCGGGAGTTTAAGTGTTTAGATAATGCTTTTTAAAAATCCGTTTAGATCGGCCCCCCAGGCAAAGCGTCGATTTGCAGACGCCCTTTCTTAAAAAAGGGGGCTAAATCAAAAATGGCTAACGCATCGTTGGTGGCCGCTCATTGAAGCCCCCACTCGTTCTGAAACGTGCTTTTTGAGGTGCGATGGCTATTATAAAAATACTGGTAATAAGGTGTAAACGCAAAAAACCCGGCAAAGGCCGGGTTCTTCAGGAGACAAAAACAATAAATTACTTGATTTTGGCTTCTTTAAACAAAACGTGCTGGCGAATTTTAGGATCAAACTTTTTGATCTCCATTTTGCCAGGCATATTACGTTTGTTTTTATCTGTAGTGTAATAAAAGCCTGTACCAGCACTAGACACTAATTTAATTTTTTCGCGCATAATCTGATTCCTTAAACTTTAACACCGTTGGCACGCATATCAGACAATACTGTATCGATACCTTTTTTATCAATAATACGCATACCTTTAACAGATAAACGCAACTTCACGAAACGGTTTTCACTTTCAACCCAAAAACGGTGGGATTGAAGGTTTGGCAAAAAACGACGACGGGTCGAATTTTTAGCGTGAGAACGGTTGTTACCTACCGCTGGACGCTTGCCTGTAACTTGACATACTTTGGCCATGGCCTTTGTCTCCAAACAATCTAAAAAAATTTAGCTCTGATTCACATTTAATTGTAATCAATCAATGAGTCAGCTAACGCTATTACAAGAGGGCGCATTTTATACAGTAAAGAACATATTAATTCAACAACAATGTGTAAATAGCGATCATTTTTATCAAAAAGCCATGGCCACGGCTTTTCATTAATAATCACTGAGCCTTTGGCATATTCTAAAGTTAGTAACAACCGATTTAAAAAACACGATAAGCCATCAGTAAATTATTATGTTTTACATAATGACCGAAATAGTACTTTATATTCACCTGCCATTCGTTCAAGGGAGTACTGGCTTTGTGCCTTATTTTGGCCATTAGTCGCCATTTTTGCAGTAAAGTTTTTGTCAGCCAATAATATTTCAACAGCATCAGCCAAAGCTTGTGGTGATTGCGGTTCAACTAAATATCCGTCTTCAGCGTGCACAAACATTTCTTTCACTCCCACTACTTCACTGGCCACAATAGCACATCCAGAAGCCATAGCTTCAATCAGAACCAGTGGCATCCCTTCATAATGGGTGCTCAGTGCAAATATTTGATAGTGAGCCAGCAGTTCTGGCAAATTTGTACAATGGCCTAAAAATGTAATTTGTTGCTCAAGATTTAACTTTTTTACTAGCTTTTGAGCCGATACCAAATGTGCAGTTTTACCTAAGCCAGCAAAACTCAATTTAACTTCAATATTTTTAAGTTTTAGCAAGGAAATTGCTTTTATTAGGCTGGTTTGGTCTTTCTGCCTTGCGAATCTAGCCGCCATGATAATTTCAGCTTTTCTCTGTTCAAAAGGAACGTGAGTTGGTTGTTCAAAACGAGTTAAATTGATGCCATTTGGAATACTTACAACTTTATCTACAGGAAAACCTAGTCGCAACAAGTTTTCTTTAACACCTTCAGAGCAACCAACAATTTTGGCAGTATATTGCGACAACCATTTAGCTTGCTTAAGCCTAAGCCAAGTATATCTTTCTCTTGAGTTATGCTCTACGTGAATAAGGTGAGGCACTTTTGCTAATAATCCCGCATAACGGCCCCAAATATGTTCGCTGAAACCATGCACAACTAAAATATCAGGCTTATATTCTTTACATATCTTATATAGTTGGTGAATCGTTAAAATATGTAACATCCCTGACACTACTCGAGTATCAATACCTAAGTTACGAAAGTTATTGAGTTTTTCTTCAGTAGTGGATTTTTTCTTACGTAATACCAGAAGAGATTCAATATCTAAAGTTTGATTGGTATTTTCAATAATTTCTTTTGCAACATTTGTTGAACCCGAAAAACCGCCTGTTACAAAATGTATTACACGCATTAAAACTTCCTTAACTTATCAATATTTTTTGGCTCATATATGTACATAACAGTAACACTCATTGGTGCATAAATTGACTTCAGAGGAATATATTTAGATATTTAAGAAAATAACTAAATATATTTACTAGTGACAAGGTGACAATTTCAGTCGCCTATTCCAGTCAATACATCGAAAAAAGATTATGTGCTAAAACACTATAACAAGAAGGTGATCTAGAGGTCGTAGGACAATTTTTTATTAGCCGTCGCTGGCAATCGAATAAAAATATCGTAAGTTACTAATCGACTGGTTTCTGAAAACGCTAGAGTTTGTTGTATTGGGTAGAATGTATCCTCAGAAGCACTGAACAAACTATCTACTCATGTTTTTTTTATGACTTTGCAGCTACTTATTTGAAATTAAAGTCGCCGTATGTTGCCTATTTCTAAAATAGAAAAGCACCTGCTTATAAAACTTAAATATTCGACGCCTTTTTGATTTTTTACGAGCGCCCTTATTTTCAATATCACTGTCCATGTTGTGGATAATTTCAAAGGGATAGGGCTACATACCAGAAATATAAAGGCCATTTTCCCAGCAATGCTGGATATCTACATCCACTGGCCGACCAAATTTCTCTGACATCGCCAATAGGTATTTTGTCATACGTGACAATATTTACGGTACCGAATAAGTCCGAAAAGATAATTTTTCGCTTACTTGGAAACTCCCCTAGTTTAATACAATGCCAAGGTTGTTTAATTTGAGTTACATTATTTACAAGCTAAGAGATATCAGTGTTATTGATAATAATCGTCTTCAAATACTAAAACAAAATCTAACTGCTCATCTACAATTTTTAGCCACACTTTTCTGTAGCTAAGATAACAACCTATTCCCCAAAAGTTAATAAACAATGAGATTGCTGGTGATTCAAATCAACATCATAACGATCTGCTAATTCATCGTGCCTTAGCTTACCTCCATCGACAGCATTGACCCTTTCAAAATCATATAGCTGGCTTTGACTTTTCCTCATTCGCGATACGGATACGTCTAAGTTGATCACAAATATTTTACTTGGACACTGTGTCATATCTGAAACTTACTTTCCGGTTTATTTATTTGACCTCGAAACTAATATTTTTTGATGATACGAAATACGGTGTTTAAAGGTAGGTTAGTAATCAACGACATTTCTATTTGAGCGATGTAAAGTTTAGTGTGAATTTAGTCATTCTCATTATAAATAAAAATATCATGGCGCAAAATTTCAGTCTTAAATTGATGTAATTATCAGTTTGAGTGGCCACAAAATATAAACCTAACGTACGCTCATACGTACTTGCTAACGACCAATGCTTGTGACGAGAACATACACGGGAAAACCTTAATAACCTCACTGAGTCCTTGAGGGTCGTCAGTCGGCATAATGAGCGCCCTGCAATAACGTTTCAATTAAAACGGGTGCCAATTGGGGTTCAACTTCTGTGGCTAGAGAAGCAATTGGAATCAAATGGATTGTAAACAGTCTTTATACTCCTTGGCTAATCCAAGGTCTAATTCAAATCACACCATTTACTTTTTTAAAATTTTCATAACAACCCTCTTTGTGCAAATGATACAGCGACTCCATCGCCAATCACAAAATGATCAAGCACTTTAATATCCATTAAATTAAAGGCGTCAATGACGCGTTTGGTGATACTTTTATCAGCTTGGCTTGGCTCTGCAATACCAGAGGGGTGATTATGAGCGAGGATCACCGCAGCGGCATTATCTAATAATGCTTGCTGCACTAAAACACGAGGATAAACAGATGCGCTATCAATTGTGCCGTAAAACATCGGGCGATATTTTATGAGTCGATGTTGACTGTCGAGTAATAACATCGCAAATACTTCATGAGGCTGATCCCTTAGCTTGGCAATTAAATACGCTTGAGTTTGCTCTACTGAGTTGAATGCATCGGTTTTGTCTAACGTTTCTGCCATAGAACGTAAACTGATTTCTACACTTGCTTGTAATTGCGCAAATTTTGCCAGACCTAAGCCTTTTATTTGACAAAAGTCACGCTCAGAAGCCGCAAGCAAACGGCGCAAACTTCCAAATTCTGAAAGTAAATTTCTAGCAAGATCAATAGCACTAACCCCTTTAACACCTGTGCGCAGGAATATGGCTAACAGTTCTGAATCGGACAGTGTTGCGGCTCCTTTCGCTAAAAGCTTTTCTCTGGGGCGCTCATGTTTAGGCCAATCTGTAATTTTCATGCATCCTTGCCTTATCGGTCGTTTATCAGTTGCAGTTTCGATGTTACTACTTATCAAAACTTCAAAATAAGCCTAGCAAATGAAGGCTGTTCCAGCCAATAATGTATTCATTTAGCCCCGTAACATGTTAAAAAGAACCCATGCAACACGAAAAAACCAATATCATTTTAGGTATTACTGGCGGCATAGCAGCCTATAAGACCCCAGACTTAGTACGTAAGCTCGTTGCCAAGGGCGCAAACGTGCGCGTGGTCATGACAGAATCAGCTAAAGAGTTTGTCAGCCCATTGGCTCTGCAAGCTGTCTCAGGCAACTCCATTTCTGATAATTTATTAGATAAAGATGCAGAAGCTGCAATGGGACATATCGAACTAGCGCGATGGGCGGATAAGTTATTGGTCGCACCTGCCACTGCTAATTTTATGGCTAAATTAACACACGGTTTGGCAGACGATTTATTGTCTACCTTATGTCTTGCGACACCTGCGCCTATTTATATAGCCCCTGCGATGAATCAACAAATGTGGTTCGCAGATGCAACGCAGGCCAATTTAAAGATCTTAGAACAACGTAACATTCACATTTTAGGCCCCGCACAAGGGGAGCAAGCCTGTGGCGATGTAGGACCGGGGCGTATGCTTGAACCACAAGAGATTGCAGATTTATTAGCACAACAGTCACTTGAGCAATTGTTGACTGGAAAACGTATCACCATAACCGCAGGCCCAACTCGCGAAGAAATTGATCCCGTGCGTTATTTGTCTAATCATAGCTCGGGGAAAATGGGTTATGCATTAGCCATTGCAGCACAAGAGCTAGGGGCCGCAGTGACTTTAATTAGTGGCCCTGTGAATTTACTTCCGCCAGCTAATATTCAAACTATATCTGTAACCAGTGCAATACAAATGCATGAAGCAGTCATGGAAACGATCCATAATTGCGATATTTTTATAGGCTGTGCCGCAGTAGCCGATTATCAAGTACAAAAAAAATCCAATCAAAAAATCAAGAAATCAGACAGTGAGTTAACACTTACTTTTATTAAAAACCCTGATATTCTTAGTGATGTAGCACATTTAGCTAATGCGCCTTTTACTCTGGGTTTCGCTGCAGAAACTCAAAATTTACAGGAGTATGCGTTAGGTAAATTACAGCGTAAAAAGCTTAATATGATTGCTGCAAATGACGTATCTGATAGTACAATCGGTTTTAACAGTGAGCAAAATGCACTTACAGTATTTTGGTCAAAGGGTGAAAAAAAGCTAGAGGTTGCCGATAAGCAATTACTAGCTAGGCAGTTAATGCATCTAGTAGCCCAAAGATACATAGAAGAGTCAAACGACTGACGCCACTTTCGCCTAGGAACCCAGAATGCCAGCTACCAAACGACCCAATCGCCGTGCGCAAATTCTTCAAGCACTGGCGAGCATGTTACAAACCAACCCAGGACAACGTATCACCACTGCCAAATTAGCTGCGCACGTAGGCGTATCTGAAGCAGCTTTATACCGTCACTTTCCCAGCAAAGCACGAATGTTTGAGGGATTGATTGAGTTTATTGAAGAAACCCTGTTCTCTCGTATTAACAAGATTATCAATGAAGAAAAAGATACGGCTACCCGCTGCCAATTAATATTGCACCTTATTTTGGGTTTCGCTGAAAAAAATCCTGGTATAACCCGTATTTTAAATGGCGATGCTTTAATGGGCGAACAAGATAGATTGAGACAACGCATTGCACAATTGTTCGAACGCTTAGAAACTCAGCTAAAACAAGTATTGCGCGAACGTAAATTGCGTGAAGGCAAAACATTACCTGCAGAAGAAGGCATCATTGCTAATATGTTAATTTGTTTTGCCGATGGGCGTATCAATCAATTTATCCGCAGTGAATTTACCAAAAGACCTACCGATAATTTTGCCGAACAATGGCAATTAATTCATAAGAACTTTTTTGCTTAAGCTTTCATAATATAACAAAAAGGGGGACTCAATTGAGTCCCCCTTTTTAGTTTGCTTTTAACATTCTCTTTTATTTTGAGAAGTTATCACCAAAGAAGTCACCTTCATTCCACCTAGACCGTTGTGCTTGATTAGCTAACGTCAGACCAATGTGATAATTCACCTCAGTAAACTTAGTTGCTGCTTGCCAATTAAAGGCTTGGCTAAAATCATCACCTGGCTTGTGATAATTAGTTTTAAGAAAATCACTAAATTGCTTGCTACCATCAACCTCAGGATCTGCCGATTTGAAACCAGGTACTAAAAACACCGATGGAATACCCTGTTTAACAAAGCTGTAATAGTCAGAGCGAGTAAATAGCGCTTGGTCAGGACTTAACTCTAATCCAATCTTCTCAGCCGCTTTAGCTACAGAATTTTTCATATCACTATGGTCGGCACCAAATGCAATAACATCAGCAAATTCGTACAGCAATATTGGCATATCAAGATTAACGTTGGCAATCATTGAGCCCATAGGTACGGTAGGATTTTGAGCATAATAATCTGAACCTAATAATCCTTTTTCTTCACCTGTTACAGCTACAAACAGAATGGAACGTTTAGGACGCTCATCAAGCTGACTAAACAAACGAGCGGTTTCCAGCATCACTGAAGTACCCGATGCATTATCCATAGCACCATTGTTAATTTTGTCTTTTTTAACCGTTCTAGCAAATCCGATATGGTCAGAGTGAGCAGAATACACGACATATGCATTTTTAAGACTAGGATCTGAGCCTTCAAGGATCGCAGCCACGTTTGGACTAGAGATAGACTTGTGAGAACTTGTAGATTCAAGCTGGATTTCCAAAGGCAAATCAAAGCCCTTAGGTGACTCGTCTTTTTCCAACATAGCGTAAATTTGCTCTAAATTTTGTTGTGCACCTGCAAATACAAGTTCTGCCGCTTCTTTGCTGAAATATGCAGTTCCTTTAATTTGTGGAAACACACCAGATGCGTTTCCATCTTTGTCTAACCAGCGAACAGCAGGCGTATGTAAATAGTTTAATAAATTTTGATAAGGCCTTACTTTTTCGCCTGTTGGAGTGCTAATAGTGATAAAACCTACGGCTCCATTTTCAGATGCGTGACGATGTTTTTCATGGTTTGAACCAAAGTGAGCCCCCTCTTCACTGGGGAAGGACTTAGGTTTACAAGATAAGACGACCACTACTTTGCCTTTCACATCTATATCTTGATAATCATTGTGCTGCAATTCAGGAGCAACAATACCGTAACCAACAAACACTAACTTACCCGTCATCCGAGACACTTCTTCTAGAGGATTAGGATAAGTGAGAAATTGTTTAGAATAATTTAACGTCATATCGCCTTGTGAGCCAATTAATGACAATTTTATTGAGGATTGGTCAATATTAGCCTGAACAAATTTCACCCTTTGCATATATGTTTCGTCGTCGCCCGCTGGTGTTAAACCGTATTTTTCCAACTCAGCAGCGATATATAACGAAGCAATTTCGTGCCATCGAGCCCCTGTATCTCTGCCTTCTAATAAATCATCAGATAAAAACCTGAGATGCGCCTTAATCTGTGATGCTTGTGCAGAAACTTCAGATGTTTGTTGAAACTGCTCAGATTGACACCAACTAATAGAACCGCCGTCAACATGACTCCTAAGCCAAGACTTAATTTCATTACATGCCTATGCACCTGGCTCAGGTCGATTTTACAGGTAAGTGAATTATTGCTAAGTTTAACAATCGGTTAGGTATTTGTTTTTCGATAAATCGACGATTGAACCGATAACAGAACTCATCAAAGTATTCTTGTAGGTATTTTCCGGTTACACCATGAAACGTACCTAACAAAAACGTTCTTAAATTGCCGATGGCTATATGTACCCACGGTAACCATTCATCAACTAAATAACCCGGGGTTACTCTTGCCTCATAGTTTTCTGTTTGACCTATAATATTCAATGCCGGCAATGCATCAGAATGAACTTGTTGGCCTTGTTTCAAGTGTTTCTTGACGAATTCATTCACGCTAAAATGACAAATGCTATCGACCACTGCCATTGCGATAAATCCTGCTTTTTTATCCTTACTTTCACAGGCTATCAGCACATTCTTTTTTCCTGCTGCTCCGCGTCCTCGTTTGCCTTTTTGTCTACCGCCAACCAGAGCGTCGTCTAGCTCTATTGTGCCACTTAATTGATATAAACTATCTCTATGCCCCATAGCCGTTCTAAGTTTCTTTAAAATCAGCCTCGCGGTTCGCCAATTGACTTCTATTAATTTACTGAGTCTCAGTGCTTGAATCTGCCGGAGTTAAACAAGCGACAAATGCTTATTTGTTTAACTCTTGCTTTTTTTAATATCAGACCGCTTTGTTGATTTCTTATTATTACCACTTGAGTTGCTTGATTAAAGCTACTATTAAATGGTTAGCTAACCTGATTGGCTAGGGTTTGATATTCATTACTGGTTTTATCTTCTTCAGCACAAACACTCAATAAGTCTTCGATAAAGTAATTCAGAGCTCTCGCTTCTATTTGTTGAATTTGGCCTTGCTGCTTTTCATTTAACATGTGATACATAGTGGCCGCTCCAAAATCACCGAAAATGATGTTGGCATCTTGATCGAACAAAGTATTGTGTGCATACAAATCGCCATGACTAACCTGATTATCATGTAGGTGGGAAAAAACTGACTGCATTTGTTTCACTATCTTGCTTATTTGCTCAATGGGTAATGTAAAATCCATTTTAAAGGTATCGCGAGTACACGTATCAAAACCCGGTGGCAAACCAAGATTGTTATAGTGTTCTGGAATAAGTTGCATCACTAAAGCTAAACAGTCTGGTTCATTTACCTGAGCTAAAGACTTCACCAGACTTGCATGGCCTCCAACTTTTAAACACGCCTGCAATTCATCTTCTGGGTAACCGTCGCTCGTTAATTCGCCTTTAAATACTTTAACGGCGACTTCATCTGGGAAATCATCTGTTGGTTTATTCCAAACAGCTTTTGAAATCACACCAGACGCTCCTTGCCCTAATACGTTTTGCAAAGCAAAACTTGAATAAGGCACCACAGGAACGGATTGAATATCGATGTCAGTACGCGTAAACGGATTACCTGAAAATGCCAACCAAGCGAGTTTAGGTAAAGCCAACAATTGGTCAGGACATTCGGTTAATTGATTCGCCGAAATACGCACCAACTCAAGGTTAGTCAATTGTGTTAGGTTGGAGGGTAATTGTGTAAGTTGATTACCCGCCAAGGCTAATTTTTGCAACCTTGGTCGTTCACCAAGGGTGTCTGGCAAGCTGCATATATTGTTATCGGTTAAAATTAACCAGCGCAGCTTTACGGGTAATGATTCAGCAGGTACATATTTGATTTTATTGGATTTAAAACCCGCCATATCAAGACTTTCACATTGGCCAAGACTCTCAGGCAAGGTTTCAAAGTGATTGTTGGAAGCAAATATAATCTTAAGTTTAGTAAGCTTATTTAACTCGTTGGGTAATGCAGATAGTTGGTTATTGGATAAATCTAGAATTTCTAAACTATCAGCTAATGATAATATTTCAGTTGGAAATATACTCAGGTTTTCTGACAACGTTAAACGGGTAATACCAGCCAATTGGCCAGACTTTAGCTGTGCAAGTGTGTGCAAAATGAAGCGTCCATAACAAAGCTTAAAAAATCGGGGTAAGGCTACTTAAAAACCTTTTAAAAGATAGGAACTACTAGGCTGAAATATCCCGTAACCAGACTATCCCACCTGGCGGATATTACAATTGAACTATGCTATTTTCCAAACACCGACCAGCCGGTTTTTTGAGTGAGTAATTCCAACGCTTCGGTTCCAAGTTTACTGTTGCCAATAGTATCTAATCCTGGGGACCATACAGCAATAGAAGCATTGCCAGGAGCAATAGCGAGTATACCTCCGCCTACGCCACTTTTACCCGGCAACCCAACTCTATAGGCAAATTCCCCTGAACCATCATAATGGCCGCACATCAACATCAGAGAATTAATACGTCTCGCTCTTTTAGACGACACAACTCGGTAGCCCGTTGCTGGGTTCACACCACTATTGGCTAAAAATAGGCCTGCAGTGGCTAACTGAACGGTGTTCATTGCAATAGAACAATGATGAAAGTAGGTTCCCAAAACCGCATCCACAGGATTTTGAAAATGACCAAACGATGCCATGAAATGCGCCAAAGATGCATTTCGCTCGCCAGTCAGCTCCTCTGAATGAGCCACTTTTTCGTTTATGGCGATGCTTTCGTCATCTGCTAAAAAACGCATAAACTGCAGGATCTCAGCCAAGGTTTCTTTTGGCTGATGGCCTTGAATAATGGCATCAGCTATTGCAATTGCCCCAGCGTTAACAAAAGGATTCCGGGGTTTTCCTTGCTCGTGCTCAAGCTGAACAATAGAATTAAACGGGTCACCTGAGGGTTCTCGGCCCACTCTATTCCAAACTCGCTCACCTAGTTTCCCCAAAGCTAAAGTCAAGGTAAAGACTTTTGAAATACTCTGGATGGAGAATAAGGTTTGCGCACAACCAGCATTGAATAACGAGCCATCGGCTAAAGCGACACTGATCGAAAACTGGTCGGGGTTCACACATGCTAATTGCGGAATATAACTAGCAACAGTGCCTTTTTCAATTTTTGAAGCCATCTGCGCCGCAATATCATCTACAATTTTTTGCATATTTAGCAAGCGCCTATTTCTCAAATACACCATTCACATCAGACAAGAAAAACTTGTACGCAGGGTTGTCTGTTTGTTCTTGGTATATATAACCCAGTTTAGCTAGGTGTTGATCAAATTCCCCACGCTCAGTATCTTGTATATCAAAGCCGGCCAATACCAAACCTTCGGCCGCACCGTGATTGCGATAATGAAACAAAGTGATATTCCATCTTTCGCCCAAGGTATCCAAAAACTTCATAAGAGCACCAGGGTACTCCGGGAATTCAAAGGAAAATAGCTTTTCATTGAGTAGGCTTGGAGGCCTGCCCCCAACCATATAACGTACATGTAACTTAGCCATTTCGTTTTCGGATAAATCAAAACTATTATAACCATTGCTGCCAAGCGATTCAGTCAGCTGAGCTAGCTCTTGACGACCTTCTCTTAACTTGATGCCAACAAAAATATGGGCTTCACGGTCTGTGGAATAACGGTAATTAAATTCGGTAATAGCGCGTCCGCCTAAAAGCTCACAAAATGCTCTAAATGCACCTTTACGTTCAGGAATTTTAACCGCTATTACCGCTTCTTTTTGTTCGCCTAATTCGCAACGTTCAGAGACATATCGCAACGTATGAAAGTTGATATTGGCACCGCATAAAATGCCACCAAACTTTTTGCCTTGCATCGGATTGGTTCTAAGATACTTACGGATACCTGCGATCGACAAGGCACCTGCCGGTTCGGCAATCACCCGGGTATCATCAAATATATCTTTGATTGCTGCACAGATTTCATCGGTGTTAACCGTAATCACTTCATCCACATATTGTTGACATAAACGAAAAGGTTCTTCGCCAATAATTTTTACTGCGACACCATCGGCAAAAATGCCCACATGTTCAAGGGGTACAGGTTTTCCTGCTAGCATAGCCGCTTGTAAACACGCAGACTCGTCAGACTCCACGGCGATAATCTTCAAATCAGGCTTAAGCTGTTTCAGAAATACCGAAATACCCGATATTAAACCACCGCCACCAACGGCGATAAATAAGGTATCTAAATCCGGGTTTTGTTCGAGTAATTCACGGGCTATGGTGCCTTGACCAACGATAACGTCTTCATCATCGAAAGGTGCCACCATAGTGTACCCAAACTCTTTGGACAGCCGTAATGCTTCTTCTTTTGCTTGTTCAAAACTGGTGCCATGCAATACCACGTCCACAAACTCACCACCAAAATTGCGCACCGCTTCGACTTTAATATCGGGTGCAGTAGCGGGCATAACAATCGTCGCCTTAACGCCTTTCTTTTTGGCCGAATAAGCCACGCCTTGAGCGTGGTTACCTGCAGAGGAAGCCACCAAACCTTTTGCCAATTGCGCATCAGAAAGCTGGCATATTTTGTTATAGGCCCCACGTAATTTAAAAGACTTAACAGGCTGTTGATCTTCCCGCTTTAGCCAAATGTCGTTACCTAAAGAAGCAGAAAGCTTATCCAGCTTTTGTAGATCAGAATTCACCGCCACGTCATAAACGGGCGATAACAATATTCTTTTTAGATATTCATTTGCAGAACGGGTCATTTAATCTTCCAATTTTGATGCATCACGCACCATACCTTTGTCAGCGCGTGTGGCTAACAGTGCATAAGCTTTAAGAGCAAGTGAGATTTTAAACACAAGAGATAACAGTTTTCATAGTCTATCACTCGCATCCATTTTCTCACTGCGTATTTGTAATACTTGGCCACAGATAAACTTACCCGTTAAGGCAAAATGCCAACCAAAAAAGCCCTCGGACTTTCGTGCAAAGGCTTTCAGTGTTGACATTTACCTACACTATTCCTGCAATAAAATAATCACTCATCCCTTAATTAGGGATGTTGTCATTGCATTGCGCAAAAAAATAGGGCATCACATAACAAATTTTATTTATCATCACTATTCATAGAAATAGCATGAAGCTGATATTTTGATCAAGCATTGATATATGCCTTTTTAGAGGGTGATATACTCAACACAATTAAATTTTATCATTCTTGAATGAACAAACTTGTACTTTAGGCAAAATATGGAAACTTGGTTACATTGGGTAGATTTAGCGGGTGTCGCGGTGTTTGCTGTCGCAGGCACACTGATGGCTTATAAGAAACACATGGACGGTTTTGGTGTGGTGGTACTCGCCTCAGTTACTGCCATTGGCGGTGGCACACTTCGGGATATGATTTTGGATCTGCCGGTTTTCTGGGTGCAAGACCCAAGCTTTTTCTATGTGATTTTCATCGCAGCTTTTTCTACTATCATATGGCTACGTAGCAAAGACACGTTTCCACTGCGCTACTTGTTTTTCGCAGATGCTTTTGGTTTAGCATTTTTTAATGTTATGGGCTTACAGAAAGCCATGACTTACGGCGCTTCTCCTCTTGTCGCCATCGCACTAGGCACTATGACGGGTGTATTCGGAGGATTAATCCGAGACGTGATTTGCCGAGAAATTCCCATGGTTTTAAAAGGCGAACTTTATGCTACCGCCTGTATTATAGGTGGAGCAAGTTACATCTTAAGTTTTCAACTAGGTTTAAGCACTCTAAGTTGCATGATAATAGGATTTTTCATCACACTGACGTGTCGTCTATGCGCGATGAAATGGCATTGGCATCTTCCTGTCTTTAACCCCCATGATTCGGTTAAAGATGATTAACTCGCAATTTTATGATGATTAGCTAGCCTTAAGACTCACCTTGTTCGCAAATGGAGTTGCTTGATGTCTTTAGCCGTTGTTTATTCAAGAGCCAGTGTAGGCATTGACGCCCCCCTTATTACTGTTGAAGTACACCTGTCCAATGGCTTGCCCTGTTTTAATTTAGTCGGATTACCAGAAGCCTCGGTACGAGAGGCAAAAGACAGGGTGCGCAGTGCTTTAATCAATTCTGGCTTTGAATTTCCGGCGAGACGTATCACGGTCAACTTAGCTCCAGCAGATTTACCCAAAGAAGGCGGGCGGTTTGATTTAGCTATTGCCATAGGCATTATCGCCGCAAGTAACCAACTAACTGGAAATCAGCTAGACAACGTTGAACTGGTGGGTGAATTGGCTTTATCTGGGGAGATACGCTCAATAACGGGTGCATTACCTTTTACTTATGCCTGCTCACAAGCTAAACGAATAGCTATTTTACCCATCGAAAATGCGGCAGAGGCATCGTTGATAAAACACGCCAACATTGTTCCGGCCAAACAATTATTAGATGTGTTTCATCATATCGCAGGGCAACGCCCCCTTGATTTATATCAAGCAGATTCTATAGAAGAACAACTGGTATATGACACTGATCTCCAAGACGTAGTGGGCCAGGCAGCAGGCAAACGTGCGTTAGAAATTGCCGCAGCTGGTGGTCATAATTTGCTGTTTAGCGGCCCACCCGGCACCGGTAAAACTATGTTAGCAAGTCGATTGATCACTATTCTCCCCCCTATGACAGATGAAGAAGCATTAGCATCAGCGGCTATTCATTCTATAGTGGGTAAACCCGTTGACCCTGCCACTTGGAAACAACGCGCTTTTCGACATCCACATCACACCAGTTCAGCGGTTGCTTTGGTTGGGGGTGGCAGCATACCTAGGCCTGGTGAGATTTCATTGGCACACAATGGGGTATTGTTCTTAGATGAACTCCCAGAGTTTGATCGCAAAGTGTTAGATGTATTACGTGAACCCCTTGAGTCAGGCTCGGTGAGTATCTCCAGAGCCGCTAGACAGGCGCAATTTCCGGCTAGATTCCAATTAGTCGCGGCTATGAATCCTAGCCCTACGGGCAGTTTAAACGACGGGCGCAGCAGCAACGAACAGATTATGCGTTATCTTAACCGCATATCTGGCCCATTTTTAGACCGTATTGATTTACAGGTTGATGTACCTAAGCTTCCTAGCAATGACTTTTCTGAACAGGTGAAGAGTCGCGGTGAAAGTAGCCAGGTTGTTCGCACAAGAGTCATTCAAGCCCATCAATTACAGCTTAGTCGCTGCGGAAAAACCAATGCGCAACTCGGCACTAAAGAAGTTGATAAATATTGCAAACTAGAAAAACCAGAGCAGCTATTTTTACAGCAGGCAGTAGAAAAACTTGGATTGTCTTTACGTACTTACCACAGAGTTCTCAAAGTCGCGCGCACCATTGCTGACTTAGCACACTGTTCAGATATTAATAGGCAACATCTAGCTGAAGCGCTTAACTATCGTGCCTTTGACAGAATGTTGGCACAGTTAACTAATAATTAGTTAACCTAATAACCTCGTGTAATGCTTCGTCATCTTCACTGTGACAGAGAGCCAACAAGGTATCTCACACTATTTTAAACTGCATATTTAAACTGCATAAGTTAATAATTTAAGAGAGTAAGTTTGCACGGACAGACAAACACATCAACCTTAGAGATACTTTATGGACCTAGATACAATTTTAATCGGAGAACTTTTGTTTACGAACTTAATTATAATGTTGTTTTTTCGGTTAAATTTTCGATTGGAAAAGTAACTAATATCTACTTGATTGCAGGTTACTCTGTACTTTTCAGCTTATATTTTTTCCATTAAGTTAGTATCACTGCTACTTACACTCAAAAAGAAAGCCTCAGACTGTTGGGCATAACGACAACACAAACTAGTATCCAGTCAGTATCAACAGTTAAACAAAGCACGAAGGGCCGGTTCATCAGCCCTTTTTCGTAAACAACACAAGCCTAATTGATAGGGTTCGATATCATCCAGCTTAATACGATTAACTTTTTGACCTATAGTAGAATAATCAAGTACAACCTCGGGAACTATGCCCAAACCACAGCCTAACGCCACCATGCTCACTATGGCTTCATTGCCAGCGACTGTGGCATAGATACGCGGCCTTATGCCTTGCTCAGCAAACCAATGATGCACTATACGTTTCGATGGGCCCGATTCGGGTAAAATAAAAGAGTGCTTACGCCAGTCCACTTGTTCTAAGCGATTTAATAAGGTGTCTTTGGCAGCAATCAGTAGCAGCGGTATTTCTCCAAGCGACAAGAATTCTAGCTCTGCAGGAAAGTCAGGGGTGTGAATAGCAATAGCCGCATCCACTTCTTGTTGCATGACTTTACTGACCGATAAAGCGTGATCGCCAGTACTTAGTTTAATTTCTACTTGTGGATATTTGTGCCTAAAATTATCTAATAGTCTTGGCAAATGACTTTGACTGGCTGTGACTGAACAAAATAGACTCAATTCTCCTTGTAACTGCTGTTGCTCTTGTTGTAGCTCCCACTTTACTTTTTTCCATTCTGTCAAAATCTGTTGCGAAAACCCCAAAAGTTTTGATCCCGCGGCAGTCAGTTTGACCTTACGATTATCCCGCACAAATAAGGTACTACCGCATTCCTCTTCGAGCCTTTGAATAGATCGGCTTAAAGTAGAAGGGCTAACAAACATCGATTCTGCCGTTTTAGCAAAATGTAGACTGCTGGCTAAATGTTGAAACAACTCTAAGGTTCGAATATCCATCTAAATGGCCTAATGCTAGCTACGTTGCAATTTATGCAACATTGTATTGCAAATATATCATTTTAAACAACACTGATTTACCTCTATTATCTGCCCATCGCAAGAGAATCATTAGCTTGCTCCAAAAATGAAGAGGATTTTACACATGGCAAATTATTTCAATACATTATCTTTACGTCAGCAGTTGGACCAAATTGGTCGTTGTCGTTTTATGCAACGTGCAGAGTTTTCTACTGGTTGTGATTTTCTTAAAGGCAAAAAAATTGTCATCGTTGGCTGTGGTGCACAAGGTTTAAACCAAGGTTTGAACATGCGTGACTCAGGTTTAAATATATCCTATGCATTGCGCCAAGCAGCTATTGACGAAAAGCGTGACTCTTTCCAACGTGCAGATGGTAATGGCTTTACAGTGGGAACTTACAAAGAGCTTATCCCCACAGCTGATTTGGTATACAACCTCACACCTGATAAGCAACACTCAAGTGTAGTCGAAGCGGTTATGCCTCTAATGCAGAAAGGCGCTACTCTTGGCTATTCACACGGTTTCAACATTGTTGAAGAAGGTCAGCAAATTCGCTCTGATATTACTGTTGTGATGTGTGCACCTAAATGTCCAGGTACTGAAGTACGTGAGGAATACAAGCGCGGTTTCGGCGTACCCACTCTTATTGCAGTACACCCAGAGAATGACCCTGAGGGCCAAGGTTGGGATATTGCTAAAGCATTAGCATCAGCGACAGGTGGCGACCGCGCCGGTGTATTAGAATCGTCTTTTGTTGCAGAAGTGAAATCTGACCTAATGGGCGAGCAAACCATTTTATGTGGTATGCAGCAAGTAGCCGCAGTACTAGGCTATGAAAAAATGATCGCTAATGGCATCGATGCAGGCTACGCAGGCAAATTAATTCAGGACGGTTTAGAAACCATCACCGAAGCGTTAAAAATTGGTGGTGTCACCAATATGATGGATAGATTGTCGAATCCAGCCAAAGTGAAAGCCTTTGAATTGTCTGAGCAGTTAACTGAATTATTACGCCCTCTTTTTGGCAAACATCAAGACGACATCATCAGCGGAGAATTTTCGCGCAATATGATGGAAGATTGGGCAAATGGTGATGCAAACTTGTTTAAATGGCGTGAAGAGACAGGCCAAAGTGGTTTTGAAAACGCACCTGTATTTGAAGGTGTAATTGATGAACAAGAATATTTTGACCACGCTATATTTTTAGTTGCAATGATTAAATCAGGTGTTGAATTAGCTTTTGATGTGATGGTTGAAGCCGGTATTTTACCAGAGTCGGCATACTACGAGTCATTACATGAAACCCCGCTAATCTCAAACACTATCGCTCGTAAACGTTTGTATGAAATGAACGTGGTTATTTCTGATACAGCTGAATACGGTAACTACTTATTTGCTAACGCAGCTATCCCTTTATTAGCAGAGAAGCTGATGCCTAGCATTGGTACTGACCTAATTGGTAAAGCCTACACAACTGCTTCTAACAGTGTTGATAACAAGAAACTGGTAGATATAAATAAGACCATTAGAGAGCATGGCGTAGAAACAATAGGCGCTAAACTTCGCGGTTATATGACCGATATGAAAGCTATAGTCGAAACAGTATAATTACCTTTTTGAAAACAATATATTGAAACGATTTCTGTCGTAAGGTGCTTGATAAAAGCCCTCTTGCCCAGCCGATTTGGCTGGGCTTTTTTGCATTTAATATAACGTGTTTTTTGCCTGTGTATGCGATCGAAGACAGCCCAACAGCTTGAATTCATTAGTCCTCACAGGGATCCAGCTAGAAAAACAACAAAAATCAAACTCTTATCATGGCGTTTCTGCTACAACCCTACTTTGTGTTGCCAAATACATACATTTCAATTTAAGAAAACTTAGGCATTCATTGATTTCAGAGGCATTGCAGGCTTGGCCTATGACTTGCTAAAAGCACTTGAATAATAAACTCCGCATCAACAACACTATCATTCAATCCAATAGACGCTCAACAGGATTAAGCATGAACAAATCAATAACACGTATTACCAAAATGGATGATTGGTATTTTGAAGTTAAGATGGTTAGAGCAATCAAATCAAAAAATTATGGCGACCCCTACTCAGCCATCGCACAACTGACCGCCAGTGGCGAGCAGATGCACATAGACTCACATTTATCGGTAAATGACGAAGAGCTAAGCAAAGATGACTTTATGACAATTTACAAATTTTGTCAGTCAATGGGGATGAAGAGCATTAGTTATGACAGAATTAAAAATGGTTTTAGATCATCTAAAAAAGTAGATATTTGTGAAAACCAGCAGCCAAATATACGTTTAGTAAAGTAATTTGCTGTCAGCGGGATCTAAAAAAGCGCTATGTATAACTAAACTTGGTAAAAGATATTGACGTGGTTGAATAGGTCCGACTTCCTAGGTTAAGACATAATACCCTTAACTGGAGATAGGTAATGACAGCACGTAAGAAATATTCAAAAGAATTTAAATTGGATGCCATCGCATAGGTGGTAGAGCAAAAATACAGTCGTGTAGAGGCGGCTAGGAATTTAGGCCTCAG
The DNA here is from genome assembly GCF_000347635.1 of Paraglaciecola psychrophila 170. Lineage (NCBI taxonomy): Bacteria > Pseudomonadati > Pseudomonadota > Gammaproteobacteria > Alteromonadales > Alteromonadaceae > Paraglaciecola > Paraglaciecola psychrophila. The sequence continues at coordinate 40,405 of NC_020514.1, read as the reverse complement.
TCCTCAGATACTCGGTCGTTGGCTCAAAGAGGCCGAAGATGATAATGGTCATGCTTTTCGAGGTAATGGCACCCTGACACCCGAACAAGCCGAAATCCGCAGCTTGAAGGGGCAAGTCAAGCGTCTCGAAATGGAGCGTGAGATATAAAAAAAAGCGACGGTCTTCTTTGCCAAAAAAAAGAAGTGAAGTATTCGTTTATTACCCGATATAAGAAGACCTGGCCTGTGCGCTTAATGTGCAGACTACTCGGTGTACAAAGTAACAATTATTACCGTTACCAGAAGCGTCAAACGGATAAACCTGATGGTTTAACGCATCAAGAGATGCTGGAAGGGGTAAAAGATATCGCCAGGTTCAGCGATAATACCTATGGCGAGACGCATTCAAAAAGTATTGAATACGCTGAGCTTTCCAGTGAGTCGCAGGAAAACAGCTCAATTGATGAAAGAAGCAGGCGTGTGGGTGCGGTATAAAAAGAAATATAAAGCCACCACCAACAGTGACCATAAAAAGCCCATTTATGACAATGAGCTAAAGCAAGATTTTCAGCACAAAAGCCTGACCAAGCTTATGTGCATTATGTGCATTATGTGCATTATGTGCATTATGTGCATTATGTGCAGGATATCACCCACGTTTGGATATCAGAAGGCTGGTTGTATTTAGCGGTGGTGATTGATTTATATTCACGCAAAGTCGTGGGTTGGAGTATGAGTTCAAGAATGAAGGCCAGCTTAGTGTGTGACGCATTAACCATGGCAATATGGCAACGACAACCCAAAGCAAGATTGATTGTGCATTCAGACCAAGGCGTGCAGTACGCCAGCAAAGCTTATCGCCGCCTTATCAAGGCTTGTCGGCAGCATGAGTAAAAAAGGGTGTTGTTGGGACAATGCTGTGGCAGAAAGCTTCTTCGGGAGTCTAAAGCAAGAACGGGTGCATTGGCGTAATTACTCTACACGATTTAGCGCCCAACAAGACATCTTGAATTACATGACCATGTGGTACAACAGCCATAGACTGCATTCGTACTTGGATTACCAATGTCCTAATAACTTTGAACAACAAAACAATGAATTACAAAAAGTAGCTTAACTGAGGTAGTCGTATTAGGTTGACCAGGTCAGCCTTCGGAAATCAGTTTACCTTGATGTAAAAACTCCGTGGAGAGTTTTATAGCCGCATGTTGTAACTTAGTGAACAGAAATAGTATAAATCTAACCACTTTGGACACTGAAAAACAACTCATGTCGAAGAATATAACCATTAACATTTGCCAAGTAACCACGCAAATTCATTCTGATTGACTGGCAAAATTGTCAACCTATGTCCTTTTTTTACTAAGCCTATCTCGGAGATTTCTGGCATAGTTTTTATCTCTTTAAGGAGTAATGTTTTTACAAATTTTCGTTTGAAATGAATATCAACCATCATCCACTTAGGCTTATCTTTAGTTGATTTTGGGTCATAATACTTACTTTCAGGATCAAACTGAGTATGGTCAACATACCCTTCTTTAACCACTTCGGCTAAACCGACTATGCCTACATATTTACAGCTGGAATGATATATAAAAACTTGATCACCTAACTTCACTACATCTCTTAAATAATTACGAGCTTGGTAATTACGAATGCCATCCCAGTGCTCAATTCCGTCAGGGATATTAGCTAAATCATCAATACTGAATGCATCAGGCTCTGTTTTAAATAACCAATATTGCATGAGCCACCCTATTGTAGTTTGATTCATAATAAATCGTGTCAGTCAGATATTAAGTCACTTACTTTAATCTGGGTACAGAAATAATAACAAGTAATATAAAAGATCCACAACGAAATCGAAAATTTACTTTAAGTATCCGGGGATTCTTATGAGCCGTATCGTCTATTAACACTATTACCGTGTATGCATTCCTTGCAACTTTTCACAGGATTTCTAAACAATTTAACCCAAAGTCAGGTTAAGTAATATAAAATTTCACTCTACACTTAATTACACCGATCACCTTAAATTTGATATCTAAGTGTTTCGTACAATCACCAAATAATATTTATGGAATTTTTAAAAGGCATCGATTTCCCATTGCTAATCGCTAATAAGCAGAATGGCCGCTTACGTATTAGACTTGTGGCAACATCCCATATTAATAATCTGCTCAACCGAACACGAACCGCTAAATATTTACACGTTGGTCGCCGGATGGTGAAGGAGTGGGTAAAGCGCTTCGACGAGAAAGGCATTGACGGTTTAATAGAAAAACCCCGTTTTAGTCGTCGACGTGTATTATCTACAGATCAGTTGGAGAACTTAAAGAGACTGCTCAAGCATGATGTGGTCAGTCTCAAGGCAACCCATTCGACCGCCTAAGTAGAGCAAGAGTTTGGGGTGAACTACAATCTGACTAAGATATACCGTTTGCTCCACCGTTTAAACTTTTCGTAGAGCGCGAGTTGTTCAAAACAGTCTCAAGACACCCAAGAAGATTTATAAAAGAATTCAAAACTGAAACGATCTATACGATCCCAAGTCATATCGCCTTAAATAAGGTGGATGTATGGTTTTAGGATGAAGCAAAGTTTGGCCAACAAAACACCACGACTCGCTTATGGGCGCAAACAGGTCGAAGCCCATGATGTGATCAGTAGTAATAATTTGAGTATTCATACTTGTTTGGAGCTGTTTGCCCTGCGACAGGAAAGATTGTGGCGTTCCTTGCTCCCCGTGTCATCAAAGAAGTCATGACACAACGTTTTCAACAGATAGCAACAACGACGAATCCGGGTCGCCACACATTATTGACTATGGATGGTGTCAACTGGCATACACGAGATATTACGAAAGATATTTACACGTGAGCATTATGAAATTGCCACCGTTTTCACTTAAGCTTAATCGAATCGAATAAGTTTAGTCTTGGTTTAGATAGCATTGTTTAGCCAGTAGTTGTTTTGATGGATATGAAGACATTCTCAATTCTTGCACCTCAGCTTGGAACGACCTTATAAAATATAATCAGAAGGTTATAAAATTATATAGTCGGTATTGGATTGCAGAGGTCAATTAACTAATGAGATTGATATTATATCAGAACGAAATCAAGCTGCACGCTATACCATTATTATTGACTATGGTGCGGCTTAGCATCAACATTACTTGGCTGAAGAATTCACTAACCTTTCTATTATAAAGCCCTCACCCTATAAATCCGAGTTGAATCCAGTAGGACAGGTATGGCAAAGGCTTAGGCAGAATGAATTATCTAAGCGGTCCTTCGAAGACATTGAAAATATAATGGAATAATGTTTTAGAGCATGTAACAACTTCATCAGTGATAGCAAAAAGGTCGCCCATCTATGCTCTATAGATTAAATTGTGGTGGGAGATTAATTAAGGTAATTGTTATTAATAACACATAAAGTGAATTTCTTTAATGTGAACTAGGCATGGATAGTAGTTTGGGAACTAAATATGCAGTGCTTTCTCAAGTCTTAAATTCCGAAATAGCTTCGCGCTTAAGTACTGAGTCACCTTCTGCACACTAAAATGTGATGGCTATTTTCAAATCCCTGAAACGCAAAAAGCCACCTGTAAAGGTGGCTTTTTACTTAATTGGGAGCCTGGCAATGTGCTACTCTCGCATGGGGAAACCCCAAACTACCATCGCCGCTAATGTGTTTCACTTCTGAGTTCGGAATGGGATCAGGTGGGGCCACATCGCTATTGTCGCCAGACAAAAACTGTTATCTATCAAGCTTGCGCTCAATAAATCAATATGTAAAAGCTGATACTCTCCCCTTGCGGGTCAAGCCATAATCGATGCTAAAGAATGCCTCTAGTCTTACTCCTAATCTTGTATTATCTACTTGTCACTCATATAACACTCAGCACTTCTTGCGAAGCCACTTGGGCGTTGTATGGTTAAGCCTCACGGGCAATTAGTACAGGTTAGCTCAACGCATTGCTACGCTTCCACACCCTGCCTATCAACGTCGTAGTCTTCAACAACCCTTTAGGTACGTTAAACGTACAGGGATGACTCATCTTAGGGCTCGCTTCGCGCTTAGATGCTTTCAGCGCTTATCGATTCCGAACGTAGCTACCGGGCAATGCCTTTGGCAAAACAACCCGAACACCAGCGGTTCGTCCACTCCGGTCCTCTCGTACTAGGAGCAGCTCCCTTCAATCATCCAACGCCCACACCAGATAGGGACCGAACTGTCTCACGACGTTCTAAACCCAGCTCGCGTACCACTTTAAATGGCGAACAGCCATACCCTTGGGACCGACTTCAGCCCCAGGATGTGATGAGCCGACATCGAGGTGCCAAACACCGCCGTCGATATGAACTCTTGGGCGGTATCAGCCTGTTATCCCCGGAGTACCTTTTATCCGTTGAGCGATGGCCCTTCCATTCAGAACCACCGGATCACTATGACCTACTTTCGTACCTGCTCGACGTGTCTGTCTCGCAGTTAAGCTGGCTTATGCCATTGCACTAACCTCCTGATGTCCGACCAGGATTAGCCAACCTTCGTGCTCCTCCGTTACGCTTTGGGAGGAGACCGCCCCAGTCAAACTACCCACCAGACACTGTCCACAATCCCGATAAGGGACCTATGTTAGAACATCAAACCTACAAGGGTGGTATTTCAAGGTAGACTCCACACCATCTAGCGACAGTGCTTCAAAGTCTCCCACCTATCCTACACATGTAGGGTCAATGTTCAGTGCCAAGCTATAGTAAAGGTTCACGGGGTCTTTCCGTCTAGGTGCGGGTACACAGCATCTTCACTGCAATTTCAATTTCACTGAGTCTTGGGTGGAGACAGCGTGGCCATGATTACGCCATTCGTGCAGGTCGGAACTTACCCGACAAGGAATTTCGCTACCTTAGGACCGTTATAGTTACGGCCGCCGTTTACCGGGGCTTCGATCAAGAGCTTCTCCGAAGATAACCCCATCAATTAACCTTCCGGCACCGGGCAGGCGTCACACCGTATACGTCATCTTTCGATTTAGCACAGTGCTGTGTTTTTAATAAACAGTTCCAGCCACCTTTTCACTGCGGCCCCCATTCGCTCATGAAGCAAGTTCAATCACAAACAGAGGCGTACCTTCTCCCGAAGTTACGGTACGATTTTGCCGAGTTCCTTCACCCAAGTTCTCTCAAGCGCCTTAGTATTCTCTACCTGACCACCTGTGTCGGTTTGGGGTACGGTTCGATATATCATAAGTTTAGAGGCTTTTCCTGGAAGCATGGTATTTGCAACTTCAACTCCTTAGAGTCTCGTCTCGTGTCTCGAGCATGTAGTTTCCCGGATTTGCCTAAGAAACAACTCTACGCACTTTCACCTGGACAACCAACGCCAGGCTTGCATAACCTTCTCCGTCCCCCCTTCACTGATATACCAAGTACGGAAATATTAATCCGTTTCCCATCGACTACGCATTTCTGCCTCGCCTTAGGGGCCGACTTACCCTGCCCTGATTAGCATGGGACAGGAAACCTTGGTCTTCCGGCGGGGGAGTTTTTCACTCCCCTTATCGTTACTCATGTCAGCATTCGCACTTGTGATATGTCCAGCTCGCCTCTCAGCTCACCTTCAGCCACTTACACAACGCTCCCCTACCACGCAAAGTAAACTTTGCGTCCGCAGCTTCGGTATATTACTTAGCCCCGTTACATCTTCCGCGCAGGCCGACTCGACTAGTGAGCTATTACGCTTTCTTTAAAGGATGGCTGCTTCTAAGCCAACCTCCTAGCTGTCTTAGCCTTCCCACCTCGTTTCCCACTTAGTAATATTTAGGGACCTTAGCTGGCGGTCTGGGTTGTTTCCCTCTTCACGACGGACGTTAGCACCCGCCGTGTGTCTCCCGGATAGTACTCACAGGTATTCGGAGTTTGCAAAGGGTTGGTAAGTCGGGATGACCCCCTAGCCTTAACAGTGCTCTACCCCCTGTGGTATTCGTCCGAGGCGCTACCTAAATAGCTTTCGGGGAGAACCAGCTATCTCCGAGTTTGATTGGCCTTTCACCCCCAGCCACAAGTCATCCGCTAACTTTTCAACGTTAGTCGGTTCGGTCCTCCAGTTGATGTTACTCAACCTTCAACCTGCCCATGGCTAGATCACTCGGTTTCGGGTCTATACCTAGCAACTAAACGCGCAGTTAACACTCGCTTTCGCTACGGCTCCCCTATTCGGTTAACCTTGCTACTAAATATAAGTCGCTGACCCATTATACAAAAGGTACGCAGTCACAGAACAAGTCTGCTCCTACTGCTTGTACGTATACGGTTTCAGGTTCTATTTCACTCCCCTCACAGGGGTTCTTTTCGCCTTTCCCTCACGGTACTGGTTCACTATCGGTCAGTTAGGAGTATTTAGCCTTGGAGGATGGTCCCCCCATCTTCAGTCAAGATAACACGTGTCCCGACCTACTTAATATGGCAATAATGACGCTTCGTGTACGGGGCTATCACCCTGTATCGCTGTGCTTTCCAACACATTCCACTACTTCATTACTACTCGGCTGCTCCCCGTTCGCTCGCCGCTACTAGGGGAATCTCTGTTGATTTCTTTTCCTAAGGGTACTTAGATGTTTCAGTTCCCCTCGTTCGCTTCTTATAGCTATGTATTCACTATAAGATACCGCCGAAGCGGTGGGTTCCCCCATTCGGAAATCTGTGGGTCAAAGCATTTTGTCGGCTCTCCACAGCTTATCGCAGACTTACACGTCCTTCATCGCCTCTAACTGCCTAGGCATCCACCGTATACGCTTAGTCACTTAACCATACAACCCCAAATGACCTCTCTGTTACCTGAGTAACAGTGCGTTATTTGTCATCATCTCAGTAACGTCAGAGATAAATTCAAACAACTCGTCCACCCGCTCACCTTTTATTTGAGCGTTAGGTGCAACAACCGTCTAAACGGGTATTGCTGTCGTATGCGTGACAAGTTCTAATCACAAAATCAGATAGAGTAAGTTCCTAAGAACACTCTTTTAGTTTTCGATTACTTTTTATCAGCTTTCCATATTGTTAAAGAACATTGTGACCTGCGTTACACGCCGGCTACAATTAAGGTTTAAAAAACCTTAATCAATAAACACTGATTAGATATTATCTAATAGTACATATTGATTAAGGCTACTTAATCTTATGAGCAAATGATGTTCCACCTAAATGGTGGAGCCAAGCAGGATCGAACTGCTGACCTCCTGCGTGCAAGGCAGGCGCTCTCCCAGCTGAGCTATGGCCCCGCTTTATGCAGGCAATCTGTGATAATCACAAATTTGGTAGGCTTGGGCAGACTTGAACTGCCGACCTCACCCTTATCAGGGGTGCGCTCTAACCAGCTGAGCTACAAGCCTATTTCATGCTCTTGCTTGCGCAAAAACAAATAGTGACTTGTTACCCAAGCACTTCTTTTGCTCTTCTTATCAAAACAAAACAATCTGTGTGAACACTCAACGAAGCAAGGTCCGCCGTAATAGTAAGGAGGTGATCCAACCCCAGGTTCCCCTAGGGTTACCTTGTTACGACTTCACCCCAGTCATGAATCACAAAGTGGTAAGCGTCCTCCCGAAGGTTAGACTACCTACTTCTTTTGCAACCCACTCCCATGGTGTGACGGGCGGTGTGTACAAGGCCCGGGAACGTATTCACCGCAACATTCTGATTTGCGATTACTAGCGATTCCGACTTCATGGAGTCGAGTTGCAGACTCCAATCCGGACTACGACGAGCTTTAAGGGATCCGCTTACCCTCGCAGGTTTGCTTCCCTCTGTACTCGCCATTGTAGCACGTGTGTAGCCCTACTCGTAAGGGCCATGATGACTTGACGTCGTCCCCACCTTCCTCCGGTTTGTCACCGGCAGTCTCCTTAGAGTGCCCAACTTAAGGCTGGCAACTAAGGACAAGGGTTGCGCTCGTTGCGGGACTTAACCCAACATCTCACGACACGAGCTGACGACAGCCATGCAGCACCTGTATCTAGATTCCCGAAGGCACCAATTCATCTCTGAAAAGTTTCTAGTATGTCAAGAGTAGGTAAGGTTCTTCGCGTTGCATCGAATTAAACCACATGCTCCACCGCTTGTGCGGGCCCCCGTCAATTCATTTGAGTTTTAACCTTGCGGCCGTACTCCCCAGGCGGTCTACTTATCGCGTTAGCTTCGCTACCCACGGATTAAATCCACAAACAGCTAGTAGACAGCGTTTACGGTGTGGACTACCAGGGTATCTAATCCTGTTCGCTACCCACACTTTCGCACATGAGCGTCAGTCTTTGGCCAGGGAGTCGCCTTCGCCACTGATGTTCCTTCTGATATATACGCATTTCACCGCTACACCAGAAATTCCACTCCCCTCTCCAAGACTCTAGTCTGCCAGTTCTAAATGCTATTCCCAGGTTGAGCCCGGGGCTTTCACATCTAGCTTAACAAACCGCCTGCGTGCGCTTTACGCCCAGTAATTCCGATTAACGCTCGGACCCTCCGTATTACCGCGGCTGCTGGCACGGAGTTAGCCGGTCCTTCTTCTGTTGCTAACGTCATACCTGCTGGGTATTAACCAACAAGCTTTCCTCACAACTGAAAGTGCTTTACAACCCGAAGGCCTTCTTCACACACGCGGCATGGCTGCATCAGAGTTTCCTCCATTGTGCAATATTCCCCACTGCTGCCTCCCGTAGGAGTCTGGGCCGTGTCTCAGTCCCAGTGTGGCTGATCTTCCTCTCAGAACAGCTAGAGATCGTCGCCTTGGTGAGCCTTTACCTCACCAACAAGCTAATCTCGCTTAGGCCACTCTTTGGGCGAGAGGAGCAAGCTCCCCCCTTTGGTCCGTAGACGTTATGCGGTATTAGCTATCGTTTCCAATAGTTATCCCCCACCCAAAGGCATGTTCCTAAGTATTACTCACCCGTCCGCCACTCGACATCATCTAGCAAGCTAGACATGTTTCCGTTCGACTTGCATGTGTTAGGCCTGCCGCCAGCGTTCAATCTGAGCCATGATCAAACTCTTCAATTAAATATTAAAAATATGAATTTTTTTTGGTGAACTCTCACTTCGTGAGTGTCCACACAGATTGTCTTGTTCTAATTGTTAAAGAGCATGCTAACTGCGTTAGCGGCTTAAGTGGTTGTCCGTAGACCCTCTTAAGCGGGAGGCGAATAATACGCGGTTCCCATTTGATGTCAACAATTTAATTGATTTTCTTTTCAACTAAACCTGCTACACCCCGCAGCAAATATACGTTTACCGTATAAGCAACAAACTGGTTTACCCTGTTTGTTGCGAGTGACTCCGTTGTTTCCAACTCGTCTCCCCTGAAGCGAGGGCGCATTATAGACACAACAACTTTGCATGCAACCCCTAATTTACAATTATCGTTTAAGTGCTCATAAAGCAATCGACATGCACATATAAGTAGCTATTTGAGTTAATAAGGGTTTAATTCTTTTTGATATGATGTAACCCACAAACTTAAATTAGGAACAAACATGTCCATCCGAACTTATAAAAGTATATCCCCTAAGTTAGCAGATCATTGTTATGTAGATGCTTCATCCGTCATAGTAGGAGACGTTGAATGTGCAGAGCATGTCAGTATTTGGCCACTTGTAGCAGCAAGAGGAGATGTTAACTATATAAAAATAGGGGCTAGGACTAATATACAGGATGGAACCGTATTACACGTATCTCGAACAAGTGAAGCTAATCCCAATGGTTTCCCTCTTATAATAGGTGCAGATGTAACAGTGGGACATAAGTGTATGTTACATGGCTGTACTTTAGGAGATCGAATACTAGTAGGAATGGGAGCAATTATAATGGATGGCGTAATTGTAGAGGATGACGTGTTTATTGGAGCAGGAACATTAGTTCCACCTAACAAGACACTTAAAAGCGGCTATTTGTATAAAGGCAATCCTGCACAACAAGCAAGACCATTAAAAGATAGCGAAGTAGCATTTTTAAAACAGTCGGCATTGAACTACATAAAGCTTAAGGATGAGTATATTGAAGAAACTCGTTAGATTGAGCCTATAACAAATTCAGAACGCACAAATAAATTCAGCGGTGAGCCATATTTCACCGTCTGAATTTAATTTACCCTGTTCAAGTTCGCGTTCAATAATTTCTTCAATTTCAAACTGCTTAGTTTTGTAAAGTAAAGTTAATCCTTCTTTATTCAATCCACATATATAACAAGTCAATATCTGACCTGCCTCCATAATATCTATTTTAATTGCCTCCCTTGAACTTATATATGTACAACCATCTAAAACTTGAACGGTCTGATTCATAAAGTACTTCTTAGTTTCTGAATGACAGGTAATACATCAGGTCGGTAACCCGTCCATAAATAGAAACTTTCTGCGGCCTGCCCTACCAACATACCCAATCCATCAAAAGTGTTTAACACTCCTAATTTTTGCGCGTGTTGAAGAAATACAGTTGGCTTATCTGCATAGCTCATATCATATATACAAGCACCGCTACTAATTACAGAATCTGGAATAGAAGGCAACTCTCCAGACAAACTAGCAGATGTAGAATTAATAATTAGGTCAAAAGGTTGCTGAACTTCATTTAACTGATTGAGGTCTATGCCTACAAAGTTATCTTGAGGTAGCAATAAAGCTAACTGCTTAGCTTTTGCTTGTGTTCGGTTAGCAACCATCAATAATTTTGGCTCCAAGGCCAATATTGATTGTAATACTCCTCTCGCTGCACCACCAGCACCTAACAACAAGATACGAGCACCTTTAATCTGTACGTTTAAGCGCAGAAGATCTTGTACTAAACCTTTACCGTCCGTTGTATCGCCTAAAAAAGTACCGTCCTCTTTTTTAATAACTGTATTTACCGCTCCAGCAATCTTAGCACCTGCAGACAACTCGTTTACCCACCTTGCAACTTGCTCTTTAAATGGAGAAGTCACATTGCAACCTTGTGCATCTGCATCTACAAAAAAAGTAGACAGTGATGAAATAAAATCTTGTTCTGTTGCTAAAGTACGCTCATATGTGATTTCTAAGCCAGCCTGTTGCGCAAACATATGATGAATTAAAGGTGATTTACTTTGCGCTATTGGATTGCCAAATACGGTATATCTAGACACTATAACCATTCCCTTGGTTGTAGATAATTAGCATACAAATCTGCTTCTTTGCTTTCTGGCTCAGGCTCGTAACAATATTCCCAACGAACCAGTGGTGGCATAGACATCAATATTGACTCGGTACGCCCACCCGTTTGTAATCCAAATAATGTGCCTCGGTCGTATACTAGGTTGAATTCTACGTAGCGACCTCGCCTATAAAGTTGAAAATCACGCTCTTTTTTACCAAAAGTTATGTCTTTACGCTTTTCCACAATAGGTACATAAGCATCTAAAAATCCATTACCTACTGCCTGCATAAATTTGAAACTTTTTTCAAACCCATGTTTATTCAAATCATCAAAAAATAGGCCACCTACTCCACGTGTCTCATCTCGATGTTTTAAATAAAAGTAATCATCACACCACTTTTTGTATTCTGAATATACATTGTCACCGAAAGGCTGGCAAAGTTTATTAGCAACTGTATGCCAGTGCACAATATCTTCATGAAATGGGTAAAAAGGTGTGAGGTCAAAACCTCCACCAAACCACCACACTGGTTCTTCGCCGAGCTTTTCGGCAATAAAAAAACGTACATTAGCATGAGTTGTGGGTACAAAAGGATTATGAGGATGGATAACTAAAGACACACCCACGGCTTGAAAGCTTCTGCCCTCAAGCTCAGGCCTAGCAGCGGTAGCTGATGCAGGTAATTTTCCTCCAAAAACATGGGAGAAGTTAACACCGCCTTGTTCAATAAATTTACCGCCGGTTAACACTCGACTGCGACCGCCTCCACCCAGTTCTCGCTGCCAATTGTCTTCGACAAAACTTCCTTTGCCATCTACCAACTCTAAAGTTTGACAAATATTGTCTTGTAGCTTGAGTAAGTATTGCTTTACTTTTTCTATATCTGGTAATAAATCGGCTGTCATCTAACTAATTGTCTCTTATGGTTTGACCAGAAATCCCATGACGAATTCGGCTGGGTTTATTTGCCCCACCTAACGCACCGTCTACTAGTAATAAGGTCTTATCGAATTGTTGATATAATTGTTCAGTGTTTACCGCAGGTTTTACTCCAGATACATTAGCACTGGTGGATATCAAAGGCTTGCCAAATAACTCACATAATTGACTTACAACAAGGTGTTGGCATACCCGAACTGCAATTAAATCACTATCACCGGTAATCCATTTAGGTGTTTGTTTAGCAGCGGGTAATAACCATGTCACTGGACCAGGCCAGCTTGAAAAAATTTCAGTGCGTTTATGCATTGGAATCTTTGAATCATCGATATAAGGTAATAACTGTGAATAAGTTTTAGCGACTAGGATCAAACCTTTATCAACAGGACGTTGTTTCAGAGCCAGTAGCCTATGCACAGCAGCTTCATTATCTGGATCACATCCAAGTCCAAATACAGCTTCAGTTGGGTAAGCAATCAACGCCCCTTGCTGCAAAGTTTGAATGATAAGCTCTGCATCTTCAATTATTGATAGCAGTTTCATTTAATCCTAAATAAGTCTATTTTAACTCAAGTATATAATTCAAAGTGCAACACAAAAAAGACATTTATCGTGCGTTATTGAGGTTTAGGAATTTTACATTGACATTTTTTTTGTGGACATAACAGTTCAACTTCAGTACCACTTTTTTTCTCTTGCATGATCGGCCAGTAGCATTCTGGACATGGGTAATCAACAGGCGGAAAATTCAATAGATACTTACATTTAGGATAATTATCACATGCATAAAATGACTTGCCAAACTTATTTGCCCGCTTAGTAATATGTCCTTTTTTGCACGAGGGACAGTTTAATTGAGTTACCTCACTATTAGAGTTTGACTCAATATACTCACAATCAGGAAAGTCACTGCAACCAATAAACAACCCAAACCGCCCTTTTTTAATCACTAACTGAGATTGGCATAACGGACATACAGATCCCTCAATCTTTTTGATTTCTGCATTTTCATATTCGTGTAATGGCTTTGAAAAGTCACATTCTGGATAATGGCTGCAACCAATAAAAGCGCCAGACTTACCTCTTCTGATATTTAATTTGGCATTGCACTTGGGACAAGGCCCGAAAACTTGCTCAGACGCGTTAGCTGAAAACAGAGAGTGATCAATCTTAGACATTTATTAAATCACTCTTATTGTTTATAGATAAGAAACAATTAGTGAAGTGGACCTTCCGGCTCTTCAAATAACAAATCTTCCATCTGAGCGTAAGCATTTTCTTTACCTGGTACATTAAACAGCACCATCAACACGACCCATTTCATGTCCTCTAGACAAAATTCTTTGGAGTCAATCTCCATCACTCTATCAATCACCATTTCTCGGGTAAATGAATCTAATACATTGATTTGTTCGAGGAACATTAGAAAACCACGACACTCTACATCCAAGCGCATTTCTTCGTCTTGTGTGTAAACACGGGTAACAAAGGAATTAGGACCTTTAGCTAAATAGGGTTTTATATCTGTTTCTTGCAATGCAGCAAGTTTTTCTAACCAAGATAGCGCTTTATATATCTCATCATGATGAAAACCGGCTCTGACTAGTTCATCCGTCAACTCGTCTTGATCGACCCGTATTTCAGTTTCGTTATGAATAAAGTTTTCAAATAAGTACATGAGGATATCGAACATCTATTTTTTCCCCAATTTAATGTAACCGCCGGGAATAGAGGTCACTAGGCCGCGCAATTCATATTCTAATAATTGTGACATTACATCCGCTACTTCTATGCCGCTACGCTGAGCCACTATATCTACTGGCGTTACTTCAAAATCTACACTATCTAACAAATTGTCTGAAGCCAAGCTTTGTGACATGTTTTTTTCCAGTTTTTCTGCTTTTATACCTGAAGTAGATAAAATAAGATTTTGAAACTCTTCATTAATATCGTTTACACATGTCACCAGCTTTGCCCCCTGTTGTATTAAATAATGACATCCTGCAGTCATGGGGTTGTGAATATTTCCCGGTAGCGCAAATACTTCTCTATTTTGCTCTAAAGCACATCTTGCAGTAATTAACGAGCCACTCTTAATTGCCGCTTCAACGATTAAAGTCCCACCAGATATACCACTAATAATACGATTTCGTCTTGGAAAGTATTCTGGTCGTCCAGGCGTGTTAGGTGCAAACTCAGAAATAATCACACCATCATTTTGCAAAATCTGCTCAGCTAACACTATATGACGTCGAGGATACATTTTATCAATAGCCGTACCTAGAACAGCTATCGTTGTAAAACCTCCTAAAACAGCACCTTGATGGGACAACCCGTCAATGCCAAGGGCTAAACCACTGGTAACTGTCCAGCCGCATTCGCTTAACCGCCTACCAAAAAGTGTGGCGTTTTCCTTTCCCTGTGGGCTCGGAGCTCTACTCCCAACCATCGCAATCTGATGGTTATTTAAATGCTTTGGATTGCCATAACCGTATAATATTGGTGGTGGACTAGAAATCTGTTTGAGCAACGTTGGATAATTAGGATGATCGAAATGCAGTAGAAAACGGTTGTTAGTAATATTGAGCCAATGCAAGCTAACGTTTACGATATGCATATTAGGATATAAAATTGCTGCAACTTGTTGGGGATTAAAACCTAGCGCCTCTAACTGCCCTTTTGATGAATTAAATAAATCCGATAACCCCACAGCAAACTTTTGTTTTAATTTTTTCAAGCTTCCGACTGAAAAATTGGGAACTTGAGTCAACTTCAACCAATTTCCCAGCTCGCCCCTTTCACTACCTTCTAAATCAACATCCTGTTGCATATTTTTTCTCTAGGTAGTTAGCCCACAGCTAATTCTAAGGCTTTGCTACTATCATTCCTCTTTTTATAACTTTAGCTGATTTAGTAATAAGTGCATAACTTGCTACATCAAAAGCTTTAAATACAATAACCTCGCCAACCTTTATAGCGGGCTGAGAAATTTCATCTCCTTGATTAAAAGCACTACGGATCATGTCAGTCTCGCCCTCATATTTGGGTTGCTTACTGTCAATAATTCTTGGTCCTTGACTGTATATGCCCATGATGGTCCCAGCAGAAACTTGATCAGCCCCAAGATCCAGCACCACCACATTATATTTGCCCAACAAGTTATGTTGCTCTAAGTCATCAATAATATAGCCAGTTTGATTTGTCGCGGCAGTGAGCAATATTTCTTGTAGTTCGGTTGCAACAGCAGGAATGATCTTATCACCTCGCTTAACCTCTAATTTAGCTTCTAATATCTTAATTAGATTTTGGTTACCTAGGTCAGCATCCATTAACTTAGCATTAGCTAAATGACGAATCTGTAAACCGATAAAATTGCCGTCCATGTCGTAAAGCTCATTTTGCTTCCGGACAATGTTTAAGTTCTCTTTACTACGCCGAGAGGCTTTTCCAAGTACTAAGTTGTCAGTAGCAAAGCGCACGGCCCCTTCATGGTCGCCCAATACATAAGGATAACGATCATAAGATTGTTGCGACATAATCATCTCGTTTTCTATATAAGGCTTAATGACTGACCACGGCAGTGCGGTGATAGCCTCAGGCGTTTTAAACGATTTAGCCCCTTCAGGAGAAAGCTTAATTTCAGGTTTTACTGAATCTCTGGCTACCTCTAGAACAGTTTCACCCTTTTCATTTTTAACTAAGCGTAACTCATCACCGGGGTAAATAAGATGAGGGTTGGTTATATGTACGTTGGTGCGCCACAGCTGTGGCCATTGCCAAGGCATATCCAAATACATATTGGATATATCCCACAACGTATCACCTTTTTTTACTACATAAACTTCGGGAGCGGTTTCTTTTACTAAAATGCTGTCTGCTAAAACATATAATGGCATGAGCACCAACAGCATCAGCAACCTAATTAATTTTTTGCTCGTCATTCTTATATACACCTTGATGCAGTGACTATTATGTTTTGGATCGATTTACGTTAGAATAGCTTAGGTAAAACCGTATTAAATAGTCAATTCTATTTGATCGTATACTATATAATACACAGGCCAATAGTAACTCTCTCACTGTAGCGTAAAGTTACTATTGGTTACATTAGTTCCTGAGTCCGAAACTCATTATAGTTGAATAATACAATGGCAATATTAGATGTATTGCGCTTTCCTGATGAGAGGTTGCGCACGGTAGCAAAAAAAATAGAAAAAGTTGATAAATCCATAACCGCAATAATCGCTGATATGTTCGACACCATGCGTGATGAAAACGGTATCGGCTTAGCTGCGACTCAAGTCGACGTTCATAAGCAATTGGTAGTGATGGATGTATCGGAAAATCAAGATGCACCTATGGTTTTCATCAATCCTGAAATCACCCAAAAAGAAGGTAAAACCATCAGCGAAGAAGGTTGTTTATCTGTGCCGAATAATTATGCGCAAGTAGAAAGAGCTGAAAAAATCACTGTTTCTGCTCTTGATAAAACAGGCGAACATTTCACTTTAGAAGCAGATGGCTTATTAGCCATCTGTATTCAGCATGAATTGGATCATCTAAAAGGCAAATTATTTGTGGATTATTTATCCCCGCTTAAACGCCAGAGGATTAAAACCAAGTTAGAAAAAGAAGCCCGACTTGCGACAAAAGGCTAAAATACAATTGAATAACCCGTTAAAAATAGTATTTGCTGGAACACCAGAGTTTGCAGCATTACATTTACAAGCACTGATAGACTCTGAACATGATGTTATTGCGGTATACAGTCAACCAGACCGCCCAGCTGGTCGAGGTAAAAAGTTACAGGCCAGCTCAGTAAAAAAATTGGCTCTTAAATATTCAATCCCTATATTTCAACCTCAATCGTTGAAAACAGAAGAGGCACAACTTGATTTAGCTGAATTACAAGCAGATATCATGATAGTGGTCGCATATGGATTGATCTTACCAAGTTCTATTTTAGGAACTCCAAAACTGGGTTGTCTCAACGTGCACGGTTCTTTATTACCAAAATGGCGAGGAGCTGCGCCAATTCAACGTTCAATTTGGGCGGGTGACAGCGAAACCGGTGTGACAATTATGCAAATGGATGAGGGCCTCGATACAGGCGCTATGTTGTTCAAGCAGTCACTTGCCATTACCAAACAAGATACCAGTGACAGCTTATATCAAAAATTAGCTGAGATTGGTCCTAAGGCGTTAATTGAAACATTGAACGCACTAACTAAATTACAACCTCAGATCCAAGATAATGAGCTGGCCACTTACGCAAAAAAATTATCAAAAGAAGAGGCCAAAATTAATTGGGATTTACCTGCAGAACAACTTGAAAGAAACATTCGTGCATTTAATCCATGGCCAGTCGCTTTTTTCTCGATTAACGACTCCAATATAAAAGTATATTCGTCTGATGTTGTTAAAAACGAAAATCCTGATATCCCAGCTGGCCAAATTATTCACGCAGATAAAAAAGGCATTTTAGTGACCACGGGTAATCAGAGTTTATTGTTGACAACGTTACAACTTCCCGGCAAAAAACCAATGCCAGCCGCCGATGTGCTGAACGGCAGAGCAGATTGGTTTGCAGTAGGTGTTTCACTAATATGAAATGTTTTTTATGAATACGCAGTCAAAAGGCTCCCATTACAATCATTTTAATTTACGTGCTGATGCGGCTAAAGTATTACACCAGATATTAGAAGAAGGACAATCCGCGAGGGAATGTTTACCTGCTGCGCAATTACCACATAAGGAACAAGACAAAGCGTGGCTGCAAGAGATGGTCTATGGTGTTTTACGAAATTTACCTATTTTGCAATTTTGGCTTAGACAGCTTCTTGATAAACCTTTAAAGAATCGCTTCAAAATTGTAGAGCAATTGATTATGTTGGGATTTTATCAGTTAGCTTTTAGCCGAGTCAGTCAACATGCGGCTGTGTCTGAAACAGTTGCGGCATGTCAGCCGCTCAATACACACGCCATGAAAGGTTTAGTGAATGCCATATTGCGAACATTTATTAGAGAAGAAATATCTAAGCAAGAAGCTCCAAGTAAACAAATAGCGTCAGGGTTACCTAAATGGCTGTACAAAAAACTCGAGGCCGAATATAAAAATGGCTTTGCTGAATTAGCGGCGAACATGCAAGTAAAGGCGCCAATCTGGCTTAGAGTTAACACTCGCAAAATATCCCATGCACATTTTTCTGAAGAACTTGAAAAAGCATGTATAGAATATACAGTTTCATCCGAACATCCAGAAGCCTTGGTATTATCAAAGGGTTATGACGTCACTAGCTTACCCGGTTTTGATTTAGGATGGTTTGCTGTACAAGATGGTGCTGCGCAACTTGCAGCCCATTATCTTAAGCCAGAACAAGCAGAAACTATCCTAGATTGTTGCGCGGCTCCGGGGGGTAAAACATGTCATATAATTGAATTCCAACCCAACTTAGCAAAAACAGTGGCTTTAGAAATAGATAAAAAACGCGCTATTAGAATAGAAGAGAACTTGGTCAGGTTAGGTCACAACGCTGAGATTATAGTAGGTGACGCAAGCACGCCTGAAAATTGGTGGGATGGGCAACTATTTGATCGGGTGTTACTTGACGCTCCTTGTTCTGCTACTGGTATTGTTCGCCGCCATCCTGATATTAAATGGTTACGAAAAGCCAAAGATATAGATGTATTGGTGAGCCTGCAGAAGAAAATATTAGATGCTATTTGGCCGCTCATTAAACCCGGCGGAATGATGCTTTATGTTACTTGCTCTGTTTTACCCGAAGAAAACTATTTACAAATACGTGACTTTTTATCTCGAAATACTAATGCATTGTTAGATGATACTTTTTACAACGATTCGGTGGAAAACCCCGGCAAACAGATTTTACCGGGAGATCAACAAATGGATGGTTTCTACTATGCCAGACTGCTAAAATCACAGTAATAATAATAAGGCTTAAATACCACGAATGAAGATAATTATCCTTGGTGCTGGCCAAGTTGGTGCCACTTTGGCTGAAAATTTGGTTGGTGAAAAAAATGAAATCACTGTCATAGATTCAAACCCAGATACTTTAAGACACCTGCAAGACAGGCTAGATTTACAGGTTGTGGCCGGCATGGGTTCACATCCAGATGTTCTCAAAAAAGCAGGAGCAGAGGATGCCGACATGCTTATTGCGGTAACCAACAGTGATGAAAGCAACATGATGGCTTGTCAGGTTGCTTATAGTTTGTTTAAAACGCCGACTAAAATTGCTCGTGTTCGTTCAGAACAGTACATTATTTACCAAGAACAACTTTTTAAGCATCAAGACGTTCCAGTCGATCACCTTATTGCTCCAGAACAATTAGTGACAAAGGCCATAAAACGCCTGATAGATTATCCAGGTGCATTACAAGTAGTTGAATTTGCCGATGGTAAAGCTAGCCTCGTAGCGGTTAAAGCTTATTACGGTGGTTTATTGGTAGGTCATGCACTTTCTACTCTAAAAGAACATATCCCTAATGTTGAAACGAGAGTGGCTGCTATATACCGCAGAGGTAAACCAATCCGCCCGCTTGGCACAACTATTATTGAAGCTGATGACGAAGTGTTTTTTATAGCGGCTACAAAAAACATTCGTGCGGTCATGAGCGAGCTACAAAAACTAGAATCAAGTTACAAACGGATCATGATTGCAGGGGGAGGGTTAATAGGAGCCGGTCTAGCCAAGATGCTAGAGCACAATCACAATGTAAAATTAATTGAGTTCAACCCTGAGAGAGCTAAATATCTCTCTGCGCATTTAGATAAAACCATTGTGTTTGCTGGTGATGCCTCAGATCATGAGTTATTGACTGAAGAAAATGTTGAGCAGGTTGACGCTTTTATCGCTGTGACCAACGATGACGAAGCCAACATTATGTCAGCCATGTTAGCCAAGCGACTTGGCGCTCAAAAAGCCATGGTTCTGATCCAACGCGGAGCCTACGTAGATTTAGTACAGGGTGGAGAAATTGATATCGCTTTTTCTCCACAACAAGCCACCATATCTGCACTCTTAACCCATATTAGACGAGGGGATATTGTAAACGTCTACTCTTTAAGAAGAGGTGCAGCAGAAGCCATTGAAGCTATCGCCCATGGAGATAGAAACACTTCCAAGGTAGTTGGACGAGAAATCCGCGAAATAAAACTTCCTCCAGGCACCACCATAGGTGCAATAGTCCGTAGTGAAGAAGTCATCATTGCCCACGGTGACACAAAAATTGAAGCTAATGATCACGTTATTCTTTTTCTAGTTGATAAGAAGTTTGTTAGTCACGTAGAGAAACTATTTCAACCCAGTGCATTCTTCTTTGGCTAACAATTTGTATTACTCGCCCGCAAGCTGAATAAAAAGATATTGGTTAGTATAAAAAATAAGCGGCCTATACAAAATAATAACTTTCCAAGGTTATTATTTTGTACTACATTAATTAAGCTAATTTACATTGATGTATAGCAGATATTTAAGATTAAAATTTTAGGGACGAAATTTATGAAAAAAATATACTTTCTTTTGCCGTACTGAACACCATCCTAAATACACATCAAATAAGTTTCTTTTATACTCTTTTGGCATATTTTACACGCTTGTCATATCTTCATTTTCTTTTGCACATCAAGAAAATTCAGAAGAAGATGCGCTGGCTTTAATGCAAGATCAACTCAATCAAGAAGTCATGTCTAAACCTTTTTTAGCAGAGAAGCCAAAAGAAGTTGATGCTTATGTTAAAGACATGATGGCCAAAAAGGTTACTCCTCCCGAGTACTCTGGGACTTATTGGCGACCAGGATATACATGTCGAAACTTATTGCGCCATAGCTGGACACAATATCGTAACTGCCGTTATTATCACCGTTATCACGGTCGGTATTATTACTGATACTAGGTATTTTATTGTTATCGCAAGAAATACAAAAACCAACTCATAAAAAATGGAAAACATTACGACTCAAAGGATAAAGCAACTCAAAATTTCTGTGATTGCTGTCACCGCACTTATTTTATCTGGCTGTGCAGCGCTTCATACGTCAATTGCAAAAAAAGACTTAGATGTTCAAACGAAATTCAGTACTTCTATTTTCGTAGATCCTGTGCCCCCAGAAAAAAGAAAAATTTATTTAGAAGTGCGGTCTGCTGTACAAGAGTTCGATCGTAATGCTTTTAGAACAGCACTTATAGAACAAATCACTAGTAGTGGAAATGGTTATTCTCTAGTCGATAGCCCTTCGGATGCACAATATAGTATGAGTGTATTTGTTCGTAATTTAGAAAAAGCATCGCCATCAGCCGCGAGTAATTATTTAAAGAGTGGTTTTGAAGGTGTATCTGCTGGTGCTGCTCTTAGTTACGCAACGGATGGTGGATATCGAAATGCAGCGGCAGGAGGCATTATTGGAGGCTTAGTATCAACAACAGCTAATGCATTAGTTAAAGATGTAACTTATTTATTAGTGGCTGACATCCAAATAAAAGAAAAAGCAGCTAAAGGGGTCATTGTGCGTAAAGACTCAAAAATTAACGCTGAAATTTCAGATGACGGTGCTTCTACACAGACTATGTCAGAAATCAGTAACAAAAAGGAATATCGTACTCGAGTTGTCACTACTGCAAATAAAGCCAATTTAGAACTCGAAGAAGCTCAACCCCTTATGTTTAGTAAAACAGCCTACACTATGGCGTCGTTTTTTAGCCTACTATATAGAGGTATAAAAACAGCACATCAACGCTACTATTTATGCCCCTATATTTGACGTAAAATAAATGTTTAGCTTCGCCAAAAAGTAGGGGAAAAAAGTACTAACAATGAAAACACTTCTAATCTACCGAACAGCATTGCTATTATTAACAACCACTTTCCGCTATCAGACACATCAGCATATGTAGCAGCCACTTCGCCTAAGCCTGGTCCTAAATTATTAAGAGTTGCAGCTGTTGCACTAAAAGCTGTGACGTCGTCCATACCTGTAGCGATAAGACCCACCATAATAATGACAAAGATCATGGCATAAGCTGAAAAGAATCCCCACACAGCTTCAACGACTCTGTCTGGCAGCGCCCTTTCTCCTAACTTCACCGAATAAACCGCCTTAGGGTGAATTAAACGGTCGACCTCTCTTTTGCCTTGTAAGTATAACAAGAACACTCGAATAACTTTTAATCCACCTCCTGTTGAGCCTGCACATCCACCAATAAAACTTGAGAAGATTAACATGATAGGCAAAAACACCGGCCAATTCGAGAAGTCTGTAGTGGTGAAGCCCGCAGTTGTGCTCACAGATACAGATTGAATTAAGGCTTGGTCGAAAGCAATCCCAGCATCTGAGTACCAACTAAATTGCATTAGCACAATAAAACAAATCAACACTAAGCTAACTTGTATGACAAAAAATACTTTTAGTTCTGGATCGCGAAAGTATCCCTTTAAGGAACGCCCACTAGCAGCAGCGTAATGCAGAGCAAAGTTTAGCGCCGCAATCCATAGGAATATGACACAAACTATATTCACACCCACACTATTAAAATGACCTAAACTTGCATCATAGTTACTAAATCCCCCTATAGCGATGGTTGAAAATGCATGGCAAATTGCATCAAACCAATTCATACCCACTACCCAAAACGCTAAGGTACAAAATATAGTGAGAGATAAGTATATGTACCAAAGATGTTTGGCTGTATCTGCTATCCTTGGTGTCATCTTAGAATCCTTTACAGGTCCAGGCGTCTCTGCTCTATATAATTGCATTCCCCCCACACCTAATATAGGTAAGATTGCCACCGCAAGAACAATGATACCCATGCCACCGAGCCATTGAAGTTGCTGGCGATAAAACTGAATGGCCTTAGGCAAATAGTCGATTCCCTCAATAACAGTTGCGCCAGTTGTTGTTAGACCAGAAAAAGATTCAAAAAATGCATCTGTAGTAGACATCTGTGGCTGTTCTAATAATAAAAATGGTAATGCACCAAAACTAGCCAAAACAGTCCAGAATAACACCACAATTAAGAACCCTTCCTTGGCCCTTAAGTCATTTTTATAACTTCTATTGGGATACCAAATAGCTAACCCCGTGATTAAACATAAAAGAAATGCCAATAAAAATGGTAGGCCACTGCCATCTTCATAGATAACGGACACAATTGCCGGAGGAATCATGGTGACACTGAATAAAGCAACAAGAAGCCCCAAAATCCGAATAATATTACGATATTGCATGCTTTAGTTTTGAACCAAAATAGAACCGCCACTCAGCACGACCGGCAAGTTTAGGGGGAAAAAGTTTAACGTTAAGTAAATCATTGAATTAACTATTTTTCTTGTGATTATTGTTTGCTGCAAACCAAAAGTTTAATTCAAAAAAAGCTAACTTTTAATTATGATCACGTATTTATTAACAAGATAACAGAAAGATCGTGGCCTTCGAAAGTATTTCGACAAAATTTGACAACAATTCCGATTTGTTAAAAACAAAGGCGCATAATTTTGTTTGCAAGTGCTTACTTACATAAATTCAAATGAATTTCTTACTTATTCCTAGATAAAAATGGCCTACAGAATAGACAAATCATGGCTTATATTTTTTTGTCCATATCTAGCCTTAAATGTAACTTAAAATAATTTAAAAATGTTCTTTTCTAGTGTCCAACTTGCGTGTATCTTCTATCCTGTTTTTATAGTTACATTAGCTAACTATAAAAACTTATCCACAAAACACTTGTCATAAAATTTTTATTTTTTAAATTTTAAACTATTCATAAGCACATGTTTATTATATGTTTTTTATTGTTGCTTAACATGTGCACCTACCAAAAAATAAATTGTCTATCACATTATCTACATAGTTATCCACAGATTTCGTTCTGGACTAGTGATAAATGCTACCACTTATGACACTCTTTCAAATTCACAAACTTATAAAATAAATATATGGGCACATCTTATGGCATCTGCAACAAAATCTCCCTCTAACCCACTAGTATTAGTTGATGGTTCATCTTATTTATTCAGAGCTTACCACGTGCCTTATCTGCAAGCGTTATCGACCTCTTACGGACAGCCTACTGGTGCAATTACTGGTGTGTTAAACATGATAAAGAGCCTTCAAAAAGATTATCCCGACGGTAATATAGTAGTTGTGTTTGATGCCAAAGGTAAAACCTTTCGCAATGAAATGTATGCAGAATACAAAGCCAATCGTCCACCGATGCCAGACGACCTAAGAACACAAATTGCGCCTTTGCATGACATTATCGGGGCAATGGGACTACCTTTATTAGTTATTGATGGAGTCGAAGCAGACGATGTGATTGGTACACTTGCTAACCAAGCCTCTAATCTCGGAATGGAAACAATTATTTCTACCGGAGATAAAGATATGGCACAGCTTGTTACGGCCCATGTCCGATTAATCAATACCATGACTAATGTCGAAATGGACGAAGCAGGGGTTCTGGAAAAGTTTGCTGTAAGACCCGACCAAATTATTGATTATCTAGCCTTAATGGGTGACAAAGTTGACAATATTCCAGGTGTTGACAAATGCGGACCTAAAACAGCGGCTAAATGGTTAGCTGAACATGGCACACTTGAACAAGTTATGGCCAAGGCAAGCAGTGTAAAAGGAAAAGTTGGCGAACATTTACGTAATGCATTGAGTCATCTGCCTTTGTCTTACGAATTAGCCACAATAAAATTAGATGTCGATTTACCCGAAAACGTACAAGACATAAAACCCTCTGAGATTGATTATGAAAAATTAATAACCTTGAGCACTCAATTCGAGTTGAAGCGTTTGTTAACAGAAACTCAACAAAAGATAAAACAAACATCAACCATCCAAAATGAATTACCAGAAAAACACAACGAACTAAAAGTCGATACTAATAATTATCAGACTATATTAACTCAAACCGATTTCGATACCTGGTTAGAAAAGCTTAAAGCTGCAGAATTGTTTGCATTCGATACCGAAACAACCAGCTTAAATTATATGGATGCTGAATTAGTGGGAGTATCGTTTTCTGTAGCAGAGGGTGAAGCCGCTTACTTGCCAGTTGCTCATGATTATTTAGATGCCCCTGAACAACTTAACCGAGCACATGTATTAGCCACACTTAAACCTCTATTAGAAAATCCTGATATAAAAAAAGTAGGGCAGCATCTTAAGTACGACAAGAATGTACTTGCTAATTACGACATTAATTTACAAGGCATTGCGTTCGATACAATGCTTGAATCTTATGTGTTGAATAGTGTGACTACCCGTCACGATATGGATAGTTTGGCAGAAAAATATCTCGGACAAAGCACTATTCACTTTGAAGATATTGCTGGAAAAGGTGTAAAACAAGTAACGTTTAATCAAATTCCACTCGATAAGGCATCACCCTACGCAGCCGAAGATGCAGATATAACACTAAGGTTGCACAAGGTAATTTGGCGAAAACTTAGTGAAGAAAAAGACTTAGTAAATGTATTTAAGGAAATAGAACTGCCCTTATCTCCTGTTTTAGCAAAAATGGAACAATTTGGCGTACTTATAGACAGCCAAAAACTTGCACAACAAAGTCAAGATTTAGCGGTGCGTATCTTAGAGTTAGAAAAAGAAGTACATACACTCGCTGGCGAGGAGTTTAATTTAGGCTCACCAAAGCAATTGCAGGAAATCCTCTACAAAAAAATGGACCTCCCCGTACTGAAAAAAACCCCAAAAGGAGCGCCATCAACTGCTGAAGAAGTTTTACAGGAGTTGGCTATCAATTACCCACTGCCTAAATTGTTGATGGAATACCGGGGATTAAGCAAGTTAAAAAATACTTATACCGATAAATTACCCAAGATGATAAATGCTCGAACAGGCAGAGTTCACACGTCTTATCATCAAGCGATTACGGCAACGGGTAGATTGTCATCTACAGAGCCTAATCTTCAAAACATTCCGATTCGAACTGAAGAAGGACGACGAGTTAGACAAGCCTTCATTGCCAGAGAAGGATATAAAATTGTTGCTGCTGATTATTCACAAATTGAATTGCGGATCATGGCGCATTTATCAAGTGACAAAGGTTTGTTGAATGCCTTTGCAACCGGACAAGACATTCACACGGCAACGGCTTCAGAAGTGTTTGATACACCTCTTAAAGAGGTCAGTATTGAACAACGTAGAAATGCTAAAGCCATAAACTTTGGTTTAATCTACGGTATGTCTGCATTTGGCTTGTCAAAACAACTGAATATTTCTCGTTTCGATGCACAAAAATATATGGATCTGTATTTTGAACGTTATCCATCAGTTTTGACCTACATGGAAAGCACACGACAAATAGCCAAGGAGAAAGGTTATGTCTCGACTGTTTTTGGTAGGCGTTTATACTTACCCGAAATTAATGCCAGTAATGGTATGCGCAGAAAAGGCGCAGAGCGCGCGGCGATAAATGCGCCAATGCAAGGAACTGCAGCAGACATAATCAAAAAAGCCATGTTGGCAGTTGATGATTGGATTGATACCTTACCTAATGATGATGTGCGTATGATTATGCAAGTACATGACGAACTGGTGTTTGAAATCAAAGAACATAAATTAATCGAATATAAAAACAAAATAATATCGTTGATGGAACAAGCCGTGCAGCTTGATGTGCCACTCACTGTTGAGGCTGGTGTCGGAATAAATTGGGATGAAGCTCATTAAACTTATCTAGCATTCATTTGAACTCGTAGATAATAGGACAGTATTGCATTAGGTGATTTTTGAAATGCTTCTGTAATAATGTTACCGGGTAATATATTTATAATCACTGAATGGACGCAGGCTAGAGGCAGCTTTTTAACATTAAAAACATTAAGTTATTTTGAACTTTATGTTTTAGCTAAACTCCTATCTATAGTTCATGTGTGTCCCTATGTGTTTTACCCCATTATTTAATGGGGTTTTTTTACTTGAAACACTTGAAATATATGGAAATATTCCCACGATCGAGCATCCTGTATTAACATTTTTCACGTGGTTTGTTATTATTTAGCCCTGTACAACTCGTCTAGGGCTTTTTATGGTTATGTAGCCTTCCTCTCATAGCCATACCAGCCATCTAACTTTTCTTGCAAATTTTCTAATCCAATTCCGCTTAAGGACGAAAATACATCAACAGTAACATCGCCACAAAATGCTAATGCCGCCTCTCGGGCCATCATCAGCTGGTTTTTGCGTTTACCCGATTTAAATTTATCGGCTTTAGTCAGTAGCGCAAGTACAGGTAATTCTGCTGCAACCGCCCAATTTATTAAGTCTTGATCTAAATCTTTAAAAGGGTGACGAATATCCATCAAGACGACGAGCCCTTTGATACTCTCTCTTTTTTGTAAATATTCACCCAATGATCTTTGCCATTTCTTTTTTATGGCTATTGGCACTTTTGCATATCCATAACCGGGCAAGTCTATTAACCTGCGATTTTCATCTAGCTCGAACACATTTATTAATTGTGTCCGCCCCGGCGTTTTACTGGTCCGTGCTAGCCCTTTTTGTCGAGTTAATTTGTTTAAGGCGCTAGATTTCCCGGCATTTGAACGACCGGCAAAAGCAACTTCAATTCCTTCATCGGGTCCTAGGTGTGTAATATCAGGGGCACTGATACTAAACTTTGCTTGGCTATAATGACTCACACTTACTCCTGAAAAACGCTACAAAACTATTATTTAAAATTATCGTATACATTATATCAGGGAAAAGAAGAATTATTGCGTTCTTTAAAATCAGATATAATCATAACTTATTAAATGAATTTATTTTACTGTACGTGTAAATGTGTAAAATACCCAACCAACGATTTAAAGGTAGGCAGCTAATCAAATGCTTAAAGAGATAAAGATGAAAAATATAAGTTTGCTAGTCTGTTTGTTTATGGGCTTTAGTGTATCTGCGGCTGATCAAGGGAATGCTGAAAACGGTAAGGCGAAATCTATTACGTGTGGCGCATGTCATGGCGTAGATGGAAATAGTGCGATACCTATGAACCCCAAACTTGCTGGACAACATGCAAAATATTTAGCTAAACAATTAACAGAATTCAAATTAGCCAGTCAAACAGGCGGCAAAGAAGGCAGAAATAACGCGATAATGAATGGCATGTCCGCTGCATTATCAGAACAAGACATTCTTGACTTAGCAGCATATTTTTCAAGCCAAGACGCTACACCTGGTGAATCTTCCCCAGATGCCGTCGTACAAGGTAACAAATTATATGTTGGCGGAGACTTGAAGCGAGGTATTACCGCATGTATTGCTTGTCATGGACCAAGAGGAAATGGAACAAGCTTATCTGGTTTCCCTGACATAAGTGGCCAGCATTCTGTCTATATAGCTTCTCAGCTAAAAGCCTTCCGGTCCGGTGATAGAGCCAACTCTTTAAATGGAATGATGGCCGATATTGCTAAAAGATTGACTGACGAAGATATTAAGTTGATATCAGACTACGTAGCTGGTTTACATTAACCATTTTTTCGCAATTAATAACCAATAGTCTTAGTTGCGTCTTAATATTTCAGAATATTTACAGCTAATTTGCATCTCAATTGTAAATAAGTTGTAAATTTTTGTTTATCCTGTATTCTTTTGGGCGAATAATAACAACAAGGAATTACAAGCACGTTGCTTGTCATGGAAGTAGCAAATCAGTTTGTATGATTTGCATTTTAAAGCCTCGACAGAAATATAAGGATGAACAATAAAGTATCAGGAAGATCGATAACAATAAAATAATCTTCGTAAATATTAATAATAAGTGAAGATAAAATGGATATAAGTTGTTTAGGATGAACACATATTGGGAGAAGTGTCTGCTGACACTCTGATCTACGAAGGAGCGATAGTCTACTATCGCTTTTTTTCTGTCAAAAATTCACTGTAATCACACCTGTACTCGCAAAACTAATGTAGAATCACGCCATTAATGTGCCCTACACAGGTGATCTATGGCTAGGCAAAAAAAATCTCGTAAAGTTGGCAAAATTGGTATTTCTAAAACACCTTCAAATGTGCGCAAACCCAGCGAAAAACGGGTCAGAAAACATCTTGGAAAACCTGCAGGAACTCGTAACAACGAAGCTCTAACAGTTAACCAAGACCATAAGAAGGTTAATAAAGATCCAAGACATGGCAGTAAAAAGCCTGTTAGCTTATTTGCAGAAACAAAAGAACAAAAATCAGCTACCAAAAAAGTTAAATACTTTTCTCCAACTCAGGAGCTTGCAGCTATTGAGCAAGATCCTCGTTTAGCAACACTTTTGGACAATATTGAAATAGGCAAAAAAATTGCCAGAGAAGACCAACATTTTGTAGATTTAACATTAGCAAGACACAAAGTACTATGCGAAATGCTTGGACTTACAGATGATATTGAAGAACCTGATGAACAGTCTGAACGACAAACAGATCTTTATGCACAGTTTGAAGCTATCAATATAAACGACTTTAAAGAGTAACCATTAGTTAAAAAATTATGAATATAGCTTTTATTGTTATCGCATCATCTATTGTAGGCATTCTCGCATTTTATGCTGGTTCTTTAATATTTAAATTAAGAACTCAGCGGAGGTTGCGTAACGAAAAAACACAAAAAAGAATAGATAACATCTCTGAAAGTATTCAAACCATTGCTAAAGCATTACAACAGCAACAATGTAATTTGTCAGAGGGCTGTATTAGACTATTTCATCTCTTAGAAGCGTTGCCTGTAAAAGATAAGCCTGATTTTTCTCAGAAATTTACAGGGCTTTATTCTTTGTATTATCAAGTTAAAGACCTGCCTACTCATGATGCTAGAAAGTTACAATCCAAAAAAGAAACGCTACAACAAGACCTCCAAAGAGAGGACTTAGAAGCGCAACTCGAAACCCAAATACTGAATGATGTCGCGGTTTTAACAAAGTTTGCTATTTAGTAAACATATAATATTAGCTATTGCTTTTTACTAGCTTCCAAATCGTGGTTTCACGGAAAAAAATCAACCTGCTGTATGATCGTTTATCATTCCAGCAGTTTGCCTTATGGCTCATCCAAACCTTGTGTCTACAATTGACCCTGCTTTTTCAGATACATTGCCGTATTATCGGAGCGTTCTGTCGAAGTAGAGCCCATACTTTTTGACTATTTATTAGTGGTGGTTTTATTATCTTCAAACTGCCATACATGATTCTTGAAGGATTTAGTTCAACTATATGCAAATATTCTTTAGTATTTTTATCATAGATTGGATTTTTAAACGATTTTGGACTACTTAGATATTTTCAATATTCACTCGCCCCCCGATAAGTCAAGGTTACTATTTTTACTGAGTCTAAATTATATAGCGTTAATTCATAATTAACTTTCTTTAATATCATGTTCCACCAAAGTCCTGCCTACTTCTTTATCATAATTTCCAAACAATTATAGGCTGACTTGAACAGGTCTTCCCTATTCATTGATATGATTTTGTTAATACTTATCCACACTTACTCAACTACAGCGTATTTTTTCCAATTGATATGCACTTCCACGTCTTAATAATCTTATAATCATCTTTAGGCCTACATTGAATCGACTACAAAGGTATACTCAGAGGTATTTTAAAGTTTAATTAATCGGCAAGCCCTAGAGGCAGAGGAAATGCAAGAGCATATGCAAAAGTTTGATTGTAAGACATTTCAAGGACTAATTTTAGCGCTTCAAGATTATTGGGCAAGACAAGGATGCGTGATCATCCAGCCCCTCGATATGGAAGTAGGTGCTGGTACATTTCATCCTATGACGTTCCTCAGATCTATTGGCCCAGAGCCAATAAGCAGTGCTTATGTGCAGCCTTGTCGACGTCCTACCGATGGCCGATATGGTGAGAATCCTAATCGTCTGCAACAATACTATCAGTTTCAGGTCATGCTTAAGCCCTCACCTGAGAATATTCAAGAGTTGTATTTGGGTTCGTTAAAAGAACTGGGGTTTGATCTTCTAGTACATGATATTCGGTTTGTTGAAGATAACTGGGAATCCCCCACTTTAGGCGCTTGGGGTTTGGGCTGGGAGGTATGGCTAAATGGTATGGAAGTCACACAGTTCACCTATTTTCAGCAAGTAGGTGGCATCGAGTGTTCGCCTGTTACGGGAGAGATCACTTACGGTTTAGAACGTCTAGCCATGTATATCCAAGGTGTAGACAGTATATATGACCTAGTGTGGACCAATGGCCCCATGGGAACTGTTACATATGGCGATGTATTTCATCAAAATGAAGTTGAGCAATCAGCTTATAACTTCGAACACGCTGATGTAAACGCCTTGTTTACCACTTTTGACCAATGTGAAAAAGATTGTGAAAAATTGATTGTAGCTAATTTACCTTTACCCGCATATGAGCAGGTTATGAAGGCCTCTCACGCGTTCAATCTTTTAGATGCTAGGCACGCTATTTCTGTAACCGAACGCCAGCGTTATATTTTAAGAGTAAGAACTCTTTCAAAGGCCTGCGCAAAAGTGTATTACGAAGCGCGGGAAGCTCTTGGCTTTCCAATGTGTAATAAGGAGAAGTAGCCATGCGAACTGACAATCTATTAATTGAAATTGGCACAGAAGAATTACCTCCAAAGTCTTTGGCCAATTTGGCATTAGCTTTTAGAGACAACATAAAGACAGGATTTTCTGATAACGAACTAATATTTAGTCACGTTATTTGGTATGCCTCACCAAGACGTATTGCAGTTCTAGTTGAGGGATTATCTGAATATCAAGCGGATAAACACGTTGAAAAGCGTGGTCCTGCGATTGCAACAGCATTCGACCAAAATGGTGAGCCTACCAAAGCAGCGCAAGGATGGGCACGTTCGAATGGAATTGACGTCGACCAAGCAGAACGATTAAAGACAGATAAAGGCGAATGGCTGTTGTTTAAAGCACAAGTCAAGGGACAATCTATTACGCAACTCCTTCCAGAGTTGGTTGAGAAAGCATTAAAGGCCCTGCCTATTCCTAAGCCAATGCGCTGGGGTTCAAAATCCACTCAATTTATTAGACCAATTCATACAGTGACTATGTTATACGGATCCGACCTTATACACGGCAAAGTTTTGGATGTTAATTCTGCACGATTGATAAATGGTCACAGATTCCACTGTGACGCCCCTTTTGAGCTTGACTGTGCAGATAATTACCTCAGTCAGCTTAAACGACACTTTGTCATAGCTGACCACGAACATCGTAAGTCGATAATATTAGAGCAGGTTAGGGCTTTAGCCAAGCAAGAAAACGCCATTGCAGACGTGAATGAAGAATTATTAGAAGAAGTCACATCACTGGTGGAGTGGCCTGTAGCCTTAGTCGCAAATTTTGAAGAGTCTTTTTTAGCCGTCCCTAAGGAAGCTCTCATTTACACTATGAAAGATGATCAAAAATACTTTCCTTTACTTGATGAAAATGGCCAATTAAGGTCTAGATTCATTTTTATTACAAATATAGAAAGTAAAGATCCTCAAACTATTATCAGTGGTAATGAAAAAGTTATTAGACCAAGATTAGCTGATGCTGAGTTTTTCTTTAATACTGATAAAAAACAAACATTAGCATCACGTCTTGAAAGCTTAAAAACCATATTGTTTCAGAAACAATTAGGTACCGTTTACGAAAAATCTGAACGTATTGCTTCTATGGCAAAAAGTATCGCTGTTATGTTAGGAGCAGATCAAGATGCCTCTCACAGAGCAGGTTTGTTATGTAAAACAGACTTAATGACTAATATGGTTATGGAATTTCCTGACGTACAGGGCGTCATGGGTATGCATTATGCGAGAGTAGATGGAGAAACTGAGCTTGTAGCGTTGGCACAAAACGAACAATATATGCCACGATTTGCTGGTGACAACTTACCCACATCTGATGTCAGTATATGTGTTGCCTTAGCCGATAAGATAGATACCTTAGTTGGAATTTTTGGTATAGGTCAAACACCAAAAGGTGATAAAGACCCCTTTGCCTTACGTCGAGCTTCAATTGGTGTATTACGTATAATTGTTGAAAAATCTTTGCCGCTAGATCTGAACGATTTAGTTGATGCATCGATTGCTACATTTGGTGACAAGATAAGATCTGAAAACCTTCAAACAAAAGTTGTAGATTTTGTATTGGCAAGATTTAAAGCTTGGTATGCAGAACAAGGCATTTCCACCGGAGTTGTACAAGCGGTTGCAGTTAATCGCCCTACTCGACCAGCTGATTTTGCAGCAAGAGTTGAAGCAGTTAAATCGTTCAACACCTTAGAATCTGCAGAATCACTAGCGGCAGCAAATAAACGTGTAGCAAATATATTGGCTAAAAACGTTTTTAAAGAGGAATTGTCTTTTAATAAGGAGTTGTTGAAAGAGCCTGCCGAAATAGCCTTAGCGATTAGTGTAGAGTCCGTGGAAGCACGCATTCAACCCATGCTTGATAAGTCAGACTATACTAATGCATTAATTGTTTTAGCTGAGCTAAGACAACCAATTGATGAATTTTTTGAGAATGTTATGGTTATGGCAGATGACGAGTCAGTTAAGCGAAATCGACTAACCTTATTATCAAGGCTCAGAGGTTTATTTTTGTGTTGTGCAGACATTTCAGTACTTAATTAATTTTATCCATATCTCAATTTGAAAGACATGTTTTTAGGACGTAAACCAATATGAAGAAAATAAGCTTTGTATCTGCGGTGTTTATTGCTAGCTTGCTTAGCGGCTGCGCTACAAATGTTATTGATAGCTTCACCAAAGAACAAAACTTCGATGGCCTATATCTAAGAGGTGTTTTTTCGTGGTGGGAAGCGGATGAGAAATATAAGTTAGTTGCCACCTCTGATGAAATCTATTCAACTTCTATTGAATTGATTGCTGATGGACAACCTTATGATTTTAAATTCGCAGACTCCGATTGGACACCGGGTATGAACTGCGGTTATGCCAATAGATCGGACAAGGTTATTGTTGTTGGTAAATCCGTAAGAGCCAATTGTGTAACAACTGATGAAAACTTTCGGTTCACACCATCTGAAACTGGAATGTTCCAGTTCACAATAGATTTTAGTGGATATGGCGCTCCTAAGGTATCAATTAGACTTATAACCGATTGATTTATAAACACATAATAAAAAGGCCGCTATATAGCGGCCTTTTTATATATAGCTTAAACTAGACGTCTAAATTGGCTACTTTAAGAGCGTTCTCTTCGATGAATGCTCTTCTAGGTTCAACTTGATCACCCATTAAAGTAGTGAACAGCTGATCAGCACCTACTGCATCTTCAATAGTTACTTGTAGCATTCGTCGTGAAGCTGGATCCATGGTAGTTTCCCATAGCTGACCTGGATTCATCTCTCCTAGTCCTTTATAACGCTGGATATATTGGCCACGTTTAGATTCAGACATTAACCAGTCCAACGCGTCTACGAAGGTAGAAACAGGTTTAGTCTTGTCATTACGCTTCACATAACCACCCGTTTCAATTATGCCATTGATAGCTAAATTAAGGTTCTTAAGTCGTTTATATTCGTTAGATACAATAAACTCATGATCGATACGATACTCGGTGTCTATCCCGTGCTTTCTAATAATAATGGTAATAAAAAAGTTATTTCTTTCTGAGTTATGACGTATTTCAAAAGAATATGTTGCTCCATCTGTTTCATCCAGCGTAAGCCCTTTCGTAAACTCATCTGCAAAGTTTGTTAACTTTTGCTCACTATTTACATCTTCAATATCAAGTGTAAGACTATAGACTAATTTATTAAGTATCACTTCAGGCATTAAACGACTTATACGAGCAATCATAGCCACGGTTTCTTGGTATTGTTTAACTAGGCTTTCCAATGCCACGCCTGTAATAGCAGGGGCATCTTCGTTTACATGTAATGAGGCGCTATCTAGGGCGATAGATGTAAGATACTTAGTTAAAGAATCATCATCTTTTAGGTATTGTTCCTGCTTACCTTTTTTAATTTTATATAGAGGCGGTTGGGCGATATAAATATAACCACGCTCGATAATCTCTGGCATTTGTCTATAGAAGAAGGTCAATAGTAATGTACGAATGTGAGAACCATCTACATCAGCGTCAGTCATTATAATGATTCGATGATAACGTAACTTCTCTGGGTTATATTCGTCGCGACCAATGCCACAACCTAATGCAGTGATAAGAGTTGCTACTTCTTGAGAGGAAAGCATCTTATCAAATCTAGCCTTTTCGACGTTTAAGATTTTACCTTTTAGTGGCAATATAGCTTGGTTTTTACGATTACGACCTTGCTTAGCGGATCCGCCAGCAGAGTCTCCTTCCACTATGTATAGCTCTGAAAGTGCAGGATCCTTTTCTTGGCAATCAGCTAGTTTTCCAGGCAAACCAGCTAAATCTAAAGCACCTTTTCTACGAGTCATCTCACGGGCTTTTCTGGCTGCGTCTCTGGCTCTCGCAGCATCTATAATTTTACCAACAATGATTTTACTTTCTGCAGGGTTTTCTAATAAAAACTCCTGAAGCTTCTCACCCATTGCTGTTTCTACAGCAGGTCTAACTTCTGAAGATACTAACTTATCTTTAGTTTGTGAAGAAAACTTTGGATCTGGCACTTTAACTGAAATAATGGCAGTTAAACCTTCTCTTGCATCATCTCCACTGGTACTTGTTTTTGCTTTCTTTGAAAGGCCTTCTTTGTCCATATAGTTGTTGAGCGTTCGAGTCAAAGCACCTCTGAATCCTGCTAAATGACTACCTCCATCTTTCTGTGGAATATTATTTGTGAAGCAAAAAACGTTTTCCTGATAACTATCATTCCACTGCATAGCTACCTCAACAGAAATACCATCATCACGATGTGAATCAAAATAGAATATTTTTTGATGTACTGGCGTTTTATTTTGGTTTAAATATTCAATAAAAGCGGTGATACCACCTTCATATTCAAATTTGTCAGTCTTTCCATCGCGCTCATCTTCAAGAATGATACACACGCCTGAATTTAGAAAAGATAATTCACGTAATTTCTTAGCTAAAATGTCGTAGTGAAACACAACACCTGTAAATGTACCTTCACTGGGCCAAAAACGTAAACTCGTTCCAGTGGCTTCTGATTCGCCGATAACTGCTAATGGCTGCTGTGGCACACCATGCTGATACTCTTGCTCATAAAGCTTACCTCCGCGGCGAACTTGTAGCATTAACTTCTTGGATAGAGCGTTAACAACCGATACACCTACACCATGTAAACCGCCAGATACTTTATAAGAGTTATCATCAAATTTACCACCAGCATGTAATACAGTCATAATGACTTCGGCTGCCGAGACCCCTTCCTCTTCATGAATTTCTGTAGGAATACCGCGACCATCATCTTTAACCGAGACTGAACCATCAATATGTATTTTCACATTAATACTTGTACAATGCCCCGCAAGTGCTTCATCGATAGAGTTATCTACTACCTCAAAAACCATGTGGTGTAACCCGGTTCCATCATCTGTATCACCGATATACATACCCGGTCTTTTTCTAACGGCATCAAGTCCTTTTAGTACTTTAATACTCGACGAATCATATACATTTTCTTCTGCCATCTGATTAAATCTCCTCTCTCACCTGGCCATGTTCCACGTGAAACACTTTTTTATCGTTATAGTTCTCTAAGAACTCTAGTTGTTTGATATCAATAGCTGTAACAAACAATTGAGTATCAGAAGTGTTCAATCTTGATATAAACACTTTTCTTTTTTCTTCATCTAATTCTGCACCAACATCATCCAATAGAAAGATTGAGGTCTTATCTGTCTGGGCATGTAAATACTGTGTTTGAGCAAGTTGCATACCTGCCACCAACATCCTTAACTGACCCCTAGATAAAACCTCATGTGCATTTACACCTTGGGTCTTAATACGTAGGTCTGCTTTATGAGGTCCAACGCTTAAAAAACCATTCTTTTGGTCTCGTTGCCTATTCTTTAATACAGCGTCCGATAAACTGTAACCCTTTTCCCACCCCCTATAATACGAAATTTCGAAGGAAAACTCAGGTAAAAAATCTTTTAAATTTGAATTAATAAGGTGTATTAAATGATCATTGAGTAAATTTTCTCTTTTTAGACTAATTGACTCACCCTTTTGACAAAGAATGTCATTCCAATAATCTAAACCTTGCTTTGGTTGATAGCTTTTATACAAGGCATTTAGATGCTTTAAGGACCTACTATAAACCTGAAAATCTAAATTAAAAGATTGTTCCACGTGAAACAACAACCAATCTAGATATCGCCTGCGTAACTTTGGTGAACCAAGTAATAAATCCGAGCTTTGAGGCGTGAAAATTTGGATAGGCAAATAACTAGCTAAATCTGTTGCACGGCTAGACTTATTTCCATTTATATTCACGATACAACTGTCGTTGGATAGTCTACTTATACCAAATTTTTGCTGAATACCATCCTCGATCAGTGCCGAACAAAAAACAGTAAAACCGGGTTTATCATGACTAATAACACTTTTGTGTTTATGAGTACGAAAAGAACGTGCAAAACCTAAATAATGTAAGGCCTCAAGAATTGAAGATTTGCCACTACCATTTGCACCTAAGAAAACGTTTAAACTTTCATGTGCAGTAAGTGACAAATCATTAATATTTCTAAAATGACTTATCTGGACTTTGTCCAGCTTCATAGGGAACCAAACTTCTTATAAAGACTGATTACAATCTCATTGGCATTATAACGTATAACGCAGAGTCATCCCTAGAGTCTTCTATTAATGCACTGCTATTTGAGTCAGCCAAAGTAATTCGAACGTCTTCACAGCTTAAGCCGTTCATTACATCAATTAAGTATGCGACATTAAAGCCAATTTCTAAACTATCACCCTGATAATCAACATCTACGATTTCTTCAGCTTCTTCCTGCTCTGGATTGTTGGCTGTAATTTTTAGCTCCCCATTAGACAGATTTAAACGTACACCTCTAAACTTTTCATTTGACAGGATTGAAGCTCTGGAAAAAGCGTGCTTAAGAACATCCTTACTAGACTCAATTTTTTTATCGCCATCTTTTGGCAACACACGCCTATAATCAGGGAAACGACCATCAACTAGCTTGCTAGTAAATATGAAATCAGTTGAAAAAATTCTAATGTGGTTTGAGCCAACTTGAACTTTTACTAACTTATCATTATCCTCAATTAAGCGGATTATCTCTAAGACGCCTTTACGGGGAATAATCACCTGACGGTTAGTTAATGTAGCATTTGTATAATTTAAACGACACAAAGCCAACCTATGTCCATCTGTAGCAACGGTACGAATGAGGTTATCTTCTGTCTCGAGGGACATGCCATTTAAGTAATAACGAACATCTTGCTGGGCCATACAAAAATGTGTGCTGTCGATTAGACGCTTTAAATCTGATTGAGGTATTTCGAACTCTAAATCGCCTTGCCAATCTTCGAGGTTAGGATAGTCGTCAGCAGACAATGTAGATAAACTATATTTACTACGTCCAGACTTCAGCAATGCTTTATTGGATTCAACACTAAAATCTATACTGCTGCCTTCATTAAGTCCTCTACAAATATCTAATAATTTTTTAGCTGGGACGGTAATTTCACCTTCAACGAAGTCACCACTTAAAGTGACGTTAGAGATTAATTCCACTTCTAAATCCGTCCCTGTTAGCCAGAGTGAGTTATCACTAACCTTTATTAAAACATTAGATAATATAGGCAATGTGTGACGGCGTTCAACTGCACCTGAAACTAATTGAAGAGGCTGTAAGAAATTTTCCCTACTAATGCTAAATTTCATCTTTTTACTCGTGAATTTTTATGAAGAAAGTGTGCGTATTAAATTTTGATAGTCTTCTTTTATATCATGACTTTCTTCCCTTAGCTGCACTATTTTTCTACAAGCGTGCAATACCGTGGTGTGGTCTCGTCCACCAAAAGCGTCACCAATCTCTGGCAAACTATGGTTAGTTAATTCTTTAGACAAAGCCATCGCCATTTGCCTAGGTCTGGCGACACTTCGGCTGCGCCGTTTTGACAAAATGTCAGCCATCTTAATCTTGTAATATTCTGCGACTGTCTTTTGAATGTTATCGATCGTGACTAATTTTTCTTGCAGTGCCAGTAAATCACGAAGCGCTTCACGAACAAAATCTATCGTAATAGGACGTCCCGTAAAGTTTGCATTAGCAATGACCCGGTTTAACGCACCTTCGAGTTCACGGACATTTGAGCGTAAACGTTTAGCAATAAAGAAAGCAACTTCATCAGGTAAAAATATTTTATTTTCAACCGCCTTGCGCATCAAAATGGCTACACGGGTCTCTAACTCAGGTGGTTCGATGGCGATCGTAAGACCCCAACCAAAGCGAGATTTAAGTCGGTCTTCAACACCCACAATCTCTTTTGGATAACGATCAGAAGTGAGAATTATCTGTTGATTACCTTCTAATAATGCATTGAAGGTATGGAAAAACTCTTCTTGAGAGCGCTCTTTGTTCGCGAAAAATTGAATATCGTCTATAAGTAAAGCATCGACTGATCGGTAATAACGTTTAAATTCTTCAATAGCATTATTTTGTAAAGCTTTAACCATATCTTGAACGAAACGTTCTGAATGCATATAAACAACAGTGGCATTTTTCTTTTTATCCATGATGCCGTTACCAACAGCATGTAATAGATGGGTTTTACCTAGCCCGGTACCACCATAAATAAACAATGGATTATACGCGCCACCAGGATTATCAGCAACTTGTTGAGAAGCAGCTCTTGCTAGCTGATTTGACTTACCTTCGACAAAATTATCAAATTTATAGGTTAAATTAATATTACTTTTATGCCCTGCTGCAATGGGTGCAGCCACATAAGAATTATTTATCGAGACGGGAGGTGATGTAGGTGATTGATTACTATTAGTTTGCCTATGCTGAGATACTGATAAAGGCTGACTGTTTGCACCAAAGTTTCTATTAGCGTCGACATTGACAACCTTAACTTCGAACCGTAGCTGAGGAGCTTTATCCCCACAGAATTCAGCCAACAAATTGTTAATATTCGTGAAATATTTATCTCTAACCCAATCCAAAACAAAACGGTTCGGTGCAAAAAGAGTAATATGAGCATCACCATGTTCAGCCTGAAGTGGTCTTATCCACATACTAAATTGTTGAATAGGCAAATCCTGCTGTAACCTATCTAGACACTGATTCCATATAGACATCGAGAAAAACAACTCCACCCTTATGAATAAGG